>JBFWOO010000015.1:0-11079 GCA_050250415.1 Dehalococcoidia bacterium | reverse complement strand
GCCGCCCCTCCCCCCCCCCCCTCCCCTGACCGGGGGAGGGGGCTACCGGAGCGTCCGCGTGGGGCCGCTGGTGATCCTCGAGGCGGTGGGGGACGTCGGCGCGGCGGGGCGGGCGCATGGCGGCCCTCCCCCCGGCCCCCTCCCGGCGCGGGAGGGGGAGGTTAGGAAGGGTGTAGCCCCTCCCCCAACCCCCTCCCCTTACCGGGGGAGGGGGCTTCCGGAGCGTCCGCGTGGGGGCGCTGGTGATCCTCGAGGCGGTGGGGTGGGGCTGGGCTACCTGGCGTCGAGGTAGGTCTTGAGGCGGTCGAGGATGGTGTGGCCGACGGCGTACTTGCTCATGAGGGGGTAGTCGGTCTGGCCGCCGGCGTCGTCGAGGATGGTGACGCGGTTGTCGTCGACGCCGAAGCCGGCGTCGGTGGCGGTGACGTCGTTGGCGACGACGAAGCGGGCGCCTTTCTTCGCGAGCTTGCGCTGGGCGTTGGCGAGGAGGTCATTGGTCTCGGCGGCGAAGGCGACCTTGATGAGGCCGCCGGGGCGAGCATTGTCGGTGGGGACGGAGGCGATGACGTCCGGGTTCTCGACGAGGTCGATGGAGATGTCGCCGGCGGTCTCGCGCTTGATCTTGTGGTCGGAGGAGGAGGCGGGGCGGTAGTCGGCGACAGCGCCGGCCATGATGAGCGCGTCGGCGTCGGCGCATTCGGCGAGGACCGCCTCCTGCATCTGGAGCGCGGACTCGACGGAGACCACGCGGACGGTGGCCGGGATGGGCTGGGAGACGGTGGAGACGATGACGACCTCGGCGCCGCGATCGCGGGCGGCCTCGGCGAGGGCGTAGCCCATCTTTCCGGAGGACTTGTTGGTGATGTACCGGACGGGGTCGATGTACTCGTGGGTGCCGCCGGCGCTGATGACGACCTTCCGGCCGGTGTAGTCGCCGCCCTCGCGGGCGAGTCGGGCGCGGGCCCGGTCGACGACTTCTGCGGGCTCGACGAGGCGGCCGGAGCCGACGCGGCCCGAGGCGAGGCGGCCAGAGGCGGGGCCGAGGAACTGGACGCCGCGCTGGCGGAGCAGCTCGACGTTGGCCTGCGTGGCGGGGTGCTCCCACATCTGGGCGTCCATGGCGGGCGCGATGAGCAGGGGCGCGGTGGTGGCGATCGCGGTGAGGGAGACCATGTCGTCCGCGAGGCCGTGAGCGAGGCGAGCGAGGCAGGAGGCGGTGGCGGGGGCGATCACCATGACGCGCGCGCGTCGGGCGAGCTCGACGTGTGCCTCGCCGTACTCGCCGTGCGGGCGCCACATGTCGCCGTAGGGCTCGCGCGCGGTGATGGAGCGGAAGGTGAGCGGGGTGACGAACTCGGCGGCGTGGGAGGTGAGGGCGACGTCCACGATCGCGCCCGCCTGGACGAGGCGGCTGGCGACCTCGACGGCCTTGTAGCAGGAGATGGAGCCGGTGACGCCGAGGACGACATGGGCGCCGCGGAGCGGGTCGCCATCGCGGCCGGGTAGCGGAAGGGGTTCGGTCACTGGTTCTGCTCCCAGACGATGCGCAGCCCGGTGAGGTTGAGGTCTGGCTCGATGACGTCGAAGCAGCCGGCCTCCTCGGCGAGGATCTTCACGTAGCCGCCGGTGCCGATGACGAGGGCTTCCTCGCCGATCTCGGCCTTGAAGCGGCGGACCATGCCGCGGACCATCTCGACGTAGCCGAAGAAGATGCCGGACTGCATCGAATGGACGGTGTTGCGGCCGATGGGGCTGGCGGGCTGCTCGAGGCCGACGCGGTGGAGCATGGCGGCGCGGGTGAAGAGCGCCTGCGAGGCGAGGCCGATGCCGGGGGCGATCGCGCCGCCGAGGTAGTCGCCGTCCCGGGAGACGGCGTCGAAGACGCAGGCGGTGCCGAGGTCCACGATGATCATCGGCGGGTCGTACGCCTCGAGGGCGGCGACGGCGTGGAGGATGCGGTCCGGGCCGACCTCGCGGGGGTTGTCGTAGAGGACGCGGACGCCGGTGCGGACGCCGGGTCCGACGACGAGCGGCTCGACGTTGAAGTGCTTCCGGCAGACCAGCTGGAAGGTGTTGATCAGCGGCGGCACCGTGCTGGACATGACCGCCGAGGTGACGTCGCGCGGCTTGATGTCGCGGGTGGCGAGCAGGCCGAGCAGGAGCATGGCGTACTCGTCCGGGAAGTTGTCCTGGTCGGAGGCGACGCGGAAGGCCGCGACCTCCTCGGCGCCGTCGAAGACGCCGATGGCGACGCTGGTGTTGCCGATGTCGATGGCGAGGAGCAGGCCGTCCGTAGCGCCTTCGGGATCGCCGTCCTCGGCGCGTGCGGGGTTGAGATCGGGTTGGGTCATGGCAGCAGTCCGTCGATTCCACCGCCGGTCGTCCGGTCGGCGTTCGGCCCACAGAGGCGCGCAGTATAGCGACCGGGGCGGCGGAGGACGGCGCGTTATGAAGAGTTTCGATCCCTGTAACGAAAACGGCTGGCGACCTCACATAAGAGCCTTGATCGGCCAGATCGGGCGGTGCTATTGTCCGGGTCGTTCGGCTGTCGGCCCGCTCGTTGCGGCAAGACGGTGGCCCGGCCGAATATGAAGCAGACGGAACTGACGCAGCGGCGGCCCAGGCCCTGACAGCCTCCCGGCGGGACATCTCCAGGTACCCGACCTCCGTGGAACTCGATTGTCATGCGACGTCGAGGGTGGGCTAGCGTGCGCCTTTGCTGAGCTGAATGAGCCGCGGAGGGCTGACGGCGTTGCACGACGAACCCTCCGCACTCTGGCAAGCCGCCCTCAAGGTCCTCTCGACTCAGGTATCCCGCGCGAACTACGACACGTGGTTGGACGGCACCGTGGGCATGCGCCTGGACGGTGACGACGTGCTGGTGGTGGGGACGCGGTCCGAGTTCGTGACGGAGTGGCTGCACAAGCGTCTGCGCCCGGCGATCCTGCGGACGCTGGCGGAACTGAACGGCGGCGAGATCGAGGTCCGCTTCGAGCCGCTCCGTCCGGACGAGGGCGCGGTGGCGGCGCTGCACACGCCGGCGGGCGACACGCCGCGCGCGGCGCAGCAGCGTCCGCGCCTGCGCGAGCGGTACACGTTCGCGAACTACATCGTGGGGCCGGGGAACCGCCTGGCGTTCGCGGCCGCCGAGGGCGTGGCCCGCGAGCCGGGGCGCCTGTACAACCCGCTGTTCATCTACGGGGCGGCCGGCCTGGGCAAGACGCACCTGCTGCACGCGATCGGCCATTCGCTGATCGAGAAGGGGATGCACGTCGTCTACCTGAGCGCGGAGGCGTTCACGAACGCGCTGATCACCTCGATCCAGGGACGGAAGATGGACGACTTCCGCGGGCGATACCGCTCCGCGGACGCGCTGCTCATCGATGACATCCAGTTCATCGCCGGCAAAGAGCAGACGCAGGAGGAGTTCTTCTACACCTTCAACGAGCTATACGAGGCCGGGCGTCAGATCGTGATCACGTCGGACAAGAGCCCGGCGCACATCGCGCAGCTGGAGGACCGTCTTCGGACACGGTTCGAGTGGGGGATGATCGCCGACCTGCAGGCGCCGGACATGGAGACGCGTGTCGCGATCCTGCGTCACAAGGCGGCGGAGCAGAACATCCGCGTGCGGGACGATGTGCTGCACGCGATCGCGGTGCGGTTCAAGAACAACATCCGCGAGCTGGAGGGGTCACTGACGCGCGTCGTGGCGTACTCGCGGCTCACGGGCGAGCCGCTCTCGCCGGACGTCGTGGCGTCCGCCCTGGCATCGCTGGAGACGAACGAGCCGAAGCTGCCGCCGTCGCCCGAGCTGATCATGGACATCGTCTGCCGCTACTTCGACATCGACCGCGACGGACTGCTGTCGACGAGCCGTGAGAAGCGGGTAGCGTACCCGCGTCAGATCGCGATGTACCTGATGCGCGAGCTGGCGCACCGCTCGCTGGTCGAGATCGGGCACGCCCTTGGCGGCCGCGACCACTCCACCGTGCACCACGGGTGGCGGAAGATGGAGAAGTCGCTGAGCGTGGACCCGGAGACGCGGCGTGACATCGCCAGCCTGCGGGAGATGATCGAGCAGTCGCGCCGCATCGCGTGACGCCGGCGTGCTCCGAGCACGCGCCTTGCTCGCACGATCGTCCGAGGCAGCGTCCGAGCGCGACCCTGTTATCCACCAATCCTGACCACGGGCTTACCGCGAAATTGAGCACGCATCTGCTCATTTCTTTGCGTCGATCTGTGGACAAAGTGCCACGCTTTCGTGGATAGATGTGGAGACTGTGCGCTTCTCAAACTCCGGGCGGTTCGCCGGGCAACCAACCCCGGACGAGACTGGGGATTGATCCCCGTGGCAGCCCCATCGCATCCGAAGGTGGCGACAGGGGGTGTGAACGGGGATCGCCAGCAGCCGCAGCGGGGAGCGGCGGGCGTCCACACGATCCACACCACTACGATGACGACGATCTGATCGCGGGTTCCTTCACCTCGACTGTGGAATCCTGATCTCCACATCCACACCCGACCCCCCTCCTTGGAGGATGCGGCAGGAACGACCGTTCATGATCGACCAGATCGAGATCGAGGTAGCGGCCGGCGACGGCGGGGACGGCATCGTGTCGTTCCGCCGAGAGAAGTTCGTGCCGCGCGGCGGTCCGGACGGCGGAGACGGCGGGCGCGGGGGGAACGTGATCCTCGAAGCGCAGCGGCGGATGTCGACGCTGGACGTGTACTCGGACGGCGGCGTGCGGCGTGCGGAGTCGGGGGCCTCCGGCGGCCCGAACCTCCGCAAGGGCGCCTCGGGCGCATCGCTGACGCTGCCGGTCCCGATCGGGACGGTGGTGTACGACGCCGAGACCGACGAGGAGCTGGGCGACCTGAACGAGGACGGCGCGACGCTCGTCGTGGCGCGCGGGGGCCGCGGTGGGTGGGGCAACAAGCGGTTCGCGAACCCGACGCGCCAGGCGCCGAAGTTCGCCCAGCGCGGGTCGCCCGGGGACCGGGTGCGGCTGCGGCTCGACCTGAAGCTGCTCGCGGACGTCGGGCTCGTCGGGCTGCCGAACGCGGGGAAGTCGACGCTGCTGACGGCATGGAGCCGGGCGCGTCCGAAGATCGCGTCGTACCCGTTCACGACCCTGCAGCCGGAGCTGGGCGTGGTGAACGTGGGCGACGACGCGTTCGTGGCGGCGGACATGCCGGGGCTGATCGAGGGGGCGAGTGCGGGGGTGGGCCTCGGGCACGAGTTCCTGCGGCACATCGAGCGCACGCGCGTCCTGGTGCACGTGCTGGACATGACCGCGGAGGACCCGATCGCGGACTACGAGCTGATCAACCGCGAGCTGGATGAGTTCGGGCACGGGCTCACGGAGAAGCCGCAGATCCTGGCGCTGAACAAGGTCGACGACCCGGACGCGGTGGCGCACATCGAGCTGCTCGAGGAGCGGCTGGCCGCCCTCGACGTCCCGCGCTTCGCGATCTCCGCGGCGACGGGCGAGGGGACGCGGGAGCTGGCGCAGCAGGCGCTGTGGCTGCTCCGGCGCGTGCAGGAGGAGGAAGCGGCCGCGTCGGCACGGGAGATCCCGGTGCTGACACCGGAGCCGCGGCGCGCGGGCCGCTACGAGGCGTACCTGGACGAGGACGGCGTGGCGGTGATCGACGGGCCGACGCCAAACTGGCTGGCGCTGACGCTGGACCTGCACGACCGCGCACCGCGCGAGGAGTTCTTCGGGCGGCTGCGGCGGATGGGCGTGCACCGCTCGCTGCGCCGGCTGGGCGTGAGCGACGGCGACCTCGTCCGCGTGGGCGAGGTGGAGGTGCGGTGGGAGGAGTGACCCGGCAGCCCGGCACGCCCGCGGGGCCGGGCCCGACCTCGATCCCGGACGACGGGCCGTCGGCGCCGCGGATCGGGATGCTGGGCGGGACGTTCGACCCGCCGCACAACGCGCACCTGGCGCTCGCGGAGGCGGCGCGGCGCACGCTGGACCTCGACCGCGTGGTGTTCGTGCCGGCCGGAGACCCGTGGCGGAAGCGGGACCGCGCGGTGACGCCGGCGGCGGCGCGGCTGGAGATGGTGCGCGCGGCCGTCGCGGGGTTGCCCTGGGCGTCGGTCTCGGCGATCGAGGTGGACCGCGTGGGGGCGTCCTACACGGCGGACACGCTGGCGGCGCTGGTGCAGCCGGGCGAGCGGTGGTGGTTCATCCTGGGGGCGGACGCGCTGGCGGACATGCCGTACTGGCGCGAGCCGGAGCGCATCCTCGCGCTGGCGCGGCTGGCGGTGGCGCGGCGGCCGGACACGGAGGGGCCGCTGCTCTCCGGGGAGGTGCGGCGGGCGATCCCGGGGATCGAGGGGCTGGTCGACTTCGTGGTGATGCCGCAGCTGGATGTCTCGGCGACGGAGATCCGCCGGCGGCTGGCGGCGGGGGAGTCGACGGATGAGCTGGTGCCGCACGGCGTGCGGGAGGTGATGGACCGGCTGGGGTTGTATCGCTGAGGGCCTGCTGCGCTCGATGTCATCGGTAGTTGGTGGTGGTGGATGGGCTCCCGGGAGGGGGCCTTCTTCGTGTGGTAGCGACGGCCGGTCGGGTGTCGGTGCGCCGCGGGCTCAGCCCCACCGTCCCCCTCCCCTTGAGGGGGACGGACGTTGGAGGGGGCGCTAGGGGCGCGGGTCGGGGGCGGCGGAGTAACCCTCGGGCGGGCGGCCGACGAGGATGGAGGAGCGGGGGATGGGGGGGAGGAGGAAGGGGCGGAGGTCGGCGTCACGGACGAACTCGAAGCCGGCGTCGGAGGCGAGGCGCTTGAGGGTGCGCTGGGAGCGGAGGCGGGGCTGCTTCACGCCGGTGGAGACGACGCGCGCGTTCCAGGCGTCGAGGCGGGGGTTGCCGGTCGGGCCGAACTCCCAGATGACGGCGAGCCCGCCGGGTTCGAGGACACGGCGGATCTCGGCGAAGAGGCCGAGGGTGTCGATGTCGTCGAAGTGCTTCACGAGGTGGCCGCAGAGCACGAGGTTGAACGAGCCGTCCCGGAACGGGAGGGTCGTCGCCGAGCCCTGGACGAAGCCGGCGTGGCGGAGCGGGTTGTCCTCATCGCGCCGGGCGAGCTCCAGCATGGCGTGGGAGACATCGAGGCCGACCGGGGGGACGTCGCAGCCGAGCTGGTCGTCGAGGGTGCGGAGGATGTTGCCGCGCCCGCAGCCGATGTCGAGCAGCTTCGTGGAGTGGTCGAGCTTGAGGTTCTTCGGGAGGCGGTAGAGCGGGAGGTTCACCGCCCACTGGCCGGGGCCCATCATCCAGCGGAAGCCGAAGGCGGAGAGGCTGGAGCCTCGGAGCCAGCGCTCGTATTCCTCGGCGCGCTGGGGGATGGTGCTGGTGCGGGCGTCGTGGTTCATCGCGCGACATGGTCGCATTGGCGGAGGGTGGGATCGAGGCGGTGGGAACAGAACGCGGCAGTGGGGCGTTCTGAGGAGAGAAGCCACGCACCCGACGGAGCCGCCCCATGTCCGCACCATCCCGTCCGACGTTGCCGTCCTCCCTGCGCGCGCTGCGATCGCTCGCCGTTGTGGCGCTGGCGGCCGCGGCCTCGCTCACGCTCGTCGCGTGCAGCAGCGACGAGGATGGTGAGGCATCGCCGATCGTGCCGACGGCGACGATCACGCTGACGGCGTCGCCGACGCCCTCCTCGACTGCGGCGCCGTCGGCGCCACCGTCCCAGGACGCGCGACGCTCCGGCGTCGCCGAGCTCGACTCGATCCTCGAGGCGGTGGAGTCGCGCGACGTGCTCGCGCTGGGTGCGCTGGCGGAGGTCCAGGAGATCGGCTGCACCACGGCTGAGGGGCTGGGCGGGCCGCCGAAGTGCGAGGACGGGATGCCTGAGGGCTCCGTGCTGCGGGTGTTCCCGACCGCCTCCTGCGAGGGGGCGTGGACGAACACGCCGACGCAGGCCCTCGGGACGTTCGCGTACGACGCAGCCGGCGCGTGGGGTGTCCTCCAGGTCCAGGGCGAGGTCGTCACCGACGGCTGGCCGTCTCCGGAGTACCTGATCGTGTTTCATTCGACGACGGTCGGGGAGGACTGGGCGTCCTACCTCGAGGTGGCGGACGGGCGGATCACGCGGCTGGTGCAGGGGTGCGGCGGGACGCTGGACGACCTGCTCGCGATCTCGGCGTTCCGCGTCGAGCTGATGGCGGGGCCGTGGGATGAGCCGGCGCCGGAGGCCGCGCCGGCACCGTCGACGGGCATCGAGGCGGTGGACGGCATCCTCGCCGCGGTGGCGACGTACGACGTCGCGCCGCTCGCGGAGAGCGCGCAGCGGGCGATGCAGGACCTGCCGCCGGTGGCGTGTGAGGAGCCACCGCTGATGGGCCCGAGCGGCGTCGAGTGCAATGCGGCGAAGGGCGAGACGCCGGGGACCGCGGTGTCGGTGTTCCCGATCGCGTACTGCGAGGGCGCGCTGGAGCGCGATCCGCTGCCGCCGCTGCGGTTCTTCCTCGACCAGGTCCCGGAGCTGTACGCCGTGGTGGAGGCGCCTTCGGAGCCGTCCCAGTCGGAGCTGTACCAGCATGGGGCGTACTGGCTGGTGTACGAGCTGCGGGGTGCGCCCTCCGATGTGCAGGCGGGGGTGCGCCTCCATGTGACCGCCGAGGGGAACGTGACGGCGGTATGGTTTGGCTGCCAGCCGCGTGTCGAGCAGATGGTGCTCTGGGACGGCGAGCCGCTTCCGGCGATCGAGGTCCGCGAGGAGTAGTCCGTGCGCCGCACCCTGTGGATCGTCGCGACGGCTGCCCTCGTGAGCTTCGGGGTGGGGTGCGAGGACAAGGGGGACACGGAGTACGAGGCGGCGCTCGCGGCTCGCGAGGCGGAGGCCTCCGCCGTGACGTCGGCGACGCCCGCGCCCACCTCGACTGTCCTCCCGACGCCGACCCCGACACCGCCTTCGCCACCCGGGCCGAGACGGACGGGCGACGCCGACCTCGACGCGATCATCGAGGCGGTGGAGGCGGGCGACGTCGACTCACTGGCGGCGGCGCAGCGGCTCGAGCAGGTGGAGTGCGCGACGGAGTCGCAGGGGATCGGATCGCCTCCGCTGTGCTCGGACGAGGGCGTCGAGCCGGGGACGATGCTCACCGTGGCGAGCGGCGCGAGCTGCGAGGGCTTCCTCACGACGCGACCGCGGGCACTCATCGAGCTGTTCGTGGAGGCGCAGGACGGCCTGTACGCGGCCCTCGATGGATCCGGCGGCGTGGTCCACCTCCTGTTCCACGGCGACCTTGACCACCCGGAAGGCGTTGAGCTGTGGATGCGGGACGGGATGATCGAGGTGGTGCAGACCGGCTGCATCATCGACCTGGAGACGCGGGCGGACTTCCTGCGCGCGGAGGTGATGGTCGGGCCGTGGTACGAACCGGCGACGCCGTACGAGGAGCGGGTGGCGGCGCTGCTTGCGCCGGTCCTCCGCGCGCTTGCCAGCGGGGACAGCTCGCTCGTCGAGCCATTGCTCGAGTTCCCGTTCTCTGTGCGCGGGTGCTCGTCGCTGCCGGAGCAGCCGGCGGAGGTCTTCGCGCTCCTCGCGGCGGAGGGACGCCTGGACGGGGTCTATCAGCGCAACGCGCGGACGTGGTGGCTGGTGTACGCGGTGGGAGCGGGAGCGGTGCGGGTGGAGTACGTCACGCCGGCGCTCCGGATCCGCGAGCTGACGCTGCGCTGCGCGGGTGAGACCCGCGCGCTCGCGCTCGATGGCATCGGCAGGCCGCTGCCTCGGATCGTCTTGCCGTCGCAATAGGTCCGCTTCCGCGTGGTTGATGCGTCCGTCATTCCTCGCACGGCAGGGTGCGGGGAGGAGGTGACGGATGTACGCGATGTACTGGCGGTTCGGGCTGATCCTGGCGACGAGCCTGGTGCTGATGTTCCTGCTGTCGATGGCGCAGATCGACGTGTGGGATCACTTCTACGTGAACCTGAGCAACTTCTATCTGTCGCTGATCATGGTCTCGACGATGGGCGCTGTGATGATGGTGGGGATGTGGGGGATGTTCCCCGACCGCCGCCTGAATGCCGCGCTGACCGCGGGGTTCGTGGTGCTGGCGGTGGTGTTCTTCGTCATGGGGCGCGTGGAGACGTTCGTGGGGAACGAGGGGTTCCTGCATTCGATGATCCCGCACCATTCGCGGGCGGTGCTGGTGTGCCAGGAGGCGAACATCACGGACCCGGAGATCGCGGACCTGTGCGACGGGATCATCAAGACTCAGCTGGAGGAGATCGCGCAGATGAAGGCGATCCTCGAGCGTTACTAGTACGGGTGGGGGGTGGGGCGGCGCTAGTAGCCGGGCGGGCGCGGGGTGTGCTGCTCGGTGTTCTCGAGGTCGAAGGTCATGCGGACGCGGGCGTCGGGGCCGCCCTCGGCGACGGCCCAGTCGCACATGGCGGCAAGCTCGCGGAGGCGTGGGGCGAGGTGTTCGTAGCCGACGACGATGGGGGCGAGGGCAGCATCCGGGTGCTCCCAGTGGTCGGCGACCTGGCGGGCGCAGGCGGCGAGGGCGGCGGCGGGCTGCCAGGACTGTTCGAGTTCCATGCGGTCCTGTGGGGTTTCGACGTTGCGGTCGGCGTAGCGGTAGACGGGTCGCAGGTCGACTTTGAGCTGGCGGCGGAGGTGGCTGGCGGCCTGGGCGAGTTCGTGGCTGCCGCCCATTTCGGCGCTGTAGGCCCACGAGATGAAGAAGAGGACGATCGCGGGGTCGTCCGCGAAGTCGAGCGGGCAGGGGCGGTCGAGGTTGAACTCGACGAAGAAGCGGTCGGGCCAGGATCGCGGCTCGGTCATCGTGCTGCCTCGATTGCTTCGAGGAGGGTGCGAGGCGGCCCACCCCCCGGCCCCCTCCCGGCGCGGGAGGGGGAGATCAGAGAGGGTGTAGCCCCTCCCCCAACCCCCTCCCCTTTCCGGGGGAGGGGGCTTCCGGACGTGGGAGCGGCCGGCGGGCGTCGGCCGCTGGCGTGCGGGTGGGGCGTCGCGGTCCCGGGCTCCGTGCCTCGACCGAGAGCAGGGGAGGTCAGAGAGGGTGTAGCCCCTCTCCCAACCCCCTCCCCTTGCCAG
>JBFWOO010000014.1:0-24372 GCA_050250415.1 Dehalococcoidia bacterium | reverse complement strand
CGCGAACCCGCGCAGCGACAGCGTCTTCGTGATCGCCGCCGTCAGCGAGGTCTTCCCGTGGTCCACGTGCCCGATCGTCCCCACGTTCAGGTGGGGCTTCGTCCGCTCGAATACGCCCTTGGCCATCGTTGTCTACCTATCTCCCAGAGTGATTGGTCGAGAACGCGTCTCGAGTCACGGGTCCTGTTAGGACGCCTTCGCCTTGCTGATTTCGTCCGCGATGTTCGCGGGCACCTGCTCGTAGTGGTCGAACTCCATCGAGGAGGTCGCCCGACCCTGCGTCATCGACCGCAGGTCAGTCGTGTACCCGAACATCTCGGACAGCGGCACGAACGCGCGGATCACGCGGGTGTTCGCCACCGTGTCCGACCCCTGGACCAGTCCACGGCGGCTGGACACGTCGCCCAGCACGTCGCCGAAGTAGTCCTCGGGCGTCGTGATCTCCACCTTCATGATCGGCTCCAGGAGCACGGAGCCGGCCGCGGCCAGCGCCTCGCGCATACCCATCGAGCCCGCCGTCTCGAACGCCATTTCGTTCGAGTCGACCTCGTGGTACGAGCCGTCCACCACCGCGACCTTCACGTCCACCACCGGGTAGCCGGCGCGCACGCCAGACCCCAGGGCGCCCTCGACGCCGCGGCGGACCGCACCGATGTACTCGCGCGGGATCGAGCCGCCGACGGTCTTGTCCTCGAACTCGAAGCCCTCGCCCGGCTGGCGCGGCGCGATCTCGAGCACGCAGTGGCCGTACTGGCCGCGGCCGCCGGTCTGGCGGACGAAGCGGCCCTCGGCGCGCGCCGGGCGCGTCACCGTCTCGCGGTACGACACCTGCGGCTTGCCGGTGTTCGCCTCGACCTTGTACTCGCGCTTCATGCGGTCAACGATGACCTCGAGGTGCAGCTCGCCCATGCCGGAGATGACGGTCTGGCCGGTCTCCGGGTCGTTCCGCACGCGGAACGTCGGGTCTTCCTCGCCCAGCTTCTGCAGCGCCTCGCCCATCTTCGCCTGGTCTTCGCGCGTCTTCGGCTCGACCGCGATCGTGATGACCGGCTCCGGGAACGTGATCGACTCCAGCAGCACCGGGTTCTCCCGGTCGCAGAGCGTGTCGCCCGTGAACGTGTCCTTGAGGCCGATCGCCGCGGCGATGTCGCCCGCGAACACCTCGTCCACCTCTTCGCGGCTGACGGCGTGCATCTTCACGATGCGGCCGAAGCGCTCGCGCTTCCCGCGCGTGGTGTTCTGGATCTGGTCGCCCGTGCGCACCACGCCCGAGTAGACGCGGAAGAACACGAGACGCCCGACGAACGGGTCCGCCACCACCTTGAACGCGATCGCCGTCAGCGGCTCCGCGTCGTCCGGGTGGCGCTCGATGATCACCGACTCGTCGTCGACGGCGTGGGCCGGCACCGCCGGCACGTCAGCCGGGGACGGCAGGTAAGCGACCACGGCGTCCAGCAGCGGCTGCAGGCCCTTGTCCTTCAGCGCGGAACCGCAGAGCACCGGGGTGATCTTGCCGGCGATGGTCGCGCGGCGGAGCGCGGCGTGGATCAGCTCGTCGGAGAGCGTCTCGCCCTCCAGGTAGACCTCCATCGCCTCGTCGTCATTCTCGGCGATGAGCTCGCACATCACCTCGCGCGCCTGCTGGGCAGCGTCCTTGAGGGAGTCGCGGATCTCACCCACGGAAGCCTCGCGGCCCCGCTCGCCGGTGAAGGTCATCTCCTTCATCTGGATGACGTCGATGACGCCCTCGAAGCTGTCCTCGGCGCCGATCGGGATCTGGATCGGCACGGGCGTCGCGCCCAGGCGGTCCTTGATCATCTGCACGCAGCGCTCGAAGTTCGCGCCCATGCGGTCCATCTTGTTCACGAAGCACATGCGCGGCACGGAGTACTTGTCCGCCTGGCGCCACACCGTCTCGGACTGCGGCTCCACGCCGGCCACGCCGTCGAACACCACCACGCCGCCGTCCAGCACGCGCAGCGAGCGCTCCACCTCGACCGTGAAGTCGACGTGGCCCGGGGTGTCGATGATGTTGATCGTCTTGCCGGACCACTGCGCGGTCGTCGCGGCGGACGTGATCGTGATGCCGCGCTCGCGCTCCTGCTCCATCCAGTCCATGACCGCCGTGCCCTCGTGGGTCTCACCGATCTTGTGAGTGCGGCCGGTGTAGAACAGGATGCGCTCGGTCACCGTCGTCTTGCCGGCATCGATGTGCGCGATGATGCCGATGTTGCGCATGTCTTTGACCGGGACAGTCCGGGGCATGTCGTCTTCCTCGTAACTCCGGTGGCTGACGCCACTCTCCGCAGCGCGCCCTCGCGGGCGCTACCGGCGGGCGTCTACCAGCGGTAGTGCACGAACGCCCGGTTGGCCTCGGCCATCCGGTGCGTCTCTTCCTTGCGGCGCACGGCGTTGCCCTGGTTGTTGGCAGCGTCGAGCAGCTCGGCGGCGAGCTTTTCGGTCATCGAGTGGCCGGAGCGGCGCCGGGCCGACTCCCGCAGCCAGCGCAGCGCCAGCGTCTGGCGGCGCTCACCGCGGATGTCCACCGGCACCTGGTACGTCGCGCCGCCCACGCGCCGCGGCTTCACCTCGATCACCGGCGTCACGTTCCGCAGCGCCTGGTCGAAGATGTCGATGCCGCGGCGGCCGGTCACATCCTCGATCCGGTCGAACGCGCCGTACACCACCTTCTCGGCGGTGCCCTTCTTGCCGCTCGTCATGAGCATGTTGACCAGCTTGGTCACGGTCCGAGACCCGAAGCGCGGGTCGGGGTGAGTGGGGCGGACGGGAGCGCGGTTACGTCGCATCGTGGCTCTCTCAGGTTCCTCGGGGGCTACGCGCCCTTGCGCGTGCCGTACTTGGAGCGGCCGCGCTTGCGGTTCTTCACGCCCTGCGCGTCCAGCGCGCCACGGACGATGTGGTAGCGGACGCCCGGGAGGTCCTTCACACGACCGCCACGGATGAGCACCACCGAGTGCTCCTGGAGGTTGTGACCCTCGCCCGGGATGTACGCGGTGACCTCGATGTTGTTCGAGAGCCGCACGCGCGCCACCTTGCGCAGCGCCGAGTTCGGCTTCTTCGGGGTCACCGTGCGCACCTGCGTGCACACGCCGCGCTTCTGCGGCGAACCCTTCGGGCTCCGCACCATCCGGTTCTTCAGCGTGTTGAACCGGAAGCGCAGCGCCGGCGCCTTCGTCTTCTTGCGGACCTGGGCCCGCGGGCTGCGGACCAGCTGGTTGATCGTCGGCACGCCGACTCCCTACCCCATGCCCTCGCACCCATCCCCAATCACGGGGCGGAACGAAGGTCGCAAAATGGCAACAACAACGGCCGGATGACCTGGCCTCGAACCTGCGCGGCGGGCGACGGATCGCCCTTGAATGCCGGCGGTATTCGACGCCTGTCGGTCACACGACCGATTCGCGTGGGTTCCATGTGCGCCCGTTTAGAGGCGCAAGGATTGAGTCTGAGGCTAGTTGACGACAGTGTCAAACCTGCGAGCAGGGGAGACGAAGGCGCCACCGTCCCGTCGGAGCGGTTCCCGCCGCATGTGGGAACCCCGGGGTCGGGACGGAAGCCCGCTCATCGCGAACCCACTGAGGATAGCCCCGCGCGCGCTATGTGCGAGAGGGCCGCGACCACTGCCCGCGCGCCGCCACGCAGGATCGCTCAGAGTTGCGGCGGCTGCGTCCGCTTCGGCACCAGCAGGATCGCGATCCCCGTCACCGCGCCCACGATCATCCCGGTCACCACCGGATGCGCCTCACCGTCGATGACGTTGATCACCACGCCCAGGACGAGGCCGATCACGACCCCGATCCCGATGAACGTGAACAGGTCGATGATGTTGTTCATGCGCGCGCCTCCTGCTCCGGGATCCGGAGGGCGCCAGGAGCCCTGTTGCCCGGTCTCGGGCGGGGAGAGCGGTTAGCGCCTGAAGATCACCCTGGTGAACGACTCTCGCAGCGGCGGAAGGCTCGGATCCTCGCCGTTCGCCACCGCCTGCGCGCGCCGTTCCTCATACATCTTCACCATATCCGACTCGGTCCGGCCGCCCATTTGCGACGTGTGCGCCAGGATCGCCCGGATCTTCGTCCGGAAGTGCCCCCCGATGTCGACGTGGTAGTCCGCGGTCGGCGTCGTCGCCATCCCGCCCCCGGCGAGGAGCATCGCGGCCGGCCGGTGCGGCTCCAGCCCCTCTTCCTTGTCGAGCGGGTAATAGAGGTGATCGTCCGAGGACGGGTAGATCGCGTCGTACGTCGCCTGGCCCGCCACCCGGTGGTCCCGGTGGTTGAAGCCCGGCCGGAACCCGTCCCACGTGATCACCAGCTCCGGGCGGCTCCGGCGGATGTGCCGCACGATCAACGCCCGCAGCTCGTCGTCGTTCGTCGTCCCACCGTCGTGGTAACCGAAGAACACCGGCTCCGTCGCGCCGAGGATGGCGGCAGCGTTCCGCGCCTCCTCCTCACGCTCACCGGCCAGCATCTGACCGGTCACGTCCGGATCCTTCGTGCCCTTGTTCCCGCTCGTCGTCACGATGATGTCGACGTGCCAGCCCTCCGCGCAGAGCTTCGCCACGGTCCCCCCCGAGGAGAACTCGAGGTCGTCCGGGTGCGCGAACACGCACAGCGCCCGCTTCGCGAACTTCCAGCCCACCTCCGCAATCAGGTCCTTCGCGGGGTCGATCTCGGTCTGACCGGACCGGCGAGGCGCCGCTGCCCGAGGCTGCGGCACGCGCCGGCTCCTGCTGCGCTGGTTCACCATGCGCGGGAGTGTATCGCCCCTGACCGTTCGTCACCCGCAGCCGGGACTTCCGCCCGCTGATCCGCGTCAGCGGGCTCCCTATCGTCCACGTCGCCCTCTCGAGCACCGGCCCTCCCCTCGCACCCGCCGGGGAGGATCGGCGCCCCGCCGCAGAGGGCGATCCGCCAGGCACCCCACCGCGACATGCGGAGTGAGCGAGCACCTCGATGGCTGTTGCCATCCACCCTCGGGACGGAGCGGACCTGCGTCTCCTCGCCGCCGCGCCCCAGGCGCTGATGGGCATCGGCGCCCTCTTCGGCGGCTACTCACTCATCGCGGACGCCGAGGGCTTCGGGATGGACCCCGCCTGGCTGGAGCACTCGCCCTTCGGCGACTACCTCGTGCCGGGCCTGTTCCTCTTCATCGTGATCGGCCTCGGCAACATGCTCGGAGCGCTGCTCGCGCTCGGGAATCGGGGCTGGGCGGCCGCCGCCGTCCTCAACGGCGCGATGATGTTCGCCTGGCTGACAGTGGAGACGGCGCTCGTGCGCTGGCAGGGAGGACCGCAGGGGATCCTCCTCGCCGTCTGCGGCGGAAGCGGCCTCCTGATGCTCGGGGCAGGCGTCCGCGGGGGCGGCGTCACCGCGCTCCGAGGCCTGCGCGCCCGCTAGATCAGCACCGGCGCGCCCAGCTCCTCCGCCTTCGCCCGGATCTCCTCTACCAGCCCACGCTGCAGCGGGATGCCCTCCCGCGATCGTCGCTCGAAGGTCTCCGCCTCCGGGTCGCCCGCGACGAGCACGCGCTCGGAGCCGGGCGCCGGCGGCGTCGCGTGCAGGTCGCGGATCATCGCGTCCATGTGCGCCTTGAACTCGGCGATCGGACGGAACCGCCCCACGTCGATTGCCATGAACCACGCCTGGTTGTGGCCCGCCGGCAGCTCGCGGCTGAAGCCGCCGCCGGCCAGCACGCCCGCGAGGACGTCAACCATCACGCCAAGCCCGTACCCCTTGTGGCCCCCGAGGACGAGCGATCCCCCCAGCGGCTCCAGCGTCCACCACGCCTCGTTCGTCGCCGGCGCCTCCAGTACCGGCGCGCCGTCGTCAGTGCGCGCCGCCCACCCTTCCGGCAGCGGCAGGCCGAGGCGATGCGCGACGCGGATCTTCCCGTTCGCCACCGTCGTCGTCGCCATGTCGAGCACGAACGGGCGCTCCTCGCCCGCCGGCGCCGCGAACGCGATCGGGTTCGTCCCCACGCGCGCACCGAGGCCGCCCGGCGGCCGCATGTGCGGCGTCGAGTTCGTCACGCACATCCCGACCAGGTCATGCTCGATCGCCATCAGCGGGTAGTACGCCGCCATCCCGATGTGGTGGCCGCGCCGCAGCGCCACCTGACCGACGCCCACAGCCCGAGCCTTCTCGATCGCCAGCGTCATCGACCGGTGCGCCCCGACGAACCCGAAGCCGTCGCCGTTGTCCACCACCGCGATCGCCGGCGTGTCGACGACCACCTCGACCGCCTGCGGGACCGTGTAGTTGCCGCTGTCGATGTCGTTCACGTAGCGCACGGTGTTGATCGCCCCGTGCGAGTCGACGCCGCGGAGGTCGGCCGCCACGAGGACATCCGCCACGATCCGCGCGTGCTCCTCGGGCGTCCCGCGCGCCACGAAGACCGCCACGATCTGCGCGCGCAGCACCGACGCATCGACGACCACGGCGTCTTCCGCCCGCACCCGCATTCGATCCTGGACCATGAGGCGCTCCCGTCGCTGCGGCTCGTGCCGGGACGGTAGCGGAGCGGACTCCCGGTCAGCCAACGCGCGACGCTAAGAGGCAGTCGCCTCCGAAGGGAGGGCGTGCTCGGCGATCAGCTCCTCGTACAGCGCAGCGACGGCTTCCGCCACGCGCGCCCACGAGTACCCCTCCTCCATCCGCTGCCGCGCGGAGCGGCCGAGGTGACGGCGCAGCTCCTCGTTCGCGAACAGGAGGTCGAACTTCTCCGCGAACGGCTCCGGGCAGCGCCAGGCGATCAGATACCCCGTCCGCCCGTCCACCACCGTCGACGCGAGGCCACCGACGCGCGACGCCACCACCGGCGTCCCGGATGCCATCGCCTCCACCGCGACGAGGCCGAACGACTCGTAGAACGACGGCACCGCCACGACGTCCGCCGCGACGTAGTAGTCCCACAGCTCCTCGTGCGGACGCGCGCCGAGGAAGTGCACGTGCTCCTCGACCCGGAAGGCGCGCGCGATCGCCGCGAGCCGGTCCAGCTCGGGCCGCGCCCGCTCGTCGCCGCCGATGATGTAGAGGCCCACCGGACCGGCCGTGCTCATCGCGCTCAGCGACTGGATCAGCACGTCCAGCCCCTTCAGCGGCTCGATCCGCCCGATCGCGAGGATCACCCGGTCGCCCTCGGGGATGCCGACCCGTCGTCGGGCCTCGCCCTGGTCGCCCGGGCGGAACTGCTCGAGGTCCACCCCGAGCGGGATCACCGCCACCCGCGACTCCGGCACGCGGTAGATCTGGCGCAGCAGCCGGCGCTCGTGCTCGGTCGCCGCCACGATGCGGTCGAGGCGATGCACGATGTGGCGCTCGGCGTCGAGCCGCACCTGAGGCTCGCGCTCCGAGGCGCGCGCGCGCAGCTTCACGTCGCCCAGCGTGTGGAACATCGCCGCGTGCGGCACGTCCCAGCGCTCGGCGAGGAGGTCGCCGGCATCCGCGGACAACCAGTAGTGCGAATGGATCGCGTCGTAGGTCGCGCCCTCGCCGGCGCGGAACGCCTCGACGCCGTCGGCGAACGCCCGCGTCAGCGCGGGCATCGCCTCCTTCTCGAGCGGCGCCACCGGTCCTGCCTCCACCTGCACCAGCCGCGCGCCCGGCGCGATCGCCGTCACCTCGGGCAGCGTCGCGTCCGCGCGCCGTGTGAAGACGTCCACCTCCACCCCGATCGCACCGAGGCGCGTCGCCACCTCGCGCACGTACACGTTCATCCCGCCCGTCTCGCGCCCGCCCAGCGCCGCGAGCGGCGAGGTGTGGAGCGAGAGCATCGCGATGCGTCGTGCGCTGGTCATGCTGGTCGTCATCCTCGGGGTCCCCGCGCGGGAACGGCCGCGCCTACTGGCCGATCAGGCGGAGGAACTCCTGCCGCGTCGCCTCGTCGTCGCGGAACCGCCCCCGCATCGCGGAGGTCACCATCGCGCTCCCCGGCTTGCGAATGCCTCGCGAGGTCATGCACAGGTGCTCCGCCTCGATCACGACCCCGGCGCCCTTCGCGCCGATCACCTGCTCCAGGCAGTCCGCGATCTGGCTCGTCAGCCGCTCCTGCACCTGTGGCCGCCGCGCGTAGATCTCGACGGCCCTCGCGAGCTTCGAGAGCCCCACGATCCGCCCGTCCGGCAGGTAGCCCACGTGCGCGCGCCCGTGGAACGGCAGGAAGTGATGCTCGCACATCGAGTAGAACGGGATGTCCTTCAGGATCACCATCTCCGAGTGGCCCTCGGTGAACTGCACCGCCAGCGGCTCGTGCGGGTCCAGCCACAGCCCCTCGAAGAGCTCGAGGTACATGTCGGCGATCCGCCGCGGCGTGTCCGCCAGCCCCTCCGACGCGGTGTCGAGGCCGAGCGCGTCGATCATCTCAGCGATCGCCGTCATCAGGCGGTCACGATCCGGCTCGCGAGGGCTCGCGTCAGTCATGGCAGCAGTCCGATCCACCGAGGTGCTCCCCACGTCAGGGCCGCCGACCGACGGGCCCGCTCCGTGCCGCGGAGCTGATGTCTTCCGGTCGCGGCTCCGATACGTGAGTCGCGGCCGTGCCGGGGAGGGCCGGCGTGGCGCCGTCGATCCTCGGGCCGCAGTAGTAATTACTGCGCGTAAGTGGAGTCTACGCCCATCCCAGGACCCGCGCGACGGCGTCCACCTCGGCGGGCGCCTGGTGCCGGACCGCCTCCACCTGCAGCGCCGTGTCCGGGTCCTTCAGCCCGTGCCCGGTGAGCACGCACACCGCGACCCGCCCCGAGAGGTCCGCGCCCTCTCGATGCCGCCGCAGCAGCCCGGCCACCGACGCCGCCGAGGCCGGCTCGCAGAACACACCCTCGCGCGCGGCGAGCAGCCGGTACGCCTCGATGATCTCCTCGTCGGTCACCGCCGTGATCGCGCCGCCCGAGGCGTCACGCGCCTCGATCGCCCCGTCCCAGGAGGCGGGGTTGCCGATGCGGATCGCCGTCGCGATCGTCTCCGGCTTCGCCACCGGTGCGCCGCTCACGAGCGGCGCCGCCCCCGCGGCCTGGAAGCCCCACATCTGCGGGAGCTGGGTCGACCGCTCGGTCTGGTGGTACTCGACGAACCCGCGCCAGTAGGCCGTGATGTTCCCGGCGTTCCCCACGGGAATGCTGAGGATGTCCGGCGCGTCGCCCAGCTCGTCCACGATCTCGAACGCCGCCGTCTTCTGCCCCTCAATCCGGTGAGGATTCACAGAGTTCACCAGGGCGACCGCGCGGCTCTCGGAGAGCTCACGCACGATGTTCAGCGCGTCGTCGAACGAGCCGTCGATCTGCACGATCTCCGCACCGTGCATCACCGCCTGCGCCAGCTTACCCATCGCGATCTTGCCGTTCGGCACCACGACGTAGCAGGTCAGCCCGTGGCGCGCGGCGTACGCCGCCGCTGCCGCCGAGGTGTTCCCCGTGGACGCGCAGATCACGGCCCGAGCGCCATCCTCGGCCGCCTTCGCGACGGCCATCACCATCCCGCGGTCCTTGAACGAGCCCGTCGGGTTCACGTACTCCAGCTTGAAGTACAGCTCCTGCAGGCCGAGCTCGGCCTCGAGGTGCCGCGAGCGCAGCAGCGGCGTGCCCCCCTCGCCGAGCGTGATCATCGGCGTCTGGTCGGTCACCGGGAGCCGGTCGCGATACCGCTCGAGGATGAACCGCGGCACGGCGGAGGTCGCGTTCGAGGTCACAGTGTCTCCCCCGTCGTCACAGTGTCTCCCCCGTCAGGCCGCCGGTCACAGCGGCTGCTCCTGCTCTGATTCGTCCGTGTCCTCGGACAGCCGCACCAGCAGCTGGCGGGAGGCGCGGATCTCCCGCTCGATCTCCTCGATCGCGCGGCGGTGGCCCTGCTCCTGTGCCTGCGACTGCCGGCGCATGTGCTCGATGAACGTATCCCGCAGCGCGTCGACCCGCGCGCTCAGCGCACGCCGTTGCTCCACCTCGCCGGCGACCTGCCGCTGCAGCAGCGCGCGCGACTCGGCCCCCTCGGCCACCTGGCGCGCGAGGTCCGCGACCAGCTCCTCCGCCTGGCCCAGCCGGTCGTCGACGCGGGCGCGCATGGCGCGCTGCTGCTCGACCACCTCGCGCAGGTCGACATCGTGGTCGCTCATCTGGCGCAGCGACGCGATCTCTTCGTCCAGGCGGTGCTGGTCCACTGTGATCGCGCGCGACCGTGCCTCCAGCGAGTCGATCGCGGACATCAGCCCGGTCACGCTGGCGGCCAGCCGCGCGACCTCCGTGCCGAGGTGCCGGTTCCCCTCGTACTCCGCCGCCACGCGGCGCTCGAGCGCATCGAGCCGGTCGTCGACGCCGTCCCGGTCGTGGTCGACCTCGGCGATCTCCTCCGTGAGGTGGCGCTGGCGCAGCGCCTCCGCCGTCGCCCGGCCGTCGATCTCGTCCAGCCGCGAGGCGATGACCTGCAGCGCGCGGAACAGCTCCTGCTGGTTCTCGGCGTCCCGGCCGCGGAACCGCTCCACCTGCGCCGCGAGGTCACGCCGCAGCGCGGACTCCTGCGCCACGCGCTCCTCGATCTCCGCCAGCTCGTGCCGCACCTCGCGCGTCTGCTCCTGCCCCACCTCGTGGCGCGTCGTGCGCCCCTCGACGAGGGCGAGCGCATCGTGGAGCCGGGCGACCTCGTCGGACTGGGAGCGCAGCGCCGACTCCACGTGTTCGAGCTCGCGCGTCAGCGCGTCCACCCGGACCAGGGCGTGCTGCAGTTCATCGGAGACCCAGGTGCCGCGCAGCGGATCGGCGGGGCGGTCGCGCAGGAGGCCGTCGTCGAAGCCCGCGTCGCGCCCGTCCCCGGCCACCGTTAGCCCTCCATCGGCAGGACGTTCCCGATCTCGAGGACGACGTCCAGCTCGCGGATCACCTCGAGGGCCGCGTTGAACGCGCGGCCCGGCGCACCATGGGTCGTGAGCACCAGCTCCGCCGTGCCCTCGTCGCCACCCGTGAACTCGGGGTCGTACTGGAGCACCGAGGAGATCGAGACGCCCTCGTCGCCGAGCGCCGTCGCGATCGCCGCGAGCACACCCGGCTGGTCCTGCACGCCAATGCGGAGGTACGCGCGCGTCGCGTGCTCCTCCGCAGGCCGCACCCGCAGCTTCCGCCGCGGGATGAACGCCAGCGGCTTCCGCCCGCGCGCCACGTCCTGCGCCACGTCCAGCACGTCCGCGAGGATCGAGGACGCCGTCGGACCCTGCCCGGCGCCCGGCCCCTCGAACATCACGCGGCCCACGAGGTCGCCCTCGAACTGCACCGCGTTCAGCACGCCGTCGACCTTCGCCAACGGCTCCATCGCCCCGACCAGCGTCGGGCGCACCGTCGCCTCGATCTCACCCTCGACCACGCGGGCGCGTGCGAGCAGCTTGATCACGTAGCCCAGCTGCGCCGCATACGCGATGTCGCGCGCCGTGATCGTCGAGATCCCGCGGCGGTCCACCTCGTTCGGCGAGACATCGACGTTGAACGCGAGCCCGCAGAGCACCGCGATCTTGTACGCGGCGTCGATCCCTTCGACGTCCGCCGTCGGGTCCGGCTCTGCGTAGCCGAGGCGTTGAGCCTCCGCCAGCACATCCTCGTACCCCGCGCCCTGCTGGGTCATCGCCGTGAGCATGTAATTCGTCGTGCCGTTGATGATCGCCGTGACCGCCGTCACCTCGTTCGCGAGGAGGTCGCGCGAAAGCGGCGCGATCACCGGGATGCCGCCGCCCACCGACGCCTCGTACAGCAGCCGGACGCCGTGGTCGTACGCGAGCTGCAGCAGCACGGCGCCGTGCTTCGCCATCACTTCCTTGTTCGCAGTGACCACGTGGCGGCCGGACCGCAGCGCCGCCTCGATGTACGTGCGCGCCGGCTCTTCGCCGCCCATGAACTCCACCACGATCGAGGTGCCCTCGTCGCCGAGGACATCGTCGATCGAGCTCGTGATCTGCGATGGGTCGATCCCCGCACGCGCGCGGGCGGTGTCGCGCACCAGCACCCGGCGGATCTCGAGCGGCGCGCCCACCCGCGCGGCGTATCGCTCGCCCGCGCGCTGCACGGCATCGACCACCGCGAGGCCGATGTTGCCGGCGCCGAGCAGCGACAGCCCGATCGGACTAGCCATTCAGGAACTCCAGGACCTGCTCGCGGATCCAGTCGTCCTCGCCGTCGGACAGGTCGCGCTCAACCGCGATCGCGGCCTCCTGCTCGTCCGACCACTGGCTGAACGCCCGCGTCGCCAGCTGGTCCTTCACCGCCTCCTCGTACGGGAGGTCGGAGGACCGCTCCGCCACGAAGAACACCTCGTACCCGATCCGGTTCGCGTCATCGACGACGTCCGAGATCTCCCCCGCCTGAAGGTCGACCACGAACGGCGCGACGCGGTCGTTGATGCTCGTCGGCGCGAACCACCCGAGCTCCTGCACGCCCGACTCGGCGTTCTCGATCACGCCGGCCTCCACGGCGGCGCCACGGAACGAGGCTCCCCCGCGCACGAGGTCGATCAGCTGCTGCGCCGCGGCACGGTCGTTCGTCGAGACGGCCCACAGCAGGAACTGGTCGCCGCTCTCCGGCAGATCGGTGCGGAACTGCTCGGTGAGCCGCTCCTCGATGATGCCGGCGCGGATGATGTTCTCCAGCTGCTCGCGCGTCACCGGCGCCACGCGGAGGTAGTCCGCCAGCGCGTCCGCGTACTCCTCGTCGGTGTAAGCCGCGGGCGTCTCCGTAGCCGCCGGCGTCTCCGTGGCCGCGGCGGTGTCCGTCGCAGCCGGCGTCTCCGTGGCCGCGGCGGTGTCCGTCGCAGCCGGCGTCACGGCCGGCGTCCCGGTTGCGGGCGTCTCGGCAGTGGCCGTCTCCGTCGCGGCCGCCGTGGCCGTCCCGGTGCCGTCGGGAGCCGCGGAACGGTCGGGGACGGTCAGCCCCAGCCGGCGGGCGATGTTGTCGCGGACCTCGAGCTCCGTGACCTCGGCGACGAGCCCCGCGCCGACCTGGAGCAGGATCTGCTCCCCGATCAGCGAGTTCATCGCCTCCGTCGCAGGATCCTGTTGCGCGTTCCCGTTCCCCGTCGCCACGAGGTACTTCGCGCGGTCGGCCACATCGTCCGCCGTGAACTCGGTGTCGCCCACCGTCAGCACGTGGGCGCGCGGCGGCATGACCACCGTCATCACCACGCCCACCACCACGATCACCGCAACGAACGCGAGGATCCCGGCCGCGCCGAGGTAGATCAGCCGCTGCTGACGATCCTCGTGGGACGCACGGTCACGCCGGCTCGATCGGCGATCGGGAGAGCCCGCCACGGTCTGCGTTCCTTCCGACAGACGCCGTCGCGAGGTTCGCGACGGCGTCTCCTGCGTTCAGCCTGCGGGCAGTCGTCGGCTAGCGACGGCCCATGCCACCGGTCACGCGCACGTGCTCCGCGGTGTACGGGATCAGCGCCAGGTGCCGGGCGCGCTTGATGGCCTGCGACACCGTCCGCTGGTGCTTCGCGCAGGTGCCCACCTTGCGGCGAGGCTCCATCTTGCCGCGCTCCGTGATGTAGCGGCGGAGCAGCTGCGTGTCCTTGTAGTCGACCACGTCCACCTTGCCGCGGCAGAACTCGCAGCCGCGGGCGCGCCGGAACCGGCCCCCGCCGCCGCCACCACCGCCGCCGCGGCGCGGGCCGCCACGGCCCTCGCGGTCGCCTCGATCGCCTCGGTCACCACGGTCGTTCATTGGGGAATCCTCCGAAGACCCGGGGATGCCGCCTTCAGCGTCACGCTAGAAAGGCAGGTCGTCCGGGTCGATGTCACCTTCGTTGTCGGGGCCGGTGGCGAAGCCGGGGCTCGAGAAGCCGCCTCCGCCGCCACCGTCACGGCCACCACCCAGGAACTTCACTTCCTGCGCGATGAGCTCCGTGGTGTAGCGCTTCTGACCCTGCTGGTCCTCCCAGGAGCGCGTCTGCAGACGCCCCTCCACGTAGACCAGGCGGCCCTTCGACAGGTACTGCGCGCACGTCTCCGCGAGCCGGTTCCACGTGATCACGCGGAACCACTCAGTCTCCTGCTTACGCTCACCGCTGGTGTCCGAGAACGTCCGGTTCACGGCCACGCGGAACTCGGTCACGGCCGACCCGTTCGCGGTGTACCGCATTTCGGGGTCGGCGCCGAGGTTGCCGATGATCATGCACTTGTTGAGCACGTCGAGCTCTCCGGTCGGGGGAGACTAGTCCTCGTTCTCGGAGGACGCGTCCGCCTCGCCAGCAGCGCTGGCCTCAGCGGCGTTCTCCTCGGAGGAGGTGTCGGCAGCCTCCACCGCGGGGGCGGGAGCGGCGGCACGAGGCTCGTCGGAGCCGGTGTCGTCGTCCTCGTCGCGGTCGTCTCGATCGTCCCGATCGCGGTCGTCCCGGTCACGGTCGCGATCGTCGCGGCCACCCTCGAAGGGGATGATCCCACGGATCAGCAAGTGCCGGAGCGTGCTCTCCGAGATCCGGATCCAGCGCTCCAGCGGGACCGCCCCGGCCGGGGGCATCTTGAAGGTCATCAGGACGTACGTGCCGTCCACGACGCCATCGATCGGGTACGCCAGGCGGCGGCGCCCCCAGTTGTCGGTGGAGAGCATCTCCCCACCGTTCGCCGCGATCTGCTCCTCGAGGGACGCGATCGCCGCGGTCGTCTCATCCGCGCTCAGGCGCGGATGAAACACGGTCATCATCTCGTATTCGTTCAACGGTGCCTCCGCTGATCCTGGACGTGAGGAGGTGGCTACTCCGGGCTCACCCGCGGGCGAGCGACCGGTCCACCCCGATCCAGCGGTAATGGATGAGCATCGAGTGTAGGTAGCCCCCTCCCGCACGATCAATGCGGGCAGCAACCTCGGGCGCCTCGGGACCGTCGAGGTGGTGTGGGGCGCCCATCCCCCCGGCCCCCTTCCCTGCGCGGGAAGGGGGAGCAAGAGCAGACTGTGAAGCCCCTCCCCCAACCCCCTCCCCTTGCCGGGGGAGGGGGCTTTCGAGCCGACCTCGGTGCGGGCGAACGGGCGATGGGCAATCGTCGCGTGCTGCCACCTCCACTCGCGTTCTGGCTCGACGCGTCCGACAGGCACGCCCCCGCTCCCCGCCGACGCGCTACCTCCGCGCCCGCGCCGCCTCCACCAGCTCCAGCGACGCCCGCGTCCACGCCATCGTCCGAGGATCCCCGCCGTTCTTGCTCCCCCTCCCTCGGTAGCGGGAGGGGGCTGGGGGGAGGGTGTTCACCCTCTTCCTGCTCCCCCTTCCCGCGCAGGGAAGGGGGTCGGGGGGATGGCCGCCCCACCGCCAACTCGACGCGTCCGACAGGCACGCCCCCGCGCCCCGCCGACGCGCTACCCCCGCGCCCGCGCCGCCTCCACCAGCTCCAGCGACGCCCGCGTCCACGCCATCGTCCGAGGATCCCCGCGGATCTCCTCCGGCGAAAGCCACTCCAGCCGCGCCACCTCCTCCGGATCCACCGCCCCCGGCTCACCAGAGACCCAGCGACACCAGAACACCAGGTCCAGGATCGGCAGCGGCCGCCCGTCGAACGAACCCTCGAACACCTTGCTCTCCGCCAGCCGCGCGTCCCCCACCTCGACCCCGGCCTCCTCGAGCACCTCCCGACGCAGCAGACGCGCCAGCGTGTCCTCGCGCGGATCGTCCAGCTCGAGCTTCCCGCCCGGCGGCACCAGCGTCCCCGGCGCGATCTCCTCGGACGCCCCGCGCTCGAGCATCAGGTAGCGCCCATCCGACTCGCGCCACACGAACGCCTCCACGTTCACCACGAACATCGGCGGTTGCGCGCGCTCGGAAGTCTCAGCCATGCGAGGGAGTAAAGCAGAAGGGCCGCCTCGCGGCGGCCCTTCGTGTAATCCGGGAGCTGCGGCTACCCGCGGAAGACCCTACCCGCGAGGAAGGCCCAGCCCGCGCGTCGCGATGATGTTGCGCTGGATCTCCGAGGAGCCCGCCGCAATCGTCGCCGACACCGACGAGACGTACCGCTGGGTGAACTTGGACTTCACCGGCGAGTACTGGCTCTTCTTGTCCCACACGTTCGAGTAGAGCCCGAAGACCTTCATGCCCGTGTTCGAGAGACGCTGCACCAGCTCCGAGTTGTAGAGCTTGGAGGTGGACGCCTCGTAGTTCGGGATCAGGCCGCGCGTCTGCATCGAGATGATGCGGAACGAGAAGTTGTACATGACCTCGGACTCGACGAAGCGGTCCGCCACGTCCAGACGCAGGCTGTTGAACGTCTTGAGCCGCGAGCGCGAGGCGCCCTCGCCGTTCGCGTAGCTGATCAGCTCGTCGATGTCCTTGCGGGCGGACACGGCGCCGGTGATGTTCGAGCGCTCGTAGTCCAGCAGCGTCATGCCCACGTACCAGCCGCGGTTCTCTTCACCCACGCGGTTGGACGCCGGCACGTGCACGTCCTCGAAGAACGTCTCGTTGAAGCCGTGGCTCCACGCCATGTTGATCAGCGGCCGGACGGAGACGCCCGGCGCGTTCTTCGGCGTCAGCAGGAAGGAGATGCCGCGGTGCTTCGGCGCGTCCGGGTCGGTGCGCGCGAGCATGAACAGCCAGTCAGCGTGGTGCGCGCCGGACGTCCAGATCTTCTGACCGTTCACCACGTACTCGTCGCCATCGCGGATCGCGCGCGTCTGCAGCGACGCGAGGTCAGAGCCGGCGCCCGGCTCCGAGTACCCCTGCGCCCAGACCACCTCGCCCGAGAGGATCCCGCCCAGGTGCTGCGCCTTCTGCTCCTCCGTGCCGTGCACGATGAGCGTCGGACCGAGCATCTGCACACCGGAGCCACCCACGCGCGGCGCGCCCGACTCAGCCATCTCCATGTTGTAGATGAACTGCTCCATCGGGCTCAGGTTCGCCCCGCCGTACTCCTTCGGCCAGTGCGGCGCGATCCAGCCCTTCGAGGCCAGCGCGTCCGACCACGCCTTCGCGGCGGCCACCACCTGCGGGTTGTCGCTCAGGCGGTCAGCCTGCCAGCCACCCTCGAACTCGTCGTCCTCGGGGGCGTTCTTGTAGCGGTCAGGCAGACTCTGCGCCAGGAACGACCGCACCTCGTTACGGAAGGCGGCCTGTTCCTCGTTGTCGTTCCAGTCCATGTCGTGTCCTCCGTCGCACCCGTGTTCCGGTGCACGCGCAGCCCGGGGAGCCGGGCCCACGGCGCGATAGTAGCGCCTTTGGAGGGCCCTGTTCGAGGTCTATGGTCGCGACCCGGAGCGTGAGCCCGGGACGCCGCCCCCGCTCGGTGCGAATCCCAGCTCCCGCAGCGCCGCGATCGACGCCGCCGCCGAGGTGTGCGGGACGAAGATGCCGCCCTGCGCCTCCCACAGGTGCGCGTAGCGCGTCCGATCGTCCACCAGCACATCACCCGGCGCCGCGTACACGCACTTCTCTCGCGCCAGGCACGTGATCACCGGCACGTCCGCCCCCAGGTGCCGCGCCACCCAGCGGCGCTTCTGCTCCGCGGCCCAGTCACCTCGAGGCAGCCCCGTCAGGATCTGCGGGTCGAACGGCTGGCAGAACGCCCACAGCTCGTCCGCGTCGGGCGTCTTCGGCATGTGCTCGAAGAACCCCGGCGTCCCCTCCGCGCGGCGCCACATCTCGTCGAGGCGCAGCTCCTCGGGCGCCCGCCCAAACAGCGCACGCACACGGGCGTCGAAGTCCGCGAGCACACCATCGAGGTCGAGGTACAGCGTCATGGATCCAGTAAACACGCACGACGCCCCCGCGGGGTGACGGCGGTGTGCCGCCGCCGGGGGGGCGCGCGTCAGGTCGGTCTCAGTCGCTGCGCTAGCGGACGGGCACTCCGCGGGCCGGGAACTTCGCGGTCAGCGCGAAGACCTCATCGCGCACCCGTGCGTGCTCGGCGTTGTCCTTCACGTCGCGGAGGACGCGCGCCATCCACTCACCGATCTGCTGCATCTCCGCCTCACCCATGCCCCGCGAGGTGATCGCCGGCGTACCGAAGCGGATGCCGCCGCCCACGCGCGGCCCATGCGTGTCGAACGGGATCGAGTTGAAGTTCACGACGATCCCGGCCGCCTCCAGCGCGTCCGCCGCCTCCACCCCGGTCAGCCCGTTCTTCGTCACGTCGATCAGCACGAGGTGGTTGTCCGTCCCACCGGAGACGAGCGTGAACCCTGCGTCGAGGAGCACCTGCGCGAGCGTCTTCGAGTTCGCCACCACCTGGTGCGCGTACTGCTTGAACTCCTCGGTCGCCGCTTCCTTCAGCATCACCGCCTTGCCGGCGATCACGTGCATCAGCGGCCCGCCCTGCGTCCCAGGGAAGACGCCCGAGTCGATCTTCCGGCGCAGGTTCGCATCGCAGAGGATCATCCCTCCGCGCGGCCCCCGCAGCGTCTTGTGCGTGGAGGACGTCACCACCTGCGCGTGCCCCGCCGGCGACGGATGCGCCCCGCCCGCGATCAGCCCCGCGAGGTGCGCCATGTCCGCGATGAGGATCGCCCCCACCTCGTCCGCGATCGCGCGCGCGCGCTTGAAGTCCCACAGCCGCGGGTACGCCGTCGCCCCGGTCACGATGACCTTCGGCTTGTGCTCCTTCGCCAGCTGCTCCATCACGTCGTAGTCGACGAGGTGCGACTCGCGGTCCACCGCGTACGGGACGAAGTTGTACTGCTTGCCGCTCGCGTTCACCGGCGACCCGTGCGTCAGGTGCCCACCCGCGTCCAGCTGCAGCCCCATCACCGTGTCGCCGAAGTTCAGCAGCGCCAGGTACACGGCCATGTTCGCCTGCGCGCCCGAGTGCGGCTGCAGGTTCGCGTGCTCCATGCCGAACAGCGCCTTCGCCCGCTCGCGGCCCAGGTCCTCCACCCGGTCCACCTCGGCGTTGCCGTGGTAGTAGCGTGCGCCCGGGTAACCCTCCGCGTACTTGTTGGTGAGGACGGACCCCACCGCCTCCATCACCGCCGCCGAGGCGTAGTTCTCGCTCGGGATCATCTCCAGCACCTGCTGCTGGCGACGCTCCTCGAAGCGGATGATCTCAGCGACTTCGGGGTCTACTTGCTCGAGGGCGCTCATGGCATGCTCCACCGCTCAGGCCTGCTGAACCGGCATCGTATCGCCCGCGCCCGCTACATCCGAGGAATCACGGACACGACCATGCCCGCGAAGAAGAATCACCCCGACACCCCCATCGTCGAAGAGATCGTCGCCCGCCTCGCCCCGTTCGCGGACGTCTCCGCCCGCTTCATGTTCGGCGGCTGGGGCCTCTACGCCGAAGGCGTCATGTTCGGCCTCGTCGACGAGGGCGCCGTCTACCTCCGCATTGACGACCTCAACCGCCCCGCCTTCGAAGCCGCCGGCCAGCAGCAATGGACCTACGACATGAAGGGCAAGGTCTCCCCCATGCCCTACTTCTCCCTCCCCCCGGACGCCTACGACGACCCCGACGCACTCCGCACCTGGTTCGACAGCGCCCGCGCCGCCGCTGCGAGGAACGCGAAGCCGAAGAAGAATCGGTAGCGCGCTACCAGCCCATCCCTCCGAGCATGTCCTCGTCGTCGCCGTCAGCGTCGCGCTTGTTGTCGTCCTCGACAGCACCCTTGAAGTTCACCTGGAGCGATGTCGCCGCGGCCATCAGTGCGCGAAGGGCGGCGTCCGCCGACCGCACCGTGGCTTCGGCATCGGAAAGCGACACGGTGCCCTCGTTCACGCGCCTCACGAGCGTGGACAGGCCCAGTGGGGCGACGATCCCCGCCTGAGTGTTTTCAGTCTGAGTCGCCGTGGCGAGGGCGCCCGTCGCGACGCGTTCCTGGAGCGGCTTCGCCCACTGCCGGGAGCCGATCGCCGCTCGGGTCGTCGCGATGCGGACGCGCTCCGCCGCGAAGGCAGCGTCGATGCGCGTCGTCTCGGACGAGATCCAGTCGATCCGCTGGTCAACCCGGGCCATGGCCACCAGCGTGGGGACGTTCACGACACCGGTCACCTGCGTGATCTTGGCGGCGCTCTGCGTGAGGACCGTCTCATTCGACAGCATCTCGCCACGCGACACGGGTGTCGGCGCGGCCCGCCACCCGGCGAAGGCGACAAGCGCCCGGTACTCCGCGTTGGTGAGGTTCACGGTGTCCGCGCCGTCGGTGGGGTAGACGTGGATGTCGCTGGTCCCCTCGGTCACCCAGTTGGTGCCCTGGTGGCTCTGCGACGTCCCCCGTCCCAGCTGGTGCGGGTGGCTCGATGCCGGGACGAGCACCGAGGCGCGCACCGCGTCGACGAGCCCCTGGAAACGCGCCGCGACGGCGCCATCGCCAAGGGTGAGGATCGTGTTGCCTTCGTCACTCGCCGTGTTCGCCGCGCCGCTACCGCGGTCTCCCCGCCGGTACGTCTCGCCCAGGTGCTTGTACGACATGGTGAACGTGTAGGCCGTACCGCCGACCGAGGTCGTCGCCTCGAGACGTTCGTCTGTCCAGGCCAGGACGGAGTTCGCCGCGGCGAGCGCCTGCACGCCCGCCCGCGCCGCCGAGTCCAGCGCCCCTGCTGAGTCGAACCGGCGGTTGTCATGGTTGAACTGGGACAGCACCGCCCGGAGGTGGAGGGGGTTCACACCACTGCCCAGCCGGGCGCTCACGGCTCCGAACACCTCGGCGAGCGTGCCGTACGTCTGGTCGCCCTCCCCAACCGTCCGCCGGACATCAGCGAACAAGCGACGGAGCGCGCGGTTCCCCGCCGGGGCCCTCTCGGTCGTCAGCACGGGACGAGCGGATCCGGTCGGCTGTCCGACAGGGCGCCGACGTGCGCGCTCGTTCAACGGATTACTCCTGGTGGGAATCTCGGCGTGAGGCGCAGACACCGTACACGGAGACGGCGACCCCGGGAATCGGGCTATCGCTCGCCGTCATGCTCGTCCCAGGCCCACTGGTTCGCCAGCTCCAGCGCCCCACCCACCAGCGAATGTCCACCCAGCACCACCGGCACCGGCGACATCACCGCCGCCTCCACGACCGCGCGCAGGCGCGCGTCCTCGATCTCCTCCACCAGCCCGAGGTCGGCGGCGAAACGGTCCGCCCGCGACGCGCGGATCCCGAGCTGCACCAGCGCCGGCCGCAGGTCGATGAACGCCGCCCGCCCCAGCTGCGGCAGCAGCTCCGCGAAGAACCGGGCCGGCCCGGCCTCTGCGATGAGCTGACCGAGCAACGAGCGCGCCGTACCCGCCGCATCCGTCCCCGCCGACTGCATCCCTCGCTCCTCCGACAGCAGCCGGACGCGGCACGCCGTCTCCGACTCCAGGTACTGCCACGTCCGCGACGACACCCGCCCCGCGACCAGCACCTCCGACGTCCGCTCGACGAACTCCCGCGCCGCGCGACGCATCCGCTCGCCCGCCGGCGCCCCATCGAGCGCGCGCATCAGCCGTGGCCCGCCCCGGCCCGACAGCGCGAGCACCACCGCATCGCTCGGGGTGTCCAGGTTGAACTGCGTCTCCAGCGTCCGCGGCAGCTCCACCACCTCGAACCCCAGCTCATCGCGCAACCGTCGCGGGATCGCGTTGTCCTTCTCCGCGGCCGGCGCGAGGCCCCCCACGCGCCCGGGCTCGACGAGCGCGAACAGGTCCGAGGAGAAGCGGTTGTTGGTCACGCACACCCGCGCGCCCTTCGCGGCGTGCAGCGGTGCCATCAGCGCGACGAAGTCCTCCACCCGCAGCAGCGGACCGCTCCCCGCGCCGACGTACGCCAGGCCGCCGGTGGCCCGCCCCGTGTCGAGCTCCGAACCGAGCTCCGAACCGAGCTCCACGAACGCCGGCCCGAACCGAAACGCCGCGCCCGTCGCCTCGGCGCGGTCGAGCCGCACCTCCAGCCCGGCGGGAGTCTCGAGGGAGGTCGGCCGGTCCGTCGCGAGGATCACCCGCGCGAACACCCGCGAAGCGATCGCCGTCTCGGCGGTGTCGAGCGCGCACGCCTCGAGGACGCCCCGCATCCACTCCTCGACCGGGGCGCCGCCCATCCCGCCGAGGAAGATCGCGAGCGCAGGCTGCTCCGGAACGGTCACGCGATCTCCCAGTCAGTGGGCGACGGATCGCCCGGGGCGGGTGGGAGCCGCCATTGTAGGAACGCGCCCCGGCGGACGCGCTCAGTCCTCGCGCGCCATGGCCAGCGCGTACACGCGCTCGGCCCCGGCCGCCCTGAGCACCGCGGCGATCGTCGACAGCGTCGAACCCGTCGTCGTCACGTCGTCCACCACGAGCACGGACGGCGGCGGCGCACCGCGAACCGCGAACGCCCCGAGGAGGTTCGTCGCCCGCCGCTCCGCGGAGAGCGTCGCCTGCGCCGGCGTGGACCGCACGCGCGCCACCAGCCGCGTCCGCTCACCTCGCCCCGTGAGCCGCGCCACCTCCCGCGCGAGGATGCCCGCCTGGTTGTAGCCGCGCCGGCGCTGCCGCAGCGGCGCGAGCGGCACCGCCACCACTGCGTCGAAGCGCCACTCCGGCGGGATCACGTCCACGGCGGCGCCGGCCAGCACGGGCAGGTGCGCGGTGATCCCTCGGAACTTCGCCTCGAGGATCGCGCGGCGCGCGTGCCCCTCGAAGCGGAAGGGCGTCCGCAGGCCGTCGAAGGCCGGCGCATCACTGCCGTCCTCGGCGCAGCGTTCGCACCAGGTCGTCCGGGTGGGCCGCCAGCAGCGCGTACAGCGCGTGCCGTCAGCCGTCGGGAGGGCGGCCAGGCACTCCAGATGCAGGGATGCACCGAAACTCCCGCAGACTAGGCACTGCTGCGGTAACACGAAGTCGCTAATCTGCGCGCGGAGGCGATCCCCGACCCGGTGCAGGGCAGCGCGCGTCTGCTCAGAGGCCGACCCACGGGTGCGCATCCTGGAGAGCATCGCACGCGATGGCCATCGCGCCGCCGGCCGGACCGGCACCTTCGCGTTGGAGTGCGGCTGGCGGGGCGCTCAACCAGCCCGGCTTCCGCGTGCTCATCGCGACGCAGATGGTGATGGGCCTCGCCCAGCCGCTCCTCTTCTTCACCCAGGGCTGGTACGTGAACTCCGCCGCGCCGAGCGGGAACGAGACCGTCTACCTCGGCCTGCTCGGCGCCTCGCGCGGGCTCGTCTTCCTGCTCTACGTCACCATCGGCGGCGCGCTCGCCGACCGCTTCCCCCGCATCGGCGTCCTCCGCGCCTCCCACCTCCTCGCCCTCGCGATGATCCTCGTCATCGACGCCCTCCTCTGGGTGCCGGCGATCGGATCCGGCGAGGGCGCGGCCCTGCCGCTGATGATCAGCCTCTTCGCCTCCTTCGGGCTCATCACCGCGCAGGACCTCCCCACCCGCACCTCGATGGCGCGCGAGGCGCTCCCAGACGACCTCGCCCGCGGCGGCATCGCCCTCTTCCAGCTGGCGATGGCGAGCATGCTCCTCTTCGCCGCCCCATTCGCCGGCTGGGCGATCGACGCCCTCGGCATCCCCGCGACCTATCTCCTCGCGGCGTTCGGCCCCGCCTGCGTCTTCCTGCTCACCTTCCGCCTGCCGCGCAGCGTCACCGCCGCCGACCCGGACGCATCCTCCGTCTCGGTCGTCGCCAACATCCGCGACGGCCTCCGCGTCCTGCGCGATCAACCGGCCGTCCGCTGGGCGGTCTTCCTCACCTGGGCCGCGACCACGGCGGGGATCAGCGTCCTCGGCATCCTCGTTGCGGCCTGGGTCACGCAGGTCCTGGAGCAGGGGGCGGCTGCCTGGGGCACCCTCTCGCTCTTCTGGGCGATCGGCTCGATCGCCTCGTCACTCTTCTTCACCGGCGGCGGGCTGGAGCGCCGGCGCGGCTGGACGTTCCTCGTGCTGACGCTGCTGTTCGGCGTCTCCGTCCTCGGCTTCAGCCTCGTCCGGTCGATGTGGCTGGCCAGCGCCTTCTACACGCTCGCCGGCCTCGCCTTCATGGGCCAGAACATCGTCGGCCTCAGCATCGTCCAGGCCCTCGTCCCGAACCGCTACCTCGGCCGCGTCACCGGCCTCCTCATGCTGGGCCAGGGACTCATGCAGGTCGCCGCCCTCGGCGTCGGCCTCCTCGCGCGCGGCATCGGCATCGAAGTCGTGTACGTCGCCGCCGGCGTCACCATCATCATCGCCGTCCTCTGGGTGACCCTCACCCAGCGCAACCTCCGCACCCTCGACTGACCCGACGCCCCGCCCAGTCGCACGGCGCCGGCTCCCCCTCCCTCGGTAGAGGGAGGGGGCTGGAGGGATGGGCCGCCCCGCGTCACCCTCGATGCCGAACCCGAACCACCGAGGAGCCCCCCACCACCCCGATCGGCTCCCCCTCCCTCGGTAGAGGGAGGGGGCTGGGGGGAGGGTGTTCACCACGCTCTCCTCTCCCCCTTCCCGCGCAGGGAAGTGAGCCGGGGTGAGGGGCCGCCCCGCTTCAC
>JBFWOO010000013.1:0-29331 GCA_050250415.1 Dehalococcoidia bacterium | reverse complement strand
ATGGTCTCCTGGGCGACGCCCTCGACGCCGGAGCGGAGGCCCTGGATGAGGCCACGACCGCGGGCGGTGAGGTCCGCCTCCGGGAACTCCTCCGCGATCTCGTCGAGGCGGCGGCAGAGCGTGATCGCCATGGCCTCCACCTCGCGGGTGAGGGTGTCGTCCTGCCAGAAGGTCTCGAGCGCCTTCGTCGCGGTAACGAACGCCGGGTTGTTGCCGCGGAAGGTGCCGTTGTGCTCGCCCGGGCCCCAGATGTCGAGGTCGCGGCGGAAGAGCGTGAGGGCCATGGGCAGGCCGTAGCCGCTGATGGACTTCGAGACGCAGACGATGTCCGGCTCGATGCCGGCGTCTTCGAAGGAGAAGTGCTTGCCGGTGCGTCCGTTGCCCATCTGGATGTCGTCCACGATGAGGAGCGCGCCGTACTCGGTGGCGGTGGCGCGGAGGTCGCGGAGGAAGTCCGTGCTCGCGACGTTGACGCCGCCCTCGCCCTGCACCGTCTCCACGATGATGGCGGCGGGGGCGTCCAGGCCGGAGCCGTCCGCGGCAAGGAACATGCGCAGGTAGTCGATGGCGCCGACGGCCTGCTCGTCATCGAAGAAGCCGTCGTATGGCATCGACGTGGCGTACTGGAGAGGGACGCCGCCGCCCCCGCGCTTCATGTCGTTGCCGGTGAGGGCGAGCGAGCCGAGCGTCATGCCGTGGAAGGCGTTGGTGAAGGAGATCATCCACTCGCGGCCCGTTGCCTTGCGGGCGAGCTTGAGGGCGGCCTCCACGGCGTTGGTGCCGGTGGGGCCGGGGAACTGGACGACGTAGTCCAGGCCGCGCGGTTTGAGGATGGTCTCGTCGTACGCCTCCAGGAAGGCGCGCTTGGCCGCAGTGCCCATGTCCAGCCCGTGCACGACGTTGTCGCCGGCGAGGTACTCGAGGAGCGCCTCCTTCAGGACGGGGTGGTTGTGTCCGTAGTTGAGCGTGCCGGCGCCGGCGAAGAGATCGACGTACTCCTTGCCGCTCTCGTCCCACATCAGATGCCCCTGGGCCTTCGTGAAGACCGCCGGCCACTGGCGGATGTAGGAGCGGACGCCGGACTCGATGGTCTCGAACGCCGTGAGGTCGTTTGCCTGTTCGTTCATCACTCGATCACCAGATTCCGGTCACCGCTACGGGCGACCTGCTCCGCGTGCTCCGCGACGCGCTCCGGGCTGATGGGCCCGATGCGGAACAGCACCTCGTCTTCGTGGGATGGGCCGTGGAAGCGGCTCCCGGGGAACAGGACCTCCTCCGTCACCGACGTGCCCAGGTCTCGCGCGATCTTGCGGAAGGTCCGCTGGGATGCCTCGTTGGAGGGCGTGACGGTCGCCTCCAGGTAGTGGATGCGGGGGCTCAGGCGCTGGATGAGCCCGTGGAGCATCGCGGCGGCGAGGCCACGCCCGCGCGCCCGTTCGTCGACGGCGATCTGCCAGACGAAGAGGCTGTCCTGCCGGTAGGGCGGACGGAAGCCGGCGACGAAGCCGACGGCGCGGCCGTCGAGGTCGGCGACGGTGGAGGTCTCCCCGAAGAAGTGGGAGAACATGTGGTACGTGTACTCCGCGTTCTCCTCCAGGACGCCGGACTCACGCGCGAGCCGCCACATGGCGCCGCCATCGCCGTATTCCAGCCGCGACCGCCTGATCTTGATCGTTTCGCCGTCGACGTCCCCGGAGGGCTCATCCCTCGAGGCAGACGACGATCCAGTACGCGGGAGCGTCATGGCTCACACGTCCTTTCCCGCTGCCGAGAGCTCTACAGACGCCGGGACGACGAAATCGTGCGGTCATCCCAGGCGCGGGGCGGAGATGCGATGCACCTCAAACGCCCGTCGTTGGCTCCCTCACCCTACCCTGCTCGCTCCGCGAAACAACCTCCGAACGTCCCGTCCCGGGAGGTTTGCCACGGATTCGTTAGCGCTCCTCCCTCTCGTGCCACCGCCCTGACTGCCCCGTCTCGGTAGGAGCGGCGTCCGCCGCGCCATCCTGGGGGTGAGCGCGGGGCTGGCTAGTCGCGGTCCAGGACGGCGCGCAGGAAGTCCTGCGTCCGTTGCTCCCGCGGGTCCGTGAAGATCTCCTCGGGCCTGCCCTGCTCGACGATGCGGCCGCCGTCGAACATCAGCACGCGGTCGCCGATCTCGCGGGCGAAGCCCATCTCGTGGGTCACGAGGAGCATGGTCATCGTCGTGTTCTCAGCGAGGTCGCGGAGGACGTTGAGCACCTCGCCGACGAGCTCCGGGTCCAGGGCGGAGGTGACCTCGTCGAAGAGCATGACCTCCGGCTCCATGGCCAGCGAGCGGGCGATGGCGACGCGCTGCTTCTGGCCGCCGGAGAGGCGTCCCGGGTGCTCATCGAGCTTGTCGCCGAGGCCGACGACATCCAGGAGGCGGGAGGCGCGCTCGTTCGCCTCGTCCTTGCTGAGGCCGAGCACCTTGCGCGGGGCGAAGGCGACGTTCTGGAGGGCGGTCATGTGCGGGAAGAGGTTGAAGAGCTGGAAGACCATGCTGATCTTCCGGCGCACGTCGCGGATGTGACGCTCGGAGGCGGGGACGAGGCGGCCGTTCTTCTCCTCGTGGTAGAGGTGTTCGCCGCCGACCTCGACGGTGCCGCCGTTGGGGCGCTCCAGCGTCATGAGGACGCGGAGGATCGTGGTCTTGCCGGAGCCGGACGGGCCGATGATGACCACCTTCTCGCCGGGTGCGACCTCCATGTCGAGCTCGTCGAGGACGACGAGCTCGCCGAAGCGCTTGGTGACCTTGTCGAAGCGGACGCCGGAGCCGGAGAGATCGTCGCCGGCGGCGGCCTGCAGGGTCGCGCTGATCGAGGGGGCGCCGGTGGAGGCGCCGTCCATGGTCGAACTAGGGTTGCCGCGCAAGTCGCACCTCCAACTGCCGGACGAGGATCGAGGATGGGATGGAAACGGCGAGGAACAGGAGGCCGACCAGCGTGTAGGGTTCGACGCACTGGAAGGTGCGCGAGCAGGCGGCCCGACCTTCGCCGAGGACATCGAGGACGGTGATGGTGGCAAGGAGGGGGACCTCCTTGAACATCGCGATGAGGTAGTTGCCGAGCGCCGGGATGACGACGGGGATCGCCTGAGGCAGGACGACGCGGGACCAGGTGGTGACGGTGCTGAGGTTGAGCGCGGTGGAGGCCTCCCACTGGCCACGCGGGACGCCCTCGATGCCGGAGCGGTAGACCTCCGAGGTGTACGTGGCGTAGTGGACGCCGAGGCCGACGACGCCGGTGGTGAAGGCGTCGATGCGCACGCCGTAGTGCGGCAGGACGTAGAAGAGCAGGTAGAGCTGGACGAGCAGCGGGGTGCTGCGGATGAACTCGACCAGCCAGGCGGTGGGCCAGGAGATGGCGCGAATCTCGCTGCGGCGCAGGATGGCGAAGACGAGGCCGAGCACCATCGCGAGCGCGATGCCGAAGATCGTGGCCTGGATGGTGACGAGCAGGCCGTCCAGCAGGTCCGGGAAGATCTCCCGCGCGTACTCCCAGTCCCAGTCGTAGTTCACGAGCAGTCCCCGTCGTCGTTCACGAGGACCTCCGCGCGCCGCGGCCGATTTCGAGGCCGCGCGAGAGGTAGCCCTCGGCGGCCCGGACGAGGCCGGTGATGCCGAGCGCGATGAGGAAGTAGACGACGAGCGCGATCGAGAAGAGCGTCGCGGTGGAGGCGGTGCCGTTCACGCGCAGCTTCTGCACCTCGAAGGTGAGGTCCGAGAGGGTGACGAGGGAGACGAGGGCGCTGGCTTTGAGGAGCTCGATGAGCAGGTTGCCGTAGGGGGGGAGCATGGCGACGGCGGCCTGCGGGAAGATCACGTAGCGCATGCGGTCGAAGTCGGTGAGGTTGAGGGCGATCGAGGCCTCGGTCTGGCCGCGCGGGACGGCGCGGATGGCGCCGCGGACGACCTCGGACCCGTACGAGCCCATGTTGAGGCCGAGGGTGAGGATGCCGCCGACGAAGGGCGAGATGGAGACGCCGAGGAGCGGGAGCGCGAAGACGATCCAGAAGAGCTGGACGATCGCGGAGGTGCCGCGGAAGAAGTCCACGTAGACCTGGTTGAACCAGCGGATGCCGCGGAACGGGGAGAGGCTGGCCAGTCCGGAGAGGATCGAGAGGATCGTGCCCAGCACGGCGGCGAGGACGGTGACCTGGAGGGTGACCCAGGTGCCGTCCAGCAGGGCGCGCCAGAGGTTCCACTCAAGCATCGGCGCTGCCCCGTCCTGGAGGCGCGCGCTCCGGCGCCACCCCTGAGGGTGACGCCGGGGGCGCCTGGTTGCTGTGTCGCGCGTGCGCGCGGCGTTCCCGCTACGAGGCGGGGGTGCAGAGGTCCTCGGCGGTGACGTCCTTGGCGGCGTCGATCTCGGTGGAGCCGAAGCCGAACTCCTCCGTGATGCCGACGATCTCGTCGTTGCCCTTCATTCGCGCGAGCACCTCGTTGAAGGCGTCGCGGAGCTCCTGGTCCTCCTGGCGGAAGCCGTAGCCACCGCAGCCGCGCTGCGGCTGGCCGTCGATGACCGGGGTGAAGCCGGCGGTCATCTCCAGGCTGTCGTCGTCGAGGCGGTCGAGCTGGGCTCGGATCGAGAGGCTGGTGGCGGCGATGGCGTCCACGCGGCCGGCCTGCAGCCCCTCGGCGAGGCTGGTGGCCTCGTCGAAGCGGGTGATGCGGTCGTCCGGGACCCCGAGGTCGAGGGCGTAGCCCTCCTCGACGCCGCCGGAGAGCACGCCGAGCTGCGCGTCCGAGTTGGCGACGTCCTCGTAGTTCGTGAGGCCCATCGGGTTGCCGGCCTGCACGGCGAAGGCCTGGGGGATGCAGTAGTCCGGATCCGAGAACAGGATCTGGCCGCAGCGGTCCGGGTTGATGAACATGCCGGCGGCGATGACGTCGAAGCGCCCCGCCTGCAGGCCCGGAATGAGCGAGCCGAAGGTGGTGACGACGCCCTGGACCTCCGGGATGCCGAGCTCCGCGAAGACCGCCCGGGCGACCTCGGGGGCCTCGCCGGTGACTTCGCCGGACTCGTTGGCGAAGCCGTAGGGGGCCTCGTTCGCGAAGCCGATGGTGATGAAGCCCTGCTCGCGGGCGCGCTCGAGGACGCCCCCCGCCGCGGCCTCTCCGGAACCGCCGGTAGCGGTGCCGGTGGAGGCGGCGGTGCCGGTGGCCTCCATGGTCTCTGTGCTCTCGGCGCCCTCGTCGGCCGGGTCTTCATCCTCGGAGCAGCCGAGGACGGCGGCGCCGGCGAGGCCGAGTCCGGCGAGCGTGACGCCGCGGAAGATGCTGCGGCGGCCGAAGCGCCGTCCGAGCAGGCGCTCGCCCTCGTGCCGGGGGTCGAGCGAGTTCGCCTCTGGGTTGGTCATTCGGGTGGCCCTCCTCTGTCTGCCGTCCCAAGCAGCCCACGGAGCTGTTCTCCGCGGGCCCGGGTTCGTGGCGCGAGTGGGTCGTGCGATCGGGGGAATCCGCGGGCTATGCGTCTCCGCACACCGCGCGCGGCCCGGGCCAGGCGGCCCGCCGCGTCCTTTCCACCCGGATGGGATGCACCGGTGCGAGGGAGCCCTCAGGTTGGCGCAGGGAAAGAACGCGAATCGATCGGCTCTCGCGTCCGGCTCTCACCCTATTCGTAAAACGCAAGAAGTGCGAGGTATATGGCGTAACAATTCGATGAATAACTGAGCCGCGCAGTAGTTCGGAACATCGACTGTTGGATCATCGTTCATTTCATTCGTCGGAGTGATCCGCCGTACCGGGTGAGAGGTGGGAGGGTACGGTCGTACGGAGCGTGTTCGTCCCCGCTCTGTCCGGCTGACACGGTGAGAGCAGGGGAGGACAGGCGAGAGCAGGGTTCGGTGAGCGTCGGACCGTGCGGACGAGGCGACGACATCCGTTATCTGACGATCGAGCCTCGCGCGGGGAGCATGCGGCAGCGCGGGCCGTTAGCATCGGCGCGCGGTGTTCGGAGGAGTGCATGGCCCGCCTCGTCGTCTACGGATCGTCGATCCCGTGTCCGGACATGGCGCGGTTCCAGTGGTGGCTGCAACGCCACGAGGTGCCGGCGATCGCGTTCGTCGATATCCACCGCGAGGAGTGGGCGTACGACCGGGTGGTGGGGTGGACGGGCCACGCCTCGGTACCCACGCTCGTGATCGCAGATGACGGCGGGCTCGACCCGGTGACGCCGCCGCTGCCGCTGGAGCCGGGACAGCGGGTGCGCGCGTTCGACCGCGGCTCGATGCTCACCGAGCCGAACCCCGGCCAGATCGTGGAGTTCCTGCGGCGCGGGGGCGTCGAGGTGACCGAACGGGAGGCGACCCCGGGTTCTTGAGGCGGGAGATTCGGCAGTGGGGGTTTGCTGATCCGCTGGCCACCCCGCCGCGAACTACGGGTACGATGGAGCGGCACTCCGCCCATCCAGCGCGCGTTCGAGATCGCCAGTGCGGGGCGCGCGCCGTCCCCGGGTAGTCCGGCCCTTCGGTGGGGCCAGCGAGTGAGTGCCGTTCGATGAGAATCGCGATCGTGGGGGCTGGCGTGAGTGGCCTCGTGGCCGCCTACCTGCTTCGACGCGAGCACCAGGTCCAGATCTTCGAGGCGAACGCGTACGCGGGCGGACACGCGAACACCGTGATGGTGACGGCGGAGGATGGCCGCGAGCTGCCGCTGGACGTGGGCTTCATCGTCTACAACGAGCGGACCTACCCGGGCTTCACGCGACTCCTGGCGGAGCTGGGCGTGGAGTCGCAGGCGAGCGACATGTCCTTCAGCGTGCGGTGCGAGGAGGAGGACTTCGAGTTCTCCAGCCGCGGGGCGCGGGGCTACCTCGCCCAGCCCCGGAACCTGCTGCGGCCGAGCCACTACCGGATGCTGCTGGACGTGGTGCGCTTTCAGCGCGATGCGCGGCGGGCACTCCGTCGCGATGAAGGCCACGACATCTCCTTCGACGAGTACCTGGAGCGGCGGGGGTTCAGCCAGGTGTTCCGTCAGCGGCTGATCGTGCCGCTGCTCGCCTCGACGTGGTCCAACGCGCCGTCCAACATCCTCTCGTTCCCGGCGCACTACCTGTTCCGCTTCCTGGAGACCCACGGGGTGCTGGCGCCGAACTCGATCCCGGAGTGGCGCTGGGTGAAGGGTGGCGCGCAGTCCTACATCGCGAGGCTGCTCGCGACGCTGCCGGAGGGGACGCTGAACCTCGCGGCGCCGGTGGCGGGGGTGTCGCGGAGCGCGGAGGGGGTGTCGCTCGACCTGGGGGAGGGCGACGTGCGCGCCTTCGACGCGGTGGTGCTCGCGTGCCACTCCGACCAGGCGCTTGCGATGCTGCACGACGCGGACGAGGAGGAGCGGGGCGCCCTCGGCGGGCTGCGCTACCAGCCGAACCGGGTGGTGCTGCACACGGACGCGCACTTCCTGCCGCGACGCGAGGCCGCGCGGGCGGCGTGGAACTACCACGCCGAGACGAGCCGCACGCTCGACCTCGACACGCTCACGATGACGTACGACCTCAACCGGCTGCAGGGGATGGACGGGGAGACGCACTACTGCGTCTCGACGAATCCCTCGAGCGCGCTGGACGAGTCCAAGGTGATCGCGTCGTTCGACTACTCGCACCCGGTGTTCGAGGCGGGAACGATCGCCGCGCAGGCGCGGCTGCGACAGCTCAACGGCCGCCGTCAGACGTACTTCGCGGGCGCCTACCTCGGGTACGGGTTCCACGAGGACGGCCTGCAGTCCGGGGTCGAGGTGGCGCGCCTGCTCGGGGTCCAGTGGTAACGATCGTTCCATCGTCGTCGGTGGAGCGAGGCCCGGTGCGGTCACACCTTCTCGTGGGCACCGTGGGGCACCGGCGGCGACGGGTGCGCGACTACGTGTTCATGCACCGCGTCTGGTACCTGGCGCTGGACCTGGACGAGCTCGCCGCGCTCGACGCGACGTCGCGCGTGCTGGCGGTCGACGATTCGGGCCTGATGCAGGTGCTGACGCGCGACCACATCGGCGGGGAGGCGTGCGGGTGCCGCGAGGGTGCGTCGGGCGCAGTCGCGCCGGCGGTGCGGGCCCACCTCGTGGCGCTGAGCGCGGAGGCGGCGTCGTGGCGGGTGACGCTCATCACCTACCCGCGCGTGCTGGGCTACGTGTTCAACCCGGTGTCGTTCTACCTCTGCCATCGCCCGACCGAGGGCGACGGCGAGGAACTCGTCCACGTGATCGCGGAGGTGCACAACACGCACGGCGAATGCGAGGTGTACGACTTCGATCCGGAGGAGCCCGGCGCGCGCGTGTTCACGTCGCGGGCGCGGAAGCGGTTCTACGTGTCGCCGTTCATCGGCGCGGAGGCGGAGTACCGGCTGCGCGTGGTGGAGGCGGGCGACCAGCTCGCGATCGCCCTGGACGAGACTGAGGACGGCGAGCCGGTGCTGGACGCCGGGGTGCGGCTGCGCCGCGTCCCGTTCTCGGACGCGACGCTGGCTCGGCTGCTCCTGACCGAGCCGGCGATGGGCGTGAAGACGATCGCGCTCATCGGCTGGCACGCGGCGAAGCTGTGGCTGCGGGGCGTGCCGTGGGACCGCTTCCGCCCGCGCGCCGAGTACCAGGCGCGCGCCGGCGACGGCCCGCGCTAGCGGGCGTCGCGCCTCGGGGCTTGCGACCCGGCCAGCTCGCGGCGCTCGGCTTCCTGGCCGCGTTCGAGGGCTTCCTCGATGGCGGCGATGAGGGCGCGGGCGGACTCGGCGGTGAGCTCGACGGCGACGCGGGCGCTGGGGCCCATGGCTTCGTTGGTGAAGTCGATGTTCACGGCGTGCTCGACCGGGGCGTGGAACGGGTGGTCGTAGGAGACGCTTGCCTCGGCGAGGACGAACCAGCCCTCCGCGTTCCGGCCGCTGCCCGCCAGTGGTGTCTTCTCGACGACGTAGGTGCACATGCTGCTGACTCCTCGGTGGTTGGTGTTCTCGGGTTGCTGTGTGCGGCGGGGTACGGCGTGGCGCCGCTAGCCGAGGTGCTTCGCGAGAAACGCCCAGACCTTCGGCCAGGCGTCTGACGCCTGCTCCTGGCGGTAGGCGGGGCGGTGGTCGTAGAAGAAGCCGTGGCCGGCGCCGTCGTAGCGGTAGAACTCGTAGGTCTTGCCGTGCTGCTTGAGGGCGGCCTCGTGCTGGTCGACCTGCTCGGGGCTGGGCGAGCGGTCTTCGTTGCCGAAGATGCCGATGACCGGCGCCGTGAGGTCCGCCGTGAAGTCGATGGGAGCGGCGGGGCGGGCGGGGGTGAGGTCCTGCTCGCCCATCACGACGCTGCCGCCCCAGAGGTCGCAGATCGCGTCCACGTTGTCGAGCTTGCAGGCGGCGAGGTAGGAATGCCGCCCGCCGGAGCAGGTGCCCCAGAGTCCGGTCTTCCCGTTCGTGTTCGGCTGCGCCTTGAGGAACCGGATGCTCGCGTCGATGTCGCCGACGACGGTCTCGTCCGGGACGCCGCCGGCGTTGCGGACCATGGCGGCGACGTCGTCCGGCGCGCCGTGGCCGAAGCGCTCATAAAGGTTGGGGCAGATGGTGGCGTAGCCGCGGTAGGCGAACTTGAGGGCCATCTCCTTGAACCAGTCGTCCCAGCCGGGCATGTGATGGACGAGGACCATGGAGGGGAAGGGGCCGGCGCCCTGTGGCCTCGCGTAGAACGCGCGGACGAGGTCGCCTGCGTGGCCCTCCAGCATGACGGTCTCGGCGGAGATCGCCTGGTACAGGTCAGTGTTGCGAGGCATGGGTCCCCCTCTGCGCGCGTCGGCCGTTGAAGCGCGCAGAGGGTACACACCCGGCGAGGCCGGCGGGGGCTAGTCCGCCGCCAGCCCACGCCGCGAGCCGCCTTCGAGGCGCCGTGGGTGGGCCGGCCACCAGTTCCAGCGCCCGAGCAGCGCGACGATCGAGGGCACGATGAGCGTGCGCGTGATGAACGTGTCGATGATGACGCCGATGGCGACGGCGAAGCCGAGCTGGAAGAGGTCCTGCAGCGGGAGCGTCATGAGCGCCGAGAAGGTACCGGCGAGGATGAGGCCGGCCGAGGTGATGACGCCGCCGGTGCTCGCGAGGGCGTGGCTCGTCGCTTCGCGCAGCTCGGAGCGGCGGGACTCTTCCCGGATCCGGGACATCAGGTAGATGTTGTAGTCGACGCCGAGGGCGTTCAGGAACACGAAGAGGAAGAACGGGACGCTGGAGGAGACCCCGTCCTGCCCCAGGAACTGGAACACGATCACCGAGAGCCCCAGCGTGGAGAAGTAGGTGAAGACGATCGTCGCCGCGAGGTAGACCGGCGCGACGACCGAGCGGAGCAGCAGGCCGAGGACGATCGCGATCGAGAGCAGCACCAGCGGGAGGATGACGAGCGTGTCGCGGTTGTTCGCCTCGCGGGTGTCGTAGGCCTCGGCGGGGCCGCCGCCGACGAGGATCGCGCTCGGCTCCAGGCCGACCTGGGCGGCAACGTCATTCGCGGCGGCGCGCAGGTCCGGGACGGTGTCCAGCGCGTCCGCGGTGTACGGGTTCTGATCGAGGATCAGCTCGAGGCGCGCGACGCGCCCGTCCTCGGAGACGAGGCCGTTGGACGCCTGCGGCGGCGGTCCGCCCTCCCCGCCGTCTCCGCCCGCTCCACCCCGTCCGCCAGCTCCAGCGCTCCCACCAGCCTGCGCGCCGTTCTGCTCACCGTTCTGCTGGGCGAGCTCGAGGGCGGACGGGCCCTGGAGGCCGAAGGGGTAAGCCGGACTGGTGACGTCGGCGACGGCGTCGCGCGAGCCGAGTGCCTCGGTGACGCGGGCGACGGTCTGGAGGCCCTGCTCGGAGGTGATCTGCTGGCCCTCCGGCAGCTCGACGAAGACCTCGATGGGGGCGACCTCGCCGGCGGGGAAGCCCTCGCGGAGCACCTCGAAGGCCTCGACGGACTCGGTGGTCGCGGGGAGGCTCTCGAGCCGGTCGTAGGTCGGTTCGTAGAGGAACATGCCGCCGATGAGGGCGGTGAGGAACACGACCGTCGCGGCGAGGACGGTGGCGGGACGCGCGAGCACGAACGTCGCGATGCGTCCGTAGATGGCGCCCTCGGCGGCGGCGGGCTCGTCCGGCTGGTAGCGCGGGCGGAAGGGCCAGTATGACCAGCGTCCGAGGATGACGAGGATCGCGGGGATGAGGGTGAGCGCGGCGAACATCATCAGTGCGACGGCGATGGCGATGACGGGGCCGAGCGACTGGTAGGAGCGCAGCTCCGCGAGCAGGAGGATGGCGGCGGCGAGCAGGATGGTGCCGCCGGCAGAGGCGACCGCGCCGCCGACGCCGGCCATGGTGCGCTTCATCGCCTCCTCGGTGTCCTGGACGCGGGTCAACTCCTCCTTGAAGCGGGCCGAGACGAAGAGCGTGTAGTCCGTGCCGGCGCCGAAAAGGACGACGGTCATGATGCCGGTGGCCTGGCCGTTCACGGAGAGGTCGAAGACCTCCGCGATCCACGCCGCGACCCCGTCCGACATCTGGAAGACGACGCCGACGGCGAAGAGCGGCACGAGCGCGACGACGGGCGAGCGGTAGATCGCGATGAGCAGGACCAGCACCAGGACGACCGTCACGAGGAGTAGGAAGGTGTCGATCTGAGCGAAGACGGAGACGAGGTCCACGATCAGGCCAGCCGGCCCGCCCGTGAGCACGGTGAGGTCCGCGGAGTCGATCTGGTCCGCGCGGTCGCGGATCGCCTCCACGGCCTGGGTGAACTCGTCCTCGGCGGGGTCGCCGGTGAGGGAGACGATGACCGTGAGGGTGGTGCCGTCCTCCGAGACCAGGCCGGCGTCCTGCGGGACCATCGAGGGCGACACGACGCCCGAGACGGCGTCGGGGGCCTCCGCGGAGGAGGCCCACCGGGCGAACTCCTCGGCGGCGGCGCGGTCGTCGTCGGTCAGGCCGCCGTCACGGTTGAAGACGACGATCGCGGGGGTGGAGTCGGTGGGGAAGCGCTCGGCGGCGAGCTCCGCGGCGCGAGTGGACTCTGCGTCGGACGGCAGGAACTGCGTCTGCTCATTCTGGCGCACCTCGGCGAGCCGGGGCGCCATCGCCAGCACCCCCCCGAGGACGGCCAGCCAGCCGACGAGGACGACCCACCTGCCGACCCGGGACGCTGAGAGGGAGAAGAGAACGCGCACGGAGACTCCTTGGCCAGGAGAGTGGTGCCGCACTCATTCCGAAGTCATTGTACCCGGCCAATCGCCATTCGCGATTCCTGCCGAAGTGCGTCAGACCTTCGCCACCGCCTCGAACGCGCGGGCGATGGAGCCATCCCGGTCGTCCCGCTCGAGGAGCGGAGCCGCGAGGACCTCGGACGCGCCGGCCTCGAGGTACCGGCGAAGGCCGGCGGTGACCTCCTCGGCGGTGCCGCTCACGACGAGGTCGTCGAGGAGGGCGTCGGGGTAGGCGTCCGGCGCAGCGGGGTCGCCCATGGGGAAGCCGGCGCGCTCGAACATCGCGCGGTAGAAGGGCACGCTCGCGTAGCGGCCGAGCTGCTGGCGCGCGAGGTCGCGGACGAGCTCGCGGTCCGTGTTCACGGCGATCGGGACGTGGACGACGAGCGGAGGTGTCTCGCGGCCGGCCTTCGCGGCGCCCTCGGCGAGGGCGGGGATCGCCTCCTCCACGAGGTACTGGAGCGGGCACATCCAGGAGATGGCGCCGTCCGCGATCTCGCCGCAGAGCGCGAAGGAGCGCGGACGGAGCGCGGAGGCGAGCAGCTCGATGCGCGCGGGCTCGCGCCAGCGGGCGTGCGCGGTGACGTGCGAGCCGTCCAGGTCGACGGCGCCGGTCTGGAAGAGCGATCTGAGGGCGGTGAGGTACTCGCGGAGGTGGGTGAGCGGGGTGCGCCACTCGACGCCGTAGCTCGCGGTCATCATCGGTTCGTGCGAGGGGCCGACGCCGAGGCGGAGGCGGCCCGGGGCGAGCTGGTGGAGGGCGAGCGCCTGCGAGGCGAGCGCGAGCGGATGGCGCGGCCAGGTCGGGATGATCGCGGTGCCGACGCGAATCCTCGAGGTGGCGGCGAAGGCGGCGGCCGCGGCGGTGAGCGGGTCGGCGCCGCCGGCCCCCCCGATGGTGGTCCAGGCGGTACCGATGCCGGCCTCCTCGGCCTGCCGCACCTGCTGGACGAACTCTTCGGCGGTGAACGCCTGGATGGATACGCCGGCGACCTCGGACATCGGGACTCCTACCGGTGGGGCCTCCCGGAGCGATCGGGGGGCGCGTGCTGTCGTGTTCCTCGTGTGCTTCCTCGGCGGGGTGGCGTGGAGGAAGGGGCGCCATCTTTCGGCCGCGTGCGAAGGAGCTTAGTGAGCAGGGTCACGGTACTTCGGGAGCACGGATGTGATGTTCGGAACGATGTTATGAATACTTTGCCTTTACGAGCAGTTGTCTTAGCATTTTCCCCTGTCCCGGAGCGGTTCCGGGCAGCACGGAGGGAATGCATGGACATCTTGCGGAAGACCCGGTGGTCCCGCCTGGCCCTGCTTCTCGGTCTCGCGCTCTTCGCGAGCATGGCGCTGATCGCCTGCTCCGAGGACGACGAGGGCGAGGGCGGCGAGGCGACGGCGACCGAGGAGGCGACCGGCGAGGCGACTGCCACGGCGACCGAGGGTGCTGCGGAGGAGATGACTCCGCTGCGCATCGGATACCTGGCTGACTTCTCGGGCGCGCTCGCTGAGTTCGGCCCGGCGATCCAGACCGGCGTCGACCTGGCGGTGAAGCACATCAACGAGGCTGGTGGCGTGCACGGCATGCCGGTCGAGGTCGTCGTTGGCGACGACCAGACCGACCCGACCGCCGCCACCGAGGAGGCCCGCCGCCTGATCGAGGTCGAGGGCGTGAGCGCCATCGTCGGCCCGCTGGCGAGTGGCGTGGCCATCGCCGTGGCCGAGGGCGTCGCTGTCCCGGCCGGCGTGGTGGTCATCAGCCCGTCGGCGACGTCGCCCGGCATCACGACGGTCGACGACGACGGCTTCCTGTTCCGCTCGACGACCTCGGACGCTGCGCAGGGCGTGGTCCTGGCGCAGCTGGCCGAGGACGAGGGCCTGGACAACGTGGGCGTGCTGTACCTGAACGGCGCGTACGGCCAGGGCCTGGCGGACGTGTTCGAGGCGAACTTCGACGGCACCGTGACCTCGGCGTCGTTCGAGGACGCGCAGGCGAGCTACCTCGCGGAGCTGCAGGCCGCGGCTGCGGGTGGTTCCGACACGCTGATCGCGATCGGCTACCCGGAGCAGGCGCAGGTCTTCATCCGCGAGGCGCTGGAGAACGAGCTGTTCTCGAACTTCCTGTTCGTGGACGGCACGAAGTCTGAGCAGCTCATCGAGGCGATCGGCGCCGAGGCGCTCGAGGGCTTCAAGGGCACCGCTCCGACCGGTGGTCCGGAGACTGACGCGTACCAGGCGTGGGAAGCGTCCTACATCGCCGAGTACGGCGAGGTGCCGGAGCTTCCGTACATCCGCGAGGCGTACGACGCCGTGATCGCGATCGCGCTGGCCGCCGAGGCGGCTGGTTCGAACGACGGCGCGGCGATCCGTGACCAGCTCGCGGCCGTGGGCGGCCCCGACGGCGAGGTCTTCCTCCCCGGCCCCGAGGGCGTCGCGGCGGCGCTTGCGGCCGTGGCCGCGGGCACGGACATCGACTACGAGGGCGCGGCGACCACGCTGAACTGGAACGAGGCTGGCGATGTGACCACCGGTTACATCCAGATCTTCCAGTACTCGGGCGGCGCGATCGTCGAGCTCGAGGTCGTGCCGTTCGACCTGTCGGAGTAACTCCGCGCAGGTCCACCACTTCGGTGGTTACGAGAGGCCCCTCCGCAAGGAGGGGCCTCTTCGTTGTCCGTTCGCGGGCGGTCTGGGCCGGCCCTCGGGTGGCCTGGCCGGCCCAGGCAGAGCGGGCCAGGGGCGACGGCGTCCATGATCGTTTCGGCGTGGGATCGCCGGGGCGTTGCGCTTCCAGATTCCTCCCCGCGGGGAAGGGCCGTTGGCCGCGACTCAGCGGCGGAAGCGCGCCGCCAGCCTCGAGGCGAGGGAGGGGCCGCCGACGGCGCGGGGGAGGAAGCGGCTGACGCGGGCGTCCTCGGCGATGAGGCCCCTGGGGAGCCAGAGGATGAAGACGACGACGAGGAGGCCGATGAGGAACTGGCGCCAGATGAAGACGTTGTTCCCGATCGCGTCCGGGAGACTCTCCTGGACGAGCGGGGTGCCGAACCAGAAGAAGCCGACGAAGAGGGCGCCCAGGACGACACCTCGATGGTTCCCGGCGCCGCCGACGATGAGCATGGTGTAGGGGAGGAAGGTGCCGAAGAGGTCGCTGAAGCCGGGGGGCGAGATCGCGCCGAGGCGGTGGGCGTAGAGGGCGCCGGCGAAGGCGATGATGGCGCCGCCGAGGACGAAGGCCTGGAGGCGGTAGGCGACGGTCTGCTTGCCGGCGGCCTGGGCGGTGGTCTCGTTGTCGCGGATCGCCCTCAGCACGCGCCCCCAGGGGGACTGGGTGGCGGCGCGGACGATGGCGTAGACGAGGATGAGCATGCTCACGGCGATGGCGAGCAGCACCCACTTGTAGTCGCTGCGGCTGACGGAGTCGGAGAAGAGGCCGGGGATGCCGTTGAGGCCCTCGGTGCGGTTCACGAGGCCGTTCGTGCTCTGGGCGACGGTGCGGAAGATCTCGGCGATGCCGATGGTGGCGATGGCGAGGAAGTCCAGCCTCAGGCGCAGCGTGGGGAGGCCGATGAGGAGCGCGAGGAGGCCGCCCATGGCGGCGGCGGCGATCCAGCCGACGACGATCGGGAGGTCCCAGCCGAGGATGTAGGAGGCGAAGCCGGTCGCCGGGCCGAGGGTGAGCAGGGCGCTGGTGTACGCACCGAGCATGAAGAACGCGACGACGCCGAAGTTCAGGATGCCGGTGTAGCCCCACTGCACGTTCAGGCCGAGCACGACGATCCCGAAGATGGCGACCGTGGTGAGAAAGCCCACGCTCCAGTTCACCGCGCCCTGGAAGGTGACGAGGTAGAGCAGGTCCAGCGAGGCGAACGGGAGCGCGGTGACGGCGTCGATCATCGTGGCGCTCCTAGAACGTCGAGCCGAACAGGCCGCGAGGCCGGGCGACGAGCATGAGGATCAGCAGGACGAATGGAATGCCGGACTTGAACCCGGAGGGGATCCAGTAGGTGGATGTCTCCTGGGAGATGCCGACGATGAGGCCGCCGACGAGGGCGCCCCACGGGTTGCCGATGCCGCCGAGGATGACCGCCGCGAACATCGGCAGGAGGAACTCGAAGCCGGCGTCGAAACGGAGCTGGGACTGGACGGCGAACATGATGCCGGCGGCGGCGATGAGGAAGCCGGCGATCGCCCAGGTCGCCTGGCGGATGCGCTCGGTGTCGATGCCGGCGACGTCCGCCAGCTGGGCGTTGTCCGCCGTCGCGCGCATCGCCTTGCCGAGGCGGGTGCGGTAGAGCAGGAAGTAGACGCCGACGGCGATCAGGAGCGTCAGCACGATGATGAGCACCTGGTCCGGCTTGATGCGGAGTTCGCCGATGCTCCAGGCGGGGTTGATGCCACCGGCGTAACGCTTCGGCGTGGGGCCCCAGATGAGCTGGATGATCGCGCGGATCATGATGGCGGCGCCGAGCGAGGCGATGGCCATGGTGATGAGTGCGCTGCCGCGGCGGCGGAGGCGCCGGTAGACGAGGCGGTCGATCGTCGCGGCGAGGGTGGCGACGCCGGCGCCGGCGAACGCGAAGCCGAGGATGAGGCCGACCGGGATCGAGAACGGCTGGATCGTGGGGCCGGCGAGGCCGAAGTCCCCGACGACGGCGAAGGCGAGGAACATCCCGAGCGTCATCATGTCGCCGTGGGCGAAGTTCGCGAACTTCAGGATGCCGAAGGTGAGCGTCAGGCCCATCGCGCCGAGGCCGATCACCGACCCGACGATGAGGCCGACGACGACGAGCTGGAGCAGGTCCATCAGCTCACCCCTTCCACGCGGCCCAGGAACATGCGGCCGATGTCCTCGTTCGCGAGCATCGCGTCCGCGCGGTCCTCAAGGGCGACGGCGCCGGCGACGAGGACGTAGCCGCGGTCCGAGATCTCCAGGGCTTCGCGGGCGTTCTGCTCAACCATGAGGATGGCGACGCCGGTGTCGCGGATCTCCTGGATCTGGCGGAAGAGGTCCTGCCGGGCGACGGGCGAGAGCGCGGCCGTGGGCTCGTCCACGAGCAGGAGCGAGGGGTCCAGCATGAGCGCGCGGCACATGGCGAGCGCCTGGCGCTGACCGCCGGAGAGGCGGCCCGCCTGCTCGCCGGGGCGGCTGCCGAGGTCCGGGAAGCGCCCGAGGAGCTCCTCGATGCGTGCGTTCGTGCCGGACTTGCGGCGGAAGCCGCCCATCTCCAGGTTCTCGCGGATGGAGAGGCGCGGGAAGACGTTGTCCGTCTGGGGGACGAAGGCGGCGCCGAGCTCCACGAGGCGGTGGGCGGGGACGCGGGTCACGTCGTCGCCGTCGAAGCGGACGGCGCCGCCGAGGATGCTCGTCATGCCGAAGATGGCCTTCAGCAGCGTGGACTTCCCGGCGCCGTTCGGGCCGATGATGGTGACGATCTCGCCCGCCTCGACGTGGATCGAGGCGCCGCGGACGATGAGCACATCGCCGTAGCCGGCCTCGAGGTCCGTGACTTCGAGCAGGCTCACCGGTACTGGCTCCCCAGGTACGCCTCCTGCACCTCGGCGTTGTTGAGGACCTCGTCCGGGGTGCCCTCGATGAGCACGCGCCCGGCGGTCATGACGATGAGGCGGCTGCAGAGCCGCGCGACGACATCCATGTCGTGGCCGATGACGAGGAAGGTGATGCCGCGGTCGCGGTTGATGCCCTGGATGTCGTCGACGAGGCGGGCGGCGAGGGTGGGGTTCACGCCGGCGCTGGGCTCGTCGAGGAGGACGACCTCCGGCTCCGCCATGAGCGCGCGGGCGAGTTCCAGGAGCTTGCGCTGGCCGCCGGAGAGGGTGCCGGCGCGCTCGTGGGCGAGTGGTTCGAGGTCGACCTGGCGGAGCATGGCGAGCGCCTGATCGCGGACCTCGGCCTCGCGTTCGCGGACCTTCCACGGGCGGAGGATTGGCTCCCAGAGACGTTCACCGGGGTGGTCGCGGGCCATGAGCATGACGTTCTCGAGGACCGTCATGCCGCTGAGCTCCTGCGGGATCTGGAAGGTGCGGGCGAGGCCGCGGGCGTAGATGCGGTGGGGTGGCCAGCCGGTGACGTCCTCGCCGTTGAGGAGCACGCGGCCCCCATCCGGGCGGAGCGAGCCGGCGACACAGTTGAAGCAGGTGGTCTTGCCGGCGCCGTTGGGGCCGATGAGGCCGGTGATCGATCCGCGCTCGACCTCGAAGGAAGCGCCATCGACGGCTCGGTTGCCACCGAACCGCTTCTCGAGGCGGTCGACCACGAGGATCGGATCTGCCATGGACTCCCCGCTGTGCGGCGCACCGGCGCCCGAGCCGCGCCGAGCATAGTGGGCGCCTGAGCCGTCGGGGTGCCGCCCTCGGGCCACGGGGGAGTTTAGGGGCGTGTTGGCCCGCCCGCGACCCTCAGGGCCGGGCCTGGCGGGACCCGGCCGTGTCGAGGGCCGCGTTACTTCATGATCGCTTCCAGCCAGCGGCCGACCTCGGCGGCGTTGCCGGGGGGCATATAGAGCATCTGGAGGTCGGCGCCGGCGTCGGCGCGGGCCCTGAGCTGGTCGCGGACCTCATCGAGCGTGCCGATCGCCTGGCACTCGCGGACCATGTCGTCCGAGATCGCGGCGATGGAGCCCTCGGCGTCGCGCTCGGCCCAGGCGGCGCGGGACTTCGCGACCTCGTCGGCGAAGCCGTTGCGCTCCAGCATCTGCCAGTAGAAGACGCCCATGCGGTTGACGTAGTACTGGAGCAGCTGCCGCGCCTCGCGCCAGCGCGCCTCGTCCTCCTCGGTGCCGTCGAGGACGGTCGTCTTCGTGTAGGGGGCGATCGTGAACTGGTGGTCGCCCCGGCCGGCGTCGCGCGCGCCCTCGGCGAGCTGCTCGCGGAGCGCGCCGAAGAGGCGGCGCGGCCAGTGGATGGGGAAGATGCCATCCGCGATCTCGCCGGTCTGGTGGATCGACTTCGGCGTAATCGCGGCGATGTAGACGGGGACCTTCGTGCGCGGGCGGTGGTAGTCCAGCCGGAATCCGCGCTGGAGGTTGAAGATATCGCCCTCGTAGTTCAGCTTCTCGCCGCTGATCAGGATGTCGAAGATCTCGACGTACTCCCGCAGCCGGCGGAGTGGCTTCTTGAACGGCACGCCGTGGAAGTGCTCGATCACGTACTCCCCGGAGGAGCCGAGGCCGAGCAGCATGCGTCCTTCGGACATCTCCTCGAGCGTCGCGAAGTCCTGGGCGAGCGCGGCCGGGGTGCGCGAGAAGGTGTTGAGGATCGACGTGCCGATCGTCACCTTGCTCGTGTTGAGGGCGATGGCGGCGAGCCAGGGCATGGAGCCCTTGCCCCAGGCCTCCCCGGTCGAGATCAGCTCGATGCCGAGATCCTCCGCGATGCGCACCTTCTCGAGCGATTCGCGCCAGTCGTCACCGGGTCCGGCCAGCAGTCCAAGGCGCATGAGGCGACCCTTCCACTCGCGTGCGGGTGATTACGCGCGGAATGGTACGCCTCGATGCAATCGCGCCAGCCACTGGTTCGCCCCGGTCCGGGCTAGCGGGCCGGTTCGATCGCCCCGCCGCGCGGCCGGGCGGCGCGGGCGTGGTGATGCGGCCCCTTCACGACGATGCCGAAGAGCCAGAAGAGGACGGCGGAGGCGACGAACCCGAGGGCGTAGAGCGCATAGGGGACGTCGTACGAGCCGGTGAGGTCGTAGAGGGCGGCACCGCCGATGCTGCCGAAGAGCTGCCCGCCGAACGAGACCATCTGGGTGATGCCGGAGACGGCGCCGAAGTGACGGACGCCGAAGGCGTTGGTGATCATCAGTGGCTCCAGCATCGGTGCGAACGCGCCGCCGACGCCCCAGAGGATCACCCAGGTGATGACGCCCACCGTGGATGCCTCGATGAGCAGCGCGCCCACGGCGACTCCCTGGGAGAGCGCGACGCCGACGCCGAGCAGGTAGACCGCGGAGATGCTGCCCATCGCCAGGCCGAGGGGGATGCGTCCGATCGCGCGGATGAGGGCGCTCGCGGCGATCGCCGTCGCGCCCCAGGTGACGGCGCGCGTGTCGAAGAAGTCGACGGCGAGGGTGGTGACCGAGCCCTGGCCGGTGAAAAAGAGCATCAGGCCGAGCGACATCAGCCAGAACGCGGGGGTGCGGAGGGCTTCGCCGGAGGTGAAGCCCCACTCGTCCGCCTCGGCGGTGATGCCGGCGCGGTCCTCGCTGCGCGCGACGATCGGCTGGAGGCCGAGCTCGGCGGGGCGGTCGCGGGTGACGACGAAGGCGGCGAAGCCCTGGATGAGCAGGAGGAGGACGCCGCTGAGCGCCATGACCGTGCGCCAGTCGGTGGCGTCCGCGATCGCGGCGTAGATGGGGAGCACGACGGCGCCGCCGAGTCCGAAGCCGACCGTGACGAGGCCGAGCGCAGCCTGCCGACGGCGGCCCTCGAACCAGCGGGTGAGCGTCCAGTTGAACGGGATCGGCATGACCGAGGGGCGGATGACGCTGACGAGGAGCCAGGCGGCGACGAACTGCCACTCGTTCTGGGTGCGGGAGGCGAGGACGAGCGAGGCGGCGCAGGCCACCGCGCCGACGCGCATGACGTCGCGCGCGCCGTGCTGGTCGATGTATCGGCCGATGAACGGCTGGACGAGGGCGTAGGCGGTCTGGCCGCCCATGAACGCCCCGACGATGAACGACCGCCCGACATCGAACTCATCGGAGAGCAGGGGGACGTAGACGGTGACCACCCAGAAGATCGAGCCGCCGGCGATGGCGTTCCCGGCGATCGCCGCGCCGAGGAGGAACCAGCCGTAGTGAAACGGCAGCCGCTGGGCGAGGGCGTTCACGTCTGGCGGCTCGTTCCCAGCGCGTCGCCCAGGGCAGCTCGGAGGCCGCGGCGACGAGGTCAGCTACGGATGCGGGTGGGGTGCTTACCGTAGGTGAGCCTGCGGGCAGGTGCCATTACGCGGGGTGAACCGACGCGGTCGACGGTCGCGGCTCAGGCCTTGAGCGGCACCGTCGCGAGGATGCCCGCGGCCTCCATCGACGCGATGCGGTCCTCGGTGTATCCGGCGGCTGCGAGGACGTCGCGGTTGTGCTCGCCGAAGCACGGCGCCGGTTGCAGCGGGGGTTGTGGGCGGTCGGCCCAGCGCCAGACGGGGTGCGTGGTGACGTGCTCGCCGGCCTCCGGGTGGAGGACGGTGGGGAAGTAGCCACGCGCGGCGAGGTGCTCGTCGCGGACGAGCATGAGGGCGCTCATCACGGGCATCGCGGAGACGCCGGCAGCCTGGAGCGCGGTGGCGACCTCGGTGGGGTCGCGCTCGCGGAGGAGCTCCGCGAGGACGGCGTCGATCTCGCGCTGGGCGGCGAGGCGGCCGGCGGCGGTGTCGTACTCGGGGCGCGAGAGGCGAGGATCGTCGAGGCAGGCGCGGAGCGCCCGCCAGGCGTCGTCGCCATCGACGGCGAGGGCGAGCCAGGTGTCGTGGTACTCCTCGGTGGGGTTGCCGAGGACGTCGCCGGCCCAGCGGCCGGCGTCGTCGCGCGTGCGGTAGACGCCGTGCGGCGCCATCTGTGGGTCGCGGTTGCCGATGCGGACGGGGTACTCGATGCCGAGCGACTCGGCGACGAGGTACTCGCCGACCATGCCAATGATGTTGTCGCGCTGGTAGATGACGATGTGCGCGCCCTCGCCGGTGGTCTCGCGCTGGAGGAGGGCGAGCGCGGTCGCACCGGCGGCGGCGATGCCGGCGGTGGGGTCGCCGTAGGAGATCCCGCTCTTGTGCGGCCCTTCGCCCTCGTAGCCCTGGAGTGAGACGAGGCCGCCCATCTGCTCGATGGTGGGGCCGAAGCCGACGCGCTCGGACTCGGGCGGGTCCTGGGCGAAGCCGGGCATCTGCACCATGACGATGCGCGGGTTGAGCGCCCTGAGGTCGGCGTAGCCGATGCCGAGGCGCTCGGAGACGCCGACGCTCCAGTTCTCCATGACGACGTCCGCGGTCTTCGCGAGCTCCCGGAATGCCTCGATGCCCTCGGGGCGGTGGAGGTCGAGCGCGAGCCCGCGTTTGTTGCGGTTGTAGTCGTTGAAGTACGGCGTCTTGTTGAACTGGCGCGGGTCCGGGCCGCGGCCGACGCCGCGCACGGCGTCCGGGAAGGACGGCCCTTCGATGTGGACGACGTCGGCGCCCATGTCCGCGAGGAAGCGCGTGGCGTAGGGGCCTGCCCAGACCTGGGTGAGGTCGAGCACGCGGATGCCCTCCAGTGGGCGGCGGCGGTCACGGACGGGGGTCGGCGGTGGCGGCGGCGTCGCGCCGATCTCGCGGAGGACCTCCTCGGTGTGCTCGCCGAGCAGTGGGGCGCGGCCGAAGGCGCCCCGCTCGCCGTCGAGGGAGAAGGGGAGGTCGGGGACGGCGTGCCGTCCGAGGACGGGGTGGTCGATGGTCTTCCAGAAGCCACGCCTCACCAGCGGCTCCCACTCGAGGAGCTGGGCGGGCGTGGCGATGAGGGAGAAGGGCGCGCGGTAGCCGTGGGAGATGTCGAAGATCTCCTGGGCGGAGTGGGACATAGTCCACTCGGTGATGAGCGCGGAGGCGACCTCGTTCCCCTCCGGGTTGGACGTGAGGTCCATGAGGACGGGGGAGTCGAGGAGCTCCGGGTGCTGGATGCACTGGTAGACGGAGCCGGTCTGGCGGGGCATCGCCGCGACGCCGACGAACCCGTCCGCACAGGGGTAGATGCCCCACACGGCGCGCGCCTGGTTGCCGGCGCGCTCGGTGTCGATGCCTCGGACCATCGCGTTCGGGCCGGCGGCCTCGAGGCTGGCGGCCTGGGCCTCCTGCATCGAGATGTCGAGGTGGTCGCCGGCGCCGTCGCGGCGGGCGGCGAAGAGGGCCGTGACGATCGAGGAGAAGGCGTGGAGGGCAGCCTGGGTGTAGGCTTGGTAGCCGGCCGTCTTCAGCGGTTCGCGAGCGGGATCGCCGCAGAGCATCAGCTGTCCGCCGGCGGCCGCGGCGGTGAGCGCGGTCATCTTCCAGCCCGCGCGAGGGCCGTCCTGCCCGAAGGGTGTGATCGAGCAGACGACCTGGGCGGGATGCGCGGCGCGGATGCCGTCGACGTCGATGCCACGGGCTGCCCAGGCGCCGGGGGCGCCGGTCTCGATGACGACGTCCGCGCGCTCCAGAAGGCTGATGAGCGGTGCGCGATCCGCGTCGGCGGCGGTGTCCAGGACGAGGGATCGCTTACCGGTGTTGAGGTAGGCGAAGAGGGCGCTGGTCTCGCCGGTGTCGTCACGGCGGGGACCGAGTCGGCGGGTTGGGTCGCCCTCGGGCGGTTCGACCTTGACGACGTCCGCACCGAGCGCGCCGAGCCAGCGCGCTGCGTACGCCCCGGCGACGTCGTCGCTGAGGTCCACGACCCGCAGGCCCTGGAGCGTCGTGATCGCCATAACGCCGGCGATAGTACAGCCGGGCGACAAGGGTGGGAGGCCCGGTGACCTGGGGGGCGCGCGCGTCGGCCTCGCCCGACAGGGCGGGGGGCCATACGCTGCGGGCCTGCGCTTCACCCTTCGAAAGGGCGCCGTTGTCTCGCAGCACCCTCGTGCGCCTGGGCGCCTTCATCCTCGTGATCGCGGCGGCCCTGCTGGCCCTCAACCTCTTCGTCGACATTGACCGCTCCGACCTGGAGGACGCGATCGACCGGGCGGGAATCTGGGGGCCGATCGCATACGCGGTGATCCTGGCGCTCGGGTTGTCGATCCCGTTCAACCCGGTGTCTGACCTGCTGACGGTGACGGTGGCGGCGCTGATCCTCGACCCGTTCGAGGCGATCCTCGCGACGTTCGCGGCGCACTCCTTCGCGGTGATCGTGAACTACGCGGTCGCGCGACGGTTCGGAGCTGGGATCCTCGACCGGGTGAGCGACCAGCCGCGGCTGCACTTCTTGCACCGGCTGCGAGAGAGCATCGACCTGAAGACGGTGTTCGTGCTGCGGCTGGCGCTGCCGCTGACGGCGATCGGGATCGACTTCGTGTCGTACCTCGCGGGGATGAAGCGGCTGAACTTCGCGGGGTACTACCTCGTGTCGGTGGTGCCGTGGACGCTGATGAGCGTGGTCTACTTCACGTCCGCCGGGGCGTTGCGCGACAGCTCGCCCGTGCTGGTGTTCGTGCCGGCGGTGGTCCTCATCGCGGGGTCGAGCCTGCTGGTGTTCCTGCTCCGGCGTCGCCGCGTCATCGACGCGTGAGGGCCTCCGCGAGCCGGGCCGGCGACCACGCGGGTCCCTCGAGGATGTTGTGTCCGAGCTCACGCGCGCGGTCCGGCTCGACCTGGCCGCCAGTCAGCATCACGAACTTCGTGACGAGGTCCTCGTTGGTGACGCCGGTGTCGGGGTCGCCGCGCGGCTGGTCGACGCGCTCGACGAGCGTCTGGCCCGAGGCGAGCGTCGCCTCGAGGATGCTCGGCCAGCGGGCGGGGTAGAGCGCGCTCAGCTCCTCGTCCGGGGCGAAGGTGATGCGATCCGCGAGGGCCAGCGTCTCGGCGTCAGCGACGGTCTCGTCGGTGAAGCGGGTGAGGCCCAGCTCGCCGAAGCGCAGCGCGGCGGCGACGCAGAACGGGAGCGAGAACTTCGCGGCGTAGGGGGTCGTCGGCTCGACGCCCTCGAGGAGGCCGAGCGCGGCGCGGTAGACGCGGACGTGGATGCGGTCGACGGCGGCGAGGTCGAACCCGTCGCGGGCGCGGAGCGCGAGCGCGGCGTCGACGGCGGGGTGGGTGTGGCGGCAGGACGCGTGGACCTTGAAGGAGACGCCCTCGACGCGCCAGTGGGGCTGTTCGATCGAGAGGCCGTCGGTGAGCCGCTCGGGGCGGGCGTCATCCGTCATCGCGGCGAGGAGGCCCTTCGGCCCTTCGAGGATCTTCGAGGCGCCGGTGAACCCGCGGCGGGCGAGGAGGGCGGCGAGGATGCCGTCGTGCGCCGCCTTGCCGGGGTGGAGCTGCTTGGACATCGCCCCGTCGGCGAGGAACTCCCAGAGCCCCGCCGTCATCGTGCCGGCGCTGCCGAGGGCGTCACGGGTCGCACGCTCGTCGAGGCCGAGGAGGCGGGCGGCGGCCGCGGCCGCGCCGAGCGTGCCGGCGGTGCCGGTGGTGTGCCAGTGGTCGTAGTGCGTCTCACCGAGCGCCTCGCCGACGCGGATGCCGACCTCGTAGCCGACGGCGACGGCGTCGAGGAACGTGTCGCCGTCGATGCCCTCCGACTCGCCGAGCGCGAGGGCCGCAGCCACGGTGGGGGCGGCGGGGTGGTAGACCGAGCCGCGGTCGAGGTCGTCCATCTCGAGGACGTGCGAGGCGGCGGCGTTGGCGAGGGCGGCGAGCGGCGCGGAGGTGCGCGCGGCGGAGCCGAACACCGTCGCCTGCTCCCGTCCGCCCAGCTCCTCGATCACCTCGCGGACGATCGTCGGGGGCTGCATCGTGCTGCCGCCGATGGCGGAGCCGAGCCAGTCGAGGACGTAGCGGCGGGTGACGCCGCGGACGGCGTCCGGGACGGCGGCATGGGCGACGAACGCGGCAAGGGCGGCGGTCGACGCCCCGTCGGGCGCGGCGGTGGTGGCGCGAGGTTCGGTGGTGGTCACGAGGCGCTCCCGGACTCCGACCGGATCTCCTCGATCAGCCGCTCCGCCAGCACGCGTCGCTGGATCTTGCCGTTCCGCGTCCGCGGCAGCTGGTCCACGAAGCGGTAGAGGTGCGGCTGCTTGTACCCGGCCAGGTGTCGCCCAGCGTACTCCCGCAGCTCGGCCTCGGTGAGCGCCGCGGGGTCGTGGGGCACGACAGCGACGGCGAGGAGGGTCTTCGTCGGGTCGAGCTCGAGGCCGACAGCGGCGACCTCCTGGACGGCGGGGTGGTGGGAGAGCTCGGTCTCGATCTCGATCGGGGAGAGACGCAGGCCGAAGGACTTGATGATGTCGTCCGCGCGGCCGGCGAACCAGACGTAGCCATCCGCGTCCATCGAGGCGAGGTCGCCGCCGACGAACCACTCGCCCTGCATGACCTCGGCCTCCTCTGCCGGGCGTCGCCAGTAGCCCAGCATCAGGCCGGGGTCGGAGCGGTGGACGGCGAGGAGGCCGACCTCGCCACGGGGCAGCTCGACGCCGTCGGTGTGGCCGGGATCCTCGGGGAGTTCGCGGAGGATCGCGACGCGGCGGCCGGGCTGCGGGCGACCGGCGGAGCCGGGTCGGATCTCCATGCCGGGGGCGGTCGAGATGTACGTGCTGATCTCGGTCATCCCGAGCGACTCGTACAGCTCGGTGCCGGCGTGCGCGCGCCAGTCATCGAGGAGGGCTGGGCGGAGGGGTTCGCCGGCGCAGAGGCCGTGACGCAGCGAGGCGAGCCGGGCGCGACCGATTGTCGCGTCCGCCTGTCCGTACTTCAGCATCTGCCGGTACACGGTGGGGACGGCGACGAAGACGGTGACGCGGTGCCGCTCGATCTCCTCGGGCCAGCGGGATGCCTCGAACGGCTGCTCCGCGAGATGGGCGTGGGCGCCGGCGGCCCAGGCGTCGAGGAGGCCGACGCCGAGGGTGTAGGACCAGTTCAGCGTGCCGGCATGGAGGACGCGGTCAGAAGGGCCGAAGCCCTGCCATGCCTCGCGCATGAGCCGCCGCGCGAGGACGGTGCGGTGCGCGTGGAGGACGCCCTTCGGCCGGGCGGTGCTGCCCGAGGTGTAGATCAGGTACGCGGGGTCGTCGGCGCGGGTGACGGGGAGCTCGGTGCTCCCGTCCATCGTCGCGAGGTCGGCGGGACCGAGCACCAGGCCGTCGAAGCCGGCGATGCGTGTCTCATCGGTACAGACGAGCGCGGCGGCGTCCGCGTCCTCCAGCAGGAACGCCGCCTCCTCGGGCGTGAGGGTGGGATTCGCGGGGATGGGGACGAGGCCGGCGACGGCCGCGCCGAGGAAGGCGAAGGCGTAGTCGGGCGAATGGGGGAGCCGGACGAGGATGCGGTCGCCGGGGACGAGGCCGGCCGCGAGCAGTCCTCGGCCGATGCGCTGCACGCGCTCCCAGACGTCGGCGAAGGTGAAGACGAGATCGCCGTCGCGGGCGATGAAGGTGAAGGCCGGGCGCGCCGCGTGCGCGGGGTCGGTGGCCCAGTGTTCGAGGCAGGCGCGCGCGAGGTTCAACGGCGCGGCCGGGTCGTAGCCGGAGGTTGAGTTGCCGGGGGTAGGGCTGCCTGAGGGGGGCGTCATGGCGGCATGGTCGTGCGCGCGGGCGCGGCTGTCACGCGCCGAGCCCGTGGGGCGGCCGCATCGAGGTCGCGTGTATCCTCGCCGTCCAGCCCCGGCCCGATGCCTCGCGGCGCGCGACCGCCTGCCTCGTGGTGTAGGCGCGGAGGGCGTGAGCCGCGTCCTGGGCGCGTGTGGGCGAACCTGAACCGCGCGAGGGTGATAGCCTCCCGAAGTGACGAGCACCGTGAACGAACCTCCCCCCACCGAATACAAGCAGTGCTCGACCTGCGGCTTCGCGACTCCCGCGACGCGCACGCGCTGTCACAACTGCTGGAACCGCCTCGACCCCGAAACGCCGATCCTCGACGCGGAGCACGCGCAGGAACTGGTCGCGCGACAAGAGGTGATCCTCGCCGGGCAGGAGTCGGCGCGGCAGGCGCGCCGGCGTCGCCGGCGGCTGATCCTCGGCGGCATCGCCTTCCTGTTCGTGGCGTGGTTCGGCTGGTGGGTCTACCGCTCGTTCATCTACACGCCGCCCCCGGTGCCGGAGGCGAGCAACCCGACGCTGCAGATGCTCTCCGGTCCCGACGCGTGGGCGACCTCCGGCGGTGACGTCCTCGAGAGCCGCGCGATCGATCTGCCGGTGCCGCTGGACGGCGAGGTGGCGTGGTCCTTGAACCTGGGTGGCGCGGAGACGCCGCTGGTGGCGGACGCGGAGCGGGTGTACGCGGTCACCGAGAACAAGCTCATCGCCCTCGACATCGAGGATGGGGGGGTGGCCTGGGAGTATGAGCTCCAGGGCGCGCCGTTCGGTGCGCCGTCGCTGGCGGGGGACCGGCTGTACGTGGCGCTGCGCGCCGGGCAGCTGCTCGCGCTGGACGCGGCAACCGGCGAGGAGATCTACTACTCGCTCAACACCGGGACGCGTTTCGGTACCTCGCCGATCGTGGTGGACGGCTACGCCTACGTGTTCGGCATCGGCGCGGTCGTTGCGTTCGACGCGGAGGACGGCGAAGTCCTCTGGTCGACGGAGAACCGGGCGGGCGTGGCGTTCACGAACCCGGTGGTGACTGACGATCACATCGCCGGGGTCACCGGTGACGAGGTGCTGGCGTTCAACCGCTCCAACGGGGCGCAGACGTACTTCTACGAGTTCGCTCGGGCGTTCCCGTACTCGACGGTGGCGCGGGACGGCGTGGTCTACGTCTCGTCGCGGCGGTACACGGTGGCGTTCGACGAGGACTCGGGCCGGCCGTGGTGGGAGCTGTGGCGAGCGACCTGGAACCAGTTCTGGCTGTGGGGGATGGCGCCGGACGTGCCGCAGCCGGAGCGGCTCTGGCAGAACAATGACCCGCCGCAGGCGGACGGCTTCCCGGCGGCGATCTCGGGCGATCTGCTCGTGGTTGCGAGCAACGAGGGAGAGCTACAGGCGCTGCGCCTCGCCGATGGAAGCGAGGCGTGGCGGGTGACTCCTTCGGGCGTGGATACGGTCGTGGGCGGTCCGCTGGCGACGCGTGACGGGGTCCTCGTGCCGTTCGAGGACCGGCTGGCGCTGTTCGATTCCTCGACGGGGGCGTTGCTGGCGGAGCGGCCATTCGAGGGCGTGCTGGCCGATGCAATCCTGACGTCGCGGGGGCTGTTCGTCCTCGCGGAGGATGGGACGCTGAGGGCGATCCGCTAGGGGCGTCGCCGTCGCGGTTGTGGTGGCTGGCGCAGTCGTCGCTGCCGCCGTGGCTGGCGTGAGGCGGCCCATCCCCCCGGCCCCGTTCCCTGCGCGGGAAGGGGGAGATCAAGAGTAGGTGTAACCCCTCCCCCAACCCCCTCCCCTTTCCGGGGGAGGGGGCTTCCGGATTGAGCGTGCGGAGTCCTCGGTGGCTGCGTTGGTGTCGATGTTGGCGTGGGGCGGCCATCCCCCGTCCCCCTTCCCTGCGTAAGAAG
>JBFWOO010000012.1:0-38902 GCA_050250415.1 Dehalococcoidia bacterium | reverse complement strand
ACGGTGGTGTGTGTGCACGGGTGGCGTGCGCTGGCGAGGCGGGCGTGGGGCGGCTCGTCCTGCTTCTCGGCGGGGACGGAAGGGGCTTCAGACCGGCGCGGGATCGCTCTGCTGATGGGGGGAGCCGGACGTGGAGGCGTGAGGCTCCTCGGGGGTTGGTTCGAGGTGGCGCGGAGCGCGTGCGTGTGGGCGCGGACGGGACGGGGGTGGCCTTAGTCGACTTCGGAGACGTCGGCGTCATGGATGCGCCACTGGCGCTGTTCGTCGGTGGCGCCGGGGATGTCGGCGGTGTGGTGGAGGACGTAGAGGCCTTCGAAGCGCTGGACTTCGCCGGTGGTGGTACGGGCGGTGACGCGGACGGGGATTTCGATGTAGCGCTGGCCGGCGCCGGGGTCGATGCGGCCGGGTTCGCCGATCTCCCAGGAGATGGAGGCGGTCTCGGCGAAGCCGTCCACGAATTCCTCGTAGGTCTGGCCGCTGGCTTCGCCTTCGTTGCGCCAGAGGCCGTAGGCGGTCTCATAGTCGCCGGTGCCGATGGCGCTGAAGTAGCGGTCGAGGACGGCGACGGCGTCCTCGGCGGTTGGTTCCGTGGACTCACCGGGGCCGGCGGTGGCGGTGTCCGGGGGCGCGGCGGTCGCGGAGGCGGTGGCGGTGCTGGTGGCGCCGGCACCGGTGGGGAAGGGGGTCGCCGTCGGGACGGTGGCCTCGGCGGTGGACGTCGAGGTGGGCGTGACGAGGGGCGGGTCTTCCTCGGAGCAGGCGGTGAGGAGGAGCGCGAGCAGGCCGAGGGCGGCGAGGAGGCCGTGCGTGGCGAGGAGGCCGTGCGTGGCGCGGCGGACGTGTGAAGCGAAGTAGGTGGTCATGTAGCGCTAACGCTCCTCGGCTCGGAGGGGTTCCGAGTCGCTGGCGACCACCGCTTGTTACACTTTCATCTCGCGACGACCGGCGCGCAAACGGCCCGACCTCGGCCAGCACGTGGCACCTCGAGGCAGGCACGAATCTCGCCCGGCATGCCGAGCCGCGTAGCAGGACGATCGACATGGACTTCACCTTCTCCCCGGATGAAGAGCGCTTCCGCGAGGAGCTCAAGGCGTTCCTGGCCGGGCAACTGCCCGAGGACTGGGACTTCCGCGACTTCGTCGGCGATGTGAACAAGGAGGAGCGCGCGGAGCTCGCGCGCTTCGTGAACCGCGGCCTCGCGGAGCGGCGCTGGCTGGCGCTTCCGTGGGCCGAGGAGTTCGGCGGGCTGGGTGCGGGCCAGCTCCAGCAGGCGATCTTCAACGAGGAGAGCACCTACGCTCGGATGCCGGGTGGCGGCGGACAGGGCGTCGCCTGGGTGGGCCCGGCGATCCAGCAGTTCGGATCGCAGGACCAGCAGTCGTTGTGGCTGCCTCGGATCGCGCAGGGCGAGGACACGTGGTGCACGCTCTACACGGAGCCGGGCGCCGGGTCAGACCTCGCGGCGATCCAGACGCGTGCCGAGCGGCAGGGCGACGAGTACGTCATCAACGGCACCAAGATCTTCGCGGCCGGGGCACAGGACGCGAACATGGGGTGGCTTGCCGCCCGCACCGACCCGAACGCGCCGAAGCACCGGGGGATCTCGACGTTCGTGCTGCCGATGGATGCGCCGGGCGTGACAGTCCGGCCGCTGGAGGACATGGGCGGCCAGGGGAACCTGAACGAGGTTTCGCTGGAGAACGTCCGCATCCCCGCGCGCAACCTGGTGGGCGCTGAGAACCGTGGCTGGTATCAGGTGGCGGAGACGCTGAACCTCGAGCGGTCCGGGATCGGGCCGATGGCGGCGGGGAAGCGGAACCTGGAGCGGCTGGTGGCGGCGGCGCGCGACGAGTCCTCGCTGATCTCGCGCAACCCCACGGCGCGGTACGAGCTGGCCGACCGCTGGATCGAGATGCAGGTGGGCTACAACGTGGCCTACCGCGTCCCGCTGCTCCAGCAGGACGGGCTGACGCCGAACCACGAGGCGTCCGTGAGCAAGCTGTACGGTTCCGAGTTGACGCAGCGGATCGCGGGCACCGGCATGCGGCTCCTCGGGCCGGCGGGCCAGCTGGACGCGGGGTCCAAGTATGCGCGGCTGGGCGGCGCGTTCAGCCGGCTCTACCTGCAGGCGACCGCGGCGACCGTGACCGCCGGCACCTCCGAGGTGCAGCGGAACGTGATCGCACAGAAGGGGCTGGGCCTGCCGCGCGGGTAGCGCGAAGGCCTGACGCCGTTGGCATTGACACCGCTCTTCCTGCTGCCGCTCCTCTCGATCACCATCGGGCTCGACCCGGTCGCGTTCGCCCTCGGCGGCGTCGAGGTGCACTGGTACGGCGTGATGTACGTGGTCGGGATCGCGATCGGGGCGTGGGTGACGGAGCGGATCGCGCCGCGGATGGGCGCGAACGTGGACGCGTTGTGGGACCTGTTCCCGATCGCGATCTTCACGGGCCTCATGGGGGGCCGGCTCTACTTCGTCGTGCAGGACGGGGTCACGGACTACCTGCGGACTCCCGGCGATATCTTCGCGGTGTGGGACGGCGGGATGGCGTTCTTCGGCGCGATCATGGCCGTGGTCGCGACGATCTTCGTGTTTGCGCGGTGGCGCGGGCTGTCACCGTGGCCGATGTTCGACGCGGTCTCGGTGTTCGCGGTGATCGGGCAGGTCTTCGGGCGCATCGGCAACATCGTGAACGGCGACGTGATCGGCGCGGAGACGAGCGTGCCGTGGGGGACGGCATACACGCACCCGGACTCGTTCGCGCCGGCGTTCGGGGTGCCGTACCACCCGGCGGCGGCGTACTCGATGATTGCGAACGTGCTGCTGCTCGGGGTGATCTACCTCGCGTGGCGGCGGTACCGGTACACGGGCGTGCCGTTCGCGACGTACCTGGTGGGGTACTCGGTCACGCAGTTCGTGATCTTCTTCTGGCGGAACAACTCGATCACGGCGTTTGGCCTGAAGCAGGCGCAGCTGACCGCGATCGTGATCGGCCTGCTGGGCGCCGCGTTGCTCTACTGGCGGCTGCGCGAGCGGGTCCCGGTGGTCGAGGGCGGCGAGCAGCCGCGGTCGGCCGCGCCGCCGCCGACGCGGGCGGAACGGCGTCGCCGGGCTCGTCGGTCGCGTTAGGTTCCGCACGATGCTTGCCCGGGTGGGGTGCCCCCCCGCCCCTCTCCCTGGAACGGAGAGGGGCCGGAGCGTGCGTCGGCGTGAGGACCGTCGTCTTCCGAGCGGCGGCAGATCAGCCGAGTCTCCGTTTCTGGAGAACCCGGAGGGGCTTCTGGAGAACCCGGAGGGGGTTCTTGAGAACCCGAAGGGGCTCCTGCTGAGCGTGAGGGGCTGACTGCCTCCCGGTCGGAGGGCCGCTAGCGGCGGATGCTCACGTTCGACGCGCCACTGGTGGAGACATCCACCGACTCCGGATCGCCGTGGACCGTGACGGAGGAGGCGCCTGAGGCGTCGCCCTCCACGTTGCCGGCGACGCGCAGGTCGGCGTGGGACGCGCCGGAGAGGTCGAGGTTCGCGTCGCCTGCCACGGTGACGCCCTCGAGGTCGAGGGAGGAGGCGCCTGAGGCGTCCGCCTCAAGGTCCTCGATGGCGCCGCCGGCGACGGCGACGCGCGATGCGCCGGAGGCTTCGATGTCGACGTGGCCGCCCTCGACGGCGTCGATGCGGATGCGCGATGCGCCCGAGGCGCGGAGGAGGACGGTCTCGCCGGCGACGCCGCCGGTGACGTCCAGGCTGACGGCGCCGGAGACCTCGATGTCACCGAGCGCGGTGGTGACGACCTCGACGACGGCGTCGTCGTCCGGGTCGATGTTGCGGTCGGCGTCGAGGACGAGCGTGTCGCCCGAAGTGTGGACGTCGAGGAACTCGAAGAGGTTGCCGTCCATGGTGACGGTGACGGACGGCTCCGCGCCCGGGTCCACGGTGACGACGACGCGAAGGGCGCGGTGCGCCTGGATCGAGCCGAACTCGCCGACCTCGTAGTCGTGGGTTTCGAGGTCGCCGGAGCCGCGCTCCGTGATGACGCTGTCGATACAGGCGGTGGAGAGCAGCGCGACGATGGCGAGCGCGGCGACGGCGAGGGTGCGGAGCGGGGCGGCGGGGCTAGGGGGCATCGGGTTCCTCTTCAGGCACGCGGAGTCGGTCGATGGGTTGGGCCTAGTTCGCGAGGCGTTCCTCCAGCCAGCGTTCCATGTCCGCCATGACCTCGCGGTGCTCGGGTTCGTTGAAGACCTCGTGGAGCAGCTCGGGGTAGTGGTGGATGCGCTTCACCCTGGAGGCGACGGTGTCGAAGAGGTCCTGGGCACGCGGGCCTTCGCCGAGCGGCGAGGCGTCGCCGACGACGACGAGGAGGGGGAGGGTGAGCGTCTTGGCGCCCTCGGCGGTGCGCTCGGGGATGCCCTTCATCGCGTCGACGGTGGTCTGCGGACGCTGGCCGAGGAAGACGAGCGGGTCGTTGCGGTAGTCCTCGGCGACCTTCGGGTCGCGGCTGAGGGTGTCGGAGAGCTGGAGGTTGGCGGGGCGGAAGACGGGCGGACGGCCGGGCAGCTGGATGCCGCTGCCGGAGATCACGAGGCCGTCCAGCTCCTGCTGGTGCTTGATCGCGTAGGCGATGGCGATCCCGCCACCCATCGAGTGGCCGACGAGAAAGAGCGGTTGCGCGTGTCGGGGGCGGACGAGGTCGTGGAAGGTCTTGAGGTCGCGGAGGTAGTCGTCGTACTCGATGACCTCGACGCGGTTGCCCTCGGATCGGCCGTGGCCGCGGTGGTCGAGGGCGTAGACCGCGTAGCCCTTGGGGACGAAGTAGTCGACGAGGTTGGCGTAGCGGCCAGAGTGCTCGGCGTAGCCGTGTGAGAGCAGGAGCACGGCGCGGGGGTCGCCGTCCGGGCGCCAGCTCTGCCAGTAGATGCGCAGGCCGCGTTCCCCGGTGAAGTCGCCTTCTTCGTGCTGCATCGCTGCCCACCTCCCCGCATGCGCTCCGACGCCGGCCTTCTGGTCGCTCGAGCCTCGCGCGTCCGAGCGCGGAGGATATCCCGCTAGCGGTCGGAGTGGCCGAGCGAGCGGCCGGGTGAGATGCGGTCGCGGACCGCCTGCTTCACGGCTTTCGGGTCGACGAAGCCGTCGTCGTCCTTGCGGTTGTAGATGACCTCGCCGTCCACGCGGATCTCGAGGATGCCGCCCTCCCCGGGGACGAGGGCGAGCTCGCGCAGCTCGAGGCTGAAGGTGTTGAGGAGCTCCTGGGCGAGCCAGGCGGCGCGGGGAAGGAAGCCGCAGCGGGCGCAGTATTCGATCTCGACGCGAGCGGTCGCGTCCGGGTTGATCGGGTTCGTGGCCATGGCCCGGATCCTAGTGGCGCCAGTCGACCACGGGGGCGGCACGCTTCGGCTCCACCGGCGCGGCGCCGGGCTCGCCGGAGCCGAGGTAGACGAGGGCGACGATGCGGTCGCCCTCCCCGAGTCCGAGGTGGGCGAGGGCGGCAGGGGAGGTGGCCATTTCGCCGGTGCTCCACTTCGCGGCGAGGCCCTCCGCGTGGGCGGCGAGGAGGAGGTTCTGGACGGCGGCGCACGTCGCGCCGTAGTCCTCCAGGGCGAGCTCGGGGTTGGCGGGGACGCCGCGCTGGGCGACGACGATGAGCACGGGCGCGCGGACGACCTTCGCGCGGAGCGACTCGACCGCCTTCGGGGAGTCCAGCTCCGGGACGATCGCCTCGCCGAGGGCGGCGCGGGCGTCGCCCTGGAGGACGAAGAACCGCCAGGGCTCCGTGAGGCGGTGGTTCGGCGCCCAGGTGGCAGCCTGGAGGATGCGTTCCAGGACGCCGCGGTTGGGCGCCTGCGGGCCGAACTGCTTCGCGGAGCGTCGGAAGCGCAGGGCGTCGTAGAGGTCCATGGGTCTTCCGATCAGGTCTCACGGGGGCGCGGTACGAGTAGGATCAGCGCCCTGCGGTCAGTGTGCCACCCCGCGCGCAAGGGGAGCCGGCGTCCGCGCGGAGGAGGTGGGAGATGCCGTCCATCGAGACGCTGCTCGCGTTCACCGCGGCGACGTTCGTGATGCTGGTGGTGCCAGGGCCGGTGGTGCTGTACGTCTCGGCGCGCAGCGCGAGCCAGGGCCTGCGGGCCGGGCTGATCTCCGTGTGGGGCGTGCATACGGCGACGCTGATCCACGTGGCGGCGGCGGCGTTCGGGGTCTCCGCGATCCTCGCGGCATCGGCGACGGCGTTCAGCGTGGTGAAGCTCGCCGGGGCGGGGTACCTGGTCTACCTCGGGGCGCGGGCGTTGCTGGGCGCGCGCCGGGAGACGCGCGAGGTTGTGGCGGCGCCGCCCCGCGCCTCGCGTCGGCTGTTCATCGATGGGTTCACGGTGAACTTGCTGAACCCGAAGTCGGCGGTGTTCTTCCTCGCGTACTTCCCGCAGTTCGTCACGCCCGGGTCCCACGCGATCGCGCAGACGTTGTTCCTCGGCGCGCTGGTGGTGCTGTTCGGGGTACTGTCCGACAGCGTGTACGCGGCGCTCGGCGCGCGCGTTGGGCACGTGGTGCGCGGTCGCTCGCGTGCGCGGCGCGTGGGGCACGCGGCGGAGGGCGCGACGCTGGTCGGGCTGGGCGTCGCCCTCGCGGTACGGCGCTAGCCGCCCCGCGGAGGGGCGCTAGTTCTCGCGGAAGGCCGCGTCGACGTCCTTGATCGCCTGCTCGATGTGGCTGTCCTCGATGAAGGGGGAGTCCCCCTGGTCGCGGAGCATGGCGGCGCGCTGGAGGACGAGGGCGCGCGGCATGCCCGGCGGGGGCTCGACGCCCCAGGCGGTGAGGGTGATGAGGACGCCGTTGGGGTCCTCCAGGAAGACGAGGCGCTCGAAGCCGCGGCGAATCTCCTCGGAGCCCTGGACGCCGGCGGAGGACATCTCGTGCCACATCTGGCGCATCTGCTCCATGGAGACGGTGAATGAGAGGTACTGCATGGAGCCGACGCCGGGGGAGGCGTCCGCGATGTTCACGGAGCCCGGCTTCATGGGGCCGACGAGCTGGAGGAAGGTGTCGTTGCCGCCGCAGTAGAGCATCGCGGTGATCGACTCGGGGTCGTCGCGGTTGGGCTCGACGTAGAGGGGGCGCAGGCCGAGGCGTTCGTAGAAGCGGATCGAGTCTTCCATGTCCCGCACGATGATCGCGGGGTAGCTCAGTCCCATCGCCTGCAGCATGCGTCGGCCCTTCGGATCGCAGTGGGGCGCGCGGCCGGGGTCGGCCTCGGGCGCTCGGCGGAGGGTACACCGCCCGCGCGGAGGGGGCTGCATCGGGCGTACCGGGGCCGTCGGATGGCGCGGGGGGACGCCGTTGCGGTGCGATCGGCAGGAGGCTGCAAGGGTGGGTGCGCACAGGGCCGGGTAATCCCGCAATTCTTCTCCGTGCCACTGAACGTCCTGCGCGTTAGCCTCGATTATTCAGCGATGTGATCGCTCTCAAACACGCTCCTGTTCGCGCGCGGTGGATCGGATGACCGGTCATGGCCGATGACTCCGTTCCGCCGTCCGGCGTCCACGCGGGGGTCCCTCTCGATCGACTCGTGGAGCAGGTCCCGTTCCCGGTCTTCGTGTGCGACGGGGAGGGTCGCAACCTGTTCGCCAACGCGGCCTACGGGCGCCTGGTGCGGCGGCCCGTCGACGACTTGCTGGGCGAGCGCTGGAAGTCGCTGATCCCCGCGGCTGAGCTGGTGGAGTACGAGCAGGGGATGCGCGCGGGGATGGCGCAGCACGGGCCGTTCACGCTGGACCTCGCGGCGGTGGGCGCGCGGCAGCGGCGGCAGTACGAGATCCAGCTGACGCCAATCGAGGGCCGCGAGGCCGAGGCCGGACCGGCGCTGTGGCTGGGCGTGGTCCAGAACCTGACGCGGCAGCACGAGGCCGAGGCGCACGTGGCGGAACTCTCCAACCGCTACCGGAACATCATCTCCGGGTCGCCGGTGTGCTTCGTGAGCGCGGATCGGACCGGCCGGATCATGCTCGTCGACGCGTCCGATTCGAGTCCGAGCATCCGTCGCTGGGTAGGGCGGACGTTCCAGGAGATCGTGGCCGGTGACGCCCTTGCCGAGGAGGGGCTGCGGCTGGTGATGGAGGAGGGGATCCCGGCAACGCGGCGCGTGGAGGATGGGGCCCGTATCTACCAGGTGAACTGGTACCCCCTGTTCGATCTGCACGGCGCGTTGCGTGGCGTGGACGCGGTGGCGTCCGACGTGTCCGAGCGGGTGCGGTTCGACGAGCAGCTGCGTGACGCCTTCGACGGCGTGATCGGCGTGATCACGCAGCTCACCGACCTGGCCGACCCGTACACGCGCGGGCACGAGGAGACGGTGGCGGACATCGCGGAGGCGATTGCGCGAGAGCTGGGGATCGACGAGCGGTCGATCGAGGGGCTGCGCGTGGCGGCGCGGCTGCACGACACGGGGAAGATCGCGGTGCCGGCGGTGCTGCTCGCGCGTCCGGGGGCGCTGAACGAGGCGGAGTTCAACCTGATCAAGACGCACGTGGACAACGCACGCCGGATCTTCGACGGGATCGACTTCCCGTGGCCGGAGATCGAGGCGATCTACGAGCACCACGAGCGGCTGGATGGATCCGGCTATCCACTGGGGCTGAGGGGCGACGAGATCGGCTATGCGGGCCGCATCCTGGCGGTGGCCGACATCTGCGACGCGATGACCTCGCACCGTCCGTACCGGCCGGCGCGGTCGCTGGACGAGCTGGTGGGGGAGCTGAGCCGCTGCCGCGACGTGCACTACGACGGGCTGGTGGTGGACGCGGCGATCGGGCTGATCGAGTCGGGGCGGATGCCGTTCCGGCAGTCGCTGGGTGCGGACCGTCACGGCGAGGTGCGACGGCCGGACGGCGGCTAGCTCGAGGCGGGCCTCAGGCGTCCGCGCTGGCGTCGATGACGAGCGCGCGGAGGGCGTCGTAGACCTCGCGGGTGCCGGCGGCGATGACGACGTGGCCGTTGCCGTCCGCGCGCGGGGGCACCTCGGGCGGTTCGATGCGGTCGGCGATGCCCCCGGCCTCGCGGATGATGACCAGCCCGGCGGTGGCGTCCCACTTGTTGATGCCCTGCTCGTAGAACGCCTCCAGCCGTCCGCAGGCGACGCCGCAGAGCTCGAGGGCGGCGGAGCCGCCGCGGCGGATGTCGCGGACCCGGCCGATGATGCGGGCGAAGACGCGGCCCTGCTGCAGGCGGTAGGCGGGGTCGTAGCCGAAGCCGGTGCCGGTGAGGGACATGCCGAGCTCGCGGACGCGGCTGACGTGGATCGGTTCGCCGTTGAGCCAGGCGCCCTGTCCGCGGATCGCGGAGAAGAGCTCGCCCGCGGTGGAGTCGTAGACGACGCCGACGGAGGGCACCCCGTCCACCTCGACGCCGATGGAGACGCTGAAGTCGTGGCGGCGGTAGACGTAGTTGACGGTGCCGTCGAGTGGGTCCAGGTACCAGGCGACGCCGGAGCGGCCGACGCGATCGGCGCCCTCCTCTCCGACGATGGTGTCGTCCGGGCGGGCGGCGACGATCCTCGAGACGATGAGTTCTTCGCAGGCGCGGTCGACCTCGGTGACGGCGTCGGCGGGGGACGTCTTGGTCTCGATGGTGCGCTCGAAGTGGAGGCGATCCTGGTGGATGCGCCCGGCCTCCTCGGCGGCGGCGACGGCGAGGTCGTAGATCTCGCGGAGGTTCACGTCAGGCATACGAGCACTCCATCCGTGTGCGGCATCGAGGATCGCACGGGGGTGGATGTGCGTCGCGGCGGGTGCCGGTTGGTTGAGGCACTGCGCCGCGTGGTGGCACTGCGCCGCGTGGTGGCACGGGGTAGGTGATGGCACTGAGGGTCAGTAGTGCGCGGCCGAACAATTACTGTCGTGATAATCACGGTTGTAATCCGTTTTCCATTCGGTAACGTCTCCGCCACATCCGGCTGCCCCAAGGCGCCGGTTCGGAGGGGAGACCCATGGCAGGGAACTACTGGACACGGACTCGGATCGGGCGTCGCGGCGTCATTCGTGGCGCCGGCCTGGGATTCACCGGACTCGCCGCTGCGGCCCTCGTGGGCTGTGGTGGCGACGAGGACGGCGACGCGACAGCGACGGCGGGCACGGGGGGCCTCGCCGGATCGACGCCGCCGCCGACGGTGACGCAGGCGGCGATCGCCGGCGACACGCCCGTCCCTGCGGACCAGGTCCGCATCACGCCGGGCATCTACGAGGGGCCGATCCCGCCGACGGCGGCGGAGCTGAACCCGGGCGTGAACGCGAAGCGCGGAGGCACGCTGGCGGGCCGGTACCTGGACCCGCCACGGATGGACCTTGCACGGACGCTGTCCTGCACCATCTACCACACGCTCACGTACACCTCGAACAAGCTGACGCGAGCGCAGCTCGGCGCGAACGCCGACCCGTTCCGGATCAACATCGAGCCGGACCTCGCGGAGTCCTGGGAGATCACCGAGGGCGGCCAGAAGCACACGTTCAAGCTGCGGCAGGGCGCGAAGTTCCACAACAAGGCGCCGGTGAGCGGCCGTGAGTTCACGGCCGAGGACGTCGTGAAGACCGTCGAGATGTACTCGGAGGGGTCGCAGGCGGACGTCTTCTCGATGGTGGAGTCGATGGAGACGCCTGACGACTACACGATCGTCTTCAACCTCGACCAGCCGCTCAACGACTTCCCGCTGAACGTGGCGGCGTGGTCGTTCATCTACCCGCGCGAGCTGGTGGACGACACGGAGCTGCGGCAGGAAGTGTCGATCGGCACGGGGCCGTTCACGCAGGAAGAGTGGATCAAGGCTGAGCGGTCCACGTTCAAGGCGAACCCGGACTACTGGGAGAAGGACAACGCCGGGAACCAGCTGCCGTACCTGGACGGGGTGATCGCGTTCGTCCAGAACGACACGAGCGCGCAGCGCTCCGGCTTCTCCACGGACAACTACTTCCACATGGAAGGCCGCGACACGGCCGACCTGGAGTCGATGTTCGGGGAGCGCGGCGACACGATGGTCTCGCAGACCACGCCGGTGTCCCGCGGGGCGAACGTCAACGGCTTCCAGTTCCAGATGACGAACCCGACGTACCAGGACGAGCGGGTGCGCCGCGCGGTGTCGCTGGCGTTCGACCGGGACGAATTCGACCTGGCCCGGTACAACGGCGACAACGCGAGCCCGGAGGGCGCCTACTCGCAGTCGCCGCTGCCGTGGCCGCTGCTGTACGACACGTACCCCACGCGCGCGGCGAACGGCCCGTGGTACCAGTTCAACCCGGCCGAGGCGTCCAAGATGATGCAGGCGGCGGGTTACACCGCCGACAACCCGCTCACGGCGGAGTGCATCTCCTGGTACAACCGGACTGAGTTCGCGCAGCTGGCGATCCCGGGGATCAGCCAGAACCTGCCGGAGATCGACATCACGTTCCGCGAGGTGGACAACCCGACGCACGTGACGCTGATGTCCGACCGGAACTTCGCCGAGATGATCGGGTTCCTCTGGGGTCCGCCGGGGTACTCGATGGACCAGTGGCTGTACCCGTTCTACCACTCGGCGGGGAGCCTGAACTACGGGTCGATCAACGACTCGGCGCTGGATGACCTGCTGGTGGCGCAGCGGCGCGAGGCGGATCCGGCGGCGCAGAAGGCGCTGTGGCAGCAGATCTCGGACCACGTGCACGACCAGGTGTACCAGGCGTGGTGGCCGGTCGGCTTCCAGCGGGCGGTGTGGCACAACTACGTGATGAACCACCGCGGCCACGGCTGGGCGGGGACGTGGGGCTGCTACTCCAGCGACCAGGCGCGCTCGATCTGGCTGGACGACGGGGCGGCGATGCGCTCCTAGGGCGTCCTGAGTTTGCCCTCCTGTCGACGCCTCGGTGGAAACACCGAGGCGTCGATGGTTTGTGGGGCTGGAGCAGGGGCGAGCGGAGCGGCCCCGCCGGGGACCGCAGGAAATGGCGTTGGGGCTCTCCCCTCGCCCCCGTCCCCGAGAGGGGAGGGGGCGAGGCGGGGAGGGCCGGGGGCGAGCGCTAGGCGAGTTCAGCCAGTGACGCCCGCAGCCCCTCGAGGCGGGTACGGGCGGTGTCGAGGCGTTCGCGTTCCTTCGCGACGACGGCTTCGGGGGCCTTCGCGGTGAACGCCTCGTTGGAGAGCTTGGCTTCCTGGCGGGCGACCTCGGCTTCGGCTTCGGCGATCTGCTTCTGGAGGCGGTCGCGTTCGGCTGCGAGGTCGAAGAGGCCGGCCATGGGGAGGACGACCTGGCCGACGGCGAGCACCGACGTGACAACGCCCTCGGAGGGGGCGTCCGCCGGCGTGGCGACGACGTGCAGCGGGCGGACGCGGGCGAGCGTTTCGATGGGCGCGGCGAGGGAGCGCGCGGTCTCCTCGGCGTCGCCGCCGACGATGTAGCCCTCCACCCAGCGTCCGGCATCGACGCGCTTCTCGGCGCGGACGTTGCGGATCGCGCGGACGAACTCCTGGACGGCGTTGAGCTGGCGCTCCGCCTCGGGGTCCTTCCTCGACGGCTGCGGACGCGCGGCGCCCGTGGCGATCGAGGTGGACATCATGCGCCCGGCGGTGTCCTTCGGCTGCGCGAGTGCCTCCGGCGCCGAGGGCTGCGGGTAGGCCGCGACCATGAGGGCGATCGCGCCGTCCGCGTCCGGGCGCATGGCATTGAGACGCTGCCAGATCTCCTCGGTGACGAAGGGCATGAACGGGTGGAGCAGGCGGAGGATGGCGTCGATGGTGTGGACGAGCACGGGGATCGCGGTGCGGTCGCCGTTACGGACGCGGACCTTTGCGAGCTCGATGTACCAGTCCGCGAACTCGTCCCAGAAGAAGTCGCGGGCCTGGCGGGCAGCTTCGGAGAGCTCGAAGGCACGCAGGAGGCGGTCGACGTCCTCGGTGACGGTGTCGAGGCGGCTGAGGATCCAGCGGTCCTCGACAGCGCCGCTGGCGCCTTCCGCACCTGGGGGTACCGGCAGCGCGAGGTCGTCCGTGGGCTCGACCATCTGGAGGACGAAGCGGGAGGCGTTCCAGAGCTTGTTGGCGAAGTTGCGTGACGCCTCGAGGCGGTCGTCCGTGATGCGCTGGTCGTTGCCGGGGGAGGTGCCGGAGAGCAGCGCGAAGCGGAGGGCGTCCGTGCCGTACTTCTCGGAGATGGTGAGAGGGTCGACGACGTTGCCCTTTGACTTGGACATCTTCTGTCCGTCCGGGGCGCGGACGAGGCCGTGGAGGTAGACGGTCTCGAAGGGCACCTCGCCCTTCATGTTGTAGAGGGACAGCATCACCATCCGGGCGACCCAGAAGAAGATGATGTCGTAGCCGGTCTCCATGACCTGGGTGGGGTAGAAGCGCCGGAGCTCCGGGGTGTCCTCGGGCCAGCCGAGGGTGGAGTGCGGCCAGAGGCCGGATGAGAACCAGGTGTCGAGGGTGTCCTCGTCCTGGCGGATGTCGGTCGAGCCGCAATCCTCGCACTTCGTGGGGGTCTCGATGGCGACGGTGACGTGCTCGCAGGCGTCGCAGTACCAGACGGGGATGCGGTGGCCCCACCAGATCTGGCGGGAGATGCACCAGTCGCGGATGTTCTCCATCCAGTGGAGGTAGACGCGCTCGAAGCGTTCCGGGACGAACCTGATGCGGCCGCTGGTGACCGCCTCGATGGAGGGCTGGGCCAGGGTGCTCGCATCCACCCACCACTGCATGGAGATCAGCGGCTCGACGATGGTGCCGGAGCGCTGACAGTGGCCGACGGGGTGGGTGTACGGCTCTTCCTTCTCGAGGCGGCCGGCCTCGATCAGGTCGGCGACCACGCGCCTGCGCGCCTCGAAGCGGTCGAGGCCGCGGTACTGGCCGGACAGCTCGTTCATGGTGCCGTCCGGGTTCATGATCGAGATGATCTCGAGGCCGTGGCGTTCGCCGATCTCGAAGTCGACCGGGTCGTGGCCGGGGGTGACCTTGAGGGCGCCCGAGCCGCCCTCGATCTGGACGGCGGCGTCAGCCACGATCGGGACGAGACGGCCGTTCGTGGGGATCGTCGCGCGCAGTCCGACGAGGTGGCGGTAGCGGTCGTCCTCGGGGTTGACGGCGATGGCGGTGTCCGCGGGGATCGTCTCCGGGCGGGTCGTGGCGATGACGATGTCCTCGCCGGTGGGCGCTCCGTCCGCGCCGACGATGGCGTAGCGGACGTGCCAGAAGGCGCCGGGCTCATCGTCGTACTCGACCTCGATGTCGGAGATCGCGGAGCCGCAGTCGACGCACCAGTTGATGAGGCGCTCGGCGCGGTAGATGAGGCCGTCGTCGTAGAGGTGCTTGAAGGTGGTGCGGACGGAGACCTCGCGGGCTTCGTCCATGGTGAACGCCTCGCGGGACCAGTCGGCGGAAGCGCCGAGGCGACGGTGCTGGACGGCGATGCGGCTGCGGCTCTTGCGGACGAACTCCCAGGTGCGGTTGAGGAACTCCTCGCGGCCGATGTCGTGGCGAGAGATGCCCTCGCGGGCGAGGTCGCGCTCGATGATGGCGTTGACGGCGATGGCGGCGTGGTCCACGCCCGGCTGCCAGAGGGTGTCGTCTCCGAGCATGCGGTGCCAGCGGGTGAGGGAGTCCTCGATCGCGGTGGTGAGGGCGTGGCCCATGTGCAGCTCACCGGTGAGGTTCGGCGGCGGCATGATGATGCAGAACGGCGGGGCGTCCGGGGTGCGCCCGCCCGAGGGCTTGAAGAAGCCGCTCGACTCCCACCACTCGTAGAGGGATTCCTCGACGGCGCCGGGCTCGTAGGCCGGGGCCATGTCCGCGGGGTTGAGGCCGTCTCGGGGGCTGGTCATGAGGATCCTCGCTCGGGTGGGGGGCAACAAAAACGCCCCGGTGTCCGGGGCGCGCGGCAGGTGTCGACGTCCGCTGGCTAGCGGGCGTCCTCCTGCCGCTGGGGTACTACTACGACGGTTACGTGAGCCATCGAGGGGATGTTACGCCCGGTTGCGGGGGGGCGCATCTGACGGAGCGCCGGAGGGGAGCGGCGCGTTCACCGCCCACCCTCTCCCCGCGACCAGGGGAGGGCGGCCGGAGGCGTTGGTGTGGAGGGGGCGTTCGGGCTAGCGGGCGGTGGGGCCGTAGATCCAGTCGCGGATGCGCCAGGCGACGGGGAGGAGGCCGGAGGCGAGGGCGATCTTGACGGCAGCGCCGGGGAGGAAGGGCTGGACGCCGACGGCCCAGACCTCGGCCCAGCCCACGAAGTCCGCGAGGCGGACGACGCCGCAGAGGTAGATGGCGACGTTGCCGATGGACATGGCGAGGGCGGTGAGGAGGACGTGGCGGTCCCAGCCGCGCTCGGCGAGCCAGCCGGTGACGTAGGCGCCGGCGACGAAGCCGACGAGGTAGCCGCCCGTGGGGCCGCCGGAGAAGTAGGCCCAGCCGCCGTTGCCGCCGGCGAAGACGGGCATGCCGATGAAGCCCTCGGCGAGGTAGAGGAGGAGGGCGGCGGCGCCGAGCCGGGAGCCGAGGGCGGCGCCGACGAGGAGGACGGAGAAGGTCTGGCCGGTGATCGGGACGGGGCCGACGCGGATCTCCCAGAAGGCCTGGGCGGAGAGGGCGATGAAGCCGCTCGCGAGGACGACCGCGACGATCGCGTTCATCAGCGGGTACGGGGTGTCCATCGGCGAGAAGAGCGGTCGCGTGCGCCGCAACCGGAGCTCGGGGACGAACATCGACACGGGTTCTCCTTCCGCGCGCATCCACCGTCGCGGGTGACTCCGCGGTGCGCCATCGGGTGATCGCCCGACCGCTTCGGATGGTGATCCGGGCCGCGCGGCGCGCAGCACGTCGATCACGCGGAGGGCGCACTGCGTGAGCGTGGTTGCGGTCCGGAACTGATCGGGCGACGCGGACGTTCTCGTCTTGCTGGCGTGGAGTCAGCGAAGCATCGTTCGCAGCACTAGTCCAGAGGTTCCCATGTCTTCCGTTCCCGTCTCCCAGCCCGGTCGCTCGCTTGGGCGTTCGTTCCGCGCCGTCGCCATCGCGGGCGCGATGCTCCTCGCGGGGTTCGCCGTCGCGTGCAGCGACGAGGAAGCCGCCGCGCCATCCGGCGCGGGGATGGCGACCGCCACCTCGACGGCGACGACCGCTGGAGGCACGGTCGATGCGACCCAGGCGCCAGCGGACGACGCGACGCTCGCGGCGTACTCAGCGCTGGTGGAGGACGTCACCGCGGCCTTCCCGGACGTCACGCTCATCGAGGACAACGGCAGCTTCGCGGTCGGCGACTTCGTCGGGGACGGGCGGCGGGTGCTGGTTTTCGGGTCGGCGGCGGAGCTGCCGGCGTTCATCGAGATCGAGCAGACGCTGCGGGGGATCCTCGAGGCGGACGGGTGGAGCGAGGACACGTCGCACGCGGCGGACGGGCCGGCGGCGACGGTGAGCGTGTGGGAGAAGGGCGAGGACCGCGCGGTCCTCGCGGCGGGGGTGTCGCCGGCTGACCCGTCGGCGTGCCCGAGCGACCAGATCATCGGGGAGTGCCTCGACTCGCTGGAGCCGTCCGCGATCAATGTGCAGGGTTCGATCACGGTGGCCGACCGCTAGCGCCGGCACTCATCGGAAGCGGCAGCAGCCCCTCCTCGCGAGGGGCTGCGGTACGTCCTGGGTAGGGGTGGTGGGCGTCCGGGCCGGGCGCCGGCGGGCGTCCCCCGGGGTTTGGAGTGGCGGGCGAACGGGGGGAAGGCAGGGTTCGCCCTCCCTGACGTTCGTTGACGCTGTCTAGACCTACTGATAGGTTCCGAAACCGGACGGGATCTGGCTGCTTCGGCGGCCAGTCACGCATGCCCGCAACGCGCTGTCGGCCGCTCGAGAGCGCTTGATCGAGGAGTCCCGGTGCCCCAGGCAGACGCCCTCTACGTCAACTACGTTCCGGTCCTTCTCGCCACGATCACCGGGTTCATGCTGGTCTTCACGGCCCTCATCGCTTCCCGGTTGCTGGCGCCGTTCTCGAAAGAACGAGAAAAGGGCACAACCTACGAATGTGGCATGCTGCCGATCCGGCGGGCGTCCACTAACGTGGGGATGCGCTTCTACCTCTACGCGATCCTCTTCGTCGTCTTCGACGTCGAGGCCGTATTCATCTTCCCCTGGGCGATGGCCTTCGTCGGCGTCGGACAGTTCGCCTACTGGCTGATGGTGATCTTCATCGCCATCCTTGGCGTCGGCCTCGGTTACGCTTGGAAGAAGGGAGCCCTGCAGTGGCGGTAACTCCCGAAACCGCTGGCGGCGTCGCGACGACGGACGCCCCTGATATCCCCTCGACCGCTCCGGTCGTCGAGCCTGACCTCGCGCCCGTCCAGCCGAGCATCCCGGTGATCCCGGGTGAGCACCCGAACGAGGCTCCTCGGCTGACGCCGATCGAGCTGGTGCCGGGGAAGGCGCTCTACAAGCAGGCGCTTCCGGGCGTGATGCAGGTGCCGGTGGACCTGCTGCTGGCGGCGTCCCGGAAGTCCTCGCTGTGGCCGATGACGTTCGGCCTGGCGTGCTGCGCGATCGAGATGATCGGCACGTACATGGCGCACTACGACCTGGACCGCTTCGGCATCGTGCCGTGGCCGTCCCCGCGCCAGTCGGACGTGATGATCGTCGCGGGCACCGTGACCAAGAAGATGGCCCCGGCGGTGAAGCTGCTGTACGAGCAGATGCCGAACCCGAAGTGGGTGATCTCGATGGGCGCGTGCGCGACCAACGGCGGTCCCTACACCCGCTACGACCGAGTCCTGCAGGGCGTGGACAAGATCATCCCGGTGGACGTGTACGTGCCCGGCTGCCCGCCGCGGCCGGAGGCGCTCATCGACTCCTTCATCGCCCTCCAGGAGATCATCATGGAAGAGCGGAAGACGACCGGCGCATGACCAACGAGCACACGGAAGCCGCGCCGGCCGCGTCGAGTGACCTCAGCGGCACCATCTGGTCAGAGGTCGACCGCGCGCTGGCGGGCGTGACGGCGCGCGCGGAGCGCGGCGTCCTGGACCTGATCGTCCACATCCCGCCGGACGAGGTCATCGGCGGCCTGCGTCGCCTGAAGGCGGACGGGACGCTGGACTTCAACTACCTCCGCTGCCTGACGGCCGTCGACCTGGAGGAAGACGGCATGGACGTCGTCTACCACCTGTACTCGACGAACAAGAAGCACAACCTGACGGTGAAGACGCGGCTCTCCAACGAGGGCCTGCAGGTCGACACCGCGACGACGGTCTGGAAGGCCGCGAACTGGCTGGAGCGTGAGACGGCCGAGATGTTCGGCATCCGTTTCAACGGCCACCCGGACCCGCGGACGCTGCTGATGCCGGAGGACATGACGGACACGTTCCCCCTCCGGAAGTCCCACCCGCTGGCGGAGATCGAGATCCTCCAGGGCGAGGGCATGGGCTACCCCGAGGAGGACGAGTAGTGGTCGCGACACCCGAGTCTCCTCGCCAGACCGAGTTCGACACGCAGGACCTCCTGCTGAACGTCGGGCCTCAGCACCCGTCCACGCACGGCGTGTTCCGGATGGTGCTGCAGGTCGACGGCGAAGTCGTGAAGGACGTCATCCCGTACATCGGGTACCTGCACCGCGGGGCCGAGAAGCTCTGCGAGACGATGGACTTCCGCCAGGGCATCGGCTTCATGGACCGCACGGAGTACCTGGCGGCGCACAACGCTGAGCTGTCCTACGTGATGGCCGTGGAGGCGCTGGCCGAGATCGAGGTCCCGGAGCGGGCGCAGTGGATCCGGATGATCCTCTGCGAGCTGAACCGTCTCTCCTCGCACTTCATGTTCCTCGGGGCGTTCGGCATCGACGTCGGTGTGTTCGCGACGCCGTTCATCTACGCCTGGAAGGAGCGCGAGCAGATCATCGATCTGTTCGAGGAGGTCTCCGGCGACCGGATGATGTACGCGTACTTCCGCCCGGGCGGGCTCGCCTGGGACGTGCCGGTGAACTTCAAGGAGCGCGTCCGGGAGGTCCTGGAGTCGACGCGGATCGGCATCAAGGACTTCGACGGGCTGCTGACGAAGAACGAGATCTTCCTGGCGCGCACGCAGGGCGTCGGCGTGATCACGGCCGAGGAGGCGATCGACTGGGGCATGAGCGGCCCCTCGATCCGGGCCTCGGGCGTGGCGATCGATGTCCGCAAGGACGAGCCGTACCTGTTCTACGACCAGGTCGACTTCGACGTGATCACGCGGACGGAGGGCGACGTGTTCGCCCGGTACGCGTGCCGGCTGGACGAGATGTGGGAGTCGGTGAAGATCATCGAGCAGTGCCTCGAGAAGCTGCCCGACTTCGGCCCGATCATGCCGGAGAAGATGCCGCGCATGCTGCGCACGCCCCCGGGCGAGGTCTACATCCGGACGGAGGCGCCGCGCGGCGAGTACGGCATCTACATGGTGAGCGAGGGCGGCAACCGGCCGTACCGCCTGAAGGTGCGCTCCGCGTGTCTGTCCAACCTGCAGGCGCTTCGCGACATGTCCGTGGGCCTCTACATGGCCGACGCCATCATCGTGCTGGGATCGATCGACATCGTGCTGAGTGAGGTCGACCGCTAATGAACGTGGACCTCTTCGGCGGATCGGTGAACGTCTGGCTGGACGCCTTCATCCGGCTCCAGCTGATCGTGCTGCTCATGACCGTGGTGGTGATGGGCTACACGTACCTGGAGCGGAAGATCGTCGCGCGGTTCAACCAGCGCATCGGCCCGCAGAAGACTGGGCCGTTCGGGCTGCTGCAGGCGGTGGCGGACGCGGTGAAGCTCGTCGGCAAGGAAGACCTCCGGCCGAAGAGCGCTGACCCGTGGACGTTCGAGCTGGGCCCGTACTTCGTGTTCATCCCGGTGCTGATGGGGTTCGTGATCGTTCCGTTCATGGCGGACTGGAACATCCGGCTCCTGGACCTGGGCCTGATCTACTTCGTGTCCGTGTCCGGGCTGAGCGTCATCGGCTGGATGATGGCCGGTTGGGGTTCGGACAACCGCTACGCGCTCCTCGGTGCGCTGCGCTCGGTGGCGCAGGGCATCTCGTACGAGCTGCCGCTGGTGCTGAGCGTGATCGCGCTGGCGATGTTCGCGGGCACCTACAACCTGGGGCTCATCGTGGAGCAGCAGGACCAGGTGCCGTACATCGTCTGGCAGCCCATGACGGCGCTGATCTTCTTCATCGCCGCGCTGGCGGAGCTGAACCGCGCGCCGTTCGACATCCCGGTCGGTGAGTCCGAGGTGGCCGGTGGTCCGTTCATCGAGTACTCGGGCATCCGCTGGTCGATGTTCCAGCTGGCGGAGTACGCGGCGATCTTCGTGATGTCGATCGTCTTCTCGTCCATCTTCCTCGGCGGCTACATCTGGCCGTTCGGGGATGAGCTGGGGATCGGCCTGCAGCTGGTGCTGACAGGCGCGAAGGCCCTGCTCTTCTTCTTCATCGTTGTCTGGATCCGCGTCTCGGTGCCGCGCCTCCGCATCGACCAGCTCATGGCGTACTCGTGGAAGGTCTTGCTTCCGCTGACGCTGGTGCAGGTCCTGGTGAACGGGCTGGTGCTGGTGAACGGTTGGAGCGAGGTCGTCCTCCTCGTGACCGGCCTCATCGGATGCGTCGCGCTGGTCACGCTGACGAGCCGCGCTGTGGCGCGGCCTCGGATGCCAGCGATGCGCACGGCGTCCGTGATGCAGGGAGAGGCTGCCTGATATGAATGGCATTGCCCGAAGCATGCTCACGACGCTTTCGACGTTCATGCGGAAGCCGGTCACACGGGACTACCCGGTGGTGCACAAGCAGCTGCCGAAGACCGACCGCGCGTTCCCGCTGCTGCTGTGGGACAAGGACGTCGACGAGCCGTTCTGCACCGGCTGCCACGCGTGCGAGCGCGCGTGTCCGGTGGAGTGCATGACTGTCCTGATGAAGGACAACCCCAACCACAAGTCGCTGGGTGGGGACTCGTCTCGCCGCAAGATCATCGACAAGTTCTGGATCGACTACGCGCGCTGCATGCGCTGCAACATCTGCGTCGAGGTGTGCAACTTCGACGCGATCGCGATGAACAACACCTGGACCGGGCACGAGACGTCCGTCTACGACCGCCGGGACCTGGTGATGGACCTGCAGCAGCTGCTGTCGCAGTCTCGCGCCGGGAAGATCAACGAGTGGGTGCCCGTGGTCGGGCAGGCGAACGAGGATCCCACCGCGGCGAAGGCCCCGTAGGCCATCCGCGGAATCCTGGTCGAGCGGGAGGCGCGTAAGGCGCGCACCCGCTAACACATACGAGGCCCGGGCGCCCCAGGGCGCGCCGGACGGTGCAACGGGCCGCGCGCTTCGGCGGGCAGCCCGGGGTTGTGGAGAGCAGACGGAACAGAGGAGGGGGCTCCCCTCGCTGAGCTGACTGAAGAGGCATCCGCGTGTTCGACCGACTACCGCTCCCGTCGCAGTTCGACCGCGTCATCATCGCCGGCGGCACCGTAGCCGCCCTGGTGGCGACGCCGGTGCTCGTCGTGCTGCTGGCGCTCCTGTTCTCCGACACGATCTCCGGGCCGGAGTTCGTGTTCTACCTCGCGGCGCTGGTGTGCGTGGCGGGCGCGCTGGGCGCCGTGCTGATGCCGAACGTGGTGCACGCGGCGCTGTGCCTGGTGGCGACGCTGCTGGGCGTGGCGGGCATCTACCTGCTGCTGCTGACCGAGTTCATCGCGCTGGTGCAGGTGCTGGTGTACGGCGGCGGCGTGGTCATCCTGCTGCTGTTCGCGCTGATGATGACGAACGCCGCTGACGACCCGATCGTGACGGACGGCTCGCAGAAGCCGTTCGCGTTCCTCGTGGCGGCGATCATGGGGAGCCTGTTCACGGCGGTGATGGTGGACGCGACCTGGGGCGACCCGTCGGCGAGCGTGGTGCCGTTCGTGGACTTCGGCGCTCGGATCTTCCGTGACTTCTCGGTGCCGGTGATCGTGGTGGCGGTCCTGCTGGACATCGCGCTGACCGGTGCCTTCATCAACGCGCGTCGCGCGGAAGAGGCTCCCCTCAACCGTGAGGAGGCCGCCTCGTGATCCCGATCGAGAACTTCCTCATCCTCTCGGCGATCCTGTTCGCCATCGGCTTCTACGGCGTCCTCGCCCGGCGGAGCGCGATCCTCATCCTCATGTCCGTGGAACTGATGCTCGCCGGCGTGGCGATGAACTTCATCGCCTTCGCGACCTACCTGGACGCGGATGCCTTCAGCGGGCTCGTGTTCGCGCTGTTCGTGATCACCGTCGCCGCGGCCGAGGTCGGCCTGGCGCTCGGTGTGGTGCTCCGGCTCTTCCGTGAGCGCCGCACCGCCAACGTGGATGAGGCCAACCGCCTCAAGTGGTAGCCACTCGAGCCGCCGCGCACTGATGTCGCGCGGCGCTCGGGCGTAAGGGGAGGGCCCGCATGGGCATGGAACAGGCATGGGTGCTGCCGGCGATCCCGGCATCGCTGTTCGTGCTGATCGGCCTGTTCAACGGCCTGATGCCTCGCCGTGGCGACTTCCTCGCCATCTTCGGCATGGCGACGGTGGTGGTCCTCGTCTTCGTCATCATGGTGGACTTCGCCCAGTCCTTCGAGGGCGGCCTGTTCAGCCCCGGGCTGGACCACGAGTACAACTTCGACTGGATCAACATCGGCGACGGCTTCTTCGTGATCGAGTTCTCGACATACGTCGACGCGATCACGATGGTGATGCTGCCGGTGGTGACGATCGTGGCGCTGATGGTGCTCGTCTACTCGACGGGGTACATGCACGGCGAGCCGCGCTACGGGTGGTACTTCGCGGTGCTGTCGCTCTTCGTGGCGGCGATGCTGACGCTGGTGCTCTCGGGCAACCTCATCCAGCTCTACCTGGCCTGGGAGGGCGTGGGCCTCGCGTCGTACCTACTCATCGGCTTCTACTGGGAGCGCCAGTCCGCGGCCGAGGCGGCGAAGAAGGCGTTCATCACCACGCGCGTCGGCGACGTGGGCCTGCTCATCGGCATCATCCTGCTGTGGCGGGCGACGGGTACGTTCGACATCCAGCAGATCATCGCCGCGGCCACCTCCGGGCAGATCGACGAGACGTACCTCACGGTCGCGATGATCTTCCTGTTCGGCGGCGCGATCGGTAAGTCGGCGCAGTTCCCGCTGCACGTGTGGCTGCCGGACGCGATGGAGGGCCCGACGCCGGTGTCGGCCCTCATCCACGCGGCGACGATGGTGGTGGCGGGCGTGTACCTCGTGGCGCGCATGTCGCCGGTGTACGCCGAGGTGCTGATCGCGCGGGACGTGATCCTCTACATCGGCCTGATCACGGCGTTCATGGCGGCGACGCAGGGCCTGGTGGCGAACGACATCAAGCGGGTGCTGGCGTACTCCACGGTGTCGCAGCTCGGGTTCATGTTCGTCGCGCTGGGCGTGGGCGCCGTGGGCGCCGCGATGTTCCACCTGTTCACGCACGCCTTCTTCAAGGCGCTGCTCTTCCTCGGCTCTGGCTCCGTGATCCACGCCACCCACCACCAGGAGGTGGAGGGCCTGGGCGGGCTGCGGAAGAAGATGCCGATCACGACGGTGACGTTCATGATCGGCAGCCTCGCGCTGTCCGGCATCCCGATCTTCGCGGGGTTCTTCTCGAAGGACGAAATCCTCCACTACGTGTCGGACTACAACTCCTTCGCGTACGTGGCGCTCGCCGGGACGGCGATGCTGACCGCGATCTACACGACGCGGCTGGTGCTGCTGACGTTCTTCGGCGAGCCGAAGGACCACCACGCGTTCGACCATGCGCACGAGTCCGGGCCGGCGATGGCCGCGCCGCTGATCATCCTCGCGGTGCTCGCGACGCTCGCCGGCTTCTTCGTCTTCGACCAGGTGGGCGAGGCGCTCGGGTTCGCGGGGGGCATCGGGTACCTGGTGTACCTCGACCACCCGCACGAGTTCACCGCGATCGACTGGGCGTTCGCCGGGACGGCGACGGCCACGGCGGTGGTGGGCCTGATCATCGGGTGGGCGTACTGGCACGGCGACGCCGAGCGGGCTCGGCGCGCGCGGACGTGGGCGCCTGACCTGCACGCGTTCCTCGTGAACCGCTGGTACATGGACAACATGTACCAGGCGATCATCAACCGGGTGATCCTCGGCCTGGCCGGGGCGGTCGCCTGGTTCGACAAGCGCATCGTGAACGAGACGGGCGTCGACGGCGGCGCGCAGACGGTGGGGTACTTCGGCTACCGGCTGAAGTTCCTGCAGACCGGCAAGATCCCGAACTACGCCCTCGGCATGGCCGTCGGCATCGTGGCGCTCACGCTGGTCGCCATCGGCAGCTAACTACCAGCGCCTCGGCCCCGATGGGGCCGGCCGCCGGGATGACGGAGAAGGTAGGGGACAGGGACCGATGACCGAATCTGACGGCTACGTCCTGCTCGCACTCTTCCTCGTGCCGCTTGGCACGTCGGTCCTGCTGATGGCGGTGCCCTCGCGTGAGCGCGCGCTGATCATGGGCCTGACTGGCCTGTCCAGCCTCGCCATGCTGGCGATGTCCCTCTACGTCTTCGTGTCCTACTCCTTCAACGACGGCTCCCAGTTCGAGGGCGTGCTCGCGTTCGACTGGATGGAGAACGTCGGGTTCCTCGGCGAGAACGGGATCCAGCTGAAGGTCGGGATCGACGGCATCACGGCGTCGCTGGTGCTGCTGACCGGCATCGTGGTGGTGCCCGGGACGTGGGTGTCCTGGAAGGTCCAGCACCGGCTGAAGGACTTCTTCATCCTGCTGTACCTGGTGACCGCCGGGGTGTTCGGCGTGTTCGTGCTGCTGGACCTGTTCTTCTGGTTCCTCGCCTACGAGGTCGCCCTCCTGCCGATGTACCAGCTCATCGTCGTCTGGGGCTCCACCCGCAAGGAGTACGGCGGGATGAAGCTGATGATGATGCTGATGGCGGGGTCCATCTTCATCTTCACGGTGATCTTCGCGCTCTACACGGAGGTGGGCGCGGGCACGTTCGACATGGAAGTGCTGCTGAACGCCGAGAAGAGCGAGGACTTCCAGAAGGTCATGTTCCCGCTGGTGGCCATCGGCTGTGGCGTGCTGGGCGCGATGTTCCCGTTCCACTCGTGGTCGCCGGACGGTCATGCCTCGGCGCCGACGGCGGTCTCGATGCTGCACGCGGGCGTGCTGATGAAGGTCGGCGCGTTCGGGGTGCTGCGCCTGGGCTTCCAGATGATGCCCGAGGGCGGTGAGTTCTGGGGCCCGGCGCTGGTGGTGCTCGGCATCACGGCGGCGCTGTACGGCGCGATCTCCGCGCTGCGCCAGACGGACATGAAGCTGCTGATGGGCTTCTCGTCCGTGTCGCACATGGGCTACGTGTTCGTGGGCCTCGGCGTCTTCAACTCGATCGGCTGGACCGGCGCGGTGCTGCAGATGACGGCGCACGGCCTGATGACGGCCCTCTTCTTCCTCCTGATCGGCGGCATGTACGACCAGTCGCACAACCGCGAGCTGCCGAACTTCTCCGGCATGGCGAAGCAGATGCCGATCTGGACGATCTTCTTCGTGTTCGCGGCGATGGCGTCCCTGGGCCTGCCGGGCCTGAGCGGGTTCGTGGCGGAGCTGCACATCTTCATCGGCGCGTTCCGCGCCTACCCGATCGTCGGGGGGCTGGCGGTGCTGACCGCGGCGATCACGACGACGTATCTGATGCGAGGCCTGGCGCAGTCGTTCTTCGGGGAGATGAACCCGCGCTGGAACCACCTCAAGGAAATCACCATGACGGAGCGCGCCGGGGCCACGGTGCTCGCCGGCGCGATCCTCGTGCTCGGGCTGTGGCCGGCGCCGTGGATCGACCGCATCGGCCCGTCCATCGTCGAGATCGCGAACCTCTAGGCCCCACCCGCTCCGGGGAGGCATAGGGCTGACAGGGCAGTAGGGGAGTAGCGCGCAGTGACCGACATCCTCGGCAACCCGCTCAACATGCAGTACGAGCTGCTGCTGCCTGAGATCATCATCGCGGTGACGGCGCTGGCGGTGGTCTTCCTGGACGCGTTCAAGCGCGAGTTCAACGTGGGCTACCGCGCGCTGCCGCTGCTGTCCCTCCTGGGCCTGGCTGGCGCGGCCGCCGCGACGGTGGCGCTGATCGACGAGCAGGGCGACTTCTCGCGCCTGCTGACGATGGACGACTTCACGACGTTCTTCCGCTTGCTGTTCATCGGCACGACGGCGGTGGTGATCCTCGGCTCGTGGGAATACATCGAGCACCACGTGAACCACGTGGGTGAGTTCTTCGGACTCCTGCTGCTCTCGACGGTGGGCGCGATCTACATGGCGGCCGCGCGCGACCTCCTGACGGCGTACCTCGCGATCGAGGTGCTCTCGTTCAGCCTGTACGTCGCGGTGTCGATGGCGCGGAATGACGCGCGCTCGGGCGAGGCGGCGCTGAAGTACGTGCTCCTCGGCGGCGTCGCCTCGGCGATGCTGCTCTACGGCCTGAGCCTGCTCTACGGCGTGACCGGGTCGACGCAGTACACGGAGATCGCGACGGCGCTCTCGGCCGGTACGGATGACGTCGAGATGGTGCTGCTGCTGAGCCTGGTGCTCATCGTGAGCGGTCTCGGGTTCAAGGCGTCCGCGGTGCCGTTCCACATGTGGACGCCGGACGCGTACGAGGGCGCGCCGCTGCCGGTGACGTCCTACATCGCGGCGACCTCGAAGGCGGCGACGTTCGCGCTGTTCCTGCGCTGGTTCACGGGTCCGCTGCTGCCGGTGGTGGACGACTGGGCGTGGATGCTGGCGACGCTGGCGGTCCTCACGATGGTGGTGGGGAACCTGGTGGCGCTGCAGCAGCACAACGTGAAGCGGCTGCTCGCGTATTCCTCGATCGCGCAGGTCGGGTACATGCTGATGGCGGTGACGGCGCTGTCCGACGCCAAGGGCTCGGAGACGGCGGGCGCGTTGCTGGTGCACCTGGGCGGCTACCTGGTGACGAACCTGGTCGTGTTCATGGCGGTGACGCACTTCTTCAACCGCACGAAGAAGGAAGAGATCAGCGACTTCAAGGGGCTGGCGCAGACCAACCCGTACCTGGCGCTGGTGATCACGGCCGGGCTGTTCTCGCTGGCGGGGATGCCGCTGCTGGCAGGCTTCTTCACGAAGTTCATCCTGTTCCAGGCGGTGGCGGACGCGGACTACCTCTGGCTGGTGGTGGTCGGTGTGGTCGCCTCGACGGTGTCGCTCTTCTACTACCTGCAGGTCATCAAGCAGATGTACCTGTACGAGCCGCTTGAGGACGTGCGCTGGCGGATCAGCCCGTCGGGCTACCTGGTGACCGGCGTGCTGTTCGTGGTGATGGTGGTGCTTGGCCTCTGGGGCACGCCGCTCTACGAGGTGGCGGACGCGGCGGCGAAGTCGCTGTTCATCGCGAGCTAGTCGATTCACGGAACGCTCGAGGAGCCCGGCGCGAGCCGGGCTTCTTCGTGTCCGGTCCCGGGACCGCGCGGCGGCGGGGCGCTGTGAACCGCCGTCGCGGCGTGGCTTCTGCGTGCCGCCGCTCCTCGGTAGGTTGGTAGCGTGAACCAGCTTCCCTCGATCCCGACCGTGGCGCTGACGCTGTTCGCGCTGACCTACCTCGCGGTCGGGTATGTGCTGGGCGCGCCGACGCCGATCGAGCAGGAGGTCGCGAGCGTCAGCAGCAACATCGTCCGGGGCGACGCGACGGGGCTACAGGAGTACCTCGAGGGCTTCGGCTCGTGGGCGGCGGTGGCGTCGATCGTGGTGATGATCGTGCAGGCGATGTTCCTGCCGATCCCGGGGTTCGTGATCCTGTTCGCGAACGGGCTGGCGTTCGGCTTCGCGGGCGGGGTGGCGGTGAGCCTCGCGGGGTACGGGGTGTCGGCGAGCCTGTGCTTCGCGGTGACCCGAGGGCTGGGGCGCCGCCGGGTGGAGTGGATCGCCGAGAAGCTGGCGCTGCACACGCTGGACCGGTGGCTGACGCGCTACGGGGCGAACGGGGTGTTCGTGCTGCGGCTGATGCCCGGGTTCGCGTTTGACGGTGTCTCGTACGCGGCGGGGCTGACGGGGATGCGATACCCGAGGTTCCTCGTGGCATCCGTGCTGGGCTCCACGCCGCAGACGCTGCTGTTCGTGTTCCTGGGCGAGCGGGCGAGCGAGCACCTGTGGCTCATCCTGATCGGCGGGATGGCGATCGCGGTGGCGACGCTGGTGTTCGCGTTCCTCGCGGGGCGGCGCGCGGTCGTCGTGGCGGAGTAGGCGTCAGCGGCGGCGTCCGCGTGCGACGAGCTCGAACGCGGCGGCGGCGAGGACGGCGTTCTTCAGGATGTACTGGCCCTCGAGCGTCGGGATCCACGGACGCCGGAAGCAGCGGCGCGGGAAGACGACGAGCGGCGAGGATGCGCCGAGCAGGTGCAGCGGGATGAGCGCGACCGCGGGCCGCGACATGGCCCGGTTGAGCAGCAGCACGCCGATCACGCATTCGAGGATGCCGATCGCCCGTGCGCCGGACTGGACGCCGACGTGTCCGCCGGTGAGGCGCTGGACAGTGCGGCCGGCGAGCTCCTCGGCGGCGCTGGCAGCGGGCCGGAGCTTGAGGGCGCCGAACCAGAGGTAGACGAGGGCGAGGGCGAGGCGGAGGGCGCGTGGTCCTTCGTGCTCGGAGGCGGCGGTGAGTTCGTCGTCGGCGCGGTCGATGGCGTGCATGGAGTGAGTGTGGAGCGCGGGGCGCGGCGGGGGAGTGGAGTGTGCTCCTCGCGGCGTGGCGGAGGAGTGGCGATCCAGGGGAGGGGCAGAGGGGAGCGGCGGGGCGGGGGACGAAGAAGCCCGGCCGTGAGGCCGGGCTTCTCGTGTGTCGACTGGTCGACGACTACGGGAGGCGGACGGTGCCGGTCCCGGGGGTCGTGACGGTGCCGTCGGTCTTGCGGGTGCCGACCTCGAAGTCGACGAGCTTCTCGCCGTTCTCCTCGCGCTTGCCGGTCACCTTCGCGAAGACGGTGATGGGCTCGCGGGCGATGTCCATGGAGCGGTACGAGACGTCCCACTCCTTGACCCAGCCGTCGCGGCCGGCGATCTGGTCGAGGATCTTGCCGACCCACATGCCCTTCAGGGCGCCGTGGACAATGATGTCGGGCAGCTTGTTGTTCTTGGCGAAGTTGTCGTCGTAGTGGATCTGGTAGAAGTCGCCGGAGGCGGCTGCCCAGATGACCAGGCGCTGCGAGTCGGTGGCCTCCTCGAGCGTGAACTCCTGGCCCACCGAGACTCCGTCATAGGTCTGAGCTGCGACTGCCATTGGTATGTCTCCCTTCAGACCTAGTAGGACAGCCCGGTGCCGCGCGTCTTCGCGACGACCTTGCCATCTGACTTGCGGGTGTAGACCGTCTCGCTCTTGCGGACCATGAGCTGGCCGTAGGCCTTCGACGGCAGGATCTCCAGGCTGGTCAGCGTGGTGACCGCCTCGAGGAGGTCGCCGGCGTAGACGTGGGCCAGCGGCTCGACGGCGGTACCGCCGTTGAGGTTGCGCGTGAAGGGGGACTTGAAGAAGTCCTGGCGACGCGCCGGCGCGTTCGGGTTCCAGACTGGCATCCCGAGGTAGCCGGGCGGGGCAATGATCGCCGGGTGGCCGGCCTTCTTCGCCTCGTCGTCGTCGAAGTAGATCCCGTCCTCGTATCCGACGGCACGGCAGAACGTGCGAATGCCGAGGCTGGTGACCTCGTACATCGTCGGCTCACCGGACTTGCCGATCGCCTCCTTCATTTCCGGGGTTAGTTCCATCACTTCGTCGGCCAAGTGCGCCTCCCTCGCTCCATGCGCTTGCAGCGCTCGCAGTGGCGAGCGCGGCTGATCGACAGAGGACACCGACGACCCGGGGCGCGCTGGGCGCGAGGGGTAGCGGTGCCGCGGCGAGTCGATGCACCGGCAGTGCCGGCCTGCGGGCTCCGGGACGCCTCGCGGGCATCGCCGGGGAGCAGGACGCGGCGCCTGGCGCTCTGGCCCCGTCGCCGCGCGGAAGCATACCGCGCGGGCGCAATCCTCGCTGCCGCATCCTCGCGGCGGTGTCCGGCACACGGTGCCGGTCCGCGTGCGGATGCGTGCGTGGGTGCGTGCGTCGAACGGTGCGCCGACGCGAGGCGTTAGCCTTGAGGGGCAGCGGGATCATCGGGCGAGCGGGGCGTCCGACGAACATCGGAGGACTGCCTCATGATGCGCCCTCGCCTCGCTCCCCGACTTGTCCTCTCACTCCTGCTGTTGGTGGCGCTGTCCGCCGCCATTCCGCCCACCGTCGCGATGGGTGCGGACCAGGTCGCGCCGGCCTCGGACGGTCCCAACCCGTTCGCGGTGTGGGGTGCCGTGGCGACCGCGGTGATCGCGACGGCGATCGTCGTGGGGTGGTATCTGCGCGGGCGCACCCGCCGCCGGCGGTAGCGTCCGGGCTAGCGGTCGACGGGGGCGCCGCGGAGACGCGCGGAGAGCGCGGGGGCGCCGAGTCCGATCGCACCGATGAGCATCGGGGGGACGGTGTTGATGACGTGCACGAGGAGCGCGTAGGCCACGGCGACCTCGGTGCTGTGTCCGGCGACGAGCAGGGGGGCGGCGGCGGCGGCGTGGAACAGGCCGATGCCGCCGGGCGTGGCGGGGGCGAGCATCGAGAGGTTGGTGGAGAGCACCACGACGGTCGCCAGCACGAGCGGGTGCACCACGGTCGGGGGAGCATCGAGCGCCTCGAGGACGGCGAGGTGCAGGAGGAACGTGGCGGCCCACGCGAGGAGCGTGGCGGCGACGAGGCGGGCGAGGTGTGCGGGGGTCTGCTGGACGATCGCGAGGGCGTCGGCGCGGAGTGACTTGACGCGCTCGGTGAGCAGGATGCGAAGCGCGGGCCAGCGGACGCGGACGGCGACGGCGAGCGCGAGCAGCCCGACGAGGAAGCCTCCGGCGAAGATGAGGATGGCGCCGGAGCCGGGCGCGGTGAGACCGTCGACGACCGCCTGCCGGCCGGTGGCGTGGAAGAAGAGGGGGAGCGCGACCGCGGCGACGAGGACCAGCGTGAGGCCATCGATGAGCCGCTCCGCGACGAGGACGACGAGCGCCTGCTGGAGGGTGGCGGCGCGGCGGACGGATGGAGATAGCACGCGCGCGCCATCGCCGACACGGAACGGCAAGAGGTTGTTCAGTAGAATGGAGACGTGGAAGATCCGAAGGGCCTCGAGACGGGTGACCTTCCACGGCTCGGGTAGCATCGAGCGCCACCGGAGCGACTTCGCGACGAGCGAAGCGCCAAGGAGCACGAGCCCAAGGACAAGCGCGGTCGGATGAGCACGCTCCAACAGCGGCCACACGGCATCGGGGTCGGCAGCGCGCCACAGCCAGACGAGGCTGGCGGCGGCGAGGGCGATCGCGGCCAGGGATCGCAGGCCCCGGGGAACCGTCCAGCCCAGGCGTGGAACGCGGGCGCGCTGCTGCGGTACGGGAGCCTCGCGGTCCTCGCCTTCGTGCTGCTCGCTGGATACTGGAAGCCGCATCCGCTCCCCAGCCTGGTCCTGCCGGCGGCGGCGCTCCTGTGGTGGTGGCCGACCATCCGGGGTCGTCACACGGAGCGCTGGCTCTACTTCTACATCGCCGGAATCTACCTTTACACCGTACTGCGCGCCTTCGCGGACGACTCCGGGATGCAGATCCGGGCGGAGTACGTGATCGCGATCGACCGGTTCATGTTCCTGGGGAACGTGCCATCCGTGGAGCTGCAGCAGACGTTCTTCCGCCCGTGGGACATTGGGTTCCTGGACTTCCTCGCCGTGGCGATGCACTGGTCGTTCTTCGTGGTGCCGCACGCGGTGTTCGCGTACCTGTGGTTCCGTCAGCGGTCGCTGGCGCCGGTGTACGCGGGCGCGGTGCTCGTGACGCTGTACCTCGGTCTGCTGCTGTTCTGGCTGGTGCCGACGGTGCCGCCGTGGCTGGCGGCGCGGCAGGGTGAGCTGGGGCCGACGTACCGTGTGATGAACTTCGTCACGAGCGGGCTGGACGCGGACGCCTACCGCGACCTGTACGCGACGCTGGCCGCGCCGAACCCGGTGGCGAGCGTGCCTTCGATCCACATGGCGCTGACGTTCCTCGTGCTGCTGGCCGCGCGGGAGCTGGCGCCGAGGTGGGTGGCTCCGGTGCTCCTCTATAACCTCGCGATGGGCTTCTCGCTGGTCTACCTCGGCGAGCACTACGTGTTCGACCTGCTCGTGGGCGTGGTGGTGGCGAGCATCGCGCACTTCGCGCTGCGGTCGCGCTACGCGCGCCCGACACCCGGCGCGCCGCCTGACCGCGGGCTGCTGGTGCCCGTCCCGGTGCGCGCCCGCAGCTAGCCGACCTCGTGCTGACACAGCGAAGCCCCTCCACTGGAGGGGCTTCGTCGTCCGTGGGGCGCGCCGCCCGGGCGGCCGCTAGAGCGCCGGGAGGTAGCGGGCGAGCTCGAACGGGGTGACCTGGGCGCGGTACTCGCGCCACTCGTGGCGCTTGTTCGCGACGAGGGAGTCGCACATCGAGTCGCCGAGGGTGGCGCGCATGAGCGCGGAGCCCTCGAAGGCGGCGATCGCCTCGCCGAGCGAGTTGGGCAGCAGCATGATGTTGCGGGCGGCGCGCTCGGCGTCCGACATCTCGACGACGGGACGCTCGGCGGCCATGGGGAGCTCGTAGCCCTGGGCGATGCCCTCGAGGCCGGCGGCGAGCACGGCGGCGAAGGCGAGGTAGGGGTTACAGGCGGAGTCCGGGACGCGGTATTCGACGCGGGCGGACATGCCCATCTCCGGCTTGTGCTGCGGGACGCGGACGAGGTCCGCGTTGTTGGTGTAGGACCACGAGGTGTAGACGGGCGCCTCGAAGCCGGGGACGAGCCGCTTGTACGAGTTCACCCACTGATTGGTGAGCAGCATCATCTCCGGCGCGTGGCGGAGGAGGCCGGCCATGAAGCGGCGGCCGTCCGCGGAGAGCGAGCCGGGATCGGCCGGATCGAAGAAGGCGTTCTCCTCGCCGCGGAAGAGGGAGAACTGCAGGTGCATGGCGGAGCCGTTCTCGTCCGCGAGGGGCTTCGGCATGAAGGTGGCGTGGACGCCGTTGCGCATGGCCACCTCCTTCACGATGAGGCGGAAGGTCATGACGGCGTCCGCCATGGTGAGGGCGTCCGTGTAACGCAGGTCCATCTCGTGCTGGCTGGGGGCGACCTCGTGGTGGCTCAGGGCCACGCCGATGCCCATGTCCTCAAGCATGAGGACGGTGTCGCGGCGGAGGTCGGAGCCGCTGTCGGCGGCGGTGAGGTCGAAGTAGCCGCCGCTGTCGAGCGGCTCGGGCGTCTTCGCGTCCTTGAAGTAGAAGTATTCGATCTCCGGGGAGACGTAGGCGGTGTAGCCGCTGGCGGCGGCGCGGGCGAGGACGCCCTTCAGGACGCGGCGCGGGTCGCCCTCGAAGGGCTCGCCACTGGGGCGCTGGACGTCGCAGAACATGCGGGCGACGGCCTGCGGGCGGGGGCGCCAGGGGAGGAGCTGGAACGTCGCCGGATCGGGGAGGGCGATCATGTCGGTCTCGCCGTGGCGGGCGTAGCCCTCGATGGCGCCGCCGTCGAAGGTGACGCCGTCCTCGAGGGCGTGTTCGAGCTCCTCGATGGTGATGGCGACCGACTTCAGGGTCCCCAGGATGTCCGTGAACCAGAGGCGGATGAACTTCACGTCGTGGTCGCGGCACGCCTGGAGGACGTGCTGCCGAGAGCTGGGGTCGCCGGTTCCGTTGTACATGGGCAGATCGTATGCGCTGACCTGTTTCTGGACTGTTTCACGCCGCTCACATGCCGGGAGGGGCGTCGCGCGCCTGGGGCACGCGGCGACGTCATCGCGTCCGATGCGGGCACGCGTCGCCCGCGTCACGCCGGAACATCGCCGGGTTTTCTGACGTCTTTCCGCGCGCTTGCCCGCGTCCCAGATTCAGGAAACGCGGACGAAACGGGCGAGACACGAGAGCTTCACGGAAGTGACGCCGACGCGAAACGAGCCACCTCCAGACTCCGGCGAGTGAGAAGGAGGTTCTCTTGAGAAGGTTGCGTGCACTCACGGCTGGGGCGGCACTCGGGGCGGGGCTTTCACTCGTCGCGGGAATCGGTGTCGCCGCAGCCCAAGAAGAAGTGGACCCCATCGCCGAGCTGGCGGGGGCCCTGGACACCGCCTGGCTGCTGATCGCGGCCACGCTGGTGCTGTTCATGCAGGCCGGCTTCGCGATGGTCGAGGCGGGATTCGTGCGGACGAAGAACGTCACGAACATCCTGATGAAGAACGTGCTGGACGCCGGGCTGGGAACACTCGTGTTCTTCGCGGTCGGCTGGGCGTTCGCCTATGGCACGGACGCAGAGGGATCCGCCCCCGCCTTCATCGGCATGGGGCACTTCTTCCTGCAGGACTTCTCGGACTACGCCGGCTGGTTCTTCCAGTTCGCGTTCGCGGCGACGGCCGCGACGATCGTGTCCGGGGCGATGGCGGAGCGCACGAAGTTCTCCGCGTACCTGGTCTACACCGTGCTGATCACCGGTGTCGTCTACCCGGTGGTGGTCCACTGGATCTGGGACGGCAACGGCTGGATCTCGGCGTTCGCGGCTGACCCGCTGAACGGCACCGGGATGGTCGACTTCGCGGGTTCCACCGTGGTGCACTCGGTCGGCGGTTGGGCCGCGCTGTGCGGCGCGATCATCGTCGGCGCGCGCAAGGGCCGCTTCACGGACGGCAAGGTGACGGCGTTCCCCGGCCACTCGCTGCCGCTGGGCGTGCTGGGCGTGTTCATCCTCTGGATCGGCTGGTACGGGTTCAACGCCGGCTCGACGTTGGCGCTGAGCGGCGGCGCGGCCGACATCGCTGCCCGGGTGGCGGTGACGACGACCCTGGCTGCCGGCGCCGGCGCCTCGACCGCGATGATCGTGTCGTGGCTCCAGCACGGGAAGTCGGACCTGTCGCTGACGCTGAACGGTCTGCTGGGCGGCCTGGTGGCCATCACCGCGGGCTGCGCGACGCTGGAACCGTGGGCCGCGATCATCGCGGGTGCGGTGGCCGGTCTGATCATCGTCTACGGCGTGATGCTGCTGGACGCGCTGAAGATCGACGACCCGGTGGGCGCGGTCCCGGTGCACCTGATGAACGGTGTGTGGGGCACGCTGGCCGTGGGCCTGCTCTCCAGCCAGGCGCTGATGGAGAACGCCGCCTACGGCGACGGCTCCATCTACGGTCTGCTCCTTGGTGGTGGCGCCGACCTGTTCATCACGCAGCTCATCGGCGTGGTCGCCGTGGGCGCGTGGACCGTGGTCGCCTCGTCCATCGTGTTCCTGGGCATCAAGTTCACCATCGGCATCCGCGTGAGCGAGGCCGAGGAGGAGGCGGGCCTGGACGTGTACGAGCACGGCATGGAGGCCTACCCCGAGTTCACCGGCGGTCGCGACCCGTTCGCCACGCTGTCTGAGTCCACGCGCTAGCGTTCTCGGACACAGGAGGAAACGTTCATGCAGAAGGTTGAAGCCATCATTCGGCCGGACAAGCTCCAGGTGGTGAAGGCCGCCCTGGAGGAGCTGGACCACTCGGGGATGACGCTCTCCGAGGTGCGCGGGCACGGTGTCCAGCGCGGCGTCACGGAGCAGTGGCGAGGACGCACGTTCGCGGTCGAGTACCTGACCAAGATCAAGATCGAGCTGGTGGTCAAGGACGCCGACGTGGACGCGGTCGTGAGCCGCATCGTGGAGGCGGCGCGGACCGGGGAGGTGGGTGACGGAAAGATCTTCGTCAGCCCGGTGAGCCGAGCCGTCCGCATCCGTACCGGCGAGGAAGACGAGCAGGCGCTCTAACCCGCTCGCCCCATGGGACTGGCCCCCGGTGCTCACCCTCCCGAGCACCGGGGGCCAGTACCTCGCCGTCAGGGCCCCGCGTCTGGGCCCGGCGTCTGGGCCCGGCGTCTGGGGCCGGCGTCTGGGGCCGGCGGCGGGGACTCCCTCGCCCGAACACGCTGCTCCGCCGCCACGCGACGGAGCCCCGGGAGAGCAGAAAGCAACGATGATCCGAGCCGGAGACCTCGTCATCGATCGGGAGCGGTACCTGGTGACGGTGCAGGGTGAGCCCGTGCGGCTCACCTTCATGGAGTTCAACGCGCTGTGGGCGATCGTGGCCCAGGCCGGGCGGGTCGTGACCTACGACGCGCTGGCGGAGGCCCTGTGGGGCAAGCCGGTTCCTCATGCTCGACGGCGCCTCGCCGTCATCGTCTCGCGGATCCGCTCGAAGCTTGGTGATGCCGCCGATGTGATCGATACCGTGACGCGCGTGGGCTACCGCCTCGCGCCGGTCGTCGCCGACTAGGCGCCGGTCCTCGCAGGGCTGTTGGGCGGGCCATCCCACCCCCGCTCGTCCCTCGCCCGGCCGCTCGCGGGCGTGGGCCGGGGGAGACCGACCTCCCTCGCGGGCAGGTGGGGCGCGCGGTAGATTGGCGCATGGACTTCTCGCGACTGCTGGCGGGCCGCACGACGCAGATGGAAGCGAGCGCGATCCGCGAGATCCTGAAGGTCGCCTCGCAGCCGGACGTGATCTCGCTGGCGGGCGGGCTGCCGGCAGCCGAGTCCTTCCCCCTGGACCTGCTCCCGTCGCTCCTCGATGCGGTCACGCGGCGGTACGGGGCGAGCATCCTGCAGTACGACGCGTCCGAGGGCTTCGGGCCGCTGCGCGAGGCGCTGGTGCCGCACCTCGCCGCGCGCGGGGTGGGCGCGGCCGTTGACGACATCCTGATCACGCACGGGTCGCAGGGCGCGCTGGATGGCATCGGGAAGACGTTGCTGTCGCCGGGCGATCTGGTGGCGGTGGAGGCGCCGACGTACCTCGGCGCGTTGCAGGCGTTCAACCCGTACGAGCCGCGGTACGTGCAGGTGGAGGCGGACGACGACGGGCTGGTGCCGTCCTCGCTGGAGCGGGTGCTCGCGGCGGGCGGCGTGAAGTTCGTGTACGCGGTGCCGACGTTCCAGAACCCGACGGGCCGGACGCTGCCGATCGAGCGCCGTCGCGAGGTAGCAGCGATCCTCCAGCGCCACGACGCGCTGCTGATCGAGGACGACCCGTACAGCGACCTGCGCTACGTGGGCGAGCGGGTGCCGACGATCCAGAGCCTGGCGCCGGAGCACGTGGTCTATCTGACCACGCTGTCCAAGACGTTCTCGCCGGGGCTGCGGATCGGGGTGTGCGTGGCGCCGCCGGTGCTGCTGCGCTGGCTGGTGATCGCGCGGCAGGGGGTGGACCTGCACACGGGGACGCTGGGGCAGGCGCTCGCGGCGGAGTATCTCGCGGGCGGACACCTCGAGGCGCGGGTTCCGGGGATCGTTGAGTTCTACCGCCCGCGGCGCGAGGCGATGCTGGCGGCGCTGGAGCGGACGATGCCGGAGGGCGTGCGCTGGACGCACCCGGAAGGCGGGATGTTCATCTGGGTGCAGGGCCCGGCCGGCCTGGACGCGGATCGGGTGTACGCGGCGGCACTGGAGCGCGGTGTGGCGTTCGTGCCGGGCAGGCACTTCTACGCCGCAGCGGAGGGCGAGGCGCTGCCCCCCGAGGCCCTGGCGACGTTCCGGATGAACTTCACGGCCGCGGAGCCAGGGGTGATCGATCATGCCGTCGAGGTGATCGCGGACGCGATGCACGAGGTCCTGCGCGGCGGATAGCCGTCGCTTCGGGCGGCCGATCCCGGATTCGCAATCAGCGTGACGCATGCCTGAAATACACGAGAAGGATGATGTGTTCCTCAGGCCGTCGAGGAGGCGTCGATGTTGGTCGGCGCGACGAGCGTGAGTGCGCGGCCGATTCGTCCGCGTCGATAGCGAGGGATAGACTCCGGCCATGCAGCGCATCCTGATACTGACTCAGGATCCCGCCACCGCCCGATCGGTGGAGTCCGTCGCGCGCGTCGATGGGCGCGTGGTGCGCGCGGAAGGCACGGCGGAGCGTGCGCTGATCGCGGTGCGCGAGTGGCGGCCGTCGCTGCTGGTGGTGGACACGGGCCTCGGGATGACGTCTGGCGGCCTCGCGGCGATCGTGCGCGACGAGGCGGTGGCGGAGACGGCGGCGGTGATGGTGCTGCTGCCGCCGTCGCAGTTGAGCCTGCTGGGTCCGTCGCTGCATGTGGACGACTTCGCGGTCACGCCGGTGAACGAGGAAGAGCTGCGGGCGCGGATGTCGCGGCTGATCTGGGCGAAGACCGGCGCGGAGGACGGTTCGGTGATCCGGCACGGGTCACTTCTGATCGACCTGGAGCGCTACAAGGTGACGGTGGACGGTGAGGTGGTGGACCTCACCTACAAGGAGTACGAGCTCCTGCGGTTCCTCGCGTCCAACCCGGGGAAGCCGTTCACGCGCGAGGCGCTGCTGAACCAGGTGTGGGGTTACGACTACTACGGCGGGTCGCGGACGGTGGATGTCCACGTGCGGCGCATCCGTTCGAAGATCGAGCAGCGCGAGCAGTTCATCGACACCGTGCGGAACGTTGGGTATCGCTTCGTGGAGACGCTCGGGGCGCGGCGCTAGCTCGGTTTCTTCTCTCACGGCCAGGGTGGTGCTGCGTCGGGTTTGCGCTCGGGGCGGCGGTGTTGTGCGTGGGGCGGCCATCCCCCCGGCCCCCTTCCCTGCGCGGGAAGGGGGAGAGGAGAGAGGTGAACACCCTCCCCCCAGCCCCCTCCCTCTACCGAGGGAGGGGGAGCCGGAGTCTGGCTGCCCCGGGCGGGGGGCGAGAGCTTGTCAGTCCGTCGGTGTCTGCGGTTGGCGTCGATGCTCCCGTGAGGCTGGCGTGGGGCGGCCATCCCCCCGGCCTCCTTTCATGCGCGGGAAGGGGAAGGGGGAGAGGAGAGAGGTGAACACCCTCCCCCCAGCCCCCTCCCTCTACCGAGGGAGGGG
>JBFWOO010000011.1:0-54151 GCA_050250415.1 Dehalococcoidia bacterium | reverse complement strand
GAGCGGGTGCCGCCCACCCGCCGGCCCCCACCCTGCGCGGGTGGGGGCGGTCCGGCCGTGGGTAGCCCCTCCCCCAACCCCCACCCCGTGCCGGGGGAGGGGGCTTCCGGGATCGCCCGGCCTCGGTGCGTTGCGGTGATCGTCGGAGCGGTGGGGGGGTGAGCGGGTGGCCCTCCCCCAACCCCCTCCCCTTGCCGGAGAGGGGGCTTCCGGATCGCCCGCCTCGGTGCGTTGTGGTGATCGTCGGTGGGGTGGGGGGTGGTGAGCGGGCTGAGGATTCGGCTCGGGCTGGGGCGCGAGAGTCTGACGGGTTGCTTGCGGGCGCGGCCTTGTGGGCACGTTCACATAGTTGACGAGGAATAGATCGCGCGCGCACTGTGCGGGCGAGGGATTGGCGGTCCGCGTGTTTCGGCGTCTGTCGGTTCCCGAGCTGCGGATCCCTCTGCTCTATTTCGCGGTGGCGCTTCCGTGGGTATTTGTCACGGACCTCCTCGTGCGCTGGCTGACGCCGACGGTGGACATCGAGAACCTCGTGGCGTCCGTGAAGGGGGTGGGGTTCGTCGGTGTCACCACGGCGCTGCTGTACGCCGGCATCCGGCAGTCGGTCGGGCAGATCTCGCATGCGCGGACATCGGCGGAGGACAGCGCGGCGCGGTTCCGGTCGCTGGTGGCGTCGTTCGACGACCTGGTGTTCATGACGGATCGCGAGCAGCGGTTCACGGAGCTGCTGGGTCCCGCGGCGACGGTGGAGGATCGCGAGCGGTTCCTGGGGCGGAACGCGCTGGAGATCTTCGGGGCGGATGTCGGGCGGGCGTACATGACGCTTGGCGCTCGGGTGCTGGAGGGGGAGACGGTGTCCGTGGACTGGTTCCGCGAGACGGCGCCGATGACGTTCCCGGTGAACAGCTCGGTGACGTCGATGCGGATCGCACTGGCGCCGCTGCGCGACAGCCACGGCGAGATCGTGGGCACGGTCGGGGTGGGGCGTGACACCTCGCGGCTGCGGGACCTGGAGCGGGAGCGCGACCAGGCGGAGACGCACATCTCCTTCCTGGTGAACTATGACCCGCTGACCGGGCTGCCGAACCGGAGTCTGCTGGAGTCCCGGCTGGCCGAGGCGATCGCCCTGGCGGACCGGGACGGCCAGTCGTTCGGCGTGATGCTGCTGAACATCGACGCGTTCAAGGACGTGAACGACTCGCTGGGCTACGAGGTGGGCGACGACCTGCTGCGCGGGATGGCGCGGCGGTTGCGCGGCGTGGTGAGCACGCGCGACACGCTGGCGCGGCTTGCCGGCGACGAGTTCGTCGTCGTCACGGCGGTCCAGGGGGAGGAGGCGCTCCGGGAACGGGCGCGGGAGATCCTTGCGATCTTCTCGGTGCCGATGCTCGCGTCCGGGCAGGCGATCTACCTCAACGCGTCGCTGGGCATTTCGATCTATCCGCAGGACGGTCCGAACCCGGATCTGCTGCTGCGCGCGGCGGACACGGCGATGCACGAAGCGAAGCTCGAGCGGGAGTCGAGCTCGGCGTTCTTCAATCCCCGGATGGCGGAGGAGGCGTACGACCGGCTGGCGCTGGCGAACGAGCTGCGTCGGGCGCTGGAGCTCGGCGAGCTGTCGGTCGCCTACCAGCCGATCCGCGACGTGGGCAGCGGACGGATCGTGGCGTTCGAGGCGCTGGCGCGGTGGATGAGCTCGACGCGCGGGTGGGTGCCGCCCTCGGTGTTCATCCCCGTCGCGGAGCGCGCGGGCCTGGTGGATGACGTCGGCACGTTCGTCCGGTCGACGGCGTACCGCTGGCTGATGGAGCGGCACGCGTCCGGGTTCCCAGAGCTGCAGATCGAGGTGAATGTCTCGCCGTACCACTTCCGGCGGGGGACGGTGTCGCGGCTGGTCGATGAGGCGCGAGAGGCCGGGCTCGATCCGCACTTCGTGGTGCTCGAGCTGACCGAGAGCGCGCTTGTCGAGGCGCCTGCGCCGGTGGAAGGGCTGCTCAACGAGTTACGCGAGCACGGGTTCGGGCTGGCCGTGGACGACTTCGGGACGGGGTATTCCAGCCTCACGTACCTGGCGCGCCTGCCGATCACGGTGCTGAAGCTGGCGCTGGAGTTCGTGCACGGGTACGAGAGCGAGGGGAACCGGGTGGTGATCGAGACATCGATCGAGATCGCGCGGCGGCTCGGGTTCCAGACGGTGGCGGAGGGCATCGAGCGCGAGGGGGAGGCGAGCTACCTCAGGTCGGTCGGGGTCGACTGCTTCCAGGGGTACCTCACCGGGCGACCCGTGCCTGCGTTGGAGGCGAGCGCGATGCTCGCGGCGCAACGCGAGGACTGAGGCGACACCGCCCCGGCGCGGCGTTGCCGCTGGCGCGGGCCGGCGACAGACTGGCTGAGGTAGCCATTCCATCGCAGTCATCGACCCGTCGTCGCGAGGATCACCATGGATCTCGGCATCATCGGCAAGGCGCGCAGCGGCAAGACGTCCGTGTTCAACGCGGTCACGCGCGGGACGGCGCAGGTGGGCGCGTACTCGGCCGGGAACGAGCCGAACGTGGGCGTGGTGAAGGTGCCGGATGAGCGCGTGGAGGCGCTCGTCGGCGTGTTCACGCCGAAGAAGACGACGTACGCGGAGATCCGCTGGGTGGACTATCCGATCGACGGCTTCGGCACGGAGGGGCCGGGGCGGCAGTTCGTGACCGAGCTGGCGAAGGCGGACGCGCTGGTGCACGTGGTGCGGGCGTTCGAGGACGACTCGGTGCCGCACCCGGAGGGGAGCGTCGACGCGCACCGGGACATCGACGCGCTGAACCTCGAGCTGACGTTCGTGGACCTGGGGTTGATCGAGCGGCGGCTGCAGCGCATCGACCAGGAGATGAAGTCGATGAAGGCGGCGGAGCGCCAGGGGATGGAGGCGCACCGCGAGCTGCTCGGCAAGCTGCAGGCGCACCTGGAGTCCGGCGAAGGGCTGCGTTCGCTGACGCTGACGGAGGCGGAGGCGAAGGAGCTGCGGGCGTACCAGTTCATCACGATGCTGCCCGTGCTGCTGGTCGTGAACATCGGCGAGGACGACGTGGCGAACGCGGTGGCCATCGAGGGGGAGTTCCGCGCGCGGTACGGCGCGGACGGCGTCGCGGTGGCGGCGATGTGCGCGAAGATCGAGGCGGAGCTGGCGCAGATGGACCCGGAGGATGCGGAGTCGTTCCGCGCGGACCTGGGGCTGTCCGCGGACTCGCCGCGCGACCGCGCGATCGTCGCGGCCTACGAGCTGCTGGGGGTGCACTCGTTCCTCACCGCCGGCGAGGACGAGGTGCGCGCGTGGACGGTGCGGAAGGGTGCGACGGCGCCCGAGGCGGCCGGGCGGATCCACAGCGACCTGGAGCGCGGGTTCATCCGCGCGGAGGTGGCGTCCTGGCGCGACATGGTGGACGCGAAGGGCTCCATGGCCGAGCTGAAGAAGGCCGGGAAGCTCCGGACCGAGGGCAAGACGTACGTCGTCCAGGACGGCGACGTGATGAACATCCTGTTCAACGTATAGTCGTTACGTCCGGCTCGAGGCCGGGAACTCCCACCACGCCAGCGTCCGAGGTCGGCGGATGAGCCTTCGTCGCGCGGTGATCCTCCTGATCGCGAGCGCCCTCCTCGCGTCGTGCGGCGGCGGCGATCCGTCGACGGCGGCCGGCGCTGAGACTACATCGCCCGTCGCGGGCACCTCGGTGGCGAGTCCGGCGGTGGCTGCCGCCACGGCGACTCGGACCGCGAGTCCGAGCGCGACCCCCACGCAGGCGGCGACCGGGACACCGACCGAGACACCGACCGAGACACTGACCGAGACACCAGGGGAGACGTCAGGTCCCGAGGCGACGTCGACGCCGGTCCCAACGGCGACGCCCGCGCCGACCTCCACGGCGCCGCCACCGCCGCTCGCGCTGGAGATCCGTGCGACGCGGCTGCGGATCCCGTCGCTGGGGATCGACGCCGAGGTGCAGGGGAGCGAGATCGTCCCGTACACGGGGACGGTGCCGGCGGGGTGCACGCCACCTCCCCCGGACACGACGACGCTCACCGTGCCGTCGCAGGGGATCGCGACGCCAGACGAGACCTGGGCAGGGATCGAACGGAAGTCCTGGATCTTTGGGCACAGCCGCTGGCAGGGGGAGCCGGGGCTGCTGTTCGCGCTCCAGTGGATCTCGGTCGGGGACGAGCTGTACGTCGATGGTTACGACCGGCTGACGGGCGTTCCGGTCTCGGGGCGGCGGTTCGTGGTGGATGCGCTGTACCTGTCGGATACGGAGTCGGGGAGCGCGGTGGTGAACGCGTCGAGCCCCGACGAGATCCCGTCGGAGGCGCAGGTGATCCTCCAGACGAGCGTGCGGGAGCGGGGCGCGGGGAAGGCGTGGATCCTCGACCGCGAGGTGGTGACGTCGAAGGCGATCACGACGGTGGAGGGGGACCTGGACGACCCCTGTAAGTACCTGCTGCTGTTCGTGGTGGCTTCGGCGGCGTAGGGCTGCGGACATCGGAGCGTCGGAGGAGAGCCGTATGATCGCGGCGGCCGTCGGGGGCTGAGGGGGCGCTCGGCGGAGCTGAAGATCGGGGTCCTTGGTGGCGGGTGCTGCTGACCGTGTCGCGATCATGGAGGCCGTCGAGTCCGCGCTCGCGGGTGGGATGCGGGTGGTCGTGGCGACGGTGGTGGACGCGGGGAGCTCGGGGCTGACGCCGGGGGCGAAGCTGTCGCTGGCCGCGGACGAGTCCGCGCTGGGGACGTTCGGGAGCGAGCCGCTGGACGAGGCGGTTCGGGCGCAGGCGCGCGAGATGCTGACCACGGTGCCCCGGGTGACGATGCAGACGCTGTACGTCTCGCCGGATGGGGAGCTCGCCGAGCGACGGTCGCAGGCCGGCGCGGGTGACGCCGAGGTGATGCTCCAGCTATTCGAATCGCCGTCGCGGTTGGTCGTGGTGGGTGGGGGTCACGTGGGGCATGCGCTCGCGACGATCGGGGAGATCGTCGGGTTCGCGGTGACGGTGATCGACGACCGCGAGGAGTTCGCGAACCGCGACCGTTTCCCGATGGCCGAGCACGTGATCTGCGCGGAGGTGGAGGACGCCCTCGACGCGGTCGAGCTCGACGCCAATACCTACGTGGTGCTGGTTTCCCGCGGGCACCGGGTGGACGAGGAGGCGCTGCGCCACTCGGTGGGCCGTGGGGCGGCGTACGTGGGGATGATCGGGAGCCGCCGCCGGACGGGGACGGTGTTGCGGCATCTCCTCGAGGAGGGGTTCTCGCGCGAGGCGCTGGAGGCGGTGTCGACGCCGATCGGGCTGGACATCGGGGCGGAGACGCCCGAGGAGATCGCGGTCTCGATCCTCGCGGAGATCGTCATGGTCCAGCGGGGCGGGAGCGGGGAGCGGATGCGCGCTGGCCGGCGTCCGATCCTCGGCGCTGTCGGTGGCGTCGGCAGCGGAGCAGGCGAAGGCAGCGCCGAGCCGAGCGAGAGCTTCGACGAGCGTCCGTGAGATAACAGGCGGGTGCGGTGAGGGCGGCACTGGCAGGGCGGGCCGCAGGCGGCAGAATTGAACGAAACGAAAACACAGCCGCCCCCCAAGGGGGAAAACGGCTGTGCTATGCTCGGCTCGGCAGCGGCCCGACGGATTCGCCTCAATCTACCGGGGTTTAAGGCGTGTCTGAGCCGCAGCCAGGTTCCCTCTGGGGCACGGGGGCCGAGCGATCGGCCTCCGTGCTTTTCTGCCTGATGACGGTACGGACGCGACCGCCGGGTGGATCTCTCGGATCTCACGCAATTCTGACAATCAGGCTTCCGGGATCTCCCGGTGTGGCGCGTGGTGATGTTCGTCGGCGCGGTGGGGTGGTGACCGGGTGGCGCCCACCCCCCGGCCCCCTCCCTGCGCGGGAGGGGGAGGTGAGGAAGTGTGTAGCCCCTCCCCCAACCCCCTCCCCTTTCCGGGGGAGGGGGCTTTTCGGATTGCCCGGCCTCGGTGCGTGGTGATGTTCGTCGGTGCGGTGGGGTGATGAGTGCGCGGCGCCACCCCCCCCGGCCTTGGCGTGCGGTAGTGATCGTCGGGGCGGTGGGTTGGCGACGGGGTGGCGCTCAACCCTCCGGTCGCTCCCTGCGCGTTATGATCAGCTGGCTGATGGGTCGGAGGATGCTCATGTCGCTGGACGTGTACCGCGAGATCCGTGAAGCGCTGGAGCGCGGTGAGCCGCGCGTGCTGGCGACGATCTCCTCGACGCGCGGTTCGACGCCTCGCAAGGCGGGGGCGTCCATGCTGCTGCGTCCGGACGGGACGTTCAGCGGCACCATCGGCGGCGGCTGCGGCGAGGCGGAGGTGTGGCAGGAGGCGATGGAGACGATGCGGGACGGGAAGCCTCGCACCGTGATCGTCGACCTGACGGAGCCGGTGGAGGGTGACGACAAGATCTGCGGGGGCGTGATGCACGTCTTTGTGGAACGAGTCTCCGAAGGCGGCTAACTTCCCACCAAATCGACTGCCCTCGACGCTGGCGTCGGCGCTGGGCATCCACGGAAGTAGCCAGCGGCGTACCCTGTACGCACGGCCACCAGCGAGGGCAGACGCTCCGTCTGCGCGAAGAGTGGTTAGACCGGCCGACCGCCACCAGGTGAGGGCGGCGAGCCGAAAGGGGACATGGTCATGATCGGAAGCCTGGGTTGGCAGGAGCTGCTGATCATCCTGGTCATCCTCGCGCTGCTCTTCGGGGCGTCGCGCGTGGCGGATCTTGGTGGCGCGCTCGGCCGCGGTATCCGCGAGTTCCGGAGCGAGGCGCGCGGCGACGAGGACGAAGAGAAGAAGGACCAGAGCACGACCGCGGCGAAGTCCGACGAGTCGCCGTCCTCCAACACCTAGTCCGAGTCCCATCTTCGCCGGACGGTCCTCGCGGAGGGCTGGGCCGGCCATACTGACGTACGAGCGGGCGCCTGCGGGCGCCCGTTTCGCGTGTCCGGCAGCTCCCCGCCACCGTCGTGATCCTCGGGTGCGAGGTGCGCGGGAGCGACCGTCGGGGTGCTGCTATGCTCCGCGCGGCCCGAGCGGGCTACCTGTGGCGGCAGCGCGGATGCGCGCCGAAGCAGAGAGGACTTGCGTGGAAATCGTCCCCGGACTGCACCAGCTCAAGACGCCGTTTCCCGGCCCGGCGTTGCCGTACATCATGCCGTACGCCCTGGTGGGGCCGGAGGGCGTGAGCCTCGTGGACGCGGGGTTCGGCACCCCGGCGGCGATCGAGGCGATGACGGCGCAGCTCGCCGAGCTGGGGTTCGAGCCGAAGGACATCCGGCGCATCCTGATCACCCACGCGCATCCGGACCACATCGGGATGACGGGGTGGATCAAGGAGCAGTCGCCGGGCGCGCAGATCATCATGCTGGCGCGCGAGTGGCAGTGGATCCAGGACCGCTGGCTGGACGGCGAGGCGTGGACTCGGCTCTCGGACGGGTGGCTGGTGAAGCACGGCGTCCCGCAGGAGGAGATCGACGCGGCGCACGAGGCCGGCGCGCTCTCGCCGACGTCGCCGGCGGTGAAGCCGGGCGAGGCGAAGCAGGCGGACGACGGCAGTGGTCACGACGAGAAGGCCGGGGCTGCGGTGGCGACGGCGCCGAAGCCCGCGGCGCGACCACCGCAGGGCCCGGGCGGCGGGCGGATGTTCGACTTCGGCACGCCCGAGGTGCTGCTGCAGGACGGGGACATCCTCGAGTTCGACGGGTGGCGGGTACAGGCGGTGTGGACACCGGGGCACACGCCGGGCCACATGTGCATCTACGAGATGAACCACCGGCTGATGTTCACGGGCGATCACGTGCTGCCGTACATCAGCCCGAACGTCTCGCTGCACGCCGACCAGGAGGGATCCAGCCCGCTCTCCGAGTTCCGTGACTCGCTCCGCAAGGTCGCGGCGTTCGACGTCGCTGTTGCGCTGCCGGCGCACGAGTTCACGATGGCGAACCTGAAGGCGCGCTGCGATGTGCTGCTGCACCACCACGACGAGCGGCTGGAGGAGGTGCGCGACGCGATCGGCACGTCCGGGCCGGTCTCGGCGCGCACGATCTCGCAGCGGGTGAAGTGGAACACCGGGCCGTTCGACGACTTCAACATCTTCATGAAGCGATCGGCGCTCGGGGAGACGCTGTCGCACCTGCGACTGCTCGAGGACGAGGAGCGCGTGCGTCAGATCGTCGACGCCGACCGGATCCTCTGGGAGCAGGTCCGCTAGCGCCGCGTTGTCCGATGGGTCCGCGTCCGTGGCGGCGTCGAGGTCGACGGCGCTGAGACGCCCTCGACGCGGGTGGGTGCGACAATCGAGGCGTGCCCGGAACGCATCAGGCTTCCCTCCGTCAGCGCGCCGCCCTCCTCGCGGGGCGGGCCGCGCGTGACGCGACGCGCCGGCTGGGTCGCGGCGGCGGCACGGCGCTGCCGGGGCTCGTCGCCGGGACGATCGCGCCGGACCTGATCGAGGCGGCGGGCGCCGTGCCGGGCCTCGGCGCGGTGACGGTCACCGGCACCAACGGCAAGACGACGACGACCCACCTGATCGCGGCGATCGCGCGCGAGGCGGGGTGGGAACCGCTTACCAACCGGTCGGGATCGAACCTCGCGCGCGGGCTCGTGACGGCGCTCGTCGACGCGGCCGGCGGGACCGGCGGCATCGCGGACGCCGACCGGCGCCTCGGGATCTACGAGGTGGACGAGGCGGTGCTGCCGACGGTGTTCGCGCGGCTACGGCCGCGCGCGGCGGTGTTCCTCAACCTGTTCCGCGATCAGCTCGACCGGTACGGGGAGATCGACTCCGTGGCCGAGGGCTGGGCGGCGATGCTGCCGCGCGGAGGCGCCGTCGACGCGTCGCCCGCGCTCGTCCTGAACGCCGACGATCCCTCGGTGGCCCAGCTCGCGGACGATGCGCCGGGGCGCGTGGTGTGGTTCGGCATCGACGATCCCGGGGTGGCGCTGCCGGGCGGCGAGCACGCGTCGGACGCGCGGTTCTGTCGCTGCGGCGCGCGGCTCACGCACGAGCGGCAGTTCATGGGGCATGTGGGCCACTGGTCCTGCACGGGCTGCGGTCGGCGTCGCGCCACGCCCGAGGTCGCGGCGACGCGCGTGATCCTCGACGCGGACGGGAGCGCCGTCGAGGTGCGGGTGGGGGAGGAGCGTGCCTCGCTCCGCGTGCCGACGGCGGGGCTCTACTCGGTCACGAACGCCCTCGCGGCGCTCGCGGCGGCGCATGCGCTGGGGATCGCCCCTGACATCGCGATCCGTGCGATCAGCGCGGCAGGCCCCGCGTTCGGCCGGCAGGAGCGGTTCGTCATCGACGGGCGGCACGTGCGGATCTGGCTGGCGAAGAACCCGGCGGGGCTGAACGAGATCGCGCGGGCGCTGCTCGCCTCCGGCCGGGGCGAGGACGGCGCCGCCCTGACCGTGCTGGCGATGCTGAACGACGGGATCCAGGACGGCAAGGACGTGTCCTGGATCTACGACGCCGACCTCGAACGGCTGGGAGGGCACCTCGCAGGGCTCGTGTGCGCGGGGGACCGCGCCGACGACCTGGCGCTGCGCTTCGCGATCGGCGGTATGACGCCGACGGCGGTGGTGGCGGAGACCGAGGCGGCGCTGGATGCCGCGCTCGCCCTTGTGCCGGCCGGGGCGACGCTGGACGTGGTCGCGACGTACACGGCGATGATCGACGTACGGGAGGCGGCGGCGCGGCGTGCCGGCGTCGGGTCGTACTGGGAGTCGCCGGCCGACGCCCGGGAGGCCTCGCGATGACCGCGCTCGGCACGTCGATCCGGGTCGTGACGCTCTACGACGACGTGATGAACGTGTACGCGGACCGGGGGAACCTGCTGGCCGTGCAGCACCGCGCAGCGAAGCGCGGGATCGGGGTCGAGGCGATCGCGGCGAGCCTGGGCGACCGGATGCCGGAGACGCCCGACCTCGTGCTCATCGGGGGCGGGCAGGATCGCGAGCAGCGGCGGATCGCCGAGGAGCTCTGCGGCCACGGCCCGACGCTGCGCGCGTGGGCAGACGAGGGCGTGGCGATGCTGGCCGTGTGCGGCGGGTTCCAGCTCTTCGGGCGGTGGTACCGGGACACCTCGGGCGTGACGCTCGCCGGCGCTGCGGTGTTCGACGTGACGACGGTGGCGCCGGGGCCGGGCGCGGAGCGGAGCATCGGGGACATCCTCGTGCGCTCCACGATCGGCGCGATCGGCGAGGTGGTGGGGTTCGAGAACCACGGCGGCCGGACGTACCTCGGTCCGAGCGCGGAGCCGTTCGCGACGGTGGAGTACGGGCGCGGGAACAACGGCGCCGACGGCACGGAGGGCGCGGTCTCCCGCTCGGCGATCGGGACCTACCTCCATGGATCGGTGCTGCCGAAGAACCCGCGGCTGCTGGACTGGCTCCTGGGCCGGGCGATCCTCCACCGCACCGGGGCGCTGCCGGTGCTGCCACCGGTGGACGACGCGCTCGAGTCGCGCGCGCACGAGGCGGCGGCGGAGGTGGCCCGCCGGCGATCGCCGCGCTTCGAGCGGGCAGGCGCCCCGCCGGCGTAGGGCCGGGGCAACCGGGGGCGGCGGGTAAGCGCCGGCATCCGGTATCCTCGGGCTGCGGTGGGGGTCGGGACGGACGTCTGATGCGACGTACCCGACGGGACTTCCTCGGGCTCGTGCTCTCGGCACCGATCGGACTCGCGGGCGTCGCCTGCCTCGGGGCGAGCGACCGCGAGACGAACGTGACGGTGAACGGCGGGACGCCGGCGCCGCCCGAGACGATCACCGCCGCCGCCACGGACGCGGGCGGGACGCCCGCCGCGATCGACTTCACCCCCACGCCCCCGCCGTCCTTGCTGGACACGGATGACCTCCACGGCTTCGTGATGCCGATCGAGGGGGCGTGCTTTCCGTCGCAAGACACGCTGATGCCGAACTCGGCGCGGGACTACCGCAACGGGGTGAGCGAGGGCGTGGACTTCTACTTCGGCGATTCGTGCGTGGTGATCGAGCGGGGGACGCCGGTGGTGGCGGCCTACGCGGGCGTGGTGGTGCGCGCGGATCACAACTACCAGGAGCTGCTGCTGGCGCAGATCACGGCGCTGGAGGAGCAGATCGCGAAGGATGGGACGGCGAGCGCGGAGACGCTGGACCGCTACCGCGGCCGCCAGGTGTGGATCGACCACGGCAACGGCATCATCACGCGCTACTGCCACTTGAATTCGATCTCGGCGGAGGTCGCGCCCGGGCTGCGGGTGTCGCAGGGGCAGTTGCTGGGCGGGGTGGGGGAGTCAGGGACGCCGGAGTCGGTGACGTCGCCGGGGACGCAGTTGCATCTGCACTGGGAGGTGCGGGTGGAGGACTCGTTCCTGGGTGCGGGGATGGACCCGGAGACCGTGCGGTCGCTGTATGCGCGGCTGATGGAGGCGGCTGGGTAGGGGCCTCCCTTGGGCGGTACGGAGTTGCCCCCGCCCTCTCCCTGGACGGGAGAGGGGGCATGGAAGCCGCGTTCCACGCCCGGGGCGGGTTGAGCGGGTATCGTGAGGGGGCACCACCCGACGGTCTGGAGTGTCCGTGGCCCTGAGCGTGCTGGCGATTGAGCTGCCGTTCGATCCGAACATCACCGAGGTCGGTGGGTTCCTGCTCACCTGGCACGGGCTGTTCACGGCGGTGGGCATCCTCGTGGGGGTGCGGCTCTCGCTGTGGATCGCGCGCGAGATCAACTTCGACGTGGACGACGCGTACACGCTGGCGCTGATCGGGATCCCGAGCGGGATCGTGGGGGCGCGGGCGCTGTTCGTCATCGAGCACTGGGACTTCTACGGCGAGAACCCGGCGGACATCCTCGCGCTGACCGAGGGGGGCATCTCGATCTGGGGGGCGGTCCTCGGGGGCGTGGCGGGGCCGCTGGCGTTCGCGCTGTGGCGCGGGTGGGACGTGTGGCGCGGGCTGGACGCGGCGTCCGTGGGCCTGATCGCCGGCATGGGGATCGGGCGCATCGGCGACCTGATCAACGGCGAGCACCTCTCCAGGACCACGGATCTGCCATGGGGTGTGGTCTACACGCACCCGGACTCGCCGGCGTTCAACCACTCGCTGCTGAACGGCGCGCATCACCCGGCGACGACCTACGAGATGCTCGGGGACTTCGCGATCCTCGCGCTGGCGATCTACCTGGTGCTCGGGCCGCTGCGGCGGTGGAGCGGGCTGACGTTCTTCGTGTTCCTCGACACGTACGCGGTGATGCGGTTCTTCGTGTCGATGCTACGGCTGGACTCGGCGGACACGTTCTTCCTTGGGGTGACGGTGCCGCAGCTGGTGTCGATCGTGGTGATCGCGATCACGATTCCGCCGATCGTCTACCTGCTGCGACGTGGGCCGGTGGAGGAGCCGGTGGCGCCGCTGCCGCCGGGCCGCGTGCGGGTGCGGCAGGCATGACCGAGTCGTCCGACGCGGCGGTGGGGGCGGGCGGCTCCGGGGAGCGCGGGGTGTCGAAGGCTGGCGCGAACGTGCCGGAGGCGATCCTCTACGTGACGTCGGGCTGCCACCTCTGCTCGGTGGCGCGGTCGCTGCTGGTGGCGGTGCAGCGGACGATCCCGTTCAACATCCGCACGGTGAACATCGAGGATGACGACGAGCTGGTGAAGCGGTTCGCGCTCGAGGTGCCGGTGGTGGAGATCGATGGGGAGATCGTGGCGCGCGGGCAGGTGGATGTGAACCGGGTGCGGGCGGCGGTGAACGAGGCGCGGATCGCGCACGTGCGGCGGGCGGCGACAGGCGAGTAGCTCCGGTCTGGTCGGAGGCGGAGGGCGCCCTCACCGCCGGAGACGCTGTCGGCTGTTGTCCTCAGGCGCTGGCGTGGCGTCGGGCCTCACCCACCCCTCCTTCTCAGCGCCGGGGTGCATCGAGCGGAGGCGCGAGGTGGCCGAGGAAGACCGCTCGATGTGGGAGCGGATGCGCGCGGGTGACCGGTACCTCGCGGACGACGCGGAGATCGTCGCGGCGCAGGCGCGGGCGCATCGGCTGATGCATGCGTTCAACTCGGCGCCGCCGACGGATCCCGACCGGCTGAATGTGCTGCGCGAGCTCCTCGGTGCGCTGGGGGAGGGGAGCGAGGTGCGTGCGCCGTTCTCTTGCGACTACGGCTCGCACACGTTCATCGGGGCGCGGACCTTCGTGAACTTCGGGCTGGTGTGTCTCGACGTGGCGGACGTGGTCATCGGCGATGACGTGCAGATCGGGCCGAACGTGCTGCTGGTGACGGCAGAGCACCCGCTGGAGGCGGAGGCGCGGCGGGCGAAGTGGGAGTCGGCTCGCCCGATCGCGATCGGGGACAACGCGTGGCTGGGTGCGGGGGTGATCGTGCTGCCGGGGGTGAGCGTCGGCGCGAACACGGTGGTCGGGGCGGGGTCGGTGGTGACGCGGGACGTGCCGGCGGGCGTGGTGGCGATGGGGAACCCGGCGCGGGTGGTGCGCGAGGTCGAGGGGTAGCTGTGGGTCGTCCCCACCCACGCTTCCCCGCGAGGGGGGCGGGTGGCGCGGCCGGATCGTGCTCCCTGATTGACATAGTGCCGAGGGCTTTCGTAGCCTCGTCAGTAACTCGTCGGAAGTGCCCCCGTGGGCGCCGGCGGTTCATCCAGAGCGGTGGAGGGTTCCGGCCCTGAGAAACCGCGGCAACCGGTCGCCCTTCGCCGGGGCGGACACGGTGCTAACTCCGGCCCGCGGCTGCGGAGCCACGGGGAAGATGAACGGAAGGCGTTCACTCATGGCAGTACCGGCGTCCGATTCCAGTCCGACCACCGCTCGCGATCCTCGCGGGGTGGTGCGCCTGCTCGCCTCCATGATGCTGATGCGCTAGCCCGGCGCGCGCCGCTGTCCGGCGCGCTGACCGGGCGACTCCCCACCCATCCTGCGAGGAAGGTCATTTCCGCATGTCTGAATCTGCATTCCATCGAGCGTTGAAGTGTCGCGAGTGCGGCCGCGAGTACGCGATTGCGCCGATCTTCTCGTGCGAGTTCTGCTTCGGTCCGCTCGAGGTGGCGTACGACTACGACGCGATCCGCGAGGCGACGACGCGCGACTCGATCGCGGCCGGGCCGAACACGCTGTGGCGCTACGCGAACTTCCTGCCGTGCGATCCGGCGTACAGGGTGGACCTGGGCGACGGGTTCACGCCGCTGATCAAGGCGGACCGGCTGGGCAAGGCGATCGGCCTGGACAACCTCTGGCTGAAGAACGACACGGTAAACCCGACGTGGTCCTTCAAGGACCGGGTGGTGTCCGTGGCGATCGCGAAGGCGCGCGAGTTCGGCTTCGACGCGATCGCGTGTGCGTCGACGGGCAACCTGGCGAACTCGGTGGCGGCGCACGCCGCAGGGGCGGGGATGGAGTGCCTGGTCTTCATCCCAGACGACCTGGAGAAGGGGAAGGTGGTCGGCTCGGCGATCTACAACCCGACGCTGGTCACTGTCCGCGGCTCCTACGACGACGTGAACCGGCTCTGCACCGAGCTGTCGATGCAGTTCAACTGGGCGTTCGTGAACATCAACGTGCGGCCGTTCTACGCGGAGGGGTCGCGGACGATCGGGTACGAGGTGGCGGAGCAGCTCGGGTGGCGGGCGCCGGACCACATCGTGGCGCCGATGGCTTCGGGCTCGATGTACACGAAGATCTGGAAGGGCCTGCAGGAGCTCGCGAAGGTGGGCCTGATCGATGAGCCGAAGACGCGGATGAGCGGAGCGCAGGCGGCCGGCTGCTCGCCGATCTCGACGGCGTACGCGAACCACACGCTGAACTTCGTGCCGCAGAAGCCGAACACGATCGCGCGCTCGCTGGCGATCGGGAACCCGGCGGACGGGTACTACGCGCTGAAGCAGATGGAAGAGACCGGTGGGGGCGCCGAGATGGTGACCGACCCGGAGGTGGTGGATGGCATCAAGCTGCTGGCGGAGACGGAGGGCATCTTCGCGGAGACGGCCGGTGGGGTGACGATCGGCTGCCTGAAGAAGATGGCGGAGTCCGGCTTCATCAAGCGGGACGAGGAGACCGTGGCGATCATCTCGGGCGGTGGCCTGAAGACGATCGAGGCGGTGGTGGACGAGGTGGAACAGCCTCTCCACGTCCAGCCGACGGTAGAGTCCTTCGTGGAGGCGCGCCGTGCCCGGTACGGCGAGCCGGTGACGGCGTAAGGGGGGACTCGAAGTGGCGGAGAAGCATGTCCGGCTCACGTTCAGCCCTGACCTGATCAAGGAGCCGTTGATCTACGAGATCGGCCAGGAGTTCGGGGTGACCACCAACATCCGCATGGCTGACGTGGATGCGAAGGTGGGCTGGGTGGTCCTCGGGCTCGAGGGCGACGAGAGCGAGATCGAGCGCGCGCTGGAGTGGGCGCGGAGCAAGGGCGTCCGGGTGGACGACGCCACTTTGGGGGATGTGGTCGAGGGCTAACGGGCCTTCGAGGATCCTCGAGCGACAGCGATAGCAGGACGATTCGGACGCAGGAGAGTCAACGAACCATGGCCGTGAAGGTGAAGATCCCGACCCCGCTGCGGAACCTGACGCAGAACCAGGACACCATCGAGGCGGAGAGCGGTGAGCTGTCGTCGATCGTGGAGACGCTGGAGTCGCAGTTCCCGGGGATGCGTGAGCGTCTGCTGGACGAGGGCGGGGAGATCCGCCGCTTCGTGAACATCTACGTGAACGGTGAGGACGTGCGGTTCCTGTCCGGGCTGACGACGAGCCTGAAGGATGGGGACGAGGTGTCGATCGTTCCGGCGGTGGCGGGGGGCTGCTAGCTCGGTTTCGTTTCGGACGCTGCGGTTGCAGGACTTGCGCCGCCCCGAGAGGGGCGGCGTGTTCGTTCTGTGCGTCGTTCGGGGGATCGGGGTGCAGCGAGTGGCGGCCTACCCCCCCGGCCCCCTCCCTTCGCGGGAGGGGGAGATCAGGCTGGGTGAACACCCTCCCCCCACTCCCTCTACCGAGGGAGGGGGAGTGGGAGTGCCGGCTCGCGGTGGGGTCGTCGGTGTGTCGTTGGGAGTATCGGGGTGGTGCGGTTGCCGAGGCGGGTACGCTGGCGGTATCGACCACCCGTCACGCCTGGTCGGCTGATCCCTTCAGTCTGCTCGACGTCCTGGGCCGTATCGGCGCGAATGCGCTCGAGGCGTCGACCGTATCCACCGGCCGAGGGTCGGGGGAGGGATCTGACTCATGGGTATCTTCGACTTCCTGAAGCGCGATCGTGGCGCGAAGCCGGACGCGGGAGGGAACACGTCGGTGGCGAAGGGGCTCAACCTCCAGAGCGATGATGAGCGGGCCGCCGCTCGGCAGCGCATGGAGGATGAGATGAGCGCGAATCGCGCGGACCGCGAGGCGGCCGCGAAGGAGGACTAGCGCTCGGGCGCCCACGCCCCCCGCGCGCTGTCCGGTTTCGACGGGTTCATCTGGACGGATACAGGGGCGCGCTCCCATCGGGTGTACCGACGGGACGCGCCCACCGGCGAGTCCCGTCGTACCCGCGGTTGTCCCGAGGGCGCGCGCCATGCCGTCTCCTCGACGATGCGTCCTCCCCTCGATGCTGTCGCGGCCACGACGCCCCGGCTGGGGGCGACGCAACAGCGCGATACCCCTGGGGGGTTTGCAGTTCGCCGGGGGCTGCTACAATGTCGAGTGAAATAGTCGAGAATTCGCTCGGGAGGCGCCGGTAGGGGCCCCCGGGCGGGGACGAAGCTCGCGATGTTGCTGTCGACCAAGGGCGACTACGGCGTGCGCGCGATGATCGACCTCGCGAAGCACTCGGGCGAAGGCCCCGTGCAGCGGGCTGATATCGCCCGTCGCCGGCAGATCCCTGAGTCGTACCTGGACCACCTGCTGGCGCAGCTGCGGCGCGCCGGGTTCATCCGGAGCGTGCGCGGGCCCGGAGGCGGGCATCTGCTGGCGAAGCCGGCGGCGGAGATCTGTCTGCTGCACGTCCTGGAGGCGCTCGAAGGGTCGCTGGCGCCGCTGGCGTGTCTCGAGACGCACGAGGGCGAGGCGATCTGCGGGCAGGACTGGGTCTGGCAGGAGATCTACGACATGATGCGCGCCCGGCTGGCGGCGGTGTCGCTGGCGGACCTGGTGGAGCACGAGCGGATCCACGAGCGCGACACCGCGATCAACTACAGCATTTAGCGGACGACGACCGCCCGGGGCGCGCCTCGGGGCGGACACAGGAGCATCAGTGGTAGCGCCAGGGCAGCGGACGACCGGCCAGCCGGCCATCGCGGACTCGGTCCTCGACCTCATCGGCCATACGCCGCTGGTGCGTCTGCGCCGGATCGGCGGAGGCGAGCAGGCCGCGGAGATCCTCGGGAAGTACGAGGTGTTCAACCCGGCGGGGTCCGTGAAGGACCGGATCGCGGCGGCGATGGTGGAGTCCGCGGAGCGTGACGGCACGATCAAGCCGGGGGACACGCTGGTGGAGCCGACGTCCGGGAACACGGGCATCGGGCTGGCGATGGTGTGCGCGACGAAGGGCTACCGGCTCGTGCTGACGATGCCGGAGGACATGAGCCTGGAGCGTCGCCGCCTGCTGGAGCGCTTCGGCGTGGAGCTGGTGCTGACGCCGGCGATCGAGGGGATGACGGGCGCGGTGCACGCGGCGCAGCAACTGGTGCGCAAGAAGAAGTACGTCATGCTGGGGCAGTTCGAGAACCCGGCGAACCCGGAAGTGCATCGCCGGACGACGGCGCGCGAGATCCTCGACGCGACCGGTGGCGCGGTGGACGCGTTCGTGGCGGGGGTTGGCACGGGCGGGACGATCACGGGCGTGGGCGAGGTGCTGCGCGCGGAGGCGCCGGGGGTGCGCGTGGTGGCGGTGGAGCCGCAGCGCGCGCCGGTGTTGCAGGGCGGGCGCGCGGGGATCCACGGGATCCAGGGCATCGGCGCGTCGTTCGTGCCGGGTGTGCTCAACCGCGAGGTCTACGGCGAGATCATCGGGGTGAAGGACGAGGACGCCTTCGAGATGACGAAGCGGCTCACCCGCGAGGAGGGGCTGCTGGTCGGGATTTCCTCGGGGGCGAACGTGTGGGCGGCGCTGAAGGTGGCCCGCGAGCTGGGGCCGGGGAAGCGCGTGGTGACGATGCTGTGTGACACGGGTGAGCGGTATCTGACCGTGGCGCTGTAACGAGACCAGCTGGAACGAGACGAGCTGCAACGAGACGAGCTGTAGCGAGAACAGGGAAGCAGGCACGATCGGAGATGCCGGTCAACGTCTACATCCCTTCGCCGTTCCGGCGGATCACGGCGAGCCGTGAGAACGTGACGGCGGAGGGGCACACGGTGGGGGAGGTACTCGACGCGGTGGAACGGGCCTATCCCGGGTTCGCCAACCTCGTGTATGACGAGGATCATCGAGTGCCGACGCACATCAACGTGTATCTGAACAACACGGAGATCCACGACCTGGACGGCATCGACACGGCCGTGCAGGACGGAGACCAGATTGCAGTGATTCCCGCGCTCGCCGGTGGCGGCCGGTAGCGGGTCAGGGGGAGAAGCCAAGATGACGAACGCACCCCAGCCAGTTTCTGAGGCGCTGACGCCGGAGGAGGTGATGCGCTACTCGCGGCACATCATCATGGCGCAGGTGGGTCCGCAGGGTCAGCGGAAGCTGCGCAGCGCGAAGGTGCTGGTGGTCGGCGCGGGCGGCCTCGGCGGTCCGGTGGCGCTCTACCTGGCGCTCGCCGGCGTGGGGAAGATCGGGCTGGTCGAGTTCGACGTGGTGGACCTGTCCAACCTGCAGCGGCAGGTGCTGCACCGGACGTCTGACATCGGGCGGCCGAAGATCGTCTCCGCGAAGGAGAAGCTCCTGGCCCACAACCCGCACGTGGAGGTGGTGACGCACCACACGCCGATCACGAGCGACAACGCGATGGAGATCATCGCGGACTACGACATCGTGGTGAACGGCGCGGACAACTTCGCGACGCGGTACCTGGTGAACGACGCGTGCTACCTGTCCGGGAAGACGCTGGTGGACGGCGCGATCCTGCTGTTCGACGGCCAGGCGACGGTCTACGAGCCGGGCCAGGGCTGCTACCGCTGTCTGTACCCGGATCCCCCGCCGCCGGGGCTGGTGCCCTCCTGCGCGGAGGCCGGCGTCCTGGGAGCGATCACGGGGATCGTGGGTTCGATCCAGGCGACCGAGGTCTTCAAGAAGATCCTCAGGGTGGGCAACCCGCTGGTGAACCGGCTGCTGCTGGTGGACGCACTGACAATGGAGTTCCGGACGATGAAGATCCGCCGGGACCCGAGCTGCCCGCTGTGTGGGGACAACCCGACGGTGACGGAGCTCATCGACTACGACGCGTTCTGTGGCTCTCCGCCGCTGGAGATGCCGGTGGCGACGACGGCGTAGCGGTCGACGCGGACGCATCGCCTTCCCCGGCGGCCGGGGCGGGCATCAGAGGACTCAACTCGCGGGCGAGGCCGTGCGGTCGGCACGGCACGGCCTCGTCCCGCCGGATGGAAGGACGTCTCATGGCGGTGACCGTGCACGTCACCTCGGTCATCCAGCAGGCGGTGAACGGCCAGCGCGAGTTCGCGGCCGACGGCGCGACCGTGCGTGAGCTGATCGAGAACATCGAGGCCAGCTACCCGGGGTTCGCGCGGAACGTGGTGGACGAGGACGGCGAGCTGCGCCGCTTCGTGAACATCTACCTGAACGACGAGGACGTCCGGTACCTGGGCGGCAAGGAGACGGCGCTGAAGGACGGCGACACGGTGTCCTTCCTGCCGGCCCTGGCCGGCGGCGTCTAGTCAGCGCAGAGACGAGCGACGCGTGAAGGCGAACAGCCTGCTGGACCTCATCGGCAACACGCCGCTGGTGAACATCTCCGCGATGTCGCCGAACCCGCGCGTGGAGATCTGGGCCAAGCTCGAGGGGGCGAACCCGACGGGCTCGGTGAAGGACCGGATCGCGCGGCAGATGGTGCAGCACGCCGAGGCGGAGGGGATCCTCCGGCCGGGCGCGACGATCCTCGAGCCGTCGAGCGGGAACACGGGCATCGCGCTGGCGATGATCGGGAAGCTGCGCGGGTACACGGTGAAGATCGTGATGCCGGACGCGGTGTCCATCGAGCGGACGCAGCTGCTGGAGGCGTTCGGCGCGGAGATCATCCTGTCGCCGGGCGCGGACGGATCCAACGGCGCGGTGCGGATGGCGACGCGGCTGCGGGATGAGCATCCCGAGTGGGTGATGCTGTTCCAGTACGAGAACGAGATGAACCCGCGCGCGCACTATGAGACGACGGCGCCGGAGATCATCGCGGACCTGCCGGACCTGGACGTGTTCATCGCGGGCCTCGGGACGGGCGGGACGCTGACGGGCGTGGGGCGGCGGCTCAAGGAGCACAACCCGAGCATCCGCATCGTGGCGGCGGCGCCCCACCCGGGCGACCTGGTGCAGGGGCTGCGCGCGCTGGAGGACGGCTACATCCCGCCGGTGTTCGACGACACGGTGCTGGACGGCCGCATCGTGGTGGACTCGGCGACCTCCTTCGCGGTGACGAAGGAGCTGACGCAGAAGACCGGCGTGTTCGCCGGGATCTCCTCCGGCTCCGTGGTGCGGACGGCGCAGCGGACGGCCGAGCGGATGGAGTCCGGGAAGATCGTCTGCCTGCTGGCGGACGGCGGGTGGAAGTACCTGTCGACCGGCCTGTGGGGCAAGGACTACGAGGACATCCGCGAGGCGGTGGCGGAGAAGCTCTGGTGGTAGCGGCCGCCGAGCGCTCAGCCCGCCCGGCGGAGCTCCGGGCGCACGGTCGACCGGAGGGCGGCGCGCTGGGCCGCGCGGCGGTCGCCCTCGCGGAGCGGGGCCACCTCGCAGACGGGGCAGGGGTCCTCCAGCTTGCGCTGGACGATGGCGCCGAGGCGTTCTCCGCAGCGCGAGCAGAGCGTGGCGGCCAGGATGCCCTCGGTGGCGGCGAGCCGCGGCGGTTCGTCCGGGCTGCGCACGACGGTGCCTCGCAGCATCGAGACTTCGATGCCTTCGCCCACGACGGGCTGATTACAGGCGTCACACAGCATCGCGTGCATGGCCCTCTTCCCCCTGCTGGATCGTCGGCTGTCCGCCGCGTGTCCGCAGGGTTGATTGCTGACGGAACGGGAAGTTCACAGCGGACCGGCAGGATTGGTCCGCTGACGCTGGGCTGCATCGGATCACCCCACCGGGATGACCGGGTTCTAAGGAGAGCGACATGGTCGACAAGCTCGTCACCGCCGACTGGGTGCAGGAGCACCTGAACGATGCCGGCGTCCGCCTGGTGGAGGTGGACGTGGATACCGAGGCGTACCGCGAGGGGCACATCGAGGGTGCGGTGGCGTGGAACTGGACGACCCAGCTCCAGGACGCCGTGACCCGGGACATCCTGACGAAGGCCGACTTCGAGCAGTTGATGGCGAACGCGGGGATCACGCCGGAGACGCACGTGGTGCTCTACGGCGACAACAACAACTGGTTCGCGGCGTACGCGCTGTGGCTGATGGAGCTGTACGGCCACCAGAACGTGTCGTTGATGAACGGCGGCCGCGTGAAGTGGCTGTCCGACAACCGCCCGACGACGACCGCGGAGCCGTCTCACGGGGCGACCTCGTACGCGGCGAAGGACGCGGACCCGAGCATCCGCGCGAAGCGCGACGAGGTGCTGAACGCGATCGGCTCGTCGGTGAACCTCGTGGACGTGCGTAGCCCGGCGGAGTTCACGGGGGAGGTGATCGCGCCTCCGGGGATGACGGAGACGGCGCAGCGCGGCGGCCACGTGCCCGGTGCGAAGAACATCCCGTGGGCGCGTGCGGTGAACGAGGACGGCACCTTCAAGTCCGTGGAGGAGCTGAAGTCGCTGTACGAGGGCGCGGGGGTGCAGGCGGGCGGCGACACGATCGCCTATTGCCGCATCGGCGAGCGTTCGAGCCACACGTGGTTCGTGCTGAAGCACATCCTGGGCTACGCGAACGTGAAGAACTACGACGGCTCATGGACCGAGTACGGGTCCATGGTCGGCGTGCCGATCGAGAAGTAGCCCGTGACATCGGCGGGCGGCGCGAGCCTGGAGCAGGCGATCCTGCGGCGGGTGCTGCGTTCCGGCGATGGCCGGGCGCTGCACCTGCGCTTCCGCGGGGAGGTGCTGCAGAAGTACCGCGAGCATCCGAACGCGCAGCTGATCCGGACGGCGACCGTGGGGCGCGTGAGCGTGCCGGGATCGTGGTCGCTGGACGTGGGGATCGTGGAGGCGCCCGGCGAGCGGGTGGTGCTGCACACGACGCTGGGCGATCTGCTTGACCGGTTGCCGGAGCGTGAGCGGGACCACTGGGTGGAGCACCTGATGTCGGAGCCGGCGAGCGTGAACTTCCTGCAGATGCGGATGTCGGCGGGGGCGTGCATCGACGACGGGGAGCCTCGGGCCTGGGAGTAGAAGCCCGAGTCTGACCTGCTCATCCGGCCCCCTCCCCCTCCAGGGAAGGTGGGGGTGATGAAGAAGACTGAGCGCTCCCGCGATCTGGAGTCGGAGAGGGCGAGACGTGCCTCGAATCCCGCAGGTGATCATCGATGAGCTGGTGTTGCACGCGCGGGAGGATCTTCCGAACGAGGCGTGCGGCATGGTGCACGCGAAGGACGGGCAGCTGGCCGTGCATCGCGTGAAGAACGCGGCGGCGAGTCCGTACCGGTACGAGATGGATCCGCTCCAGATGATGAAGCTGGAGCGGTTGCGCGACGACCAGGGTGAGTCGCTGTTCGCGATCTACCACTCGCACGTGGCGTCGCAGGCGTATCCGTCGCCAACGGATGTGCGGATGGCGTTCTTCCCGCCGGGGGAGATGGACCAGGAGCCGATGTTCCCGGGGACGTACTACATCCTCGTCTCGCTCGAGCACGAGGAACCGTCTGTGCGCGCGTTCCACGTCCGCCGCGGGGGCGAGGTGGAGGAAGAGGCGATCGAGGTCGCGTGATGCTCGACCGTTCGTCGCATCTCGTCCCGCCGCCGATCGCGATCGGCAGCCGCACGTTCACCTGGGGTGAGCGCACCTACGTGATGGGGATCCTGAACGCGTCGCCGGATTCGTTCTCGGGCGACGGGCTGGTGGGCCCGGACGAGGCGTTGCGTCGCGCCGAGGCGATGGTCGCGGCAGGGGCGGACCTGCTGGACCTCGGTGCGGAGTCGACGCGGCCGGACTTCCAGGCGGTGGACGCGGACGAGGAGTGGGAGCGGCTGCAGCTCGTGCTCGGGCCGATCCGGCGCGCGTTCGACCTCCCGATCTCCGTGGACACGTCGAAGGCGGAGGTCGCGCGGCGCGCGGTGGAGTACGGCGCGGACGCGATCAACGACGTGACCGGCTGCCTGGGCGATCCGGCGATGCCGACGACGATCGCGGCGGCGGGCGTGCCGGTGATCGCGATGCACAACCAGCGCGGGCGCGAGTTCGGCGGCGACGTGATGAAGGATGTCCGCGCGGGGCTGCGCGAGGCGATGACGGCGTTGATGACGGCGGGCGTGGCCGAGGAGCGGATCATCGTCGACCCGGGATACGGGTTCGGCTGGGGGCCGGTGCGGGACTTCGAGATGCTGGATCGGCTGGCGGAGCTGAAGCGGCTGGGGCGGCCGGTGCTGATCGGCACGTCGCGGAAGTCCTCGATCGGCTACGTGATCGACAAGCCGGCGCAGGAGCGGGTGCACGGGACGGCGGCGACGATCGCGGTGGCGATTGCGAACGGCGCGGACATCGTGCGCGTGCATGACGTGGCGGAGATGGTGCGGGTGTCGAAGGTGACCGACGCGGTGGTGCGCGGCTCCTGACGGTCGCGCCGAGGTGAGCACGCTCGTCACCCTCACCCCGCCCTCCCCTCAGGGGGAGGTGGCCGGAAACGCCGAAGGCGGAGGCGATCATGAATCGTCGGCGGGTCTACCTGGCTCTTGGCTCCAACCTCGGTGACCGCGAGCGCGGGCTGCGCACGGCCGTGCGAGGCCTGCGCGCGGGCGGGGTGGACGTCGACGCGGTGTCGTCGCTGTACGAGACGCCGCCGTGGGGGGTGGTGGAGCAGCCGGCGTTCCTGAACGCGGTGGTGGGTGGCTCGACTGAACTGAGCGCGCGGGAGCTGCTGTCGCTGGCGAAGCGGCTGGAAGCGGCGGCCGGGCGGGACTTCTCGGCGGCGCGGTGGACGGCGCGGCCGCTGGACGTGGACATCGCGCTGATCGAGGGGGAGGTCGTCGCGGAAGCCGACCTCGAGGTTCCCCATGCGCTGCTGTCGGAACGGTCGTTCGTGCTGGCGCCGCTGGCGGAGGTGGCCGGGGCGGTGGCGCATCCGGTGTTGGGACGGACGGTGGGGGAGTTGCTCGCGGCGCGGCCGGAGGCAGAGCGCGCCGAGGTGGTGCGGGTGGCGGGGCCGGAGTGGGTGGACGTACGCACGCGCGTCCGTGTCGCCGAGAGGGGTGACCTCCCCGAGCTCCGTCGCCTTCTCCGTCGGGTCTACGTCGACGAGGAGTACTCGGACGCGCGTGCGTTCGACGGTCTGCTCCGGTCGCTCGTCCTTGATGGGACGACGACGGCGCTCGTCGCCGTCGACGAGGTCGACCTGGGGATCGTCGGGTGTGCCTTCTACCTCGAGGCAGCCTCCCCCCTCCGGCAGCTTGCCGGGCCGGGAGAGGTCGAGATGCGGCTCCTCGCCGTCGATCCTCAACGCCGACGGTCGGGGGCGGGGGAGCTCATGGTGCGCGCTTGCCTCGAGCGAGCGGCCCAGGCCGGCCGTGCGATGGTGCTCTCGACGCAGCCTTCGATGGAGGGCGCGCACCGTCTCTACTCTCGCCTGGGCTTCCGCCGCGCCGCCCCGCGCGACTGGACGACCTCAGCCGGACGCTCGATGTGGGTGTACGAGTGGAACCCGTCGACGCCGCCGGACTAGCCGGCGGCGCTTCCGTCGGGCGCTACTGGTCCGCGTCGGCCGGGGGGTAGTCCGCGGGGTGGTCCCAGTCCATCACGGCGAGCGTGACGCCGACCCACGTCAGCACGCCGGCGACGAGGAACGTCGCGAGGCCAAGCGGGAGCGCGAGGAGGGCCGAGCGGCGCGAGCCGCGCGCGAGGAACCACAGGACCTGGACCGCGGCGATGACCACGAGCGCACGGCCGATCTGGCGGGACCGCTGCTGGGTCATGAAGAAGGGGTCGTCAGGGTTCACGGGCGGCCTCGGTGGCTCGTGGCTAGTGGCCGGTCGGTTCGGAGGCGGCCTCGGCCATGGCGGCGCGGAGGTCAGGCGGGAGCAGGTTCGGGATGCCGTCCGCGATCGGGTAGACCTCGCCGCAGCTGGCGCAGACGAGGCTGCCGGCGATGACGTCGCCGTCCTGCTCCGAGGTGGCCTCGAGGCGGAGCTCGGCCTTGTCGAGCGGGCAGGCGAGGATGTCCATCAGGTCGCGTCGCATGCGGGGATCGTACGGGCGGGCCGGTGCGAGCGCCAACCTTGGGCCGTGCGCGACGCGGGCGCGACCGTTGCCGAGGGGCGACTCTAGACTGGTGCCGTGAGCCACGACGCGTCCGCGAACACTTCGAGCCGTGAGCGGATCGCCCTGAGCCGCGCATACGCGGTGATCACGCCGGACCAGATCGTGGTGAAGCCGGCGCGTTCCGCGCTGGTGGGGCCAGCGATCCAGGCGATCCTCGCCATTCTCGTGTCGCTGGCAATCGCGACATGGATCGCGACGCTGCCGGTCTGGCTGCTGATGATCATGCTGCTCTTCGTGATGATCGCCGGGCCGACGGCGGTGATGGGCCTCGCCTACAACGTGATGGGCTCGGCATTCCTGATGGAGCGGAAGAAGGGCACCTGCCGCTGGCAGCAGGGGTTCCTCGGGCTGGGCCTGGGAACGCGCGAGCTGGTGCCGTTCCCGCGCATCGACCATATCGCCGTGGGCGGCGACTTCGAGGATGAGCTGAACTCGGGCGACCTCCAGGACCTGGTGCGCTGGGAGGTGCGCCTCGTGAAGGACAACGGGCGGGTGCTTGAGATCGCGTCGATCACCACGGCGCGCCCGCTGGCGGACGAGGCGCTGGAGCGCGCGAACGACCTGGCGACGGCCCTCGGGCGGATGTGCGAGAAGCCGGTCCGCGCGGGCACGATTCCGGAATGGGCGCTGGAGGATTACGAGTCCGACGACACGGATGACCTCGACGCTGATGAGACGATCGAGGGCGACGAGCGGTAGCGCGCTCGGGTATCCCACCCCGCCCTCCCTTCAAGGGGAGGAGGTCAGAGGCCCGAGGAGGCCGTCCATGAAACGCCCGATGGAGCTGATGCGCGACGCGAAGACGATCGCGGTAGTCGGCGTGACGACGAAGAAGGTGCGGCCGGCGAACGAGATCGCGGAGTACCTGATCAACGCCGGGTTCGAGGTCTACCTCGTGAACGAGACCGAGGCTGGCGAGCAGATGCTGGGGAAGACGATCCAGCCGTCGGTGGAGTCGCTGGGCGTGCCGATCGACATCGTCGACATCTTCCGGCGGCCGGCGGACGTGCCGCCGCACGTCGAGGACGCGATCGCGGCAGGGGCGAAGACGGTGTGGATGCAGGTGGGGATCGTGAACGAGGCGGCGGCTGAGCGCGCCCGGAGCGCGGGGCTGGACGTGGTGATGGATCGCTGCACGATGATCGAGCACCGTCGGCTAGCGCACGCTTCGTAGGCTCTCGGCGGGCCGGCGGATGCGCACGAGGGCGCTGTGGGCCCTCGCTTCCCGGGCCTCGCTTCCTTCCTCGCACCTGACTCAGCGGAGGTCGCGTCTCGGGCCGTTGACCGGGGACGGCCTCGGGCTGAGCCTCCGTGGACCGCCCTCGTGCCGCTGTCGGACATCGGCCGGAGAGGCGCGGGTGACCGGCGAGGCATCGGGGCGTGAGGGGCGGGCTAACCCTCGGCATATCTCGGGCGTTTGTGATGCGGCGCGCCCTTCCGGGTAGGCGCGGCGGCAGTGCTACACTGACTACCTAGCAGGCCAACGGGAACTCGGGGCTCCACGGCTTTGCACGACGATCTCGACGAGAAGTGCGGCATCTTCGGTGTCTTCGCCCCCGGCGAGGACGTAGCTCGCCTCACATTCTTCGGGCTCCACGCGCTGCAGCATCGCGGCCAGGAGTCGGCGGGGATCGCGACCACCGACGGCAAGCGGCTGAACCTCTACGCGGACATGGGCCTCGTGTCGCAGGTGTTCACGGAGGACACGCTCGCGGCGCTCCCCGGGCGGGCCGGCATCGGCCACACGCGCTACTCGACGACGGGATCCTCGACGCGGGGGAACGCGCAGCCCTTCCACCTGAAGGGCGTCCACGGCGAGATGGCGATCGCGCACAACGGCAACGTGGTGAACGCGGACGTGATGCGCGCGGACCTCGCCGCGGCCGGGACGACGTTCGACACCTCCAGCGACACGGAGGTCCTCGGCCGGCTGCTGATCGACGGGCCGGGCGAGGACTGGGACGAGCGCTTCGCGCAGCTGATGCGGCGCGCGAACGGCGCTTACTCACTCACGATCCTGACGCATGACGCTGTCTACGCGGTGCGTGACCCGCTGGGCATCCGCCCGCTCTCCATCGGCCGGTTGAACAACGAGGGGTGGGTGTTCGCGTCCGAGACGTGCGCGCTCGATCATCTCGGCGCGGAGTACGTCCGCGACGTGCGGCCGGGCGAGGTGGTGCGCGCGGACGGCGAGGGGCTCACCTCGTTCTTCCCGCTGGCCGGCGAGGACGGCGGGATGGCCGGGCAGATGACGGAGCAGACGCAGGCGCTGTGCCTGTTCGAGTTCATCTACTTCGCGCGGCCGGACTCGCGGATCTCCGGACAGCTGCTGCACCCGGTCCGGATGCGGATGGGCGCGCGGCTGGCGGACGAGCACCCCGTCGAAGCGGACGTGGTGATCGGCGTGCCGGACTCGGCGACGGCGGCGGCGATCGGCTACGCGCAGGCCTCGGGCATCCCGTATGCCGAGGGGCTGGTGAAGAACCGCTACGTGGGCCGGACGTTCATCCAGCCAGACCAGCGGCTCCGCGACCGAGGCGTGCAGCTGAAGTTCAACCCGCTCCGCGAGGTGCTCGAGGGCAAGCGCGTGATCGTGGTGGATGACTCGATCGTGCGCGGGACGACGACGCCGCGCGTGGTGAAGATGATCCGCGACGCCGGCGCCGCCGAGGTGCACATGCGGATCACCTCGCCGCCGATCACGCACCCGTGCTTCTACGGGGTGGACATGGCGACTCGGGGCGAGCTGATCGCGGCGAACCTCTCCGTGGACGAGATCCGTGACCACATCGGCGCCGACTCGCTGGGCTACCTGTCGCTGAGCGGCACGGTGTGGGCGGCGAGCCTGGGCGAGGGGCAGCACTGCACGGCGTGCTTCTCCGGCGGGTACCCCTCGGCGGTGCCGCTGCAGTTCGACAAGTTCGCGCTGGAGGGGCCGAAGCTGCCCGACCACGAGATCCCGCTGCCGTCGCCCGTGCCGGTGGTGGTGCCGCTCACGCTCCGTTAGTCCGCGCTGTGTTTCCGATCCTCGTAACTGCGCTCAGCGCCGCCCGGCGCTAGTCTCCAGTCCTCCCCCACGAGAGCCGCCTGATGACCGATCCGCGTCGTGAACCGCTGACCTACGCCGGCGCCGGCGTGGACCTCGACGCGCGCGAGGCGACGGCGAAGCGCTTCGGCGCGATCGCGCGCGGGACGCATGGCCCTCAGGTGATCAACGTGCCGGGGGCGTTCGCCTCGTTCTTCGCGCTGGGTGGCCAGTACCGCGACCCGGTGATCGTGTCCTCCACGGACGGGCTGGGGACGAAGCCGCTGATCCACCTCGCACAGGGGACGATCCGCCTCGCCGGCCACGACATCGTGAACAACAACGTGGGCGACCTGGCGACGACGGGCGCGACGCCGCTGTTCTTCCTCGACTACATCGCGACGAACGGGCTGCCGCATGAGCAGCGGCTCGAGCTGGTGGAGGGGATCGCGGAGGCGTGCGCCGAGCAGGGCGTGGCGCTGATCGGCGGTGAGACGGCGGACATGCCGGACATCTACCGCGAGGGCGACTTCGACATCGCGGGGTTCGTGGTGGGGGTCGTCGAGCGCGACGCGATCATCGACGGTTCCACGATCGCGCCGGGGGACATGCTCGTGGCGCTGCCGTCGAACGGGCTGATGACGAACGGCTACTCGCTGGCGCGCGAGGCATGGGCGCTGGGCAAGGGGCTGGGCGAGGCGCACGACCGCGAGGTCCTCGACCGCCGCCCGGAAGAGCTCGGCGGCGCGTCGATCGGGGAGGCGCTGACCGCGCCGCACCCGGCGTTCGCGCCGGTGCTGAAGCCGGCGCTGCCGTACCTGAAGGGCGTGGCGCATATCACGGGCGGCGGCATCCCGGGCAACCTCCCGCGCACGCTTCCGGACACCGTCGCCGGCCAGATCGATGCGTCGACGTGGCAGATCCCCGGGCTGTTCGCGCTGATCCAGCGGGACGGCGGGATCGAGGCCGCGGAGATGTTCCGCACGTTCAACATGGGCGTCGGCATGATCGCCGCGGTCGCCCCGGGCGACCTCGACGCAACGCTGGCGGCGATGCCCGGCTCGTGGCGCATCGGCGAGGTCGTCCCGCGCGCGGGCGGGCCGGCGGTGCGCGGCGTCCCGCTGGCCGACTGAGCACAGATCACCCGCGGTCACGCGAAGGAGTTCCGAGATGGCCCCACAGCGACGCGCGATCCTCGCGGTCTACGACAAGACCGGCATCGTGGAGTTCGCCCGGGGGCTGCATGACCTGGGCTGGGAGCTCGTGGGGACCGGGGGGACGGCACGGGCGGTCGCGGAGGCGGGGCTGCCGATCACGCAGGTGGCGGACCTCACCGGCAGTCCGGAGATGCTCGGTGGGCGCGTGAAGACGCTCCACCCGAAGATCCACGGCGGCATCCTCTACCGCCGGGGGAACGAGGGCGACGAGGCGGAGGTCGCGCAGTACGAGGTGCCGGCGATCGACCTCGTTGCGGGGAACCTCTACCCGTTCATCGAGACGGTGACGAAGGGGACGCCGTCGCTGGCGCAGGCGCTCGAGGAGATCGACATCGGCGGCCCGACGATGATCCGGGCGAGCGCAAAGAACCACCCGTGGGTGCTGCCGGTGATCGACCCGGCGGACTACGGGATGATCCTCGAGGCGCTGCGGGGGGCGGGCGGCGACCCGGGCGGCGTGGACGCGGCGGCGCGGCGGCGGCTGGCGGCCAAGGCGTTCCAGCACGTGGCGCACTACGACACGGCGATCGCCGAGTATCTGCGTGACGAGGAGCCGTTCCCGGCGCAGATCACGTTCGCGGGGACGCGTCGCGAGGTGCTGCGGTACGGGGAGAACCCGCACCAGCAGGGGGCGTTCTACACGTACGACTCGGTGCGCACGCCGGTGGAGGGGATCGGCGGGTTCGAGCAGCACCACGGCAAGGCGATGTCGTACGTGAACATCCTGGACGCAGACGCGGCGTTCAACTCCGTGGCGGACTTCACGGAGCCGGCGCTCTCCATCATCAAGCACACGAACCCGGCGTGCTTCGCGGCCGGTGACGCCTCGCTGGCGTCGCTCTACGAGCGGGCGCTCACGGAGGGGGACTACGTCTCCGCGTACGGTGGGATCGTCGCGGTGAACCGCGTCGTGGACATGGAGCTGGCGAACGCGCTGCGCGAGCTCCGCAGTCCGACGGACGGCGAGACGCGGATGTTCTACGAGATCGTGGTGGCGCCGGGGTATGAGCCGGAGGCGCTGGAGCACCTGAAGAAGAAGTCGAAGGACCTGCGCATCCTCACCGCGCCGATGGGCGACCCGCGACGGGAGCGGCTGGAGTTCCGCTCGGTGCGCGGGGGGCTGCTGGTGCAGAACGCGGACGTGAAGTTCGTGACCGACTTCGAGGTGGTGAGCGAGCGGCAGCCGAGCGCGTCCGAGCTGGCGGACATGCGGGTCGCCTGGAACATCTGCAAGCACGTGACCTCGAACGGCGTGGTGTTCGTGAAGGACGGCGTGCTGATTGGGATGGGGGCCGGGCAGCCGAACCGGGTGGGATCGGCGCGGCTGTGCGCGGAGCAGGCGGGCGAGCGGGCTCGGGGCGCGGTGTGCGCGACGGACGCGTTCCTGCCCTTCCCGGACACGGTGGAGGTGGCGGCGGCGGCGGGCTGCACACTGGTGGCGCACACGGGCGGATCGCTACGGGACGAGGACTCCGTGCAGGCGGCGGACCGGCTCGGCGTGTCGCTGGTGACGACGGGCGTGCGGCACTTCCGGCACTAGCACCGGGGTAGGGAAGTGGAGCAGGATCACTACTTGTAACGCCTCTGGTAGTGTTGGTTGTCAACAGAGGCAGTCAGGTATTGATCAGAGAGCCTACGCCGATGACTGATTTAGATCGGAGCCCAGTCGGCCAACTCGTACCGACCGTCGAAGGTGCCCATGCGTTCGTACCATCGCCGCTTCCTCCGTCCCTTTCGCTTCCGGACAAGCTCATTGTGAAGCTTGACCGGGCGTCCAGAGCAGTTGCCACGCTGGATGGAGTGGGCGAAACGCTGGAGAACCCGTTGTTGCTGGTTCGGCCGTTCCTACGGCGAGAGGCAGCGCTCTCCTCGAGGATCGAAGGCACTCAGGCTTCCGTGGAGGACGTGTACGAGTTCGAGGTTGCGGGCCGCTCGCGGTCGGCCGATGCGCTCGAAGTGGCGAACTACGTCGCAGCCATGGAGCTGGGGATCGAGCTGCTGCGGGAGCTACCCATTTGCGCCCGCCTCGCACACCAGGTTCACGAGCGACTTCTTCGTGGCGTCCGCGGACGTGACCGCCGGCCCGGGCTTCTCCGTGACCGTCAGGTATGGATCGGAGACGACGGTACTCCCATCGGCGAGGCTCGTTTCGTGCCGCCCCCTCATCCGCGACTCCCTGAACTCCTCACCGAGTGGGAACGGTGGGCGAACGCGGATAACCCCATTCCTCCCCTCGTGAAGGCAGCGCTTCTCCACTACCAGTTCGAGACGATCCATCCGTATCTGGATGGCAATGGACGGCTTGGTCGCCTCCTTGTCATCCTCTACCTGATATCAGCGGACGTGCTAACCACGCCACTCCTCTACCTCAGCTCCTTCTTCGAGTCACACCGACAGGCGTACTACGACCATTTGCTACGCGTCAGTGAGACGGGTGACTGGCTCCCGTGGGTGGAGTTCTTTCTCCAGGGTGCTGAAGAGCAGGCCAACGACGCGCTTCAGCGGTCCCGCCGCCTGCGTGACTTGCAGCAGCGCTACCGGCGTCAACTACAGGAGACGCGTCAGTCGGCAAACGTGATCCAGCTCACCGATGCGCTGTTCCAGAACCCCGTCGTGACGAGGCCTTCAGTCCAGCGATCACTCACGCTGAGTCAACGGGGTGCTCACCTCGTTGTCGAGAAGCTCGTGGAGGCGGGGATCCTTACCGAGCTGCCTGAATCTCGCCCGACAGTCTTCGTCGCTCGCGAGATACTTGATGTTGTTGGAGGGCGCTGATGGCGACCGTTGACCTCGTGATCCCCGTGTACAACGAGGAGCATGTGCTGGCGCAGAGCGTGGAGCGTGTGCTCGCGTGGTGCGATGGGCACCCGGAACACCAGTGGCGGGTGGTGGTGGCGAACAACGCCTCGACCGACGGGACGCTCGAGGTGGCGCGCGGGCTGGAGGAGAAGCACCCGGGCCGCGTGGGGGTGCAGCACATCCCGGTGAAGGGGCGCGGGATCGCGCTCCGGATCACGTGGCTGACGTCCGAGGCGGACGTCATGGCGTACATGGACGTGGACCTCTCGACCGACCTCGACCACATCCCGGAGCTCATCGACCCGATCGCGCGGGGGGACGTGGACCTGGCGTACGGGACGCGGCTGCACGCGCTATCGCAGACGAAGCGGTCCGTGAAGCGCGAGATCACGAGCCGGGGCTACATCACGATCCTGAAGCTGGCCGGCCTCCGGGTGTCCGATGCGCAGTGCGGCTTCAAGGCGATCTCGCGCGAGGCGGCGCGGGCGCTCCTGCCGCTGGTGGAGGACACGCAGTGGTTCTGGGACACGGAGCTGCTGTGGGTGGCGCAGGCGAACGGGTACCGCATGGCGGAAGTGCCGGTGCGCTGGGATGAGGATCCGGACACGCGCGTGAAGATCATCAAGACGGCGACGGACGACCTGAAGGGCATCTGGCGCCTGAAGCGGGGCGGTCTGCCCCGGGTGGCCGGGCGCCGCTAGCCACGCGTCCTGAGCACCCTCTCAGCCCCGTCAGACGCGCCTGGGCGGGGGTTGCCGTGCCCCGCGCGGCGGTGGTGGAACTCGCCGAGGTGTCACGCGGGTAGCCGAACGGTTGTGATGCGGGTCACTTCCGTTGACCTTAGTCGCGGGCCGTCGCTACATTCGCCCCGGCCCTGCGGTCAGCCGCGGGCTCGCGTGCGGCTGCCTGAGTCGCGCAGTTGTGGAGGGTTGCCCATGCTTGGCGAGGGAGAAGGCATCGAGCTGATCGGCGTCTTCGTCACCTTCATGGTCGGGCTGGGCATCATGGTCCTGCTCGGCAAGTGGTGGGAAGCCTAGGCGGCCGTCCGGCGCCGACCGACCACGAGCGCAGCGACAGCGGGGGACGCCCGGCGCAGAATGCGCGGGCGACTGACAGGAGCAGCGGATGGCCACCTCTGAACGACCGCAACGGCGGACGATGGGCGACCGGCTTTACGACGCCATCTTCTCCAACCGCCTGTGGCGCTCGATCTTCCGGTCCGGGTACCCGAACACCCCCCGGAACCAGATGCTGGCCGTCGCGACCAACGTCTTCCTGCACCTGCACCCGACGCGTATCCACCGGACGCACGTCAAGATCACCCACACGTTCTGCCTGGGTGGACTGTCGTTCTTCCTGTTCCTCGGCCTGACGATCTCGGGCGTGCTGCTGATGTTCTACTACGTGCCCTCGGTGGACCGGGCGTACGAGGACATCCTGGCGCTAGAGACGGACGTCCGCTTCGGCCAGCTGATGCGCAACATGCACCGGTGGATGGCGCACGGCATGGTGCTGATGGTGCTCATGCACATGATGCGCGTGTTCTACACGGGCGCGTACAAGCCGCCGCGGGAGTTCAACTGGGTCGTGGGCGTGGTGCTCCTGGTCCTGACGCTGCTGCTTTCCTTCACGGGCTACCTGCTGCCGTGGGACCAGCTGGCGCTGTGGGCCATCACGGTGGGCACGAACATGGTGGGCTCGGCCCCTCTGCTGGGTGAGCCGAACCGGTTCGTGCTGGTGGGTGGCTTCCAGGTGGGCCAGGCCGCGCTGACCCGGTTCTACACGCTGCACGTCATCGGCCTGCCGCTGCTGGCGGCCGTGTTCATGACGGTCCACTTCTGGCGCATCCGCCGCGACGGCGGCCTTGCGCGCCCGCTGTAGGTCGTAGGAAGGAACGGGACACCGATGGCTGCTACGCCTCAGGCCCAGGCCCAAGCCTCCTCCGCGGCCGTCCGCGCGCGCTCGCGCCGGGCGCGTGAAGAAGAGCTGCTGGTCTGGCCGGACCTCGTCTTCATCGAGTTCATCTCTGCGGTGCTGTTCACGATCCTGATCGTGATCCTCGCGGTGATGGTGGACTCGGTCCTCCTCGACCGGGCGAACGCGGCGGTGACGCCGAACCCGTCCAAGGCGCCGTGGTACTTCCTGAACCTGCAGGAGCTGCTGCTGCACATGCACCCGGCGCTGGCCGGCGTGGTGGTGCCGACGGTGGCCCTGATCGCGCTGGGCGCGATCCCGTACTTCGACAACACGCCGGAAGGCCAGGGCGCGTGGCTCTCGACGCCGCGCGCGTGGCTGAACCTGAAGATCGGCGCGGCGGTCGGCTCGGTCGGCACGCTGCTGCTCATCTTCTACGACGAGTCGAAGCACGTTCAGATCTACGAGTGGATCGCGAACGGGGAGTTGAACGCCGACAACCAGGCCGAGGGCTTCGTGCACTGGCCGTCGCAGCTCGACTTCCTGCGTGGTCTGCGCGGCCTGCAGAACGAGATCGCCTGGCCGGACTGGACGCTGCACGTCCCGCTGGGCGATGTCCTGCGGACGGACTTGCTGGGGTTCCCGGCCATCGAGCTCGACTGGAACATCCCGGCGTTCCTGGTGGAGCAGTTCATCCCGGTGAACACGATGGTGGGCCTGCCCCTGCTCCTGTCCTTTGTCGCGCACAAGATGGGCTGGGCAAAGACGAAGCGGGATCACATGATCCTGCAGTTCTCCGGGTTCATCGCCGTCTACATCACGCTGACGATCGTCGGAACGTTCTTCCGCGGCGAGGGCCTCGTGCTGGCGCCGTACACGATCTTCGCGCACGAGTAACGGCTGTCGGAGGAAACTGTGGCCAACGAACCTGTTTCGCAGACGGACGCCTGGAAGTCGGCGCTCGCGTCGCGCCGCACCCAGGTCGCTGACTCCGAGGCCGTCCCGGCGGCGATGGTGTCGCCGCTCGACCGCGATGTCTCGCGTCGGAACTTCATCCGGGCGTCCTTCTGGGGCGGCCTGGGGGTGACGCTGCTGGGCAGCGTGGGCCTGCTGCTGGACTTCCTGTACCCGCGCAACGTGCGCGGCTTCGGTGGTCCGGTCCCGGCCGGCAACGTCTCGGACTACGCGAAGGGCGCTGCGCCCGTCCCGAACTCCGAGGGGCAGTTCTGGATTGCCAACCTCGACCCGGCGGAGGACCGCCCGGGCGGGACGGGCGGCGCGGACGGGCTGCTGGCGCTGTGGCGCAAGTGCCCGCACCTGGGCTGCACGGTGCCGTGGCGCGGCACCTTCTCCTACGAGGGTGACGCGGGCGGCTGGTATCGCTGCCCCTGCCACGGCTCGACGTACACGAAGGCGGGCATCCGGGTGTTCGGCCCGGCGCCGCGCTCGATGGACACGATGGCGATCGAGATCGACTCGGCCGGGAACATCACGGTGCAGACCGGCTCGATCACGCCGGGCGGCCCGGACAACCCGGAACGGGCGGTCGCGGTCTAGGCCGCACGACCGGGCCTCGCGGCCCGGCCACAGGTTGAACTCGATCGTTACGCGGCGCGGAGAGTGATGGACGCATGAACACGAGCAAGCAGGTCAACGTCATGATCGGGCTGCTGTTCCTGGCGTTCCTCGCCTTCGGGGCGTACATCCTGAACGAGCCGAACCGCGCCGCGACGGCCGAAGAGGCCCAGGACGATGTGCTGGTGCACCGCGGCGCGGACCTGTTCGTCAACAACTGCCGCACGTGCCACGGCCTCGTGGGCGAGGGCGGCGTGGGCTATCCGCTGGACAACGAAGCCTTCCTGATCTTCGAGGCCGACAACGAGTTCGGCGCGCCGGAGACCCCGGAGGGCGACGCCCGCACCATCCGCACGTTCCTCTTCAACACCATCGCCTGCGGCCGCACGAACACGGCGATGCCGGTGTGGTCCGAGCGGTACGGCGGTTCGCTGTCCGAGACGCAGATCAACTACCTCGTCGACATGATGACGACGCCCGGCGGCTGGGACGCCGTGGAGGAGGTCGGCCACGAGCACGACGTCGAGACGGGGACCGACCCGGCGACGGTGGTGCTGCCGCTGGCGGACGCCGGGACGCTCTCGCTGACGACGGGCAACTGTGGCCAGTACCCGGGCGCGGCGCGCGCGGACATCGTGGCGCGCGACCCGTTCGCGCAGCCGGGCGAGGGCGGCGGCGAGGCGACGCCGGAGGCGACGCCGACGGAGCCCGAGGGCCAGACGATGGTGGAGGGCGTCCTGGTGGGCACCTTCTTCCAGCAGAACTGCGCGGTCTGCCACGGCGCGAGCCGCGAGGGTGGCGTGGGCCTGCCGCTGCGCCCGTCCGACCTGACGCAGCCGGATGACTTCTACATCGACACGATCACCAACGGCCGGCCGGGCACGGCGATGCCGCCGTGGGGCCAGTCGGCCGGTGGCCGCCTGACGCCGGAGGACATCCAGAACCTGGTGGCCTTCCTGAAGAACGTCGAGCCGTAGGCCCGAAGACAGCAAGTAACATCGAATCGGGGTCCGGGGTTGGCCTCGATTAGAGGGGGATCCAATGCCAGCAGTGACCGGTAAGCGGTACAAGTGCCCGAGCTGCGGTGCCGAGTTCATCGTCACCAAGGGTTCGCCGGACGCGGAACTTCGCTGCGGCGAGACGCCGCTCGAGCAGCTGTAGGACGGGGACTGACATGGCCGTTGCACTGGGCAAGCGCTACAAGGACGAGACGACCGGGGTCGAGGTGCTCTGCATCAAGCCGGGCGACTGCAACCTGAACGTCAATGGACGCGGCATGGAAGAGCTCCAGCCGAAGGTGCTCCCCTCCGCCGACTAACCGTCCGACGGAACGACGATCACGGCGCGGCTTCGGCCGCGCCGCGTTGTTCCCGGCGACTCCGCCGGCGCGTCCCGGGAGGACCGGGGGCGGGGTGGCCGATCGGGGGCGCCTGACGGGTTCCGTTGATCTCGTCAGGCGACCGAGGCTACGATGGGCGATGCGCGTCGCTGCACGCGCACATCTTGCGATGCGAGCGGCCGCGAGCGCGGCCGGTGGACGGATGACCGGGTGGCGGCCGCGAGGCGCCCTCGGCGGGGGTGAACTTCGAGTGACTGAGATCTACGTCGGCGATTCCGAATCCCTGGAGGCCGCGCTGCGGCGCTTCAACAAGCGCGTGCAGGCGGACGGGATCCTGACCGACGCTCGCCGTCACGAGTTCTACGAGAAGCCGTCCGAGCGCCGCAAGAAGAAGGAAGCCGCCCGCCGCCGCAAGCTGCGGAAGGCGATCGCCCGCGCGAAGACGCGCGAGCGCGCGTAGCGGCATCGCGGCCCTCGAGGCTTCACCTCGAGTCCCGCGCACCCGATCGACTCGCCGGCCACGTCCCGCGGGGACGGCCGGCGCACGCAGGGAGCCGGTGTGGCCACGATCCAGGAGACCATCCGCGAGCAGATGACCGCCGCCTGGAAGGGCGGCGACACGGAGCGCCGCGACGCGCTGCGGCTGCTGCTGTCGTCCTTCAAGAACGCCGAGATCGATCTCGGGCACACCCTCACCGACGACGAGACGATCAAGGTGCTCCAGAAAGAAGCGAAGCAGCGCCGCGACTCGATTACCGAGTACGAGAAGGCGCAGCGCGCAGACCTCGCGGCGAAGGAGCAGACCGAGCTCACGGTCATCGAGGAGTTCCTCCCGGCGCAGCTCTCTGACGAGGAGCTGAACGCGCTGGCTCGGCAGGTGATCGACGAGGTCGGCGCGAGCGCACCGGGCGATGTGGGCAAGGTGATGCGCCCGCTGCTGGAGCGCGTGGCCGGCCGCGCGGACGGCAACCGCGTGAACCAGGCGGTGCGGTCGATCCTCGCCGGCTAGCCGCCAGGCGGGCGCCGCGTTCCCATGGTGAGCCGCTCGACCCAGACCACTCTCCGACAGGCGGCGCGCGAGGCACCGAACGGCAGCACCTCGGTGGCGCTGGCGATTATCACCTCGATCGCGCTGTTCGCGGTCCTCTTCCCGTGGTTCCCGGGCGGCCAGCAGCTGGAGGTGGGGACGCGGGCGGACAGCGACATCGTCGCGCCGCGCGACCTGACCTACGAGTCCGAGGTGCTGACGGAGGAGACGCGCGAGGCGGCCGCGCGGGCGATCGACGAGGTGCTCGTCCTCGACCCGGAGATCCGCGACCGCCAGGTCGCCGACCTGGACCGGATCCTGGGCGCGATCTCCGCGGAGCGCGCGGATGCGACGAAGTCTGCCTCAGCGAAGGAGACGGCGATCCGCGGGATCGCGGGCACCGAGCTGTCCTCCGAAGCGGCGGCGACCCTCATCAGCGTGGACGACGACGTGTGGACGCTGATGCGCGAGGAGTCGCGGGACGCGCTCTCGCGGACGCTCACGGGGGCGGTGAACCCGAACGACCTGGCGGCGGCGCGGGCGCGCGCGAGCAACCTCATCTCGCCCACGCTGAACACCTCGGAGTCGGCCGCGCTCGAGGAACTCCTCGGTCCGCTGATCGTGCCGACGCTCGCGGTGTCGGAGGAGCGGACGGAGGCGCTGCGCGAGGAAGCGCGCGCCAACACGCCGCCGGTGCGCGTGACGTACGCCGCGGGCGACCTCGTGGTGCCGGCCGGCACGGTGATCGACGACGCCGGCTTCGAGGCGATCCAGATGCTCGACATCCGGACGGGCTCGATCACGGTCGCGGCGGTGCTCGCGGCGGCGATCGTCTCGGTGCTCGGCGGGGCGGCGTTCGGGGCGCACCTGTGGGTGGTGAAGCCGCGGTCGCTGCGCGGGGCGCGGCGGCTGGCGCTGTTCCTCCTGACGACGCTGGTGCCGATCGCGGTGGCGAAGTTCGCCTTCCCGCTGATCCTCCCGGACCACGATGACCTCTACCTCGCGCTCGCCCTGCCGCTGGCGTCCGGGCCGATCGTTGCGGCGGTCCTGCTGGACATCGGCAGCGCGGTCATCGCCTCGCTGATCCTCTCGGCGGTCGTGGGCTACCTGGCCGTGGCCGTGCCGAGCACTTCCGGGAGCCTGTCGGGCGACCTCGACGCACTGGGGCTGGTGCTGGCGACGGGGGCGTCATCGCTGGGCGGGCTGCTCGTCGCGTCGCGGGCGGAGCGGTTGCAGGGCTACCTGGGCGCGGGGGTGACGGGCGCGCTGGCAGGCGGCGCGTGGATGACGGTGGTGCTGCTGCTGGACAACGACCGCGCGCTGGAGGAGTTCGCGTGGATCGCGGGCGCGTCCGCGGCCGGGGGACTCCTCACCGCGACGATCTCGGTGGGGGCGTTCGTGCTGCTGAGCCGCCCGTTCGGGATCATCACGCGCGTCGAGCTGATGGAGCTGGTGCAGCTGAACCACCCGCTGCTGCGCCGCCTGCAGGACGAGGCGCCGGGGACGTTCCAGCACTCGATGCTCGTCGGGAGCCTGGCTGACCGCGCGGCGGACCGGATCGGAGCGGACTCCCTCCTCGTGCGCGTGGGCGCGTACTACCACGACATCGGGAAGCTGCATTCACCGGGGTTCTTCGTGGAGAACTTCGGGGACGGGCCGAACCCGCACGACAACCTCGACCCGTTGCAGTCGTCGCGGGTGATCATGCGCCACGTCTCGGCGGGGGCGGAGCTGGCGCGGAAGCACGGGCTGCCGGAGGCGGTGATCGCGTTCGTGCAGCAGCACCACGGGTCCCGGCTCGTGGCCTACTTCTATCGCCAGGCGGCGCAGGTGAAGCCTGACATCGACCCAGAGCTCTTCCGCTATCCCGGCCCGAAGCCGCAGACGCGGGAGGCGGCGCTGGTGATGCTCGCGGACGCATCCGAGGCGTCCGTGCGTGCGAGCGCCGACCGCACCTCGGACCGCATCCGCCAGATCGTCGACGGCATCATCGCGGAGCGGCTGGAGGAGGGGCAGTTCGACGAGTGCGACATCTCGATGCGCGACTTGCGCATCGCGGCGGACTCGTTCGTGACCTCGCTCTCGGCGGTGTACCACCCGCGCGTGGAGTACCCGGAGCCGACGCGGCGCGAGCTGGCCTCGCGGCGCGTGTTCGAGCCGGTGGACGAGGATGACGACGCGCCGGTGGCGCGCGGCGATCGCGCGGCTCGACGCGTGGACCGGCCGCGGCCGACCGAGCCGCCTCGGCGCTCGGTGATCGTCGAGGACGTCGGGGACGAGCCGGTGCTGTCGGAGGACGACACGTAGCAGGCTCGAGCGCGCGGCCGGTCGGGCGTTCCGGCGTGCAGCCGTATACTGGTGATCTCCCCTCGTCCCGCCCGAATCGAGGAGCCGCCATGCGCGCCGCCGTGATCGTGTTCCCCGGCACCTGGAGCGACAACGACTGCGTCTGGGCGCTGGAGCAGTGCGGCATCGAGGCGCGGAAGATCTGGCACCGTGACGTCACGGGTTTCGACCGGGACGAACTGGTGGTTCTGCCCGGCGGCTTCTCCTACGGGGACTACCTCCGCACCGGAGCGATCGCGCGGTTCTCGCCGGCGATGGACGCGGTGTACGCGCACGCGGAGGCGGGCGGGCTGGTCATCGGCATCTGCAACGGCTTCCAGATCCTGTGCGAGTCGCAGTTGCTGCCGGGCGTCCTGATGCGGAACGAGTCGCTGCAGTTCCGCTGCCAGGACGCGTACCTCCTGCCGGTGAGCCAGGCGTCCCCGTTCACGGCGCACCTCGATCCGTCGCGGACGTACATGGTGCCGGTGTCGCACGGGGAGGGCCGCTACGTGGCCGATCCGGAGACGGTGGCGATGCTGGAGGACACGAACCGGATCGCGTTCCGGTACGCGACGCCGGAGGGCGAGGTGACGCCGGAGGCGAACCCGAACGGCTCGACGGCGAACATCGCGGGGATCCTCAACGAGCGCGGGAACGTCCTCGGGATGATGCCGCACCCGGAGCGCGCCTGTGAGCCGCTGCTGGGGAACGAGGACGGCAACGCGATCTGGCGCTCGGTGCTCCAGGCGGTCGGCGTCGCGGTGTAGCTCCGACTCCCGCCTGACACGAGCCGCTGGTAGGCTCGGCGTACTCCCCGTTCATCCTCGAGGTTGGCGCATGCCCGTCAGTGACGACGTCCTGCAGCAGGTCGCGATGTCGCGTGCGGAGTACGAGCGGCTGCTCGATCTCCTCGACCGCGAGCCGTCGGACGTCGAGCTGGGCATGGTGGGCGCACTGTGGTCCGAGCACTGCGGCTACAAGCACTCGAAGCCGCTGTTCAAGCACTTCCCGTCCGAGGGTGAGTACGTCCTGACGAAGGCCGGCGAGGAGAACGCGGGCGCGATCGACCTGGGCGACGGGTGGGTGTGCGTCTTCAAGATGGAGAGCCACAACCACCCGAGCGCCCTCGAACCGTACGAGGGCGCGGCGACCGGGGTGGGCGGGATCCTGCGCGACATCTTCGCGATGGGGATGCGGCCGGTGGCGCTGCTGGACTCGCTGCGGTTCGGGCCGCTCTCGGAGCGGACGAACCGGCGGCTGTTCCGCGGGGTGGTCGCCGGCATCGGCGGTTACGGGAACTGCGTGGGTGTGCCCACGATCGGCGGCGAGGTGCAGATGCACCCGTCCTACTCGGGGAACCCGCTGGTCAACGCGATGTGCATCGGGATCGGGCGGCGGGAGCACCTGCTCTCCGCGAGCGCCCGCGGCGTCGGCAACCCACTGGTGCTCGTCGGCGCTGACACGGGCGTCGACGGCATCCACGGCGCGACGTTCGCGTCGCTCGAGCTGACGGCGGAGTCGGAGCAGAGCCGGCCGGCCGTGCAGGTGGGCAACCCGTTCCTCGAGAAGCTGCTGATGGAGGCCTGCTGCGAGCTGGCCGAGCAGCACGCCGACTGGATCGAGGGACTGCAGGACTGCGGCGCGGCCGGGCTGACCTCGTCTTGCGTCGAAGCGGCGAGCCGCGCCGGGACGGGGATCGAGATCGACGTGTCGCGCGTGCCGCGGCGGCAGCAGGGGATGACGCCGTACCAGGTGATGCTGTCCGAGTCGCAGGAGCGCATGGTGGTGATCCCGAAGGCGGAGCACCTGGACGACGTGCTGGCGCACTTCCGGCGCTGGGAGATCCACGCCGACGTGATCGGCGTCGTGACTGACGACGGCCTGGCGACGGTGCGGGACGGCGACCAGGTGGTCGCGCGCATCCCCATCGGCATCCTCGTCGACCCGCCGCAGTACCCGCCGGAGGGCGTGCGGCCGGCCGGTCTCGACGCTGTGCAGGGCGAGGACCTCGGCGCGCAGGCGGACGTCGCCGACGCGTCCGCGACGCTGCTGCGGCTGCTCGCGTCCGAGAACATCGCCAGCCGCCGGTGGATCTACCGGCAGTACGACCACCAGGTGCAGAACAACACCGTGGTGAAGCCCGGCGGCGACGCGGCGGTGATCCGCCTCAAGGGGTCGACGAAGGGTGTGGCGGCGGCAACGGACTGCAACGGCCGCATGCTCAGCCTCGACCCGCGCACGGGGGCCGCGATGGCGGTCGCCGAGGCATGCCGCAACGTCGTTGCGACGGGCGCACGCCCGGCGGCGCTGACCGACTGCCTCAACTTCGGGAACCCGGAGAAGCCCGACGTCGCGTGGCAGCTGGAGGAGGCGATCCTCGGGCTGTCCGAGGCGGCGCGCGTGCTGGGGGCGCCGGTGATTTCCGGCAATGCCTCGCTCTACAACGAGGCGCCGCGGGGGGCGATCATCCCGACGCCGGGCATCGGCGTGGTGGGCGTCATCCAGGACGTGTCGACACGGCTCACGATCGCCCCCTCAGAGGGAGAGGCGATCGTGCTGCTCGGCGCGGAGGTGGCGCAGCCAGCTTGCACGCTCGCCGGGTCGGAGTACCAGGCGCTCACGCTCGGACGGCAGGCCGGTCTCCCGGTGATCGACCTGGCCCACGAGGCGCGGGTGCAGAACCTGGTACTGGACCTGCACGAGCGCGGCCTGCTCACGGCCGCGCACGACCTCGCGGACGGCGGCCTCGCGGTCGCCCTGGCGGAGATGTGCGTCGCCGCGGGCGCCGGCATCGACGCGTCCGGTGTCGAGGTCGGTGCGCGCGTGGACGGCGCGCTGTTCGGGGAGGCGCCGTCGCGGTTCCTCGTCGCGACGAGGAGCGCCGAGACGGTGGTGGAGTTCGCGCGCGGCCACGGCGTCGCGGCGACGGTGCTGGGCGCCGTCGGCGGCGACCGGGTGCGGCTCGGGCCGGTGGACGTGGCGCTGGGCGACGCGACGCGGGAGTGGTCCGAGGGGCTCGACCGGGCGCTGTGGCCGGTCTAGGAGTCGAGGACCTCGAGGTGGACGTCCACCTCGTCTCCGATGGTGATGCCCTCGGCGGTGCGGACCTGCTTCTTCAGCGGGAGCACGTAGGTCCCGTCCGACTTCTGCGGGAAGACCGAGGTCTCCCAGCGCGTCGTGCCGATTGAGGCGCAGACGCGTACTGATCCGAAGCCACGCGCCATCCGATCGCCGACGGAGCGGATCGCCTCGGACTCACCGGGTGGCACGGTGATGAAGTGCCACGCTGCCGGGCCGTCCCAGAGCCAGACCGTCGCGGTAAAGTCGAAGTCCACGTCCCTAGCCCTCGAACGCTGAGCGGAGCTTTCTCGGGGCGGTGAGCATCCAGGCGTCGTGGATGAAGCCCTCGAGCTCGTCCCAGTCGGGGTCCTCGAGGTCGAGCCGGATGCCGATCCAGCCGTGGCGGCCGACGAAGGCCGGCACCCAGAAGCGGTCCGGGGCTTCCTCGACGAGCAGCTCCTGCACGCCCTTCGCGGCCTTGAGGACGGCGCCGCTGCGGCCGTCGTCGCCGAAGTGGTCGACGAGGTAGAAGCCGAAGCGCTTGCCGGCGACCTCGAGCGAGCGGTGCTCGTTGTCGTAGCGGTTGAGGAACTCCGTCTCGGGATAGCGCTCGCAGATCTTCTGGAGACGGTCGCGGCGCTTGCGGAGCGTGGCGGCGCTGGCCGTGGCGGGCCGGGTGGCGGGCGTGCGTGGAGCAGGCATGGCTGGATCCTCCGTGTCGAGGCTAGTCGAGCCGAGCGCGCATGAGGTCGGCAATGGCTCGGGCCGCTGAGTCTTCCGAACGCTCGAGCGCGCTGATCACGCCGCGCCGGCTCTCGGGCGTGCGGTTCTGGTTCAGTTTGAAGGCCGCATCGACGTCGTCGACCGGCATGCGGAAGGCGACGGTCGCGCCGAGCATCGCGCCGAGGTAGTCCTCGGGCAGTGCGTCCATCGAGTACGCCGCGGTGTCCTCGAACTGCTCCGTTAGCCGGCGGATTGCCGTGCGGTGCTCGCCGGGATCGGAGATGACCTCGGGGATGCCACGCATGTGCACCGAGACGTAGTTCCACGTCGGCACGTAGCGGCCTTCGCCATACCAGCGTGGCGAGACGTACGCGTGCGGGCCCCAGGCGAACATCACGAGGGCGCTCCTGCCGTCGAAGTCCTGCCACTGCGGATTCGCCTTCGCGAGGTGGCCGACGATGACGTCGCGGTCGCCCTCCTGCTCCACGAGGAGCGGGAGGTGCGTGGCGCGAGGGATCCCGTCGACCGTCGTCACGAGCGTGGCGAAGGGGTGCTGCGCCGCGAAGGCGCGGATCGCGTCACGGTCGGTCTCGCGGTAGCGGTCGGGAACGTACATCGCTGCCCTCCGGTCAGACGTCGAGCCGTCCTGGCTCGTCGAACTCCCAGCGGCCGACGGAGTTCTGGAAGTCCTGCTCAAGCCACGTGTGCGCGACGGATGGGACGAGGAGGAACCAGACCCCGCCGGGATCCTCGTGCTCACGCGGGTCGAAGCCGTACTTCTCGGCATAGGACGCCAGCACGTCGTCGGGGACCTCGGACTGCGGGCGCGGGGCGACCTCACCTTCGAGGATGACGACATCGTCGCCGCTCTCGGTGTGCACGGAGACACGAGCGTCGCGGGCGAGGTTGCGGCCGGTCACGGCCCTCACGCCGGTGCTGAACCAGAGGCCGTTCGACCAGACACCCCATACGGGCTTCGAGTGAGGGGCGCCTCCGGCGCGGGTCGTGCAGATCCAGTAGTTCCTCGAGCCAGCGAGTTTCTCCTCGATGGCCGGCCAGGAGGCATCCGGCGCGGCCTTGGTGACGCCGTACGAGGGATCGAGGTGGGGCGCGGTCAGGCGGGAGGTCAGCGGCATGGTCACTCTCTCTTGCGCGTCCGCGGACGACTCTCTCTTGCGCGTCCGCGGACGCGCAAGGGGTCGCCGTGGCCGGTCGCGGTGGACCTCGGCTGTATCGCGTGGGTCGCGGTGCTCCGCGTGGAGGGCCTCCTGGTGCACGAGGTCGAGACCCGTGAGGGCGTCACGCTTGGCTGGGATCGGTGGTGCTCCTCGGCCTGGTGCTCGGCGCGATCTGCACGATCGGCTACGACGAGTTCATCAAGCGGCGCCAGCCGAGTCCCACCACGTAGTTCCCACCACCCAGCAGGCGCGTCGCTCGGTCAGTAACCCCCGCCGCATGACGGGCGACGCCAGAGACCTCGGCAGGCGCCCTCCCCCTGAGCGCTGGCCGAGGCCTCAAGCAACTTCAGCCCGGATTGCTAATAGGCGTACCTGAACAGCCAGTTGCTCGACGTGCCGGTCGCGTACGTCGTGCCGGTTGTCATCGCCGAGTTGTAGGTGCTGGGGAACATACTGTCCGACTGGTGGAGGTGCGGTCCCGTCCAACTACAGCCGGCGGCCTCAGGGTTCAGCACCGTACCCAGATACGTCACGGTCCAGGTCGTACCGGAGATCGACCACGACGTCGGGAGTCCCCCGGAGATCGACGTGTGTACGTACGCCGTGCGACCGCGCTGGACTCCGCCCGGGTCGTGGATCCGAATGTTGATCCCCGTGCATCCGCTGCCCGAAATGTACGGCTCCGGGACAGCCGTGCCTGCCGTGCCGCTCACACCGAGAGTCTGAACGTAGACACACTTGCCGGCCGTGGCCGCACCGCCGCCGGGCTCGTAGTGGATGTCGTACGAGCGCGGCGGGTAGTGGGTCGTGGTCGGCCCAACGTAGATCTTCGCCGTCGAAGCGCAGAGGCCGGTCATCGACCGATACTCCCCGGCGTCAGCGCGACCGAGGCCGATGAAGAAGAACGCTGCCGCAACGACGAGCGCCGTGATCAGCGTCCTCGACAGTTGAGGACGAACAGTGGAGGTCACTTTCGGAGGCCTTTCACGATCTCGGTCACCTCGTCGACGGTCAGACCGGGACCGGTCTGTGCGGCGTACTCAAGACCGGTCGATTCATCGAAGGCGCGGATCGTGACGCCGAGTCCGGGCTCCCCATCGCGTCCCTGCCAGAAGACGGCTCGCATGCCTTCGATCTCGCCGGTCACGAAGACGTTGCCCTCGTCAGCATCACCCCAAGTCCCAATCCAGATCGGCCGGACTTGCGGTCGGAGGACCATCACGGTCAGGCCCGGGTGGCCCGCTTCGTCCGCGTAGATCAGTTCGATCTGGACGTTGAGCTGCGGGGAACTGGCCGCGACGAGCGTGTAGCCGTCCGGTAGGTACTGCGGCTCTCGCCAGAGGTCCGACGTGCGAACCTCTTCGATCGTCGCCGCCCCCGGCGCTGGAGGCGCCGGATCGTCGACCGGCTCAACAGTCGGCGTTGGGCCTTGCCAGCCGAAGGGCACCAAGACGTAGGGGCCGAAGGTCTCTACGTCCAGGTCGGGGTCGAGCGTCGCTCGGTTCGGGACTTCAACCGTCCCCTCGATGCCGCGCTCGTGGGCATCCTCGATCTGCTGCTCCCTCGAGGGTGAGTCGTCGACGAGGAAACCGTCGTCGCCGAATGCGGTGTAGGCGCCAAGTCCGATGAGGCTCAGGACGAACACGCCAACGAGTGTCGTCTGGCGTTTGCGTGACAATGTCATGGACAGATCCTAGCGAAATATGACGATAGTGCACCGGATTGCCCCGGTGAATCTTCCACGCCTAGCGATTCATCAATAACGACTCACAGACTGCCGCCAAGTAGTAATAGACACTGGATATCTGCCCATCGCGCAGCATCATGGCACTAGTCAGGCATTTGTCCATTACGTTTGGCTATCACCTCCTCGATCCGCCCGGACTCTCAGGGGTGTGGTCGCGGGAGAACGCGCGGGGCTGCAAGGAGTCGAGCAGAACATCTGTTTGACATGCAAGAACGGGTGTTCTACCGTAGGAGGAGTCGCCACCTCGCTTGCAGGCGCGCGACTCCGGCTCGGAGGTTGTTCCTACGAGACGTGCACGGGTACGCTCTTACGTCGCGGCGGGTACCGATCTTCACAAGGATGCGGTTCCCATCAACGAAGTGAGCGGGCCGCTGGGACAAGTTGTCCCCGATGTGGTTCCTCCGTGCACTGACATGTAGACAAGTCCGGACCGGTGTCGCCGTCTGCAGGCAAGATGGCTTCAGTCCCGGCTCCGGCACGCCGAAGGGTCATCTGACGTGAAGGTCGTGTTCCTGGAGACCGTTGAGGGATCCGGCTACATGGGCGAGGTCAAAGACGTCGCTCGTGGTTATGCCCGGAATTACCTGTTGCCGCGAGGCTTTGCCGCGCCGGCAACACCGCAACTGCTCGCCCGGTCCGAAAGGCTCCGGGAGATCGAGGAGGAGCGGCAACGGGCTGAGGACGAGAAGGCGCGTGGACTTGTCGGCAAGTTCGAACGCCCGATCGTTGTCACGGCCCGCGTCGGAGAGCAGGGACGACTGTACGGGTCTGTCACAAATGCTGACGTCGCCGAGAAGGCTGGGGAGATTCTCGGCGAAGACCTGGACCGTCGTCGCATCCTGCTGCCCGAGGCGATCCGCCGTGTGGGGGTCTACACCGTTGGGGTTCGGCTGTCGCGAAACGTGACGCCCGAGGTCCAGCTGGTGGTCGTCGCTGAGGACTCGCCGGAAGGCGTGGACGCAGCGGTCGAGGCGCTTCTGAATCCACCCGTGGAGGAAGAAGTTCGCCAGGCTCCTCGTGCCGAAGTGGCTGCTTCCTCGGAAGCGACCACGGAGACCGACGACGCCGATGGCGCGTCGGGGCCGGGCTCAGACAACACCGAGGAGGAGAGCGACTAGCCAGTCGTTGCTCCCGAGCACTCGCTCGACTCCCCGGTACCACGCGGTACCGGGGTTTTTCTTGTCCGCGCCGGCTGTGGGCACGTTCAGGGCGAGGGGGTCGAAGCTTGGTCAGCAGCGGTCCTCGATCGTTCGGTTCGTTCGTCGGCGGTGGCCGCGACCGCTTCGAGGATCAGCGCCGCCGCCCGCAGACCGGGCTTCCCCCACACGATGTCTCCGCCGAGGAAGCCGTCATCGCGGCGCTACTGCTGGACGACGACTCCTACGCCCGCGTCCTCCCCATCGTCCGCCCGGACGACTTCTTCCGTGAACAGAACGGCTGGATCTACGAGGCGTGTCTCGCCGTGGCCGAGCGCGGCGAGGAGATCACGATCCCGACGGTCGCGCACGAGCTGGACCGTGCGGGGCACCTGGACGAGGCCGGCGGCGAGCCGTATCTCGTCGAGGTCGCGGGCAAGTACTTCACCGCGGTCGGTGTGGAGACGCACGCGCGGATCATCGCGCGGGACGCGCTGTACCGGCGGCTGATCCAGGCGGCGGGCCAGATCGCCTCGATCGCGTACGAGGGCGGACCGGACGTGAAGGCGGTGCTGTCGCAGGCGGAGGGGCTCCTCCTGGGCCTGCGCACGGCCGAGGCGGCGGGCGACTTCAAGGTGCTGCGCGATCTGCTCGACGAGTTCCTGGAGGCGCCGGACGAGGACGAGGACGGGGAGCTCGCGTCCGCGGTGCGGACGGGGTTCATGGACCTCGACGAGCTGCTGGCGGGCGGCTACAAGCGCGGCGACCTGGTGATCCTCGCGGCGCGCACCGGTGGCGGTAAGACGTCGCTGATGCTGAACCTGGCGCGGAACTGCGCGATCGGGCAGCAGGGCACGGTGGCGATGTTCTCGCTGGAGATGGGCGGGGAGCAGCTGGCGATGCGCATGCTCTCCGCCGAGGCGGGCGTCGAGATGTCGCGCCTGCGCCTCGGACGTCATACGGAGGCCGAGGAGGCGCGGGTGATGCGCGCGCACGGCCAGCTGGGGACAGCGCCGATCTTCATCGATGACTCCGCGGTGCTGTCCGTGCCGGAGATCCGGGCGAAGTGCCGGCGGCTGCAGGCGGACCACGGGCTCGACCTCGTGGTGGTGGACTACCTCCAGCTACTGCACGGGGCGGGACGCGCGGACACGCGCGCGAACGAGATCAGCCAGATCTCGCGTTCGCTGAAGGAGCTGGCGCGCGAGCTGCGCGTGCCGGTGATCGCGGGCGCGCAGCTCTCGCGCGCCGTCGAGACGCGCAACCCGCACATCCCGATGCTGTCCGACCTTCGCGAGTCCGGCTCGATCGAGCAGGACGCGGACATCGTGATGTTCATCTACCGCGAGGACATGTACCTGAAGCCGCAGGACTGGCAGGACCAGCACCCGGACGAGCCGGGGGGCGCGCATCCGACGGGCCTGGCGAACATCATCGTGGCGAAGCACCGCAACGGCCCGACGGGGTCCGTGACGGTGCGGTGGGTGGACAAGACCGCGTCCTTCCAGGACCTGCTGCTGCGCCCGGAGCCGGGCTATGACGGCTTCTAGCCGGCGACCTCGTACCGCTGCGTTTGAGGGGTTCCGGGCGGGACAGCGCGCGACCACGGTGCCGGTGCAGTTCTTCACGGAGCTACTGGAGACGATCGAGGATCCGGACGAGCTGCGGGTGACCTTGTACGCGCTGTACGCGATCCCGCGGCCGGGGCGGACGCATGCGCTGCGCGTGTCCGAGCTGGCGGCGGAGGCGCCGCTTGCGCGGCACTACGGGGAGCGGAGCGCCGAGGTGGTGCGCCGGGCGGTCGAGCTTGCGGCGGAGCGGGGGACGCTGCTCGCGCTCGAGCTCGAGGGCGACGCTCCCGGGAGCAGCGACGCCGACCGCGACGCGCTGGTGTTCGTGAACAACGAGGCAGGGCGCAGACTGCGAGGGCGCATCGCGAGCGGCCTCGAGGCGGCGCCCGCGGGGGCGCGCGTGGTGACGCGGACGGCCGTGAAGCCCGAGGGGATCGTCGCGACGTACGAGGCGGAGATCGGGATGCTGACGCCCTCGGTGGCGGCGGCGCTCGCCGAGGCGGAGCAGGCGTATCCGGGCGCGTGGATCGAGGATGCGCTGCGCGAGGCGGCGCGGCAGAACAAGCGGTCGTGGTCGTACGCGGAGGCGATCCTCCGGCGCTGGAAGGCAGAAGGGAGGCGAGATGAAGCAGCTGAGGGAGATCCTGGGCGAGGCGCAGGCCGCGTCGATCCCTGGGAGCATCTCTACCGCCGCGACTGACCTCCCGGCGGAGGAGCCCGAGGACCTCTGCCCGCTGTGCCAGGGGGCGCGGTTCGTGCGGGTGACGAGCGATCCGAAGGATCCGCGCTTTGGCCGCCCGCAGCCCTGCGAGTGCGCGCGCTACGAGGAGCCGGCGGACCGCCGGGCGCGGCTGCTGCGGTACTCGCGGCTCGGGCCGTTCCAGCGCCTGACCTTCGGCACGTTGATTGAGTCGGGGCGGTCGGACGATGGACGCCTCCAGCGTCAGTACGCGGAGGCCGTGCGCGTGGTGCGGCGCTACGCGGAGCTGCCGGAGGGGTGGCTGGTGCTCGTCGGTCCACATGGATCGGGGAAGACGCACCTGGCGGCGGCGATCGCGAACGATGCGATCGACCGCGGCCGTCCGGCGCTGTTCATCAGCGTGGCGGACCTCCTCGATGAGCTGCGGGCGGGGTACGACGAGGACGCGGAGCTGGGATACGACGCGCAGCTGGAGCAGGTGAAGACGGCGCCGCTGTTGATCCTCGACGACCTGGACGCGTACGCACAGACGGCATGGGCGCGGGAGAAGTTCTTCCAGGTGGTGTCGTACCGCTTCAACGCGGCGCTGCCGACGGTGTTCACGGCGGTGCATCCGCCCACTGAGATCGATGACCGGCTGTCGAGCCGCCTCGTGGACCCGGCGATGTCGCAGGTGGTTGAGCTGGCGCACGGCGACGCGGCACCGCGCTATCTGCACATCGGCGCGATGACGCGGGAGCGGCTGGCGCGGTACACGTTCGACGAGTTCGAGCCGGAGGGGATCGGGCTGAAGGGCCAGCAGCGCACGTCGCTGGAGGCGGCCTACCGGGACGCGCTGAAGTGGGCGCGCGATCCCGAGGGGTGGTTCGTGCTGACCGGCGGCATCGGGTGCGGGAAGACGCACCTGGCGGCGGCGATCGCGAACGTGCGGCTGGACCAGGGCGCGCGCGTGGCGTTCGCGACGGTGCCGGACCTGCTGGATCAGCTCCGCGCGACGTACGCGCCGGATGCGCCCCGGCGGTATGACCAGCTGTTCAAGTCGTTGCTGGAGGTGGAGGTGCTGATCCTCGACGACCTCGGCGCGCAGAAGTCGAGTCCGTGGGCGGAGGAAAAGCTGTACCAGCTGCTGAACCACCGCCATGTGGCGCGGGCGTTGACGGTGGTGACGACGAACAAGCGCGGGAGCGACCTGGAGCCGCGGATTGCGTCGCGATTGGCGGATACGGCGGTGTCGCTGATCCGGGAGATCACGGCGCCGGACTACCGGACGCTGAAGCCGTAGGGGCCGTCCATCCCCATCCTCTCCTCCCCCGGTGCTGGGCCGAGGGGTGAGGCATCAGTCCAGGAGTCGCTCGCGGCGGGCCCAGGTGGTGAGGTGGGTGGCGGCGTCGTGGGTGGTGATGGTGGCGAGCTCGGAGCCGTTGAACCAGCGGGTGGCTTCGAATTCGTCGGTGGGTTCGTCGGTGAGGTCGAGGACTTTGCCGGTGTAGACGAGCTCGACGTGCTGGCCGCTGGCGAAGATGCCGGCGAAGCGGTCTGAGCGGGCGACGACGCCAGTCTCTTCGAGCAGTTCGCGCTGGGCGGTCTCCTCGGGGGTTTCCCCTGGCTCCATGTGGCCAGAGGGGAGCGCCCACTTGCCGGCGCCGTTGCGCCCCTGGCGGCGGAGGCCGAGGAGGACGCGTCGGTCGCGGATGGCGAGGAAGCCGGCGGTGGGGTTCGGGTTCGACCAGCGGGTGTAGCCGCAGCCGGGGCAGCGGACGGCGCCGTCTTCGCCGGGGGCGGCGAGCGGCGAGGCGCAGCGGACGCAGTGGTTCAGCGGGGTGCGCGGGCGGTTGGGCGTGCGGACCTCCTCGATGACCTCGACGCCCTCGCTGGGAGGCGGGGGGCCGCCCCGGACGAGGCCGCGAAGCGCGTCGGCGGTGCTGGGGAAGGCGATCTCGTCCCAGGGGATCGCGTCGAGGGGGAACCAGCGGACTTCGGACATCTCGGGGCCGGGAGCGGGCTCCTGTGCGTCGTCGAGCGCGGCGACGAAAGGCATGACGACGTGGTGCGGGTCGAGGAGGGTGCGCGGGGGCAGGGCGCGCAGGATCCTCGGAGTGACGCGAGCTTCCTCCTGGGTCTCGCGCACGGCGGCGCGCCAGGGCGTCTCGCCGAGCTCGACGAAGCCGCCGGGAAAGACCCAGCCCCCGGCGCCGCGCTCGGCGGTGGGGCTCCGGCGGACGAGGAGGACGTGGCCGTCGCGGAGGACGAACGTACCGGCGACGGGGAGCGGATTGTTCCAGTCCGTCACGCGACAGTCGAGGCAGCGTCGATGGTGCACGAGCCGTGGCTCGGTGCGGGCGGAGCCGCAGGCGGGGCAGTAGCGCGACGGCTCCCCGGGTAGCGGCTGCCCGCCGGGTGCGGTGTCTCCGCGGGGGGCGTCCGTGGTCACCGGCGGGGCGAGGGGACGACCCCCTCCTGCCAGTGGGAGCCGTCCGGCCCCCATTCCTTCTTCCACACGGGGACGGTCTCCTTGACGCGGTCGACGGCGCGCAGGGCGGCCTCGAATGCGTCGCGTCGGTGGGCGGCGCTGACGGCGACGAGGAGCGAGGTCTCGCCGACGGAGAGCGGGCCGACGCGGTGGTGGATCGCGATGTGGTGGACCTCGCGGTCGCGGTACTCGTCGGCGACCTCGGCGGCGACGGCCTCGAGCTGGCGGAGCGCCATGGGCTCATAGGCCTCGTACTCGAGCCGTTCGACGGCGCGCCCTTCGTGATGATCGCGGACGACGCCTTCGAAGACGACGCAGGCGCCGCTGGCGCGCGTCATGACGGCGTCGCGGAGGGCGCGCGGATCGAGGACGCCCGAGGTGACGAGGAAGCGCGGCGTGACGCCCTCGGCGGGATCGATGTCGGCGTTCCGGTCGGCGCCGCCGGAGATGGGGGGGATGAGGGCGATGGTGTCGCCGTCGCGGAGCGGGGTGGTGCCGTCGGTGACGTACTCCTCGTTGAGGGCGAGGGCGACGCGGGGCATGTGTGGGCCGAGGCCGGCGCGCCCGGCGAGGCGGTCGCGGAGCTGGGCGACGGTGATCGTGTCGCCCTCGAAGCGCTCGGTGAGGCAGTCGGCGCCGGCGGCGTCACGGAGGACGGCGAAGAGTCGGACGGTGATCTGCACTCGCGTGGGCTCCGGGCGGTTGGTGTGAGTCCAGTATAGGCGCGGGGGTGGGGGCTTCCGGGGCGGGGCTCCTCGGTGGTTCGGGTTCGACATCGAGGATGACGCGGGGCGGGGGGACCCC
>JBFWOO010000010.1:0-60891 GCA_050250415.1 Dehalococcoidia bacterium | reverse complement strand
TGGTGGAGACGGGGGAGAATTGAACTCCCCGTCCAGAGCACGACGAGCACGAACGTCTACGGGTGTAGCCACAACGGACTGTTCTCGCCGGCGCCCATCCGGTGGCGGTTGAGGGCTGACCCGGCCAGTCTCAGGTGGTCTTTCGTGCGGCGACCCTGAGACGCAGGTCCGCACGGCACCTCGACTTAACGTCGCGGCCGCAAACCCGTCGAGGTGGGGCCTACGGCCACGTCGCTACGTTAGTTACGCAGCGAGGGCAAATTGACGGTTGCCAGTTATCCGTTTGCCGCCTGATTAATGAGGGTGGCGGCGCCTCAACCCGCAATCCGTACCAGAACGTACCTGTCGAATCCTGTCGTCCCCATACGGTGCTTCCTCAGGATAGCGTGTTCCGAACATAAATCAAGCGGTCGAGGGCGCTCGGAACGGCCGTCCGAGACGCTGTCCGATGCCAGGTAGGGCAGGGGCCTCAGCGCTGCGCGTGGCGGAGCGCGCGCTGCATCGTCCGCTCCGCGTCGCGCTTCGCGATCGACTCGCGCTTGTCGTAGGAGCGCTTGCCCCTTGCCAGGCCGATCTGCACCTTCGCCTTGCCGCGCGTGAGGTACAGGCGCATCGGCACGATCGTCGTGCGCGGCTGCGTCTCGAGGAGGCGCTCCCACTCCGCGATCTGCCGGCGGTGCATGAGCAGCTTCCGAGGTCGACGCGGTTCGTGGTTCTCACGGGCGGGGCGGTAGGGCGGGATGTGCATGTTGAAGAGCCACATCTCGCCGTCGCGGATGCGCGCGTACGCCTCCGCGATCGATCCGGTGCCTTCGCGCAGCGCCTTGATCTCGGTCCCGGTCAGCACCAGGCCGGCCTCGACGGATTCGAGGATCTCGTAGTCGAAGCGCGCGCGTCGGTTGACCGCGAGCGTGGCGCTCTGGTCCTGGTCCGACTTCTGGTTCGACTTCGACTTCTTCGCCACGGCCGCTGCGCTGCTCCTGAGCACGACATAACGATGCGTCCCCGCCGGAGCGGGGACGATCAAGGATAGGGGGCTCCAGCGGCTGAGCGGGGCGGCGCTACGGCGCGGACGTGGCCGTCGCGGTGGGCGTCTCCGTCGGCGTCTCGTCCACGGCGGGCGGCTCCGGGATCGGCTCGCCCCGCAGGACGTTAAGCGCCCGGAAGATCGCAACGTCGCGCTGCGCCTCGATGTCCTCGAGCGTGAGGGTGATCGGAATGTCAGGCGTGATGCCGCGGCCCTCGATCTGGTTGCCGTCCGGCGTGAGCCAGCGGGCGATGGAGACGTACACCGCACCGCCGTTTGAGAGCTCCACCGCGTGGTTCACCGTGCCCTTGCCGAAGGACGGCGCGCCGATGACCACCGCGCGGCCATGCTCCTGCAGGGCGGCGGCGAACAGCTCCGAGCCGGAGGCCGAGAACTCGTCCTGGATGATCACCACGGGGAGGTCCGTGAAGGTGCCGCCGGTGGCGGAGGCCGTCCGTTCGTTCCCCCGGCGGTCGACCTGCTTCACGATCACGCCCTCGTCCAGGAACATGTCGGCGATCTCGACGGTCTCCGCGAGCAGGCCGCCGGGGTTGCTCCTGACATCGATGATGAGCCCCTGGGCGCCTGCCGACTCGGCGGCCGAGATCGCGTCGCGCAGCTCCTGCGGCGTGTTCCGGGAGAACTGCAGGATGCGCATGTAGGCGAACTCGGTGACTTCGTCGCCGTCCTCGTCCACGAGCGAGCCCGTGGGCGGAGTGGTCGTGACGGACGCGACGGGGATCTCGTCTCGGACGATCGTGAGGGTCTCCTCCGTGCCGTCGCTGTGGCGGACCGTGATCTCCACGGACGTGCCGCGCGGGCCGCGGATCTGGAGGACGGCTTCCTCCACGCTCCAGTTCTCGGCGTCCTCACCGTTCACCGCGAGGATGATGTCGCCGGCCCGGAGGCCGGCCTCGGCCGCCGGGGTGTCGGGGATCGGCTGAACGATCACGACATAATTGTCTTGCTTCGATACGGTCGCGCCGATCCCCTGGAACGCGCCCTCGAAGTCGTCCCGGGAGAGGGAGTAGGTGTCCGGATCGATGTAGGTGGAGTGGGGGTCGTTCAGCGCATCGAACATCCCCTGGATGGCGCCGTCCCGGAGCAGCTCCGGGTCCACGCGCGACTCGTCGACGAAGTCCTGGTTGAGGACCCTCGCGATCTCGCTCAGGAGATCGCCGTCGAAGGTGCCGGCGTTCTCGCGCGTCGTTTCCTCGAGCAGGCCCGACGACGACGCGGCGCTGTCCGAGCCGGCGGCCTCGGCGTCCGGTTCCGTGACGACGCGGACGAGGAACCCGCTCGCGACGAGCAGCACGGCAATGAGCGCGGACGCCAGACCGATCACGGCGTTGCGTGCGGTTGAGCTCACAGGACGTCACCTTCGGGCGGCGGACCGCATGGCGTGGGTGGAGGATTCAAGTCTACATCTTCCCCGCCGGGCGGAGACCTGACAGCGTTCTACTCCCTAGCCGCACATAACGGAGATAGTGCGAAGTAGTGGCTAAAGTAGCAGGCATGCCCGCCGGCATCCCCCATCGGCTCTGCGGGTCCGTCCCCGAGGGCGCGATCGGAGCCTGCGCCGACGCTGACCGTGACCTGGCCTCACCGCGGGACTCGCACCCGGCCGGACCACACGCTGCGGCGCCGTCTCGCCCCCGAACCTCGGTTCACGCGGACCACGTCTGAGCGCTGCTGTCCCCGGCGCTGCGAGGACGTCCGCGTGGCCGTGCCCGCGTTCCGCCTCCCCCGTGCGCCCGGCTCTCGTGGCGGCTCGCTGACCGGTCTTGCGCGATGTACCCCCTATGGGTATAGTGCACATACCCCGATGGGGTATGAAGGAGTATCCGAATGACCACCGCTCTGACCTACCGAGGCGAGCTGCGCTGCTTCTCCTGCGGCCGCTACCTGGGTGAGTTCGAGTCCCACCCCGAGCGGCACGGCCGTGACGACATTCACTTCCTCAAGCCGGAGGGCGGACAGGCGGTCATCCAGCCGCTGAAGACGGGCCGCGGCCTCCGCTGCCCCTCCTGCGACGGCCGGGTTGTCGCGTCGGACGTGGATCGCATCGCCGCATAACAGGGGAGGCGGATCTTCGATCCGCCTCCCTAACGTTCACGTATTCACACGTAGGTGTTGTCGTTTATGTCCCGTACTCGGAGCGAGGCCGCCTGTCGACTCTTGGCTAACAGACACATGTTGGTCTAGGCGAACGCCTTGAGCACCTGGGCGCCGTGGCCCTCCGCCTGGACCCGCTTCCAGACCCTGACGAGCTTCCCATCCGGCCCGATGACGAACGTCGATCGGGTCATCCCGATGACCGTCTTGCCGTACAGCACCTTCTCGCCCCAGGCGCCGTAGGCGCTCGCCACCTTCGCTCCCTCATCCACCAGGAGCGGGAACGGCAGCTCGTACTTCGCGCGGAACTTCTGGTGCGAGCTGGCGTCGTCCGCCGACACGCCGAGGACGACCGCGCCGGCCGCCTCGATCGCGGAGAAGTTGTCGCGGAACGAGCACGCCTCCTTCGTGCACCCCGGGGTGTCGTCCTTCGGGTAGAAGTAGAGGACGACGGTCTTGCCGGCATAGTCCTTCAGGCTGTGCGCCTTCCCGTCCTGGTCCTTGAGCGTGAAGGCCGGCGCCTTCTCCCCCGCCTCGAGCGTGATCGCCATTGCCGTCCTCCTGCCGATCGCCCCCGGTGGTTGGGCGATGCTGCCTGCCGCGCGTCGTGCGTCACGAGGATACTGGGCGGAACCTGGCGAGGCCTCGCGCCTGAGCGGACGCGGTGCGCTATCTTCCGGACGCCGCGGACGAGAGCCCCCCACCGGGGTCGCCGCGAGCAGGAGGCCTGACATGACGACGCGAGTCGAGCCGAAGCACGAGACGGTCACCATCAATGGACTGTCACTGCATTATGTCGATTACGGTGCCCCCTTCGCGGGCGCCCCGGCGATGGTCATCCTCCACGGCCTGACCTCGGCCTGGGGCACGCTTCGCCGCGTCGCCGAGCACTTCGCCTCGGCCTTCCGGGTGATCGCGCTCGACCAGCGCGGCCACGGCGGCTCCCAGTGGGGGCCCGCGGACCGCTACGACACGGACAGCTACCTCTCCGACCTCGAGCAGTTTGTCGATGGCCTCGCCCTCGACCGGTTCGTGCTCGTGGGCCAGTCCATGGGAGGCCACCACGCCATTGCCTACACCGCGCGGCACCCTGAGCGGATCGTCGCGGCGATTGCGAACGACATCCCACCGGCCCTTGAGCTTGGCAACACCGACTACTCCCAGACCTACCCGGACGGGAAGCACCGGCGCTTCGCCTCCACCGGCGAGTGGCTGGCGCCCCGCCGCGAGAGCAACCCGCTCACCCCGGACTGGGCGCACGCCCTGGCCGTCGAGGAGCTCCTCAGGGAGGTCGACGGCGGGTACGAGCCGAAGCACGACCCGAACGCGCCGATGAAGTGGGCGCCGCGGGACCTGTGGGACGAGGCGAAGACGATCACCCGACCGATCCTGTTCATCCGCGGTGGCCGCTCCACCGTCCTCAGTGCACAGACGCTCCAGGACATGGACATGGCGATTCCGGGCGCGCGATCGGTCACGCTGGAGAAGGCCGGCCACAACACCTACTGGGACATGGAACACGAGTGGCTCAGCGTCGCCACGGCTTTCCTGGACGCGCACCGCTAGCGAGCGATCGAGCTCGGTCGGCGCTTCGATGACTGCCTCCGCCCGCCCGGCACCTGGGGAGGAGCGCCCCGCGCGATGGGGTGCGCTGTCCTACCCGCAGTTCCGGCGCTACTGGATCGCTCAGATCTTCCGGGTGCTGGGTCTCCAGTTCCGGATCATCGCCGTGCCGTGGCTCGTCTCCGTCGAGCTGGACCGCTCCCCGATCTGGCTCGGGATCGTCTCCGTCGCCGCGGCCCTCCCGACGATCATCCTCAGCGTCCCGGCCGGGGTGATCGCGGACCGGTTCAACGATCAGAAGGTGCTGGTGGTCTCGCAGGCGGCCTATGCGGCCGTCTCGCTCGCTCTGCCGATCCTCATTCTGCTGGACCTCGCGAACATCTGGGTGGTGATCGCCTGGTCGATCGCCTCCGGCGTGTTCGCTGCCCTGGGGAACCCGGCGATGCAGTCGGTGATGCCGCGGCTCATCGAGATGCGCGTGATGCCGAGCGCGGTCGCGCTCAACTCGATGGTCTGGTCGGCGATGCGGATCGTCGGCCCGGCCGCGGCCGGCGTGCTCCTCGCGGTGATCGGGACCGGCTGGGCATTCCTGGTGACCGCGATCGCCATTGGTGCGGCGACGGTCCTCTTCGCGTCTGTCTCACCGCGCGCCCGCGTCGCCTCCGGCGTGGCGTCCGCCCACGGCGACGACATGTGGACGGGCATGCGCTACATCATGCGGACGCCGATCTTCCTCGCCACGGTGGGGCTCTCGTTCTTCACGTCCGTCTTCGGGATGTCCTACCAGTTCCTACTGCCGATCTTCGCGAACGACATCCTGGAGGTGGGCGGCTTCGGCTTCGGCATGCTGGAGGCCGCCACGGGCGTCGGCTCCGTCCTCGGCACGCTGGCGATCATCAAGCTCGGCGCCGGGCGCCACGCCGGCACCGCGATGGTCGTCTTCGCGGCCCTGTTCGGCGTGCTGATCGCGGGCTTCGCCGCCAGCCGCTCCATGCCGCTGTCGATGACGCTGCTCTTCTTCGCGGGCTTCACGTCCGCGGTCTACCTGAACATCGGCATGACCACGCTGCAGGTGCTCGTCCCGGACGAGCTCCGTGGACGCGTGATGGGCGTGTGGTCGATGACCTGGTTCCTCGCGTCGATCGGCGCGCTCCCGGCCGGCGCCGTGGCGGAGGTCGTGGGCGCGCCGCTGTCAGTCGCGCTCGGCGGGCTCGCCGTCAGCGCCTTCGCCGTCTTCGTCTACGCGACGGCACCCCGGCTGCGACACGTCGACCTCGGAGCCGCCGAGGAGCCCGAGGCGGCCGCGTCAGGCGCCTGAGCGACCGCGGGGCGGCGCGTCAGCTGGGGAACGCGACCAGTGACGTCGTCGAGTGGATCCCGGGCAGGCTGCGGATCTGCTCCTGGAGGATCCCCGGGATCTCCTGGAGGCTCTCCGCCTGGATCTCCGCCACGATGTCGTAGGGGCCCATCACCTCGTGCACCTCGTGGACGAGGTTGAGTTCGCGGATGGTCTCCACCAGGCGCCGGGTGGCCCCGGGCTCGGTGACGATCAGGACATAGGCCTTGACCATGTGGGCTCTCCTCCACGGCGCGACACGAGGGCTGAAGAGCCACAGATGTTACGGGGCGCCGGACTTACAGGCTGGGCGAAACCCCCGCCCGGGGCGTCCCCACTGGCCGCTCGGGGTGGCTATCATCGCGACAGCCCGGCGGTGATGACGCCAGTGTTTGTGTCTACCGCCGCGCGGTGCCGATAATGCGGGCAGGTGCGTTCGCGCTGACAACAGCGTTGCGTGCGGGTGGTCATCACGCATGCCTCCACGGGGAATTGGAGGCGCCCAGCGGTACCTCGGTCCAGGGATCGGACCTCGCCGCTCCCTGTAACCGTGCCCAACGGGTGGATGCTTCGTCCGCGCTCGCGGCGGGCAGGGGAACAGGCTTCGAATGAGCAAGAATCTGGTGGTCCGCTTCGCCGGCGAAGGCGGACAGGGTGTCGTCGGCGGCGCCGAACTCATGGCATCCGCGGCAGCCTCAGGCGGCTATCACGTCCTGACGTTCTCGACCTTCCCGTCCCAGATCAAGGGCGGCCCCGCCTGGGGACAGGCTCGGATCTCGTCCGAGCCGATCCTGACGCCGGGTGACTACCTGGACGTCCTGGTCGCTCAGAACCAGTACGCCTACGACCACAACCTGGAGGACCTCCGCGAAGGTGGCCTCGTGGTCTACAACTCCGAGGAGTTCGAGGTCACGGACAACGCCCGCGCCCTCGGGATTCCCGCGGACCGCATGGCCCGCGAGGCCGGCAACCCCCTCGCCTCCACCATCATCCTCATCGGCGCCGTCGCCAAGATGGCCGGCGTCTCCATCGAGGCGCTCGAGTCCTTCATCCGGAAGCGCTGGTCTCGCGGCCGCCCCGGTGACGAGGCGATCGTCGAGGGCAACATCAACGCGCTCCGCATGGGCGTCGAGGTCGCCGAGCAGGCCGGCCTCTCGCTTGAGGACCTCGAGGCGCCGCCCGTGCACCCCGAGCCGCGCGTCCTGATCCGCGGCTACGAGGCCGCCGCCCTGGGCGCCATGTCCGGTGGCGTCGACTCCTTCATCGGCTACCCGATCTCCCCGGCCACGACGATGCTCGTCTACATGGAGTCCAACCTCGTCGGGAAGGACAAGTTCGTCGGGCAGGCGTCCTCCGAGATCGAGGCGATCAACGCGCTCGTCGGCACCGGCTTCGCCGGCAAGAAGGTCATGACCTCCACCGCCGGCCCGGGCGTCTCCCTGATGGGCGAAGGCATCGGCCTCGCCTGGATGGCGGAGATCCCGCTGGTCATCGTGGACGTGCAGCGCGGCGGCCCCGCCACCGGCCTTCCCACGAAGACCGAGCAGTCCGACCTCACCATGGCGATCAACCCCGGCCACGGCGACATGAGCGTCCCGGTCATCGCCTGCGGCTCCACCGAGGAGGCGTTCTGGGGCGCCATGCACGCCCTGAACTGGGCCGAGCGCTACCAGGGCCCGGTCATCTTCCTGTCGGAAGCCTCGATCGCCGAGCGCGCCCAGGACATCCCGATGCCGGACCTCTCGAATGTCGTGGACGAGCGTCGCGTCGTCTCGACGGGCGAGCAGGGCAACCGCCGCTACGCCGGCGACGGGCTGAGCCCGTTCCCGGTGCCGGGCGGACCGGGCGCCTACGTCGCCAACGCCTCCGAGCACGACGAGCAGGGTGACACCACCCACCTGCCGGACATCCACGTGACCATGACGCAGCGCCGCTTCAAGAAGCTGGAGCTGCTGAACGACGGCACGTACGAGGCCGAGAACACGGACGCCGACACCGTCATCATGACGTGGGGCGGTTCGAAGGGTTCCGCGCTCGCGGCCTGGCGTGAGCTGCAGGCCGAGGGCGTCAACGTCGGCTGGTACTACACGATGTTCCTGAACCCGCTGCCCGCGAAGCTCATCGAGGAGCTCAAGGGCAAGCGCATCCTGGTGCCGGAGCTGAACTACATGGGTCAGTTCGCCACGCACCTCCGCTCCCGCGGCTTCAACGCCGAAGCGATCACCCAGTACACCGGTCTGCCCTTCAAGGTGTCAGACCTCAAGGCCGAGATTAAGCGCCGGCTCGGGGCGTAGAAGGGCCTAGGATCTAGACATGGCTAAGCGAAATCCGCTCTACGACTTCAAGTGGTGCCCGGGCTGTGGCGACTTCGGTGTGAAGGTCGCCCTGGAACAGGCGCTCGCCGGCCGCATGGCCGAGAAGAACCAGTCGATCGAGAACACCGTCGTGGTCGCCGGCATCGGATGCTCCGGCAACATGGTGCACATGATGGAAGGCCCGCAGCCTTTCGCCATCCACGGCATCCACGGCCGCGCCCTCCCGATCGCCTACGGCATCAAGTCCGCCCGCCCCGACCTCAACGTCGTGGTCGTGGCCGGCGACGGTGACTTCCTCTCGATCGGCAACGAGCACATCGCCCCGCAGGCCCGCCGCAACCTGGACATCACCGCGGTGATCATGGACAACGGCATCTACGGCCTCACCAAGGGCCAGGCCTCGCCCACCACCGAGCTCAACGTCGTCACCTCGACGACGCGCTGGGGCAAGCTCGACGAGAAGATGAACCCGTTCCTCTTCTACCTCGGCGCCGGTGTGCCCTACATCGCCTCGCAGATGTCCTCGCGTGTGAAGGAGCTCGCCTCCGACATCCGCACGGCGATGGACTACCCGGGCTTCTCGATCGTCCACGTGCAGTCGCCGTGCACGACGTACAACGACACCTACTCGCTCCTCAAGGGTGACGAGAAGAAGGGCATCGAGCCCCTCGCCTTCCCGATCGAGGACAGCCACGACGTCGAGGACATCGCCGCCGCGGCGGACCTCGTCCGTGGTCGACGCATCCCGATCGGCCTCATCTACCGCCGGACCGGCGAGAGCGTCCCCGCCCACCAGCGGCTCGCCGAGGCGAAGGCCAAGGCGAACATCGAGCAGGCATCCGTCGAGAAGCTGCTCCAGGCGATGGTCATCAACTAGGGACCGTTGCCCCGGTTCGAACACCGCGAGGGCGGCCCGTGTGGCCGCCCTCGTCGTCTGCCCCTCGTCGTCTGCGGGACGCCTCCCGAGGGGGCGTGCGATCTGGAGGAACGCCATGAGCGTCGAGCGTCACGTCACCGTCGAACGCGTGCGCCTGAAGTTCGCCGCGGCGCACATGGCGACCCTCGGTACGGAGCTGGAGCCCCTCCACGGCCACAACTACCTCGTGCGCTGCCGCGTCGAGGGCGATCTGACCGACGACCGCTGGGTGATCGACTTCTCCGCGCTCAAGGGCTACACCCGCGCGGTCTGCGACGAGCTGGATCACCGCTTCCTGCTGCAACGGGACTCGAAGCTCCTCCAGGTCGAGGAGCGCGAGAGCTCGTGGCTGATCCGCTTCGGCGAGCGCGAGTACGCCTTCCCGAAGAGCGACGTACTCCCGCTGCCGATCGAGAACACCACCGCGGAGCTGCTTGCGGAGTACATCGCGGAACGCGTCGTCGAACGTCTACGCGCCGGTGCGCACGGCAACATCCGCCGCATCGAGGTGGACGTGGAGGAGATGCCCGGCCAGGCCGGCGGGTACGCGCGGACGTTCGCGGAACGGTGAACCAGCAGTAGCCCTTCGCGGCTTGCGGTAGTTGTCCCTCGCATGACCTCTCGTTTGACAGGGATACCGCCCGCACTAGGATCGATCCTGTCGCGAGGGAGGTCTCGGAGAAGTGCAGATCGACTGGGAAGAGACCATCAACAAGATCTTCGGGGACGTGCTCTCGTGCCCCCGTTGTGGTCACGACTACGAGAGCCTCGTGATCGGCTACTCCCGCAAGCCCACGCTGAATGAGTACGCCCCGCGCCACCGCAACTGCCCCCGCGGGGACGAGTGCGATGCCCGCAAGCTGATCTCGCTCTGCGAGGCGTGCGCCCGCTCCGAGGGCCTCCATGGCTCCGAGGTCGATGCGATCACCGCCCTCGAGTCCTACATGCTCGACTGCCGCCGGGACCTCGAGGAGTCGCTCGACTACCTCGCGGAGTACTGGCGCGACGACTACGAGCTCACCCCCGAGGAGATCGACCTCAACCTCGAGGAGGTCGACCCGGATGTCTTCCGCGAGGAGACCGCCTGGCGACAGCGCCTCGAGGAGGAGTACCTGCGCTACCACCGGGAGTTCCGCGACCGAAAGCGCCGCGTCCCCGCCCCCGGCTGGCGCTCCGAGTACGTCGAGGAGATCCGCGCCCTCGGCTACGACACCCTCCTCGGCGACTAGCGTCGCGGCATGATCCAGCGGGCCGGCGCGTACCTCCTCCCGGCCGCGCTGATCGCCGCGCTGTTTGTCACCGCCGCCCTCATCGGTTATGTCTATTCGCACGAGCCGGCCCGGGACACCCTGCTGGTCGAGTTCGAAGGCACGCCCGTCCCGCAGCCGACCTACGTCATCGGCTCCGTCGCCGCCGTCGATGGCGACACGCTCCGCCTGAGCACGGGCGCCGGCGGCTCGCGCGAGCTGAGGCTGCCCGCTGGCGCGCCGGTGGAGGAGCTCCGTCGCCTCGCCGCCCCGCCGACCGACGGCACCAGCGTGAACGTCGGCGTCGACGAGACGGCGTTCGGGCAGGTGCTCACCGGCATCGTCGCCTTCGAGGCGGCGCCCTGATGTCCTCGCGCGCGCGCTCCGGCGTCTTGCTCGTGGCGATCCTCGGCGTCGCCGCCGCCGGGTTCCTGCTCGGCCTGCGGCTCGGCGAGCGCGCGAGCGAGCCGGGGACCCGCACGCTCACACTGGACCGTCCCGCCGCCGCCCAGCCGCGGGACGTCGCCCTCCGTTCCCCCGCCGGCTTCACCGGCTTCGAGGACGGTGCGCTCGGAGGCCGCGTGACGCGATCCGGGCTGACCGAAGACCTCGAAGATGGCGTCTTCGCGGTGCGGACTGGCAGCGCACGGATGCAGGTGCGGACGCTGGAACCGGCTCGCCTGTTCGAGATCGTGCCGGCGGGCGCCCCGCTGGCGCCCGGCGACGTCGTCGTGGTGCGCCTGGGCGAGGACGGCGCGATCGAGGCGGTGCTCCGCGTGCCCGTCGACCTCCGCGAGGGCGACTCCCGCTAGCTCCTCCACTACTGCGTGACCCGCAGCTCGATCGTCGGCGAGCGGCGCATTGAGAACAGCCACGCCGCCAGCAGGCTCGCCATCACGGCGCCCACGAGGATCCCGAGCCCGAGGCCGAGCGTGGTCCACGAGGTCTCGAGGACGAACGGTGGCAGCACCTTCGATCCGGTCTCCGTGACGTTCAGGAAGCGCATCATGATCCGCGCCACCTCGCGGCCGACGAACCCCCCGACGGACACGCCGAGGATGAGCACTACGCCCCACTCGAGGATCAGCGCGCGGAGGATCTCCGGCCGCGCGACGCCGACGGCCCGCAGCACGGCGAACTCGGTCGCCCGTCCCCGCGCGCCGAGCACCATCGTGGCGATGAACCCGACGGTGCAGAGCCCGATCACCGCGACGAACGCGACGGCGAGGATCCCGGAACCGGCTGCCTGGAGCGTCGGGTCCGACTGGGCCGTGCGCACGGCTTCCTCCTGCGCGATCCAGTCAGGGGCGATCCGGGGCTCGCGGCCACCTTCCAGCGCCTCCGCGAGGGCGACCTGGGCGTCCGCGCTGGTCCCCTCGGCAAAGTCGACCCACAGCTCGGTGGGGTAGGCGTAGTCGGGGAAGTCCAGCAGCCCCGCGATCTCCTCGAGCTGCCCGTAGTTGACGATCACGTTCCCCACGCCCGGGTCGAGTGTCGGGAAGTAGTCGACGATGTCGCGCACCTGGATCGGCACGGCGATGCCATCGAAGTTCGCGAGCGTCACCGTCCCGATCCCCGCCCGGAACGCCGCCGCCCCCGCCTGATCCATCACCGCCGCCAGCGGGAGCGTCGGGTCGTACGGGGCGAGCAGGCGCGTCCGCGGCCCGATGAGCGGCTGCCAGGTCCAGCGCAGCGCCTGGACGCCGGACAGCGACTCCGTGTTGTCGACCGCGAACTGCTCCTGCGAGTCCGGGGCGCCGAGCATGATCCAGCGCTGGACGCCCTCGAAGTCGTCGAGCAGGACCTCCCGCCCGTCCGTCGTGATCACCCCGAGGTCGTCGATGAGCAGCGACCCATCCAGCCGGAGCGTGCCGTCCTGGCGGTCGCCCACCAGCATCCCGGCAAATACGATCTCGCCCTCACGGTCGGGCACCTCGACGGTCCACGGGGCCCACTCACCCGGCTGTGCCGTCCCCGACTCGATGAACCCCTGGACGTAGCTCCCGTCCTCCAGCCGGAACCGCGCGCGAGGCACGAACCGACCCGGCGCCGGCGTGTTCACCCAGATCTGCAGCGTCTCCGCGTCTGGCGGCAGCACGTACCCGCCGCCCGGCGGCACGATGCTTTGCAGCTCGCGCATGAGCGCGTCGAGGGAGCTCGGCGCGAAGTCGCCGCGCCACCAGAGGGCGTCTTGCGTGGCGACGGGGTCGAGCGCCAGCAGACGCACGGACACCGCCCCGGAGGCCGCGACCGAGCTTCGGTGCACCGCCAGCACCTGCTCCACGCCCTCCTCGCTTCGGAGCGCCTCCAGCTTCGCGGCGAGGTGCTCGTCGGTCTGGTCGGCCAGCCGCCCGCGGAGGTCGACGCCCGCGGTGTAGCGGGCGCGCTCCTCGTAGGACCGGTCGACCGTCGGCCCGTAGGAGGCGGCGAACGTCCCCACGGCGATCGCGAGGACCACGAGCAGCGTGACGCGCGCGTACGAGGCGGGCGCGCGCCCCGCTCGGCGCAGTCCGATCGCCGCGGCGGTCCCGCGGAACAGCAGCAGCACGCGCGCGGCGAGGCGGATCAGCGGCGGGTAGAAGCGGAGCATCATCAACGAGACCGCGGTGGTGATCGCCAGCGGCGCCGCGAGCAGCAACGGGTCGCTCGACCACCCGCCGACGGAAGACGGGTCGAAGACTGACCCCCGCTGGTCGAGCTGCCAGAGCAGCAGCGCCGCGAGCGCCACCACGCCGAAGTCCAGGAAGTAGCGCTGGAGGAAGTTCCGCTGCGCCGGCCGGGCCTCCTCGCGCTTGACGTCCACGATCCCGCGGCGCACCACGAGGAACGCCGGCAGGAGGATCGCGAAGAGCGAGAGCGCGCCGCCCGCGACCGCGAGCAGATACGCCTCCGGACTGATCGCTGAGGGCAACGGCTGGCCGCCGGTGACGGCGTCGAACGTCGGCGTGCGCCCCAGCCACGCGACGACCTGCGCGGCCAGCCACGGCGCCACGAGGAGCGCCGGGACCGCCAGCACGACACCCTCGACGAACGAGAGCCCCACGAGCTGGCCCGTGGTCGCTCCCCGGCTGCGGTAGACGCCGATCTCCTCCTGCTGCCGCTCCAGCAGCATCGCCATCACCATCACGACGTAGTAGACGACGATGCCGACGACCTGGAGCAGCATGATCAGCAGCGGCACGGACGTGAACGACTGCGACGTCCGGTACCGCTGCAGCGTCTCCAGGATGTCGACGCTCCCGAAGCCGTCCAGGCCCAGGCGCGTCTGCACCTCCTGTCGCCACACCGAGAGGTCGCCGATCGCCGGGTCTACCTCGCCGAGGCCGATCCGCGACGTCTCGACGACGACGCCGGCGCGGTGGAGGTGGGACGCCTCCGGGATCAGGTCGCGGAACACCCCGTCCCACTGCTCGCGCGTGGTCAGCAGCGGCATCTGGCCGATGCCTTGAGCCACCTGCGCGCGCCGAGGATCGGCTGAGAGCGCCTCGGCGAGCCGCGGCAGCAGCGGCACGTCCGGCGCCACCCATTCGCCCAGGAAGAGTGACCAGCGGGCATCGTCAAGGTCGTCCGGGCGCACGAAACCGACCACGGTCACCTCGACGCCGTACGACGCGAACGCCGTCGGCCGGCACTGGATCTCCTCGGCGGCGGTCTGCGGGTCGTCGGAGGGTGGCAGGTTCGGGCAGTCGTCGAAGCCGCCGCCCTGGAGGTGGAGCACATCGCCCACGGCGGCGTGCCGCTGGTAGCCCCACGGCAGGACGACCTCGGGCGTTTCCACGCCGTCCGGCATCCGCCCTTCGACGACCTCGACGTGATCCTCGAAGTCGCCGAGCTGGAAGAGGAAGCCGCCCCATCGCTGGCGAACCGGGGCCGCGGTGCCCTCCGGCACCTCCACGGGCTCCGCGGGCGCCTCGTGGCCCGAGAACGAGACGTCGAAGCGCTGCGAGCGATCCTCGGTGAGGGTCGCCTCGCCGAGCCAGCCGATGCGTTCCCGTGTGATCGCGTCCATCGCCGCGAGTGCCCGCCCGCGCTCCGGATCACCGAAGCGGTTGCCCTCCGCAGACAGGTACGTCAGTCGCTCATCGACCCCCGGCAGCTCCCGCCCGAGGCGGAACGCCAGGCCGAGGTCCGACATCGCCGAGGCGTAGATGGGGGTGATCGCGAGGAGTGTCGCGGCGACGAGCACCCCGACGGCGGCGACGAGCATGAACCGCCACCCGGCCCGCAGCCTGCGAAGTGCGAAGCGCCAGCCGGCGAGGAAGTCCGTCATGCGCGGCGAGTGTAGCGGCTGCTCGCCCGGCCGGACTGCCGTAGGCTGTATCGAGGACGGAGACGCGCGTGTTCCCGAAACCCTCCCTGCGGTTCGCGGTCCTCGCCGGCCTCGCCGGCTGTGCCATCGCGTTCGCGCGCCATCACGGGGAACGGCGCGTGCGCTCCCTCGCCGTCCTCCAGGGGCTCGAATGGTTCCTCTCCGCCGGTGGCGCCGCGCTCCTCACGGGCGCCATCCGCCGGACGCTGGAGGACGCCGACCTCGAGGTCACCGAGCGCCTCACTCAGGTGGAGCAGACGGTCGTCGACCACCTCCCGGGGCGCTGAGGGCCGTCCTCCCGCCCTGTCGCGGCGGTAGCCGCCAACACGCCCCGCTGCTACGTTGAGCGCCGCGCCGCCCACCTCCGGCGGACGGGAACGCAGCTTTCGCGGGACACCCGCGCTGACGATTGGAGCCCTGATGCCGGCCAAGTGGGAACAGTACGCCGAGGTCGTCGAGCACATCTTCCGGGTCGCCCCGGAGGCGAAGCCGACCCGGTCTGACTTCCTCGACATCTGCTACGCCAACGACATCAGCGACGACGTGATCGACGGGTTCGACTCGCTCCGCGAGGGCGTGACGTTCAACAACCCGGACGAGGTCAAGGCCGCGCTCCAGGCGAACAACCAGCTCTCCTAGCCGGCACGGGCCCCTCCGGGGCCCGCCCTCCCCGACGAGGTATCGATGACCAGCGACCCCGCCGACGCCCTGCGGGAGCAGGCGCGCGAGTGGGGTCGCGCGCTGCTCGCCGGCACGCCCTGGAGTGGCGTGTCGGACCGGCTCACGATGCTCCTCGTTGAGCCGCCGGCGCGTTTCCCCGCCTCATCGGCGGTGACGTTCTGGCTCACCATCGACGGCCCCTCCGCGCGCTCTCTCCCCGATCCCTACGCCACCGCCCTGGCGGCCGACCGTGCGGTCGTCGAGCACCCACGCGCCGAGGGGCTGCGGGTGACGCTGGCGGTGATGACGGACGAGGCGCTCCACCGCTTCCTCGCCGGGACCACGCCCGCGGCCATCGAGGCGCGCTGGCAGGCTCGGCACGCCGAAGTGCTCTCGGACCGGCTCCGCCGCGGCGAGCAGTACGCGCTGCGCGCCAACCTGCTGCCGGACGACGCCCCGGAGCGCATCACACGCACGCTCTTCCTCGACCTGGTCGCCGCTGTCCGGGCGCTCGGGACGCTGGAGGCGCATCCGGCCCAGTCGCTCCCAGCGGCCGGCGCGGCCAGCGCGGCCGTGTGCCGCATCGCGTGCTTCGACGACGCCGGCTCGTATCCGCCCGCCGAGCACCTCCGCACGGTCGCGGCCGAGACACGCCTCGGCCGGCGCATCGCCACCTGGCTCGACGACCTCGTGCGCGCCGTCGGCGGCGACGACGCCGCGGCACGACGCGCGATGTCCGCCGGCGACCAGGTGATCGAGGAGACCCGCACCGTGCTCGGCGAGCTCTACCGCGACCGCCCTTGGCTGCGGACGCCGGAGGCCTTCGCGCTGCGCGCTCCGCGCTAACCTCCGCCCGATGTCCCTCGACGCCGACGCGATCCGCTGGCTCCGCACCCCGGAGGGGGGTGATGCCGCGCGCGATGCCTCCGAGGCGCTCGCGTCGGGCATGGCGCTGCTCAAGGTGATCGACCGTCTCCGCCGGGCTCTTCGGACAGACGAAGCGCGCTGGGCCGTCTCCCTCGCGGAGGGCCGCGCCGCCGCCGCCTCGAAGTTCCCTGACGCCGGGCGGCTGTTCCTCGACCGCGAGGCCGCCGAGCAGGCCACCAGTGACCTCGTCGCGCGCCACACCGCGCACCGCTTCGCTGGGGCGAAGCGCATCGTCGACCTCGGCTGTGGCGGTGGCGCGGACGCGCTCGCGTTCGCCGAGCACGCCCCGGTGCTGGCCGTGGACCTCGACGCCGGCCGAGCCGCGATGACGGCCGCGAATGCCGAGGTACGGGGCCTGCCTGTAGAGGTCGTTGTCGCGGACGTGCGGGAGGTCGACCTCGCGGGCATCGATGCCGCCTGGCTCGATCCCGCCCGCCGGGACAGCTCCGGCCGCGTCCCGGACCCCGAGCGCTGGAGTCCGCCCCTCTCCGAGGCGATCCGTCTCGCACGCCGTGTTCCCCGCGCGGGGATCAAGGTCGCGCCCGGCATCGACCTTGCGCTCGTGCCCGCCGACGCGGAAGTGGAGTTCGTCTCCCTCGACGGACGTCTCGTGGAGGCGGTGATCTGGCTCGGGGCCGCCGTCACCGCGCCGCGTCGCGCCACCGTGCTGCCGGCGGGGGCTTCGGTCGCCGGCGCAGCCGACGCTGGCCCGGTCCTGCGCGAGCCGGGAAGCTACCTCTACGACCTCGATCCGGCGGTCGGTCGCGCCGGCCTCGTCGGCGCGCTCGCGGCGGAGCTCGACGTCGGACTGCTAACGGAGGGTGTCGCCTACCTCACCGGCGACGAGGTTCGCGACAGCCCCTTCGCCCGCCGCTTTCGGGTGCTCGGGTGGTTCCCCTTCGCCGAGCGCCGCCTGCTGGATGCGTGCGAGTCTGCGGGTGCGGTGCGCGTCGAGGTCATGCGCCGCGCCTCGCCGATCGAGACGAACGACCTGGAGGCGCGCCTGAACCGCGCGCTGCCGGGCGGTGCCGGGCGCGTGCTCACGGTCGCCCTCACGCACGTCGGCGCGGCGCACACCGCGATCCTCTGCGAGCGGGAGCGCTAGTCGCCGGCGGCGCCGCGCGGTCGCACGACGGACTCCAGCGCGCGGTCCTGCCGTTCAGCGATGCTTGCCGCCTCCACGGACTCCTCGGCGCCCCGGGTGTCGCCCCGCTCCATGAGGTAGTTCACCTCGGCGCCGACGATGAGCAGCAGTGAGCTGAGGTAGAGCCACGTCATCAGGATGATCACCGCGCCGAGGCTGCCGTAGGTGGCGTTGTAGGACGCGAAGTTCGCGACGTAGTACCCGAACGCGATCGTCGCACCCAGCCACGCCACGACGAACAGCGCGGCCCCCCAGCTGACGAGGCGGAACGGGAGCCCGGCGTTGGGCGCTGACCAGTAGACCAGTCCCACGGCCACCGCGATGAGCACCAGCACGACGGGGATCCGGCCGTACGTAACGGCCATCGCCCAGGCGCTCTCGAGGCCGACCGCCTCCGCGATCTGCTCACCGAGCGCCTGCCCCACCACGAGCACGATCGCACCGGCAAGGAACGTGAGGCCGCCGACGATCGTCAGGCCGACGCCCACCGCCTGCTTGCGGAGGAAGGGACGCGTCTCGTCGACTTCGTAGACCTGGTTGAGCGTCTTCATGACGGTCTTCGTGCCGCTGGAGGCGGCCCAGATCGCAGTGAGCGCCGTCACCGTGATCAGTCCCGGGTTCCGGTTGCCGAAAATCTCGCGGAGCTGTGGCTCGAGCACCCCCTGCACGTCCGAGGGCAACCGATCGCCCGCCTGCTGGAGGATCTCCTCGGTCGGGTTCTCGATGCCGAGCCAGCGGGCCAGGTAGGCGCTCAGCGCGGCGAGGAACACGAGCAACGGGAAGAGCGCGAACATGAACCGGAACGCCATCTCGGCGGCCGATCCCATCGCGTCGTCCCGGTTGAACTTCCGGTAGAACGCCTTGCCCCAGTCCTTCGCGGTGTCCATGCGAGCCTCCGCCGGAAACCGTAGGGCGTGGCGGCTTACAACCGCATCGCGGGGCGAGTGACTGGACGGTGGATGAGCCGTTCCCCGCTAGCCCGCGAGGGACTCCGCGGGTTCCACGTCGCCCTCACGGATGCCGAGCGCGGCCGGCGTCGGAGCCTCCGCGCCGTCCGGCTCGAACTCGAACACGAGGTCGTCCCCGAGTGTGCCGAAGAACTCGTAGAGCAGCCGCTCTCGCAGCGCATCGATGCCGAGCCCGGAGACCGCGGAGGTGAAGATGACTTCGCCAGGGACGCCGGGGTCGAACTCCGTCGCGAGGACCGCGAGGTCCTCCTCGGTCTCGACCGGCGATCCGTCCTCGAGCGTCAGTCCGTCTGCCTTGTTGAAGACTGTGAGGACCGGCATGTCCTCCAGCCCGAGCTCCTGCAGCGTCTCCGCCACCGTGCGGATCTGCGCCTCGCGCGTGGGGGCAGTGGCGTCCACCACGTGCAGCAGGAGGTCGGCTTCGCCGAGCTCCTCGAGGGTCGCCCGGAACGCCGAGACGAGCTGCGTCGGGAGCTTCTGCATGAAGCCCACGGTGTCGGTGAGCAGGAACGCCTCGCCGGTGCCGGCGCCGATCCGGCGCGTCACCGGGTCCAGCGTCGCGAAGACCGCATCGGCGACCAGCACCTTGGCGCCGGCCAGCGCACGCATGAGCGAGGACTTACCCGCGTTCGTGTAGCCCACGAGCGCCACCGTCGGCAGCCCCTGCCGCTGGCGCCGCGAGCGCTGGAGGTCGCGCTGGCGCTTCACCTGCTCGATCTGCTTCTTCAGCCGCGCGATCCGGCTGCCGATCAGCCGCCGGTCCGTCTCCAGCTGCGTCTCACCGGGGCCGCGTGTGCCGATGGCGCCCTCGGTGCGTTCGAGGTGTTGCCACTGTCCGCGCAGGCGCGGAAGCAGGTACTCGTGCTGCGCCAGCTCCACCTGGAGCCGGGCTTCGCGTGTCCGGGCGCGGCTGGCGAAGATGTCCAGGATCAGCGCGGAGCGGTCCAGCACCTTCACCCCGAGCATCCGCTCGAGGTTGAACTGTTGCGAGGGCGACAGTGCGTCGTCGAAGACGACCATGCTGTAGTCGAGCTCCTCGCGGCGCTCCATGATCTCATCGAGTTTGCCGCTGCCGATGTAGTGCGCGGGGTCCGGATGCGGGCGGCGCTGCATGGCGCTGCCGGTGACCCAGCCCCCCGCGGTGCGGACGAGCCGGCCGAGCTCGCGCAGGGACTCCTCGGTCGTCATCTGTCCCGGTTCATGTCCGGAGTCGACGGCGACGAGGAAGGCCCGTTCCTGCTTTGGCTTCGTGGTGTGCTTCGCGCTGCTCTGACGCGGTCCGTCGGACGGACGCGGAGTGGTCGCGGGGTGTGGTCGCTTACGGGGAATGGTCAGCGTTCTCCTCTGAATGGCTTCGCATCCAGTGTAAGGCTATCTGACCGCACCACGAGCGTTGTGATCCCGCTAGAGGACGCGCTCGCCTCGGGCGAACTTCGCGAGCCGGTCCAGCGCCTCGTTCAGCCGGTCATCGGGCGTCGTGAGCGAGATGCGGATGTATCCCTCGGCCGACTGGCCGTAGGAGATGCCCGGTGTCACGACGACACCCGTCTGGTCGATCAGCCGTCCGGCGAAGTCCGACGAGGAGCGCTCCCCCTCGGGCAGCCGCGCCCACACGTAGAGCGAGGCCTTCGGCGGTTCGACGCGCAGCCCCAACTCGCGCAGCACCTCGACCGTCCGGTCGCGGCGACGGGTGTAGATCGCGTTGTGCTCTTCGATCGCGTCGAGGGGCCCCTCCAGGGCGGCCATCGCCATCGCCTGGATCGCCTGCGGGATGCCGGAGTCCATGTTCGTCTTGACGCGGGTGAGGGCGTTGATCAGCTCCGCGTTCCCCACCGCCATGCCCACCCGCCAGCCGGTCATGTTGAACGCCTTGGAGAGCGAGTTGAACTCGATCGCGACGTCTCGCGCGCCCTCCACCTGGAGGATGCTCGGCGGCTCGTAGCCGTCGTACGCCACGTCCGCATAGGCGAGGTCATGTGCGATCGCGACGTTGTTCGCCTTCGCCCAGGCGACGGCCCGCTCGAAGAAGGCGAGGTCGGCGATCGCGCCGGTGGGGTTGTTCGGGTAGTTCAGCCACAGGATCTTGGCGCGCGCGGCCGCGTCCGCCGGGACTTCGTCCAGGCGCGGCAGCCAGCCGTCCTCCTCGTGCAGCGGCAGCTTCACGGTCTCGCCGCCGGCGAACATCGTCGCCACCTCGTAGACGGGGTACCCCGGGTCCGTGATCAGCGAGACGTCGCCCGGGTTGATCAGGCACAGCGGGAAGTGGGCGATGCCCTCCTTGGAACCGATCAGCGGCACGACCTCGCGGTCCGGGTCCAGGGTGACCCCGTGGCGCTTCTGGTACCAGTCCGCGATCGACCGGCGGAACTCCGGGAGCCCGTCCGACTCCGGGTAACGGTGGTTCGCGGGCACGTCGGCGGCCGCCTTCATCGCGTCGAGGATGTGCGGCGGCGTCGGCAGGTCGGGGTCACCGATGCCCAGCGAGATGACGTCGACGCCGGACGCCTTCTTCTCCGCGATCAGCTGCGAGATGCGGGCGAAGAGATACGGCGGCAACTGCTGCACGCGCTGGGCGAGCTCCACGTTCGGATCCTTCCCGTGTCGGGCGGGCTATCGGGTCTGTGTTCGGTGCGCGGGTTCGGCCTAGCGCCAGCCGCCGAAGCGTGCCTTCACGCCGGCCTTGCGGCGCTCCTCGCGGCGCTCGCGGATCTTCTCCTCGTCCACCAGGCGGCGGAACTCGAGGCCGGCCGCCTGGTGGCGGTAGCCGAGCTCGGCGCAGGTGCGGAGGCCCTGCTTGATGTCCGGCCGCACGCGGATCGTCGCCTTCACGGCCCCGGCCGCAGCCAGCTGGTAGGTCGCCGCGCCCAGGATGAGCCTGCCGTAGCCGTTCCCCCATGCCTCCGGAGCGACAGCCGCGGCGAGGACACGGCCCTCGCCGCGTTCCACCTCGCCCGTCATCGCGAACGCGACGATGTCGCCGTCCTCGTCCTCGAGGCATCCGGCCCACTCAGCCTCGTCCGTCAGCCAGTCGAAGGTCGCCGGCCCGTCGCCGTAGTCGCCGTAGGCCTCGGTCCAGATCGCGTAGAAGCGCTGGAGGTCATCCTCGTCCGCCCGGCGCATGCGGACGCCCTCCGGGAACTCCGGCACCGCGAGGCCGGAGATGTCCGGGTTGGCCATGTCCATCCACTCGGCGAAGAACGCGAAGTCGGCGTCCTGGAGCAGCGGGTCGAGCCACGCGCGCGTCGGGTGGCCGGAGATGTCCATCGTCACGTAGTCGACGTGCTCGCGGTCGAGGTGGTTCAGCACTTCCGGCCACATCAGCGGGAAGTCGTTGCGCATGTCCTCGACGGAGCGGAAGCCCCACCAGACCTGCTGCTGGCCCCGGTCGTACGCCAGGATGATCTCGCCCGTGTCGCTCTCGATCGCGTACGTCGCGTCCTGCTCAAGCAGCTCACGCCGGTCGCGCGGCCGCAGCGGGGCGTTCTTCAGCTCATACGGCTGCTCGGTCTCAAGCGTCGGGCGTGAGTTCATCGCGTCCACTCCGATTCGAACACCTTCTCCGCGGGGCCGGTCAGCGTAACAGCACCCTGCCCGGGCCACTCGATGCGGAGCGTCCCTCCCGGCAGCCGCACGTCCACTCCATCGTCAACGAGGCCCTGGACGTGCGCGGCGACCATCACGGCGCAAGCGCCGGAGCCGCACGCCATCGTCTCCCCCACGCCGCGCTCCCACACCCGCATCTCCATGTGCGTGCGATCGAGGACTCGGGTGACCTCGTAGTTGGTCCGGTGGCGGAAGAGCGGGTGATGCTCCATCAGCGGCCCGATGCGGTGGAGGTCGTACGCCTCCGGGGCGACGTCGATGAACTGGATCGCGTGCGGGTTCCCCATCGAGACCAGCGCGACGCGCTGCTCGGACTCCCCGCGCGCGTCTGTCGTCGTGACCGGCAGGTCGAGCACCGGCGCGGGCTGCTCGACGCCGACCCCGGAGGCCGCCGGCTCCAGGTTCGGGACGGCGGCGGTCACCTGGACGCGCTCCACCTTCCCGTCCGCCCCGAACGTCGCGACGCAGTGCATCGGCCCCGGCCCGGTCTCGACGACCATTGATCCGGCATCGTTCGTCACGAGACCGCGGTCGAAGCAGTACTTCACGAAGCAGCGGATGCCGTTCACGCACATCTCGCCGTCGGAGCCGTCGGCGTTGAAGATGCGCATCTTGCGGTCGGCGGTCGCCGAGGGCTGCACGAGGATGAGCCCGTCCGCCCCCACCCCGAAGTGGCGGTCACAGACCTCGATGGCCAGCTTCCCCCATTCTTCGTCCGTTACGTCAAGTTGAGGCGTCTCGGCGACGACGAAGTCGTTGCCGGCGCCATGCATCTTCCAGAACGGGAGTGGAGACGGGATGTTGCTCATAGGCCTTCGATCCTACGAGCCGTCCTCCCGGCCCACAACCGCGCGCAGCACCGCCTCCACCGCCGCCTCGAGGTCTGCGCCGTCGATCCACTCGATGCGCGCATCGTCCGCACGGAACCAGTTGGCCTGCATTCGGATCAGCCGGTGCGTCTCGATCTGCGTCTGCCGGATCGCGTCCGGGACGCTCATCGAGCCATCGAGGACCGCGACCGCCTCCCGGTAGCCGATGCTTCGCAGCGCGTCGAAGTCCCGCCCGTAGCGCTCGACCAGTCCTCGGGCCTCCTCGACCAGCCCCGCCTCGAACATCGCGACGACGCGCCGATCCGCGCGCTCGTGGATCGCCTCCCGCGACCACCGTAGACCGACGACGCGCCAGTCGAACCCCGGGTCGCGCGGCCTGAGCGGCGGTACCGGCCTCCCGGTGGCCTGCACGATCTCCAGCGCCCGGATCACCCGCCGCGAGTTCCGAGGATCGATCCGTTCCGCCGAGTCCGGGTCCACGGCGCGCAGCTCCGCGTGCAGCGCCATCCCCTCGCCCGCGTCCGCGCGTGCCTCCAGCCGCGCTCGGAACGCCGGCTGCGGGGGTACTGATGGCACGTCCCAGCCCTCGAGGAGCGCCCAGAGGTACTGTCCCGTGCCGCCGACGACGAGCGGCAGCGCCTCGCGCCCATGGATCTCGGGGACGAGCGCGCGGGCGTGTTCCAGCCATGCGGTGAGGTTCCACGTCGCGTCCGGCTCCACGACCCCGACCAGGTGGTGCGGGACGGCCACCTGCTCCGCTGCAGTCGGCGCGGCCGTGCCGATCACCATCCCGCGCCGCACCTGTCTCGAGTCCGCCGAGATCACCTCGGCGCGGACACGGCGGGCGACCTCCACGGCGACGCCGGTCTTCCCGGACGCCGTCGGGCCGACGATCGCCACGACACGCGGGCGGGACATGGTCAGGAGGCGGCGGCCGCCCGGCAGATCGACGTGAACGCGTCCGCGTCGAGGGAAGCGCCCCCGACGAGGGCGCCGTCGATGTCGGGCTGGGCGAAGAAGGATGCCGCGTTCTCGGCGTTCACGGAGCCGCCGTACTGGATGCGGACGGCGTCGCCGGCGTCGACGCCAAAGCGCTCTGCCACGAGCGTGCGGAGGAAAGCGCAGCGGGCCTGGGCATCCTCCGGCGTCGCGGCCTCGCCGGTGCCGATCGCCCACACGGGCTCGTACGCGACGACGAACCCCTCCGGCATCGCGTCGACGCTGCGCAGTGCCTCGGTCAGCTGCCGCCGCAACCCGTCCTCGGTGCGGCCGGCGCGGCGGTCGGAGAACGGCTCGCCGACGGCGAGGACGGGGGTGAGTCCGGCCGCGCAGACCGCGCCCAGCTTGCGGCCCGTCTCCCAGACGGTTTCACCGAACTGGATCCGGCGCTCCGAGTGTCCGACGAGGACGTGCGTCGCCGTCCCGGCCAGCATCGCGGGGCCCACCTCGCCGGTGTACGCGCCCTTCTGCTCCCAGTACGCGTTCTGTGCGCCCACCCGCAGACGCGAGCCGGTGAGGAGATCGTGCGCGTCGCCGAGCCACGGCGCGGGTGGGAACACGAGCACCTCGACGCCATCGAGGTCGGCCAGGCGGGCACGGAGGGCGCCGAGGAGGTCCCGCGCCGCCGGCCGCGCGAGGTTCATCTTCCAGTTCCCCCCGACGACCGGTGTCCGAGGCACGCGCTACGCCCCGTACTTCGCGAGACGCCCGGCGTGAGCGAAGGCGATCGGCAGTGTCTCCTTCGCCGGGAACAGGCCGAGCTCGCCCGTGATGCAGGACGGCTCGGAGAATTGGTGCGAGTTGTCGGACCGCACCAGGTCACCCCAGAGCAGGAGCGGCACGGGGTGGAACGAGTGGGCCGCCATGACCGAGGGCGTCGAGTGATCGCCAGTGATGACCAGCACGTTCGGGCGCAGCCCCAGCAGCTTCGGAAGCGCTGCGTCGAACTGGTTGATCGCGTCCACCTTGCGGCGGAAGTCGCCGTCCTCGCCCGCGCTGTCCGTGTACTTGTAGTGGACGAAGAAGAAGTCGTACTCGTCCCAGTGCTGCTTGACGAGTTCCAGCTGCTCCTCGAACGAGTGGGCGCCTTCGATGGAGTCCATGCCGCAGAGCTTCGCGACGCCCCGGTACATCGGGTAGACCGTCACGGCGGCCGCGCGCAGCTTCCACAGCTCCGGGAACGGCGGCATCTCCGGCCGCTTCGACCAGCCGCGGAGGAGCACCCCGTTGCCGCGCTCGCGGCCACCGAGGATGTCGCGCGCCTTCGCGATCCACTCCCGCACCAGGCCCGCCGTGCGCTCGCCGTCGGGAGACGTGTGCGTCGCGTCGATTGGCGGGACGCCCTCGCGCTGCGGGTCGGTCTCGGCGATCGCCGGGCTCAGCCCCTCGCCGCGGAGGATGAGCACGAACCGCTGATCCTGCACCGGCTCGACGAACACCTCCACGCCCGGAAATTGGATCGCCCGCAGTTGCTCGCAGAGCTTCGTGGTCTCCTCGGTCGGGAGCCGCCCGGCGCGGCGGTCGGTGATGCGCCCTTCGCCGTCGAGGTCGCACAGATTGCCACGCGCGGCGACGTCGTTCGGGCCGAGGTCGAAGCCGATGCCAGTCGCCTCCAGCGCGCCACGGCCGATCTCGTAGACCAGCGGGTCATAGCCGAAGAGCGCGATGTGGCCCGGGCCGGAGCCCGGCGTCACGCCGTAACCCACCGGTAGCGTGCGTCCGAGGCATCCGGCCTCGGCGAGCCGGTCGAGGTGGACGAGGTTCGCCTCCTCGAGCTCGGTGCGGCCGCGGGGGCCCTGGATGCCGCCGAGACCGTCGAGCACGCACAGCACGACCTTCGTGTCGGCCGGCTGGGAGAGTCGTCGGATCAGGTCGAGGTCCATGGCGCCCTTCTCGTGGGGTAGTGCCGTCGTCGGTTACTTGTCGCGGAGGATCTCCACGCCGGGGAGCGTGATCCCCTGGAGCATCTCAAGGGAGGCGCCGCCGCCGGTCGAGACGTGCGAGATGTGCTGGGCGACGCCGGCCTTGGCCACCGCCGCGGCTGTCTCGCCACCGCCCACGACCGTCGTCGCGCCGACGAGGTCCGCGAGCATCCGCGCCACCTCGATCGACCCGCGGTCGAACGGCTCCCGCTCGAAGAACCCGACGGGGCCGTTCCACACGACGGTCTTCATCGGGGCGAGCGCTTCGCGCATGTCCTCCAGCGTGCGGCGGCCGAGGTCAAGGATGCGGAACCCCGGCGGAATGCGGTTCACGGAGACGGTGTTGATGCGCGTGCCGGCGGCGTCCGCGATCACCACGTCGGTCGGCATGAGCAGCCGGAGGTCCTCCCGCGACGCGGCGAGGCGCATGACCTCGTACGCGTCCTGGATGCGGTCGGCCTCGTAGAGCGAGGCGCCGACATCGATGCCCTGCGCGCGAAGGAAGGTGTTGGCGATGCCGCCACCCACGCAGATCAGCGAGGCGCGGTCCACCAGGTTCTTCAGGATCGCGAGCTTGTCCGCGACCTTCGCTCCGCCCAGGATCAGCGCGAACGGACGCTCGCCGTCGGTCGCCACGCGCCCGAGGTAGTCGAGCTCGCGCTCCATCAGGAAGCCCGAAACCGCGGGGAGGTAGTACCCCACACCGACCACCGAGGCGTGCGCCCGGTGTGCCGTGCCGAAGGCGTCCGAGACGAAGACGTCCGCCAGCGAGGCGAGCTGCTTCGCGAACTGCGGGTCGTTCGCCTCCTCCTGCGCGTAGAAGCGCACGTTCTCCAGCAGCAAGAGGTCGCCCGGCTGCATCGCCCCGACAGCCGCCTCGACCTCCGGCCCGATGCAGTCGGTCACGGACTTCACCTCGCGACCGATCAGGGTGGTGAGGTGCTTGGCCACCGGCTCGTTACGAAGCTCCTCCACGACCTTGCCGCCGGGGCGGCCGCGGTGGGCGCAGATGACCGTCTTCGCGCCCTGCTCGATCAGGTACTCGAGCGTGGGGATGGACTCGCGCAGCCGATAGTCGTCAAGGATCTGCCCGTCGTCGAACTGGACGTTGTAGTCCACGCGGAGGAAGACGCGCTTCCCCGCCACATCGATGTCGCGGACCGTCTTCTTGTTCACCGGCATCCTCCGACCCGCGCGACAGGAGACCCGTGCGGGGGCAGTTCACCTCGGTCGATGGTGGTGTCTGGTTGTTGAGGCTGACGGCCGCCGGCGGGGACACGCGCGACCCGACGCGATGATACGAACCCGCTCTGAACTCGGGCAATTCGGCGGACACACACGCGGATCACGCAGGACTCCGACCTAGGACACGCGGCCGACCGCCGCCTCAGCGTACTCGGCCAGCAGCGCGATGGCGTCGGCCGCAAGTCCCGATCCGGTGAGGGCGTCCATCGCCTGTCGCAGCTCCTCGCGCGCCTTCGCCTCGGTCGCGTCGCGCGCCCCGCTGGCCTCCACCCACCGCGCCATCGCGTCGATGCGGTCGTTCGGAGCGGGAGGCGTGCGGTACGCCGCGCGGAGTGCTGCACCGGCCTCGTCGTCTGCGCTGAGGCCGAGGATCACGGGGTAGGTCATCTTCCGCGCCGAGAGGTCGTCGCCGACCGGCTTGCCGGTGACTGCCGGGTCGCCCCAGATGCCGAGGACGTCGTCCACCATCTGGAACGCGAGGCCGACGTGCCGCCCGTAGGAGCGCAGCGCGGCGACCGTCGCCTCCGATGCGCCCGCGAGGATCGCGCCCGCGGCGAACGGGGCCGCGAACATCGCCGCCGTCTTCCCGCCGGCCATGGCGAGGTACTCGTCCAGCGTCACGTCGTCGCGGGTCTCGAACGACATGTCGAGGTACTGCCCTTCGACGAGCCGCAGGCACGCCTCGTCGATCTCCCGCATCACGTGGATGACCCGCTCCGGCTCCGCGCCCGTCTCGATCATGCGATAGGACGCGAGGCGCGAGACGACGAACATGCCGTCGCCCGTGTTGATCGCCTGCGGCGCGCCCGCGAATACCCAGAGGTTCCGGCGGCCCCGCCGGAACTCGCTGGCATCCTCCACGTCGTCATGGAGGAGCGAGAAATTGTGGACCAGCTCGATTGCAGCCGCCGCCGGGAGCGCGTGCTCCACGCGCCCGCCGAGGAGCTCCGTGGCGAGCAGGACGGCGACCGGCCGCATGAGCTTGCCGGGGGAGGCTTCCACGGGCTGCCCGCCCTCGTCCTCCCATCCGAGGTGGTATCGCATCCAGGCGTAAAGCTGCTCCGGCCGCTGGCTGACGGCCGCGCGCATCTCCTGCTGCACGGCCAGGCGGTAGCCCGCTGCGCGGTCGGCCAGTCCCGGCATGCTCATGACTCCCCGCTGCGCTCGAGGACCAGCGTCGCCTCGGCGGCGGCGCGGATCGCGAGCTCGTTGAACAACAACGGACGATAGGCCCCCGCCACGTACTCATCGATGCAGTCGTCATAGCGCGGGTGGCCGGGGATGCCGGAGTTGCCAGTCGGCTGCATGAACACCGATGCGTCCCAGTCGCCGAGGTCGAGCACCTGCCGGTACCCGGGCGCGATCCGGACGGCGTTCCGCGCGCCCCACGCCGACCCCTGCGCCTGGACGATCGTGTTCACGTCGCCGCCGAACGGGCGCGTCCCACGCGACCACCGTGCACCGACGCCCGGCACGTCGGTCAGGGCGTGCCTGAACGGGATCTCCTGCACCGCCCCCATCGACCAGGCGGCCGGTTCGCCGCAGGTCTCGTGGAGCAACGCGGCCGCTCGGCCGAGCGCGCCTCGCAGGCGACGGTCGCGATCCTCGGGGCCGTCGAACCAGGGGGCCGCCGCCCGCTCCGCGGCGCCCACCAGCATGCCCTGGGCCCGGTACGCGAACGCGGAGTTGACGGGGATGCCGTCGACGGATGCGCCCATCGTCACCCGTCCGAGGCGACCCGAGACCCGCTCGGACATCTCGACGCCGAGGAAGCGGTACGTGACGTGGACGACGGCAGCGGCCGGGTTCCCGGCGTCGAGCTGCCCATCCCACGCGTCGAGGATCGTGGCCATCCCGTCCTGGTCGTCGCCCTCGAGTGCCTGGAGGAGGAGATCGCGGAGGCGGAGCAGGTTCACCGAGTGTCGGTCCAGCTGGATCGAGCAGAACGAGCCCACGGTGTGCCGCTCCCGAGCACGGACGAGCGAGGTGATCCGATCCCAGCGCTGCGGCTCGCACCACTCCTCGCCCAGCTCGTGCGGGCCGCCCGGGGCGTTGTTCGCCGACGCCACCATCCCATCCGGCGGATCGATGAGACGGGGGAGTGACTCCACGGGAAGGAAACCGGGCGCGCCCGGCGAGCCGGCGCCGCGCTGGGGAAACAGGCCGACACCGGCGTCGCGGGCCGGGACCTGACCGGTGAAGCGGTAGCCGATATGCCCATCGGTGCTGGCGAGGATGAAGTTGAACGTCGTCCCCGGCCAGCCGTCCACGGCGCGCTCGGCCTCGGCGAACGTCGTCGCGCGCGAGAGGGCGAGGAACGGCGTCGCGATGTCGCCGTCCGAGACCACCGAGGAGAAGAGCGCGATCGCGCGCGACTCCCCGCGCAGCGCGGGGCTCACCACGGGCCCGTGACGTGTCACGAGCACGCGCTCCTCCACCGCGTCGCCATCGAGGACCTCGATCCGCTCGACCCGCTCGTCCGCCTCGGCCCACCCGTCCGGCGTCCGGTAGCGGCGGGACGCCGGCGTCTCGAACTCCTCGACGTAGCAGTCCGCGACGTCCGCCATGCCGGCGGTGATGCCCCACCCGATCGTGCGGTTATGTCCGATGGCGACACCCGGGATCCCGGGGACGCTGGCCCCGATCAGGTCGAATCCGCCACCCCGGACGTGTGTCACGTGAAACAGCCCGGGCAGCGCCACGTCAACGTGCGGGTCGGAGGCGAGGAGCGGGCGCCCGCTCTCGCTGCGCGCCCCGGACACGGCCCAGGCGTTCGACGAGATCGAGCTGGAGAACCCGTCTCCGAACGCGGCGGTGTACGCGCGGAGCAGCGCGTCGGCGGCGCGCGGATAGCGCTCCCCGGTGACGGTCGAGGCGGGGGGGTGGACGGGGTCGACGGCGGCGGCGAGCTCCGGACCGAGCGTGGTCGCCAGGCGCTCACGCACCAGCTCGGTGTTCCAGTTTCCGGCGAAGCCGAACATGACCAGCCGCCCGACGAGCATGGTGTCCTCGAGGGTCCACGGCGCGACGGTGTCGCCGAACAGGGCGAATTCCGGCGGAAGCGCCGGCAGCTGATGGACGGCCTCGTTCACGCCGCGCGCGTAGGCCTCCAGCAGCTCCCGCTCGACGCCGCCCAGCCGGTCAGCGTCGCGCCGTGCGGCGCGGTTCAGGCCAACGCGGCGCATGAGCCGGTCGCTCGGGAGGGTCGCGCTGCCGGCGATCTCGGAGAGCCGTCCCGCGGCCGTGCGCCGCGCGCCCTCCATCTGGAACAGCCGGTCCTGGGCGTGCACGTATCCCTGGCCGAAGCAGGCGTCCGCGGCCGTGGAAGCGAGGACGTGCGGGACGCCCCAGCGGTCACGGACGATCTCGATGCGGTCGTCGCAGCCGCGGACGGCGATGCTCCCAGCGATCCGGGGGAACGCCGAACGGTCGAGGGTGCGCTTGAGCGCCTTCGCGAGGCCGGAGGCCTGCCGAGCCCCCGTCCGGAGGCGCGCGGCGAGTTCAGCCGGGCCCACGGGAGCGCCTCACCGTGTGTTACGCGTCCGCGCTGGCGGAGACCCGCAGCTCGTCGTCGATCGCCTTGAGCTTGCCCAGGCGTCGCTCATGCCGTCCGCCCTCGAAGGAGGCGGAGCGGAAGGCGCGCATGACCTCGGAGGCCGCACCGCGTCCGATCGCCCAGGCGCCCAGGCAGAGGACGTTCACGTCCGTGTGCTCGCGCGCCCGCTTCGAGGAGAACGTGTCATGGCAGACGGCCGCGCGGACGCCGTGGATCTTGTTCGCCACGATGGACGGCCCGACGCCGTTCGAGCAGATCAGAATGCCGAAGTCATGCTCACCGGCGGCCACCGCCTTCGCCAGCGGCACGGCGATGTCTGGGTAGTCACAGGACTCCGTGGAGTCCGTGCCGTAGTCGACGACGTCGTCGCCCAGCTCCCGCAGTTCGGCGCGGAGGATCTCCTTCAGCTCGAAGCCGGCGTGGTCAGAACCGATCGCGACGCGCATGTGTCCTCCGCCGCCCATGCTACCGCAGAGGTTCGGCGAGCCGCACGGAGGTCAGGCCGCCTGGCGGCGGCGTTGCGGGCGCGCACCCGCGCGGAGCAGCGCCAGCGTGCCGCGCTCCTCGGCTGACAGCCAGCGCGAGGGGCGCGCCGGGGGCATCCGGTCGCCGCGCTCATAGGCCTCGATGACGGCGGGGTGGACGTAGGACTTCCGGCAGACCGCCGGTGTGTTCCCAAGCACGCCGGCGACGCGCCTGATCGCCTGCGCCACCTCGCGCTTCGCCCGGCTCGCGGAGGACGGCTCCCCCGCCTCGGCAAGCGCCGTCGCTCCCAGCACCGTGCCCCACCACGTGCGGAAGTCCTTGGCGGTGAAGTGGGAGCCGGTAGCCTCGCGGATGTAGTCGTTCACGTCATGGGAGCTGACGGTCCGGCGCTCGCCGCCGTCGTCGACGTACCGAAAGAGCTCGTAGCCGGGGAGCTCCTTGCACTGACGGACGATGCGGGCGAGGCGACGGTCGCGCACGCTGATCGTGCGCTCCACGCCGCTCTTGCCGCGGAACGAGAAGACCACCCCGTTGCTGTTCACGTCGGCGTGGCGGTTCCGGAGGGTCGTGAGGCCGTAGGAGCGGTTCTCTCGCGCGTACTGGGCGTTCCCGATGCGGATGCCGGTGAGGTCCAGCAGTCGCACCACCGTCGCGATGACCTTCTCGCGCGGCATCCCACGGCGGCCGAGGTCCTCCTCGACGCGCCGACGCAGCCGCGGCAGCGCCTGCCCGAACGCCACCATGTTCGCGAACTTGGTGTCGTCACGGGAGGCGCGCCAGAGCTCGTGGTAGCGGTACTGCTTCCGCCCTCGCGCATCACGGCCGGTGGCCTGGAGGTGCCCCCGCGCGTCGAGGGCGATCCAGACGTCCTGCCACGCCGGTGGGATCACGAGCGCCCGGATGCGCGCCAGCGTCGCCTCGTCCTCGACGCGTGCACCCTCCGGTTCGAGGTACTCGAAGGAGGCGCCGCGGCGTACCCGCCGGTAGCCGGGATCGGCGTCACTGACGTGACGCAGCGTGGAGCGGTTCGAGGGCGAGACCATGCCGCGCACCATGGCGTGACGACGGTCACGAGCGCGTCAGTCCGCCCGCCTCCGCGATTGCGATCGAGCGACAGCGTCTCGGCGCTGCCCCTTCCGATGAGGCGACTATGGCTGCAAGAGTTGCGCCCGCCATGGGCGCCCCACCGCGCTCCGGGCATACTCGAGCCGCTGGTGGTAGCGGTCATCCTCGTGCTGCCAGAACTCGATGCGGAGCGGCACGATGCGGAACCCGCCCCAGTGGGCCGGGCGGGGGATCGCGTCGACGCCGGCGAAACGATCCGCGAGGAGGTCACGCTTCGCGAGCAGCGCTTCGCGGCTGTCGATCGGCTCCGACTGGTCCGAGGCGAGGGCGCTGATCCGGCTGCCACGCGGGCGCATCGCCCAGTAGGCGTCGGACTCCGCCGCGCTCATCGGCTCGACGCCGCCCTCGACGCGCACCTGCCGGCCGAGCGGCTTCCAGTGGAAGGTCAGCGCGGCGAGCGGTCGCCCGCCGACCTCGCGCGCCTTCCGGGAGTGGAGGTTCGTGAACACCTCGAAACCGCGCTCGTCCCAGCGACGAACGAGCACGAGGCGGTTCGAGGGCTGCCCATCGACGCCGACGGTCGCCAGCGAGGCGGCTTCCGGTTGCGGGTCCGCCGCGCGGGCCGCGTCCCACCACTCCGCGAAGTGCGCGAGCGGGCTCGGCCGCGGGGTGATCGTCGCCGTCATCCGCTGATGCCGAGCTGGGCGGCCGTGATCGGTCCCTCGCGGAGGATGCGCGGCGACTCGCCCGAGGCGTCCACCACCGTGGAAGCCACACCGCCGTCACGGCTACCACCATCCAGGACGAGCAACGCCGGGCCGAATTCAGCCGCGACGGCCTCGGCGGAGGTGCACGGAGGCTGGCCGTGGCGGTTCGCGCTGGTGACTGCGAGCACACCGCCGCAGCCGCGGATCACGGCGCGGGCGAGGCGGTCGTCTGGCTTTCTGACACCCACCGTTCCTTCGGCCGTGACGACCGGCGGCAGCAGTCCGCCGGGCAGCGCTCGGACGATCACGGTGAGCGCGCCCGGCCAGAACGACACGTAGCGGTCGAGGGCGTCGGGCGTCACGAGGAACTGGATGATGTCGGCGACGGAGTCGATGAGCGCGGCGATCGGCTGGTCGCGCTCCCGTCCCTTGAGGTCGGCGAGGGCACCGAGGGCGCCCTCGTGCGTGGGGAGGCAGGCGAGCCCGTACACCGTGTCAGTTGGGATGGCGACGATGCCGCCGGCGCGCAGGCGGTCGACGACCTCGTCGAGCTGGTCGGGTCCGAGGATGGGCAGGACGGTGCTCCTGGGTGTTCAGACGCCCGTAGTAGCTGGTGTGGCGGGCGTTTCGTTGACCCGCAATCTAGCCGTCTGTACGATCCGCGCCTAGTCGCCCACTCCCCCCGGGCAAGGACTCCCACACAGGCCATGGCCGACGAATCCCAGTCTCCGGCATCGTCCGGACGCATCCGCACTTCCGGCGACAGCGAAGTCGCGACCTACCTCGAGATCGCGGAAGCACGCGAGCCAGGCCAGGTCCTGACCCCGGCGCCGAACGCGCCCGAGGCCGTCGTCGTCCTGGACTACGGGTCGCAGTTCTCGATGCTGATCGCGCGCCGCATCCGCGAGGCGAGCGTCTACTGCGAGATGGTCCCGTGGGACACGCCCGCGGAGAAGCTGAACCACCTCCGGGTCAAGGCCTTCGTCCTCTCCGGGGGGCCGGCCTCCGTCTACGAGCCCGGCGCCCCGACGCTGCCGCCGTACGTGCTCGGCTCGGGCGTCCCGGTGCTGGGCATCTGCTATGGGATGCAGCTCCTGGCGCACGCCCTCGGCGGCCGCGTGGACCCGGCCCCGGCCCGCGAGTACGGGCACGCGGTGATGCGCGTCGCGGAGGCGGATCACCCGCTCTTCCGGGACCTCCCGAGCGACCTCGCGGTGTGGATGTCGCACGGCGACCACGTAGTGCAGCTCCCGGCGGGCTTCCGGGTGATCGGCCAGTCCGAGAATGCTCCGATGGCCGCGATGGCGGACGGCGCCGGGCGCGTCGCGATCCAGTTCCACCCGGAAGTGGTGCACACGCCGCAGGGCCAGGAGCTGATCACGAACTTCCTCTTCGGTGTCGCCGGTTGCGCCGGGACGTGGACCGCCGGGAACTTCGTCGAGGAGTCCGTCGAGTCGATCAAGCGGGCCGTCGGTGACGGTCTGGTGATCTGCGCGCTCTCCGGGGGCGTGGACTCCGCGGTCGCGGCGGCGCTGGTGCACCGCGCGATCGGCGATCAGCTGACGTGCATCTTCGTGGACAACGGGCTGCTGAGGATGGGCGAGGCGGAGAACGTGGTGCGGACCTTCCGCAGCCACATGAACATCAAGCTCAACCACGTCCAGGCGACCGACCGCTTCCTGAGGGACCTGTCCGAGGTCACCGACCCGGAGACGAAGCGAAAGCGCATCGGCGAGACGTTCATCCGGCTCTTCGAGGACGAGACGCGCGCGCTGGGACAGGTCGACTTCCTCGTCCAGGGGACGACGTATCCGGACGTCATCGAGTCGGCGAGCACCGGGAACAACGCCGCGGTGAAGATCAAGAGCCACCACAACGTGGGTGGCCTGCCGAAGGACATGAAGCTCACGCTGATCGAGCCGCTCCGCAACCTCTTCAAGGACGAGGTGCGGCGTGTCGGCAAGGAGCTGGGCCTTCCGGACGAGATGGTCTTCCGCCAGCCGTTCCCGGGCCCCGGCCTGGCGATCCGGGTGATCGGCGAGGTGACCCCGGAACGGCTCGAGGTGTTGCGCCACGCTGACTACATCGTGATGGACGAGATCCGGAAGGCGAAGGTCTACTACGACCTCTGGCAGGCGTTCGCCGTCCTCACCAACACGCAGTCCGTCGGCGTCCAGGGTGATTTCCGCACCTACGGCCACACCGTCGCGATCCGCTGCGTAACGGCGGAAGACGCCATGACGGCGGACTGGGCGCGGCTGCCATACGACCTCCTCGCGAAGATCTCGAACCGGATCACGAACGAGGTGCGCGAGATCAACCGGGTGGTCTACGACATCACGTCGAAGCCACCGGGCACGATCGAGTGGGAGTAGCGCCGACGTGGGGATGAACGTCCTGCTGCTCGGTTCCGGCGGGCGCGAGCACGCCATCGCCTGGCGGATCTCCCAATCACCACTGCTGTCGAAGCTCTGGATCGCTCCCGGAAACGCCGGCACCCAGGACCTGGGCGAGAACGTCGCGGGCGTGAGCCCGACCGACCCCGAGGCCGTCCGACGCTTCGCGGAGGAGATCCGCGCGGACCTCGTCGTCGTCTCCGCGGACGACCCTCTCGCCGCGGGCGTGATCGATGCGCTCGTGGCGGCGGGCATCCCAGCGTTCGGCTCGACGAAGGCCGCCGCCGAGATCGAGTGGTCCAAGGCGTTCGCGAATGACCTCATGGCGCGCGCGGGCATTCCGACCTCCGCCTCCCGCGCCTTCGAGGATGCCGATGCGGCGACGGAGTACGTGCGGGCGCAGGGCGGCCCCGTGGTCGTGAAGGCGGACGGCCTCGCGCTCGGCAAGGGCGTGACGGTCTGCGACGACGCCGAGCAGGCAGTGCGCGCGATCGATGCGGCGATGCGCCAGGGCGCCTTCGGCGCCTCGGGCTCCCGGGTGGTCATCGAGGAGCGGATGTACGGCCGCGAGACTGGCGGCCACGCCTTCAGCGACGGCGTGACGATCCGCCACATGCCGTTCTCCTGCGACCACAAGCGCATCTTCGACGGCAACATGGGGCCGAACACCGGCGGGATGGGCGTGTACGCCCCGGCGCTCTGGCTGCCGGACGACACCGCGGAGCAGGTCCATCGAGTGATCACAGAGCGGGCGATCGCGGCGATGGCAGAGATGGGCCGCCCCTTCGCGGGCGTGCTCTACCCCGGGGTCATGGTGACCGAGGCCGGCCCTCGCGTCTTCGAGATCAACGCGCGCTTCGGCGACCCGGAGACGCAGGTGCTGCTCCCGATGCTGCGCACCGATCTGCTGACGATCCTCAACGCCTGCGCGCATCAGCGGCTCGCCGAGGTCGACGTGGAGTGGGACGACCGGCCGACCGTGGGCGTCGTGATGGCGTCCGAGGGGTACCCCGGCCCGACGGTGACCGGCCGCCCGATCGAGGGGATCGGCGACGTCGACGATGACGTCCAGGTCTTCATCGCCGGTGCGAAGCGCGTCGACGGGCGGCTCGTTACCTCCGGGGGTCGCGTCCTCTGCGTCGTCGCGCAGGGCGACACCATGGAGGCGGCACAGGCGAAGGCCTACGACAACGTCGGCCGGATCCACTTCGAGGGCGCGCAGTTCCGCCGCGACATCGGCGACACGGCGACGCGCCCGCTCGAATTCGGCCGCTAGCCCGCGCCACCGGTCAGTCGTCGTCCTCCTCGTGTCCCGCGCCGGATCCTGCCGCGCTGCCGAGCGACAGAAAGGCGTCGCGCACGTCATCGCTCCCGGCGCCGCCGGGTTCGACGAGGGCGAGGACGAGGTTGGCGTTGAAGTAGTTGAAGCCCGTCGGCGGGACGCAGTCCTCGACCTCCGCGGCGAGCTGGCCGTCTTCGAGCACCCACTCGGCCTCTCGGGCGGCGCTGTCCGAGTAGACCCACAGCGCCCACGCTGATCCGCCGGCTCGGAACGCCGTCTCCGGCACCGCGGTGTCCGAGCACAGCGGTTCGGACTCGTCATCCACCTCGAACCCGACGCCCGCAGCCTCCATGGCCGCGCGCACATCCGTGGTCGAGTACGGCACGCCCGAGGTGTTCCCTGTTGGGCCCGAGGAGGGCCGCGACGTTGGGGCCGGGGTGGGAGTCCCGGTCGGGGTGGGCGTGCCGGCAGGCGCCGTCGCCTGGGTCGCACCGGGCACTGGCGTCGCCGTGACCGCGTTGCCGTCGGCGCCTCCGGTCGCGGTGGCCGTCGCCGTCGTGGCGCCGACGTCGATCGCCGCGCCGTCCTGGCCGGCGATCGTGACGCCGCCGTCGTCGTCCTCGCAGGCCGCGAGGGTGAGCGCCGCTCCGGCGCCGAGCAGCAGGAGCGATCGAGGGAACTTCATCGCGCAGTCCGTCCCATTGCGCGACCCCGTTCCACCCTACCGCAGGCCGGCACGAGCACCCGCGCCTACACTCCCCGCATGGCCACCGTGCGCTGCCCGATGCCCGAATGCCGCCGCCGGATCGACCTCGGAGACGTCGAGGCGATCCCGGTGCCGCCGCTCCAGCCGAGGGCGGCACCCTGCCTGCATTTCATCGCGGCGTGGGGTGGCCCTCGAGGGCCGCTGGCGGAGGCCGTCCTCTTCGCGCTGGCCGGGAACCGCGAGTTCCTGCATCGCAACCTGCGCCCCGCGAACGTGGACCCCGGCCGCCTCGACGCGGTCCGGGACGACCTCGACCGCGTCGCACGCGAGGGCGCGCACGAGGTGCGGCCCGTCGGGGGCGAGGACGCGAGCGACGAGGCGGCGCTGTTTGGCGACCGCCACGAGGCGAACCAGGTGGCGCGCGAGTTCGCGCACTACATCATCGGGCCGGACCCGGTGCTCGGCGGCGGCTACCGCTAGCGGTCGTCGGAAGACCCGCACGTCGCGGGACGTTCAGTCCACCTTGCTTCCACCGGCAGGGGCATGCTGTGTGTGGGTCGGCTCCTCAGGGGAGGAGTGCAGATGTCTCGTAGCAGGCTCGTGGTGGGAGTGGCCGTCGGCCTCGTGCTGGCGATGATGGCGGGAACCGTGGCGGCGCAGACGCCGGGCGGCGGTGGGCACGGCTTCGGGCCGGGCCCCTTCCGGGCGGAGCCGCCGGGCGGCGGTGGCGTGGGGATCATGGTGATGGACCGTGATCGCGACCGCGACCAGTTGATGCTCGACCTGCGCCTCCGTGACTGCGAACCCCAGTTCCTGGCAGTCACGGTGGGCGGCGCATGGCGTGTCTACCGGCCGGAGTCCCCCGCGTGGGTGAACCAGACCTTTCCGACGCAGTTCCGGGCCGGTGACGCGTTCCTCGTGGGCTGCACCGCCGCCCGGCCGGACCTCCGCCTCACCGAGGCCGACGCCGGCGGGACGGTGACCGTGGAGGCCGGCGACCGCATCCGCGTCGTGCTCGAGTCGAATGCATCGACCGGCTACACGTGGACCGTGACGGACGCGCCGAACGCGGCGGTCCTCGTGCCACTGGGCCAGCCGTATTATGTCGCGCCGGTCACCGACCTGGTCGGGGCGCCCGGCTACCAGGTCTTCGACTTCCTCGCCGTCGCGCCGGGGACGACCTCCGTCTCGCTCAGTTACGTCCGCCCGACGACCTCCGAGCCGCCGGCGAGCGTGTGGTCGACGAGCGTGACCGTGGAGTAGACGTCACGTCGCCTCCTCGTGGTACTGATCGGCGGCGCCACGAGGAGGCGATGCGATGGCTGAGATCCGGATCCGACCGTTCGCTGGGACGAACCCGATCGAGATGGCGCCCGGCGTGATCCGGCGGACGCTGGTCTCGGGCGATGGGCACACCCTCGTCCGCTTCGAGCTGGCGGCCGGTGGCGAGGTGCCCGAGCACACGCACCCGCACGAGCAGGCGGGCACGGTGATCCTCGGCCGCGTGCGCTTCCGCATCGGCGGCCGGGAGGCGGAGGTCGCCCCCGGGGACTCGTACCTCATCCCCGGAGACGTCCCCCACTCCGCCGTGGCGCTGGAGGACTCCCTGCTGGTCGAGGTCTTCGCGCCGGTGCGCGAGGAGTTCGCACACGACTGAGCGCCGCCCTAGGACTCTTCCCGCCGCCAGTACCCGAGGACGCTGACCTGGCCGACCGCGAGCCCGCGTTCGCCGCGGAGGTACTTCCGGACTTCCGCCATCCGCTTTGCCTCGCCGCCGCCGCAGATGTAGACCGTGGCATCAAGGTCGAGATCGACGGAGCGGATCGCCTCGAGCAAGGCCGACGACGCCCCCGGTGCGGCGCTCCCCCGGTGCACCCATCGCACGGAGCCCCGGGCGCGAACCGGCAGAGGCACCTCGTGCGCGGCGTCGACCGTCTCGATCAACGCGTCGACGGTGACGGACGCGGGGAGATCCTCGAACGCGGCGGCCGCGGCGGGGAGGAACGTTTCGTCGCCGAGGCAGAGCAGCCGCGTGGCGCCCGCGGGCAGGGCAAGGTGGGCGCGCGGCCCCCGGATCGCGACGACGTCCCCCTGCTTCGCGTCTCGCACCCAGCGGGAGAACACGCCGGGGTGGTCGTGGAGGACGAACCAGATGTCCAGCTCACCCGCCTCCGGGCGCCACGCGCGCGTGGTGTAGTTGCGCACCTCCGGCCGCGACTCCTCGGGGAGCGCCTGTGCGCCCTCGTAGGTAAGGTCGGCCGTGAGGACTGCCTCGTGCCCCGGGCGCGGGACGATCAGGTTCACGAACTCCGCCGGCGCACGACGACCGTAGCGTCCGAGGCCCCCGGCGAAGGTGACCTCGCGGATATTCGGCGAGACCTGCCGCACCCGCGCAACCGAGGTGATCAGGTTCTTCCGGGAGGCATCCTCGGCGAGCTCCTCTTCCAGCACCGTGAGCGGCTCATCCGGTGGCGCCGCGCTCCGCGCCTGCATCGTCGCTCCGATGAAGAGTGGGATGAGCGTGTCCGCGGTCGCCGTCGTGGGGAAGGGCAGGCGCGCTACCTCACGGCCGCCGGCGCCGTCGACGATCGCGAGGTCCACCCCGGTCGGGTCGAGCGCGATGACCTGGGCGTCGCGTGCGGTCCGCGGCCTGTCGAGCCCGTACCGCGCGAGGAGCAGGACCGTGTCGCCGTGCTCGTCGTTCGCGTGTTCGACGATCTCGCGCACCTTCACGGTCACCTCCGGGTCGAAGCCGGAGATGCGCACATCCTCGTAGCCGATCGTGTTGCTCATGACCTCTCCTGTTCCCTGCGGTCCTCGGCCCGCTGCCTAGGCGCCGGCGTGCGCATCGGCGAGGGCCGGGAGCAGCGTGGTGATGACGTGGTTGACCGCCCGCGGGCTCGGCGTCCGGATGGCGAGCAGCGTGTCGAAGTCGACGAGCACGACGCGGCCCTCGGCGACCATGGGGTGCTGCTGCCAGAGCGGCTCACCGGTGAGCGCCTCGGTGGGACCGGCGACGAACACCACCGCGAGTTCGGCGCCCTCGAGGACGAGATCGAGCCGCTCGAATGACACGCCACTCGCTGCGCCGCCGACGGCCTCAACGGCGCCGCTTTCGAGAGCCTGCACCTGCTGTTCCGGGGTTGCGAAGCCGAGCTCCTCGTTGAGGAACTGACGCGTGAAGTCCTCCGCCCCGATGATCACGTCGAACGTCGAGGACGCGGCGTTGAACCGGGCGAACGTTGCCGGCGCTCCGGCGAGTGCGGCGTACTGGTCGCGGGCCGCCGCGAGCGCCGCGTCCGCCGACGCGATCTGCTCCTCGACGAGACCCGAGAGCCCGAGCGCTTCTCCGATCGTGCGGAAGCGGTCGCGCCAGGGTGAGGACAGCCACTCGCCGGGAGGGCTGACCACCGGTGCGATGCCCTGTAGCAGCTCGAACGAGGCGGTGTCGCCCTGGCTGAAGAAGCCCGAGGAGTCAGTAATCAGATCCGGGGCCATCGCGGCGATCGCCTCGATGGGAACCCCCTCGGTGATCAGCTCGACCGGGGTCGCGGCGACTTCCGGGCCAGCCATCCAGCCTGACGGCGCCGAGTAGACGGCGGCGCCGACCGGCGTTATCCCGAGGGCCGTCACGAAGTCGAACGACCATGAGTCCACGACGTACACGCGCTCGGGCTGCGCCTCGATCGTGACGGGTCCGAGGAAGGTCTGGACGGTCTTCGGGAACTCCGGAGATGCCGTTTCAGTCGGCGCGGGTGTGCTCGACGCCCTCGGCGTCCCCGTGCTGGTCCCGGTTGTCGTCGCGCCGCCAGACGGCTGGTCGCCGTCTTCGCTGCAAGCGGCGATGAACGCCGCGGCCGCCGCCGCGGAGCCGATCCCCACGAGGAAGCGACGACGGCTCAGCCCCTCGGCCAACCTCGAACGTGAAGGAAGCTCACCTTGCCTACCGTGGTCCATCATGATTCTCCGTGTCCCGGGGCGGATGGCGCTTCGCCCTCCGTGCCGGACTGCTGTGGGTGCTCTGCGTCTGATCCCGCATGGGCGCTCGCGCTCGCTAGGAGTTCCCCCGGAGGGTCTCCGCGAGGACGGGCACCGCGAGGTCGACCGCGTACGGGATGCTGAGCGGGCTCGAGAAGCCGAGCGCTCCGGCGAGATCGCTATCCCAGGCCACGTAGGTGACGCGGCCCTCCTGGACGGCGGCGAGACCCTGGAAGAGCGGGTGCTCCGCCATCGCTTCCTCACTCCACCCGAAGACCGCGAGGAGGTCCTGGTCGAGGAGGTTCACCTCCTCGGGGCTGATCTCCCCCGTCTTCTCCGGGGCGACGAAGCCCATGTTGTAGAAGAACTGCGCGCGGAGGTCGGTGGGAGGCAGCAGCCGGTACTGGACACCGGGGTCGCCGATGCCCCAGAGGATCGCCAGGCTCTTGCCCGCGAATTCGGGGTGCTCGGTGCTCACCGCCCCGAACCGCTCCTCGATTCCCGCGAGGATCTCCTCCGCCCGCGCTTGCTGGCCCAGCGCCCGGCCGGTGATGAGCGTCTGCTCCTGCCAGGTGGCCCCGCCCTGTGACGCCGTGACCGTCGGCGCGATGCCGCTCAGGGCCTGATACGCGCCCTCGTCCAGGAACGCATAGACGGCCATGATCAGATCAGGGTTGAGCCCCGCGACGAGCTCGAAGTCGATCTCCTGCCCGCCGATGACGATGACCTCGGTATCCCCGATGAGATCCACGGCCCATGGGCGCGTCTCCTCCGGGTACGAGCCGAGGAAGTCGCGGACGCCGACGGGCACGACGCCGAAGGCGAGGAGGAAGTCCACCTCATTGAAGCCGGCCGCGACGATCCGGCTCGGCGCGTGCTCGATCGTCGTGCTGCCGAACTCATGCTCAATGGTGACCGGAAAGGCGGCCGGGGTGGACGGCGAGGTCTCCGTGGCCGGGACCGTCGGCGTGCTGGCCTCGCCCCCACTGGCCGAGCCGGTGGCCGATGCTGGGGCGGGATCGTCGCCGTCGCCACAGGCAGCGAGGAACGCGGCGGCGGCAGCGGCGGAGCCGAGCCCTGCGAGGAACTGGCGACGGGTGAGATGGTGCGGCAGATGCCCGGAGACCGAGCGGGGGCTGAGGGGCACGATGCTCCTTTTGCGATTACGCCCGCCTCGGACCGTCTGCCGTCGATCGAGGTGGGTGCGGCTATGTATGAACGTACTATCGTCCATAGTGAGAGCTAAGTCCAGCGATGTGTATCACCTACGTTGGCTGCGCGGGATCTGATCCGAAGGCTTCCTAATTCACACGTCACGTACTGCCGTTGCCCCACCCGGCTTCGATCCGTAGACTTCATCCGTGAACACACCTGCCACTCGGCATCGCCTGCGCCGCCTCCGTGCGGCGCTTCGCGATCTCAGGGCGTGCGAGGTATCCCCACCTCGTCCGATGCCCGCGCGAACGCCCTAGTTCGAGGTCCGCATGATTCCTCGCTACGCCCGCCCCGAGATGACCGCCGTCTGGTCGGACGAGCGCAAGTTCGAGCTCTGGCTGAAGGTCGAGATCGCCGTCGTGCAGGCCTGGGGTGATGAGGGCGTCGTCCCGACCGAGGACGTGCGCCTGGTCGAGCAGAACGCGCGCGTGAACGTCCCAGACGTGATGCGCTACATCGAGGAGACTCACCACGACGTGACCGCATTCCTGCGGTCGGTGGCCGATTCGCTCGGGCCGGAGTCGCGCTGGATCCACTACGGGCTGACCAGCAACGACGTGTGGGACACGGCGACCTGCCTGCAGATGGTGGAGGCGCTGGACCTCCTCGACGCGAAGGTGAAGCGGCTGCGCGAGGTGATCGCGCGCCGCGCGGTGGAGCACAAGGACACGGTCTGCATCGGCCGCACGCACGGCGTCCACGCCGAACCGACGACGTTCGGGATGAAGATCGCCGTGTGGGTCGAGGAGCTGCGTCGGCACGAGGAGCGGATCGCCCTCGCGCGGCAGCAGGTCGCGGTCGGGCAGATGTCCGGGCCCGTGGGGACGCACGCGTCCGTGCCGCCCTCGGTGGAGGAGAACGCGTGCAAGCGCCTCGGGCTCGAGGTGGCGAAGATCACCACGCAGGTGATCCAGCGTGACCGGCACGCGTTCTACCTGAGCGTCATCGCCGGCGTCGGCGCGTCGCTCGAGAAGTTCGCGACCGAGATCCGCGGGCTGCAGCGCACGGACATCCTCGAGGCGGAGGAGCCGTTCGACGAGGGCGGCCAGACCGGGTCCTCCTCGATGCCGCACAAGCGCAATCCGGAGCTCTGCGAGCGTGTCTGTGGCATCGCCCGCGTCCTTCGTGGCTACGCGACCACGGGCCTGGAGAACGTCGCACTCTGGCACGAGCGCGACATCTCGCACTCCTCGGCGGAACGGATCATCCTCCCCGACGCGACCGGGCTGCTTGACTACGCGCTGCACATCTTCACGGGGGTGATGGACGGCCTGGTCGTCTACCCGGAGCGGATGCTCCGCAACCTCGAGCGGACGCAGGGGCTCATCTACTCCTCGAAGGTGCTCAACGCCCTGATCGAGAGCGGGATGCGGCGCGAGGCCGCCTACGCGATTGTGAAGAAGAACTCGATGCGCGCCTGGCGCGAGGAGGTCCCCTACCGCGGCCTGCTCGAGGCCGACCCGGAGGCGTCCTCGCGCCTGCCGAGCGAGAAGCTCGACGCGATCTTCGACCCGCGCGCCTTCCTGACACACACCGATGAGACATTCCGCCGCCTGGGCCTGATCGGGTGACCCGGCCGAGCGACGCACTGGAGACGCGCTGATGGCCGACGCTCCGCCCATGCTCACGACTGACCTCGACCTCCCGCTTCTGCACCAGGGCAAGGTGCGCGACATCTACGAGCTGCCGGACGACCGGATCCTGCTCGTGGCGTCCGACCGCGTCTCCGCGTTCGACGTGGTCATGGGGGAGGGGATCCCGCGCAAGGGGGAGGTGCTCACGCGCCTCTCGCAGTTCTGGTACGACCGGACGGGGGACGTGGTCCCCAACGGCTTCGTCGCCGTCCTGGGGGAGACGAATGCCGAGGAGTTCGGGGTAGCCGATCCCCGGTACTTCGGCCGTTCGATGGTGATGAAGCGGGCCGAGGTCCTGAAGGTGGAGTGCGTGGTGCGGGGCTACCTCGCCGGCTCCGGCTGGAAGGACTACCTCCGTTCCATGAGCGTCTCGGGCGTGCCGCTGCCGGTGGGGCTACAGATGGCCTCGCGGCTGGACGAGCCGGTGTTCACGCCCTCCTACAAGGCTGACCCGCCCGCCCACGACGAGCCGATCACCTACGCGCAGGTCGAGGAGCTGGTCGGCGTGGACTACGCGAACGCGATCAAGGTCCGATCCATGGCCCTCTACGGCTTCGGGGCGCAGCAGTGCCGGCAGCGGGGGATCATCGTCGCGGACACGAAGTTCGAGTTCGGCCTCATCAACGGCGAGCCGTGCCTCGTGGACGAGGTGCTGACGCCGGACTCCTCGCGCTTCTGGCCGGCTGACCAGTACCAGCCGGGACGCGACCAGCCCTCGTTCGACAAGCAACCCTTGCGCGACTACCTGGAGTCACTGCCGTGGGACAAGACCCCGCCGGCGCCGATGCTTCCCGCGCAGGTCGTGCATGAGACCAGTGAGCGGTACCAGGAAGCGTTCCGCCTGATCACCGGCGAGGAACTCCCACCGCCGGCCGTGTAACCCCGAGAGACCTCGAACGACGCGACTCCCCTCCGCGGAAGGAACGCACCCATGGCCACCTTCGTCGCCCACGTGAACGTGATGCTCCGCCCGGTCATCAACGACCCGCAGGGCCTCGCCGTGAAGGACGGGCTGCACAGCCTGGGCTTCGAGGGCGTCACGACGGTCCGCGTCGGCAAGCGGATCGACATCACCGTCGAGGCGCCGTCCGCGGAGGTCGCCGAGACCCAGGTCCGGGAGATGTGCCGGCAGCTGCTGGCCAACCCCGTCATCGAGGACTTCGAGGTGGGAGTGATGGAAGTCACGTCCGCGTAACGAAGCTTCCGTACGATCCACCGGCCGAGGGGACACGTCGGTCAGTGGAACGCGAGGGACGGTGCAGCTCAGCGTCGCACCCGTCCGGCGGATCGCCGGTCCCTTCGCCAGCCCCGGATCCCGCCGACTCCGGCTCGGCGCCGTCCTCACCGCCACGGGGATGTGCATCGAGCGCGTCACGGTGTGCTGGTCCATCTTCGAGCCCACCGATTCCGCCTTCCTGACGTCGGCGTCCGTCTCCGCGCGGATGGGCGCAGGTCCTCCCTCGGGCCGCTCATGGCGAGCGCGTCCCGGACGCTGTCCGTGACCGCCGCCTTCTCGACGGCGGGTGTCATGGCGACTGCGACGCTCGGCCTGCTGCGCTCGCGACGACCGCGAAGGGACGCGAGCACCGGCTGACACGCCGTCCGACGAGGGCGGCCTCTAGACTGCGACCTCGTGCCCGCGCTGCGGGCGATGGAAAGGGTTTGCGTGGTCCGGCAGGCATCGTCTCCGCTCGGGCGCATCCGCGAGCTCTTCTCCCTCCCCGGCTACCGACCGCTCTGGCTCGGCGCGGTGCTGTTCGCGTTCGGAGCGTGGACCGAGCGTGTCGCCGTCGGCTGGTACGTCTTCGACCGCACCGACTCGGCGTTCCTCACGGCGATGGCGACGGCGGCGTTCATCGCGCCCGGGCTGATCGTCGGTCCGATCGCGGGCGTCCTGTCCGACACCCTCCCACGACCGACGATCCTCTCGACCGCCGCGCTGGTGAAGGTCGTCGCGATGACGCTGACGGCATTGCTGATCCGAGATCCGGACGTGTCGCTGGTCGTGATCCTCGGGCTGCTGACCGTGTCGGGGGCCGGGGGAACGCTCAACATCTCCTCGTTGCACACGCTGTCAGGTGACCTGGTGGGAGCGGCGCGACGGCCCCGTGCGATCTCCGTGGTCTCCACCGGGCAGCGAGCGGTGTCGGCCGTCGGCGCCCTGGGCGCGGGGGCGATCATCAGCGCCTTCGGCGCCACGCCGTCGTTCCTGCTCGCGGCGGCGGCGCTCGCGTTCGCGGCGGTCTCCTACCGCCGCGTGCACGAGCCGGCGCAACGGCGGATGCGAGGGGGCGCGTCCTTCCTCGGCGACACGATCGAGGGACTGCGGCTCGTGACGCGCGTGCCGCTGATCGCGCTCCTGCTCGTGCTCACGGTGATCGTGGAGGTCTTCGGGTTCGCCCACAACGCACTCTTCCCGGCCGTCGCCGACCGTCTCCTCGAGGTGGGCGCGACCGGCCTCGGGGCGATCGCGGGGGCGGCCGCCGTCGGCGGCGTGATCGGGACGCTGCTGCTCGCCTGGCTCTCGGACCGGGGGCGGCTGGGCGTCGTCTTCCTCGTCGTCATCGCCGCGTTCGGCGTGGCGATGCTCGCGATCGGCCTCTCGCACTGGTTCGTGGTGTCGCTGCTCCTCGCGGCGGCGATCGGGTGCTGCGCGGCGATGTTCGACGCGCTCCAGTGGATCCTGCTCCAGGCCGGCGTGGAGGATTCCCTGCGCGGCCGGGCGCTGGGCGCGTGGAATGTCGCGATCGGGTTCGGGTGGCTGGGGCCGCTGATCCTCGGCGCGGTCGCGGACGCGGTCAGCGTGACCGCCGCGTTCGCCGTCGCCGGCGGCGTGCTCCTCCTGACCGCGGCGCTCTCCGTGGCCGCCCGGGAGCTCCGTGCGCTGTGACTCGCGACGGCCCACGCGCCACGACGCCGGCGAACCGGGGTTAGCATCGGCGCGTGGAACGGATCGAGCTGCTCGCGAAGCCCAGGGGGATGCCGGTCGCGGCTGGCTACGTGCAGATGACGTCGGGCGCGGAGTACCGGGTCTACCCCGTCGCGGGCACGCGGGAGCGGTGGATCGGCCGCGCACAGGTCGTTCGCTTCGCCGACGGGCACGAGGCCGCCCTGGAGGTGACCGAGCATCGGACGCGCAGCGTGAAGTGGCTCATCGCGCGAGCGCGCTAGGCGTCGGCTAGCCCCGGAGCAGCGCCAGCAGTTCCTCGTGGACCAGCCCATTCGTCGAGATCGCGTGGCCGGCGTCGATGACGGCGCGGCCCTGGTCGTCGGTGAGGCGTCCGCCGGCCTCCTCGAGGATCACGATGAGCGCCGCCAGGTCCCAGGCGTTCGGGCCGTGCTCGAACATCGCCTCGGCCGCCCCCTCAGCCACGAGGCAGTGTGCCCAAAAGTCGCCGTAGCCACGCTCGCGCCAGGCGAGGTCGTTCACCGCCTGAGCGTTCGGCCAGCGTTGGAGTGCGTACTTCATGCTGCCGTTGAGGACGTGCGACTCGGCGATGCGAGCCACGCCGGAGACGTGGATGCGCTGCCCGGCGTGGCTCGCCACCCCCGTGTCACCTCGATACGCGCCGAGCCCGCGGGCGGCCCACCAGCGGGTGCCGAGCGCGGGGCCGGAGGCGACGCCGAGCTGGACGATGCCCTCGGCCTCGTAGGCGATGAGCGTGCCCCAGACGGGGAGCCCGCGCGCGAAGCCGTGTGTGCCGTCGATCGGATCGAGGATCCAGCGGCCGACACCGTCCGTCCCACCGGCCCCGGCGGTGTAGCCCTGCTCCTCGCCAAGGATGGCGTGATCCGGGTACCGCCGGGCGAGCAGCTCCCGCAGGCGCGCCTCGACGGCCCTGTCGGCGAGCGTGACGAGCGTGCCGTCTGCCTTCTCCGTTGTGCCGAGCTCACCCCGGTAGTACCCGAGCGCGATGCGGTCCGCCTCGTCCGCCATCTCCAGTGCGAACGCGAGCAGTCCTCGGAGGTCGGGCGTGGCGGTAGTCGTCATGCGCCGAGTCTAGAATGTGCCTACGACAGGCGCTCGGGAGGCACGATGGCGGTCATCCGGCTCGCGACCCCGGCGGACGCGGCGGCGGTCCAGGGAATCTACGCCCCGTACGTCCGCGACACCGCGATCTCGTTCGAGTACGACCCGCCCACCATCGACGAGATGCGCCGACGGATCGAACACACTCTCGAGGCGTACCCCTACCTGGTGCTGGAGGACGGGGACGAGGTGATCGGCTACGCCTATGCGGACCGCTTCAGCGGACGGCGTGCGTACGCCTGGTCGGCGTCGGTCTCGGTCTATTGCCGGAGCGACCGGGTGGGACGCGGCGCCGGACGGGCGCTCTACGGTGCGCTGATCCCAGCGCTTGAGCTCCTGGGCCACCGACAGCTCTACGCCGGCATCGCCCTGCCGAACGGCGCGAGCGTGGCGCTCCACGAGCGGATGGGCTTCACGCACCTCGGGACGTACGAGCGCGTCGGCTGGAAGCTCGGGCAGTGGCACCCGGTGGGCTGGTGGCAGTTGCTCCTCGAGGCCCCCGAGGGTGAGCCGGCGGCCCCCGTCCCGGTCGGGCGGGTCGCCGGGACCGATCGCTTCGAGGAGGCGCTCGCGCGCGGGTTGTCCTTCCTCCGCGGCTGAGCCGTCGATCCTCCGTCCCTAGATCGCGACGGCGCGCTCGTGGACGTACGTGCCCGGCGCCGGCTCGATGACATCGAGGCCAGCGTCACCGGGAACACGGGCCGGGACGAGGTCGCCCGACCACTGTCGATTCCACGCCGACCAGTCCGGCCACCATGAGCCCGCCGTGCGCTCGGCGGCTTCGTACCACGTCGCCGCGTCCGTCGAAGCGGAGGCGCCGTCGTTGGCACGGTAGTCGTACTTGTCGGCGCTGGGCGGATTGATCGGCCCGGCGACGTGTCCCGAGCCAGAGAGCACGAAGCGACGGTCCCCGCCGTGGCCCTGCATGCCGCGGTAGACCGAGCGCCACGGGGCGATGTGGTCCTCGTGCGAGGCGAGGAAGTAGGACGGTGTCCCGATCAGCCCGAGGTCGATCGGCGTCCCGTCCAGCGCGATGCCGCCGGGGACGATGAGCCGGTTCTCGAGGTACATCGCGCGCAGGTACTCGCTCTGCATCGCGCGGGGCATCCGGGTGGAGTCGACGTTCCAGAAGAGGATGTCGAACGCGGCGGGCTCGTCGCCCATGAGGTAGGCGTTGACCCAGTAGCGCCAGACGAGGTCGTTCGGGCGCAGGGCGTTGAACGTGTCCTGCATCATCCACGCGGGGAGGAACCCGGTGTCTGCCATGACACCGTCGAGCGCCTCGATCGACCGCTCGTTGATGAAGACGCAGATGTCACCGACCTCGGTGAAGTCGAGCAGCGTCGCGAGGTAGGCACCGGCCTGGATGCGCCGATCGCCGAAGGCGGCGAGGTAGGCGCGCGCCGTCGCGAGCAGCGTCCCGCCGATGCAGAACCCCATCGCGGTCACATCCCGCTCCCCCGTCGCCCGTTCGATCGCGTCGAGCGGCTCGAGGATGCCGAGTCGGAGGTAGTCCATGAACGTGAGGTCCGCCTGGTCGCGCCGCGGGTTTCGCCATGAGACGACGAAGACTGTGTAGCCCTCGGCCACCGCCCAGCGGACGAAGGAGTTCTCCGGGCGCAGGTCGAGGATGTAGAACTTGTTGATCCACGGCGGGACGACGAACAGCGGGCGCCGGTGGACCTCCTCCGTCGTCGGGGCGTACTGGATCAGCTCCATGAGCGCGTTGCGGAAGACCACGGAGCCCGGCGTCGTGGCGAGATTCCGTCCCACCTCGAAGGCGTCGTAGTCGGTCTGCTGCACGGCGACGCGCCCGTCGCCACGCTCGATGTCGCGGAGCAACAGCTCGAAGCCGCGGCGGAGGCTCTCGCCCTCTGACTGGACGGCGCGGTCGATGACGTCCGGATTCAGCCATGGGAGGTTCGTCGGGGCGACGGCGTCCACCCATTGCTGGGCCCAGAACGAGGCGATCCGCGTCGCGTCCGTGCCCGAGTCGAGGGCCGCGATGGCGTCCCGCATCCAGCGCGCGGTCAGCAGATAGCTCTGCTTCACCGCGTCGTACGCCGCATCCTCGGACCACATGGGGCTGCGGAAGCGCCGATCGGAGGGCGCCGGTTCGATCACCGGGGGTGTCGGCTCCCCGCGCGCCCGCGCGAGCGTCCGCTCGTGGACCTTCCAGAGATCGGCCCAGTACGCCGTCGTCGAGTCCGCGAGGCGGTGCGGCTCACGCGCGGCAACCTCGCCGAGCTCAGCGAGCGCCGACGCTGCCTGCTGGAGGATCACGCTGAAGAGGGGCGCGTTCTGCGCCTGGAAGTCGGCCAGCCGCTCCGCCGCGCGGGCGGCGCGGGCGACGACCTCGGGCGCCTCGTGGATGCCGGTGGTCGCTTCGTCCTGCACCATCGTCGATGTCCTTGCGACCCTGATCGGGCGGCGGCTAGTCCTCCGGGTTGGGGCCGGCGGAGGCGCCGGGGGTGCGTGCGCCGAAGGGGTTGGCGCTGCTCCACTCCCGGGTCTCGTGGGCGGCGGTCTCGGCAAAGCGCATCGCCGCGCGCACCAGCTCCTGCATGGACTCGCGCGCCTCGATGTAGGCGCCCATGCTCTCCTCCTGCAGCGTCTGGTAGAGCTTCAGGGCACTCGTCTGGGCGGCCACGGTGGACTCCAGCATGCGCGGATAGAGGCTCTTGAGGTCCTCACCGGCGGCCGCACGACGGCTGACCTCCGCCATCTCCTGCTGGCGATGGGAGACCTCATCCATCAGCTCGCGAGAGACCCTCATGCCGCGATCAGTGGCCTTCGTCGCCGTCTCCTGGACTGCCTCGTAGTAGTCCCGCAGGATCTCGAAGTAGCCCTTCATGCGTTCGTCGCGTGCCATGGCCGGGCCCTCCTCGGCGTCCTGCTTCTTCTCGTTGGCGCTGATCCCAGAGTGCCGTGCACCCCGGACGGCGACCTCAAGGCGCCGTTTGAGATTCGTAACGACTCCGTTTCCGAGTCCCGGGAAAGTCCCGCGTTCTTCGCGAGCGGTCCTTCGTGGGCGCGCCGGCAGCGGGGTGGTTAATCCTCATAACCTCTGAAGCGTGCGCAAGCTCGACCATGTCGGCATGGTTGGACGACCCGAGAAGGGATGTGACGTGCGAGTGACCACCCCCGAGGACGCCCTCGCGCCGCTGGCGAGCGGGATGCGCGTGTTCGTGCAGGGCGCCGCCGCGACGCCGACGCCGCTGCTCGAAGCGCTGGCGGAGCGCGCGCGCGAGCTGCACGGACTCGAGACTGTCTCGCTGCACCTCGAGGGGCCCGCGCCGCACGTGGCGCCCGAGCTCGCCGGGCATCTGCGTCACAACGCGCTGTTCATCGGCGCGAACGTGCGCGAGGCCGTCCGCGACGGGCGTGCCGACTTCACGCCCGTGTTCCTTTCCGATATCCCGCGGCTGTTCGAGGACGGCACGCTGCCGATCGATGTGGCCCTCATCCACGTCTCGCCGCCGGACGAGCATGGCTACTGCTCGTTCGGCGTCTCCGTGGACGTCGCCCGGCCGGCCGCGCGTGTCGCGAAGTATGTCGTCGCGGAGGTGAACCGGCAGATGCCGCGGACGCTCGGCGAGTCGATGATCCACGTGTCGGAGATCGATGCCGCCATCGAGACGGACCGCTGGATCTACCAGCACCCGCGCAAGGAGCCGAACGAAGTGCAGCGGCGCATCGGCGCGCACGTCGCGACGCTCGTGGACGACGGCGCAACGTTGCAGCTCGGGATCGGGGGCGTGGCGGACGCGGTGCTCGCCTCGCTCACGGAGCACCGCAACCTCGGCATCCACACGGAAATGTTCTCGGACGGTGTCGTCGACCTCGTGGAGCGCGGGGTGATCACGGGGGCGGAGAAGAAGTACCACCCGGGGCTGATCGTCACGTCATTCGTCGTCGGGACGCAGCGGCTGTACGACTTCGTCGACAACAACGCGATGGTCGCGTTCTACCCGTCCTCCTACACGAACGACCCGTTCGTGATCGCCCGCCACGAAGAGATGACGGCGATCAACTCGGCGATCGAGGTGGACCTCACCGGCCAGGTCTGTGCGGACTCGCTCGGGCCGTCCTTCTGGAGCGGCATTGGCGGCCAGGTGGACTTCATCCGCGGCGCCGCCCGCGCGACGCGGGGCGTCCCGATCATCGCCCTGCCCTCGACGGCGCTTGATGGCCGGCAGTCTCGGATTGTCCCGCGGCTGCGGTCGGGCGCGGGCGTGGTGACGAGCCGTGGTGACGTCTACTACGTGGTGACGGAGTTCGGGATCGCGGCGCTCCACGGCCGCTCCGTGCGCGCACGGGCGCAGGCGCTGGTGAACATCGCGCACCCTGACTTCCGTGAGCAGCTTGCCCGCGAGGCCTTTGAAACGTTCGGCTTCCACCTGAAGACGTAGCTTCAAGACGAGCGTTATGTCCCGGCTGATATGCTCGCCGCCGAAGCTCGATTCCCGTCGGCGGGGGTGTCAGATGGCCCTATACCTGTCATCGCGTGGTGCGCCCGGCATCGAGCGGTTCCTCGAGTACCGTGCCGCCGGCAAGCGGACGTGCCTGATCCCGACGGCCGCGAACGGGCTGGAGGACCCGGAGCTGCGCGCTTCGCAGTTCGCGCAGGCGCACAACGCACTGCGCGAGGCGGAGCTCGAGGTCGAGATTATCGACCTCGACGACCCGGAAGCCGGGACCGTCCGCTTCGACGACTTCCACGTCGTTGCGCTCGGGCCAGGCGACCCGTTCTACCTGCTCCAGCAGGCGCGGGCGCACAACCTCGAATACCGGCTACGCCAGGCTGCCGCGCACGGCACGGTGATCGTGGGCATCGGCGCAGGTGCGATGGTGCTGGGCCCGACGCTCGACCCCGTGATCGAGGCGAGCCGGTACGCGCCGGCGGACGGCGCCTACCTCGAGGGGCTCTACCTCACGGAGACCCTGGTCCTGCCGCACCACAACGTGGAGCGCCGCGCGCAGGCGCACGCCGCGATCATCGAGCGGTTCGGGAGCCAGTTCCCCGTCGTCCCGCTGCACGACGGCCAGGCCGTCGTGATCAGCTCGGACGGGACGACGCTGGTCGGCGAGCCGGCCGTCGCGTAGACGAGCAGCTCGCCGCGTCTACGCGGTCAGCGTCTCCTTGGTCGACGGCACCTGCCCCGCGATGCGCGGGTCGTAGCGCGTGGCTGCGTCGAGGGCGCGGCCGAGCGCCTTCATCGTCGCCTCTGCGATGTGGTGGTCGTTCGCCCCGGCGAGCTGGCGGACGTGGAGCGTGATCTTCGCGGTGGTAGCGAAGGAGCGCAGGACGTGGCTCACCATCTGCGTGGGCGCGTCGCCGATCATCTCGCCGACGAAGTCGAGCGAGACGGCGGCGAACGGCCGGCCGGAGATGTCAATCACCGCCTGGACCAGCGCCTCGTCGAGCGGGACGAGGGCGTCGCCCATGCGAGTGATCCCCTCGCGGCCGCGGAGCGCCTCGTCGACGGCCTGGCCGAGGACGAGGGCGATGTCCTCCATCGTGTGGTGCTGGTCGATGTGGAGGTCGCCCGTCGACTGCACCGTCAGGTCGAAGCGCCCGTGCCGCGCGAACGCGGTGAGCATGTGGTCGTAGAACCCGACGCCCGTCGAGACCTGCGCCTGCCCGGTGCCGTCGAGGTTCAGCTCGACGCGGACGTGGGTCTCGGCGGTCTTGCGCTCGACCTGCGCGAAGCGCGGCTGTTCCACCTCGTTAGGCACGTCCGATCTCCTGTCCGATGGCGCGGAACGCCTCCATGATGCGGTCGTTCTGCTCTGGCAATCCGATCGAGATGCGGAGGTGGTCCTGCAGGCGCGGCGCGTCCATGTAGCGGGTGAAGATGCCGCGCTGCCGCAGCCGGTCTCGGAGATCGCGGCCCGTGATGCCCTCCAGCCGCATGAGGATGAACACGGCGTCGCTGGGGTACGGGAAGACCCAGCCGAGTCCGCGGAGCTCCTCGATCAGCCGGTCGCGCTCGCCGGCGAGGACGCACGCACGCTCGTCGAGGACCGCGGCGTCCTCCAGCGAGGCGAGGGCGGCCACCTCCGCGGCGGCGTTCACGTTGTACGGATCCTTCGTCTGCATGAGGATGCCGGCCGTCTCGGGGTGCATCACGCCGTAGCCGATGCGCAGCCCGGCGAGGCCGCCCCACTTCGAGAACGTGCGCAGGACCACGAGGCCCGGGGTCTCCGCCGCCCGCTTCGCCAGTGACTCCGTCTGCGAGAACTCGATGTACGCCTCGTCGATCACGAGCAGCGTCCCGCTCTCGAGCAGCCGCTCCACGAGCGGCATCGGGATCTCGTTCCCGGTCGGGTTGTTGGGGCGCGGGATGAACGTGATCTTCGACTGGAGCGCCGCGTCCACGAGCGCCTCGGCGTCGAACTGCCAGTCGGCGAGCAGCGGCACGTCCACCAGCTCGGCGGCGGCGACCTGGGCGTTGAACGCGTACATCCCGAACGTCGGCGAGGCGGTGACGATGCGGTCGCCTTCCTCGACGAAGAGGCGGAAGAGCATCTCGATCAGCTCGTCGGAGCCGGCGCCGCAGACGATCGCCTCGGGGGCCACGCCCAGGTACTGGCTCAGGGCGCCGCGCAGCTGCTTCTGGTCCGCGTCCCCGTACTGGTGCACCGGGTATGCGACGCGGGCGAGGACCTCCAGCGCCTTCGGCGACGGACCAAACGGGTTCTCGTTGCCGTCGACCTTGATGATCTGCGCCGGGTCCAGCCCGAAGCGGCGCGCGAGCTCGTGCGAGTCCTCGAGCGCGGCGTACTCCGGCAGCTCCGGCAGGCCGCGGCGCAGCGCCGCGCGTGGGTTGAACGTCGGCATCGTGTCGCCCTCCTACCGGCCCTCGAGCCGGCGCTCGATGCTGCGCGCGTGGGCGGTGAGCCCCTCGGCGCGCGCGAGTTCCGCGGCGTACGGGCCGAGCCGCGCGAGGTCTTCCTCGCTGAGCGCGACCACGGACATCACCTTCAGGAAGTCGAGGACGGAGAGGGGCGACGCGAAGCGCGCGGAGCCGCCCGTCGGCATCACGTGGCTGGGGCCAGCGGTGTAGTCGCCGAGCACCTCCGGCGACGACTCGCCGAGGAAGACTCCGCCGGCGGCCCGCACCAGCGGCAGGACCGCCTCGGGCTCCTCGACGAGGAGGCAGAGGTGCTCCGGAGCGAACTCGTTGGCCAGCTCCACAGCGACCTCGATGGTGGGGGCGATCACGGCGCCGCCCCGAGCGACGGCGGCCCGCGCGATCGACTCGCGCTCCAGCGAGGCGAGCTGAGCGTCGACCTCGGCGGCCACGGCCTCGGCCAGGCGCCGGGAAGTGGTGATGAGCACCGGCGTCGCGAGGACGTCGTGCTCGGCCTGCGCGAGGAGGTCCGCGGCGGCGAGGTCCGGCTTCGCCGAGTCGTCCGCGAGGACAAGCGTCTCCGTCGGCCCGTAGATCGCGTCGATCCCGACGCGGCCGAAGAGCTGCTGCTTCGCGAGCGTCACGAAGATGCCGCCCGGGCCGTAGATCTTGTCGACGCGCGGGATGGTCTCGGTGCCGAAGGCGAGCGCCGCGACCGCCTGGGCGCCCGAGGCGCGGAAGACGCGCTGGACGCCCGAGAGCCGCGCCGCGACGAGCTTGAGCGGGTTCACCGTGCCGTCCGGCCGCGCGGCGGTGACACCGATGATCTCATCGACGCCGGCGACCACCGCCGGGACGGCGGTGTGGATCACCGAGGACGGCAGAGCCGCCTCGTTCCCGGTCATGTAGATGCCGGCGCGGCGGAGCGGGCGCACCACCATGCCGGTGCCGCGCTCCGTGAACGAGGTCGGCGCGTGCTGCATCTGTGTCTCGTGGTAGCGGCGGACACGCTGCACCGCGAAGGCGATGGCGTCGTGCTGCGCCTGCGTGACCTGTCCGAACGCCTCGGCGACCTCGTCGCCGGAGACCTCGATGGCGTTGTACGCCGATCCGTCGAACGCCTGCGAGAAGCGCGTCACGGCGGCGTCGCCCTCCGCCTCGACCGCGGCGAGGATCTTGCGGACGTGCTCGGCGGGCAGGGTTGGGCCGCCCCAGAGCTCATCGATTGCCGCCTGGACGGCAGGCGCGAGCACCGGCTCGCCGAGCGGACGGCGCCTGAGGATCGTCTCCCGCGCTTCGGCGAGATCCTCGACGATGCGCAGCGAGGCAGTGGTGGTCATCGCAGGTACTCCCTCACGCGCTCCGTCATCGCTTCGTCGGCGTCGCGCCAGAAACGCGCGATGCGTTCGTCCGAGACGATGCCGAAGGCCTCGTCCACCAGCTCATCGGGACGCGCGCAGGCTTCGTCGATCGTGGCTTCGTCGTACCCGGCCATCGCGAGGTGTCGCGACATCATCCGCCGAAACCGGCTGTAGTCCGCCGGCTGGGCGGCGACGTCCGTCGAGACCGCGACCCACTCGACCAGGTACTCGTCCTCGATGAACGGGATCCCACGCACGGGCCCGGCTGCTTCGAGGGCGGCGCGGATCGACTCCATGGCGCCGCCAGCCTCGCGGTCGCGCCGGTCCAGCTCGTACTGGAGTGCCCGGTCGAGCACATTCGAGCGTGGGTCCTCGTCGATGGTCGAGAGCGCGCCGAAGTGCGGGCGGTAGATCTCGCCGATGAACGTCTCGTCCAGGACGAGGTGGGTCAGATAGCCGGCGATGAATGCCGTCGTGGCGGCGTCCAGTCCCGAGGGCATCGCGAGGCTCGGGTTCTCGCGGAACATCCGCGCCACCGAGTCCTGATCGGAGAGGTCGTCCAGCCGGAAGAAGTGCGTATCCTCGCGCTCGCGGCGGGTGATCACGCGGATGTCCGGCGCGGTCGACCCGAGCAGGAACGCACCGCGGTCGGCCTCGATCTCGGGGAGAGCGAGGCGCTCCGCTACCCGGTAGGCCCGGAGCAGGTGCGATCCCAGCGAGGGCATGGGCGGCTCCGCTAGTCCACCGCCGCGGCTTCGGCGGCGCGGGCCATCCGCGCCACGAAGTCGTCCCGCAGCTCACCGCGCTTCCCGGCCGGCCGCTGCGCGGCCCCGATCGCGCAGTTCGTGGATTCCATGATGACGTCGATCATAGTCAGACGGTTGGCCCGCAGCGTCGTCCCGGTCTCCGTGCCCTCGATGAGGATCTCCGCGTCGGCGGGGACGAAGCCCTCGGACGCGCCGGAGATCGGGATCACCTGGTAGCGCCCGAGGTGCCGGGAGCGGGCGTACTCGTCCGCCAGGCTCACGTACTCGGAGGCGACGCGGATCGGCTTCTCCGGGTCGTCCCGGCGCCAGTACGCGATCGCTTCCTCGATCGTCTCGACCGGCAGATCCTCGGTCACGACCGCGCCGAGCCGGTACTTCGAACGCTTGAGGTCGCACAGCTCGACGACCGGCGCGCCGGGGAACGTCGCGAGGAAGGCGCGCAGCCAGTCGCGTCCCGTGAGCGCGAGGTCGACCTGGCCAAGCGCGACGGCGCGCGGCATGTCCTGCGGGCGCATCACCTTCACCTGGACATCCTCGCGGCCGGAGTCCGGGTAGCGGGCGGCGCTGTCCGCCTCGTAGCCGGGAAAGGCGATGCCGGCGTCCGCGAGCGCGGCCACGGTGTGGCGCTGGGCGTGCCCGTCCGGGACGGCGATGCGGAACACCTCGCGCTCAGCGGGGACGGAAGCGGTACGCGTGCGGGCGGTGATCGCCAGCGGCTGCGGCTGCACGATCCCGCGCGACTCGGTCGCCCGGGGAATGCGGAGCAGCGGCTCCAGCGCGGCGGCCAGGTCGCGGTTCGCGAGCGACTCGCGGTTGGCGATCAGCCACACGCCGCCGAGGTGCACCTCGCCGAGGACCTCGAGTCCCTCCTTCTCCACGGCGGGACGCGGGGCGATCGCGAGCTCGGCGTCCTGCGGAGGCCAGGCCTCCGCCTGCGCCCACACCTCGAAGATCCGGTAGTCCGGCACGCGTGCGTTGGCGAGGTAGTGCGCGGCGAGGTTGGGGTACTCGGTCGCGACGCGCACGACGCCCGCCGCGAGTGACTCGAGGGTCGCGCCGGAGCCGCCGGCGACGACGAGCTCGGCGGTCGGGACATCGATCTGGCGCAGCGGGACCACTGAGTCGAGGCGGTGCCGGACGAGGAGCTCGTCGACCCAGGTGCGGCTCGCGATACCGAGGTCGTAGTTGCCGAGGGCGACCTGGATCGGGATGTCGGCGTCCGAGAAGACGCGCACGGCGATCCCGGGGCGTTCTTCGACGCCGAAGGTGTACGTCCGCGCCCCGGAGCCGTAGCCCTCGACGACGAAGTCCACGGCGCGGAGGTGCGCATCCACGGGGCCGCGGAGGTCGCCGCGCGGGAGCGCGACGCGGACCGGTTCGCCGCCGGTCACGCCTGCACCTCGATCAGCCCGAGCACATTCGCGGCCCAGCCGCAGCCGGGCGCGGACGGGCCGCCGAGGGTCTCGGAGAGCCGGTCGTAGCGTCCGCCGCTGAGGACGGTGCGCGAGCCGGAGAGGAACCGGAACGTGATGCCGGTGTAGTACTCGAAGTTGCGCGCGGTGCCGGCGAGGATGCGGTAGGGCACGCCGACCGCGTCGAGCGCCGTGGCGGCGCCCTGGAGGTCGTCCAGGGCCGGGCCGGCGCCCGGGATCACCTCGCCCATCGCGGCGCGCAGGTTGGAGACGTAGCCCACGGAGGAGCCGTCGACATCGGCGAGGAGCCGCACAGCGGCCGCGCCGTCCGGGTGGGCGGCGGCGAGCTCGGCCGTCAGGCTCGTGTCGCCCTCCAGCATGCGCGCGTAGGCGGCGAGCTGTTCGGCGGTGCTCAGGCCGGCGGCGGCGAAGGCCGCGCGGGCCAGGCCGGCGTGCGCCAGCTCGACGGAGAGGTCCTCGATGCCGGCGGCGGCGAGGAAGCGCTGGGCGAGGGTGAGCACCTCGGCGTCCGCCCCGTCCGCGGCGCCGAAGAGCTCGATGCCGCACTGCCAGACCTCGCGCTCGCCCTCGGGCGCGAAGCGGAACACGGGCTGGACGTAGGAGACGCGCTCCGCGCCGCCGGCGGGCTGATCGCCATACCAGCGGGCGACCGCCACGGTGGTGTCGGGGCGCAGGACGACGCGCTCACCGCTCCAGCCGTTCCAGTCCAGGAACGAGTAGACGCGTTCGAGCGCCTGCGGGGAGAGCGTCCCGGAGGCGCTGTAGAGGTGGAGCGGCTCGATCGCTGGCGTCCGGATCTCGCGGTAGCCGGCGGCGGCGGCCGCGTCGAGGAAGGCGCGCTCCACGGCGCGGAACCGGCCCATCTCGTCCGGTCCCAGGTCACGCATCCCCTGGCTGCGCAGACCGCGGTCAGGCATGGCGACCTCCGATGAAGCTGTCGGTGCGGGCGAATCCGTGGTGGATGTGGCTGGCGGCAATGATACGTCCCTTCGGTTCTGACCTCTGCCCCGCCGTCAGTCAGACGGACGGGTCAGACCTCACGGGACGCGCACGTCGAACCCCGCGAGGCCTTCGCCATCGCGGGTGGTCGTGCTTCCTGTACCGGTGACTCGTGAGAGGAGCGGACTAGGTGAGCGCGCGCACACGCGACGGCGTGCGGTGATGCACATGCCCGTGGTGATGCGCGACGGTGGTGATGCCCTGCTCCATGTTGCGTCCGAGCGTATGAAGCGCACCCGGTACGGACAACAACCGGGCGCTAACCCACGGGGCGCGTCTGCGTCACGTCCCCCGCGCGGAACGCCCGCCGCTCGCCGTCGAGGTCGAGCACGAGCGCCCCGTCCGCCTCCACGTCCACTGCCTCGCCCTCCACGGAGGCGCCGCCGGGGAGGTCCAGGCGGACGCGCTGCCCGAGCGTGACGAGACAGGCCTTCCAGTCGCCGAGGAGCCGGTCGCGGTCGGTCTCCAGCGTCCGCAGCCTGACCTCCAGGGCGCTCGAGAGCGCGGCAAGCAGCACCTCCCGCGCCGGGGCCGGGCGTCCCTCCTGCTCGATGCTCGTGGCGATCGCGAGCACGTCGGGCGGCATCCCCTCCGGTGTGCGCAGGTTGACGCCGATGCCGAGGTAGACCTCCATGACATCGCCGTCGCTCGCCATGCTCGACTCGGCGAGCACGCCGCAGAGCTTGCGACCGCCGTGCTGGACATCGTTCGGCCACTTGAGGACGCAGTCGAGGCCGGTCGTCGCCTCGATCGCGTCCGTGACGGCGAGGCCGGCGGCGATGGAGAGCAGCGCACCCGGGGGCGGGACCTCCAGGAAGTAGGTCACCCAGAGTCCGGCCCCGGGTTCCGACACCCAGGACCGGCCCTGCCGCCCGCGTCCCGCGGTCTGCTGCGCCGCTACGTAGGCGGTGCCGGGGAGATCGCCCTCCGCGGCGCCGGCGCGAGCGTCGTCCATCGTCGAGGCGGTCGTCTCGACGTGCCGGAGGCGGACGCCGACGGCGGTCGACCGTCGCAGCATCTGGTAACGCTCAACGTCGAACGGCATGTCGTGGCCTCCTCGCGATGGTTCAGGCGCCGCGAACCCATGGTGGCGGAGATCTGACCGGTCCCCGTGAAGGGGCTGACAGACACTGGGGCTGACAAGCAGAGAGGGCGGTCACCTACGTGACCGCCCTCTCCCTGTGTCATCTCAGTCAGGGGTTAGGTTTCGAACACCTCCATGATGCTCGACCCCTTCAAAGAATGACTATGACTGCCATCGGTCACTAGCATCACCCCCTTTCCTGCCGTCCA
>JBFWOO010000009.1:0-64961 GCA_050250415.1 Dehalococcoidia bacterium | reverse complement strand
CCACGGCATCGGCGGAGCCGCGCGGGTCGAGGCTCGTCCTGGGCCATGCCGAGTCCAAATGCCCCCTCCCCCGGGAAGGGGAGGGGGTGGAGGGAGGGGTTACACGTCTCACTCTCATCTCCCCCTTCCCGCGCAGGGAAGGGGGACGGGGGGATGGACGCCGCGCGCGAACCTCGACGTCATCCGAGTCACCCCGAGCCGACAACCCACGGCATCGGCGGAGCCGCGCGGGTCGAGGCTCGTCCTGGACCATGCGGAGTCGAAAAGCCCCCTCCCCCGGAAAGGGGAGGGGGTGGGGGGAGGGGTTACACGTCTCACTCTCAACTCCCCCTTCCCGCGCAGGGAAGGGGGACGGGGGGATGGACGCCGCGCGCGAACCTCGACGTCATCCCGGGAGCTGCCCAGGGCTACTCCGCGGCGACCGCCTCGCTGTCCGTGTCCAGCACGTACCCGAGCATTTGACGCGCCGATATCCGCATCGGGATCCCACCCGCGTTCCGCAGCTTCTGGCGCAGATGAGAGATGTGCGTCTTCAGGCTCGACGCCGCCATCTCCTCGCCATCCGAGCTGAACGACATCAATCGGTCCGTCGGCGCCACCCGGCCGTAGTGCTCCGCGAGGCAGTACAGCAGCCGGAACTCCATCCGCGTCAGCGTCAGGACGTTCCCCGCCTTCACCGCCCGGATCTCCGCCAGGTCGATCTCCAGGTCCGCCACCTTGATGGCGCCCTCGCTCGACTCCGGCTGCGCCGGCGCCGTGTGCTCCAGCCAGGTGATCAGCTCGCTCGGCATCAGCGGCTTCCGCAGGATGTTGTTCGCACCCGCCTCCAGCGCGGCGATGGTCGTGCTCGGCGTGACCTCCTCCGCCACGAGGATGATCGCAGCGTTCGGCTCGTCCGAGCGCAGCTGGCGCAGCTCGGAGATCACCGCGTCGTCCACCACGCCCACGCCCAGGACGATCGAGGCCGGCTCGGCCGGAAACGCGTCCCGTACTTCATCGACCCGGTACACGTGCTTCGCCGTGTGCCCGCGTCGCCGCACGACGGTGGTCATCACCTGCGCGAACAAGGGATCGGTTTCGTCGAGGATTGTGATCAGCATGTGTGCATCCCTCATGGGCCGCATACGCAGCCCCTCAGGAGAGCACCAGATCGCGGCCGCCCAATACCGCAGTTGGAACTCACCAGTGCGTGTATCTACATCGGACAACGAGACAGCGACGTCTTCGTTGGCGTCAATGCGTGCCCAAGCGTCGGAATTTTCTGACGATCCTATCGACTCGGAACCAGGTCCTCGGCGATATGCGCCAGGCCATAGCCCACCCCGTTCACCGTGCGGATGAGCGGCTGGTTCACCCCCGCCGCCCGCAGCTTCGAGCGGATCGAGCTGATGTGGCCCTTGAGCAGCGTCGCGTCCGAGAGGCTCGAGTAACCCCATACCCGGCGGTTCAGGTACGCGTGCGTCAGCACCCGCCCGTGCGTCTCCGCCAGCGCCCGCAGGATCTCGTACTCCGTCTTGCTGCAGGCCAGGTCAATCCCCGCCCACCGCACGCGCAGATTCGCCTCGTCGAACCGCAGGCTCCCGCTGCGGGTCCAGGTCGCGGACTCCTCCGGCGGCGCCTCGGGCTCCTTCGAAGGTCGCGGGGAGCGACGCGCGATCGCGTCCATCCGCGCAGCGAACTCGCTCGGGTGGAACGGCTTGCGCACGCAGTCGTCGGCGCCCGCCGCCAGACACTCCGCCACCTCGACCGGCGAGCGTTCCTCGAACGTCACCACGATGTGCGCGGACTGCGTCCGCCGGATGTCCCAGATCGCCGCGGGGAGCGACTCGCCCGCGAACGCCGAGCTCATCACGACCAGATCGACCTCCGAGCGTTGGAGGAACCGGCGGAACGACTCGCGGCTCGCCGCGAGCACCACCCGGTGAGACTGGGAGCGCAACAGCTCCTCGATGATCTCGCCGTATTCCTGTTCGTCATCACCTACCAGGATCAGCATTGGACCCACCTCTGCGGTGCCGGCCCTCCCCGCTCAACCCATTATTCACATCCGGGGTTGATGCGAGGTTGAGTGGCTCCACGCGGACGCCCTACTTATCAACCTTCTGAGGCGACAGCAGGCGATTGCTCCGGTTCTGTCACGTCCGGGCGGCTGCAGTCCACGGCAACGCCGAGGTTGAGGACGGGTGGATCGGCGCCGCAGGCGGGCGAGCGGTCGGCCGAGGAAGCAGGTGCTACTGGCCGGACGAAGCTCCGACCGCCTCCCGCAGACGCCAGAGGGTCGCCCGCGCCTGGTGCTTGATCCGCCGGAGGCCGTAGCGGTCCCGCGGGATCGCCGGCAGCGCGCCCTCGTCGCCGACGTATGCCCCGTCGCCGTCGTCCCGGTGGAGGAACGCCGACGGCACCACGCGGTCCTCCCAGCTGGGCGGCCCGTCGTGCAGCCCCTGCGCCGCCGCGGCGGCCGGGCCGACGAGGCGCGCGAGCCAGTCCGCCTGGTGCTCATGCCGGTAGCTTCCGGCGATCGCCATCCTCGACCGCAGGCGCGCGTCAATCTGCTCGGGGGAGCGGTACTGGTAGTGCTTGAGGCGGATGCGCCGCGGGTACGTCGCCCCAATCCCCACGGGCCGGCGGTAGCCCGGACGTCCCTCGCGGTCCGAGGGCCACACCAGGCCGTCGTGATGGCGGATGAAGCGCGACTCGGACCAGTTGTTCAGGTAGTACCGCAGCCGTTGGGTCACCGGCTCCGCGAGGAACGCCTGCGGATTGCGCGCGTACCGCTCGCGGTCGATCTCCGTGAAGTAGTACTGGAAGCTCGAGCTCCACACCTCCCCGAAGCGGGCAGGCACCCCAGCGAGGAACTCCCGGGGATCGTCGATGTAGAACTCGTCGCCGTCCAGGATGCACCACCAGTCCCCGGGCCGCGCCCGGTGCCGGTAGTGACGGAAGATCTCACCGCGGAGGCTCTGCGTGAACGGACGGGGATCCTGTCGAAAGGCCTCCACGTTCGGCTGGCGCTGGGCCAGCTCCTGGACGCACTCCCAGGTGCCGTCCGTGCTCCCGTTGTCGAACACGTAGATGGCATCGCACCACGGGAGGGCGTCCTCGATGGTCTCGCGGATGATGTCCGCTTCATCCTTGACGAGCATGAGGCCGTGGATGCGCATCGCCAGCCCTTCGGCCTCAGGCTAGATACGCCGCAGGCAATGTGGGTTGAGGCTCCGTGTTGCCACCGTGGGATTTTGCAACGCGGTTCCTGACGAAGAACCTCCTGAAGACTATCCATTCCATAACGACGCGATGCGTAAAACCAGCAACACACCTAGTTACGCATATCAAGGGCATTGCCTAATGTCCCCCGCGGGGTTGGCCGCAGACATCCGGGCGGGTGTTCGCGGGTCGTGTCCGCACGGCCCGCCGGAAAGCGACCAGACCATTGCGATATCTGCTGCGGTACCTGGCGCCACCGGCGCTACTGCTGTTCGTGCTCGTAGGAGTCGCCAGCTGGGCTCCCGGTGCCATTGCGCGCGGGGGGCCCGCTCAGGCCTCGGCCGCCGGGGCCGTGCCGCCTGCGGGCGGCGTTACCACCACCGTTGCTGACGGCGCCGATGTCGACGCCCTCCTCTCCTCCATCCCCTTCAACGTCAGTTCCATGTTCATCTTCAACGTGACGTCCCAGTACTGGATGTCCTACACGCCGGGCGCTCCGACCTGGCTCAACCAGGCCTTCGTCGAGCAGCTGGAGCGCGGCGCCATCGTCTGGGTGCGGCGGTCCGAGCAGGACGCCCGTGGAGGCATCACCTGGCAGGCGCCCGCACCCCTCGCCACGCTCGCCCAGGTGCAGGCGCTCCCCGTGCCGCCCGCCGGGCGGGTGACAGCCGGCGCGCCCGGCACCAGCTCCATCGCGGCACTCATCGCGGCCCAGCCGTTCGAGGTGCGCGGCGTGTTCGCGTTCGACGTCGCCCAGCAGCGGTTCGTCTCCTACACGCCGGGGGTCCCCGCCTGGGCGAACTCCCTCGCCCCGGACGGCCTCCAGCCGTCCGGCATCGTCTGGGTGAGCCGCACCGAGACCGATCGCACCGCGGCGACCCCGACGTTCGACGCCCTCGCCGCCGTCGGCGTCCTCGCCGCTCGGCCGCCATCGACGCCGCGCGTGGCGACGCCGCCGAGCGGCGCGCCGGCCCCCGCGCCCGCGGTGGCGCCGCCGGCGCTCCCCGGTGCGAGGCCCACGGCGACCCCGAACGCCGGATCCGGCCCGAGGCCCGGCGCCACCCCGGCCGCGACGCCGGCGGCGGCCAGCACGCCGTCCGTCGCCTCGGCGAACGCACCCCGGCCCTCCCGCGATCCGGCGACCGTCACCGGCGCGGCGCTCATCCGCCACCTCACCTACGAGGACGGCGAACGCGAGATGACCAGCGACCAGGCCCCATCGGGCGGCGTCGGCCGCACGCGTGAGTCGGCGCGGTCCGGCTCCAGCGCCGGCTACGCCCTCCTCAAGCCGGGTGACGAGCGTTCATACGCCGGCGGCTACCGCGCCGAGTGGCACGGCGACGACCACGTCGGCAAGGGCGCCGAGCGCTGGCACGGCATCTCGTACTTCTTCCCGGGGGACTACAACCAGGGGCGAAACTCGAAGACCTGGAACGACCGGCTGATCTTCCAGTTCGCGGATCAGGGCTCCCCCATGTTCAGCCTCCACCTGGACGTGGACCGGGAGCAGCTGTGGGTCCGCCGGAAGCTCCCCAACCGCGACTCGAACGGCAACCCGCAGTTCGAGACCCTCGGCCGCTGGGACTTCGACCCCGGCCGCTGGTACGACGTGGTCTTCCATGCGAAGTGGACGACGGACAACTCCGGGTTCTTCGAGGTCTACGTGGACGGTGAGCGGAAGGTCGCCTACCAGGGCCGCACGCTCGCCGAGCGCGATGTCACCTACAGCAAGTGGGGCATCTACGGTCAGCCGACCCGCCTCCTCTTCGACGAGGTGTGGACGGCCGAGGGGCCCGGCACGCTGGAGTCGATCCGGCCCTAGCTTCGAGGAGTCACCAGGGCAGGCGCCCGGCTCACGCGAGCCGGGCGCCTGCTCGTTCCCGGCGTGTTCGTTCCCGGTGACTCCCGGGCCCAATCGCCCGCGCCGCCGAGCGCGGACAGGACGGCGAGCTTCGCTCAACCTCGCGCGTCGACGCTGGACGCATGGTGGGCAGGCTCGGACCTCCGCGCCGCGTGGCGGCTTCCTGCACTGTGGGGTTGCTCGCCCTCGGCGCCGCCGCGTTCATCGCCTGTGGCGATGGCGCCACCCGTGAGCCGCCGGAGCCGGCCGTCCTCGTCGACGCCGTGACCTACGAGGCCGGCGAGCAGGCGAAGATCTCGCAGCAGAGCGGCGCACCGGACGGACTCGCGGTCACGGACGAGACCACGCGCGCGGGGGACGCCGCCGGCGTCGCCGTCCTCAGGCCGGGGGACCAGCAGTTCCGCGGCACCATCGGCTACCGGTCCGAGTGGCAGAGCGACTTCCAGGCCGTCCCGGGGACCGAGTACTGGTACGGCGTGAGCCTCTACCTCCCCGACGACTGGGACCAGGGCAGCAACGCCAACTTCTTCGACGACCGCATCGTCTTCCAGTTCCACGAGGGCACCGGCTCGTCTCCGGCGATGTCGCTGCACGTCCGGGAGGACGACGGCCGCCTCGTGCTGCGACGCCGCACCGAAGATGGCTTCGAGTACCCGTGGTCGACACCCTTCGAGACGGAGCGCTGGTACGACTTCGCCTTTCACGTGCGCTGGTCCCAGGAGGACGACGGCTTCGTGCAGCTCTTCGTGGACGGCGAGCTGATCGGCGAATACCAGGGGCGCACCCTCGTCGACGGACGCATCATCTACACGAAGTGGGGCATCTACGGACAGCCCACGCGCATCCTGGTGGACGAGGTGCGGATCGCCGAGGGCCGCGCGGGCGGCCTCGCACTCGTCTCGCCCGACCAGCTCGTCTCGCCCCGGTAGGTACGCACCCCCCGCACAGCAGAACGCCCGCCGTGGTCGGCGGGCGTCCTGCGGGCGTCCGACCGGATGGCTAGTCGGACGGGTTCTTCGGCGTCGCGACCTCCACGGGCAGCCGCGCCGAGGGCAGTTGCTGCCGGGCGCGCTCCTCGCCGCCCGGCGGCGGGCCCGCGCCCTCCTTGCCCGCGCCATTGAGGATCACCCCCACCGGCACGCCACCGGACCGCTCCAGCGACTCGATCCCCAGCTGGAGCTCGCGGCCACGGGTCCGGCCGGACCAGCCCACGATCACCGCGAGGTCGGCGATCGGTCCGAGCGTCGCGGCATCCGGCACCTCGAGCGTGGGCGGCGCGGACAGCAGGATCACCTCGTAGCCCTGGCGGAAGCGCGAAATCACGTCGCGCATCTCGGAGGAACCAAGCGCGTCCACGGACGACGGGCGCGTGTACCCCGCCGGCAGCACGAAGACGTCCGTGTAGGACGTGGACTGGACAGCCACGTCCTGGTCGAGCCGGCGGGCCAGGATCGCGCCGAGGCCGGCGTCGCCCGGGATCTCGAACAGATCGTGGATCGAGGGATGGCGGAAGTCGCAGTCGATGAGCAACGTGCGGAACCCGGCCCGTCCGAAGGCCAGCGCGAGGTTCGCGGCGGAGACACTCGATCCGTCCGCCTCGCGGACGCTCGCGATCAGCACCACCGCTCGATCGAAGCCGCCTTCGGCACGCGGCCCCATCACCAGCGACAGGTTCGCGCGGGCGGAGCGGACAGCCTCGGTGAACCGGGAGCTCGAGTCGTGCGCGGCTCGCAGCTGCGCGGGCCCCTCCGCCTTCCCGAGCGCCGGCAGCTCGCCCATGGTGGGCAGGCCGGTCGCCGCGCGCACCTGGGACGGCTCCTTCACCACGTCGTCCATCCGCACGTACACCAGCGCGAGCGCCGACGCCGCGATCAGCCCGAACATCCCGCCGGCGGCGGCGTTCAGCGTCTTCCGCGGCGCGGCGGGGACGGAGGGCAGCCCCGCCGGCTCAACGACGGCCACGGTCACGGGCCCCGTCGCAACGCCCTCGTTCACGGTGCTGATGAACGCCTCGGAGATCACGTTCGCGATCGCCCGCGCGTCCTCGGGGGTGCTCGCGGACCCCGTGATCCGCATGAACACCGCCTGCGCCTCCACATCCACGCGGTCCGCGATCTCGGAGGCGCTGTACCCCGTGATCCCCGTCCGTTCGGCGCGCTCGAGGACCGGGCGCGTCTTCACGAGCTGCGCGAGCACCGCCGTCACCTCCGAACTCGATCCCAGGTCCGTCGGCCCGGCGTCAGGCGCCACTTGCTGCGTGATGAGCAGCGTCGTCGAGGACTCATAGGTCGGGGTGATGAACCGGGAGAGGAAGTAGCCACTTCCGGCGCCCAGCACCGCTGCCACCAGCAGCACCAACCCGAACCGGCGGATGAGATTCAGATATGTCTGTTCAGGCAACGTGTCGACCTCGCTCAGTCTGACGCGCCGCGGGCCCGCCGGCCGAAGCGCCGGTCGTCGCGCCGGGCGCGAGAATCACATCGAATTGGCGCTCCACACGCTCCCGGAGCGCCGCCATCTGCGGCGCCAGGGACGCACTGATCTCGGAACGCTGGGTGATCGCGCGCTGGGCCAGGCCGAGGAGCTCGTCGGCCTGGAACCCATCGATGTCGGGCAGGCAGAGCTCTGACTGCCCCGCCATCCGCATGACCTCCACGGTCTTGGGGTGGTAGGCGATACCCACCGTCGGGACCTGCATCAGCATCGGCAGCAGCACGGAGTGGTAGCGGGTCCCAACCACCGCGTCGCAGCTCGCGATGAAACGCGTCAGCCCGCCCACGTCCGTGAAGTGATCCCGCTTCAGGCGGCCCGCCAGGCGCGGCTCGGACGCCCACACCGCCGCCACGATGTCGTCCGCCACGAACTGGTCCGCGGACGCGTGCGAGGAGAACAGGTGCACCGTGTCGCCGCGGTCGAACAGGTCCTTCACCAGCGCCACCATCTTGTCGAGGTAGGCCTGGTACCGGTCGAGCTCCCCGCGGCCCCAGTACCCCGGGTGCGCGTGCGCCATCGCGTTCACCCCGACGACGGGGCGTTCGTTTCGGTGCTCCTCGGGGGCCGGCAGCTCGTGGGCGAAGCCCATGTCCGGGCACACCTGGAGGTCGCGGCGCACCCCCGCGTCCTGCAGGACACGGCGCGAATGCTCGTCGCGGACGGTGACGTAGTCGGCGGCCTCCACCGCGCTACGCACGAGGCGCCGCGCGAGCCCGCCGTTCAGCGGCCCGGCCCCCACCGACAGGATCGCCATCCGCGTGCCGGTGAGGCGCGCAAGCCACGACCACTGGAACAGGGCCCACGGGTGACCCCACGGGCCGTTCCACTTGTCCAGGAGCTGGCCGGATCCGGCGACGACGATCAGGTCCACCCCCCGCAGCAGCCGGTACGACCGCCACAGGTGAGGCACCTCCCGGGCCATTGATGCACCGCGACGACGGAGGCCGGCGAGGATCCGTCCGACGCCACGACGCGCACGGGTACGGGACGCGTGTCTGGGGGCGAGCGGGTACGCCGCCACGCCGTGACGCTCCCGCGTGTCGTCCGGGTCGAGCGAGATCGCGATGACGTCCGCCTCCGGTCGCCGCTTGCGGACGGCGCTGATCACGGTGGCCGTCACGAGCTCGTCGCCCAGGTTGTGGCCGTAGTAGTGACCCCACACGGCCACGCGCGGCGGTCGGCGTTGGTCCTCATCGCGGAGGAGGGGGCGGTCATCGACCGCTCCGTGTGAACGCGCACTCATCGGATTCGCACCCCCTCCTGTGGTGCATCCAGTGCGCCACTTGTCGGTCGATCCAACGTTGAGCGCCTGTAACAGCCGCCGTCGATCGAGCACGTCCGCGCGCGATCGCCCACGCACGACTTCTCAACCCCTCCTGACGGCTCCCCGCCCACGCTGTCTCGAAGGACCTCGTGGTGTCGAGGTCACACCGAGTCGCGGGGGCGAGGACGACATGGGCGGCGCACGATGACCACCACGGCCCGCGCGAGGCTCCCGGCGCCCGACGTCGCCGTGGACGCGGAGACGGACGCCGCCCCGCCGGTGCGTCTCTACGCCGTGGTCGCGACCTACCGCCGCCCGGAGGTGGCCCGTCGCGCCGTCGACGCGCTGCTGCGCCAGACGCGCCCGCCGGACGGCATCGTGCTCGTCGAGAACTCGCCGGACTGGGACTTCCGAGGCATGTACGACGACGCCGGAGTCGAGGTGGTGCACACCGGCTACAACGCCGGGGCGGCAGGTGGCTTCGGCATCGGCACGGACGTGGCGCTCGAGCGCGGCGCCACCCACGTCACCCTCGTCGACGACGACTGCATCCTCCGCGAGGACACCCTCGCCGGCATCGAGCGCGCAGTGACCCGGCAGGTCCCGGGCGCGGTGGTCGGCCCGGCCGTCGTCGCCGAGGACGGCGAGACGCTCGTCTGGAATATCTACCGCCCGGACGGGACACCCTACCCTGGCGCCTCGGCGCTCCCGGGCTATCCGGTCCCCACGCGCGACCTGGCATTCCATGGCGTGACCGCCAGCGCCGAGGCGTTACGGGCGGCCGGAGGACCCCGCGGGGACCTCTTCTTCGGCGGCCCGGACGTCGAGTTCTGCCTGCGTCTCGCGCACCACGGGTACGCGATCTTCTACCTGCCCCAGCTGCGCGCGACGCACCACGAGGCGAACTACCGCCACTTCTGGCTGCTCGGACGCCGCAAGGTGCCGGCCGGCACGCCCGGTCACCGCTACTACGTCCTTCGCAACCGCCTGCTCATGTGGCGCATGTATCACCGCGACCCGCTCCTCGACGGCGTCGGGAAGGTCGTCGCCCGCGAGGTCGTCGGGGCGCTGCTCGCGCCGGACCGCGTGCCCCGGCTGCGGCTGCTCGCACGTGCGATCCGTGACGCCGCGCTCGGCGATCCGCATCGAAAGCTCACCAATGCAGTACCCCTTCGCTAGGCCGAGGACCGCGCCCCCCCGGCTCGCGCCCGGGCCGCTCGCTCCGCGGGCAGGGCCCCTGCTCATGACCCTGCTCGGCTCCGCGGGAGCCGCGGCCGGCGGTGCGCTCGCCGCGGCGAGCCCCGGGCTGGCCGCCGTGGGCGCGGTCGGGATCGCCGGCATGGCGACGCTCGCCTTCGCCTCGTCGGCGATCGCGCTGCTCGGCGTCCTCACGGTGCGCAGCCTGACCGACAGCTTCGCGACGGTGCCGATCGTCGCCGGCCTCAACGCCGGCGCCGTCGTCGGCCTCGTCCTCATCGCCAGCGCCGGCGCGCTGATCGCCGCGCGCCTCGTGGAGCGCGGCGCGAGGATCCAGGCGCTCCCCACCACGGTCATCGTGGGACTCGGCATTGGCTACTGGTTCGGGATCGGCATCCTGCACTACGGCGCTGACCAGTCGCTCATCCGCGAGCTGGTACGGATGCTCTCGATCCTCGCCGTCGCGCTCATCGCCGCGAACAGCGACCGCAGCGTCACCGCCTCGCGCCTCGGGATGATCGTCGTGGTCGCCGCGATGATCCCCGCCGCCCTCGTGATCTACGAGGCGCTCACCAACTGGGGCGAGATGGTGGGCGCCGGGCTCCGCCCCCGCGGCACGATGTCCCATCCGAACGCCGCGGCGATCCTCTTCGGCATCGCCGCGCCCGTCGCCGTCTGGAAGGCCACCTTCGACCGCTCCGGCGCCCGCTACCTCGCGGCCGCCGGCGTCCTCGTGCTCGCCGTCCTGTTCACGCGCAGCCTCGGAGGTCTCGCGCAGATCACCGTCGCGATGATGGCGCTGGGCGCGCTCCAGACCGGCCGGCCGGTCTTCCGCCTCGCGATCGTCGGTGCGGTCGTCGGGATCGCCGTCCTCTTCGTCCTCGACCCACTCGGCATCAGCCGCGTGGACGAGATCGAGACGACCAGCTTCGCGGTGAACCAGGGCGGCGAGGACAACAACTCCTTCGAGTGGCGCCTCGTGAACTGGTCGCTGTACCTCCAGGAGTGGGAGAAGGCGCGGCTGCTCGGCCACGGCCTCGGCACGACCGACGAGATCGTCGCGCCGCTCGGCCACCTTCCCCACAGCGATCTGATCCGCTTCCTCGTCGAGACCGGCATCGTCGGCGTCGCGCTCATCGGCGCCGGCTACCTCGCGATCGTGAACCGGCTCGCCCTCCTGGCGCGGATCGGTCCGAACCGCACCTTCTCCTCCACCACGCTCGCCGTCGTCGCCGGCGTCAGCACGCACGCACTGGTCACCCACGTCTCGTTCAACACCGCGCCGGTCTACGTGCTCGCGGCGCTCCTCGGCTGGGTGCTCATCGGCCGCCCCGAGGAGCAACCCGCGCCCGAGGAGGCCCCGACGCCCCGCCCGGGCACGGCGGTGCTCGCGGCGACGCGGCGGACGCCGCCCCCTCCACCTCGGGTCAACCGCCAGCCCCCACGCTGACGCGACACCTGGGTGGGGAAAGGAGTACCGATGTCCCCCGACTTCGCGCGATCGACCGTGCTCGAGGCACCGACTCCGTCCGGCAGTACCGAAGATGAACCCGAGCAGCTCGACCTGGAGGACGCGGATCCCTCCGGCCTCTGGCGCCGGCTGGTCGACTTCCCGCAGCAGGCCGCGCACGCCTGGCAGATGGGCTCACGCTGGGCCGGCATCGACCACGCCGCCGACATCCGGCGCGTGCTCGTGGTCGGCATGGGCGGCTCCGCCATCGGCGGCCAGCTCGCCGGCCAGGTCGTCGAGCACCGCTCCCCTGTGGCCGTCGAGGTCGTCCGCGACTCCGACATCCCCGAGACCGACGAGTCGACGCTGATCGTGATCGCGTCCTTCTCCGGCGAGACGGAGGAGGTCCTGAGCGCCCTCCCGACCATCGCGACGCGTCCCGGCGTGAAGATGGTGATCACCCGCGGCGGTTCGCTCGCCCGCGAGGCGGCCGCCCTCGACATCCCGGCGCTCATCTACACCTACGAGGGCGAGCCCCGCTCGGCGCTCGGCTACGGCGCGATGCTCCTGCTGGGCGTCCTCCGGCGCATCGGCGCCTACCCCGTGCAGGACGCCGAGGTAGAGCGCGCGCTGGCGGAGGTCGAGTCCTCCTGCCTGCGCTACCACCCCGCCGCCGACGCGGAGGCCAACCCGACGCGGTCGTTGGCCCGCCAGCTGCGCCACCGCATCCCCGTGGTCATGGCGGACGCGTCGCTGCAGGGCGCCGCGGCGCGCTGGCAGACGCAGCTCAACGAGAACAGCAAGCGGTGGGCATTCCCCGGCACGCTGCCCGAGGCGCTCCATAACTTCGTGGAGGCGGTGGGCGCGCGCGGCGCCGGCAGCGACGTGGATGACTACCCCTTCCACGTCGTCCTGCTCGAGGACCAGACCCGACCGAACCGCGCCCGCGCCCGCATCGACGCCCTCCAGGAGCTGCTCTCCGACTCCGGCATCGAGTGGACGCGCGTCGCGCTCCGAGGATCCTCGCAGCTCAGCATCCTGCTCCAGGCCTGCCTCGCCGGGGACTGGGTCTCGTACTACCTCGCCGTGGACGAGGGCATCGACCCGTCGCCCGTGCCGTACATCTCCGGCCTCAAGCAGCGCGTGGCCGAGCTGGGCGCCGAATACGGCGTCGAGCGGCGCACCTCCCTCGGCGTGACGGGGGACGACTAGCGGCCTCCCCGGACCGTGCAGACAGCCACGGGGAACCCCGACCCGACCCGTGGCCAACGAACCCCGCCCTCCGGGCGGGGTTCGTTTCGTGCTGGGCCATGTTCGTCCTGGGCCGTGTTCGTGGTGGGGTGTTCGTGCTGGGATGTTCGTGTTGGGCCGTGTTCGTGCTGGGCCGTTTGACGGAGGTGCTCAGCGCGCGATGCGCGCGTAGAGGTCCAGCATGCGCCGCGCGCCGTGACGGAGGTCGTGGTCGCGCTCCCAGCGCGAACGCGCCCCGGCGGCGAGCGCCGACCGGGCATCTTCGTCCGCGAGCAGGCGAGCGAGGGCCGTCCCCAGTGCCGCCGAATCCCCCGGCGGCACGAGCACGCCCGTCACGCCGTCGTCGATCACCTCGGGGATCGCGCCCACCGGTGTGGTCACGATCGCCAGCCCGTACGCCATCGCCTCGAGCACCGCGAGCGGTAGCCCCTCCGCGTGCGAGGGCAGCACGAAGACATCGGCCTCGTGGAGTCGCGCGTCGACGCCGTCCGGGCCGATCCAGCCGGTGAACTCGACCCGGTCCGCGATCCCGAGCTCCCGGGCCTGCCGCGTATATGCCTCCACATCGCCGTCGCCGGCGACGATGAGGCGCCACGGGAGGCCCGCGACCTCGGGGCGGGCCAGCGCCGCGAGGAGTTCGCCCGTCCCCTTCCGCCGCCCGACCTGTCCCAGGAAGAGCAAGCGGGGCGGTCCCGGTGCGCGCGGGTGCACGCGCTCGGGGCCGGGAACGGCGTTCGGGACCACCCACAGGCGCTCCTCGGGCACGCGCAGCGCCTCGCGCGCGTACGCCGCCCACCCCGCGCCGAGGACGGCGACAGCGTCGGCGGACCGGAACGCCCAGCGGACCACCTCGAGCGCGCGCGGCGACAACGCGCCGGTGAAGGCGCGGTACTCGCTGCTGTGCAGAGCGAGGAGCACGGGCAGCCGCCCGAGGCGCGCCATCGCCAGCACCGGCAGCGCGCGCCAGGTGCTGCCGCGTTGCGTGAGGTTGACGTGCACTGCCGCCGGGCGGCGGTACGCGAGCCGGAGGGCGAACCGCGCCAGCCCGAGCACGTACGTCGGGACGGAAGCGCGCAGCGATCCCTCGCCGCGCAGCGCGATCCGGTCCACCTCGGGAGCCCCGGGCGACTGCGCCCACTCCGCCATGAGGTACTCGGAGACGCGGCGGACACCGCCGCGCATGCCGTCGTCCACCATCAGCAGCGGCCCGCGCAGGCCCGCCCGCGCCGACGTCTCACCGAGCGGGACGCTACTCAACCGCGCGCTCCTCCGGGACGTACTGCCTCCGGCGCGCGGGCGCGCCAAAGGCGTGGTCGTACGCAGCCAGCAGCTCCGGCTCCTGGCGCTCCCACGAGAACAGCCGCTCGATGCGCTCCCGCCCAATGCGTCCCATCGACTCGCGCAGGTCGGCGTTGTCCAGCAGCTGGAGGATCTTCCGGGCCAGGTCGTCCGGCCGCGCGCCCTCGGCGTACAGCGCCGCGTCACCGGCCGATACTCGCCCCTCGGTCAGGTCGAACTGGACGAGCGGCATCCCGTGCGCCATGTACTCCAGCGTCTTGTTCATCGTCGACTTGTCGTTCATCTCGCTCGGCGGGTCCGGACTCACGCCGATGTCGGCCGTCGCGAGGATGTCGAGGAGCTCGTCGGAGTTGGGCGGCAGCAGTCCGGTCAGCGTCACGTGCTCGCCCAGGCCGAGCTCCCGCGTGAGCTGGGCGATCCGAGGAAACTCGGTGCCCGATCCCACCAGCACGAACTGCACATCGTCGCGGCCGTGCCCGTGGACCACCTCGCGCGCTGCCTCCAGCAACAGCGGCACGCCGTCCTGCGCGCCCATGATCCCGACGTACGACACGAGGTGGCGCCGGCCGCGCCGCACCTTCGGGTTCGGCTCCCGTGGTTCGAGGTGCCGCATCGCCGGCCCCGAACGCACCACGTAGACCCGGTCCGGGGACATGCCGGCGCGCTCGATCGCAACCTGGCGGTAGGAGTCGTTGGTCGCGATCGAGACGTCGGCGGTGCGGTAGGTCATCCGCTCGAAGAAGACGAGTGCGCCGTACAGCGGCCCGCGACGCCCCCCGCGCTTCGCGACGTACAGCTCAGGCGAGAGGTCATGGTGGTCGAAGATGAACCGCCGCCCGAACAGCAGCTTGAAGAACCCACCGACGATGAAGATCGTGTCCGGCGGGTTGCAGGCGTGGACCACGTCGAACCCGCGCGTGAGGAACACCCGCCACGCGAGCAGGAACTGGAAGAACGTCGCCAGCCCGTACTCGATCACGTAGCCCAGCGCGCCGTCCGCCTCGAAGGGCAGCGGGTGGCGGTAGACCGCGATGCCATCGATGACCTCGTGGCCCGCCTCGTACCCCCGGCCCTTCGGGCAGATCACGCTCACGCCGTAGCCGTTCGCGCGCAGCGTCTTCGCTTCCTGCCAGACCCGGCGGTCGAAGGGGACCGGGAGGTTCTCGACGATCATCAGCACGCGCCGGGCCTCCGCACGGGGCGCGCCTCCACGGCGTGTCATCGCTGCCTCCTCTGATCCGTCCGCCCTCGACGTTGACCGCCCGCGGTTGAGGCGAGGTCGTCATCGGAGCGGGCGTGACGCGAGGGCGGCCCGCCCGGCCCCGACCGGCGCGGCGGCCGCCCACCGAAGTCGTGTCCGCCGCTCGCGTCTGGCGATGACCGCCGGCCTCGCAGCAGCCGCCACGGCCACAGCAGCGCGCGCGTCATCAGCCGCAGGTGGAAGCGGCCGGGCGAGGAGAGCGCGAGCACGAAGTACGACGCGAACGCGTACGACGCGACCGTCGCGAACGCCGCCCCGACGCCGCCGTACATCGGCATGAGGACGAGGTTGAGCGCGACGTTCAGCACCGCGCCCGAGGCATGCCGGGACAGCTCGAACTTCCGGCGGTCCTCCGCGATCAGCGCACGGCCGAGGACAGTGCCCATGAAGATGAACGGCGCCGCCCAGGTGTGGATCCGCAGGATGTCTGCCGTCTCCGAGAAGCCCGACCCGTAGAGGATCGCCACCCCGGGCACCGCGAGCAGGGTGATGCCGAACGAGAGCGAGATCGCCATCCACGCGTTGATGTCGTACGCCCGCTGGAGGTTGGACCGATAGAGCCGAGGATCCTCGCGGCGCCGGATCACCAGCATCGGCAGCAGCGAGCTCGCCATCGCGATTGGGATGAAGTACCAGACCTCGGAGAGCCGGGCAGCCGCGGCGTACTGGCCGACCTCGGCGCTCGTGGTGAAGCTGTGCAGCATCACCTGGTCCACCTTCAGGTAGACGCTCGCGGCCAGTGCGGACATGAAGAACGGCCACGAGACGACGATCAGGTGACGCGCGCGATGGCGGTCGAAGCGCAGGGCCAGCAGCCCGTGCCGCTTCCAGGCGTACATCAGGGCGAACGCCAGCCCGATCCCCGCCAGCTCGATCGCGCTTGCGATCGCGAACGCGATGAGCGGCGCACCCGCGACGAGGAGCCCGACCCGCAGCGCCGAGGCGACCGCCAGCCCCCCGATCCGCGCCGCGACCGCGTACTGCGACTGGAAGTAGGCCTGGAACGTGAGATCGAGCGAGCCCAGCGCGCTGAACGGCAGCGACACCGATAGCACCACCAGCACGGGGAACGCCTCCGAGCCGGCGGCCACCGCCCACCCCGCGCCGACGATGATCGCCGCGGCGAGCACCGCGCTGACGATGCGCACCCCCACGGCCGTCCCGATGATCTCGTGCTCGCGATCGGGTTCTTCCACGAGCTCGCGCACCACGATGCTGCGCATTCCCATCGTCGCCACGACGTCGACCAGCATCGTGACCGAGAGGGCGTACGCGAGGATCCCGTAGTCTTCGTCGCCGAGGTAGCGGATCACCCAGATCGTGACGATGAACGCCAGCCCCATCCGGAGCAGGCGCTCGCCGATCAGCCAGCCGCTATTGAGGACGACCTGCCCGCCGAGGCTCTTCGGGTCCGTGCGCGCGCGGAACTCGTCGCGACCGCGCGCGGCCAGGCGCTGCGCCCCGGTCATCCAGCGGCGCGGCGCGCCCGGCCCTGCGTCGTTCACCGGTACGCGCTATATCCAGGCGCGACCATCGCGAGCAGCTCCTTGGCCAGCGGCCGCGCGCCGCGACGCAGCCAGTACCAGAGCGCAAACATCGTGCGGGCGCGCTCCACCGGGTTCATCGGGGCGTTCGCGATCGCCCGGGCGTACTCGCGCATGAGCCGCAGCTGCGCCAGCTTCGGCACGTGCGCTTCGCTCGCCGCGAACCACTCGGCCACCGCCTCCGCGGACTTGTTCGCCTGCCGGGACATCCCGGAGTGGATCCGTCGCCGGAAGAGGTACGCGGGGATCTCCACGAACTCACCGAGCAGCGCCAGCTGCACCAGCAGCACGTAGTCGGAGGACTCGTACGGCCCGATCAGGCTCGTGCGCTCCAGCACGTCGCGCCGCACGAGGCCGTAGAGGACGTTCGAGTAGCGCAGGCGCTCCGCGACCGTCTTCAGTCGTCGATGCGGCGGCTGGCCCTCCGTGTCCAGGTTCTCGTCCGACGTCCAGACGGGGACGTCCTCCTCGTTCATCAGGATCGTGCGGCTGTATACCAGCACCACGGAGTCGGGCGACCCGTCCAGCACCTCCACGCACCGGCTGAGGTGCGTCGGCTCACACATGTCATCGTGACAGGCCCAGCGGAAATACTCGCCTCGGGACAGCTCGAACGCCCGGTTGAAGTTCCAGGCCGCGCCCCGGTTCTCCTCCACCCGGTGATAGCTGATGCGGGAATCGCGCTCCGCGTACGCGCGGCAGATCGCCTCGGTCCCATCGGTCGACCCGTTGTCGGAGATGACGAGCTCGAAGTCCTCGAAGTCCTGCGCCAGCAGAGAGTCGAGGGCGCGCGCGAGGTACTGCTCGCCGTTGTAGACCGGCATCCCCATGCTCACGCGCGGCACGTCGCTCACGCCGCGCGGAGCCCGGGCGCGGTCCTCCTCGGGCGCATCGGTCATCGGACGGTCGGCCGCCACCTCGGGGGGCGCGCCGTCCGTGGCCGCCTCGGCCGGGACAGCGTCGGGGAAGAGGGTGGTCTGGCTACTCATCGCCATCGGGTCCAATCAGGCGTGCCGCGACGCCAAGTGCTTCAAGCATCCGACCGACCTCGTCCCGGTACGCCGGGTTCATCAGCACAACGAGATCCGGCCGGAGAGCGTTCAGGCGCTCGGGCGCGATGACCTCGTGCCCGGTGCCCGCGATGTACGTGCCCCACTTGCGCGGATTGATGTCCACGACCCCCGCGACGACATCGCGGTTCGGGAGCGCCGTGAGGAACGCCGTCGCCTTCGAGCCCGCGCCCCAGAAGACCGCACGTTCGCCGCGTGCGGCGGCGTGGCCCAGGAGGCGTTCCATGCGATCGATGCGGCGGGCGTAGCCGGCGCGCAGCGCCCGCGTCCCCTGCCACAGCTCCGACCGGTCGTCGACGCCACCCTCGGCGGCGTTCACCGGCGCCACCGTGCCGGGGCGAGCCTCGATCACCAGGTACTGGTCGTCATATGTGCGGTCGAGGCGCAGCACCTCGAAGCCAGCGCGGCGGAACAGCCGTCCCAGGGAGCCCGCGCTGAAGTAGCTGCAGTGCTCGTAGTATATGTCCTGGAACGCGGCGTTCCGCAGCACCCGCGCGACGTCCGGCACCTCGAACAGCACCACGATGTCGCGTTCGCCGATCGCCGCGCGCAAGCTCACGAGGAAGCCGCCGCTCTCGTAGAGGTGCTCCAGCGTGTGGCGACAGACGATCGCCCGCACGGACCCATCGAGGTGCTCCGCGCGGAACACGTCGCCCACGAAGCTCATGCCCTCCGGCTCGGCCGGGGCGTCGGGCCCCGAGAGCACGGGGTCGACGCCGATCGCATGGCCGGCGCCTGCCGCCAGCATCGTGGCGAGGAACTCCCCGCGGGCGCACCCGATCTCCAGGACGGTCGCGCCGTGCAGCCCGTACCGGTCCACCCACGATCGCGCGAGGCCGCTCGCGTACTCCTGGAAGCGCGGCGACGCCGCCTGGCTCGTCTCGATCTCCTCGCCCGGCGGCTGCTCTTCGAACGCGACGTTCGCGATCAGGCCGCAGGCGTGGCAGAAGGCGAGGCGCATGTCGCCGCGCGGAGCAGCCAGCGCCTCCTCCCGCGTGCGGAAGGAGACGTTGCTGGTCACCGGCACGCCGTGCTGCTGGAAGAACACGTCCATCGAAGCGCGCCCGCAGGCGGGACAGCGCGCGTCGCCGGACCCGCGTCGCTGGTGCGCGCCGAGGACGGCCCCTCCTGCCTCGGTCATCCTCGGGGCCCCCGGGCGATCGCCAGCTCCGGGCGCGCGGTGGCGCGCGCCCCGGCGGTGAGGTCGAGCCGTAGCTTGCGCGCGAGGAACCCCTCCGCGAAGCCGCTCGTCGTGTTCGCCTCCACCCCGCGGAGCCGCATCAGGCCTCGGAAGGTGTCCTCGGAGAACCACTGCCGCCCGTGCTGCGAGGGGTAGTGCTCACGCAGCAGCTCCCACTTGGCGCGGACGTGCGCCTCGCTCACCTCGACGTACGCGTTCAACGGCCCGAGGTCGCCGTCGTACTTCGGGATCTCGTACTCGAGCACGGCGTGGTTCCGCCAGGTGTTCCACGTGAGCTCCGAGACGAACCTGTGGTCCTGGTGTGAGTCGTCTCGCGAGTGCGTGAAGATGACGTCGGGTTGGACCTCCGCCTTCAGCGCCTCGAACGCCTCCTTCACCTCCACCGCCTGGTACGGCAGGAAGCCGTCGCGGAACGCGTGGACCTGTACGCGCCCAGCGCAGCCGCCGAGGAAGCCCTCGGCGCTCGCGCGCGTCTCCGCCGCCCGCTCCGGCGTCGAGGTCAGGACGAACCAGTCGACCTGCACCCCATCGCCGCGCTCGGCGAGCTCCAGCAGTGTGCCGCCCATGCCGATCTCGATGTCGTCGCAGTGCGCGCCGATCGCGAGCACGCGCAGCGGCGCACCGGCGCTCCCGCGGTCGCCGAGCGTCAGGCCGAGAATGGCCGGCCTCCCTCGGACGCGAGGATCGTGTCCTCCGGGCGGCGCCACACCTGCCAGGGGCGGACGCCGCGCGCGTACATGTCGTCCAGCTGCTGCTTCTCCTTGAACGTGTCCATCGACATCCAGAAGCCGTCGTAGGGAAGCGAGGTCAGGCGGCCAGCGGCGATCAGGCGCTGGAACGGCTCCATGACGAGCTCCTCGCCTTCGCGCATGTAGTCGAACAGCTCAGTCTTGAAGACGAAGTAGCCGCCATTGACGCGCAGATCCGTGCCGGTGATGGCGCGCACCTGCTGCACGCGGCCGTCCGCCTCGCTCTCCACGGCGTGGAAGCTCACCGGCGGCCGCACGGTCATGAACCCGCCCACGGCGTCCGTGTCGCGCACCCGCGACTCGAGCTCCGGGAGGTGGAGGTCCGTCAGCCCGTCCGAGTAGTTCGCGATGAACATCTCATCGTCCTGGACGAGGTGGCGCACCCGCCACAGCCGCTCACCGATCGAGGACTCCAGCCCCGTGTCGATGAACGTGATCCGCCAGTCGCTGATGTCGCGGCCCAGCAGTTCCACGTCGGCTCCGCCGTTGCTCATGACGAAGTCGTTGGAGAGCGTCTCCTCGTAGTCCAGGAAGTACCGCTTGATGAGTTCGCTCTGGTAGCCCAGGCACAGGACGAACTCCTTGTGCCCGAAGTGGGCGTAGTACTTCATGATGTGCCAGAGGATCGGGCGGTTCCCGATCGGCACCAGGGGCTTCGGGACGCGGTCCGAGTATTCGCGAATGCGAGTGCCGTAGCCGCCGCAGAACAGCACGACCTTCACGGGATAGTCCATTCTCCGTCGTCATTCAGGACGCGGACGTCTGGGAGGAACGTGACGAACTGGCCACCCCAGTCGCGGATGTACGAGTGCTGCTCGGCGATCTCGTCCTTCAGGTTCCACGGCATGATCACCACGTAGTCCGGCTCGGTGTCCCGCAGCAGCTCCGGGCCCACCACCGGGATCCGCGACCCGGGCGCGAACATCCCCTGCTTCACCGGGTTGAGATCCACCAGGTAGTCGAGGAAGTCCGTCCGGATGCCGCAGTAGTTGAGGAGCGTGTTCCCCTTGCCCGGCGCTCCGTACCCGACCACCCGCTTCCCGGACTCCTTGGCGTCGATGAGGAACCGCAGGATCGATCGCTTCGCCTGCAGCACCCCCTCCTGGAAGTCCTGGTAACGCTCGATCGAGTCGAGCCCGTACGCGTGCTCCTCGGCCTGCATCGCCGCCACGCGGGGCGAGGTCTCGTGCGCCGTGCTGGCCTCGCGGCATCCGAACACGCGGATCGACCCGCCGTGCGTCGGCAGCTCCTCCACGTCGAAGACGCGCAACCCGTGGCGCTCGAGGAGCGCCTCCACGGTCAGCAGGGCGAAGTAGTAGAAGTGCTCGTGGTAGATGGTGTCGAACTGACGGCCCTCGATCAGCCGGATCAGGTGCGGGAACTCCAGCGTCAGCACGCCGTCCGGCTTGAGCACCTCGGCGACGCCGCCGATGAAGTCCTCCAGGTCCGGGCACTGCGCCAGCACGTTGTTGCCGATCATCAGGTCGGCGTACGCGCCGTCCGCGGCGAGCTGCCGCCCCACCTCGACCCCGAAGAACTCCGTGAGCGTCGGCACCCCGATCTTGCGCGCCGCCTCCGCCACGTTGACTGCGGGCTCGATGCCGAGGCAGGGGATCCCGCGCTCGACGAATCCGCGCAGTAGGTAGCCGTCGTTGCTCGCCAGCTCGATGACGGACGAGTCGCCGTTGAGCCCGAACCGCTCGGTCGCCATCGCGACGTAGCGCGCGGCGTGGTCGAGCCAGCTCGTGGAGAACGAGGAGAAGTACGCGTAGTCGGTGAATATCTCCTCGGGCGCCAGCGCGGAGGGCACCTGCACGAGGAAGCAGTTGGCGCAGACGTACGCCGTGAGCGGGTAGAACGCCTCCATCCCGGAGCTCAGCGCCGGCGACACGAACGCCTGGCACGGCGGCTGCATCCCGAGGTCGGCGAAGACCTGCGCCAGCGGCGTCCCGCAGGCCGTGCAGCGGTGCTGCACACTCTCGAGGCGCTTGAGCTCCGCGTAGGTCAGCCGGCCGCCAGCGGATGGCGCGCCGTTCGCGGCGGTGGTGACGGGGGCTTCGCTGGTCATGACGCCGCCGCGCCCGTCGTCTCGTGCACGTTCAGACGGTGGAGGTCCGCGTCCAGCCGCCCGGCGTCCCGCTCCTGCAGCAGCCACGCGATGCGCGAATACCGCGCCCGCACGAGGTCCTCGATGGTGATGCCATGCTCCTCGTACGCGTCGAGGAGCTGGCGGATGCCCTCCCGCAGCGTCCACTGCGGAGCGGCGTCGGGGAGCGCCTCCGCCAGCTTCTCGAAGGAGACGCGGTAGGAGCGCGTGTCCGGGCCGGCGCCTTCGCCAAAGGTGACGCGGCTGCCGGGGACCGCCTCGCAGATCAGCTCCGCGACCTGGCGGATCGTGTAGTTCTCGGCGGTCGTCCCCACGTTGAACGCCAGGTCGTGCACCACTTCGCGCGGCGCGCGCAGCGCCGCGATGAAGGCCCGGCAGATGTCCTCGACGTGCACCAGCGGACGCCACGCCGTGCCGTCGCTGTTGAGCTGCACCTGTCCATCGACGCGCGCGCGGGCGACGAGCTCGTTCACCACGAGGTCGCCACGCAGCCGCGGCGAGAAGCCGTAGGCGGTCGCGTTGCGGAGGTAGACCGGGCTGAAGTTGCCCGTCGCCAGCTTCGTCAGGCCAGCCTCGGAGTCCTGCTTCGAGCGGCCATAGGGCGTCTGGGGGTGCATCGAGGCGCGCTCGTCGAGCGGCGTGTCGCCCTCACCGGCGCCGTAGAGGCTGCACGAGGACGAGAACAGGAACCGCTCGACCCCACGCTCGCGCGCCAGCTCGGCCGTCCGCAGCGTGGAGAGCGTGTTCACCTCGTGCGTGATCGCTGGATCGAGATGGCCGAGCGCGTCGTTCGACAGCGCGGCCAGGTGCATGACGGCGTCCACCTCCGGGATGTCCTCCAGCCGGAGGTCGCGCACGTCCTTGCGGATGAGGTCGATGCCGGGCGGCTCAGGGCCGAACACGCAGGGCTCGAAGTACCCGACGTCGAGCCCGATCACGTCGTCGCCCTGCTCCTGGAGCATGGGCACCAGCACGCTGCCGATGTAGCCCGATGCCCCGGTTACGAGGACTCGTGCCATTCGTTCTTCCGCCCTTCCGGCCGCCATCCGGCCCCCGATCGGCCCCGATCGGCGCTACCTCCCGCCCATGAGTAGGAGGTTGAATCAGTCGGGTTGACCGCCGGTTGAGTCTCGGCGGGCGGGTTGAGGGAACGGGGCGGCGCTGCGCCCTGGGCCGCGCGAGACACGGCAACCGGGCCCGCTCGCGCGGGCCCGGTTGAGGGGTGTGGAACGCTGAGGACGGCTACAGCATCTCGTCGCGCTGCTGCTTCGCCCGGGAGGCGCCGATCATCGACTTCACGCTCTTCTCCTCCTCCGGCGGCGGGAGGACCGCCGGCGCACCGAGGGAGTCGAGCCACAGCTCCCGCGCCCACCCCATCGTGTGGTACAGGTGCTCGTCCTCCTGCTCCTCCACCTGGTCGTACGCCTCCTGGATCGCCTGCTTCCACTCCTCGTCGTCGAGGTGTTCGACGAGCAGGCCCAGCAGCTCCCAGTTCTGGTGATCCTTCGACTCCGCCTCGACGATCGACTCAGCGGCCACGAGCTGGGCGGAGGACTTCCCCGCCTTGTCCAGCGCCATCTGCATCGCGGACACCAGGCCCTCCGCCTTGCTCCGCACCACCTCGCGCCCCGGCGTCTCCACCTCGGGGTCGAGCCCCAGCCGGTCGAAGGTCTCGCGCAGGATGCGCTCGTGGTCCTCGGTCTCGGAGAGGTACTTCTCCCACTCCTCGCGGACCTCATCGTTCTCCGCGCACTCGATCGCCTTGCGGTAGATCTGCTGCCCGCCGATCTCGGTCTCGAGCCCCTGGTAGAGGAGCTCCTTCAGCTGCTCGTCCTTCAACGCCATGACCCTGCTCCTGTTCTGCCGGACTAGCCCTGCCGACGCAGTTCTGCTGCCGGACTCAGTCGTCGGTTGTGTGGCGACCAGGTCGCCGACGGGCACGCTAGGTCGCGCGCCCTCACGGATGCGTTTCGGACCGCTCGCTTCGTGGGAGCCTCTCTTGCAGTTCCGCGACCGATTGGCCGAGGCGCCCCGGGAGGCCGACCGAGGGCGCGTTGTCCCGCCCTCGGCGCGCGCGTAACCTTCGCGCATGGCGAAGCCCCTCGTGACCGCCGGCGGCGGCTACCCCGCGATCTTCTACACGCTGAAGAAGGGCATCCAGACCGGGCACCCGGTCGACTTCGTGCGCCGCATGCGTTCGAGGAACGCCTGCAAGACCTGCGCCCTCGGCATGGGCGGGCAGCTCGGCGGCATGGTGAACGAGGCCGGCCACTTCCCCGAGTTCTGCAAGAAGTCCGTCCAGGCGACCGCTGGCGACATGGGCGGCGTCATCACCGAGGAGTACCTCGCCCGCACGCCGCTGCACGAGATGCGCTTCTTCACCTCCGCCCAGTTCGAGCGGCTCGGGCGTCTCGCCTTCCCCGTCCTCGCGGGACCCGAGGACACGCACTTCCGCCGCGTCTCCTGGGACGAGGCGATCACCCGCACGGTGGAGGCGTTCGCCGGCGCCTCCCCGGAACGCGCCTTCTTCTACGCCTCCGGCCGGTCGAGCAACGAGGCGGCGTTCCTGCTCCAGCTGCTGGCGCGCGCCTACGGCAGCGCGAACATCCACAACTGCTCCTACTACTGCCACCAGGCCTCAGGCGTCGCCCTCACGAACGTCTACGGCTCCGGCACCTCCTCAGTCTCGCTGGAGGACCTCGCGCAGGCCGACGTCGCCCTCGTCGCGGGCGCGAACCCGGCGAGCAACCACCCGCGCCTGATCACGCAGCTCGTCGAGCTCCGCTCTCGCGGCGGCACGGTCATCGTCGTGAACCCGCTCAAGGAGCTGGGCCTCACGCGCTTCCGGATCCCCTCGAAGGCAAAGAGCCTGCTCTTCGGGTCCCAGGTATCGGACCTTTACCTCCAGCCGCACATCGGCTCGGACGTCGCGCTCTTCAAGGCGCTCCTCAAGGGCGTTATCGAGGCGGACGCCCTCGACCGCGTCTTCATCGAGGACCACACCTCCGGCTTCGACGCCGTCCTCGCGGACGTGCAGGCGACCAGCTGGCACACGCTCACCGAGGTCTGTGGCGTCCCCCGCGAGCAGATCGATCAGGCCGTGCGCATGCTCGTCGAGGCGAAGCGCGGCATCTTCCTGTGGGCGATGGGGCTGACCCACCACCAGAACGGCGTCGACAACATCACCGCGCTCGCGAACCTCGCGCTCGCGCGCGGCTGGCTCGGACGCCCGGGCGCCGGCCTGCTCCCGATCCGGGGCCATTCGAACGTGCAGGGCGTCGGTTCAGTCGGCGTCTCCCCGGCGCTCAAGGAGGCGTTCGCCGCCGCCCTCGAGGCCGCGTACGACATCACCATCCCGCGCGATCCCGGCCAGGACACCTACGCCTCGATGGAGGCCGCCGACCGCGGCGAGGTGGACGCGGCGCTCCTCCTCGGCGGCAACCTCTTCGGCAGCAACCCGGACCGGACGTGGGCCGGCCCGGCGCTGCGGAAGATCCCCTTCACCGTCTCGCTGACCACCAAGCTCAACGAGGGCCACGTCCACGGCCGCGGCCAGACCTCCGTGATCCTCCCCGTGTTCGCACGCGACGAGGAACCCCAGTCCACCACCCAGGAGTCGATGTTCAACTACGTCCGGCTCTCTGACGGCGGACGCCAGGCCGTCCCGGGCGAGCTGCGCTCCGAGGTCGACATCCTCGCCACGATCGCAGAACGGATCCTCCCTGCCGGCCGCTTCGACTGGCGGACGCTCCGCTCGCACGACGCCCTCCGCGCGGAGATCGCGCGCGTCGTCCCTGCCTACGAACCGATCGAGGCGATCGGCAGGACCAGGCAGGAGTTCCAGATCCCCGGCCGCATCTTCCACGACCCGGCCTTCGCCACCCCGGATGGGCGCGCCCGCTTCGCCGTGACGCCGCTCCCCACGCTCGCCCCCCTCGAGGGTGAGTTCCGCCTCATGACGATCCGCTCCGAAGGCCAGTTCAACACCGTCGTGTACGAGGAGACCGACCTCTACCGCGGCAACACCCGCCGCGACGTCGTCATGATGGCCTTCGAGGACGCCGCCCGCCTCGGGCTGAGCGAAGGCGAGTGGGTCACCGTCTCCACGGAGTCGGGCCGCATGGAGGTCGTCGTCTCGATCACCGACATCCGGCCTGGCAACCTCGCGATGTACTACCCCGAGGCGAACGTCCTCGTCCCGCGGAAGCTGGACCCGCGCTCGAAGACGCCCGCGTTCAAGGGGGTCCTCGCGCGGGTCACGCCGGGCACGCGGCGGACGCGCTCCTAGCCGGGGCCGTCAGCTCAGCGCGCGGTAATAGGCGGGGCCGGCGCAGGCTGGGCAGAGCGTCCGCCCGCCCACGATCACCTCGCGCGCGTTGTGGACCTCCTCGCCGCAGCGGGCGCAGTCCACGCGGACCCCGGGACGCCCGAGCAGCGCATCGAGGTCGAGCGTGAGCGCGACCGGCTCGATCACCAGCAGCTCGCGCTCCGGCATCCGCTGATACCCCAGGACCTGGGCGTAGTAGCGGCGCGACTCGTCGGGTGCGTACGCCGCCGCGGCCTCTCGCACCCCCGGCGCGACGCCGACCCGCACGGCCTCCCGCGTCTCCTCGTCGATGGCGGTGATCGCGATGCGTCCGTAGTCGATGACGCGCAGCGTCCGATGGCCGAGCGTGCAGCCGGTCGCGGCCGTCACGCCGTCGACGAAGCAGCCGTCCGACTCCGTGAACACGAGCAGACGTCGGTCGCGACGGGGCACCTCGATGCCGAAGCGGGCCGCCGCGGCGAGCCCCATCCGCACGCCGAGTACCTGGCGCGGGCACAGCCGGTCATGGTGCGCGGCGCTCTCAGCGCACGCTCGGGCGATCGCGTCTTCCATGCGCCGATCCTAGCGAGGAGAGGCCGGCAGCACCGAGGGATCGGCTCAGGCAGCGCCGCAGCCCCGGCACCGGCCGGAGATGCTGATCGAGACCGCGCGCGCCTCGAACCCACCCGCCTCCGCCGCGCGCTTCATCAGCGCCTCCAGCGAGGTGTCCCCGATGAGCACGTCCGCGATCGTGCCGCACTGTTGGCACACGAGGTTCACGTGGGGCCCCGGCACCGAGCCGAACCGCGCCCCGTCGGGCATGTCGAGCTTCTCGATCAGCCCCGCCTCTGCGAGTGCGGAGAGGTTGTTGTAGATCGTCGCCCGGCTGATCGTCGGGAAGCGCGCCTTCAGCCGCTGGTGCAGCTCCTCCGCGCCCAGGTGCTCCGGGCCCATCGTGAGGATGAACTCGAGCATCGCGACACGCTGCGCGGACGCGGCCAGGCCGTGGTCGGACAGGCGCTTCAGCAGCTCGTCGGAGGGGATCGTGTCGGGCATCTGGAGACCCAGTGTGCGGCGCGCTCACCCTCGCGGGCAAGCTGCGCCAGGTCCACCTCCGCGCTTCCGCCGCGTCACCTGCACCCTCCTGCCATGACGAAGACCACGGACCCCACCCCCTCGCCCGCCGGGCGATCCCGCTTCCTCCTCCACGACGCTGCGCCCGGTGGGGTGGCCGCGGTCGCGCTCGCGCCCGATGCCGCTCTCGAGGAACGAGCCGGCACGGGTGGGCGCGGCGCCGTGCTCGCCCGTCTCTGGAACCGCTACGGCGGCCTCGTCGCGGTGCTCGCCGAGCGCACCGCGCTGGACCCGGCGGTCGCGATCGCCGTCGTCAGCGTCGAGTCTGGTGGCCAGCCGTTCGGGCCGGACGGGCGCCTCCTCGTCCGCTTCGAACCGCACGTCTTCCGTCGCTATCTCGGCACGGCGCGACGCCGCGAGTTCGACGCCTGCTTCCGCCTCACCGGCCGCGTCCCCTGGGAGGGCCACGCGTTCCGGCGGACACCGGCCGACCCATGGCACCCGTTCCACGGCGCGCAGCGCACGGAATGGGCGGCGCTGGAGGTCGCCCGCGCCATCGACGACGACCTCGCGCTCCGCTCCACGTCGATGGGGCTCGCCCAGGTCATGGGGTTCAACCACGCCCGCGTCGGCTACCGCGCACCCCGCGCGATGTTCGAGGCGTTCGCCGCCGACGTCCGCTTCCAGCTCGTCGCGCTGTTCGACTTCATCCGTGGCGAGGGCGCCCCCTCCCCCGCGCTGGAGGCGCTCCATCGCGAGGACTACGTGGCGTTCGCGCGGGCGTACAACGGCCCCGGCCAGGCCTCGTACTACGGGGCGCTGATCGAAGCGGACGTCGCCGCCTTCCGTGCGCTCCAGGCCCCGGGACGCCCTCGGACCTACGTGGTGGTCGCCGGCGACACGCTGACGAGGATCGCGCGGCGCTTCGGCGTCCCCGCCGCCGCGATCGTCCGCGCCAACACCCTCGCCAACCCGGACCTGATCCACTCCGGCCAGCGCCTCGTGATCCCATCGAGCTGAGCGGGACTCATCCCTCGGGACGTTCGCGGAGACGGAGCAGGCCCGCCCCCGGCAGATGGGTCGGGCCTGCTCCTGCTCCGCGACCCGCCGGACGGCGCGCCGCGGGGGCCTCGGGCGGCGCGGCGGGGCTACGCCGCGGGGATCTCCACGTTCGTCGCCGGGTCGCCGTCGATCGCCGCTGCGAGCGCCGGCACCACCGCATCGAGGGCGTACCCCTGGCTCAGCACGCTGTTGAACGAGAACGCGGCGTCCGCATAGCCGTCGATGAGCACGTGCCGACTCTCCTTCGCGACGGCAAGCTGCCCATAGACGGGGTTCTCGAGGATCGCGTCACGCCCGGCGTAGACGACCTGCGTCCACGCGACGACGTCCCCGGAGTCGAGCAGGTGGAACTGCTCCGGACTGATGTTCGCGTAGAAGGACTCGCCGAAGAGGCCGTCGAGCTCCGCCGGTAGCTCGAAGCCAAGGTTCGTGAAGAACCGCATCCGCTGGTCCTGCTCCGCGAAGACGCCGACGGCGCCGTCGGCGCGCATCGCCGCGAGCACGAGCTGCTTCCCGGCGAAGTCGGGGTGGGCCGCTCGCGCGGCGGCGTACTTCGATTCGATCCCCGCGATGACCTCGGCCATCTGCTCCGAACGCCCGAGGGCGGACGCGATCAGCCGCGCCGCCTCATCCCACGGCATGCCGTAGTCGATGTAGTCGGGCGACTGCGCGACCACCGGCGCGATCTGCGACAGCGTCGCGTAGTCCTCCGCGGTGATGCCGGAGTAGACCGCGATGATCACGTCCGGCCGCAGCGCCGCGATCTGTTCGAAGTCCAGCTCCGCCATCTGCAGCACCTCGGGCGTCTCGCCGGCGAGGTACGCCTGCGCCCAGGGGAAGACGGCGCCCGGCTCCTCGCCGAACCAGTAGCGCGTGGCGACGGGCGTCACACCCGCCGCGAGGATGGCGTCATGGTCGGAGTAGCCGATCGAGACCACCCGCCCCGGCTCCGCCGCGATCTCGGTCGTCCCGAACTTGTGCGACAGCGTGACGGGGAACGCCGCCGCTGCCTCCGTCGCGGCGGCTCCGCCCGCGGCCGTCGACGTGCCCGACGACCCGGCCGACGACGTCGCGGGCGCCTCGGACGTCCCGGTCCTGGACACCGTGCCGCTGGCCCCAGCCGTCGCCTCGCCGGCGTCCTCGCTGCACGCGGCGAGGAACGCTGCGGCCGCAGCCGCCGATCCGAGGCCGATGAGGAACCGACGCCTCGACAGCGGGGAGGTGAGTCGATCGGGCGAGCCTGACTGCATCCGGGCAAACCTCTCAAGCAGCACTGTCGACGCAGAATCGTCTGCATTGACTGGAGGACTTAGTCATACCTAATCTCCAACTTCAGTCAATACACGACTCACACAGGAGGTAGCACGAATCTCCCAATTCGCTCAGCGGACCGCTGGCGAAACGAGGGACTTCGTGTGGTGTGGAGAGCGGGATGGCAGCCGAGAGCGTCCCGGCGGCGAGGGTGCTGGTCAGCTGGCGCATCGCGAAGGCGTCCGGCCTCGTGATCCTCGCAGCCATCCTGCTCGCCACCGCGTTGCTCAGCCTGCGCGTCGGCTCCCTGGGCCTCACGACCGGGGACGCCCTGAGCGCCCTCTTCCACTACGACCCGAGCTCGTACGAACAGACCGTCGTCCGCTCCCTGCGCCTCCCGCGCACCCTCATCGGCCTCGGTGTCGGCGCGGCGCTCGCCGTCTCCGGCGCAGTCATGCAGGCGGCCACGCGGAACCCGCTCGCCGGCCCTTCGATCCTCGGTGTGTCGTCGGGTGCGGCGTTCGCCGTCGTCACCGCGATCTACTTCCTCGGCGTCGGCTCACCGAGCGGTTATGTCTGGTTCGCGTTCGTCGGTGCGGCGGGAGCGTCCGCGCTCGTCTACCTCGTCGCCTCGGTCGGACGCGGCGGCGCGAGCCCGGTGAAGCTCGCACTCGCCGGCGTCATCGTCTCCGCCCTGCTCGGATCCTGGAGTACGGCCCTGGTGCTGCTGGACCAGGACACCCTGGACCGCGTGCGCTTCTGGAACGCCGGCTCGCTGGCCGGACGACCGCTCGACATCTTCTGGTCCGTGCTGCCGTTCATGCTCGTGGGCCTCAGCGGCGCCATGTTGCTCGCGCGCCAGCTGAACGTCATGAGTCTCGGCGAGGACACCGCCCGCGCGCTCGGCCTGCACACCGGTCGCGTGAGGATCCTCGCCGCCGGGCTCGTCGTGATGATGACCGGCGCCGCGGTGGCCGCGGCCGGCCCCATCGGCTTCGTCGGGCTCGCCGTGCCGCACATGGTGAGGATCGTCACCGGGCCGGACTATCGATGGATCATCGCCTACTGCCTGCTCGCGGGGCCGATCCTGCTCCTCGGAGCGGACATCGTCGGACGCGTCGTCGTCCGGCCGGCCGAGCTGCAGGTGGGCATCATCACCGCCCTCTGCGGTGCGCCCGTCCTCATCGCGATCGCGCGCCAGCGGCGCGTGGCGGACCTGTAGCCCCGATGACCATCCGGCCGTCGACGACCACGTTGGGCGTGATGGACGAAGCCACGCCCGCCCATGACCAGCGCCGTCCCCCGCGCAGTCACCCGCGCAGTGACCGGCGCCGCGTCCGGCCGGTCCGCCTGGGCCCGGTCTCCTTCCGGCTCAACCTCCGCACGTGGGCCCTCATCGCCGCCGCCACCGTCGCACTCCTCGCGTTCGCCGCGTGGTCGCTCACGCTCGGCTCCTACCCCGTCCCCGTCCGCGAGGTGGTGGCCTCGGTCTTCGGCCGCGGCTCGGAGGACCACGACTTCATCGTCCGCACGCTGCGCCTCCCGCGCATGCTCGCGGCGCTGATGGTCGGGGCGGCGCTGGGCATGTCCGGCGCCATCTTCCAGGGACTTGTCCGCAACCCCCTCGTCTCGCCGGACATCATCGGCATCAACCAGGGCGCGACCACCGTCGCCATCCTCTGGATCGTCAGCGGCCAGGCCGTGAGCCTGCTACCACCGGTCGCCTTCGCCGGTGCGACCCTGGCGGCGCTGACCGTCTATGCCCTGTCGTGGCGCGGCGGCATCGCGCCGAGCCGCCTCGTCCTCGTCGGCATCGGCGTGAACGCCGTCGCGGCCGCTGGGACGACGTACATCCTCGTCCGCTTCCCGATCGAACGCGTCGGCTCCGCCGTCGCCTGGTCCGCCGGCTCCGTCTACGCCTCCAGCTGGGAGGACGTCCGGATCCTCGCCATCGCGCTCGTGCTCCTCGTGCCCCTCGCCGCGGCGCTGACGTGGCACCTGCGGCTGCTGCAGTTCGGCGACGACACCGCCGCTTCGCTCGGCCTCCCGGTCGAGCCCACCCGGCTGCTGCTCGTCCTCGTCGGATGCGCCTTTGCCGCGATCTCGGTCAGCCTCGCCGGCCCCATCGGCTTCGTCGCGCTCATGGTCCCGCACGTCGCGAGGATGCTCGCCGGCGCGATGACCGGCAGCGTCCTCGTCCTCACCGCGATCCTCGGCGCCTTCCTCCTGCTCGCCTCCGATGTCGTCGGGCAACACGCCATGCCCGTTCCGCTGCCGGTCGGCGTCGTCACCGCTGTCGTCGGCGCCCCGTACTTCCTCTTCCTCCTCTACCGCTCGAACGCGAGGCTCTAGATGACACGGCTCAGCGGATGACACGGCTCAGCACCGACGCGATCACCCTCGCCTACGATGGCCCCACCGTCGTCGACGCCCTCACCTTCGACCTCCCCGACGGCCAGGTGACCTCGATCATCGGCCCGAACGGCTGCGGCAAGTCCACGCTGCTCCGCGCGCTTGCCCGGCTCGTGCGCCCCAGCGGCGGCGCCGCAATCCTCGACGGCCAGGCCGTCCACCGGCAGTCGACGAAGGACGTGGCGCGACGCCTGGGGCTGCTCCCGCAGGGCCCGAAGGCGCCCGACGCCATCACCGTCGAGGACCTCGTACGCCGCGGGCGCTTCCCCCACCAGTCCTTCTTCGCGCCACCCACGGACAGCGACCAGCAGGCGGTCAACCGCGCGCTGGCGCTCGCCCGCGTCGAGCACCTCCGCGACCGTCCCGTGGACGAGCTCTCGGGAGGCCAGCGCCAGCGCGCGTGGATCGCGATGGCGCTCGCGCAGGAGACCCCGCTGCTGCTCCTCGATGAGCCGACCACCTACCTCGATATCGCGCACCAGGAGGAGGTCCTGGACCTCGTCCGCTACCTGAACCAGCACGAGGGCAAGACGGTGGCGATGGTGCTGCACGACGTGAACGAGGCCGCGCGCTTCAGCGACCACGTCATCGCCATGCGCGGCGGCCGGGTCGTCGCCGAGGGCGCTCCATCAGAGGTCATCACCCCGACGACGATCGAGGCGGTCTTCGGCGTCCGCACGGACGTTGTGGTGGATCCGCATCTCGGGACGCCCGTCTGCCTCCCCTGCGGCGACGGCCCGTGCGCGGAGGTCGACTGCTCCCTGAAGAACGCGCTCGCCGTGCGGGGCGCGACGCTCGCATACGACCGGCGCATCGTCTCCGCGGGCCTCGAGGTGGAACTCCCGGAGGGCGCCGTCACCGCGATCGTCGGCCCCAACGCCTGCGGGAAGTCCACCCTGCTCCGGGCGCTCTCGCGCCTGCTCACGCCCAGCACCGGCGAAGTGCTCGTCGACGGCGTCGTCGCCGGCGACCTCCACCGCCGCGTCTTCGCGCAGCGCGTTGGGCTGCTCCCGCAGGCGCCGTCCGCGCCGATGGACGTCACCGTCGAGGAGCTCGTCGCCGCCGGCCGCTCCCCCTACCAGCGCTGGTACCGCCAGTGGAGCGCCGAGGACGAAGCCTCCGTCGAGGCCGCCCTCCTCGCCACGAACACCGACGGCCTGCGCGACCGCCCGGTCGACGCCCTCTCGGGCGGCCAGCGCCAGCGCGTCTGGCTCGCGATGGCGCTCGCCCGTCGGACTCCCGTGATGCTGCTCGACGAGCCGACGACCTACCTCGACATCGCCCACCAGGTGGAGGTGCTTGACCTCGTCCGCCAGCTCAACCGCCGGGAGCGGAGCACCGTCGTCATGGTGCTCCATGACCTCTCCCAGGCCTGCCGCTACGCGGACCACGTCGTCGTCATGAAGGACGGCGGCGTCGTGGCCACTGGCCACCCGTCCGACGTGATCACCCAGGACCTCGTGCGCTCGGTCTTCGGCGTCGAGGCGTCGGTCGTCGTCGACCAGGCGACCGGTCGTCCCCTGGTCTTCCCCAGGGGCACGGTCATCCCGAGGAGTGCGCACGACGCAGCCCGCACCACCGCCCGCGCCCCCGCGGAGACCGTCGCCGGGTAGCCAGTCCAGCCAGTCCAGCCAGTCCAGCCAGTCCAGCCAGCCACTCGATTCGCGGCCGTTCGGCCGCTCCAGCCGCTCGCCGATGGGCGAGTCGAGAAGAGGAACCATGACCCTGCTGCCCGAAGAGTCCTCGTCCCTGCGCGCCGCCCGGGCCGTCACGCGCCGGCGCTTCATCGCCGGCCTCGGATCCGCCGCCCTCGCCGCCGCCTTCCTCGCCGCCTGCTCCGAGGACGGCGAGTCCGACGCCCCCACGTCGACGGCCACCGGCGGCGCGGCCGGCGCCACGACTGCGACAGCCACCGGCGCGGCCTCGGCTACGCCGGGCGCGACCGAAGCTGGCTCGGCGTTCCCGGTCACGATCGAGCACAAGTTCGGCTCCGTCACGATCGAGGCGGAGCCCCGGCGCGTGATGACCCTCGGCTTCTCCGAGCAGGACCCCGTCCTCGCGCTCGGCGTCATCCCCGTGGCCGTCCGCGAGTGGTTCGGCGCGCAGCCGTACGCGACGTGGCCCTGGGCGCAGGACGAGCTAGGCGACGGCACGCCCGAGGTGATGACACTGACCTACGGCGAGCTCGAGTTCGAGCAGATCGCCGCCCTCGACCCGGACCTGATCATCGCGACGCACTCGGGCATCACGGATGTCGAGTACGCGACGCTCGCGCGGATCGCGCCGACGCTCGCCCAGCCCGCCGAGTACCCCGACTTCGGCGTACCGTGGCAGGAGCAGACCCGCCTGATCGCGCGCGCTCTCGGCCGCGAGGAACGCGCCGAAGAGGTCATCGCGGGCGTCGAGAGCGCGATTGCCGAGGCCGCCGCCGCACACCCTGAGTTCCAGGGCGCGACCGTGGCCTGGGTCTCGCCGGCGGACGGCGACGGCCAGTTCTGGGCCGTCGGGCCCAACACCCCACCACTCCGCTTCCTCTCCGCCCTTGGCTTCACGATGTCCGAGGAGCTGGCCGCGGTCATCGGCGAGGCGGACTCGGCCCAGATCTCGTCCGAGCAGCTCGCGCTCCTCGATGGCGATGTCCTCATCGTCCAGTCCCTCACCCCGGAGGGCAGGGACGCCATCGAGGGCAGCCCGCTCTTCCAGCAGCTCGACCTCGCCGGCGAGGGACGGGCGATCTTCTTCGAGTCGACCTCGATCCCGGGCTACGCCGCGCTCAGCTTCTCCACGGCCCTGAGCCTTCCGTTCGCGCTCGATCAGCTCGTGCCGCTCCTCGTCGCCGCCCTCGACGGCGACCCGGCGACGAGCACCGAGACCGCCGCGTGACGGGACGCATCGCGGCGGACTTCCTCTGCTCGGTCGCGGCCGCCGACCGCGCCGAGGACCCCATCGGGAGCGGGCTCTTCACCAGCCGCGCGCTCGCCCTCGAGGTGCCGGCGCCCTGGGGCGACTCGTTCTACCGCGCCGACCCCCTCGGCACGATCCGCCAGCGCACCGTCGCGATGCTCACCGACCACTACGCCCGCCTCCGCGAGGACCCGCCGCCGGGCGGGCCCTTCGCGGACGGGTACGTGAGCGTATTCGCCGTCGCGCCCGACCCTGGCCACGGAGTGCCGGGCGTCTCGCGCGCACTCCTCCTGGAGCGCGCGCCCGGCCCGTTCCGCAGCTTCGAGGTCAGCGAGTACCACTTCCCGCTCGGCTCCGAACGGCAGCTCGACCTCGTCGCCGCGTTGCTGGACGGCCGGCGGGACTACTCCGAGGTGGAGGCGTTTCGCGTGCCCCTCGGCGCGGAGCGGGAGTTCTTCGTCTGTACCCACGGACAGGTGGACATCTGCTGCGGGAAGTTCGGCTTCCCCCTCTACGCCGAGGCTCGACGCCTGGAAGGCGCCCGCGTCTGGCGCGCATCCCACTTCGGCGGCCACCGCTACGCCCCCACCGCCTGGGAGATGCCGTCCGGCTACATGTGGGGCTTCCTGGACGCCGCCTCCACTGCCGCGATCCTCGCCCGCTCCGGTGACCCCGCTGCCGTCCGCCCGAAGATGCGAGGCGCCTCCGGCCTGGAGGTGCAGCTCCAGCTGCTGGACCGCGCGGGGTTCGAGGAGTTCGGCTGGCCGTGGCTCGCGTTCGAGCGGAGCGGGTCCGTCGAGCCGGTCGGCCCCGGCGTCCGCCGCTGGCGGGTCGCCCTCGCATACCGCACCCCCGGGCGGCAGGCCGGCGCGTTCCGCGGTGAGGTCGAGGTGGCCGGCGATCTGCCCGTCATCGGATGCGGCTCCGGGACCGTCGATGCGACCTACACCGTTCCCGACTACCGCCTCGTCTCCGTGACCCATGACCGAGACGTAGCTTTCCCGGTACTTGCCACGTTCTGACGCAGATCCGCCAGATTTCTCCTCCTCCGGCCGCGAGGTTTACACCAGAACCTCTCGGTAGGCTGCCCCCACTGGCCACCCCCGAGGATCTTCCTCGCCCCCGCGCTGCCCGGAGGAGTCGTGGGCTACTACCCCATCTTTCTCGAAGTCGAAGCGCTGCCCGTCGTGCTCGTCGGGGGCGGCCACGTCGCCCTCGAGAAGATCGGGCGGCTCGTGGATGCGGGCGCGGACGTCACCGTCGTCGCCCCCGAGCTGATCCCGGAGGTCCGCGCATTCATCGACGCGGGCCATGCGAAGTGGCTGGCGCGCCCGTTCGAGCCCGGCGACACCGCCGGCAGCGGCCTCGTCATGGTCGCCACCGACGATGGCGAGGTGAACCGCGGCGTCGCCGAGGAGGCCCGTCGCAACGGCATCCTCGTGAACGCCGCGGATGACGTCGCCAACTGCGACTTCATCCTCCCCTCGCTCGCGAAGCGGGGCGGTCTGCAGATCGCCTCCTCCACCGGCGGTGGCAGCCCCGCCATGGCTCGCTGGCTGCGTGAGCGACTGGAGGACTTCCTTTCCGACGACGTGATCGCCCTTGCCGACCTCCTCGCCGAGACACGCGTGGAGATCCGCGCGATGGACCGCGAGTGCGCCGCCCGCTGTCCGCGCACGAAGACCCCGCCGCCCCTGCTCTGCGAGGACTGCCCGAACCGCATCCCGGTCGACCGCTGGCAGGACGCGATCAACGGCGGCGTCTACGACCTCGTGCGCGAGGGCCGCATCGACGAGGCGCGCGCGCTCCTGAAGGCGCGCCTCGACCGCTCCGAGCTCACCCCCGCCCCCTGGTGGGACGCCCCGGCGCCGGCCGCCGAGGAGCGCGTCCGGTGATCACCCAGGCGGGCCTCAGCCATCGCACCGCGCCGATCGAGGTGCGCGAGCGCCTCGCTGTGGCCGAGGACGATGTCGTCCCCTTGCTCCGCGCCGCGAACGACGCCTTCGGCAGCGGCGCCGCCCTCCTCTCCACCTGCAACCGCCTCGAGCTCTACGTCGGCGCGGACCTCGCACCCGGGGAGTTGCACGCGTTCCTCGCTGAGCAGTTCGAGTCGGACCGCTCCACCATCGCCCGCCACTTCGACAGCCACCACGGACTGGATGCCGTCCGCCACCTGTACGGCGTCGCGTCCGGCGTCGACTCGATGGTCCTCGGCGAGACCGAGGTGCTCGGACAGGTCCGCGCCGCCTTCTCCTCCACGGTGAAGGCCGGCACGGACGATGCCGTGATCTCCCGGCTCTTCCACACCGCCCTCCGCACCGGCCGCCGCGCCCGACGCGAGACCGCGATCTCGGAGCGCGCCCTCTCCGTCTCCTCGATCGCCGCGCAGCAGGCGCGCCTCGCCTTCCCGGACCTCGCCCGCGCGACCGTGCTCGTCATCGGTGCCGGCGAGGCCGGCCGCCTCGCCGCGCAGGCCGTCGTCGCCGCCGGGGCGCGTGACGTGGTCGTCGCCAACCGCACGGAGGCCCGTGCCGCCGCACTCGCGGACGAGCTCGGCGGTCGCGCCGTGCCCTTCGACGACCTCCCGGACGCCCTCGCCCGCGCGCACATCGCGATCTCCGCGGTCGGCGCACCCGAGCCGGTCGTCTCCGCCGCCCTGCTCGCCGACGCCGTCGCGCGCCGGGAAGGCGAACCGCTGCTCGTCATCGACATCGGCGTCCCCCGGGACTTCGCGGCCGGCGTCCGCGACCTCCCCGCCGTCACCTACTTCGACCTCGACGACCTCCGCGAGGTCGCGGACCGCAACGCCGAGGCGCGCCGCGCCGAGGTGGACGCCGTCCTGCGCATCGTGGACGAGGAGGCGGCGAAGTTCGGCGCGTGGGCAGAGACCCTCCGCGTCCAGCCGACCATCACCGAGCTCGCCGCCCGCGCCGAGAACCTCCGCCTCGACGTCATCGCGCGCACCCTGCGCTCCAACCACGTCGCAACCTCCGAGCGGGAGCGCCTCGAGGCGATCGCGGACCAGGTCACGCGTCACCTCGTGAAGCGGCTCCTTGCCGCACCGATCGAGGTGCTGCGCGAGCGCGGCGACCGCTCGTTTACCCTCGAGGCCACGCGCGCCCTCTTCCGGCTCGACAACCCGAATGCCCCGGACGCCGACGACCTGCTCGGCGACCTCCCGCTCGACGACTGAGGTCCCCATGCCCCGTATTCGCCTCGCGACCCGCGGATCCGCGCTCGCCCTCGTCCAGACGGAGATGGCAGCCGCGGCCCTGCGCGCCGCTGACCCTGCCGTCGAGGTCGAGTTCGTCGAGGTCTCGACGAAGGGCGACCAGGACCAGTCGGCCTCGCTCCGCCTCCTCGGTGGCGAGGGCATCTTCGTCGGCGCCGTCCGGGAGGCGGTGCTCGGCGGCCGCGCCGACGCCGCCGTGCATTCGCTCAAGGACGTCCCGACGCTTCCCGCCGAGGGCCTCGTCCTCGCGGCCATGCTCGAGCGCGGCGATCCCCGGGACGTCTTCGTCGGCCGCGACGGCCGTCGCCTCGCAGAGCTGCCGCCCGGCGCGCGCGTCGGGACGAGTGCCAGCCGGCGGATCGCCCTCCTCCGCGCGATCCGCCCTGACCTGGAGATCGCCGAGATCCGCGGGAACGTGGACACGCGCATCGCGAAGGTGAACGCCGGTGAGTACGACGGCGCCATCCTCGCCGCGGCCGGCCTCGACCGCCTCGGCCGGTTGGGCGAGGCATCCCAGTTCTTCGAGGCGGAGGCCTTCCTCCCCTCTCCCGGCCAGGGCGTCATCACGATCGAGTGCCGCGAGGACGACGCGGCCACGCTCGCGCTGCTTCGTACCGTGGACCACGCCCCGTCGCGCGCCGCCGCCGAGGCCGAACGCGGCGTCCTCGCCGCCCTCGGCACCGGCTGCGACCTCGGCGTCGGAGCGTACGCCCGCCTCGACGGCGACCTCCTCAGCGTCCGCGCGCTCCTCGGCGGCGATCGCGAGGGCACGGAGCCGGTCTTCGGCGAAGCCACGGGGACGCCCGCCCACGCCGAGTCGCTGGGGCGCGGAATCGGCGAGCGCCTCAAGGCGGCCTACGAGGCGAAGTACGGAGTGATCTCGTGACCGCGGCGCACGCCGCTCCGGCCACCCTCGGCCACGTCTGGCTCGTCGGCGCCGGCCCCGGCGACCCCGGCCTGATCACCGTCGCCGGCCTCGAGGCGCTCCGCCGCGCCGAGGTCGTCGTGCACGACCGCCTCTCGTCCCCGGACCTCCTTCGCGAGCCGCCCGCGGATGCGCTCGTCCTCGACGCCGGCAAGTCGCCCCGCAATCAGCGCATGACCCAGGGCGAGATCAACGCCGCCCTCATCGAGCACGGTCGCGCCGGGCGCCGGGTCGTGCGTCTCAAGGGGGGCGACCCGTACGTCTTCGGCCGTGGCGGCGAGGAGGCGATGGCGCTCGCCGAGGCCGGCGTCCCCTGCACCGTGGTCCCCGGCGTCACTTCCGCCATCGGCGGACTCGCCGCCGGCGGCGTGCCCGTCACCCACCGCGGCATCGCGACCTCGTTCACCGTCGTCACCGGCCACGAGGATCCGACGAAGCCCGAGGCGCAGGTGCGCTGGGACGCCCTCGCCCACGCCTCCGAGACCCTGGTCATCCTGATGGGCGTCGAGCGGCTGGAGGGCATCGCCCGCGCGATCGTCGAGGCTGGGCGCGATCCGGAGACGCCGGCCGCGCTCGTGCAGGAGGCGACCACGCCCCGCCAGCGCACCGTCACCGGCACCCTCGCGACCATCGCCGAGGTCGCCCGTGCCGAGGGCATCACCAACCCCGCGCTCTTCGTCGTCGGCGGCGTCGCCGGCCTCCAGCCCACCCTCGACCCTGCCCGGCTCGCGCCCCTCGCGGGCAAGCGCGTGCTCGTCACCCGCTCCCGCTCGCAGGCATCCGCCCTCGTCACCGCCCTCCGGCTGGAGGGCGCCCACCCCGTCGAGCTGCCCGCGATCGAGATCGAGCAGCGCGTGGACGACGACGCCCTCCGCGACGCGATCAGCCTGCTGGATGCCTCCGGCTACCGCTGGGTCGTCTTCACCTCCGCCAACGCCGTCGAAGTCTTCCTGGACGCGCTCATGGCCCAGCGCGACCTCCGCGCCTTCGGCGACACCCGCGTCTGCGCGATCGGCCCGGCCACGGAGCGCGCCCTCGTCGCCCGCGGGCTCCGCCCGGACCTCGTCCCCGGCGAGGCGATCGGCGAGGACGTCGCACGCGCCCTGCTCGACGTCGGAGGAATGGAGGGCGCCCGCGTCCTCCTGCCCCGCGCGGAGCAGGCGCGCGACGCGCTCCCGGACACCCTCCGCGCCGCCGGCGCCGAGGTGGACGACCTGCCGCTCTACCTCGCCGCGCCGCCGGCGCAACCCCCGGAGGACGCCCTCGCGCTGGTGCGCGAGGGACACATCGAGGTGGTCACGTTCACGTCGTCTTCGACGGTGCGGAACCTCGCCCGGCTGCTCGGCAGCAGCCTCTCCGCACTCGCCGGCGCGACGATCGCCTGCATCGGACCCGCGACCGCCGACACCGCCCGCGAGGTCGGCCTGCCCGTCCACGTCACCGCCGAGACCCACACGATCGAGGGCCTCGTCGCCGCGCTCCGGTCGCACCTGTACCGCGTCCCCGCCACCCAGGAGGTGATCTGATGGTCGCCGTCACGCGCCTGCGCGACTTCACCCGCACGCGCCGCACTCGGCGCACCGAGACGCTCCGCTCGCTCGTCCGGGAGACGCGCCTCGACCCGTCGATGTTCGTCTACCCGCTCTTCGTCACCCACGGCACGGACGTGCGCCACGAGATCGGCTCGATGCCGGGCCAGTACCAGCTCTCGCTCGACCAGCTCGCCGCCGAGGCCGCCGAGCTGCGCCGGCTCCGCGTGCGCGCCGTCCTCCTCTTCGGGCTCCCCGCCGCGAAGGACCCCGAGGGCTCCGAGGGCTACGCGAGCGACGGCATCGTGCAGCAGGCGATCCGGGAGCTGAAGCGCGTCGACCCCGAGCTCGTCGTCATCGCGGACATCTGTCTCTGCGAATACACGGACCACGGCCACTGCGGCCTGCTCACCGCCACCGGCGAGGTCGACAACGACCCCTCGCTCGCGCTCCTCGCCCGCATGGCGGTGACGACGGCCGAGGCTGGTGCCGACATCGTCGCGCCGTCCGACATGATGGACGGCCGCGTCGGCGCGATCCGTGATGCCCTCGATGACGCCGGGTTCGCCTCGACGCCGATCATGGCCTACAGCGCGAAGTACGCGTCCGCCTTCTACGGCCCCTTCCGCGAAGCCGCCGACTCCGCTCCCACATTTGGCGACCGCCGTGGCTACCAGATGGACCCCGCGAACGCCCTCGAGGCGCTCCGCGAGGTCGACGCGGACGTGGAGGAGGACGCCGACATCGTCATGGTGAAGCCGGCGCTCCCCTACCTCGACGTCATCCGCGCCGTCCGCGATCGCACGGACCTCCCCCTCGCCGCCTACAACGTGTCGGGCGAGTACGCGATGGTGAAGGCCGCCGCACAGAACGGCTGGCTCGATGAGCGCCGCGTCGTCCTCGAGACGCTCACGGGCATCGCCCGCGCCGGCGCCGGCATCATCATCACCTACCACGCGAAGGACGCCGCCCGCTGGCTCGAGGCCGATCGCACCGAGGGCCGCGCGTGACCACCGGCGCCGGTCCCCGCTCCCGCGCGGCGATGGAGCGCGCCCGCCGCGTGCTCCCCGGCGGCGTCGACTCCCCCGTCCGCGCCTACCGCGCCGTCGGCGGCGACCCTGTCGTGCTCGCACGCGGCGAGGGCGCTCGCGTGTGGGACGTCGACGGCCGCGAATACGTCGACTACGTCTGCTCGTACGGTCCGCTCATCCTCGGCCACGCCCACCCGCGGGTCGTCGCCGCGATCACGGACGCCGCCCGGCTCGGCACGTCCTTCGGCGCGCCCACCGAGCCCGAGGCGATCCTCGGCGAGTGCGTCGTCGATGCCGTCCCGTCGATCGAGATGGTGCGCTTCGTCTCCTCCGGCACCGAGGCGGCCATGAGCGTCCTCCGCCTTGCCCGCGCGGCCACCGGCCGCGACCTCATCCTCAAGTTCGAGGGCTGTTACCACGGCCACGCCGATGGCCTCCTCGTCGCCGCCGGCTCCGGCGCCGCGACCCTCGCCCTCCCCGACTCCCCCGGCGTGCCGAGGGCGTACGCGGAGCAGACGCTGCTCGCGCGCTACAACGACCTCGCCTCCGTCCACGCCCGGTTCGACGCGCACCGTGGCCGGATCGCCGCCGTCATCGTCGAACCAGTCGCCGGCAACATGGGCGTCGTCCCGCCCGCCGAGGGCTTCCTCGAGGGCCTCCGGTCGCTCTGCGACGAGGACGGCGCACTCCTCGTCTTCGACGAGGTCATCACCGGCTTCCGCGCCTCCTACGGCGGCGCGCAGGCGGTCTGTGGCGTCACGCCGGACCTCACCGCGCTCGGCAAGATCATCGGCGGCGGTCTCCCCGTCGGCGCCTACGGAGGACGCCGCGAGCTGATGGAGCAGATGGCGCCCAGCGGTCCCGTCTACCAGGCCGGCACGCTCTCCGGGAACCCGCTCGCCATGGCCGCCGGCCACGCCACGCTCAAGGTGCTCCACGAGGACCTCACGGCCTACGACCGCCTCGACGCCCTCGCCGCCCGGCTCGCGGATGGCCTCGCGCGCGCCGCCCGAGACGCCGGCGTCCCGCTCGCCGTCACGCGCTCGGCCTCCGTCGTCACCCCGTTCTTCCTCGACGTCACCCCTACGAACTACGACGAGGCGAAGCGCGCCGACAACGCCGCCTTTGCCCGCTTCCACGCCGCCATGCTCGCCCGCGGCATCCACCTCGCCCCCTCCCAGTTCGAGGGCTGGTTCCTCTCCGCCGCCCACGACGACGCCCTCATCGACCGCACGGTCGAAGCCGCCGCTGAGTCCTTCCACCTCGTCCGCCCGCACTAGCCGTCCCGAGGCCCCCACACCCCGCAGGAGAAGGCGGGGGTACGGCAGTCACCCCACGGGGTGACACCCAGCCAGCCCAGCCGCTCCGCCTCCGACCCCGCCGCGTACCATGCGCCCCCACCCACGGAGGACCACCATGACTGACACCGGACTCCCCACCCGCGCCCTCGGCCGTACTGGCCTCCAGGTCACCACCCTCGGCTACGGCGCCATGTCCCTCGACGACCGCTTCGGCCGCACGATCACCCGGGACGAAGCCACCACCGTCCTCAACGCAGTCCTCGACGCCGGCATCAACTTCATCGACACCTCACCCGACTACGGGCCCAGCGAGGAGTTCATCGGCCAGGCGATCGCCCACCGGCGCGGCGAGTTCATCCTCGCCACCAAGGTCGGGTGCCTCGTCGACGTCGATGAGGGCGCCACCGGCCACGTCTACACGCCGCGCAACATCCGCGCCGCCGTCGAACAGAGCCTCCGACGCATGCGCACCGACGTCCTCGACGTCGTGCAGTTCCACGGCAGCCCGTCACCCGAGGTCCTCGCCGAGCACGGCGCGATCGAGGTCCTCGAGGAGCTGCGCCGCGACGGCAAGATCCGCTTCATCGGCTCCTCCGGCACGATCCCCCACCTCGAGGGGCAGATTGCGATGGGTGTCTTCGACGAGTTCCAGGTCCCGTACTCCGCGCTCCAGCGCGAGCACGAGGAGCTCATCACCCGCGCCGTCCGCGCCGGCGCGGGCACCGTCATCCGCGGCGGCGTCGCCCGCGGCGGACCCGCGGAGGACAAGGGATGGGACGTCCGTCGTCTCCCCGAGGTGCCGGAGGAACGTCCGCGCACCACGTGGGAGCGGGCCGGCCTCGACGACCTCCTCGACGGCATGAGCCGCATGGAGTTCATGCTCCGCTTCACGCTCTCGCACCCGGACCTGCACACGACGATCGTGGGGACGGCGAACCTCGACCACCTCCGCGCGAACGGCGAGGTGGCCCGCAAGGGCGCGCTCCCAGCGGACGTGTACGCGGAGGCGAAGCGCCGCCTCGACGCCGCCCAGGGCTAGCCGCGCGGCTGGAGGACGGCTACGGCCGGACGATGAGCTTCCCGGTCGTCTGCCCCCCGGCGATCGCCGCAAGCGCGTCCGCGGTACCGTCCAACCGCCACGCCCCGCCGATCCTGGGGACGACCGAACCGGCCCGGTACCACTCGAACAGGTCGCCCAGCCGGCGACGGTACGCCCCGGCATCCGCGAGGTACGTCGCGAGCCCGGTGCGCTGGAACGTCCGGCCCTCCGTGAGCGCTTCCGGGATCTCCGTCACCGGCCCGGAGGCGCCCCCGTAGAGCACACAGGTGCCGCCGCGACGCGTAGCGCGGAGGCTGCCCTCGATCGTCGCGGCGCCCACGGCATCGAAGACCGCGTCCGCGCCGGCCCCGTCCGTCGCATCGAGGGTCGCCTGCGTCACGTCCTGCGTCGTGCGGTTGATCACCGCCTCGGCCCCCAGTTCGCGCACGAGCGCCGTCTTGTCGTCCGACCCGACGACCGCGATCGGACGCGCGCCGCGCAGACGCGCGATCTGCACCAGCAGATGCCCGACGCCTCCCGCGGCCGAGTAGATGAGGCAGGACTGCCCCGCCTCGAGGTGCGCGACATCGCCCGCGAGGTAGTGCGCCGTCGCCCCCTGGACCATGAGCGCCACGGCCACGTCATCAGGCACGTCGTCCGGGATCGGCACGCAACGCCAGGCGTCGACGGCCGCGTACTCGGCGAACGCCGCGGGGATCGGCTCCCAGTAGACGACGCGGGTCCCGCGGGCGAACTCCGCCCCGTCCGCCTCCTCGACGACGCCGGCGGCCTCGACGCCCGGGATGAACGGCGGCTCACTGCGACGGTTGGTCCCACGCACCATCCCCGCGTCCGCGAAGTTCACGCCCGCGGCCACGATCCGCACGAGCACCTGCCCCGGGCCTGCCGCGGGACGATCGACCTCGCGGACGGTGAGATCCTCAATCGGACCGAACGCGGTGACCTGCGCTGCTCGCATCGTGTCTCCAGTGCTCTCGGGATCAGGTACTAGGCGGGCGGGAAGCCGAACGCGCCCCGCGCCTCCAGCTCGGTGATCTCGTCCCAGCCGAACCCGGACTCCAGCAGCACCTCCTCGGTGTGCTGGCCGAACTCCGGCCCCAGGCGGTCGATCCGCGCGGGCGTCTTCGAGAGGTGGACCGGGGAGCCCACCACCGGCACCGGCCCGTGCTGCGGATCCTCGACCTTCACCAGGTAGTCGTTCGCCCACGCCTGAGGGTCCTGCGCGATCTCGAGGTAGCTCATGACCGGCTGCACGAGCAGGTTCCGCGCCTGGAACGCCGCCACCCACTCGTCGCGCGTCTTCGTCTTGAAGACCGCGTCCATTTTCGCGATCACCTCGGCGTTCCGAGGTGCCCGCGTCAGCACGTTCGCGAACTCGCCCTCCGCGAGCTCGGGGAGGCCCATGACGTCGCAGAACTCGTGCCACCACTTGTCCGGCGGCAGCGCGCCGATCATGAACCACTTGCCATCGCCTGCCTGGTAGTGGTTCCACGTCGGCGGACGCTCGTTGTGCCGCAGCCGCCCGCGCTCCTCGCCGGACCACATCGCGCCGGTCATCCCGAAGGACTGAATGTTGATCTGCGAGCCGTACAGCGACGTGTTCACCTCCTGCGCCTCGCCCGTCCGCTCGCGATGGAGCAAGGCGAGGACGATCGAGTACCCGCTCACGATCGCGCCGACATGGTCCGCCTGCGGGAACCCGGCCATCGTCGGCGGCCCGTCCTCGCCCTCGCCGGTCACGGACATGAACCCGCCACGCGCCTGCGCCAGCGTGTCCATCGCCCCGTCGTAGGCGTCCGGTCCGAGGTGACCCCACCCGGAGGCGTTCGAGAGGATGCAGGCGGGGTTCACCTCCTGGATCTTCTCGAACGTCACGCCGAGCCGTTCCATCACGCCATAGCGCATGTTGTTGTGGAAGACGTCCGCCGTCTGGATCAGCCGCCAGAAGACCTCCTGGCCGGCCTCGTTCTTCAGATCGAGGAGGATCGACCGCTTCCCCCGGTTCAGCGAGTGGAAGTAGGCGCTACGCCCGTCCGCCAGCCGCAGTCCACGCCCCGGGTCGGGGTTCGAATACGACTCGATCTTGATCACGTCGGCGCCCATGTCCGCGAGCATCGCCGTCGCGTACGTCCCCTGCTGCCAGATCGACAGGTCCAGGATGCGATAGCCCTCGAGCGGTAGCTGTGCCATCGGACGGCCTCCAGCCGGTCCAGGCCGGCGGCTGCGGAGAGTACGGAAGCTACCTCATCCCGGCGCGCTCGTGGGACGGTCGAGCGCAGCCCGACGCCCCCTCCGAGGAAGCTGCCGATCCTCGATGAATCTCCTGTTTCTCCTCGCGCGGTAGGAAGTTCGGTGGGGTCTCTTACCTGCGTGAACCGCGCGAATCCTCCTGAATGCCCGCATTCCCCGCATTGTCCGTGGCAATCCCTCCGTCGAGTCTCGCGCATACGGAGGAGGCCCCATGCGACATCGACGGATTGCGGGCACGGACGTGGAGCTGTCCGAGGTGGGGTTCGGCGTCTGGACCGTCGCCGCGGGCTGGTGGGGCGAATACTCCGACGACGAGGCGGCCGTCCTCATGCGCCGCGCCCTCGACCGCGGCGTGACCTTCTTCGATACCGGCGACACCTACGGGCGCGGGCGCGGCGAGACCGTCATCGCCCACGCCTTCCCGGGCGCGGAGCGCGACCGCATCACGATCGGGGCGAAGTTCGGCTACGACTGGCAGTCCCGCGACCCGAGGAACGCGGGCCAGCGCGAGGCGCCCCACCGCATGGACATCCCCTTCCTCGAGGCTGCCCTGGACGCATCCCTCCGTCGCCTGGGCACCGATCGCATCGACGTCTTCGCCATGCACAACCCCCGCATGGCCCACCTCCAGAACGACGAGGTCTGGACCTGGGTCGAGCGCATCCAGCGCGAGGGCAAGATCCGCTCCGCCGGCGTGGCCCTCGGCCCGGCGATCGGCTGGGAGGAGGAGGGCCACTACGCGATGCGGCACCTCCCGATCCAGTCAGTCCAGATGATCTACAACGCCCTCGAGCTCGATCCGGGCCGCGCCCTCATCCGCACCGCGGAGGAGGCCGGCGTCAGCCTCCTCGTCCGCGTGCCTCACTCCTCCGGCATGCTCGAGGGCCGCTACACCGAGGACACCGTCTTCGCGGAGCACGATCACCGTCGCCACCGCCCGCGCTCGTGGCTCATCGAGGGCGTCCGCAAGGTAGAACAGCTGCGCTTCCTGGAGCGCGAGAACGGCTGCACGCTCGGCCAGGCGGCGATCCAGTACCTCCTGCGCTCGCCCTCGATCGTCTCGGTGCTCCCGAACATCTACGACGCCGACCAGGTGGACGAGTTCGCCGCCGCCGCTGACCAGCCCCCCGTCACCGACGCCCAGGCCGCCGAGATCGAGCGGCTGTTCGAGACCAACTACGGGCTCGACGCGACGCCGGCCGTGAACGTGACCTCCGACCAGGTGAAAGCGCGCGAGGCCGCGCGGACGGCGAGCAACCGATGACGACGATGCTTCCGAAGGCCACCGGCGTCGAGTTCGACGCAACCTCCCGCCAGCTCCTCGACCTCATGCAGGAGGACTTCCCCCTGGCGGAGCGGCCCTACGCCGTCCTCGGCGAGCGGCTCGGCATCACCGAGGACGAGACGCTGGCGCGCCTGCGCGAGGCGCGTTCCGCCGGCGTCGTGCGTCAGATCTGCGCCATCTACGACACCAAGGCGCTCGGCTACTCCTCCGCGCTGGTCGCGATGAGCATCGCCCCGGCGCGGCTTGCGCAGGCGGCCGCGATCATCAACGCCCATCCGGGCGTCTCCCACAACTACAAGCGCAACCACGAGTTCAACATGTGGTTCACCGTCGCGATGCCGCCCGGCGTCGACCTCGACGCGGTCATCGACCGCCTCCACGTCCTCGCCGCCGCCGAGTCCACCCGCCCGATGCCGACCCTGCGACTGTTCAAGATCGGCGTCACGCTCGACATGTCCGGAGCGCGCGACATGACCGCCCGCGGCGCCCCCGAGTACACCGAGGAACGCAGGAACGCCGCCGCCGCCTTCGGCCTCACCGAGGTCGACATCGAGTTCATCAAGGCCACGCAGGGCGACCTCGCGGACGTCGAGGAGCCCTTCGCGCCCGTCGCCGAGGCGCTCGGCTGGAGCACCGAGGAGGTGTTCGAGCATGCCCGGAAGCTCCAGGCCAGCGGCCACCTCCGCCGCTTCGCCGGCATCCTCAACCACCGCACCGCCGGCTTCCGCGCGAACGGCATGGCCGTCTGGAACGTCCCCTCGGAGCGCATCGAGGAGTTCGGGCAGTTCGTCGCCGGCTACCGCAACATCTCCCACTGCTACCAGCGTCCGACCTACCCGGACTGGCCGTACTCAGTCTTCTCGATGATCCACCACCCGAAGGTCGCCGGCGTGGAGGACACCGCCCGCGCGATCGCCGAGGAGACCGGCATCGAGGACTACCGCGTCCTCTACTCGACCACGGAGTTCAAGAAGATCCGCCTGCCCTACTTCATCCCCGACTACGACCGCTGGGAGGCGCTCTGCGCCGCCGCCGCCCGCGAGGGCGTCACGGTGGATGCCGCCGATGAGGTGCTTTCGTGACGACGACCGAACACGCACACCACGCCCCGGGGACGCCGCCGGCAGCCACCGGCGCTCCCGCCCATCACCGCCGCGGCCCCGCGAAGGGCGTGCAGAGCGTGAAGTTCTCCTTCTTCCGCCTCGGCCGGGAGGCCCGGCGGCTCCCGGAGGCCGAGCGCATCGCCCTCGGCGAGACGCTGACGGACCTCCTCGACCGCTCGACGCAGGCGATGCTCACCCGCGCCTACTCGACCGTCGGCACCCGCGCGGACGTGGACCTCGTCCTCTGGCAGGTGCACGACGACCTCGAGGTGATCACCGACTGGCACGAGGCGCTCCGCCGCTCCCCCCTCGGCGCCTGGCTCGATGAGCCCCACTCCTACCTCTCCATGACCATGCGCTCGCAGTACAACAACGACCTCCACGAAGGCGCCGCGAAGCGCGAACGGCTCCGCCTCGACGGCGGTGTGGACCGCTACCTCTTCGTCTACCCGATGGCGAAGACGCGGCCCTGGTACGCCCTCCCCGCCGAGGAGCGGCAGCGGATGATGGACGAGCACATCGCGATCGGCCACCGCTACCACTCGATCAAGATCAACACGACGTACTCCTACGGCCTGGACGACCAGGAGTTCGTCGTCGCCTTCGAGGGCGATGACCCGGGCGAGTTCCTCGCCCTCGTCCGAGAGCTGCGCGACTCCGAGGCCTCCTCGTACACCCTCTTCGACACGCCGATGTTCACCTGCCGACGCCTCGGCCTCGGCGACGTCGCCCCCCTGCTCGGCCTCGGCGCGGCAGGCGGCGCTGGATCCGCGGAGTAGCGATGGCGTCCCTGTTCGGCACCGGAGACCCCTCGAGCCGGCCCACGCGTCCGGCCCCCCCGACCAGCACCGACAGCACCAACCTCTTCGCGTTCGCTGCCCCGGGCGGTCCGATCGGCGCGGGCGCCGGCACGGGCGCGCGACGCACCTCGAGGTGGGTCAGCCTGGCCCGTGCCTGCGAGATCCTTGGCGTGAACGAGTCCACGGTCCGCCGCTGGGCGGACGCCGGCGAGATCCAGATGTTCCGCACGCCCGGCGGCCACCGCCGCTTCGACGAGGGAGATCTACTCGGTCTCGTCGAGCGTGGTGCGCGCCGCCCCGACCGTGAGATCGAATCCGCCACCGTCAGCCGCATCCGCCGCCAGCTCCACGGCCATGGCGAGAGTCCGGAGTGGTACCGCGAGACCGACGAGGACGAGCGCGATGCCTTGCGTCCACTCGGGCGTCGCCTCGTGCAGATCGTGGATGACTACCTGGGCCATCGCGGAGACCGCGCCGCCCTGGAGCGCGAGGTCACCGAGATCGGAGGCAGCTACGGTCGAGAGCTCATGCGCCGTGGCACACCGCTCGCCCAGGCGGTGCAGGCGTTCACGTTCTTCCGGAAGGCGCTGGACCAGACGGCGAAGCAGCTGGCGACGCGGAACCACATGAGCGCGGACGAGGCCGCCGTCGCCCGTGAGCAGATCGCAATCCTCGCGGATCGCGTCCTCCTCGCGCTCACCTCCGTGTACGACGTCCGCGGCCAGCGGCCTCCGAACTAGCGCAGGACCAGGGCATGGACGGACTCGCGCGCGTCCCGAGGGGTACCCGCGCTACGGGTCGTCCCGCGGCTCCGAGCCGTACTCCGCGATCGCGACCATCGCCGCCGCCAGCATCGCGTCGACGCGTTCCGTGAATCGCTCCAGGCCGCCGAAGAAGCGGTCGACGATGTAGTCCACGTCCGGCGCCACCTCGTAGCGGCGCCCCGTCTTCGTCGCGAAGTCGAACGCGCGCGCCGCCAGGATCGCGTCGCGCAGCGCCAAGGTCAGCGGCGGACCGTCCTCCTCGGAGAGCCCCGCGATCGTGTCCACCAGCGGCGCCGGGAAATCCCACGCCTTCAGCAGCGAGACCGTGAACTCGAACGCGGTGAAGCCGAACTCGTCCAGCTCCAGCTGGAGCCACGGCCCCTCCCCAGCGAGCTGGCGCTCCCGGACGCGCTGCATCCCCACCGCGTCGGCGTCCTCGAGCAGCAGGCGGCCGATGTCGTGGAACAGCCCCGCCGCGGACCCGAACTCGAGCCACTCGACCTGCCGGTAGTAGCCCAGGCTCTGCGTGAGGAACGACACGGCGACCGAGTATCGCCAGAAGCGCAGGAAGTCGACGACGGTCGTTGTGACCGGCAGCCCGCCGATCGCGGTGATCGAGAGTGCCGCGACGTGGACACGCCGAAAGCCGAGGTCACGCACGCCCTGCTCGAGCGTGCGATCTGCCGTGCGCCCTCGCCACGGCCCGCTCGCCCCGGACATGTAGCGCAGCCGCCGCACCAGGTCGCGGTCGCGTCCCACCACCTCGGCGAGGACCGTCCCGGCCTCGGGAGCGTTCTCGACCCCGGGCACGTTGAGGTTCAACAGCCGGTAGAGCACCGGCGGCAACGGGTAGCGGGAAGCAGCTTCGCGGGCGAGATGCTCAGGAGACGGCATGCAGGACCAATCGCGATCCGCAGCGCCGCCGCCCTGGCGCGTCGATGACCTCGAAATGCTACTCCACTCAGTATCGGATCGAGCATGAGCGAACCGCAGTGAAAACCCTGTCAATAATCGGAAGGGCCTGCCGAAGCAGGCCCTTCTCGCTCTCCAGGACGGCGCCCGCTACTCGCAGGTCGACTCCAGCACGGAGTGCGCCGTGCCGCCGTTGTTCGCGAACTCGATGTCGAGGCCGGCGCTCAGCGTCTTGCCGTCGAACGCGAAGTCCGTGATCGTCGCCTTCGAGCCCTCGCCCAGCGCAGGCGGGTTCTCCAGCACGGCCTCGCCGGCCTCCGTACCGTTGAACGACAGCATCGCCAGCCCGAGGAATCCGAGGTCGGCGTCGATCACCGTGGTCTCGCCCTCCGTCGTGAACGGCGCCTCCACCGTGCCGCCCTGGCCGCCGAAGACGTTGCCGCCCAGCTCCAGCTGCACCGAGCCGCCACCCTCGCCCGCCGAGAATGTGGCCGCGAACGACCCCGTCGAGCCGAACGTCTCGTTCGTCCACTGGCCCGTGCACGCCAGGCCGTCGAGGTCCTCGAGCCCGAAGGCGGCCGGGTCCTCGGTTGCGGCGGCCGTCTCCGTCGCGGCCGTCGTCGCGGCCTCGGTCGCCGTCGCCTCGGTCGCCGTCGCGCTCTCGGTGGCGGTCGTCTCCTCGGTCGCGGCTTCCTCGCCCTCGTCCGAGCTGCAGGCCGCGCCCACGAGCAGCGTCGCGCTCAGCACGCCGGCGAGCGCCAGCTTCCATCGCCTGTTCGTCATCGAAGCCTCCTCTGGAACGATCCGCCTCTGGGTACGGATCGGAGGCACGCTACCGACAACAAGCGCTATCGAATACCCGCCCGCTCGATCGTCACGCTCGAGCGGGGTGCTCCGCGAAGAACGGGCGCACCGCATCGAGCGTCGCGGCGAGCTGATCGTGGTGCGCCCAGTGCCCCGCATCCTCGATGAAGACCGTGCGCGAATCGCGCATGAAGTCGCCGGCATCCGTGCGCTGCGCGACGCGCGTCTCGCGCGCGAACAGCAGCAGCACGGGGCACTCGATCGCCTCCCAGAACCGCGGCAGCTCCTCGCGCCGCACCTCCATCGAGGTGCGCCCGTTCACCCACCAGTCGTACTTCCAGGCGTACCCGCCCTCCACGGCTCGCGCCGCGAATGCCGTGAGGTGCGGCGTGAACGACTCCGGCAGGCGCGGGTTCGCCTCGCGCACGCGCTCCTCGGCAGCCGCGAGGTCCGGGTAGATCCGAGGCGTCGAGCCCTCGAAGCGCCGCAGGTTCTCGCCCCACTCGCGCACCCATTGCGGCCCCATCGGCCGGTCGTCGCGCGGGTTCAACGAGTGTGTCCCCTCGATGACCGCAAGCGACGCGAAGTGCTCCGGGAAACTCCCCGCGGCGAGGAGGCACACCGATCCGCCATAGGAGTGCGCGAGCACCCGCGCCGGCGACCCGACCGTCTCGATCACCCGCACGACGTCGAGCGCGTTGTCCGGCAGGCCATAGTTCCCGCCGGGGCTCCACTCGGAATCGCCGTGTCCGCGTAGGTCAAGCGCGACCACGTGGTAGTCGTCCCGTAGTCCCTCGGCGACGCGGTCCCACGAACGTGCGTGGTCCCGCCCGCCGTGCACCAGCACCAGCGGCGGGGCGTCCTCGTTCCCCCAGTCCCAGGTGGAGATTCGAAGACGCTGGGAGGTGAGGAACCTCTGGACGGGTTCGCGTGAAACGCTCACTCGCCTCACCGGCCCTGGAAGTCGGGTGCGCGACGTTCCGCCGTGGCGCGCACGCCCTCTTTGAAGTCCGCCGTGCGGCGCAGCCAGTCCTGCTCCACCTGCTCCGTATCGGTCGCCCGCCGCACGTCGTCCGCGTAGCCGCGCCGCAGCGTCCGCCGGATCGACCGCACCGCGAGCGGCGCCGCCGACGCGATCTCGTTCGCCAGCTCGAGCGCGCGCTCCCGCAGATCCTCGGCATCCGCGAGTTCGTCGACGAGCCCGATCTTCAGTGCCTGCTCCCCGCTCACGTCCATGCCCGTCATCAGCAGCCGCGACGCCCACTGCTGCCCCACCACGCGCGGCAGCGTCGCCGTCGTGCCGAACCCGTTGTGGAACCCGAGGCGTGAGAACGACGCCGTCAGGCGCGCGTCCGGCGTGCACACCCGGAAGTCCGCCGTCAGCGCCAGCCCGAGCCCCGCGCCAATGGCGTTCCCATGCACCGCCGCCACGATCGGCGTGCCCGTCTCGAACAGGCGCACCGCCTCGCGGTACAGGTGCTCTCGGCCGCGACGGTTCCCCGTCGGCGGTTCCGCCGGCCCGTCGCCGCGGAGGTTCGCGCCGGCGCAGAAGGATCGTCCCGCGGAGCAGAGCAGCACCGCACGCGCCTCGGTCTCGCGGTCGATGAATTCGAGCGCGCTCGCAATGCTGTCGACGAGCTCGATATCGAGGTAGTTGTGCGGCGGGCGCTGGATCTCCAGCGTCGCGATGTGCCCCTCGATCGTGAACCCCAGGTCGGCGAACTCGGGCAGGGCCATCACGCATCTCCTCGCGTCCGCCCGCCGCCGTCCGGCGCCGGGCGCGGCGAGTGAAGCGCAGATCGAGGGGTGCGGTCTAGTACACCCGCAGCCGGCGAGCGGCCGCGATGCCGAGTGCCGCGACGCCCGCATCCTCGGCGATGCCCCAGGCGATCGGAGGCAGCGGGGTGTGCTCCGACAGCCAGCGGCGCACCCGGTGGATCGCGAACGTCCCCGCCGCCGCCGCGGCGCCCCCGATGAGCGCGCCACGCCAGCCCGGGCCGCCCTCGAAGCGTTCGACGGCGGCGCCACCGGCGGCGCCGAACGCCACCCGCCCGGCCAGCGGCCCGGCCTCGGTGCGGTCGGGGATCCACGGCAGCTTGTCGCCCACCACCTCGCTGGCCACGAGGCACGTCGCCACGCCCCGCCCGACGTTGCTCCCCGCCCGTCGGTCGAGCTGCCCCCACGCGATCAGCGCGGGGACGGACTGGCTCCTCCCCGCCGCCATCACACCGAGGATCGCCGGGAGCACCGGGTCAGGACGGGTCGCCATGCGCGCTTAGCCCTTCAATGCCCGCTCGATCGAGGCTAGCTCGTCGGCCCGCCAGCGGCGTGACAGAGCCGCATGCGGCACGGTCCCCGTCGATCCGTGGAAGGCGCCCGGGTAGACGTGCAGCTCCGTCGGCACCCCGGCCGCGAGCAGCGCCCGCGCATACGCGATGTCCTCGTCCAGGAACAGGTCCAGCGTGCCCACACAGATGTACGTCGGCGGCAACCCCGCGAGATCCGTCGCCCGCGCCGGCGCCGCGTACGGCTCGATGTCCGGCGCGCCCGCCCGGCCGCTGAGGTAGGCATTCCACCCGACGCTGTTCGCGGTGCGGTTCCACACACGGCTGTCGAGGATGGCGTGCGCGCTCGCGGTTTCGTTGCGATCGTCCAGCATCGGGTACACCAGGTGCTGGTAGCACAGCGACAGCTCGCCCTCGTCCCGCAGCCGCAGCGCCAGCCCGGCGGCGAGCCCGGCCCCCGCGCTCCCACCGCCGAGTGCGATCCGGGCGCGGTCCACACCGAGCTCCTCGGCGTTCGCGAACAGCCAGTGGATCCCGGCATGACAGTCGTCGAGCGGCGCCGGGTACGGGTGCTCCGGTGCGAGCCGGTACTCCACCGACGCGACGAGGACCCCGAGCGCCTCCGCGATCCACGCGCAGTAGCCGTCGCTCGCCGCCACCGTGCCGCCCACCATCCCGCCGCCGTGGATCCAGGTGAACGCTGCCATCGCCGCCGACGCCCCCGCGGGGCGGTAGAGCCGCACCGGCACATCCGGCTGGCCCGGCCGCCCCGGCGCGAGGTGATCCTCGATGGTCACAGACGCCGGAAGCGCGGGCGGCGCCGCCGCGAGCCGCGCCGCGCCGGCGGCCCGGATCGCCGCGACCGTCCCGGTGATGTCGTCCGTGTCCAGCTCCCGCGTGGGGATCCGCTCGAACACGGGCCGGTGCTCCGCGTCGAGGAACGCGGCGATGTCGATCCCGGCGGTCGTGGTCATGGCCAACCTCCTGCCGCGCCCACGCCGGGCGCCGCGCGGAGGATAGGCGCTCCCGCTAGCGGTAGTTCCCGAACGACAGCTCGACGTCCCAGTCCTGCTCCTTCAGCGACCGCATCACCGCCTGCAGCTCGTCGCGGCTCGGGCTTGTCACCCGCACCGAGTCGCCCTGTTGCTGCGCCTTCACCTTCTTGAGCTTCAGGTCACGGATGTGACTGGTGATCTGCTTCGCCGTGTCGCCATCGATGGACTGTACGAGGGAGATCGCCTGCCGGACGGTGTCGCCGCCGGCCCGCTCCACGCTCTCGCGCTTCAGGTTCTTCACCGGCACCTGCCGCGAGATCAGCCGTGCGAGGAGCACCTGCCAGATCGCGTCGAGCTTGTACTCGTCGGTGGTGTGGATGTGGATCTTCTCCTCGGCCCGCTTGAACTCGACCTCCGCGAGCACGCCCTTGAAGTCGAACCGGCCCGTGATCTCACGCAGTGCCTGGTTCACGGCGTTGTCGACCTCCTGCAGATCGCAGCCGGTCGTGATGTCGAACGATTCGTCCTTCGCCATGGAGTTGCCTCGCCACCGATTCCAGCGTTCTATGTCGCCTTCATACTCAACGGACTCACACCCTACCGATCCCGGCGGCACACGCTCCACCCCGAGCGCGGCCGCGCACCACACGGAGGCAGCATGGACCTCGGACTCAGCGGCAAGGTCGCGATCGTCACCGGCGGCAGCGAGGGCATCGGCTTCGCCAGCGCCCGCTCCCTCGCCCGCGAGGGCGCCCGCGTCGCGATCGCGGCACGCCGCCCGGACGTGCTGGAGGCTGCCGCCGCGCGCATCCGCGCCGAGGCCGAGGGAGCAGGCGGCGAGGTGCTGGCCGTCCCCACCGACGTCCGCGACGAGGCACAGGTGCGGGCGCTCGTGCAGCGCGTCGTGGAGCAGTGGGGCACGGTCGACATCCTTGTGAACAACGCCGGCACCTCCGCTGCCACGAAGTTCGAGGACGTCGACGATGAGACGTGGGACGGCGACCTGGGCCTCAAGCTCTACGGCGCGATCTACTGCGCCCGCGCCGTCGTGCCGCTCATGCGTGCCGCCGGGGGCGGGCGCATCATCAACGTCACCACGCCGGGCGGGAAGGCGCCGGGCGCCGGTTCGCTCCCGACGTCGCTCGCGCGCGCTGCCGGCCTCGCGCTCACGAAGGCGATGTCGAAGGACTACGCCGCGGACGGCATCCTCGTGAACTCGGTCTGCATCGGGCTCATCAAGAGCGGCCAGCACGAGCGGCGCTACGAGGCGCAGCAGGAGCGCAACCCCTCCCAGACGCTGGACGAGTTCTACGCCCGCATGGGCGAGCGCGTCCCCCTCGGCCGCGTCGGCGAGGCCGAGGAGGCCGGCGACCTGATCTGCTTCCTCGCCTCGGGGCGCGCGTCCTACATCACCGGCACGGCCGTCAACGTCGACGGCGGCACGTCGCCCGTCCTGTAGCGGCAGGCGGCCCGAGCTAGTCGAACGCCCGCAGGCGCGCCACCGTCGCCGCGTCTAGCCGTCGCACCACCTCGCTCACGAGGCGGATCGCCCCGGCGACGTCGTTGCGGTGGATGACGCCCGTGTGGCTGTGCAGGTAGCGAGTCGGCACGGTGATGTTGATCGCCGGCACCCCGCCGTGCGTCTTCTGGATCATCGCCCCGTCCTGGCCGTACCCCGCCAGCACGTTGAACTGCAGCGGCTGGCCGATCTCGCGAGCCGTGTCCATCACGAAGTCGCGCAGCCGGTTGTTCGGCAGCATCGAAGAGTCGTGGAGGAAGATCCCCGGCCCGCCGCCGAGCCGTTCCTGCGCCTCGTCCTCACTGATGCCGGGGTAGTCCGAGGCGACGCCCGACTCCAGCGAGATGCCGATGTCCGGCTCCACGGACCACGCACTGGTCTGCGCGCCACGCAGGCCGACCTCCTCCTGCACCGTCGCCACCCCGAACACCGTGTTCGGGTGGCCGGAGGCCTTCAGCGCCTTGAGCACCTCGACCATCACCGTCACGCCGACGCGGTCGTCCCACGCCTTGCCGAGGTAGAGGTCCCCGCCCGCGAGCGGCTGGAACCTTGAGTCCGGCGCCACCGCGTCCCCCGGCCGGATCCCGAGCCGCTCCTCCGCGTCTTGCTTCGAGGTTGCCCCCACGTCGATGAAGATGTCGTCCTTCTTGAAGACCTTGCCGCGGTCCTCTGGCGACATCACGTGGACGGTCTTGATGCCGGTCACGCCGGGGACCGGCCCGTTGCGCGTGAGCACCACCCAGCGCTGGTTGATGATCGCCTGGTCCAGCCACCCGCCCAGCGGCACGAACTTGAGGTACCCCTCCGCCGTGATCCGCCGCACCATCAGCCCCAGCTCGTCCATGTGCGCCGCGAACATCACCCGCGGCCGCTCCGACCCACCGTCCAGCCGCGCGATCAGCGACCCCACCCCGTCCGTCTCAAGGCCGTCCGCGACCGGCGCCAGCTCCTCCCGTACGATCGCCCGGACATCACCCTCGAACCCGGTGGGGCCGTAGGCGTTCGAGAGACGTTCGAGGAGACCTCGGTAGGGATCGTCGAGAGGCTGGTTCGTCACCGCTGCGGTCTCCTCGCTGCCGGGACTCCCGGCGCTACTCGTCCTGGGGCCCGATCGCCCAGACCGAGGCCGGATCGGCCTCGTACTGGCGCATCACCATGTGGAAGATCTGCCGCTTCGCGAAGTCCGAGAGGACGCCGTTCGTCCACGCCGAGTCGAGCAGCCCGACGAGCTGCGCATCGCTGACCAGCTCATCCTCGGCGGGCGCGCCTGCCTCGGCCGCCACCCGCCCGAAGCGCAGCAGCTCCGCGTGCTCGCGGTGGGACCACCACTTCTGGACGTACGCCGTGCCGGCAATGGATTCCACGCCGGCCTCGCCGCAGAGCTCCATCGGGTGTTCATTGGACATGCACAGCCCCTTCCAGGGGTATGAGAGCATCGCGGCCCGCCGAGGAAACTCAAAGACACCGAGGGCATCGAGGGGGCGGACGCCTGCGGGTGGGATGTGCCGTCTGTCCGAGTATCGCACGGCGGCCCCTCGCGGCCGCACCACGAAAGGCAGCCGAAGTGAGCGCATCGCGGATCGAGCCGGCCGCCGAGGCGAGCGGGCAGCCCACCGCGCGCCGTCCGCTCACGCCCGGCGCGACGGGCTTCGCACTCTTCCTCGCCGCGCTGTGGGGCGGCAACCCCGTCGCGATCAAGGCCGGCCTCGACGACGCCCCGCCCCTGCGCCTCGCCGGCTACCGCTTCATCGCCGGCGGCATCGTCACCATCGCGTGGGCGCTCGCCACGAAGCAGTCGCTGATCCCCGGCCGCAGAGACCTCCCGGCGCTCGCCGGCCTCGCCGTGCTGTTCGCCGCGCAGATCGCCTTCATGAACATCGGGCAGGACCTCACCACGGCGTCCCACGCCTCCGTCATCGGCCAGACCTTCCCGCTCTGGACGGGCGTCGTCGCGCACTTCGCCGTCCCCGGCGACCGCCTCACCCTCCCGCGCGTCCTCGGCTCGCTCGTCGCGTACGCCGGCGTCGTCCTCGTCGTCGCGAGGGACTTCGGGAACCCGGAGGCCACCCTGCTCGGCGACGCGCTGATGGTCGGCTCCGCCGCGCTCCTCGGGAGCCGCCTCGTCTACACCTCGGTCGCCAGCCAGCACATCGAGATGCCGAAGCTCCTGATGACCCAGGTCGTCGTCGGCGTCGTGGTCTTCCTCGGGCTCGGCGCGACCGTTGAGGACGACCCGTGGCAGCTCACCGGCGCCCTCGCGCTCTCCGTCTTCTACCAGGGCGTCGTGATCGCCGGGTTCGGCTTCATCGCGAACATGTGGATGCTCAAGCACTACCTGCCGTCCGGCGTCACCGCGCTCTCGCTCACGACGCCGATCTGGGGCGTCATCATCGCCCACTTCGTCCTCGGCGATGAGCTGGGCGCGTCGCTCTTCGCGGGCGTCGGCCTCGTCGTCGCCGGCATGTCCTACGCCCACCTCGCCACCGTCCGCCAGCAGCGACGTGACCTCCGCGCTGCGGAGGCCGCCGAGCGCGCCCGGACCGCCGGGGAGGAGTGAGCGCCGAGGCGGAGTAGTCTCGCCAGACTTGACGACTCGCGGCGCTCGCGCAGCACGCGTCGCCCTCGCCCGCGCTACCCTGCCGCCGGAGGCGCGACGGTGCGCCATGCGGCCCAAAGGACTCGAGATGACCGACACCCTCGTCGCGGAACAGACCTTCACCGCGATCATGAAGGACCAGAACGACCCCGAGATGATGAAGCGGAACAAGATCCACACCGCGGACGGTGGATCGGCGTACGGCTTCAGTGGCGCCCTCATCGGCGGCGTCACCATCTACGGCTGGTGCATCCCCGCCATCCTCGAGGCGTTCGGTGACGAGTGGCTGGACCGCGGTTGGATCTACATCCAGTTCCGCCGCCCCACCTACCCGAACGAGCGGGTACGCGTCGCGATCACCCAGGACGACACCGGCCTCCATCACCTCGAAGCGACGAAGGACAACGGCGAAGTCTGCCTGCGCGCCGAGCTCGGCATGGGCGACGCCCCCTGGCGCGGCCAGTTCATCCTCTCCTCGAACATGGCCCCGGACCCCGTCAGCAAGGACCTCGAGTGGCTCACCCTCGAGAACGCCCCGGTCGGCAAGGACATCCGCACCCTCGCCTACACCGTCACGATGGAGGACGCCCGCGTGACCGGCCGCGAGCAGATCCAGCCGATGGACCTCTTCACCGGGGACAAGCCACTGGTCCACCCGTCAGTGATCGCGCGCCACATGATCACGCTGCTCGCGCACTCCTACGACTACGGGAACCCCTCGATCCACGCGAGCAGCCACATCCAGAACCTCGCCCGCGCCCACGCCGGCCAGACCTTCACCCTCACCGGCCACATGATCGACGCCTACGAGAAGAACGGTCACCACTACTCCGTCGTCGACGGCAACCTCTTCGACGAATCCGGCCAGGAGCTCGCCCGGATCCGCCACACCAACATCTTCAGGGTCGCCAAGAAGGAGGGCTAACCCACGGGCTCCGGACGCGAGGGCTCACCCGGTCGGCGCCCGCCGACACCGCTCAGCCCGGTGTGAGTGGAGGCGAGCCGGCGGGGGCGTTCCTCGCCCTCCAAGTTTGCCATGCTTCGTGACTAACTCGCATGAGTTGTCGGTCATCTCGACAGAACGCCATGTAGTAGAGGCCGTCGTTGATTAGTCCATTCATGAGCCGTCGACACATGGGACAGCGGAGGATTGGGCGGGCTCCGGTTCTGCCTTCGGGGAGCACGTCCGAGCATTCATATTTGCCGATAGATCGAACAGACTTCGACGCGAGATCTAACTCAAGATACGCGTAGCAGGAGACACACATCATATGACTGGAACGTGCCTTGAGTTCGTGTTCGCAGTCTGGGCACTTGAACGCCCAGTCGGCGGGCGCGATCGATGAGGGGAGCGTGAGCGGCCCCCGCGGGCGCGTGAATGCCCCGTTCGGACCAGTATGTGCATTGAAGGTCTGCTGGCACGTCCCGCAGGTCACCATCGCAGAGCTACCAGAGGCCCTCGCTAGGCTCACGAGATTCGCCGCGCCGCAAGACGGACAGCTGACCTCGTAGGTTGCCGTGACTGCCCGGTCGCGAAGGTCGTCGGAGATCCGCTCGATCTCCTGACGAGCGAGTTCCACTTTCGACTTGTCAGTGTTCGTTAAATCGCGAGCAAGGCGATTCAGCTTCTCGGCGGTCTCGGCGATGAAGCCGGCATCGAAGGGCGCTCCTTGGATCAGCGCCATCTCGCTCACCTGACCGTAGATGGTCCAACTCGCTTGCTCCACGAGAGCGAAGCCGGTCGCGGGATGGATCTCGTGCATGATTCCCTGGGCGGCTGCGAGCCGGATCTGGCTGGCAGCCTGGCCGATACTCCGGGAAAGTGACCCAAGCCGCTCTCTGAGCTCGGCATCCGCCTGTTGCTGCGTCAGCATCCTCGAGGTCACCCACGACAGCAATGCACCCCCGGTCGCCGTGAGGATCCCTCCCGCAGCCACGAGCCGCTGCTGCTCCTCGGCACCGTCCGCGAGGACCGTTACGAAGATGCCCACCACGATCATGACGATGGCGGCGGCGACTTCGGTGGGGTGCGCCGTGACAAGTCGCCTGAGGAACATGGTCAACTCCCGCTTGCAGGCAGCGGGGACTGTAATACCATAGCCGTGGTAGCCCAATTGGGCCCCATTTGGTAAGTTCCGTTTGAGCAGCGGGTTCGCGTTTCGCGGGCCCCTTTTTTTGTAGGCTCGCGCCCTACCGCGACCCCAACTGCACAGGCCACGGCGCACCCCGTGCGATCGAGCCGGAAGCTCGTTCCCGCGCAGGGAAGGGGGCCGGGAGGATGGCCGCCCCACGCCAACGCTCGACGGCGGCCGCAGCCGCGGAGGCACCGACAACGGCGCCGCTGCGCTACTGCCCCTCCGGCAACCTCGTCGTCTGGAACGCCGCCAGCTTCCACCCATCGCGGTTCAGCAACGTCGCCGTGAACCGCACATTGAGCACCACCGGAGGTTCCCGAGGCACCTCCAGCCGACCGATCCCCGTCACCACCGCCGCGTCACCGAAGTCCTGCGTCGACATCCCCTCGGTCTCCCACCGGCTGTACCGGCGGCCGTTGCGAAACGCCTCCACCATCTCCGGCTTCCGCTCCAGGTTGGACGCACTGTGCACGTAGGAGAACCCGTCCAGGACCACCCGGTCCCACGTCTCCACGTCACCCTCCGTGTTCGCCTTCGCCCACTGACGAACCACATCCTCCGGAGACCCCGTTGTCGCTGCCATCGCACCCCTCCACTCTCCGCCGGCCCCGGAACCGCCAGAATCTGGCACTCAGTTCCTTCATCGAGGCATGAAGAACCCTCGACGCGGCCCCTAGAATCCGACGGCGACGTAATACCACGGAAGCGATGGGCTGGAGGCCACATGGAGGGACCCCTCGAAGGAGTGCGCGTCCTCGATCTCTCGGAATACATCGCGGGGCCCTACTGCGCGCGATTCCTCGCGGGCTTCGGGGCGGACGTGATCAAGGTGGAACGCCCCGGCGGTGACCCGATCCGGCGGTGGGGCCCCTTCAAGGACGGCAGCATCGACCCCGAGGCCGGCGCCCTGCACCTCTACCTCAACCAGGGCAAGCGCTCGATCGCCCTCGACCTCGAGACCGAGGACGGCCGCAGCGTCCTCCGCGAGCTCATCGCCACCGCGGACGTGCTCATCGAATCGGCGCGCCCGGGCGCGCTCCACGAGATCGGCTTCGGCTACGAGGACGTCCGGGCCATCAACCCCGGCATCGTCTACACCTCGGTCACGCCCTTCGGACAGACCGGGCCCTACGCCCAGTTCAACGCATGGGAGATCACCTTCTACGCGCTCAGCGGCCAGATGCACATCACCGGCGAGGCCGACCGCGAACCGCTAAAGAACGGCGGCTACGTCGGTCAGTACGGCGCCGGCCAGAACGCCTACGTCGCCACCCTCAGCGCGCTCTGGGAGCGCGGCTTCTCGGACCAGGGCCAGCAGATCGACATCTCGATGCACGAGTGCCTCACCTCCCTGCTGGAGATGACGGACATGACCTGGATCTACGGCGGGCAGATCCACCAGCGCGCCGGTAACGGAGCGCGTGCCGCCTGGGGCATCTACCCCTGCGCGGACGGCTTCGTCGGCGTCGTCTCCGGGCCGCCGCGGCGCTGGGCCAACATCGCCACGCTCATGGACCAGCCGATCCTCGCGGACGAGCGCTACCAGCGCACCGGCGCCCAGAGCGAGCTCCGCGACGAGATCGACGCCCTCATGCTCCCGTGGCTTATCGAGCACACGAAGGAGGACATCTACCAGAAGGCGCAGGCCCTCGGCCTCCCGTTCGGGTACGTCTCCACACCCGCCGACTACTTCCTCAACGAGCAGCTGCAGTACCGCGGCTTCTTCCACGAAGTGGACCACCCCGTCGCCGGCACCCTCCGCTACCCCTCGATGGGCGCGCACTTCACGGACGGCCTCTGGGCGTCGAAGCGCGCTCCCCTGCTCGGCGAACACACCGTCGAGGTCCTCGAGTCGCTCGGCCACGACGCCCAGTCCCGCGCCAACCTCACCGCCGCCGGCGCGCTCGGCGCACACCCCCACGGCGGCGTCACGAACGGAGTCGCCCGATGACCAGGTTCGCCGACGGCGCTACGGGCGACCCGCGTGTCAAGCTCCGCGAAGGCCAGCAGGGGCCGCTCAAGGACATCATCGTCCTGGACTGCTCCATGGTCTGGGCGGGCCCCTACTGCACCAAGCTCCTCGGTGACATGGGCGCCACGATCATCAAGATCGAGGCGAACCGCCAGCTCGACTCGATCCGCGGCCCCGCCATCCCGCCGCCCATCCCGCTGAGCCACTACGCCAACGACGACCCGGGCGAGGACCCGTGGAACCGTTCCGGCTACTTCAACAAGACCAACCGGAACAAGCTCGGGATGTGCATGAACATCCTCATGCCCGAGGGGCGCGAGGTGTTCATGGAGCTCGCGAAGATCGCGGACGTCGTCATCGAGAACTTCGGTGGTGGCGTCTTCGAGCGCATGGGCTACGGCTACGAGGTCCTCAAGTCCGTCAATGAAGACATCGTCTTCGTCTCCATGCCGCCCTCCGGCAACGGCGGGCCGGAGGCGAAGTACGTCGGCTACGGCGTCGCCATCGAGCAGCTCGGCGGCATCGTCGCACGCACCGGCTACCTCAACGACGGCATCCCGATGAAGTCCGGCATCAACTACGGCGACCCGATCGCCGGGATCCACACCGCCGGCTACATCATGACCGCGCTCCTCCACCGCCGGAAGACCGGCCGCGGCCAGTACGTCGACCTCTCGCAGCGCGAGTGCGCGATCAACTGGACCGGCGAGTCCGTCATCGAGTACCAGATGACCGGCAAGGAGCCGACATGGATCGGCAACCGCGACGAGCACATGGCCCCCTCCGGCGCCTACCGCTGCACCGGTGACGACGAATGGGTCGCGCTCGCCGTCGGCTCGGACGCCGAGTGGCGCGGCCTCTGTGACGCCATCGGCCGCCCCGAGCTCCGCGCCCAGTTCGCCACGCTCGACGCCCGCTTCGCCCACCACGACGAGATCGACGCCGCCATCACGGCCTGGACCTCGGCGCGCACCTCGGACGAAGCGATGCAGGAGCTCCAGCGGCACGGCGTCGCCGCCGGCGCCAGCGCCAACAGCCGCCGTGTCGTGGAGGATCCCCACCTCAACGAGCGCGGGTTCTGGCCCCAGGTGGACCACGTCTCCGCCGGCCCCCACACACTCGCCGGCCTCGCGTGGAACATGAACCGCACTCCGGGCGCGATCTACTCGGCCGCGCCCGCGCTCGGCCAGTACAACGACTACGTCCTGAAGGAGATCCTCGGGAAGTCGGACGAAGACGTGCAGCGCCTCCGTGACGCCGGCGTCCTCGAGGTCGTCCCCGAGCTCGTCCTCCAGGCACGCGCCGCGAAGGCCCAGGCGGAGTCCGCCCAGCCGTAGCGGCCCCGGTCCGAACACGCAGAAGCGGGCGGCGCGCGCCGCCCGCGTCTGTGTCCGACGCACACCCCACGCCAACATCGACACCAGCGCAGCCCCCGAGGACACCGCACCCCCAATGCGAGCGGGGTCGGGGCAGGGTCACACCGGCCCGTGACCCCACCCATCC
>JBFWOO010000008.1:0-93344 GCA_050250415.1 Dehalococcoidia bacterium | reverse complement strand
ATCCGGCATCCCGCCGGTCGGGCTGATCCAGTCAGCCTCCGAGGTTAGCTGTCGGGTTCGGGCTGGTTCAGTATGCCCGTCCTCCCGCAGGAGGATTCACCCCAAGGTGTTGGGTCCCCCGGTCTCGTGAAGGCTGTCCCTCAGCGAGATTAGGCCGATCACTCATCACGGACGTAAACGTCTCGTGCTTGTGACAACAAGAGCATAGAGGGGGCCAAAGGTCTGTCAACCCTCAAGTTCCCTCATTCACAAACATCTTCCTGATGTTGCTGAAAGACTCGTCAAGTCCCACCGCCTTGCCGTCCGGCGCGTCGAGCTATCCAAACCATCTCAGGCGAGCTGTCCTCCAGCGGCTCACCGGCGAAGCCCCCGGCGATCGTCTCGACCTCGAACCCGGCGCGTTCGAGGAGGTGCTGCATCTCGTGGCGGTGCACGTAACGCAGCCGGAACGACGTCTTCCGCCACCCGCCCGAGGCGTTCCGGATGCGCAGCGAGGTGGTGACCACCTGCTCCGTCGTGCCGTAGTCATGGCGCGCCTCGTACCCCTCCCAACCGCCGAAGGGCTCCCAGTGGGTGCTGCCGCGCTCCATCCACCGCGCCATCAGCTGCAGGTTCGGGTTGAAGACGTTGAGCGCGAGCCGCCCGCCCGGCTCGAGCGCCCGCCGGCAGGCCGCGAGCGTGGCGAGCTGGTCGGCGGACGTGAGGTTATGGAGGAACGTGCGGAAGGGGATCGTCACCAGCGGCGCCGGCGCATCGAGCTCGAACGTGCGCATGTCGCCGGCCCGCAGCGTGAGCCGCTCCCCCACTCCCGCGGCGTCCGCCTTCGCCCGCGCGATCGCGAGCATCGCCGGTTCGAGGTCGATCCCCAGCACGGAGACCCCCGCCTCCGCGGTCGGGACAGCGACCCGGCCCGTCCCGACGCCCAGCTCGACCACGCGGCCGGCGGCGCGCGCGAGCTCCACGTAGAACTCGATGTCGCCCGGGACGCCGCGCGAGTACTCGTCGTACGCGGCGGCGAAGTCCCGGTAGTACGGGTCGCTGCCCTCGGCCACCTCGCACCCTCCCGCGGCGCGGCGGCCCGAGAGCGGGCCGCCGCGTACACTCGGCACCACCCAGCGATGTCGTCCGATCGTAGGCCTGCGCGATGCCTCAGACCGACCAGCTGTCCGCCGAAGCGCTGATCGCGCGCACGGTTGCCGCGATCCGGCCGCTCGACGCGCGCGCCGAGGAGGCCGCCGCCACCCGCCAGGACACGCTGACGAAGCCCCCGGGCGCCCTCGGGCGGCTGGAGGACCTCGCCACCCGGATCGCGGGCATCACCGGCGCGGTCCGACCGCGGCTCGAGCGCCGGCTGATCATCGTCGCCGCCGCCGACCATGGCGTCGCGCGGCGCGGCGTCTCCGCCTACCCGCAGGAGGTCACCGCGCAGATGGTGTTGAACTTCCTGCACGGAGGAGCGGCCATCAACGTCCTCGCGCAGCACGCGGGCGCGCGCGTCCGCGTGGTGGACGCCGGCGTCGCCGGCGAGACACCCGACGATCCCGCGCTCCTCCGCCTGCGCCTCGGCCCCGGAACCGCCGACATCGCGGAGGGCCCGGCAATGAGCCGCGATGCTGCCCTCGCCGCGGTCGCCGCCGGCATCGAGCTGTTCGGCGCGGAGCGTGCCGGGAGGGGCGTCGACATCGTCGGCTGCGGCGAGATGGGCATCGGCAACAGCACGTCAGCCGCGGCGATCATCGCCGCCGTCACCGGGCGCCCGCCCCGCGCCGTCACTGGCCGGGGCACCGGCGTCGACGACGAGCGCTTCGAGCACAAGATCCGCGCGGTCGAGCAGGCGCTCGACGTGAACCGTCCCGACCCAGCGGACGGCATCGATGTCCTCCGCACGGTCGGCGGCTTCGAGGTGGGCGCGCTCGCAGGGGTCTACCTCGCGGCGGCGGCCGAGGACGTGCCGTCCGTGCTCGACGGCCTGATCTCGACGTCGGCCGCGCTGATCGCCGTCACCCTCGCCCCCGCCGCCGGGGCGCGCCTCGTCGCTTCGCACCGTTCGGCCGAGCCGGGGCACACCGCCGCGCTCGAACACCTGCGGCTGGAGCCGCTCATCGACCTCGGCATGCGGCTCGGGGAGGGCAGCGGCGCGGCGCTCGGCATCTCGCTCTGCGTCGCGGCCTGCCGGGTGCTGGACGAGATGGCCACCTTCGACGAGGCCGGGGTCTCCGCCTCCGACGAGGCGATCGAGCCGGAACCGTAGCGAGCCCGCCGTGCGGTTCCTCGGCGGGTCGCTGATCGCGATCGAGTTCCTCACCCCGCTGCGCATCCGCGCCGTCCGGACCTACGACGACCGCACCTTCGCGGCGGCGCTCGGCTGGTATCCGTTCGCCGGACTGGTGATCGGCGCCGCGCTCGCCCTCCTCGACCTGGTGCTGCGCGAGCTGCTGCCCGCAGGCCCGACCGCCGCGCTGCTCGTGGTGACGCTGGCGCTGCTCTCGGGCGGGCTCCACCTCGACGGCGTCGCCGACACCGCCGACGGCCTCGCGGTACAGGCCGGCGGCGGGGAGGACGGCCGCGCGCGGCGGCTCGCCGTGATGCGCGAGGGCACGATCGGGCCAGCCGGCGTGATGGCGCTCGTCCTCGTGCTGCTCACCCAGTGGTCGGCGCTCGCGAGCCTCCCCGAGGACGCGCGGACGGCCGCGCTCCTCGCCGCGCCCGCGATCGCGCGCTGGACCGTCGTCCCGGTCGCCACAACGTTCCCGCCGGCGCGCCCCGGCGGCCTTGGCCACGGCATCCGCGACGGCCTCTGGCCGGTAGCCGCCCCGCTGGCGACGCTGATCGCGATCGTCGTCGCTGCCGTCACGTTCGGCGCCGCCGGCGTCGTCCTCGTCGCGGCCGGCGGCTTCGCCGCGCTGCTCGTCGGCGGCGCCGCGGCGCGCCTGCTCGGCGGCGTCACGGGCGACGTCTTCGGCGCGGCGATCGAGGTGTCGCAGGTCATCGTGTGGCTCACGGTCCTCGCGCTGCTCCAGCAGGGCTGGGCCGAGCCCATCCTGAGGGTCTAGGAGTCGCGCGTGGGCCAGGTCCTGTTCGTCACCGGCGGCGCCCGCTCGGGGAAGTCGACCTTCGCCGAGCACCTCGCCCGCCATGCCGGCACGCCCGTGGTCTACGTCGCAACGATGGAGGCCGGCGACGCGGAACTGCGCGACCGCATCCGCCGCCACCAGTCACGCCGTCCCGCCGAGTGGCAGACGGTGGAGGAACCCCTCGCACTCGCGGAGGCGATCACGGCGGCTGACCCCGCGGCCTGCGTGCTCGTCGACTGCCTCTCGCTCTGGGTAACGAACCGCCTGATGCAGCTCGGCTCGGACGAGCCGTCGCTCGACGCGATCGACGCGCTCGAGGTGGCCCTCGACGCCGAGGTCGATGCGCTCATCTCAGCCGCCGGCGCGCGGCCGGGGACGACGGTCCTCGTGACGAACGAGGTGGGCGCGGGCGTCGTGCCGCCGTACCCGCTCGGGCGCGTCTACCGCGACATCCTCGGGCGCGTGAACCAGCGCGCCTCCCGCGCCGCCGACCGGGCCTGGCTGCTCGTCTCGGGACGCCCGCTGGAACTGCCGCCGCCCGCGGGCGCCTGAGCCGTCAGGCCGCGCCGCGCCGGAGGGTTACGCGCCCGGCTTCGCCACCATCAGGTAGATGAAGATGACGTACATCAAGCCGAGCACCGTGCCGCCGATGTTCGCGACGGGAGAGCGGAACTGGGCGATGAGCGCATCGCTCGTGGTCTCGCCGCGTCCCTGCGCCTGCGTCGCGGCTTCGATGACGCCACGGCTGTGGCGGGACAGCACGCCGCCACCGATCCCCATCGCGACGAACCAGAGGAGGTAGGCCGCCGAGATCCACGCGGCGGAGAACTCGAAGTCGCCCTCGATCACGAGCCACGTGCCGAGCGCCGCGACCACGATCGCCGCGAACGCGGTCACCCGCCCACCGAGCAGCTCGAGCCGCGATGCGGTGAGGATCGCCGCGACGCTGGGCCGCGACCCCGCGGAGAGGCTCGCGAGCATCGCCGTGCCGCTCCCGAACGCCATCACGACCACGCCCACGATGTGCCCGATCAACAGGGCTTCGTACAACGACATCTCTGGACTCCCGCTACCCGCGCTCGATCGCGGCCGATGGCGCGACTGTAGCGCACCAGGGCCGTGGCGACGCGGAGAGCGACCTCGGGGCGTCGCTACTCGCAGCGCAGCAGCAGCGGCGTCAGCTCCGGCAGCCCGTTCGGGAAGAGCGAGGTCCACGCGGCGTTCACGAACGCCGGCCGGCCGACGGTGTATTGCACGAGGTTCCCGTTCGGCGCGCTCGCCCACATCGCCAGCGTCGGCCGCGGACACGCGACCGCCTGGATGAGCTGATCCGTGGTGCCGCCGGAGAAGACCACCATGCTGATGCCGCCCGGGAAGACCTGGCCGCCGACAATCGTCGCGACCTGCTGCTGCTGGCCGGCGGGTGGCGCCGAGGCCTGCACGCTGATCGTGACCGCGTCTGTCACGAGGGTCCCGTCGGCGTTCCCGATCAGCTGGAACTTCACGACGGCCCCGGGCTCCGAGGGCGCCACGAAGCTGTACGTCCCACCCTGGTTGATGTTCGCGATGACCGGCGGCCCGCTCTCCTGCACCCAGAACAGCTCGGTGACGCCGCTCGCGGAGCCGGTGAGGGTCACCATCTCTCCCGGCTGCACCTGCCGGTCCGCGCCCGCGTCCACCGCCGGACCGGAGGCGGCGACCTCGGCGTTCGTGGAGACGAAGCCACGCTGGTAATGCGCATTGAACTCGGTGGTCGGCTCCAGGTTGACGCCCTCGATGGCGTACGCGCCGGAGAACGGCAGCGACTCGCCAGTGGAGCCCGGGCCGTCAGTGCGGCGGTTCAGCTGGAGGTGGATGTGCGCGATCCCGTTGTTCTCCGCCTGGCCGTCCGGCGCCACCGTCGCGATCTTCTGGCCCACGGCCACGGGATCGCCGCGGTCGAGGCCCGGCTCGATGAAGACGTGGCAGAGCAGCAGGTTGAGCTCGCTCGTGCGAACCGAGACGCACGTGTCGGACGTGTAGCCGATCGTGCCGCTCATCGGCGCAAGGACGGGGGTGCCGCCGGTCTCGGCGTCCCTCCGCCAGAGGTCGAGCGCGTACGGGTCGACCCCCTCGTGGGTCGCCGTGTTGTACCCCGCGAGGACCTCCCAGTGGGAGCCGGCGGGCCCGGGCGCCTTCAGCCCCGCCACCTGCGCGCCGGCCGGCTGCGCGTAGACGAGGACGACCATGATCACGATGAGAGAGGCGGCCGCGATGCGCTGTGGCGCGCGCAGCCACCGGGGGGCGCTCACCAAGAGTGACCTCCGACGTACCCCCGCCCGTTCATGGGAACGTAAACGACGTTCTCGTTCAACCGTTCGAGGTTGTCCGTCAGAAGGTGCAAAGAATCGAACACGCCCAGGGGAACCCCCGGGGCGTCTGGATGAGCGCGGTCAGCTGGCTACGAGAGGTCCCACGGCTGCAGGGTGGCGGTGAGCGTCACCTCCTCGCCGCCACGCATCACGACGATCTCGATGTCGTCGCCCACCTCGGCGCTGTCGATCGCCGAGGCGAGGTGCTCGAAGGTGAACGTGTCGCGGCCGTTGATCTCGATGACCACGTCGCCCTCCTGCAAGCCGGCCCGGGCCGCCGGGCCCTCCGGCACCACGGTGGTCATGTAGAGGCCCCGCGTCTCACTCACGCCGAGCTCGGCGGCCGTGACCTGGTCGAGCTCGATCGGACCAGCGATCCCGAGCTGCGGGTGCTGGATCGACTCGCCCGCGATCAGCTGCGAGAGGTAACGGGTCGCCGTGTTCGACGGCACCGCGAATCCGAGCCCGGCGAATGACTGGCCGGTGGGGTTCCGGATCGAGGTGTTGATGCCAATCACCTCGCCGTCGAGGTTGAACAGCGGGCCGCCGGAGTTGCCGGGGTTGAGCGCCGCGTCCGTCTGCAGCACGCCCTGGATCGAGCGTCCACCGAACGACGGCGAGCTGCGGTTCAGCGCGGAAACGATCCCCTGCGTCACCGTGAACGTCTCCTCGAACGGGTTGCCGATGGCGAACACCGCCTGGCCCACCCGCATCTGCGCGGAGTCGCCCAGTACCGCGGGCTGGAGCTGGTCGGCCGTGAACCCGTCGGCGCGGATCACCGCGAGGTCGTTGCCGGGGTCGGTCCCGACGACCTCGGCGAGCGAGGCGCTGCCGTCGAATAGGGTCACCTTCGCCGACACCATGGACTCGATCACGTGGTAGTTCGTGAGGATGTGTCCATCCGTGTCGATCACGATGCCGGAGCCGCTGCCGGCGCCGTCCGCGTTTTCGATCAGCACCACGGAGTTGATGACCCGGTCCACGACGTCCGCGAGGTCGACCACCACCAGGTCGCCGGGGATCGTCGAGGGCGCCGAGGAGGTCGTCGTCCCGTTCGCCACGGGTTGCTGCGTCCGGGTGGCGGGGGCCGCGGCGGAGTCGTCGCCACCATCGTTGCTGGTGCACCCGAGCGAGACCAGCCCCAGCGACAGGGTGAGTGCGCCGGCGAGCAGGGCGCGGGAACGAAGGTGTGCCAGGTGAGCCATGCGGATCCTCCGTGGGTAGCTTCCGTCATGGTGGAGGACGTCGGTCATAATGACGTTGCGGAAGCGTGAAACGGGTACTAACCGTCCCGCCGGACGCCCACGGACCTACCGCCCCTGGAAGTTCGCCTTGCGCTTCTCCCGGAACGCCGCGGGACCCTCCAGCGAGTCCTCCGTCGACTGCACGATCGTCATCGCCGCCTGGGCCGCCTCGAGCGCCTCGGGGAACGAGAGGTCCATCGAGCGGTAGACGAGCCGCTTCGTGAGCTGGATCGCGACCGGCGGCCCCTCCGCGAGGCGCATCGCGTAGGTGCGCGTCTCCTCCATCAGCGACTCGTGCGGGACCACCTTCATCAGGTAGCCCATCTCCAGCGCCGTGTTCGCATCGAAGATCTCGCCGCGCCACATCAGGTCCAGCGCCTGCTGCACGCCGACGATCCGCGGCAGCAACCACGCGCCCCCGTCGCCCGGGACCAGACCGACGCTCACGTACGACATCCCGAACCGGGCCTGGTCCGAGGCGATGCGGATGTCCGCCATGGACGCCATGTCCATGCCCGCGCCCACCGCCGCCCCGTTGATCGCCGCGATGTACGGCTTGTCGAGGAACTGCAGCGCTTGCGGGACGCGGTGCACGGAGTGCCGGAGCGAGTTGCGGCGCTCGCCGGCGTTCTTGCCCTGCATCAGCACGGTGTCCTCGTCCCCGCTGGCGCGCAGGTCGGCGCCGGCGCAGAACGCGCGCCCCGCCCCGGTGACGATCACCACGCGCACGCCGTCATCCTCGGCGGCCCGGCGGATCGCGTCCTCCCACTCGTGCAGGAGGGCATCGCTGAACGAGTTCATCCGCTCCGGGCGGTTCAGCGTGATCGTCGCGATCCGGTCCTGCACGTCATACAGGATCGCCTCGTAGGACTCCGGCTCGTAGGGCATGCGACTTCCTTCCACCGCACGGCAACCGCTCACCGCCATGGGCGGGCTCGGGCAGTCTAACGCCGGACCGAGGGACGCCCGCCGCCGGCGATCCGGGGCGCCGCCGTCTTACAACATTCGCGGGAGGGCTCCGGGCTACTGGCCTCGGGCGGAGGCTCGGGGTACGGTTGCACGTCGATGCGCGTACCGCGGCAGTTGGCTCGTCTCGTCCTGGTGGCCGCCCTCTCGGTGGGGGCGGTCTTCCTGATCGCGTGCGAGCGCACCGCCGAGCTGATCCCGGGCGAAGCAACGCCTACGCCGCTGGCGACCGAGACCGCGGACGCATCCGCCTCACCCACCCCCATCGTGGTCAACCCGAACAACCCGGCCGGGGGCGGCGAGGCCACGGGCGGACAGGTCATCCCTGACCACGACCTCGCCCTCTCCATCGTCCAGGTCCTCGTGATCGACGGCGCCAGCGGCTTCGAGCAGATCGTCCGCCACGGCACGGGCGTCGTCGTGAACGCGGAGGCCGGCCTCATCGCCACCGCCTACCCCGTCGTCGACCCGTACGACCCGGACGGGACGCGCTCGTACACCTCGATCGTCATCGCGGCGGACCGTGAGCCTGGCACCCCGCCTCAGCGCGAGTTCACCGCCACCCTCGTCGCGGCCGACCCCAGCGTCGACGTCGCGATCCTCCGCGTGACCGGCGACGCGGGCGGCGCGCCACTCGCGGAAGGCGCGTTCGACCTCCCTGCCGTCGCCCTCGGCGACCCGTCCATCGTCGGTGTCGGCTTCAGCCTGCGCGTCTTTGGCTACCCCGGCGGCGCGGAGGAGGAACAGATCGTGGAGACGGCGACGGCAGCCGTGACCGGCCAGCGGGGCGCCGCCGGCCGGACGGGACGCACCTGGTTCGAGATGGACACGCGGATGCCATTCGGCGCCGCCGGCGGGCCGGTCTTCGACCGCTTCGGCGCGCTCGTCGGCATCCTCGCGCAGGACCGCTACCTGCCCACCGGCGCCGTCGGGATGGCGCGGCCACTCGACCTCCTCAACCCGCTGCTGGCCGGCGCCGTGGACGCGCAGGGCTACGATGCTCCGCTCTACCGCGACCGCACGCTGCCCGGATCGCTCCAGCTCGCGCCGTCAACAGGCATCTTCGTCTCGCGCCCGGCGTTCGCCGAGAACGCGACCGAGACCCCGAACGGCAGCGACCTGTTCGACTACGAGACGCGCTTCGTCGCCGGCCTCGGTGCTCTCTACTACGAGTACGTCGTGAACGGCGCGCCCGAAGGCGCCGTCATCGACGAGCGCTGGTTCCTCGACGATGTCGAGCAGCAGACGCTGTCGTCCTCCTTCGTCTGGAACGGGGCCTCGTTCGGCATCATCTCGGACCGCATCACGGCACCGAGCCAGGCCGGCATGCCGAACGGCCGCTGGCGGCTGGACGTGCTGGTAGACGGCACGCTCCACGCGACGGCGACCGCCGTCATCGGCGTCGACGTGGGGACGCCCGACGCCTTCTTCCAGTTTGCCGCCTCCGCCGCGACCGCCGAGGGGAACATCCAGGCCGGCGCGTTCACGGGCGCCGAGCAGCTCCTGATGGCCTTCGACGTCACCGGCATGACCGGTGCGACGCAAGTCGAATGGCACGTCTTCCGCGACAACAACCGCGTCTACACGTCGCCCTCGATCCCGTGGGTGCAGGGGCCGTCCGGGCGCTTCTGGATCGGCTACCGCTCGCCCGAGGGCACGATCGGCCCGGGCGTGTGGGAGTTCGAGTTGCACGTGGACGGCGCCATCGTCGAAGTCGGGACGATCACGCTCTTCTAGGTCGCCGGCTCGCCCTCGGCACGCGCTCCGAGGATCGCCTCCAGCTGCGGGCGGGTGATGTTCGCCCCGGACAGCACGAGCACCACGCGCTTCCCGCGCACCCGCTCCGCCCGCGCGTGCGCCGCCGCCAGCGGGGCGGCTCCCGCCGGCTCCACCAGCACATGCTGCGTCTCGATCAGCTCGAGGACCGCCCGGTCGATCGCGTCGTCTTCCACGAGCGCGAAGTCAGCGAGCCCCCCACGGAGGATCGACTGCGGGAACGGGAACGCGTGCCCCGTCGCGAGCCCCTCAGCGCGCGTGTGGTTGGGGCGGGTGACCTCCGCGCCGGCCCGCCAGCCGTCATGCACCGCCGGCGCCTGCGCGGACTGCACGCCCCAGATCTCGGCAGGACGACCGAGCCCGTCGCGCACGGTGATCCAGCCGCACGCCCCCGAGCCCGCGCCGACTGGCACGATCGCGAGGTCGGCGTCGGGGAGCTGGCCGCCGGCATCCAGGACCTCCAGGGCAGCGGTCGCCACCCCCGCGACGAGCGCCGGCTCCGTGGCGATGTGCACGTAGCGCGCGCCCGTGTCCGCCGCCAGCGCGAGCGCGGCGGCCAGGGCCTCGTCGACGTTCGCGCCGGACTCGACCACGCGCGCGCCCAGGCGGCGCATCGAGGAGATCTTGTCCGGGTTCGCGCCCACCGGGACGAAGATCGTCGCCGGGACGCCGGCGGCACGCGCCGCGTACGCGATCGACTGGCCGTGGTTGCCCGTGGAGGCCGTCACCATCCCGCCCGCGCGCTCCCCGTCCGGGAGCGTCAGCGCAAGGTTCAGCCCGCCGCGCAGCTTGAACACGCCGATCGGGTTGGCGAACTCGTACTTGAGCCACACGTCCGCCTCGAGACGCTCGGAGAGCGCCGGCGAATGGACGAGCGGGGTCGGCAGGCTGAGGTACGGGCGGATGCGCGCCGCCGCCGCCCGCACATCGGCGAGCGTGGGCGGCTCGAGGTCCCCGAGCGCACCGCCCGTCTCGTCAGCCACGGATCCCCCCGTTAGTCGAACGCACCTTCCTCGTATAGCCGCTGGAGGACGGCCTGGTCGAGGACGTTCTGCACGGCCACCGACTCCGGGATGATCGCGTGCTCCACGAGCAGCTCCACCAGCGCTTCCCACTGGCCATCGTCCGAGATTCCCATGTGGCCGTCCTCGCGCTGCGCCGCGGCGAGATCAGTGTCCAGGAGGTAGCGCTGGTGGGCAGCGTCGGCGCCCTCGGCGTGCAGGAGGGTGATCGCGATCGCCTCCTCCGGGTGCTCCTCGATCCAGTGGGCCGCCTTCATCGTCGCGCGCAGGAAGCGCTCCACGAGGTCGGTGTCCGCGAGGGTCTCCTCGGTCGCGAGGTAGGTCAGGCCCAGCGTCGGGACGCCGAAGTCGTGCGGGTCGATGACGTTGATCTCGACGCCCGCCGTGCGGATCGTGTCCGGCTCGTTGTTGAGGAACACCGGGTAGACGTCCACCCCGCCCTCCATGAACACGCGCGGGTCGAACCCCACCCCGACCAGCTCGACGTCATCCTCGGTGAGCCCCGCGGACGCGAGCATCGCGACCAGCTCCGCCGGTACGACGCCGGCCTTGAAGCCGACGGTGTGGCCCGCGAAGTCGGCGGGGGTCTCGATGCCGGAGTCGGCGCGGGCGACGTAGCCCTGGTCGCCGCGCTGGCCGAAGAGCGCGATCGCGCGGACGGGCAGTCCCTCCTGCGCGCGTCGCACGGCCTGCGCGGCCGTCCCCGTCGTGAACTGCACCTCGCCGTCGAGCAGCAGCTTGAGGTGCTCGTCCTGGCCCGAGGAGTGCTGGATCTCGACCTCGAGTCCCTCCTCGGCGAAGAACCCCTCCGCCTCCGCGACGTAGACGGCGACGAACGGCAGGTTCGCCTGGGCGCGGAAGCCGGCCATGAACGTGATCTGGCGCGGCTCCGGCGTGGGCGTCGCCTCGGTCGGGCTAGCGGTAGTCGTCGCGCTCGACGTCGACTCGGTCGTGGCGGTGGTCGCCTCGGCGTCCTCCCCGTCCGAGCAGGCGACGAGGCCGAGCGCGGAGAGCGCGAGGATGGCGAGGGTGACGAGAGACAGGGCGCGGATGGCGCGCGGACGTGCGGACATGCGGACACACTCCCGGTGTACCGGTGCGTGCATCCGAACTCTGTCCGGGCGCTACACGCGAACGAGGCGGGAGATGGGGGTATCCGCGGCTACGGTCGTCGCGCGGGCACTACGCACCCATCTGCTGGCGCTCGGCGTTCGTCCACCCGAGCACGCGGGCCTCAACATACGAAACGATCGCCGTCATGCCAATCCCGGCCGCGGCGAGGACGAACACCGCCGCGAACAGCACGTCCGTGGCGAAGTCGCCGTTGGCGATCAGGATCAGCTGCCCCATCCCGCCCGCGCCGGAGAGGAACTCAGCCACCACCGACCCGATCAGCGAGAGCGGCACGCTGATCCGCAGCGCCGCGAACACGTACGGGAGCGATGTCGGCACCCGCAGCTTCCAGAGCACCTGCGCCCGCGACGCGTGGAGGACGCGCAGCACGTCCAGCGCCGACGGGTCGACTGCCCTCAGCCCGACGGCGGCGTTGACGAGCATCGGGAAGAACGTGATCAGCGCGGCGACCACGACGCGCGGCCACGTGCCGAAGCCGAACCAGATCACCAGCAGCGGGTACACCGCGACGATCGGCGTCACCTTCACCAGCAGCGCCGGCGGGTAGATCGCCCGCTCGAGGACGCGCGAGTGGGCCATCAGCACCGCGAGCGCGAACGCGATCGTGCTGGCGAGCAGCAGTCCTCCGAGCGCGGTCACCAGCGACTCCCCCAGCGCCTCGAGGTAGCGGTCCGGCTCCTCGAGGAAGGCGCGCGCCACGTCGGACGGGGGCGGCAGGATGTAGTCCTTGATGTCGCGGACGCGCACCCACGCCTCCCACGCCGCCAGCAGGAGCGCCCCGAAGACGGCCGGCGGCCCGACGACGAGCGCGATGCGGCGCATCACGCCCCCACCAGCGCGGCGCGCACCTGGCGCACCGCCTCGAGGAACGCCGGTGCCTCCTCGTCCGCGGGGGTGCGCGGGCGCGGGAGGTCGACGCCGATGTCGGCGACGATCCGCCCGGGGCGCGGCGACATCACCAGCACGCGGTCCGAGAGCAGCACGGCCTCGCGGACGGCGTGGGTCACGAAGAGCACCGTGATGCGCTCTGCCTCCCAGATCCGCAGCAGCTCGATCCGCATCGCCTCGCGCGAGAGCTCGTCCAGCGCCCCGAACGGCTCGTCCATCAGCAGCACCCGCGGCCGGTGCACGAGCGCCCGCGCGAGGGCGACCCGCTGCCGCATGCCGCCGGACAGCTCGGCGGGACGGTAGTGCTCGAAGCCATCGATGCCGACGCGGCGGAGCATCGCGGGGACGTCGCCGCGCGCGCCGGTCACCTCCAGCGGCAGCCGCACGTTCTGCTCGACGGTGCGCCACGGCAGCAGGCCGGGGTCCTGCGCGACGAGTCCGATGTGCCGCGACCGCCGCGCGGCCTCCGGCGACATGCCAAGGAGTGCGACTTCCCCCGAGGTCGGCGCGAGCAGGCCCGCGACCGCGCGCAGCAGCGTGGTCTTGCCGCAGCCGGACGGCCCGACGATCGAGACGAACTCCCCCTCCGCCACCGCGACGTCGACGGGCGACACCGCGGGGAGCGGACCGTCCGCTCCGGCGTAGGTGTGCGCGACGCCGCGCAGGCTGATCGCGGGCACGGGGATAGCGGGCGCGGCGCTCGTCACGCGGTTCCTATCTGGGCCGCCGGGCGGGGCTTCTCGTCCGGCGGGATCGCTGCGAGGATAGCGACGCGCTCGCGACCGGGAGAGCGGCCCGCCGATCTCCCTCGCCGGCGACCGCGGCGGGAAGGACACTCATGCCTCACACCATCGCCCTCGTCGGCGGCACCGGCCCCGAGGGTCGCGGCCTGGCGACACGCTTCGCGCTGGCCGGCCACACGGTCATCCTCGGTTCGCGCGATGCCGCGCGCGGCGCGGAGTCCGGCGCCGAGCTCACCGCCGCGCTCGGGAGCGGCCGCGTCTCCGGCGCCGACAACGCCGCCGCCGTGGCGGACGCCGACCTCGTCGTGATCGTCGTGCCGTACAACGCGCATCGCGCCACCCTGGAAGGACTGCGTGAAGCCCTCGCCGGCAAGACCGTCGTCGACGCGGTGGTGCCCGTCTACTTCGATAAGGGCCCGCGCCCGATCGACGTCCCGGCCGGCTCCGCCACGGAGGAGGCCGCGGAGATCCTGCCGGACTCCACGGTCATCGGTGCATTCCACAACCTGCCCGCCGACGTGCTCCTCGACCCGCAGGCCCGCATCGAGTCCGACATCCTCGTGACCGGCGCGAACGGCGAGGCGAAGGACGCGGTCATGGCGCTGGCGAACCAGATCGAGGGCTGCCGCGCCGTGGACGCCGGCCCGCTCCGCTTCTCGCGGTTCGTCGAGGGCATCACCACCCTCGTCATCGGCATCAACGGGCGCTACAAGGCGCACGGCGCCGTGAAGATCACCGGCATCCCGGACGGCAAGCCGTAGGCGGACCGCCCGACCAGCACTGAGTCGCGAAGGCGGCGCCCGGGGCGCCGAGACGAGGCCGACATGCCCGACACCCCTCCCGACGTCCGCGTCATCGGCGTGCGCGGTATCCCGATGATCCAGCGCGACGACGACCTCGTCGCGATCATCGCGGACGCATGCGCCGCGCAGGGCACCCCGATCGCGGACGGCGATGTTGTCGTCGTGACGCAGCGCGTCGTCTCCAAGGCCGAGGGGCGCGTCCTGCCGCTCTCCGACTTCGAGCCGAGCCCGTTCGCGCTCGCCTACGCGGAGCGGACGGAGAAGGACCCGAGGATCGTGGAGGCTGTCCTCCGCGAGTCGAAGCGTGTCATCCGCCAGGTGGGCGGCGTCCTCATCACGGAGACCCACCACGGCTTCAAGGCGGCGAACTCCGGCGTCGACGGCTCCAACGTCGGTGGCCAGGACCTCGTCTGCCTGCTCCCCGTGGACCCGGACGCCTCCTGCCGTGCGCTCCGCGACGGCCTCCGCCAGCGCCTGGGCGTCGAGGTCGCCGTGGTGATGACGGACACCTTCGGCCGACCGTGGCGTCACGGCCAGACGAACGTCGCGATCGGCGTCGCCGGCCTCCTCCCGTTCCGTGACTACGTCGGCAAGCGCGACCTCGACGGCCGCGAGCTCCGCGTCACGACGATCTGCGTCGCCGACGAGATCGCGGGCGCCGCCGAGCTGGTCATGGGAAAGCTCGACGCGATCCCGGTCGCCCTCGTGCGCGGCTACGACTACGACCGCGGTGAGGGCCACGCGACCGAGATCGTGCGCGAGACGCCGCTGGACCTCTTCCCGTAGGTCGTCCCTGCGGGGTCAGCGATCCTCGAGTCCGGCGCACGGAGCAACCCGCCGCGCCCGGCGGGCGTTGACCGATCATGAGCCCGTCGCCGGCCACCGCTGACCACCCGCTGATGCGGCGGAACCTGCGGCTCCTGCCATGGTGGTGGGTGCTGCGCTGGGCGTGGTTCGGCGAGGGCATCTGGGTCATCTACCTCACCGACGAGCGTGGCCTGACGCTGGGCGAGGCGCTGATCTTCGAGGCGGTCTTCTCGGCGGTCGTGATCGCGACCGAGCTTCCAACCGGCATGATCGCGGACCGCTTCGGCCGTCGGATCAGCCTGCTCATCGGCACGGTGAGCGTCGTCTTCGCCTTCCTCGCCTTCGGCACGAGCTCGGCGCTGTGGGTCCTGCTCGCCTCCTACGCGTTCTTCGCGGCGGCGGAGACATCCTTCTCCGGCGCGGACTCCGCGATGCTCTACGACACGCTGAAGGCAGCGGGCCGGGAGCGCGACTTCACGGTCTACTACGGCCGCCTGAACGCGCTGATCATGACCTCGCTCGCCGGGTTCACCGTCATCGGAGCCGTGATGGTGAACTGGGTGCCGCTCTGGGTCCCGTTCGTCCTCAGCGCCATCGCCACCCTCCCCGCCGTCGTCCTCGCATGGCGCTTCACCGAGCCCCCACGCACCGAAGAACGCCACGCCTACCTCGAGACAGGACGCCGGGCGATCGCCCTGACCGCACGCACGCCCTCGCTGTTCTGGGTGATGATCCTCATGACCGCGACGACCACCGCGATCGCGTCGATGGGCGTCTTCCAGCAGCCGTTCCTGCGCGACGCCGGCATCCCGCTGTGGGGGATCGGGGTCGGCGTCTCCCTCCAGATGGGCGTCGGCGCCGTCGGATCGTGGATGGCGGATCGCGCCGGGCGCTGGATCGGCATCGCGCGCGTCTTCTGGTTGATGCCGATCGCCAGCGCCCTCGCGCTGCTCGCCGCCGTGCCCGGGACCGCGTGGCTCTTCCCACTGTTCATCTTCCCGTCGATCGGCTGGAACGTGATGTACCCGCACTTCGCGGAGTACCTCGCGCGCCGCACGCCGGAGGCCGTCCGCGCCAGCGTGATCTCCGTCTCCAACCTCATCAGCGGCGGCGTGAGCGTGGTCGTGGTGCCGTTCGTCGCGCTCGGCGTCGACCACCTCGGCTTCCGCCCGACGATCGCGCTGCTGGCCGCCACGCTCGCGGCCGTCATCGCCGTCGCCTACCTCGGCTGGCGGCGCGCGGGTGGCCACGGACCGCTCGACGAAGAGGGCCCCCACGATGAGCAGGCCGGCAGCCAGTCCGGCGTCGACGCACCCGACCCGCCCCCCGTACCATCGAGGTCGACGGTGTAACGCCAGCTCGAGGTCGCCGCATGGCCCTCGCCGCCGGCGACACGCTGGAAGCGGGAAACGCGGGCGATGATCAGCGACGACGAGCGCGTGTCAGGGACGTCCAACGAGACGACCGCGCGCGACGCCGGGCCGGACGCCGGCGAGACGCGCGACGACGAGGCCGCCGGCCCCGTCACCCCGGGGCAGCTGCTCCGCACGGCGCTCGTCGACGACGAGGATCCACGCTTCCCGCGCTGGCTGCCGATCCCGGGCGCGCTGCTCGGGCTCGGATGGGCCGGCTACCAGGCCACCGCCGGAGACGCCGGGTTCCTCCCCACCCTCGGCGTCAGTTCCGCGATCTTCGCCGGCACCACGCTCGCCGCGTGGCTGGGCTGGCAACTGGAGATCGACTGACCGCAGGGCCGGGCCGCGCGCGTGCGCGACGCCGGCGGGGGACCATCCGTGCTGCACGTCCTGTTCGGGCCCGACGAGTTCCGCGCCTCCGAGGCGCTCCGCGCGCTGCGTGAGTCGCTCGACACGGACGGTTCACTGGCCTCGAACACGGCCGTCATCCCCGGCCGCAACCTGACGCCGGCCGAGCTGATCCAGCACGCCTCCGCGCTGCCATTCCTCGCGCCCGCGCGCCTCGTGGTCGTGGAGAACCTGCTCACGACGCTCGGCTCGCGCCGCGGCCTCGTCGACACGTGGCAGCCGTTCCTCGACTTCCTCCCGATGATGCCCGAGACGAACCACGTCGTGCTGATCGAGTCCCCGAAGCGCGACGACCGCGACAGCTCGGTCGCGCGTTCACCGCTGCTCGCCGCCCTCAAGCAGCGCCCGAACGTCACCGTCACCGAGTTCCAGGAGCTCAAGACCTGGGCGCGCGGCGGCCCGTCCGAGGTGGCCCAGTGGCTACAGGACCGCGCCGTGCGCCGTGGGATCTCGATCCAGCCCCAGGCGATCGAGGCGCTCGCGGAGATGGTCGGCGCGAACCTCCGCGCCCTCGCCGCGGAGCTGGAGAAGCTCGACACCTACGCCGACGGGCGGACGATCACCGCCGAAGATGTCCGCCTGCTCACCCCCGTCGTCCGCGAGGAGCGGATCTTCGACCTCGTCGACGCGATCGTGGAGGGCCACGCGTCGAACGCCCTGAAGCTCCTGCGACGCATGCTCGACGACGGCTCGGAGACGCCGGCGCACGTCCAGCTCCTGGTCGCACGCCAGCTCCGTCTCCTCGTCCGCGCCACCGAGATCCTCGAGGGTCGCGGATCGCAGGAGGACGTCGCGTCGATCACGAAGACACGGGGCTTCCCGCTCACCAAGCTCATGCGGCAGGCGCGCGCGACCCATCGCGGCGCCGCCGAGGCGGCCCTCCGCGCCGTCGAGACGACGGACCACGCGATCAAGACCGGCAAGCTGGCGGATGAGCTCGCGCTGGAGCTCCTCGTGGTGCAGCTCGCTGCGCTCGCGCCTCGCCACGCGCGCGGGCGGCGCTAGTCGCGCAGGCCCACCGCCATCGGGTTGAAGCACGCCGCGAGGTGGCCCGGCGCGTCCTCCATGTCGAGGAGCGGCGGCGCCGGCGAAGTGCGACACGTCGCGATCGCCTTGTTGCAACGCGGCAGGAACGGGCACTCCGGAGGCAGCGTCGAGAGGTCCGGCGGCTGGCCGGGCATCGCCTGCAGGCGTCCGCCCTCGGCGAACGAAGGCAGGCTCTGCAGCAGGCCGTAGGTGTACGGATGCTTCGGCGAGCGGAACGCCGTCCGCACATCCGCCGTCTCGACGAGCTGGCCGGCGTACATCACCGCCACCCGGTCCGCGAGCCGCGCGACCACCCCGAAGTCGTGCGTGATCAGCAGCACCGCGCCGCCCGCGTCACGGATCCGCTCGAGCCATTCGAGCGTCTCCTGGCGCACCGCCGGGTCGAGGTTCGCCGTCGGCTCGTCCGCGATCAGCATCTTCGGCTGGAGCGCCGTCGCCATCGCGATCATCACCCGCTGCGCCATGCCGCCGGAGAGCTGGAACGGATGCGTGTCCAGCACCCGATCCGCATTCGGCATCACGTTCAGCAGCGCCTCGCGCGCCCGCCGGCGCGCCTCGTCCACGCCCACTTCCAGGTGCACCTTGAACACCTCGGCGAGCTGCTCACCGACGGTCATCGTCGGCGTCAGCGCCGCGAGCGCGTCCTGGAAGATCACCGCCACCTCGCGGCCGCGGAGCCGCCGCATCTCATCCTCCGACATCGTCGAGAGATCGCGCCCGCGCCAGCGCACCGTCCCGGCCATCTCGGACGTCCCCACCGGCAGCAGGTCGAGAATGGCGTGCCCCACTGTCGACTTCCCCGACGCCGACTCCCCCACGATCGCGAGGATCTCGCCGGGATGCACATCGAACGTCACACCACGCGCCGCCGGGATCTCGCTATCGCGCGTGCGGTAGGTCACGCGCAGATCGCGCACCTCGAGCAGGGGCTCACCGGTCGACTGGTCGTTCATGCCCACAGGTTACTCCGCGCTCCAGTCTCCGGCCCCTCCCTCCTCGCGGGGTGGGGGTGAGGGCAACGGCCTGCCGCCTCTCCGGCCAAACGCAGACGGCGCACCTCGCGGTGCGCCGTCTGATACGACCTGTCTCTGGCGTGCCGAGCTAGAACGCCCGGATCGTCGCGACGAGCTTTCCCTGGACCTCGACGTTCGCCGCGTCCTCGATGATCGGCTCCATCGTCGAGTTCATCGGCTGGAGGCGCACCTTCGCGCCCTCCGGGAAGTACTTCTTCAGTGTCGTCTCCCCACGGTCCACGATCCACGCCGCCACCACGTCACCCGGATCCGCGGCGCGCTTCGGCTCCAGGATCACGATGTCCCCATCGTTGATCAGCGCGTCGATCATCGAGGTGCCCTGGACGCGGAGCGCGTAGAGACCGCTGCGGTTCCCGGCGATGTCCTCGGTCACGTCCAGCACGTCCTCGGGGGCGAGCTGGTCAGGGTGCACCGGGAGCGGGATGCCGGCCGCGATCTTGCCGAGCACGGGCACCTGCACCGTGCCCCGGCGGCGCCGTTCACCCTGCCCGTCGAGGAGCTCGATCGCGCGGGAGACCTCGCGGTCCCGGCGGATGTACCCCTTCTCTTCGAGGCGCTTGAGGTTGTAGTCCACGACGGACGTCGACGAGATATCGCAGCCGTTCTGGATGTCGCGGATCGACGGCGGGTAGTCGTGTTCCGCGATGAAGTCCTCCAGGAACTGGAGGATCCCCCGCTGCTTCGCCGAGAGTTCGTCCGCCACGTCTGCCTCCTCTGAGCCCGGCCGCCGGTGTCCCGCGTCCGCGGTTCGTCCCGACGCCCGGTAGGACCGATCGCGCCCCTCGCGCGAGCCGCCCTGCTGCCACCCGTCCTGCTGCTGGCGATCTGCCGCAGCTGCCCGCACCCGGTTGCCGGGGCCAGGCGGACCACGATGACAGCCGACTTTTCAACAGAACAGGCGTCATGGGGATGAGTTGTGGATAACCCGCGACACATATGTTCTGTTCGGAACATAAGCTACGGGCAGCAGTCGGTGCCGTCAAGCGCCCGTGACATTCCCCTGCCACCCGCTGAGCCGCGGCAGCGCCCCTCCGCCCTTACGATCGGTGCATGGGTGCCGGACTCGAAGACCTCTTTGGCAAGCAGACCCCGGGCGAGCCCGACCCTGCGAGGGGCGAGCTGCGGCGTGCGCTCGTCGTCGCGGCGCACCCGGACGACGCCGACTTCGGCGCCGCCGGCACCGCGCACCTCCTCGCCCGCGCCGGCTGGGAGGTGCGCTACCTCGTCGTCACCGACGGCTCGAAGGGCACCGACGACCCCGCCATCGACCCGGGGTGGCTCATCGAGCGGCGCCGCGAGGAGCAGTGGGACGCCGCCCGCTGGCTCGGCGTCACGGACGTCCGGTTCCTCGGCTTCACGGACGGCGAGCTCACCTACACCGGCGCCGGCAGCCTCGGCGGGGGGCGCGACGTGCTCGGCGCCATCGTCCGCGAGATCCGCGAGTACCGCCCATATGCCGTCTACACCCACGACCCCGAGCCGGTGATCATCCAGAACGCCTTCGTGAACCACTCGGACCACCGCGCCACCGGCCTCGCCACGGTGGACGCCGTCTACCCCACCGCGCGCGACCGCCTGAACTTCCCGGAGCACCTCGCGGACGGGCTGGAGACGCACAAGGTGCGCGAGCTCTACCTGTGGGGCGTGAACGAGCCCAACTTCTCCGTGGACATCACGGACATCCTCGACACGAAGATCGCCGCGCTCCTCGCGCACACGAGCCAGTTCCCCGACCCCGCGTTCGTGGACCAGGCGCGCCAGTTCTGGCGCGACGAGGACGGCCGTTCCCGCGAGCAGTTCCGGCGCATCGTGATGTGGGCGTAACCGCCGCGATGCCCCTGCCCCTCCCGACCCCCGCCCGCTTCTGCCCGCGCTGCGGCGCGGCGCTCGAGGGCGGCGGCTGCCCCGGCGACGGCTACCGCTGGTACCCCGACCCGAAGGTCGCCGTCGGCGTCCTCGTCGCGGACGAGCACCGCCGGTTGTTGCTCGTGCGGCGCAACCACGAGCCGGCGCTCGGTGCGTGGGCGTTCCCGTCCGGCTTCGTCGACGCCGGCGAGGTGCTCGAAGAGGCCGCCGCGCGCGAGGTGCGCGAGGAAGCGAACGTCGAGGTCGCCGTCGAGGCGCTCCTCGGCGGCTGGTCGGACGCCGGGAACCCCGTGATCTTCCTCGCCTTCAGCGGCCGTGTGACCGCCGGCACGCCCTCCCCCGGCGACGAGGCCTCCGAGGTCGGCTGGTTCCCGGTGGATGCACTTCCGCCCCTGGCGTTCGACCATGACGCGGAGGTCGTCGCCGCCTGGCAGCGCTGGCGCGACGCGGAGGACCGCTGATGCCGGAAACACCCGAGGACCAGGGGCGCAGCCGCGAGGTCGACGTCCGCCCGATCACGCTGCTCCAACAGCGCGGGATCGAAGCGGAGGTCCTCATCCCCTTCATCCGTCGCCTGGAGACTGAGATCGGGCGGGAGCGCGCCCACGCCGTCGCCCGTGACGTCATCGAGGAGATCGCGCGGCAGCAGGGCCGCCACGTCGCGGAGGCGCTGGGCCGCGCCGACATCGAGGGCTTTACCCACGTGAAGGAGTCCTGGGGCGGCGCCGGCGGCGACCTGGCGATCGAGACGCTGCGCCAGGACGGCGAGCGCCTGGAGTTCAACGTCGTCGGCTGCCGCTTCGCCGAGATGTACCGGCGGATGGGCGCCGAGGACCTCGGCTTCATCCTCTCCTGCCAGCGCGACTTCTCACTCTCCGAGGGCTACTCGGAGGACCTCCACCTCGAGCGGACGCAGACCATCATGCAGGGTGCCCCCTACTGCGATTTTCGATACCGTCTGGCGCGACGGCCCGGCGTGCGCGAGGATGCACCCGCGGCAGAACGCGACGCGGCCTCGGATCGATCGTCCGGGTAGTCGATTCGCGACTCTCACCCTGAGCGTGACGGCGTCCACAGGACGCCCGGTGTCTCTCGACCAGCCTCGCTCCGGCACCCGGAGAGGGCCCAGCGGGAAGGAATCAGCGTGGAAATCACCATGGTGCTCACGGAGCGCGGCAAGGATCACTGGGAAAAGATCCGCGACGTCCTCAAGGAGGCGATGGCCGAGGCCGGCGTCGAGGCTGAGGTCCAGGAAACCGTCATCCGCGACGACGAGCAGGCCATCGACGCGAAGTGCATCGGCTCGCCGACGATCCGCATCAACGGCTACGACGTGGAGTACATGGAGCGCGAGCCCGACGAGCGCTCCGCCGGCCTCCGCTACTTCAACACGATGGCCGGCTGGAAGCCCGTCCCCGAGAAGGGCATGATCGTCCGCTCGCTCCTGAAGGCGAAGGAGCTCGAGGCCGGCCGCTAAGGCTCGCCCCGACCGCTCTCCGGACATGGATCCGGTCGACCGCCCTCCCTGCCGGGAGGGCGGTCGTGTGCACGCCGCAGCACCCGCCCTCGACCGCGGCCGACGGCCCTCGGCTCGTCCTACACTGGGGGCATGAGCACACAGGGCACGAGCGACGGCCCCCGGCCGGACGACGATCCGCGACGCGCCGAGCGCGACGAGCAGCTCGGGCAGACCGCGGAACGGTTCGGCCGCGCCCTCGGGCGGTTCGCCAGGCAGGCCCGCAGCACGGGCGAGGAGCTCGCCCGCGAGGCGCGGCCCGAGGCGGAGCGGCTCGCCCGGCAGGCGCGCGCAGCAGCCGAGGCCGCCCGCCCTCACCTCCAGCGCGCGGGACGCGAGGCCGTGAAGTACGCGCGCGACCACGAGGACGACATCAAGCGCGCCGCCCGCACCGGGGGCGAGTTCGCCGCCCGCCAGGCGATCCCGCTCTCGCTCCGCCCGATCGTCGACGCCGTCGAGAACGACCGCCGCCGCCGACCGCCGCTCCGCGATGACCGCGCCCCGGGCGACGCCCCGTCCGAACCCGCGCGCTGAGCGCCGGATCGTCCGCGTCCTCACCTGATATCGTCCGCCGGCACACCGGACGCTCGCCGAGGACACAAGGACGCACCAATGCGCATCTCCGTCTCCCTCCACCGACTCGCGATCACGGACTGGGAGGGCGTCACCGCGTACGCGGTGGAGGCGGACCGCCAGGGCGTCCACTCGCTCTGGACCGCGGAGGCCTGGGCGCACGACGCCTACACCCCGATCGCCTACCTCATGGCGAAGACGGAGCGCCTGAAGTTCGGCACCGGCATCACGCAGGTCGGCACCCGCACCCCCGCCCTCGTCGCGATGAGCTCGCAGTCGCTCTGGGAGATGTCCGGTGGACGCTTCATCCTCGGCCTCGGGAGCAGCGGACCCCAGGTGATCGAGGGCTGGCACGGCATCCCCTTCGCGAAGCCGCTGGCGCGCACGCGGGAGCTGGTCGCCGTTTGCCGCAAGATCTTCAACGGCGAAGTCCTGGAGTACGACGGCGAGTTCCACCACCTCCCGCTGACGCCCGAGTACGGCGGCTCCGGCGAGGGCAAGGCGCTGAAGCCCGGCGCTCCGCCGACCCCCGACCTGCCGATCTACATCGCCTCCCTCGGTCCGAAGAACCTCCAGATGACCGGCGCCATCGCAGACGGGTGGCTGGGCGGCTCCTTCATCCCGGAGCACGCCGCGCTCTTCATCGACAACATCAAAGACGGCGCCGCGAAGGTCGGACGCGACATCTCGCACTTCGACTACGCCGTCGGCGGCAGCGTCCACGTCACGGACGACCCCGAGCGCGTCGCCAACGAGATGAAGCCGGCACTGGCGTTCAGCCTCGGCGCCATGGGCTCGAAGGCCCACAACTTCTACAACGACGCCTACTCCCGCCAGGGTTTCGCGGACGAGGCAAAGGAGATCCAGCGCCTCTGGCTCTCCGGCCAGCGCGACGCGGCCCGCGCCGCCGTGCCGACCGAGCTCGTGCTCGCGACACACATCATCGGCGACCGCCAGACCGTCATCGAGCGCATGAAGCTGTACCGCGACGCCGGCGTCACCACGTTCCGCGCCGGCGTGCCGGGCGAGGGCTTCCGCGACAAGGCGGACAACATCGCCGAGATCATGGACCTGATGCGCGAGGTGAACGCGGACTAGAGACCCCACGAGGACCGGGCTGCGCGCACGGGACTGCGCGCACGGGATCACGCGCACGGGGACTAGGCCCGCGCACCCCCGTCCTCGGAGCGGAGGGGCAGACGCATGACGTGCCGGCGCAGCCCGGCGCGTCCAACCTCCGTGAAGCCTGCCCGCTCAAACATCGGCACGAAGCCCATGAAGCGGTACGAGGGCGAACCGCGCTCGACCGGGTACGCCTCGACGACGCGCGCGCCGCGCGCTTCGGCCGTCCGCACCGCCTCAGCCAGCAGCGCCTCGCCCAGTCCGTCGCCGCGACGGCGCGACGGGACGAAGAAGCAGACGATCGACCACACCCCGGCGTCGCCCGTCGCGCCGCCATCCTCGAGCCCGCCGAGGTCGACGAAGGTGTCGCGGGGCGCGACCGAGCACCACCCCGCCGGCTCATCGCCGTCATAGGCGAGGATGCCGACCGGCGCGCCCGCCTCGACCCGCGCCCGCATCTTCGCCCGTCGCCCCTCGAGGTCCAGCGTCCGGCGGACGGCGCTCCGCTCGCGCCACACGAGGCACCAGCAGTTCCTCGGGCCGCCGCGCGACTCCATCAGCGTGACGAGGTCGGACCAGTTCTCCCGCCCCACCTCCCGGAACTCGAACACCATCGACCGCTCCGTCGACCACTCCGTACCGGCTGGCGTCATGAAGAGCGTACGCGGGCCCGGGGCAGATCGAGGAGCGACGCGGGACGGGCCGGGGCAGACGGACCGCGGGCAGACGGGCCGCGGGCGGATGAGCCGCCCGTGGGTGCTACGGGTCGTGCGGCATGGGACAGGCGAGCGGCTCCGCCGGCAGGTGCGTGCGGAGGTACTCCCCGATCGCGTCCAGCTCCGACGTGTCCAGCTCAACCTGCATCCACTCGAAGAGCTGCCGCTCCTCCCAGCGGATGTGGTCGCGCAGCTTCACCCCGAAGGACGCGAGGGCATCGCGGCGCTCGTCCGCCGTCCGCGCGGACGCCATCGCGTCGACGAGCCCCTCGATCTCACGGTGGTCGCGCTGGAGCCGTCCCGCGAGCTGCAGGCCGGGATCGGCGTGTGCGGCGAGCCGAGCCAGCATGCACTCATCCTCGCAACTGAAGTGCGGCTGCAGCCCCGCGTTCCAGAAGCGCACGAGGTCCCCGTAGAGCGCCTGCATCTCAGTCACTGACGCGGCCGGCAACTCCCGCTCGATGCGCAAAGACAGCACCAGCGCGTGGTGGTGCTCACGTGACAGCTGGATGAGCCGAGGGTCCCGCTCCATGCGTCCAGTGTAGGAGCGCGGAGCGGAGCGGCCGGAGGTGGGGCCTAGTCCTGGCGCAGCCGGAGGCCCAGCACGTCGCCCAGCTCGACCAGCGCGCCGGCGCCGGTGACCGGGTCCATGCGCCCGGCCTCGAGCTCCTGCGCGATCTCGGTCAGCGCCTGGATCGCGCGTGGCGTGTCCAGGTCATCGTCCATCGCATCCTGGAAGGCATTGCGGTAGGGCGCCACCTTCAGATGGTCCTGCTGCGCGCCGGTCGCGCCCGCGGCGCGCTCGAACAGGCGCGCGCGATCTTCCCACGTCCGCAGTTCGTCGCGGTTGAAGTCGCGGTCCTCGCGGTAGTGGTGCGCCAGCAGCGCCAGGCGGATGCCGTTGCCGGTGAAGCCCTCGGCCAGCAGCTCGCTCACCTTCACCAGGTTGCCAAGCGACTTGGACATCTTCTCGCCGTTGAGGGACATCGTCCCGTTGTGCATCCACCAGCCGACGTAGGGCGCGCGCCCGGTGGCGCACTCGGACTGGACGATTTCGGAGTCGTGGTGGGGGTAGCGGAGGTCCTTGCCGCCGCCGTGGATATCGATCTGCGGGCCGAGCGTCTCCTGCGCCATCGCGGAACACTCGATATGCCACCCGGGACGCCCCACCGACCACGGGGAGTCGAAGGCGGCCCCCGCGTCCGTACAGGGCTGCCAGATCAGGAAGTCGAGCGGATGCCGCTTCAGCTCCACCGGCTCGACCGGCATCGAGTCGTTCTTGAAGGCCCGGAGCGCCTCGCCCTTGAGGCCCACCAGCGCGCCAAAGTCCGGCGTCTTCGTCACGTCGAAGAAGACGTACCCGTCCACCTCGTACGCATAGCCGCGCTCGATGAGGTCGCCGACCATCCGGATGATCTGCGGGAGGTACTCGGACACGCGCGGGTAGGCGTCCGGCCGCAGGACGTGCAGCGCGTCCATCTCCTGCAGATAGATCGCCTGGTTGCGGTCCGTGAGCTCCGCGATCGACAGGCCAAGCTCACGCGACTTCCGGATCATGTCGTCGTCGATGTCCGTGATGTTCTGGACGTGCGCGACCTCGTACGCGTTGTGCTCCAGCCAGCGGTGGAGCGTGTCGAACACGACGTACACGAGGGCGTGCCCGAGGTGGCCGACGTCGTAGGGCGTGATGCCGCAGACATAGATGGAGACGCGGCGGTCATCCAGCGGCACGAACTCCTCCACCTCGCGCGTGAGGGAGTTGTAGAGGCGCAGGCCAAACGGACGGGGCTGAAGCTGCATCCGAGCTCCACGCGCGACGAGCGCAGTCAGGGCGAACAGGCGTCAACGGGCCGGCGAATGTTAGCAGAGAAACAGGACGGCCCCCCTGGCGGGGGGCCGTCCGAACAACCCGTGAGGTTCAGGCTACTTCTTCGCGGCCGCCCGACTGCCACCGGCAGCGCGGGTGGTGCGGCTCGCGGTCGCCCTCGCGGCGGGCTTCGCCGCGGGCTTCGCAGCCGTCCTGGTCGTGGTCTTCGCCGCCGGCTTCGCGGCCGGCTTGGCCGCGGGCTTCGCGGCAGCCTTCGCGGTGGTCTTCACCGCCGGCTTGGCGACAGCCTTCGCAGCCGGCTTCGCAGCAGCCTTCGCCGCGGGCTTCGCGGCGGCCTTCGCCGCAGGCTTCGCGGCGGCCTTCGCCGTCGTCGCCTTCGCGGTGGTCTTCGCGGCCGGCTTCGCCGCGGGCTTCGCCGTCGTCGCCTTCGCGGTGGTCTTCGCGGCCGGCTTCGCCGCGGGCTTCGCGGCGGCCTTCGCCGTCGTCGCCTTGGCGGCCGGCTTCGCGGCCGGCTTGGCCGCGGCCTTCGCGGCCGGCTTCACCGCGGCCTTGGCCGCAGGCTTGGCAGCCGCCCTGGTCGTCGTCGTCTTCTTCGCAGTAGTCGTAGCTGCGGTCGTCTTCTTCGCGGCCGCCGGCTTAGCGGCGGTCGTCGACTTGGCAGCGGGCTTCCGAGCAGTGGCCATTCATCGCACCTCGCGGTTGGAACCCCGGGTTGTTACGCGAAAGGCTAACACGATTGCACTTACCAACAAGGAGTCGAACTGTGGATAAGGCCTGAAATCACTGACGGTTCCGGCGTCCCGCACCACCGATGTTCACCGTGCGATCCTGTCCCTGCTCAGCGCGCGCGAACGGAGATCCAGTGCATGACTACTAGTACCGATCCACTGGATCAACTCAACCCCTTCAGCCTGCTCATGGATGCCCGCCACCAGCTCTTCACCATCGTCCAGGCGATCGTCGCCGACCAGCCTGATCGCGTCGCCACCGCGCTCGGCGCCGTCGTCGCCCACGACCTCGCCCTGCGTGAGATCGCGCTCGCCTACGCCGACGGCGAACGCACCTTCGACGGTGTGACCCCGCCCGATGCCCGCGCGATCCACGCCACCTTCGAGGATGCGCAGGCCGCGCGGAACGCCCTGTTCGAGGCCTTCTCCACCGCTGGTACGGACTTCGCCACGGAGGTGCTCGTCCCGTGGGCGGGGACGGAGACGTGGCACATCCACCTCATCGGGCTCGCGATGTTCGAGGGCGCCCAGGCCCACGCGCTCCGCGAAGGCGACCCGGTCCCGGCCCGCCTCGGACGCTAGCCGGCGGGCCCGGCGCACTCGCGGCGGCAGGCCACCCCCGATCGCGATAGCATCGGCTCCGCGGCGTGCGGCCGCGGCAGGGAGGACGACGTCATGCGGATCGCGCGGGTCAGCCTGGGAGGACGCAGCTCGACTGCGATCGTGAAGGGCCGCCGGGTCCACCTGGTCAGCGGCACCATCTGGAAGCCCGGGCCTGAGACCGGCGAGGAAGCCCCGCTCTCCGCCGTGCGGTTCCTCCCCCCGACGAAGCCCACGAAGGTCGTCGCGATCGGCGTGAACTACCTGGACCACGCCGGCGAACGCCGTCCCCCCTCTGAGGCACAGCCGTTCCTCAAGTCGCCGTCGTCGCTGATCGGCCCGGGTGACGCGATCCTGCTCCCTGCCGACGCCGAGAACGCCCACATGGAGGCGGAGGTCGTCGCCGTCATCAGCAAACGCGCCCGCAACATCACCGAGGCGGAGGTCGACGCCTACGTCCTCGGCTACACGGCCGGCAACGACGTCTCCGAGCGGAACTGGCAGCAGGCCGACCTCCAGTGGTGGCGCGCGAAGTCCAGCGACACCTTCACCGCCGTCGGCCCGTGGGTGGACACGTCCCTCAAGCCCGAGAAGATCGAGGTGCAGGGGCTGATCTCCGGGCGCGTGCAGCAGTCTTCCGACACCAGCCTGCTCATCCACTCGATCCGCACCTGCATCGCACGTGTCTCGCGCTACATGACCCTCGAGCGCGGCGACCTCGTCTTCACCGGCACCCCCGGCACCACCGGCCGCATCGTCCCCGGCGACACCTGCGAGGTGCGCGTCGGGGGGATGACGCTGAGCAACCCCGTGAAGGCCCGCTAGCGCGTGCCCACCCTCCGCATCGCGATCCTCCAGCCCCCCGCGCCCGACTACGGGCGCGCGGAGGCGGCCTGGTCTGACCTCCTCGCGAGGATCGACGATGCGGCGCAGGATGAGCCGGACCTCGTCGTGCTGCCGGAGGCTAGCTACCCCGCGTGGTTCCTCGGCGCGGCAGCGACGACGGCTCCGGTGCTCTCGGATGCCCGCATCCTCGGTGACCTCGCGGAGCGTGCCCGCCAGCACGGGATCCACGTCGCCGCTGGACTCGTCCTCGGACGCCCCGGCGCTCCGCAGAACGCGGCGGTGCTCCTCTCCGCGGACGGCGTCGAGCTGGCGCGCGCGACCGAGTCGAAGCCGGCGCCGTGGTTCCAGCCCGGGCGCGGCCCCGCCGCCGCGACGATCGCCGGGGCGCCCGTCGCCCTCTTCGCCGGCGCGGACCACCTTGACCCGCGCTGGGTCGAGGCGATCGCGGACGCACGCACGGAACTCTGCATCGCGACGGGCGCGGCCCGGGGCTGGGCCGGCCCGCGCCAGGATCCCCCCGTCGCCGGCGACCCCTCCATGCACGTGATCGCGACGAGGGCGATCGAGACCGGCGCGTGGTTCGCCGTCGCCGGCCGCGCCGGCGTCGAAGCAGACTCGGTCGGCTACGCCGGCGGCGCGGGCATCGCCTCCCCGCACGACGGCTGGCTCGCCCGTGCGCCCGAGGATCGCGCCGGCATCGTCCTCCACGCCTGCGAGCTCTCACCCCCCGTCCCCGGCGTCAGCCCGCTGCCGACACGCTCGGCGCCGCCGGCGCAGCGCGCCGAGGCTGGTGCCACGCGCGTCGCCGCGCTCGCACTCGACCCGAGCCCGTCGGTCGTCGAGCTGATGGAGTCGGTGCGCGCCTCCGTCCGCGCGGCGGCGGCGCTCGGCGCGCAGGTCATCGTCCTCCCTGACCTCACCGGCCCCGACCCCCGCGCCGTCACTCGCGCGGAAGTGCTCCCGCTCCTGGAGGAGGTCGCCGCCGAGACTCGCACCGTCGTGGTCGCGGGCGCCGCCGAGCGGTCGAACGGCGAGCTCTACCGCTCCGTGTCCGTCGTCGAGGACGGGCGGCTCCTCGCCACCTACCGCCAGGCGGTCCTCGCTGCGGCTGACCTCGCGGCCGGCTTCCGCGCCGGCTTCCAGGCCGCCGGGGAGGCGACGCCCGTCGTCGCGACCCAGCGTGCGGGCGTCCTCGGGCTGCTCGCCGGTCGCGAGGGGCTCCAGCCGAGCGCCGCGGCGGAGCTGCGTCGAAGCGGCGCCCAGCTCATCGCCTGGTGCGCCGGCGGCGATACGCGTCGAAGCCTCACGCCCGTGGCGCAGACGCGCGCCTGGGAACAGCGCCTGCCCGTCGCCGCCGCCGGTGGCGCGGCGTCGGGCGCATGCGTGGCTGGGGAAGGCGGCGTCCTCCTCGCGGTCACCCGCGCCGGCACGCCGATGTTGACCCACGCGACGGTGGAGCGGCGCGCCTCGAGCTGACCGGGGCCGGACAGGGAGCGTCGTGGAGTCGGGCTAGTCCCAGAGCTTGCGGCGCGCCTGGCAGTGGGTGCAGAGCAGCTGCGAGCGCATCGTCTCCCCGCCGAGCAGCTCCACCACCCGCACGGACATCGCCTTCACGTGCGGCTGGCAGAAGCGCAGCCCGCATCGCTCGCACGGGATGTCCAGCGCTTCCTCGCACTCATCGGCGGCGCAGTAGCCCGCCAGGTTGTCGTGGTGGTGACGCCGGACCCAGTCCTGGTGCGAGGCGAGGTCGGCGTACTTCGCGACGCAGCGCTCACGGCCACAGATCTCGTAGTAGTCCTCGCCGCGCGTGCCGTGGTCACCGCAGAACGGCTCCCCGCAGTAGACGCACTCACCCGTCGCCGCGGCCCCGCAGGCGCGCCTGAAGAGGAAGCCCCCGGCCTTGAACGTGCAGGTCGCGTCAGCGGTGAGGATGGCGAACTCCCGGGAACCTGGCTCGGCTGGGCGCCGATCGTCTCACATCCGCCGGCTACGCCGCCGCGATCGCGCGCGGCGAGCGTCGCGCAACTGGCCGCCTACGGGCGCGCCACCATCAGCGCCCCCGTGCTCTCGCCCACGTGCATCACTGCGCGGACCGCGCCGGAGCGGGCGTCGACGGCAGTCACGGCGCCGCCGAAGACATCCGACACGTAGACGATCCGCCCATCCACGGAGAACGCGAGGCCGTCCGGGACGCCCTCCACGGCGACGCGGCGTACGCGCTCGCCCTCGATCAGGGCGACGCCGTGGCCCGCCGAGAGCGCGACCGCCAGCGTGCCGCCGTCAGGCGAGAACGCGACCCGCACGGGCCGCCCGCCAACCTCCCAGCGCCCGAGGAGCACCCCGTCCGCGCCCACCAGCGCGACGATGCCGTCGGTGGCGGCGGCCGCGGCCACGGCGCCGTCCGCCCGCACGGCGAGCGTCTCCGTCGTGGCCCCCACGCGCGTCTCGACCTCCCCGACGCGCACGCTGCCCGGCTCCGCCGAGGTGACCGCGACCGCGCCCGATGGCACGACGGCGACCGCGTGCGGCCACGCGCCGCTCCCGATCGCCTCCAGCTCTCGCCAGCTCTCGAGGTCGAAGCGGCGGATGGCGTCGACCGAGCGGTCGGTCACCAGCACGGTGCCGCCGTCGAGCGCGAGCCCGTGCGGCAGCCCACCGACATCGACCACCTCAACCGCGCCGGTCGCGAGGTCGACCGCGGCGAGGGCGCCGGACTGCTCCAGCGACACGAGCACCCGGCCGTCCGGCAGCCGCAGCAGCTCGTGCGGCCCGCCGGGCAGCTCGATGCGGCGGGCGTCCTCGGGGTGTGCGGGGTCGACGACCAGGAGGGCGTGCCCCCGCAGGTCGGCGACCAGCAGCGGCTCGGGTGCGGGGGAAGCGGGCGACCACACGAGGGCGAACAGCAGCAGAGCTGCCGCGGCGACGGCAGGCACGGTCACGGACCGCACGTTCACCGCCGCGCCGAGCATCAGGACGCCGCCCGCTCCCGCTTGATCAGCTCACGCACGTCCTGCAGCCGGTCGCGCGCCATCCGCGCGATCCCGGCGGAGGTCGCCGGCGCGACGCGCGTCGCCGTTTCGAGCCACTGGGCCGCCCCCTGGAGATCGCCCAGCCGGTCGTTCAGGTCACCGACGAGGTAGGCGATGCGCGCGGCGGCTTCTTCGGAGAGGGTCTTGTCGGACTCGAACGCCCCCTCGTAGGAGGCGCGCGCCCGCATCAGCCAGGCTCGGTCCCCGGCTGCGTTCCCCGCCTCGCGCTCGAGCCAGGCGCGGCGGTGCTGCAACGCGGCCCGGCGCCCATCCGTCGCGCCACGCCCCTCGTAGCACTGCATCGCGAGGTCCAGCGCCACCGCCGCGTCCTCCAGCGTGCGGGTCCCGGCCAGGGACTTCGAGGTCGCCGCCACGCGCCCGCCGCGTTCGTCCCAGAGCAGCACCCGCGCGGGTTCCTCCAGCGACTCGAAGTCGTCGTGATAGGCGGCGTACTTGCAGACCGGGCAGACGACGACGCCGTACCAGGTGGGATTCACGTCCTCGTAGCGGACGTGGAAGTCGGACTCCCGCTCCTTCGGCCGGACGGCGCGCGTCCGAACGCGGAGGAACTGGAAGCGCGTCCCGGAGACCGGGCAGGTGATCGTGTCGGCGAAGAAGCGCTCGCTGTCGATCGCCCCGTCGATCGTGATCACGTCCTCGGCAGCTTCGGGGATGGCCGGAGGCTGCTCCTCGCCCTCCTCGTCGCCGCCCCGGAGGGCGGGATGCCCGGTGAATGCGTAGATGAGCTGCACGCCCAGCTCGGGCGCGTCGCGGATCGCGTCGATCAGCTTCGCCAGCGGGATCCCGAGCACCACCGACTCGCGCTCGACCCGCGCCGACGCCGACGTCGGCACCCCGGTGAACGCGGCGATGTGTCCGACGAAACCGCCGGGCTCGGCGCGCGCGACCACTTCCGGCTCGCCCTGCTCGGAGACGACCTCGAAGAGCACCTCGCCCCGCAGGACCACGTAGAAGCGGTCCGGGACGGCGCCCTGGTCGTACAGCCTCGTGCCGGGCAGCAGGCGCGAGGAGTACGCGGCCAGCCGGCGATAGGAGTCCGGGAGGTGCCCGGGCATCCAGTCCCCCTCGATCTGCGTGGACAACCGTCGTTCTTCGCGGGCACGTGGTGCCCGCACTGGATCATCGACGCGGTGGGCGGAGCCTGAAGCCCCCACCCACCGCGATCGTGGTCAAGAATCAGTCACTCGTCATGCACTGCGCGACGACGCCCGCGCCGCTAACGGATCAGGTTGACGAGGCCCTCCAGCATCTGGTCGGCGGTCGAGATGATCCGGCTCGATGCCTGGAAACCGCGCTGCGCGATCACGACGTTCGTGAACTCGCGGGCCAGGTCGGTGTTCGACCCCTCCAGCACGCCCGCGCCGATCGAGCCGCGCCCGCCGGTGCCGGGGGTGCCGATCGACGGCACGCCGGAGTTCGAGGTCGACTCGAACAGGTTCGAGCCCGACTTCTGCAGACCGGCCGGGTTGGTGAACTGCGCCATCGCGATCTGGCCCAGCGGCCGCGTCGTGCCGTTGGAGAAGATGCCGGTGATGTCACCGCCGGGGCCGACCGAGAAGGTCACGAGTGAACCGGCCGAGAAGCCGTTGTTGAACGTCGGCGCCACGGTGCCGGCGCCGGCGAACTGCGTCACGGCGTCGTGGTCGATCTCCATGGTGAAGTTCGTGGCGCCCGAGGCCGCCGCCATCGTGAAGTCGAACGACATCGGCGTGCCAAGCGCCGGCGTCGTGCGGCGGCCGGTGGAGTCGAACGTCACCGTCGAACCGCCCGCGCCGGTGTCGACGGCGATCGAGCTGATCGCGGTGTCGGAGGTCGTCGCGGTCACGGTCCACTGGTTCGGTGTCGCCGTGGCGGTGTAGGTGATGGTCACCGGGTGCGGGGCGCCCAGGGAGTCGTAGACGTCGATGGTCGTGCTGAACGCGTCGCCGGTGGCGGCGTTGGAGTTCAGGTTGCCCTGGATCGTCACGAGCGTGGACTCCTGCGCGGCGATCGACTGGCCGAGCGGGATCACGATCGAGCCGAGCGGCGCGTCGATGTCCGTCACGCCGTTCGTGTCGGCGCGCCAGCCCTGCACCTTGAAGCCGTTGGGCGGGTTCACCAGCTCGCCCGTCACGGCCACGTCGAACGCGCCGTCGCGGGTGTAGAAGGTCCGCGCGCCGTCGCGCATGATGAAGAACCCGCTGCCCTGGATCGCGAAGTCAGTCGAGCGGCCGGTCGCCTGGAGCGAGCCCTGCGTGTGCAGGACGTCGATGCCGCCGATCTTCATGCCGAGGCCGACCTGCTGCGGGTTCGTACCACCGCGGTTCTCGGTCGGCGCGGACGCACCCGAGATCGTCTGGGTGAGCATGTCCTGGAACGTCACGCGGCTCGCCTTGAAGCCCTGCGTGTTGACGTTCGCGATGTTGTTGCCCACCACGTCCATGTACGTGATGTGGTTCTGCAGGCCAGCGATGGCCGCAAAGAGCGCCTTCATCATGATGACGAGTCCTGTTCTTCCGGGGGCCCACCCGGACCGCCCTCGGCGGCCCGGACTGACATCCCTGTCGTCGTGACGCCCCACCTCCGAGGCGTCACTGGCTTCCTTGCTCGGACGGCCCCCTTGAACAGGTCCAGCCGCCCGCTGTTGTCCTCGGCCCGCCGGCGTTCGTGCCGCCGGGCCCGCGCTACTCCACCCGCCCTACTGGGCGATCACCACCGAGTCGATGTTCGTGAAGACGTGCTCCCTTCGGCTCGCCTCGTCCACGGCCGTCACGACCGTCCGGTTCTGCACACTCACCACGAGCGCCAGCTCGTCCAGCAGGATCAGCGAGTCCTTCGACCCCTTCTCCGCCGCCTGGCCGACGGCGCGCTCCAGGCGCTCCATCCGCGAGGCGTCCATGTCCATGCCGCGCTGCTCCAGCCGCTTCGCCGCGTGCTTCGAGAACTGCACGTCGAACGAGGCGTCCGGCTGCCGCCGCGGCGTCGCCGCCGAGCCCTGCAGCTCGGACGGCTGGATGCCGCCGACACCGATGCCGGGAACGATGGCCATCACTCGACCGCCACGATCCGGTTGGCCGGGACCGTCAGCCCTGAGTCCAGCTCAACCACCGCGCCGTTGACGTCGTTGAAGGTGACCCGCGTCACGGTCCCCGTGGCGATCTGGGGCGGTTGGGGCAGCTGCCCCACCTCGACCTCCACCGGGATCTCCGCCGTGATCGACCGGCCCAGCAGGCCGGCCGACTGCGACAGGCTGCTCACCTCCGCCAGCAGGTTGATCGCCTTCGTCATGCTCTGCATGGCGTCCAGCGACTGGAACTGCACCAGCTGGCTGAAGTAGTCCTGCACGCCCCCCTCGGAGTCCAGCGGGTTCTGACCACGGATCTGCTCGATCATGATCTTCAGGAAGTCCTGCTGGTTCATGTCCGCGCCCTTGGTGCGCGCGTCCACGGGGACCAGGTCCGCCAGCGTCGTCTTCCCCACCATGCCCACGTCAGCCATCAGTCGCTCCTACGCCAGCACGTTCACGGAACCCGCCGCCATGCCACTGGGTGTGGCGGCCGCGGTGGCCGTGTCCGACTGCTGCGGCTGGGCCGCCTCGTTCATCCGCTCGAACATCGCGACGGGGGACCACTCGGGCGTGTCATCGCCCTGCGATCCCGTGAAGCCGCTGCCCGGCTGCTGCTGTCCACCCGCGGAGGTGTCCAGGCTGCCGCGGCCGGTGTCCGTGGAACGCACCTCGAGCCGGTCGACGCGCAGGTCGCGCGCCTCCAGCGCCTGGTGCAGCCCGGCGATCGACCGGTCGATCAGGTCACGCGCCCCGGACTGCGCCGCCTCGAGCGTGATCCGGAGACCGTGCTCGCCGCGGGTGATCTGGATGTCCAGGTGCCCGAGCTCCGGCGGGTTCAGCACCAGCCGCACCTCGGAGTCCCCATTCAGCGACGCCGTCTGCACGATGTCGGCGACCTCCGCCGGCAGCCCCGCCGCCGTCGCCGGCGCCGCGCTCACGACCTCGATGCGAGACGGCGCCATCGACGGCTGCTGCGTCGGCTGCGACGTCATCGTCGCTGCCGCCTCCGCCGCCGCGTTCGCGTTCGCCTGCGCCGAGGTCACCGGCGTCACGTCCACATCCCGGGCATCCTCGCTCGCCGCTTCGACGACCAACGCAGCCCTGCCGGGCGCCGCGGCCTGCGCCGCGTTCGCCGTCGTCACAGGCTGCGGGGTCGCGGGCAGCGCGCCGGCCGCGTCCGCCGGCGTCGCCGGCCGTCGTCCGGCCCCCAGCGTGCCGCCGTCCTCCAGCGCACCCGTGACCGCGGTCGCCGCGGCCACGTCCGTACCGAGGTCCACCGTGGCGTCAGTGCCGACCTCGGAGCCGGCGGCGGCATCGAGGGCCACCGTCAGCTGTGCTCCGGCCTGCGCGGTCGCCGGCGCCGTCGCGGCGTTCGTCACGCCGTTCAGACCCGACGCCAGCTCGGCCGTCGCGCTGCGAATCAGCGCCGCATCGACGTCAGCGGTCGAGGTGGACGTGCCCGACAGCGCATCCTCGATCCCCTGGAGCAGCGCGGTGAGGTCACCCGGGACCGCCGTCACGGCGTCCGGTTCGACCTGCGTCGGCTGCCCCATCACGAGGTAGGCCATCAATGCCTCCACGACGCCCGCGGCGTCGCCGGTCTGGTCTTCAGTCCCTCCCGCCTCCGCGAGGCGGTCCAGCAGGAGGTTCGTGTTCGTCTCGATTGCCGGGTCAGGAGGTTCGCCCTCGGCTCCCACTCCCTGCGCCAGCGCCATCAGCTGCGCGAGGAGGTCGGCCGCGGTGGGTGTGCCTTCTGACGCCGGCGTCCCACCGCTCGGTGGGAGGACCGGTTCACCGCCGGCCTGCGTGCCCGCTCCCTGCTCGGTCGCGGTCTGCAGAAGCGATGCGAACGATCCCGGGGCTGTCTGGTCTCCCGCGCCGCCTGAAGTCGTCTTCGAGGTAGCTCCGGAGGTCTGAGGCCCCGGCGGTGCGTTCGCCGGCGGCGCCGAGCCGATCAGCAGGCCCGGTGCCAGTGTTGCGGTCACGACATTCGCGCTCCGTCCCGTGCCTCGTCCGCGGCCCGTCCAGGCCGCGTGTCCGAGGTGACGGACTCAGCGTGCGCGTTCCGTGACTAGACCTGCATCCGGAAAACCTCTGAATACGCCTCGACCAAACGATTACGGATCTGGACGGCCAGGTCGAAGGCCAGCGACTCCATCTCCACGGACAGCACCACGTCGTGCAGGTCCTTGTCCCCGCCCACCGCGAGGTCCGCGACCGCCCCGTCCGCCTCCGTGGAGGCGCTCGTCAGCGAGTCCAGCAGCGCGCCGAAGCCGTTGCCGGTATCCGCGCCGGGGTTCGCCGGCGCGCCGATCTGCCCCAGTCCACTGGCGGGGCTGATGCCCCCGATGCCACCGATCTGCATGAGGAACTCCCTCGCCCGCCCGGCTCAGCCGCGGCCGATGTTCAGCGCGCTCTGGGCGATCGACTTCGTCGCGTTGATGACCGTGGTGGACGCCTGGTACGCCCGCGTCGCGGACACCAGGTCCGTCATCTCCGTCACCACGTCCACGTTGGGCAGGTAGATGTAGCCCTCCTCATCCGCGTCGGGGTGCGTCGGGTCATGCACCTTCCGCGGCGCCGAGGTGTCACGGTGGATCTCCGTGACCTCCACGCCCCCCGCCGTGTTCCCGCTCGTGGCGCGGCCGAGGATGTTGTCGAACGACGCCCCGGCGGCCTGCTCGCGAAAGACCACGGACTGGCGTCGGTACGGTTCCCCGTCCTCGCCGCGCGTCGAGTTCACGTTCGCCACGTTGTTCGCGATCACGTCCATGCGGAGCCGCTGCGCGAACAGCCCGGACCCGGAGATGCGCAGACTGCTGAAGATGCTCATCGTGCGTTCCTTCTCGCCTCTGCCGGCCGCGGCTAGCCGCCGCGGATCACGGACCGCAGCGTCGCGAGGCGCGTCCCCGTGGCCTGGCTGAGCGCCTGGTACCGGAGCTGCGTGTCGACCAGCAGCAACATCTCTTCATCGATCGAGACGTCGTTCGCGTCGTTGCGCTCGGAGATCACGTCCCGCGCCGGCGCGGACGAGCCCTGCGCGACGTGGCCGGCCATCGTCTTCGTGAAGTGGCGGCTGTCCGTCGCCTGCATCGAGGCGGGCGCGAGCGCGAGCTGCTCCTTGAGCGCCCCCTCGAACTCCACCGCGCGCCGCTGGTACCCGGGCGTGTCGATGTTCGCCACGTTCGCCGAGATCGCGGTCTGGCGGCGGCTCAGCCCATTGAGGGCCGTCCGCGCCACCTCGAACCCACCGCCGAGGATCTGTTGCAGCATCATCCGACTCCGTTCGACCCGGCCCGCCGCGTGTGCCGCGTCATGTTCAGGTCATCCACCACGCTGGCCTCGCGGCGGTTCTGCGCCTCCAGCGCCTGCTGCTCGTCGTTCTCGCGCAGCCGCTCCAGCGACTGCTTCTCCTGCTCCAGCTCGATGAGGGCGCCCCGGGCGGCCTCCACGCGCCCCCGGACCTCCTCCAGCGCCCCGCGCTGCGCGTCGATCCGGTCGGCCAGCCGCAGGAGATACGCCTCCGCCACCTGGCGCTGCTCCGGGTCCACGCGCGCCTCGGCCGTCATCCGCGCTAGCTCGCGCTCGCGCTCCGCGGCGAGCGCTTCGAGGACGCCGAGCGCCTCCTGCTCCTCCGCAAGCGCCGTCGCGAGGACGAGCATCTGCTGCTCCTCGCGCTGCTCCGCCCAGTGCAGGAGCGGCTCGAACCGGAACGGGCGCGCGCTCACTGGACCTCACCCTCGAGCACGGCTGGCGGCTGCACCGGCATCTGTTGCGCGGGCATCTGCGGTGCCCCGCCGCGCACCTCGCCCGTCGTCACCGCGCGGTCGAGGTCGGCGATGGTCTGGGGGAGTGGCTGTGCCTGGTCCGGGCGCTGGCGCAAGAACGCGTCGATCGCCGGGAGGTGGGCCAGCGCCTCGTCCAGCGCCGGGTCGGCCCCCCGCTGGTACGCGCCGATCGAGACCAGATCGCGCGACCGCCGGTAGCGCGCGAGGAACTCGCGCATCCGCCCGGCCGCGTCGCGGTGCTCGCGGGTCGTGATCGCCGGCATCACGCGCGAGACGGACTGCAGCACATCGATCGCCGGGTAGTGATTCTCCGCGGCGAGGTCACGCGAGAGCACGATGTGCCCGTCCAGCGTCCCGCGCACCGTGTCCGTCACCGGCTCGGTGAGGTCGTCCGACTCCACCAGCACCGTGTAGAACGCCGTGATCGTCCCCTCGGTCCCCGTCCCCGCGCGCTCGAGCAGCCGCGCGAGGTTGGCGAAGACGGACGGGGTGTACCCCTTCATCGCGGGCGGCTCACCGAGGGCGAGCCCGATCTCGCGCTGCGCCATCGCGAAGCGCGTCACCGAGTCCATCATCAGCGTGACGTTGAGTCCCTGGGCGCGGAACTCCTCCGCGATCGTCGTCGCCACCCATGCCGCGTTCAGCCGAAGCGGCGCCGGCTCGTCCGAGGTGGACACGACGACGACGGACCGCGCGAGGCCCTCAGGCCCCAGGCTCTCCTCGATGAACTCACGCACCTCGCGGCCGCGCTCGCCGATCAGCGCGATCACGTTCACGTCCGTGGAGGCGCCGCGCGCGATCATCGCCAGCACCGTGCTCTTGCCGACGCCCGAGCCGGCGAATATCCCCATGCGCTGCCCGAGGCCACAGGTGAGCAGCCCGTCGATCGCGCGGATACCCGTCGAGAGCGGCTGTGTGATCGTCGAGCGCTCCAGCACGTGCGGCGAACCGCCCGCGCGCGGCTGTCGGTGCGACGCGAGGATCGGCCCGCGCCCGTCGATCGGACGGCCGAGGCCGTCGAGCACGCGCCCGAGGACCTCGGGACCCACCGGGACGGTCAGCAGGCCGCCCCGCGCCACGACGCGCGCCCCGGCCTGGACGCCGTGCAGGTCGCCCAGCGGCATCACCAGCGTGCGGTCACCCTTGAAGCCGACGACCTCCGCCTCGATGGCGGCGCCGCCCGTGGCGCGCTCGATGCGGCACATCTCGCCGAGGCGGCCGGGGATGCCGTCCACCTCTGCGAGCAGCCCCACCACCTCGCGCACGCGCCCCTCGACCACCATGGGCGTGGCGTTCTCCAGGAGCGCGCGGTAGCGCTCCAGCGACGGCTCAGCGACGGGCGCGACGGGCGCGTCAGGCAGCATCGGCCGCCTCCCGCTGAAGCGTCTCCCGCTGGAGCGTGTCGAGGTCGACCGGGAGCGCGTCGCGCAGCATCCGCGCGACGGCGTCGAGCTGGACGTCCAGCCGTGCGTCGACGCGGCCGTGCTGCGTGTCCACCACGCACCCGCCCACGCCCACGGAGCCGTCCGCGAACACCTCGAACGACGGCGGTTCGCCATCGGCGTCCGCCATCTCCGCCAGCACCAGCTCGGCCTGCGAGGGGTGCACGCGGACGCGCACCACGTTCTGCGCGCCGGCGCGCTCCAGGGCGTGCCGCACGGTGTGCACCACCACGGTGGAGTCGCTCACGGCGCGGTCGCCGAGGATCGCGCGGAGCGCGGCAATCACCATCTCCACCATCTCGCGCTCGCTTCGGCGGAGCAGGTCCGCCCGGATCGCCGCGCCCTCGGACGCGAACGCCTGCACGAGCGCGAGCGACTGCGCCAGCTCCGCCCGAGCGGCCTGGGCGCCGGCGGTGTACCCCGCCTCGTACCCCATCCGCTGCGCGTGGTCGCGGATCGAGTCCGCCTCTCGCGCCGCCCGGTGCACGAGGTCGTCCGAGCGACGGCGCGCCTCGTCGACGATGTTCGCCGCCTCGACCGTCTCTTCCTCGGAGCCCCCGACCATCCCCGACATCGGGTCGTCGGGGACGTGTGGGCGGCCGTCCAGCCCGAGCGTGATCACCGGCGCAGTCCGCGTCGCGCGCAGGAAGCGGCGGCCAAGGCCGCCCTCGCCCGCGCCGGCGCTCGCGGCGTCGTCGCGCGGCCCGCCTGCGCCGCTAGACAAGGAGATCGTCCTCGCCACCGCGCATGACGAAGACCTCCTCGGCCTCCTCCAGGCGGCGGATCACGCCGACGATGCGGCCCTGCGCCTCCTCGACCTGCGCCATGCGCACCGGGCCGAGCGCGGCCATGTCGTCCAGCAGCATCTTCGCGGCGCGCTCGGACATGTTCCGGACGATCCGCTGGCGGACCTCCTCGGTCGCGCCCTTGAGCGCGAGGCCCAGGTCCTTGCTGTCCACCTCGCGCAGCACGCGCTGGATCGAGCGGTCGTCCAGCAGCGTCACGTTCTCGAAGACGAACATCCGCTTGCGGACCTCGTTCGCCGTCTCCGGGTCCGTCCGCTCCAGCCCCTCGAGGATCACCTTCTCCGTCGCCAGGTCCACCTTGCGCAGCAGCTCGACCACGGAGTCGATGCCGCCGGCGGCGGTCAGCTCCGCCCGAGGCGAGAAGTTCGTGCCGAGGCGAGAGCGGATCACCGTCTCCACGTCCTCGATCACGTCCGGGGAGGTGCGCTCCATCATCGCGACGCGCACGGAGACCTCCGGCTGCACCTCCTCCGGGAGGTTCGCCAGCACCTCGGCGGCGCGGTCGCTCGGGAGGTACGCCAGCACGAGCGCCACCACCTGGGGGTGCTCGTTCCGCAGGAAGTTCACCAGGTCCTTCGTGTCCACCTGCTGGAGGAACGCGAACGGCTTCGCGCCGGCGTGCTTTCCCAGCCGCGACGTGATCTCGGACGCACGGTCCTTGCCGATCGCCTTCTCGAGCATCTCCTGCGCGTACTCGAGGCCACCGATGGACACGAAGTCGCGGCCCAGCGCCGTCTCGTAGAAGTGGCTGAGGATGTCCTCGCGCTCCTGCGAGGAGAGCTGGCCGATGCCGACGATCTCCCACGTCAGCCGGCCGATGTCGTCGTCCGGGAGCTGCCGGAGCACCTCGGCCGCCAGCTCGGGGCCGAGGGCGATGAGGAACGCCGCGGCGCGGCGGCGACCGCGGGCGCTGGCGAACGGGTTGGGCCGGCGCTCGGGAGCGGCCGGCGCCTCGACGGGTGGAACGGCTGTCACCATGCCCCGCTAGTCCTCACGCATCCACGCCTGCACCACCTCGGAGATGCTCTCCGGGTTGTTGCGGGCCATCTTCTCGATGGAGATCTCCAGGTCGCTGCGGCGGACCTCCTCCGGCTGCGGCAGCGCGCGGATGGCGCTCACCGCCTCGCCGACCTCACCCTGGCCGGCGCCCGCGTACGCGAGGGCCGGCTGGCCGGGACCGAGGTCGAACGCGCGCACCGCGCGCTTGTTCACGGACCGCACCAGCAACCGGAAGAAGATGAAGCCCACGAGCAGCATCAGCACCGGCAGCCCCATGCGGACGTAGCCGAAGAGCTGGTCGGAAGAAGCCTGCGCCGCGAATACGGCCTCGGCCTCCTCGATCGTCGTGCGGTCGAATGGCACACGCGTCAGCACCATCTGGTCGCCGCGGTCCACGTCGATGCCGACGGCCGCCGCCACCGACTCCTGCAGCGAGGCCGCCTGCTCCTCCGTCACCGACTCGTCGAGCAGGAGCGAGACGGACAGCCGCTCCACCCGCCCGGGCGCCTCGGTCTCCACGGTGATCACCTTGTCGACCTCGAAATTGGAGGTGGACTCGGTCCGGGAGTAGTTCGTGCCGGAAGTCGTGCCGGTCGCGTTGTCGACGGTCGGAAGGTTCGCGTTGGCGCCAGGCACGTTCGTGAGCGCGCCCGGGATCTGGCCGGCGCCCTCCGTGTCGCTCGTCGTGTATTGCTCCGTCACCGTCGAGGTCGAGCGCGCGGTGCCGTTCTCCGGAGCGGTGTAGGTCTCGCTCTGCCGCTCGATCTTGTTGAAGTTCAGCGTCGCGGAGACGGAGACCGCCGCCTTCGCCGGCCCCAGCGCGCGGTCGAGCATCGACTGCACGTCGCCCTCCAGGCGGCGCTCGTACTCCTGCTGCAGCGTGAGCTGGGAGGAGGAGAGGCCCAGCCCGTCGCTCTGCTGGAGCTGCGCACCGTCGTAGAGGATGTTCCCGCGCTCGTCGAGGACGGTGATGTGGTCCTTGGAGAGCCCCTCCACCGCGCCCGACACCAGGTGCGCGATGCCGTCGACCTCGCCCGGCGCCATCGAGCGGCCGGGGCGCAGCCCCACCACCACCGAGGCGGTCGCGGGACTCTGGTCGTCCACGAACAGCGACTTCTCCGGCAGCACGAGGTGGACACGCGCCTGCTCGACGTCCGGGAAGGACTCGATCGTCCGCGCCAGCTCGCCCTGCAGCCCGCGCTGGAAGTTCAGCCGCTGCACGAAGTCCGTCGCCGTGAAGGAGGAGCCCTCGAACAGCTCGAACCCGACCTGGCCACCGGTGGGGAGGCCCTGCGTCGCGAAGTCGACGCGGAGCTCGTCGGCCTGCCCGGCCGGCACGCGGATCGTCGATCCGCCGCTTTCGAGCTCGTAACCCACGCCGCGCGATCGGAGCTGCTCGACGATCTCGCCGCTGTCGGCGCCGTCGAGGCCCGTGTAGAGCGTCACATACTCGGTCCGTCCGGACCAGGAGTAGACGAGGTAGATCAGGGCGAGGAGGCCGACACCGGACGCGGTCAGGAGCCCCTTCCGCACAGGCGACAGGCTGGCCCAGGTCTCAGTCAGGCGGGAAAGAGTCTGCCCCACGGGCTCGTACCTCTCGCAAGGGGATCGCTGCGAGAACGAGGTTACGGACGGCCCTCCGCCTTCCGTATGAGGGACTCCCCGGGTCTCCACCCCCGGGTGCACCTACCTCTCACCCCCTCCCCCAGGCGGGGGAGGGTGAGGCGAGGTGCCGGTGAGGCGGCGGTCAGGGCGGTCCTTGGAGGCTCCGGCTGAACCGGGGGCGGCGTCCTAGACGTCGCCCCGGTTCACCATCTGGCGCGCGACCGTGTCGGCGTCCACGCGGTAGGTGCCAGACTGGACCTGCGAGCGGATGCGGCGCACCAGTTCGTCGCGCTGCGCCGGGTCGGCGTTCGCCAGGTCCCGCGCCGCGGACGAGAGGTTGATGCTGTCCTCGCGCGACGAGGCCTGTTCCGCCGGCTGGCGACGGTAAGCGTTGCGGGCGTGCTCCGCCTGGGAGCCCGCGAAGCGGAAGGGGCCAACCGGCCCGGTTCGGTCAATACCCACGCAGGAAGTCTCCTCGTTCCGAGTCTACGTCATCCCGGACGGTCCGGTGGTGACGCAGACGCTTGCTAGAGCAGCTTCCCGATGACCACCAGCCGTTCGGCGTAGTTGTCCTCGGGGAAGCACGTGATGAGCGTGAGCGTCGCTTCCTGCGTGGGGCTCATCACGCTCGTCGCATCCGCTGCGACGACCTTGATCTCTGTAATGGAGTATCGGTAGACGGAGTCGCCTCTGTAGACCTCAACCACGTCACCGGCTGTCACATTCGGGAGGTCCGCGAAGATTCCCGAGGCGCCCCGACGGGCCACATGCCCGCCGATCACCACGTTCCCCGCCTCCCCCGGCGCGGCGCTGCCCACGTACTGCCCCGCCTCCACGCGCGGCACGTCGTACAGCAGCTCACCGCCCCGGAACACCAGCCCGACCGGGCTCACCGAAGCGTCGAGGCCTACCGAGTCGATCACGACCCGGGTGGCGTGGCGGTTCGAGAACAGCGCCGCGGTCTCCTCCGTGCCGACGAACGACACCGGGGCGGGCGCGTCCGCCGAGGCGACGCCCGCCGCCGTCGGACGGGCGTCCGGGTCCGCCAGGAGCTGGACCGCCGCGGCCTGCTCGGCGTAGCGCGCCGCCTCGCTCAGCGGCTGATCGTCCACCGGGCGCGCGAACAGCAGCCCAACGGCCGCCGCCACCACGCCGATGGTGAACCCCGCCAGCGTGTGGCTCGCTCCCCGCGCCGGCTTCGCCATCGCGACGCCCTCGCCCCCGGCCTAGGACGACCGGCTCATCAGCGAGCCCGGCTCCGAGGACGGCCGGTACGCGGAGGCCACGCGCTTCCCGCGCGCGATCCGGGGCAGCTCGTCGCGGATCTGCTGGATCTTGTCGAACAGCATCGCCTCGTTCTGGCGGTCGTGCTCCAGGATCCCCCGGATCACCGTGTCCAGCGCCAGCTGGTCCTGCCGCGTGTGCTCCTCCGAGCCCGGGAACGTCACCACGTTCTCCGGCGTCTCGGCCGCCTCCTCGGCGAGCCGGGCGAGGCGTTCGATGATCACCTCGCGCTCACCCATCAGCGTCAGGACCTCGTCCAGGTCGTCGCGCTCCAGCGACGCGCGCTGGGCACGGGCGAGGTCGAACACCTCCCGCAGCAGTTCGAATTGCATCGACGCGAGCGACTTAGCCACGGCGGCCCTCCAGCCGGGGAGCTACAGCCGCCTGCTGCGCGATCTGCTCCAGGGCGAACCGCCACGCCTCGCGCACCGGCTCGACGAGCCGGCGCACCTCGGCGATCGGGGCGGTCTCCTTGTGCATGCTCGCGTCCAGCAGGCGGCGATACATGTACTCGTAGAGCGGCGCCATCTGGCGCGCGATCGATCCCGCGTCGCCCTCGGCATCCAGGTCCAGGCTCGACATCAGCTCGAGCACGATGTCCTGCGACTTGAGGAGCGCGTTGTGTGCGGTCTCGATGTCCCGCGACGCTAGCCCACCCTCCGCGCGCGAAAGGTTGCGAAGCAGTGCGTCGTAGAGCATGGCGATGAGTTCGCCGGGACTCGCGGTGGAGGTCTGCATCCGGAGATACGTCTGGTGCGCAGCCTGCATGGGGGCTCCTGCGGTCGAGGGTGGTGCGGTCGATGGGTCGGGCGGTGGTTCCGCCTCAAGATGACCATCGACGGGAGCGGCTGGGACCTGAGTCGGGGATTCCCCCATGTCGACTCACCTCGCGGCTGTGGAAACCCTGACGGGGCCCCGGGACGGCCGCGCTACTTCCGCCGCGAAGACGCGATGCTCTGCATCTGCGTCGCCATCTGCGTGAGCGCCTGCTGCTGACTCTGCAACTGCGAGATCGCCAGCTCCATCGCCGTGAACTTCTTGATCAACTGCTGCTCACGCGACGAGACCCGCGCCTCGAGCCGGTCGATCTGCTCGTTGATGCTCGAGGCGACGTTGCCCATCTCCTCGTTCCGCGACTCGATCAGCCCGCCCGTGCGCGTGAGCGACTCCACCCACTCCGAGAGCTTCTTCGCGAACCCCTCGGACGACGCGCCGATCAGGATCTCGTCCGCGCCCGCCTGGAGGCTGCCCGCGCCCGTCAACGTCAGGCCGGGGATCAGCGTCGTGTTCGTGCCCCCGGCGGTGATCGTCCCGTTCTTCACCACGGGCGTGGAACCGTCCGCCGGCGAGAACGTCGCCACGAGGTTCCCCGAGGCGTCCGAGCTGATCGAATAGCGCCCGGTCTTCCCCACCGACGTCGGCGACCCGCTGATCGACGCGATCGACCCGGTCCCACCGGACGACAGCGACGCGCTGGCGGTGAACGCCGTCATGAGCTGCGCGACGGCCTCGGGGTCCTTGGTCATCGCGGCCTGGAACTTCGCCGTGTCGAACACCAGCCGGTTCGCGGTCCCGACCGCAGCGCCGACGGCGCCGTAGGAGACCCCGACGTCCGAGAGGGTGCGCAGGCCGCCGCTGATGCCGGGCACCCCGCGCGTCACGATCGACCGCAGCTCCTGCTCGATCCGCCGGACGGTGCCGTCGCCGAAGAGGACGCCGTTGTTGCCGTCCTCGCTGTACGCGGTCAGTTGCCCCAGCGTGTCGAGCGTCTTGTTGAACTGCGTGACGAACGCATCGACCGAGGAGATCGTGTTGTTGTTCGCCTGGTTGATGTTGACCTTGACCGCCTCGGTCGTCGTGTCGTTGACGGTCAGCGTCACACCGTCGATCGCGTCCGTGATCGTGTTGGACGTCGAGTATCGGGTCGGGCCGCCGTCGATCGAGTAGGCCGCGTTCTGGCCCATCGTCGTGTCGCCGGTCGTGAAGCCCAGCGCTTCCGCCATGTTCCCGGTGACGTCTTCGAAGGAGATCGCGAGCGCGCCGGAGTCGTCGTTCGTCACCTTCAGCTTGTCCGTGAAGGCGTCGTACGTGACGGTCACGCCGGCGTCCGAGTTGTTGATGCGCGTCAGGAGGTTCGTCAGCGAGTCCGCTTCCGCGTCCCACGCGATCTCGACGCCGTTCACCTTGAACGACCCGGAGGCGCCGGACAGCGTCGTCGCGAGGCGGGCGTCGGAGAGGTTGTCCGTCCGCGAGACCCCGCCTAGCCCGCGCTGGCTCGTCCGCGTGGTCCCCGGCGGCGACTGGAGCAGGCTCGTCACCGAGAGGAAGTTCGAGGAGTCGCCGCCGCTCCCCAGCTGGATCGTCGAAGCGGAGGTCAGCTGGAGGAGGTTGTCGCGTCCGTCCCCGTCCTGGACCAGCGATGCCGTCACGCCGATGCCGGCGTTGTTGATGTCGTCGATGACGTCGTTCAGGGACATCACGTCCGTGCCGGCGCTCTCCGCCGCGATCGTCCCCCCGCCCGAGTCGAGGAGCTTCATCGCCTCCAGGAAGTTCCCGGTCCCGTCCGCCATCGTGATCGTCGTGCCCGATCCGAGCGTGTCGTGCGTGAGGGTGAAGACCTGCGTGCCCTCGTCGAAGGACGCGGTGACGCCGGCCGAGGAGCTGTTGATGTAGCCGATGACGTCGCTGATCTTGTCGGTGGTCGGGTCGAAGTTGATGTTCACGCCGTTGATCGTGAACGACCCCGCTGTCGGGACGATGTCGAGCCCGGCGTTCTCGAGCGTCTGGGTCGCATCGAACCCCGCGCCCACGGAGGCAGCGCTGGCCGCCGTGCGCGCAGTCGCGGCATCGATGGTGAACACCGTGCCGTTGATCGAGAACGTTCCGGTGACCAGGGGCGTGCCGAAGCCGGCCACGTCCATCGCTGCGTCGGCGTCGACCGCGGCGCCCACCGCCTCGTCGCTGGTCGTCACGGTCTGCGTCGCGATCTGGGTGACGTTGAACGTGTACGCCCCCACCGCGGCGCCGGAGGTGGCGCTCGCCTGCACCTTGTTCGCGTCCACCTCCTTCGCGAGCACCGAGGTGCCGCGCGCCCGGTAGGTGTCGGCGTTGTTCAGGGTCTGCGCCCGCTCCAGCAGGGAGCTGAGGGCGCTCGCCACGGAGCCGAAGGCGCTGGTCTTCTGCTGGACCTCGAAGAGGCGGTTCTCGGCGAGCGTGATCGGGCGGCGCTCAATCTGGATGAGCTGCTCGATGATCGTGTTCGTGTCGATGCCTGAGGCCAGGCCCCCGAACGTGATCCGACCGCTGCTCCCACTCACCATCTCGAGGTGACCCCCAGCTCGAATGTCGTCCGCGACGCGACCCGCGTCACGAGCGTGCCTGGAAGAGCAGCCCGGACGGCAGCCCGGTCTGATCCGCCAGTGCCCGGAGCTCGTCCGGGCTCAGCACCGCGACCACTTCGCCGCGGTTCCGGTCCACCACGCGCACCAGCAGCGCGCCATCCGCGTCCTGCTCCAGCTCCGCGCGCAGCGACCGCCCTGGCTCGCCCAGGGCGACCGCCAGTTCTTCACGGCCGCCGGGCCGTTGCTCCGGCGGTTGCTGCTGCCCTCGTCCGCCTCCCTCGCGTCGACGTTCCTCGGAAGCACCGGGGACGCCCACCGGGGAGATCGGCACGGGCCGGTCGACACGTACGTCCGCCATGGCGCACCGCTCCCTGTACGGGAATCATCGGTCGCGACCCCAGCCGCCTGTAGCGGGGCGAACCCTGATCGCGGCGGGGAAACACCCTTCCGAGGAGACGCGGCGAGGCGGGCGAGAGGCGGGACGCGCGCCCTCCAGGAGACGCCGGTGCGGGACGGTCCCCTGGAGGACCGCCCCGCGGCACCGGAACGGAGCATCCTGCTCCGCAGAAGCGTCTGGCGTTACTGCTGGAGCAGCGAGAGCACCGCCTGCGGCGCCGTGTTGGCCTGCGAGAGGACCGACACGCCCGCCTGCTGCATGATCTGCTTCGCCACCAGCTCGGAGGACACCTGCGCGATGTCCGCGTCGCGGATACGGGACTCGGACGCCGACAGGTTCTCCACCGACACGGCCAGCGAGTTCACCGCCGTCTCCATCTGGTTCTGCGCCGCGCCGAGCTGCGCCCGGAAGGTCGAGACCTGCTCGATCGCCTCGTCGATCGACGTGACGATCGTGTCCGCCTTCGCCGAGGTCGAGACCGCCGAGTTGTCCGCGATGATCGCGTCCAGCTTGTTGCCCACCGAGCCGAGCGCGGACGACCGCATGTCCTGGAAGGACAGCGCCACGTCGTCGCCGACCTCGGCGCCCACGCGGAAGATCGCGCTGCTGCTGGCGGTGGTGACGGCGTTGGTGGCGTTGAACGCCGTCGCGATCGTCGCGCCGGTCACGTTGCCGGCGTTCGCGTCGTGCGCCAGGTTCAGGGTCACGCCCAGCTGCTCGAACGTGATCGCCTGCGTGGCGTTCGCGCCCATGTCCTGCACCGTGAACGTCTCCGAGCGCGTGTAGCCCGAGACCGTCACGGAAGCCGTGAGGACCGCGCCGGCGTTCGTGAGGCTGTAGGTAGAGGACGACTCGGCGTTCGAGACGTCGATGCTGGCGACGGACACCGTCGCGCCGTTGGCCGTCGCGGTGACGGTGTCGGCGGACGAGGCGCCGGCATTGAGGGTGACCGCGAGCGCGCCGGTCAGCAGCTGCTGGCCGTTGAAGCGGGTGCGGTTGGAGATGTTGTCCACCTCGGACCGCAGGGCGAGCATCTCCTCGCCGATGGCGGCACGGTCGCTCGCGGAGAGCGTGGTGTTGCCGGCCTGGATGGCCAGCTCGCGGACGCGCTGCAGGATCCCGTGCACCTCGCCCAGCGCGCCCTCGGCGGTCTGGAGCATCGAGATGCCGTCCTGCGCGTTGCGCTGGCCCTGCCGCATGCCGCGGATCTGGGCGCGCATCTTCTCCGAGATCGCGAGCCCGGCGGCGTCATCGGCTGCGCGGTTCACGCGCATGCCGCTGGAGAGCTGCTCGAAGAGCCCGCCCAGCGTGCGGTTCGTGCGGCCCAGGTTCCGCTGGGCGTTCAGCGCGGCAACGTTCGTGTTGATCTGCAAAGACATGAGTGGCCTCCTGTACCGATGCCCGCGCGGCGTCCCTGCCACGCGTACGGGACGGCGCCCCCGCGCCATCTCCGTCACGAACATCATCGCGACGGCGCCGGGGAGGCCGATCAGGGAACGCCACTAAGGAGGCCGGGCGATTCCCCGCAAGATTCGGGCGAGGGCGCGAGGCGCTCCGGACAGGCCAGAGCCCGGACAGGCCGAAGCCTTAGGGGCCGAAGGACGAGGCCGGCTGGATCTGCACCAGGATCTGCGTGAGCGAGTCGTCCAGCCCGGACTCGTCGATCGACGCGAACCCCACCAGCTCATCGCCCTCGTGGGCGAACTCCAGCGTCGTGCCGAATCCGGCCGCTTCGTCGGCGGTGATCTCCCACCCGGCGGCCTCCAGGGCGTCCCGCACCTGCGTCGCCGCCGTGGACGGCGTGTCCAGCGTGAACAGCGCCGCGAAGTAGTACTCCCCCGTCGGGTCCTGCGCGGCCTCGAAGCTGTCGAGGTCGAAGGCCGCCCAGGCGTCCCGCGCCGGGAAGTCGGACGGCAGGGACAGTCCGCTCGCCGGCACGAACGGCGGCGTCTCCACCTGTAGCGGCGGCGCGAACTGGATGAGGTACAGGAGCGAGATCGTGCCCGGCTCCGACGCCAGCCCTTCCAGCGCGCGCTGGAGACCCTCCGGCGTGGTCACTTCGGTCTCGCCCACGCGGATGACCTGGTCGTCCTCCTGCAGCCCCGCCGCGCGGGCGAACCCGGGGAAGACGTCCTGAACCACGAGCGAGTTGTTGAACGTCGCCTCGATCAGCGGGACCACCGCGCCCCGCGGGATCGTCAGCGTGACCTCTTCCTCGCCGCGCTCGACCACCACCGTGAAGTCCGCCGAGCCCGGCGTGCGCTCCGCGATCGCGTTCCCGGTGATGTCCTCGTTCCGCGTGCTCTCGAACGAGATCAGGCGGTTGGAGCGGCTCCCGGACTGCGACAGCACCTGCCAGGGCGTCTCGTCCAGCTGCGAGCTCACCGTGTCGATGACGTCCCCCATCGTCGTCGCCGGCACGTCGTAGAACAGCCACGCGACCTGCGAGCCATCCGCGCGGCGGAGGACGTACGAGCCCAGCAGATTCCCCTCCGGGTGCACCGGGAAGGCGATGAGGTCCTCCGGCGGCGTGTCCGCGTCCGCGTCCGGGTTCAGCAGATCGACGAGGTACGGGGGCAGCGCGCGCTCGTACACGGAGACGGCGGCGGTGTTCTCTTCGCCGGCGCGGATCCAGCGCTCGGCCAGCGTCGCCCCGGACGGCGGCGGCGCCTCCTCCTCGCCATCGCAGGCGACGAGGAAGGTCGCGGCCAGCGCGACGCCAATCAGCCCGGCGAGCCGCCCGGGCCAGCGAGAACTGCGAGCCATGCCGACGCCCTTCCGCCTGCGGTGGGCGCGAATCGTAACATCGGGAGGCTTCGTCAGAGCGTCAGAGGACGCGATCGGTGCAGGAGAGGAATGGGGTGGGTGAGGGGATTCGAACCCCCGATCTTCAGGGCCACAACCTGACGCCCTAACCGCTAGGCCACACCCACCACGGTGCACCTCATCAGGAAACGAAATCGTAGCACCCGGGCGCTTTCAACCGCGAATGGTGCGGGCGCGACCCGGCGTCCCTAGACGTCCTGCAACAGGTACGGCGCCGGGTTCACCGCCTGGCCGTTCACCGTCACGCCCAGCCGCAGCTGCCCGCCGCTCCCGAGCGCGCCGATCGCCTGGCTCCGCTTCACGCTCGCGCCGACGCCCACCTCGGGCGAGACGCCCTCCAGCACCGTCCGCCAGCCGTTGCCGTGGTCCAGCACCAACCGCCCGGGGGATGCCTCGACGACCACGCCGTCCGTCGGGCTCTGCACCGCGGCCCCCGCCGCCCCGAAGTAGTCGACGCTCAGCGTGCCCTCGCGCTTCTCGACCGCACCCGCCAGCGGGGCCGTCAGCACGCCGCCCGCGCCCCGCCCGCCGAACACGGCGCTCGAGGACGAGCTGCCGCCGGTGTAGACCGGCGCCGCGTCACCCAGGATCGCCGCGAGGTAGGAACGCGTCTCGGCCGGGAGACCGGCCTCCCAGTTCGCGCCGTGCGCGTTCACCAGCGACTGCACCCGCCCCAGGCCCGCGTTGTAGGAAGCCAGCGCCTTGCGCACGTCGCCGTCCCAGGCGTTCAGGTAGTGGCGCATCGTCTCGGCGCCCGCGGTCAGGCCGGAGATCGGATCTGTGCGGTTCACGTTCGGGTAGTACTGCGGCATCAGCTGCGCGATGCCCTCCGCGCCGGCGGTCGAGACCCGCACCCCGTAGACCACGTCCGGGTTGAAGCCCGACTCCTGGTCGATCTGACGCTCGAAGAGCGCGCCATAGCCCGGACCGATGATCCGCTCCGCGATCTCGCGGCTCGCCCCGCGCCACCCGTACGGGTCGACCGTATCGCCCGTCGCTTGCGCCGCGAGCTGCGCGTCCAGCCACCCGGGGATCGAGGCGAACCCGGCCGTTGAGATGGACGCCGAGCCCTCGTCCCCGCCCCCGGCGGACGGAGCCCGCAACGAGAACCCGGCCCCGGAGCGGATCGCGGCGATCTCGGAGCGGATCGCGGCGATGTCAGACCGGGGCTGCGAGAGATGCCGCGACAGCACGGCGTCGAACGCCTCGCCGCCGCTCGTCGCGGCTCCGACGGCACGCGCCGCCCCGGCCGCGCCGACGGCGCTCACCTGCTGCGTCGCGACGATCGGTGTGATGCCCTCGATGGCACCCATGGACGCACCCCTGCACGAGGCACTCCCTCGCGTCCGTCGAGCCTATCGGCAGGCGCGCGGCGTTCCCCATCCGGGGAAACCCGCGATCGACCCGACGACGAGGAGACGGTGCGGACTAGGGGCGGGGCATCGGCTCGCCGAGGGCGCGGTATTGCCCGGCGAAGTAGACCAGCGGCGAGGCGTCCGGCCGCGCGATCTCCATCTCCTGGACGCGTCCGACCACGATCAGGTGGTCGCCGCCGGCGTACCGATGCTCGATCCGGCACTCGGTCCACGCCAGCACGCCGTCCAGGATCGGGGAGCCCAGCGGCCCGAGCGTGAACGGATGCCCGTTCATCACCTCGGCCCGCTCGCCCTTCGCGGCGAAGAGCTGGGACACCGGGGCCTGGTCGGACGTCAGGATGTTCACCGCGAACGCGGAGGCATGCTCGAACAGCGGGTAGATGGAGGCGTGCTCGTCGATGCACACGAGGAGCATCGCGGGGTCGAGCGAGACCGATGAGAAGGAGTTGGCGGTCATGCCGCGCAACTGACCCTCGTGCGCGATCGTCACGATCGTCACGCCGGTCGCGAACCGGCCCATCACGTCACGGAACCGGCGAGGGTCGATCTCGTCCGCCACCCGAGCCCCTATCCAGAAGCGGCGGCATCGTAGCACGCGGCAGCCCTCGCCCCGGCGCGTATACTCCCGCCGCGCCCGAACGTCAGAGTGACGGGCGCCCCGGGAGGAGGCCCACATGGCGACCATCGACGTGAAGGGGCGGAGCGTCCACTACGAGATCCACGGCGAGGGTGATCGCACCATCGTCTGGACCCACGGCATTGGCTCCAGCCTCGAGACCTGGAAACAGCACCTTCCGGAGTTCCCCGGCTTCCGGCACGTCATCTACTCCGTCCGCGGCATGGGCGAGTCGCAGGGCATCGACGGCCCCGTCTCCCTCCGGGACTGGGCGACCGACCTTGACGGCCTGATGGAGGCGCTGGGCATCCCCTCCGCGATCATCGCGGGGCACTCCATGGGCGGAGCGATCTCCCAGCGCTTCGTGATCGACTACCCCCAGCGCGTGGAGGCGCTCCTCCTGCTCTCGACATCGAGCCGCGTCGGCGCGGCGCTCGAGGCCGCATGGCTGCGCCAGGCGGATGAGATCGAGGCCACGAACCCCCACCTCGCCGCCGCCCGCCGTGCCGTCTCGAAGTACAACATGGACGAGGACCTCAAGCGGGTGCACGCGCCGACGCTCATCCTCGTCGGCAGCAAGGACCCGCAGACGCCGCCCGGCGGCTCCGTGATCATGTCGCGGCTCATCCCCGGCTCGCAGCTTCAGATCTTCCCGGAGATCGGCCACAGCATCTTCCCGGAGTGCCCGGAGGCGAAGGTGCGTGCTCGGGAGTGGCTCGCGACGCTCAACTGACGGCCTCGGGCGGCCTCCGCGCGGTCGCTCCCGCTACCGGCTTCACGCTCACGAAACCGTCATCAACTGACGGTGTGTGACAATCGGTGTCATGGATGACCGAGCCGAGCTGATCGCGGAGCACCAGGTCGAGGCCGCCGACCCCGTCGAGCAGGTCATCGACCTCCTGCGTGACGACGACACCGAGGGTGCCGTCGCGCTCGTCGCCGACCTCCGCGCCCCCGACGCCGCCGAGGTCCTCGAGCACCTCTCCGCTGACGACCTCGGCGAGATCGTCCCAGGCCTGGACGTCGAGACGATCTCCGGCGCGATGGAGTACACGGCCTCCTCCACGCGAAGCGAGATCGTGCGCCTCCTCGAGCCGGACACGCTCGCGGAGACCATCGCCGCCGTCCCGGACGACATCGCCACCGACCTCGTCCACGACCTGGACGACGAGACCGCCGCCCAGGTCATGGAGGGCCTCTCCGACGAGCGCCGCGAGGAGCTCGAGCAGCTCCTCACGTACCCGGACGACACCGCCGGCGGACGTATGACCGGACAGGTCATCACCGTGCTCCCGGAGCTCACCGCCGGCCAGGCAATCGAGCAGCTCCGCACCTCGCAGGCGGACGCCTCCAAGCCCTTCTACCTGTACGTCACCCGCCCGGACCGCACCCTGGAGGGCGTCCTCAACGTCCGCGCCCTGATCACCGCGCCCCCCGGCAGCCTCGTCACAGAGGTCATGACCGCGGACCTCATCACGATCGAGGCGAACGAGGACCAGGAGGAGGCCGCGCGCGTCCTCCAGCGTCACAACCTCCTCGCGCTCCCCGTCGTCGACCAGCACGGCCATCTGCTCGGCACCATCACCAGCGACGACCTCTTCGACGTCCTCCAGGAAGAAGCCACCGAGGACCTCTACCGCCTCGCCCTCGTCCACGAGGATGAAGACCTCCGCGGGATCTGGTCCTCCGTGCGCAACCGGATGCCGTGGCTCACCGTGAACCTCGTCACCGTCATGGCCGCCGCCTGGGTCGTCGCGTTCTTCGAGAGCACCCTCGCCCAGGTCGCGATCCTCGCGGCGTTCCTCCCCGTGATCGGGGGACACGGCGGCAACGCCGGCATCCAGACGCTCACCATCGTGGTGCGCTCGCTCGCGATCGACCGCATCGGGACGCGCGACACTGTCCAGCTCGTCCGTCACGAAGCGGTCGTGGGCATCCTCATGGGCGTCGCGTCCGGGCTCCTGGTCGGAGCGGTGGCATGGGCCTGGCAGGGGAACGGCTGGCTCGGGCTCGTCGTGTTCGTCGGGCTGGTCGCGAACGTACTGATCGGCACCATCTTCGGGGTGCTCATCCCGATGGCGCTCAGCCGCCTGAAGCAGGACCCCGCGCTCTCCGGCGGCATCTGGCTCACCACCGCCACCGACATCTGCGGCTTTCTCGCGTTCCTCGGGACCGCCGCGATCCTCCTCGACCGCCTGCAGTAGCCGCGGCTCGGCGCCGTCGCCCAGCGCCCCGCTAGGGCGTCGATGCTATGCCCCGGGGTACAGCGCGAGGCCGCCCACCGCGCGGAACGCGTCCGCGAACTCCACCCAGCGCGCGCGGATGCGCGGCGCGGGCACCGTCCCGGCGATCGAGGCGGCGCCGTCGAGGATCTTGCGCACCGTCGCCGTCCCGTCCACGGACCGCAGGAAGTGCCGCCCGAGCGCGTCCGCCGGCACGACCACGTCGCGCTCCGGCCCGAACGTGCACCCCAGCTCCGGCCCCAGGTCCTTCCGCCCAAGGGCGCCGCGGACCGTCTCCGGGAAGTCCAGGCTCATCCACGCCGGCACCGCCTCCGGGTCGTCCGACGCGACCGACGGCCGTGCCGGCGCGTCGTCTCGCTCACACCAGAACTCGTGCTTCATCATCCCGCCGTGCATCAGCTCCGCCGTCGCCGCCCGCTCCCGCGCGTCGAGGTGGCTCAGGCCGACGCCCTGCAGATAGGTCGTCGGCTCGTACGCCCGCGGCACGGACCACTCCACCAGCCGCATCCCCGCGTCGTCCATCCACTCGTGCAGCTCGGGCACCGTGTACGGGCGGTCCTGCGTGTGCAGGAGGAGGTCGTACGCCCCGGCGTCGCTGCGCGTGATCTCGCTGAGGATCAGCGGCGATTCCAGGAGCCCTCGCACCGTCCGGCCCTGCCGGGGGAGTCCCTCGATCGTCCGCTTGAGGATCCGCAGCCGCTTCTCCGGCTCGAGCTCCGGCGGTGCGAGGCGTCGCAGCAGCGACTGCATCAGGTAGACGGGCTCACGCCCGTAGCGGGCGTAGACCATGATCCCCATGAGCCCGTCCGGCTTGAGCATCGAGCGCAGCGCGGCGAGCCCGGCCAGCGGCGACGCGAGGTGGTGCAGCACCCCCGAGCAGACGATGAAGTCGAACTCCCCGAGGTCCAGCGTAGGCGCCTCCTCGATCGGCGCGAGCACGTGACGGACGTTCTCCAGCCCGCGCTTCGCCAGCCGCGCGCGGTTGATGTCCAGCGAGGTCTTCGAGAAGTCGAGTGCGACGATCTCCGCGCCCGTGCCACGCAGCTGGTGCGCCAGGAACACGGTGTTGTCGCCCGTCCCGCACCCGGCGTCGAGCACCCGCAGCGTCGAGAGGTCGCGCGGGTGGCCCCACGCGAGGGCCTGGATCCGAGGCAGCTCGCTCAGAGTCGTCTGGAGCAGCCGCTCCAGCTCCCGCTCCGGATCGCGGTGGGGATAAGGCAGTACCTCGTACTGCTCCTGGACGCGGGTGAGCGTGGTCATGCGCGGACTCCGAGCGCTGCGAACACGGCGATCGAGGACAGTCTGTTCGCCCGCCGCCCGCGCGCACATCGGGGTTCACCCACACTCGCTCGCGCCGGCTGGTCCTCGGACACCAGAAGGCCCCCGCTCGCGCGGGGGCCCTCCGGTCGTCCCAGCCTGCCGTAGCCCGTTCGGGCCCCCGGCCGGCCGTCGGGAACTAGCCGAGCAGCGACAGGACGGACTGCGGGGCGGAGTTCGCCTGCGCGAGCACCGACACACCGGCCTGCTGCATGATCTGCCGCGTGACCATCTCCGAGGAGACGGCCGCGATGTCCGCGTCGCGGATGCGGGACTCGGACGCCGACAGGTTCTCCACCGAGACGCCGAGCGAGTTGATCGCCGTCTCCAGCTGGTTCTGGCGGGCGCCGAGCACGGCGCGGAAGGTCGAGACCTGCCCGATCGCCGTGTCCACGGACGCCAGCAGCGTGTCAGCCTTCGTGGTCGTCGAGACGGCCGAGTTGTCCGCGATCAGCGTCGACAGCTTGGAGGCGTTGCCCAGCGCGGTCGAACGCATGTCCGTGAACGACAGGGTGATGTCGTCACCGACCTCCGAGCCGACACGGAACGAGGCCGAGGACGAGGCGGTGGTCACCACGGTCGTGCCGTTGAGGCCCGTCGCGATGCCAGCACCAGTCACGTTGCCGGCGTTCGCGTCGTGCGACAGCGAGAGCGTGACGCCCAGCTCCTCGAAGATGACGTCCTGCGTACCGTTCGCGCCCATGTCCTGGACCGTGAAGGTCTCGGACCGGGTGAAGCCGGAGGCCGTCACCGAGGCGGTCAGGACCGCGCCCGAGTTCGACAGGCTGTACGTCGAGCTGGCGTCGGCGTTGCCGACGTCGATGCTCGCCACCGAGACCGTGGCGCCGTTGGCCGTCGCGGTCGCCGTGTCAGCCGTCGACGTGCCCGCGTCCAGCGTCACCGCCAGCGAGCCGTTCAGCAGGTTCAGCCCGTTGAACCGCGTGCGCTGGGCGATGTTGTCGATCTCAGACTTGAGGGCCACCATCTCCTCGCCGATCGCGGTGCGGTCGGACGACGAGAGGGTCGAGTTGCCCGCCTGGACGGACAGCTCGCGGACGCGCTGGAGGATCGTGTGCACCTCGTTGAGGGCGCCTTCAGCGGTCTGGAGCATCGAGACGCCGTCCTGGGCGTTCCGCTGGCCCTGCTGCATGCCGCGCACCTGCGCGCGCATCTTCTCGCTGATCGCGAGGCCGGCGGCGTCGTCCGCCGCGCGGTTGATGCGCAGGCCCGAAGACAGCTTCTCCAGGGTCTTGCCCATCGTGGCGCTCGTGTTGCTCAGGTTCCGCTGAGCGTTCAGGGCCGCCACGTTCGTGTTGATGATCATTGCCATGTTCGTTGGCCTCCTCAGCCGTGATTTCCCGACATCCCTGTCGGCATAGGCGAAGCGGCACGCGGCTCCGGATCCGCGAGTTGCTCCACCTGCATCATCGGCAGGTGCTCCGTCCCCTTAAGGGGTAACCCTGACGCGCACGGGGAACTCGGGCTTGCCACCCCCGGACCGAGGGCCTCCGCTTCCCGAAGTGCGGGTGATCCCCGATCGGGAAGCGGCACGCGCCGCCGTAGCCTGCGGGCCGTGAACACACCCACCACCTCACCCGCCCGCACCGCCACGCTCGCCGTCGTCGGCTGGAGCCCCGAGGCCGCCGACGCCGTCGCGGCCCTCCAGGCGGCCGGCGCCTACCGCGCCGTCGGCATCGCGGACGCGTCCGGCGCCGCGCTCGTCCGCGCACGACGCGACACGGGCCTCGCCTGCCATCAGCAGGTACGCCAGTTCCTCGCCGCCGCCGAGTACGACGCCGTCCTCGTCGGCGTGCCCGGCCCCGAGGCGCCGAGGATGGCGGCCGCGCGAGGCGCGGACCTCCTGGTCCTCCCCTGCGCCGTCGACATTGAGACGATCGAGGCAGCCGTGGACGCCACGCGCACGCATGGCGTCCGCCTCGCGGTCGTCCGCCCGGAAGCCCACGACGCCGGCATCAGCGACCTCGTCCGGCTCGTGACGACGGATCCCGAATGGGCGCCCCGCTACCTCGACCTCACGGTGGAGGGTCCCGCCGAGACCGAGCGCCTGCTCGGCGCGGCGATCGCCCACGCGCTCCGGCTCGCGCCGGAGAAGCACGGGCTCGTCCGAGCGTCGACGTGGACGGGCGACACGGCGAGCCTCCTGCGCGCCGTGGACGCAAGCGTCCTCGGCGACCGTGTGCAGATCCACCTGCGCGTCCGCCACGCCCCGCGTTCCTACGTCCGCATCGTCGGCGACGCCGTCGGTGGTGCGTTCGAGCTCCGCATCGCCGAGCACGAGGCCACGCTTGCCTACACCTCGCGCGCCGGCGAACGCACCCAGTACCCGCCCGAGTGGCGCGACCACTGGGCGGTCGAGGCGCACCGCGTCGCCTTCGCGGATGATGCGCTCCACGCCCGCGAGACCGCCGCGCTTCTCTCCGCCATCGTCCGTGCCGCGGCCACCGGCGAGCCGCAGGCCACGGACTGCTGCACCCGTCCCGAGCTCCGCATCCTCGAGGGCCGCGGCCAGTCGCAGCACAGCCGCGCCAACCTCCGGCTCGTCGTCAGCTAGGACGCCCTCCGCCGCCGCCAGTCCGAGCCCCCATCCCTTGCGTGGTACCGTCGAACGAGGGACGCGAAGGGGGCGCCATGCCACTCACCACGGACGACCGGCTCGCCATCCAGGAGCTCCTCGCTCGCTACAACCACGCCATCGACTTCGGTACGCCCGAGGACTGGGCTGCCACCTTCGCCCCTGACGGCACCTTCGAGTCGCGCGGCGAGGTCCACGCCGGCCTCGAGCAGCTGACCGCCTTCGCCCGCGGCTTCCGGGAGCGCATGGCCGGCGTCCGCCACTGGAACAACAACCTGGTCATCGAGGGCGACGCCGACGACGCGCGTGCCACCTGCTACCTCCAGCTCTGGAAGGGCAGCGAGCTGCTCTCCGAGGGCCGCTACGTCGACACGCTCCGCCGCGCGGACGGCGTCTGGCGTTTCGCCTCTCGCAAGGTCGTGCGCGACTGATGGCCACCGATGCCGCCCGCCCGGGCGCGATCCGCGGCACCGTCCTCATCACCGGCGCTTCGACCGGCATCGGGCGTGCCACCGCGATCCACCTCGACGGCCTCGGCTATCGCGTCCTCGCCGGGGTCCGCCGGGAGGAGGACGCGGAGTCTCTCCGCGCCGAGGCGTCCGACCGCCTCGTCCCCGTCGCCGTCGACATCACCGTCGCCGACTCCGTCGCCCAGGCGGCCCGACAAGCGGAGGAGATCGCCCCCCTCGGGCTGGACGGCCTCGTGAACAACGCCGGCATCGCCATGACCGGCCCCCTCGAGTTCATCGAACTCGACCGCATCCGCCGGCAGTTCGAGGTCAACGTCTTCGGCCACATCGCCGTCACCCAGGCGATGCTCCCGCTCCTTCGGAAGCGCAACGGCCGCATCGTGAACATGTCGTCGATGGCCGGCTGGCTGGGGACACCGTTCTATGGCCCCTACACCGCCTCGAAGCACGCCCTGCGTGCCTTCAGCGACGCCCTCCGCCAGGAGCTGGCCCCATGGGGGCTCGCTGTCGCGATCATCGAGCCCGGTTCCATCGACACCCCCATCTGGGAGAAGGGCTACGACCTCGCGCAGGAGACCGTCGACGCCCTGCCCGAGGAGGGCCGTCGCCTGTACGCCGCCGAGATCCGCGCCGGCCTCGGCTCGATCGAGCGCCAGGGCCGCCGCGGCATCCCCGCGGAGCGCGTCGCCGAGACCGTCGCCGAGGCGCTCATGGCGTCTCGCCCCCACGCCCGCTACGTCGTCGGCCGCGACGCGCAGGCGGCGATCTTCGCCAAGCGATTCCTCCCGGACCGCGTCGTGGACGCGCTCCTCCGCCGCCAGATGAAGCTGCCGCCCCGAAACGCCTACCGCCGGGAACCGCACGACGCCGACGCTTAGCGCTTCGTTGCGATCCCGATCACACCCACCCCCAGCGTCTAACGGATCGCCGATCTACGCTGGGAGGACCCAGGCGGCGGGGTAGTTCTGGCGCGGACACCCTTGGCGGACCTCTCGGACTCCAGTCGACGTATCCAGCTCTTCATCTGGGGCGGCATCGCCGTGGTCGCCCTGTTGGCGGTCGTCCTCATCGCCACCGCCGGCTCCGGCGGCTCAGGCTTCCGCTTCCTCGGCCAGGGCAACGCCGAGGAAGGCCAGTCGCCCGACACCGTCACCGTCGGCCGCCAGATCCACGAGGTCGGCGACGACGGCACCCCCATCCCCGTTGCGGACTCCGTCGAGGAGTTCACCACCGACCACGGCGACCCGCCGAACACGGACTTCGCCCGTCTCCGCATCCCGGCCATCAACGTGAACGCGCCCGTCGGTCGCTGGATCGTGGACGGCTCCGTCATGCCGGAGCCCTTCGGGCCCGTCGATGTCGCCTACTACGACCTCAGCGGCTGGGCCGGCCTCGGCGGCTTCCCCGGCGAGGGCGGCAACGCCGTCTTCGGCGCCCACGTGGACCTCAACCGCTACGTCGCCTACGCGGACGACCACTACCGCGGCCCTGCCGTCTTCTGGGCGCTCGACCAGCTCGGCGCCGGGAGCATCATCGAGGTGGACTACGCCGGTCAGACGCTCCGGTACGCGGTTGTCTGGGTGGAGCAGGTCCCCGCCTACGGCGAGGTGGACTGGAGCCAGTACTTCACCTCGAACGTCCCCGTCGACTCGATCACCCTCTACACCTGCGGCGGCGAATTCGACACCTCCACCGCCTCGTACACGGACCGCCTGGTCGTCCGCGCCGAACGCATCCAGTAACGCGACCCATCCGCTCGCGCAGGCCCCGCGGCCAGCCCGGCGGAGTGCCCGGCCGCTTCCCGCGAGTGAGACCATCCGAGGATGACCGCGACCGAGCCGTCGTCCTCACCGTCCTCCTCGCCGGGCCGCGGCATCAGCCGCACCTTCATCCCCCTCGACAGCCCCCTCTCGTGGGGCTGCTCGGGCCGCGGCTGGAACTGCTGCACGGACAAGGACATCCCTCTCCGCCCGTACGACGTGCACCGCCTCGCCCGGGCGCTCGACCGCCCCGCGCGGGCGCTCCTCGACGATGGGCTCTTCACGCTGGAGTGGGACGGCTACGGCATCCTCGGCGGGTGGCTCGCCACCCGGCCCTACGAGGAGACCCGCACCGCCTGCGTCTTCTACGGCGAGACCCGCGACGCCGAGGGCAACCTGGTCGCCGGCCTCTGCAACGCCCACGCCGGACGCCCCGAGGCCTGCCGGGGCTTCCCGTTCCAGCGCCACGCCGACTGGAGCGCCCACCCGGACGCCGCCGCCGATCGCACTGCGATGCAGGTCTCCGACTGCGGGTCGTGCGCCCTCGCCCGCCCCACCACCGCACGGGCCGTCATGCTCGACAACGACCTCGAAGCCTACTGGCGCGCCGACGACGCCTACCGCGCCGTCGTCCAGTACCTCCACAAGAGCGGCCTCGCCAACCTCGGCGGCTCCGCCTACCGCCGCCTCCCGCTCCCCCCGGACGCCCGCTTCGCCTTCTGGGCCGCGATGTTCACCCACCCCGGCTCCTACGCCGACGCCCTCACCGCCATCCTCGACGCCACCGACGCCCTCATCTCTGCCTCAGACCTCACCCCCGCCGAGCTCGGCGGCCCCGGCGCCCCCATCCCCCGCCCCGATGTGCACGCGCTCCTCGACCCGGCGCGAGCGGTGTTGCCATGAGTCAGCCGAGGGACGGGGAGTAGTCCGGGGGACGATGCTCCACGGGGAGGCGGGGCCGGCCCGCGCGAGCGAGCGAGGTGAAATGGATCCCACGACCACCGATCCATACAAGTACCGCGTCGTCCTCGAAAACGACGGGGTGAGGGTGCTCGAGTACACGGACAGGCCGGGAGCGACGACGACACCCCACGAGCACCCGGACAGCGTGATGGTCACGCTGAGCGGCTTCCGGCGACGAATCACCGCCGGCGAACAGACCACGGACGTCGAGCTCGAGGCCGAGCGGGTCCAGTGGCTCGATGCGCAGGAGCACGTCGGCGAGAACATCGGCGACACCCCGACCCACGTCATCTTCGTCGAGCTCAAAGAGCCGTCCGCGAACCCGGGCGGCGCCCCCGTGCTCGGTCCGCGGTAACGCCTCAGGTCAGCACAACGCGAACGGGCCGCCTCGACGAGGCGGCCCGTTGGCTTCGCAGCGAGCGCGGTGCGCTAGCTGAAGTGGTCCGTGATGTAGTGGTCAGCGCGGATCGCCGCGGTCGCGCCGTCGCCGGCCGAGGAGATCACCTGGCGGGCCGCGTCGGCGCGGACGTCGCCTGCGACGTACAGGCCCGGCACCTTCGTCTCCATCCACGCGTTCACGCACGCGTGCTTCCCCGCGTCCAGCTCCACCTTCCCTTCGAGGAGGTTCGAGTTCGGCGTCTGGCCGATGAAGATGAAGACCGCCGAGACCGGCAGCTCGCTCCGCTCGCCCGTCTTCAGGTTGCGCAACGCCACCTTCTCCACCTGGCCCGTGGCCTGGGTGTCGCCGTGGATCTCCTCCACCACCGTGTCCCAGATGAACTCGAGGTTCTCCGAGGCACGCGCCCGCTCCTGCAGGACCGCCTGCGCCCGCAGCTCATCGCGGCGGTGGATCAGGTAGACCTTGCTCGCGTACCGCGTCGTGAAGAGCGCTTCCTCGACCGCCGCGTCGCCGCCGCCGACGACCGCGACCTCCATGCCCTTGAAGAACGCCGCGTCACACGTCGCGCAGTAGGAGACGCCGCGGCCGGTCAGCTCGATCTCCCCGGGGACGCCGAGCTTGTTCGGGTTCGCGCCGGCCGTCACGATCACCGCCTTCGCGATGAACTCTCCCGCGCCCTCGGTTCCGAGGCGGAAGCGGCCATCCGGCTCCTGCTCCAGCGAGGAGACCATCGCGTAGACCGTCTCCATCCCGTGGTGCTCCGACTGCTGGTGGAACGCCATCGCCAGCTCGAACCCGCCGACGCCCTCCGGAAAGCCCGGGTAGTTCTCCACGCGGTCGCTCGTCGCAATCTGACCGCCCAGCACGCCGCCCTCGAAGAGCACCGTCTTCCGGAGGGCGCGCGCCGCGTACAGCCCGGCGGCCATGCCCGCCGGCCCGCCGCCGATGATGGCGATGTCGATCTCGCGCGGCTCGTTGTTGTTCATCGTGCGCCTTCCGGTCTCCTGCTCAGTCTGTGTGCCGCTGCCCGGCGGGACGCCGGCCGCCGGACACGTTCGAGGGCAATCCCCCCGCCCACCTCGAAAGGCGGGCGGGCGTCGGATTGCCCTCGAAGGCCGGCGCGGTGAAACCGCCGGCGAGTCCTACGTCAGCGCGGCGTCCAGGTGCTTCGCCAGCTCGCTCTTCGGGCGGAAGCCGACGACCTGACCCGCCACCTGGCCACCCTTGAACACGAGCAGCGTCGGGATCGAGCGGATGCCGAACTTGCTCGCGATCATCGGGTTGTCGTCCGTGTTCAGCTTCACGAACTTCACCTTGCCGTCGTACTCGTTCGAGAGCTCCTCGACGACGGGGGCGACCATGCGGCACGGACCGCACCACGGCGCCCAGAAGTCCACGAGCACCGGAAGGTCGCTCTGCAGGACATCGCTGTCGAAGGTCGCGTCGGAGGTGTCAGTCGGGTGGGCCATGAGGTGGTCCTTTCGTGCCTGTAGTCTGATGTCGGATGGTATCGCCGGAACGACCGCGGGGTGATCAACCAGCGCGATGTCTGACATTGACATCGTTCCCGTCCGACAGGTAGCATCGTACATACCCGGTGGGGGTATGTCAAACGGTCGCACCACGGCCGCCCGCTCTCCTACGCGTGCACGTACACTGACCGCGATCGCCCGCGAGGGCGCCCCGCGACGACGGGAAGCGCCCCGCCCAGGAGGCAGCCATGAGCGCGCCCAACGACGCCCCGATGACCACAGCAGCCGACGTCCCCGGCGGCGCCCACCCGGCGTCGGCCGAACAGCTCCAGACCCGGCTCCGCCGTATCGAGGGCCAGGTGCGCGGCATCGCTCGCATGCTCGAGGAAGGCCGCACCTGCGAAGACGTCGTCACCCAGCTGATGGCGATCCGCTCGTCGATCGACACCGTCGGCGCCGCCGTGCTCGACCAGCACCTCTGCAACTGCATCGAGCCCGAGACCGACCCGAACGAGCAGATCGTGGCGCTCCGGTCCGCGATGAAGCTGTGGTGGCGCTTCGCCCCCGCCGCCGGAGCCGTCGGCGCCGACCCAGCCACCGAGGGCGCGTCCTCGCCGCTCCCGCTCGACTAGCGTCCCCCGCTACGCGGAGTCGGCGCTGCCCGTCGCATCGCGCGAGGGCGACTCACCGGCCGACATCTCCAGCGCGCGGAGCATCCCGCCCTGCGCGGCCTGGTGCGCCGTCCGCATCGCGCTCGCGACCGCCGCACCGTCGCTCCGGCCGTGGCCGATGAACACCCCGCCCTGCACGCCCAGCAACGGCACCGCGCCGTAGACGCGGTAGTCCAGCCGCCCGCGCACGCCGCGCAACGCCGGCAGCAGCAGGGCCCCGCCGAGCTTGCTCCGCAGCGAGGATCGCGCCGCCGAGCGCATCTGCTCGAACAGCATCGCGACCAGGCCCTCCGCCAGCTTCAGGCAGACGTTCCCGGTGAACCCGTCCGTCACGACGACGTCCGCTTCGCCCGAGAGCAGGTCGCGGCTCTCGATGTTCCCGAGGAAGCGCAGGGAGGCGTCCTTCGCCAGCGCCTCGTGCGTCTCGATCACGAGCTGCGAGCCCTTCGAGGGCTCCTCGCCGATCGAGAGCAGCGCCACGCGCGGCTCCCGCACGCCGTGCACGGTCCGCATGTACGCCGATCCCAGGTGCGCGAACTGCACCAGGTGGCTCGTCCGCGCGTCCGCGTTCGCGCCGACATCGAGCAGCATCACGGGCCGGTCGATCACCGTCGGGATGACCGCGCCAAGCGCCGGACGCTCGACGCCCTTGATCCGGCCGAGCACGATGAGCGCCGTCGCCATGGCGGCGCCCGTGTTCCCCATCGTCACGAGCGCCGCCGCCTCGCCGTCGCGCACGAGCTCGGTGCCCACGTACAGCGAGGTCTCACGCTGCCGGCGCACCTCGCGCGCCGCCTTGTCGCCCATCGCGACCACGTCGGGCGCGTGCACGATCCGCAGCCCATGCGGCGCGCCGCCGCGTGCGTTCAGCTCGCGCCCGAGCACCTCCGAGTCGCCGACGAGGATGACCGGGATGCCCTCGGACGCGGCGATGAGCGCGCCGTCGACGGTCGCCGCGGGGGCGTCGTCGCCGCCCATCGCGTCGAGAGCGATCGCATCGCTCACTCGGACGCATCCCCGGGGATCGCGTCGTCCCCGTACACATAGCCGACCTCGTCGTCCGCGCGCTGGAGGATCACGATGAGCCGCTCAGCGCCGTCGAAGTACGGCCCGAAGCCATAGTCGCCGAAGCGCGCGGCGATCCGCAGCCCGGCGATCCGCGCCCCCAGCTCGATCTCGGGCGAGGTGAACGTCCGCAGCGGGAACACCGAGGTGACCCGGCGCAGCGCGCCCTCGGCATCCGCGATGTCGTAGTGCCAGGTCACGTCCTTGGTGCCCTCGGACGGGATCGCGTCGACGGAGACGATCTTGGTCACCCGCCCCTCACGCCACGGCCTGGTCCAGTGCTGGATCAGCGGCTGCGGCGAGGGGTCGAAGTCATCCGGCACCGGCGACTCCACGTCGATCACCGCGACGCCGCCCTCCGCCAGGTGCCGCGCCATCGTCTCGAGCGCCGCCACGAAGTCCGAGGGCGTCTCCATGTGCTGGAGGGTCCCCAGCGGCGCAAGCACGAGGTCGAACTTCCCCCGCAGCTTCACCGCGCGGATGTCGCCCTCGACGAAGGTGATCGGCAGCGACCCCGCGCGCTCCCGCGCGACGCCGAGCATCCCCGCGGAGACGTCGACGCCCGTGACCTTCGCGCCCGCCTCGGCGAGCGGGACAGCGATCCGCCCCGTCCCCACCCCCAGCTCGAGCACGCGCTGCCCGTGCAACTCCACGAGCCGCTCATAGAAGGACGCATCGTCGTGGAAGTCCTCGAAGTCGAGGTCGTAGAACTCCGCGATCTCGGCGAACGGATCCCGCTCCATGCGCGCGATGCTACGCCCGCACGCGCTTAGGCGGCTCTGACAGTTCACTCCGTGCCGTCAGCTACTTGACCGGTTACGCGCTCCTCCGGAGCATCACCCCATGCCCATCCGCAAGGCCACCGGTGTCGAGCTCCGCCGCAGCGGCTTCGGCATCTTCGCGCGCACCGAGATCGTCGTCGGAGGGCGGGCGGTCGCCCGGCTGAGCGTTCGCGATCTGCGGCGCATCGAGGACGGCGTCGCCGCGGAGGGCGCCGCGCTGGTCGCGGAGGACCTCGACCGCACGCTCTGGCGCACGGAGGACGGCTACTACTGGGACGACGATGGCCTCGACGCGGAGGCGATCGCCCTCCTCGCCTGGGACCGGCTCCGGCGCCAGGACGCCCGCGTCGAGCGCCTGCGCAGGATCCGCGCCTCGGAGGAGGCCGTGGCCGGCGCGCGCCGGGAACGCATCCCGGACGACGTGCGCCTCTTCGTCTGGACACGCGACGAGGGCCGCTGCGTCCGCTGCGGCGCGGAGGAGGAGCTCCAGTTTGACCACGTCATCCCGGTGGCGCGCGGCGGCGGCAACGCCCCGGAGAACGTCCAGGTCCTCTGCGGCCCCTGTAACCGCGCGAAGAGCGATCAGATCGCTCGCTGAACGGGTGAAACCACCCCCCGCTCGCAGGCGATCCTGTCGCCAGGTTGAGAACCCGCATCCGATCCACCTCAGCTAAACACCGCCGGGGTGAACTACGCCCGTGCCGGAGACGACCATTCAGACGTCAGGAACAGGCCGCGTCGGTAGTCCCGCCGTGGCCTGCGGCGTATCGTGTGCCGGTGGCGGAGGCGCCCGTCCGGGAGGGCGGCGCGAAGCGGGAACCCCCATGACCGATGGAGCCCTCGAACGCAGCGCTCCGCGCGTCGCGACCGGCTATCGGATCGCGCGGGCGATGGATGCGCGCGTCCTCGAGGCCCGGCTGTCGGACGACCGCGCCTACTCCGCCTACGCGCTGGGCCACCTTGAGCCGGAGCTGCTTCCGCTGACCGAGTTCTGGACCGCGGACGGCCCGAGGGGTTCCGCGACGGTCATGCAGTCGCGCGCCCTCGGCTACGTCACGGTCACCGTCGGCGATCCGGACGGCGTGCACGCGATCCTGAAGCTCCACCCCGGACACCGCGCCGGCTACCTCTCGACGGGCGCACCCGAGCACATCGCGGCGATCGCCCGCACGCACGAGGTGGGAGACACGCTCAGCATGGAGCGCATGTCCGTCACCGCGTTCGGCTTCGTCGATGTCCCGGGCGAGGTGCGCCGCCTCCGCGGCCACGACGCGCCGAGGATCAACAGCCTCTACGCCCTGGACGGCGCGCCCTCGCGCTACGGCGCCGAGACCATCGAGCGCGCGATCTACTACGGCGCCATGGACGGGGACCGCCTCGTTGCCGTCGCCGGGACGCACATCGTCTCCCCCCACCAGTCGATCGCCGTGGTCGGAAACGTCTTCACGCATCCGGCCTACCGCAACCGCGGGCTGGCGACGCTGGTAACGGGCGCGGTCACGCGCGAACTCCTGGGACGAGGCTGCACTGAAGTGGTGCTGACGGTTGCGCCGGAGAACGCGCCCGCTGTCGCTGCCTACTCCCGCCTCGGATATCGTCGAGGAAGCGCGGTGGTGGAGGCTCGTCTCCAGCGTCGTGACCTCGTCGGGCTGGGGCCCTGGTGGCGCCGGTGGCAGGCGCGCCGGCATGGACGGCCATACGGCCCTGAAATCGAACTCGTACGCGGCGACGCTTCGGAGGACAGTAGATGACCACGCAGTTCGTAGGTGACATCGCAGACGCGGGCCTGGCCCGCGCCGGCGTCGCACGCATCGAGTGGGCGGCGCGAGAGATGCCCGTGATCGCCCAGATCCGCGAGCGCTTCGCCAGGGAGCAGCCCCTCAAGGGCATCCGGGTCGTCGCCTGCCTGCACGTCACCAGTGAGACCGCGAACCTCATGCTCGCGCTCCGGGATGGCGGCGCGGACGTGCGCCTCACCGCCTCGAACCCGCTCTCGACCCAGGACGACGTCGCCGCCGCGCTCGCCATCGAGTACGGCATCCCCACGTTCGCCATCAAGGGCGAGTCGAACGAGACCTACTACGAGCACATCACCGAGGCGATCTCCAACCGCCCGCAGATCACCATGGACGACGGCGCGGACGTCGTCGCCGTCCTCCACAAGGAGCGTCGCGAGCTCCTCGCCGACATCGTCGGCGGCACCGAGGAGACCACCACGGGCGTCATCCGCCTGAAGGCCCTCGCGAAGTCCGGCCAGCTCGAGTACCCGATCGTCGCCGTCAACGAGGCGAACACGAAGCACTTCTTCGACAACCGCTACGGTACCGGCCAGTCCACCATCGACGGCATCATCCGCGCGACGAACCTCCTGCTCGCCGGCAAGAACCTCGTCGTTGCCGGCTACGGCTGGTGCGGCAAGGGCGTCGCGATGCGCGCCCGCGGCCTCGGCGCCCAGGTCATCGTCACCGAGGTGGACCCGCTCCGCGCCCTCGAGGCGGTCATGGACGGCTTCCGCGTCATGCCGATCGCCGAAGCCGCCCCCCTCGGCGACGTCTTCGTCACCGTCACCGGCGACATCAACGTCATCGACGTGGCGTCCTTCGAGGTGATGAAGTCCGGCGCGATCATGGCGAACTCCGGCCACTTCGACGCCGAGATCAACCTCCGCGCCCTGGGCGGCATGGCGGAGTCGCGCGAGACCCTCAAGCCCTACGTGGAGGAGTACACCCTCAACGACGGCCGCAAGCTCGTCGTCCTCGCGGAGGGCCGCCTGGTCAACCTCGGCGCCGCCGAGGGCCACCCCGCCTCCGTCATGGACATGTCGTTCGCCAACCAGGCCCTGAGCGCCGAGTTCATGGTGAACAACTACAAGACCCTCGAGAAGCAGGTCTACGACGTGCCGCGCGAGATCGACGACGAAGTCGCGCGCCTGAAGCTGGCCGCCATGGGCGTCGACATCGATGTCCTCACGCCGGAGCAGGAGCACTACCTCAACTCGTGGGAGCTCGGCACCCACTAACCTCAGCCGGATCGACCGCAGGACCAGCCGCGAGCACGCGACCGGAGGACCGATGACGACCTCGTTCATGAGCAGCCCGATGATGCGCTTCACCAGTGAATCGGTGACCGAAGGGCATCCCGACAAGCTCTGCGACCAGGTCTCGGACGCCATCCTGGACGCGCTGCTCGCGCAGGATCCGGCCTCCCGCGTCGCCTGCGAGACGGCCACCACCACCGGCACGGTCTGGGTCTTCGGCGAGGTGACCACCAAGGGCTACGTGGAGATCGAGGAGATCGTCCGAAACACCGTCCGCGAGATCGGCTACACCGATAGCTCCCACGGCTTCGACGCCGACACCTGCGGCGTCATCTCCTCGATCAAGGGCCAGTCCCCGGACATCGCCCAGGGCGTGGACGCCGCCTTCGAGCGCCGCGAGGCCTCCTCCGAGGACAAGTACGACACGATGGGCGCTGGCGACCAGGGCATGATGATCGGCTTCGCCTGCAACGAGACCGACGAGCTCATGCCGCTCACGATCTCGCTCTCGCACCGTCTCACCCGCCGCCTCGCCCACCTTCGGAAGACGACCGAGCTCCCCTTCCTCCGCCCGGATGGCAAGTCGCAGGTGACCGTGGAGTACGCCTACGGCGTCCCGCGTCGCATCGACACCGTGGTCATCTCGACGCAGCACGACCCCGGCGTCACCGAGCGCGACATCCGCGAGTCGATCATCGAGAACGTCATCCGCCCCGTCTGCCCGCCCGAGCTGATCGACGCGCAGACCCGCTTCTACGTGAACCCCACCGGGCGCTTCGTCATCGGCGGCCCCATGGGCGACGCCGGCCTCACCGGCCGCAAGATCATCGTGGACACCTACGGCGGCGTGGCCCGCCACGGCGGCGGCGCCTTCTCCGGCAAGGACCCGAGCAAGGTGGACCGCTCCGCTGCGTATGCCGCGCGCCACGTGGCCAAGAACGTCGTGGCTGCCGGCCTCGCGGACCGCTTCGAGCTGCAGGTGTCCTACGCCATCGGCGTCGCCCACCCCACCTCGATCGCCTTCGAGACGTTCGGCACCGCGAAGATCGACGAAGACCGCATCGGTCAGCTCATCGAGGCCCATTTCGATCTGCGCCCCGGCGCGATCATCGACCGCTTCGAGCTGCGACGCCCGATCTACCGTCAGACCGCCGCCTACGGCCACTTCGGGCGCGACGATCTCGACCTCCCCTGGGAGCGCGTCGATGTCGCCGACAAGCTGCGCGCCGAGGCGGGCCTGTAACGGGTTACGGAGAGGCGTACATAACGCCCTCCGAACATCATGATCCTGGCATTGGACGGCGCGCCCCGGGCGCGTACGATTCCCCCATGCGAGCAATTGTCCTCGTGGGCGGGGAGGGGACGCGCCTTCGCCCGCTCACGTGGCGGACGCCGAAGGCCCTCGTTCCCGTCCTCGGCCGCCCACTCCTCGAGCATCTGCTCCTGAACCTGAAGCGCCACGGGGTCACCTCCGTCACCCTCGCGATGACCGCGCGGAACGAGGCGATTCGCAGCGCCTTCGGCGACGGCGCCCCGCTTGGCATCCAGCTCGACTACGCCTACGAGGACACCCCGCTCGGTTCCGGCGGGGCGATCGGCGCGATCGCCTCGACGTGGCGCGCCGACGACGGCGGCCCGTGGTCCGAGCCATTCCTCGTCGTCAACGGCGACGTGATCACCGACCTCGATGTCTCCGCGATGATCGCGCGCCACCGCGCGAAGGGTGCCGTGCTCTCGCTCTCGCTCCACGAGGTGGAGGATCCCTCCCCCTTCGGCGTGGTGGACATCGACGGCGACGGCCGGATCCACCGCTTCGTCGAGAAACCAAAGATCGAGGACGCCCCGTCCCGGCTCATCAACGCCGGGACCTGGATCTTCGACGCTCGCCTGATCGCGATGCTCGACCCCACCACGTTCAACCGCGTGGAGGACGGCCTCTTCCCGCGCCTCTGCGCCGAGGGCGAACCGGTCTTTGGCTTCCACCAGTCCGCGTACTGGGCGGACGTTGGGAACCCGGACGCGCTGCTCCGCGTCAACCTGGACATGGCCCGTGGCGCCGTCACCTCGCCCGCCGTCCGCCCGGGTGCTCCCGGCTACGGACACGGCATCTACGTCGACGAAACCTCGACGGTCGAGGATGGCGTCACCCTCGAGGCGCCCGCCGTCATCGGCGCCGGCTCCGTGCTACGCGCCGGCTGCACGGTGTCCGGGAGCCTTCTGTGGGACGGCGTCACCGTGGACGCGGGCGCCGAGGTACGTGAAACGATCCTGGCGACCGGCGTCACCGTGGGAGCGCACGCCCGTGTCTCCCACTCCGTGGTCGCCCACCACGCCGTCATCAACGCCAACGCCTCGCTCCAGGGCGAGCGCATCGATCCGGCCGGGCACGGCGCGCAGGCTGAACCGCTGCCGCCCACGCCCGCAAGCTCGGGGACCTCATGACGAACAAGCAGCCCATCAAGTTCGGCACGGACGGGTGGCGCGGCGTCATCGCCGATGACTACACGTTCGAGAACGTGCGTGCGGTCGCGCAGGCCACAGCTGAATGGCTCAAGCGCGAGAAGCAGGCCGCGAACGGCGTGGTCATCGGCTTCGACACCCGCTTCCTCTCCGGCAGCTTCGCCGGTCTCGTCGCGGAAGTGATGGCGGGGAACGGCATCAAGACCGCCCTCACCAACTCCTTCTGTCCCACCCCGGCGCTCTCCTGGGCCGTACGCGACCGCAAGGCCGGCGGCGGCGTGATGATCACCGCCTCCCACAACCCCGCCCGCTGGAACGGCTTCAAGGTGAAGCCGCACTACGGCGGCTCCGCGCCCGAGGAGATCACCCGGGAGATCGAGAACGGCATCCCCGGCGTCCTCGCCGCGGACCGCGTCCAGACCGTCCCCCTCGGCGAAGGCGAGGCCCAGGGCCTCATCGAACGCATCGATGTCCGCGCACCCTACCTCAAGAGCCTCAGCGGCTTCGTGGACATCGACGCCATCCAGGACGCCGGCTGGCACGTGCTCATCGACTCGATGTACGGCGCCGCCCAGGGCTGGACCGCGCGCCTCCTCCAGGGGGGCTCGACCTCCATCCGCGAGATCCACGCCGAGCGGAACCCCTCGTTCCCGGGCCTCCGCGCCCCGGAGCCCATCGCCGCCAACCTCAAGGAGTCGATGGACCTGATGGCCGACGGCGGCTTCGATGTCGGCCTCTCCACCGACGGCGACGCCGACCGCTTCGGCCTCGTGGACGAGCACGGCGTCTTCATCACCCAGCTCCAGACCTTCGCCTTGCTCGTCTACTACTTCCTCGAGGTACGCGGCGAGCGCGGTCCGATCGTCCGCTCCGTCACCATGACCCGGATGGTCGACCGCCTCGGCGAGCTCTACGACTGCCCCGTCCACGAGACCCGCGTCGGCTTCAAGTACCTCGGCGCGAAGATGATGGAGACCAACGCCCTCATCGCCGGCGAAGAGTCCGGCGGCTCCGCCTTCCGCGGCCACATCCCGGAACGAGACGGCCTGCTCGCGGGGCTCTTCATCCTCGACTTCATGACCCGCACCGGGAAACGCCCCTCCGAGCTCCTCGCCGATCTCTACGCGAAGGTCGGCCCCCACGAGTACGACCGCGTCGACGTCACCATCCGCCCCGAGGAGCGCGACGCCATCGAGGCGCACGTCCAGGCCAACGAGCCCGAGACCATCGCCGGCCTGAAGGTCGTCGGGCGCGACGAGGTAGACGGCTATCGCTTCCACCTCGAAGGTGGATGGTGGCTCCTGCTCCGGTTCTCCGGCACGGAGCCGCTCCTGCGCATCTACGCCGAGATGCCGAGTTCCACGCAGGTGCAGGACGCCCTCGCCGAGGGCCAGGAGATTGCGGGGATCAGCCTGTGATTCCGGACGACCCGCTGCTGAAGCTGGAGGACGCCAAGGTCCGCGAGCACGTGGACCCCTCGGCCTTCCACCGCCTCCTCGAGCGGCTCCCCGAGCAGTCCCGGGACGCCTGGAAGATGGGGCTCGCAGCCGATCTCGGCGACACGCCGAAGCGGCCGCCCCGCGTGCTCCTCGCCGGCGTCGGCGGCTCAGCGATTGGCGCCGACGTCGCCGCCACGCTCGCCACGGACCTGAGCGCAACGCCCGTGCAGGTCATCCGCAACTACCACCTCCCGCCGCTGACGAAGGACACCCTGGTCGTCCTCTGCTCCTTCTCCGGCAACACGGAGGAGACCCTCGCCGCATTCGACGCCGTCGAGCAGGCGGGCGCGCGCGGCATCGCCATCACCACGGGCGGCACGCTCAAGGAGCGCGCCGCCGCCGCCGGCATGCCGGTGCTCACCTACGAGTGGCCCGGCCCCCCGCGCACCGGCCTCGGCTACAGCGTCTTCAACCTCCTCGCCATCCTCCGCCGTCTCGAAGTGGTCGAGATCACGGACGCCGAGATCGAGAGCGGCTTCGCCGCCCTCGACCGCGTCACCAGCCAGTGCGGCATCTCCAGCGACGCCAACCGCGCGAAGACCATCGCCGCCTGGCTCTACGGCGGCGTCCCCGCGATCATCGGCGCGGACATGCTGGAAGTCGCCGCGCGCCGCTGGGCCGGCGAGATGAGCGAGAACGCGAAACAGGTCGCGTCCGCCTACGGCATCCCGGAGTTCAACCACAACCAGCTCGAGGCCGCCGCCCGCGCCGGGGCCGAGGTCGGCCCGCTCCGCTTCGTGATCCTTGACGCGCCCGTCGTGCACCCCCGCAACCGGCTCCGCGTCACGCAGACCGCGGAGATGATGCTCGCGGCCGGCCGCCAGGTGCAGATCGCCAACGCCGGCGGCGACACCGCGATCGAGGCGATCCTCGGTGCCTGCACCCTCGGATCGTGGACCTCGTACTACCTGGGGCTCCTCCGCGACCACGACCCCGCTCCGCTCACCGTCATGGACCGTCTGAAGCGCGTCCTCGCCCAGGAGCGCTAGCGGAGGGGTCGGCGGTCAAGCCTCCGGTCGCTCTGCCCAGATTCGGGCGGAATCAACGCTGGCACTCGTTGGCGGCCTCGCCGAAACTCCCGTGAGCCGCTCCAGCGGCCTCACCTATCCACAGCGGAACCGCCCGTGCCGAAACAACCCGACCGCCGCTCCGCCGACCTCCCCGTCCTGGTCTGCCGGGGCTCGGACTGCCGCGGCCCCTCTCAGGAGCGTCTCTGCGTGGAGCTCTGCGCGGCTGGCGTGGACGTCGTCATCGTCGGCTGCCTCGGCGTCTGCAAGGGCCCCGTCGCGATGTGCCCCATCGGCGACCGCTGGGAGGTCGTCTGCAAGGTGAAGCGCAAGGACGACCGGAAGTGCGTCCTGCAGGCCCTCCGGCAGCAGCGCGAGAAGGCCGTGAAGCCCCGCGCCGTCAGCGGCAAGAAGCGCCGCAGGGCGATCGAGAAGGCGACGAAGAAGCTCGAGCGCCGCAAGCACCCCGCCTTCGCACGCTAGCCCCGCACCCCACTCCAGCGGCGACCACCCCAACGAAACGACCCCGCCTCTCGGCGGGGTCGTCGACGTTCGTGCGAACGCGCAGCCGGGAGTCTTCGGCTAGCGCTTCGTGAACTGCGGCGCCTTGCGGGCGCGCTTCAGGCCAGGCTTCTTGCGCTCCTTCACGCGCGGGTCGCGCGTGAGCAGGCCGTGCGAGCGCAGCGGCCGCCGGTGGTTCTCGTCAGCCGCGAGGAGGGCGCGGGCGATGCCGTGACGGATCGCGCCGGTCCAGCCGCTGATGCCGCCGCCGACCACCTTCGCCTGGATGTTGAACTGCCGGTCGGTCTCCGTCACGGTCAGCGGGCGGAGCATGTCCATCCGCAGCGACTCGCGCGGGATGATCTCCTCCACCGGCTTGCCGTTCACGATCACCGTGCCCGTGCCCGGGTACAGCCGGACGCGCGCGACGGCGCTCTTCCGGCGGCCGAGGCCGAAGTAGTAGTGCTGGTCAGTGGTCATGGACTACTCCTGATCCTGAGCGTCGTACTGCGCCTGGATCGCCTCGATCACTTCGGGCTTGTTCCACGCGGGGTCGATCTCGATGCCCAGGCGTTCGGCCTCGGCATCCAGCTCCTCGCGCTTGTACTTGCTCAGCGCGCCCTCGAGGCGGCCCGAAGCCGCCATCGCCGGCGCCGCGTCGGCCGTCGACCCCGGCTTCGGGGCGTCGGCACGGGGGGCGGGCGCCTTCGCCGCGGGCGCGGACTTCGGCGCCACCGCGCGCTTCTTCGCGCGCGCACCCGTGCCGGCCGTCAGCAGCGCCACGTGCGGGTGCTCCGGGCCCGAGTAGACCTTCAGCATCCGCAGCATCGCGCGACCGCGCACGCCGGAGGGGAGCATCCCCTTCACAGCCTTCTCGATCACCCGCGTCGGGTCCTTGTCGAGCTGCTCCTCGAAGGAGCGCTCGCGCAGCCCGCCCGGGTAGCCCGTGTGTCGGTAGTAGCGCTTCTGCTCGCGCTTCTTCCCGGTCAGGTCCACCTGCTTGGCGTTCACGACGACCACGAAGTCGCCCATCGCCATGTGCGGTTCGAACGTCGGCTTGTGCTTGCCCTGGAGCAGCCGGGCGACCTCGCCGGCCACACGGCCCAGGGGGCGTTCGGCGGCGTCCACGACGTGCCAGCGGCGGTCCATGTCCGCAGCGCGCAGCCGGTACGTGCTCTTCGTCGTCATCTCTGTCCCCGTTTCGCCGGCCCCTGCCCCCCGTGGAGCTGCCGCCGCGAATCCATTACTCGAAACTCACGGCGCCGGTGGGATACCCCACCGACACCAGCGTCAGTCCCTGCGGCGGCGCGGCCGGCCCGGCCGTGCCGGGCTTCCCGTCCACCAGGCCGGCGTACTCGCTCGGTGAGAGACGTCCGCCCCCCACGCGCTCGAGCGCGCCCACCATCATCCGTACCTGGTGCGGCAGGAAGCCACCGGCCTCCAGCGTCACCCGGACGTCGTGCGGGCCGCACCGCTCGACGCGAGCGTCGAGCAACGTCCGCACGGTGGGGTAGTCCGCCGGGACGGCGCCGGCGAAGGCGGCCCAGTCCTGCTCTACCCCGACCGGCAGCAGCGCGAGCGCCGCTGCCATCGCCGGCACGTCCAGCGGACGCCCCAGCTGCCACGCCTGGCCCCGCCGAAGCGGTCGCCGGGCCACCGCGCCGAGGCCGTCCTCGATGCGGTACCGATAGACCCGCGCCGAGGCATGCCGCCTCGGATCGAAGCCCACCGCCACCTCCGCCGCCGCGCGCACCACCACGTCCTCCGGGAGGAAGTGGTTGAGCGCATCGCGGAAGGTGGCCGGGCTGTGCGCCGAGCGGGTGCTCAGCGCGGCCACCTGCCCCGATGCGTGCACGCCGGCATCGGTCCGCCCGGCGAACGCGATCCGCTCGCGCTCGCCGGTGAACTCCTCCAGGGCGCCCTCGAGCACTCCCTGGACCGTCCGCTCCCCGGGCTGCACCTGGCTGCCCGCGAAGTCGGCGCCGTCGTACTCGAGGAGCAGCGCCAGGCGCCGCCCCTCGATCGGGCTCATGTCTAGACGAGCTCGATCCGAGCGATCCGGGCGGCGTCGCCCTTGCGCTGGCCGAGCTTCACCACGCGGGTGTACCCGCCCGGGCGCTCCGCGTACTTCGGAGCCACCTCGTCGAACAGCTTCTGCACCACGTCGCGGTCGTCGATGTACGCCAGCGCCTGGCGGCGGGCGTGGATCGTCCCCCGCTTGCCCAGCGTGATCATCTTCTCCACCAGCCGGCGAGCCTCCTTGGCCCGCGGCTCCGTGGTCTGCACGCCGCCACGGTCGATGACCGCGCGCGTGATCACGCGGTACATCTGGTGCCGCTGCGACGTCGGCATGTCGAACTTGCGACCGGCCTTACCGTGACGCATCGTTCATCCCTTCACCGCTGGCCTTCAGCGCCTCCATCAGCGCCGCGCCCAGCGCGCCCACCTCGGCGTCATCGCCGGCGTCCTCCGCGGGCTCGTCGTCATCCGCCACGGCGGTCGCGCTGAACTCGCGGCGGCCGTCAGAGCGCGGCGCCGGGAAGCCGTGCTGCTCCAGCTTGTCGCGCAGCTCCAGGTAGGACTTCTCCCCGAAGTTGCGCAGCGCCAGCAGCTCGTCTTCGGACTTCTCCAGGACGGCGCCCACGGTCATCAGGCCGGAGCGCTTCAGGCAGTTGTACGCACGCACCGAGAGGTCCAGCTGCTCGATGGGCATGTCATAGCCCTCGAACGGCACGGTCTCCTCGCGGGTGATCACCGGCTCCAGCGTCTGGGCGCTGCGGCCCAGCAGCTGGAACGGAGCGAACTGCTCGCGCAGCACCTCCGCCGCCAGCGCCACGGCGGCCTGGCCGTCCAGCGTTCCGTCCGTCCAGACCTCCAGGTCCAGGCGGTCGAAGTTCGTGTCCTGGCCAACGCGGGTGTTGCTGATCTTCGCGTTCACGCGGCGCACCGGGCTGAACAGCGCGTCCACCGGGATCACGCCGATCGGCAGCCCCTCGGCGTGCGTCGCCGGCAGGTAGCCCCGGCCGGTCTCCACGTTCAGGTCGACGACCAGCGCGGCGTCCTTGGTGTCCAGGGTCGCCAGGTGCTGGTCGGGGTTCACGATCTCGTAGTCCGCCGTGGCCTGGATCTGGCCGGCGGTCACCTCACCCTCGCCGCTCACCTCCAGGAAGAGCCGGGCGGGACGGTCCGCGTACGCGCGCAGGCGCACTTCCTTCAGGTTCAGGAGGAACTCGGTCACGTCCTCCTTCATGCCGGGGACCGTGGAGAACTCGTGCTCCACGCCCTCGATGCGCACGGACGTGATCGCCGCGCCGGGCAGCGAGGACAGCAGTACCCGACGAAGCGCATTGCCCAGCGTCGTCCCGTAACCGCGCTCAAGCGGCTCGGCGACGAGGTGGATGTAGTCCTCCTCCTCGACCTCGATCTGGATCGACGGCTGCAACAGGTCGGCCAAACGGCACCTCTCTCGTCTCCTGCCCCCCGGCGTCCCGGCGAGCGACGAGTGCTCGAACCCGCGCCTTAGCGCGAGTAGTACTCAATGACGGCGTTGGGATTGAAATGGGGCTCCCAGTCGCCGGGGCCAGGCTCGCTCACCATCCGGCCGGTCACCTGGTCACGGTTGACCTCGAGCCAGCCGGGCACGTCACGGCCCTGGATGTCGTCCTTCAGGTACTTGTAGTACGTGGACTTCTTGCCACGCTCCGTGAAGCTGATCTCCTGCCCGGGGCGCACCCGCGCGCTCGGGATCGAGAGCTTCTTCCCGTCCACCGCGATCAGGCCGTGGGAGACCAGCTGGCGCGCCTGCGAACGCGTCGCGCCGAAGCCCAGGCGGTAGACCACGTTGTCCAGCCGCTCCTCCAGGAACTGCATCAGGTTGTTGCCGGCCACGCCCCCGCGACGGTGCGCGCGGTCGTAGTAGCGCCGGAACTGCGACTCCATCAGGCCGTACGCGAACCGGACCTTCTGCTTCTCGATGAGCTGCTGGCCGCGGTCAGAGATCTTCCGGCGACGCGTCGGGCGCGGGCCGGGCGGGTTCTGGCGGCGGATCAGCGCGCACTTCGCGGTACCGCACAGGGAGACCCCGTAACGGCGACACTTGCGGCACTTCGGCCCCGTGTATCGAGCCATGGTTCCTCCCTCGCCCTAGTTCCGCGGCCGGCGCCGGGGACGGCAGCCGTTGTGCGGGATCGGGGTGGTGTCGCGGATCGACGAGACGCGCAGGCCGGCGGCGGCCAGCGCGCGCACGGCAGCCTCGCGGCCCGGGCCGGGGCCCTTGATGGCCACGTCCACCTCGCGCATGCCGTGCTCCATCGCGTTCTGGGCCGCGCGCTCACCCGCCAGCTGCGCCGCGTACGGCGTGCTCTTGCGCGAACCCTTGAAGCCCACGACGCCGGCAGAGGCCCACGCCACCGTGTTCCCGTTCGGGTCGGTGATCGTGATGATCGTGTTGTTGAAGTTCGACGACACGAACGCCTTGCCGCGCGGAATGTTCTTCCGCTCGCGGCGTCGCGCCCGCTGCGCTGCCTGCTGCTGCTGTCGTGCCCGGCCCATACCGAACCGCCTTCGTCGCTATCCGCCCGCAATGCCGCCGGAGGCTTCCCCTCCCGGTGACATTCCTTACTTCTTGGTGGCCTTCTTCTTGCCGGCCACCGTGCGCTTCGCGCCGCGGCGCGTCCGCGCGTTGGTCTTCGTGCGCTGGCCACGGACCGGCAGCCCGCGGCGGTGCCGCTGGCCCCGGTAGCAGTTGATCTCCAGGAGGCGCTGGATGTTCCCGCGCACCACCCGGCGGAGGTCGCCCTCCACGATCATTTCCCCCTCGACCACCGCGCGGAGCCGGGCGACCTCGTCGTCCGTCAGATCGCGCACCATCGTCGTGGGCTCGATGTTCGTCTGCTGGAGGATCTTCAGCGCGGTGGGGCGGCCGATGCCGTACACGTACGGCAGCGAGAACGCGACCTGCTTGTCACGGGGGATGTCCACCCCGGCGATGCGTGCCATCGTCCTGCTCCTAGCCCTGCCGCTGCTTGTGCTTCTTGGTCGTGCAGATCACGCGCAACTGTCCGTGGCGCCGGATGATCTGGCACTTGTCGCAACGACGCTTGACTGATGCCGACACTTTCATCGGCGTCTCCCTTACCCCTCCCCGCCTCGCGGCGGGATCCCGGCCGGCGCACGGCCCTACCTGAAGCGGTAGGTGATCCGTCCCCGGCTCAGGTCGTACGGGCTCAACTCCACCAGCACGCGGTCACCGATGACGATGCGGATGTAGTTCATCCGCATCCGTCCGGAGATCCCGGCCAGGACGTGATGCCCGTTCGCCAGTTCAACATCGAACATCGCGTTCGGGCGTGCCTCGCGGATCACGCCCTCGACCTCGATGACTTCCTTTTTGGGCTCTCGCGGCCCACGGGCTGGTCGTCGTCCTCTGGCCATAACTTGCCCGCATCTAGTCGATGCGGGTCAATACCTCCGGACCGTGTTCGGTAATCGCCACTGTCTCCTCGAAATGCGCCGAGAGGCTGCCGTCACTCATGACGACCGTCCACTCGTCGTCCGTCTCCTCCGTCGCCGGGTCGCCGATGCTGAACATCGGCTCCAGCGCCAGCACCAGGCCGGGCATCAGCTTGAGGCCCTTCCCCGGCATCCCGAAGTTCGGGACGTGGGGCTCCATGTGCATCTTGCGGCCCACACCGTGGCCGCCGTAGCCCTTGATGATCCCGTAGCGGCCCTGCGCCTTCGCGCCGATCGCTGCCGAGACGTCCCCCAGCCGGTTCCCCGGCTGCGCCGCCGCGATGCCAGCCCACAGGGCCTCGCGCGTCGCGTCCATCAGCGCGCGCGCATCGGCGGAGGTCTCCCCTACGGCCACCGTGAAGGCCGCGTCGGACACCCACCCGCCGTACGTCACGCCCAGGTCGATGCTGACGATGTCGCCTTCCTGCAGCGCGCGCTCGTTCGGAATGCCATGGACCAGCTCCTCGTTCACCGAGTAGCAGATCGCGCCCGGATAGGCAGGCTTCCCGAATGGTGCATAGCCAACGAACGTCGGCTCACCCCCACGCTCCGCAATCGCGTCCTTCGCCAGCCGGTCCAGCTCAAGGCCGGTCACCCCCGGACGCACCGCGTCCATCAGGAGCGCGCGAACCTCCGCGTTCACACGCCCCGAGGCGCGCATCGCGTCCAGCTCGCGAGCCGACTTCAACTCGACGGACATGACAGTTTACGCCTTCTCCGACCCCGCCGATACCCCCTCGAGGGCCGACAGTAGGCGCTTCGTGATGTCCGACGGGTCACCGGTCCCGTCAATCTCGTGCAGCTTGCCTTGCTTCGAGTAGAAATCGGCCAGCTGCTCAGTCCACGCGCGGTTGGTGTCCAGGCGCGCCTTCACCGTGTCCGGCTGGTCGTCCGCGCGCTGAGACAGCTGCCCGCCGCACTCGTCGCAGACGCCCGCCGCCTTCGGCGGCTTCGACTGGTTGTGGTAGATCGCGCCGCAGTTCCCGCAGGACCAGCGGCCGGTCAGCCGCGCCATCAGGTCGGACTCCGGGACCATGATGTAAAGCACCGCGTCGATCTGCGAGCCCTGCTGCGCCAGCGCGGCGTCCAGCGCCTCCGCCTGCGGGATCGTCCGCGGGAAGCCGTCCAGCATCAGCCCCACCTGCGCGTCCGGCTTCGCGATGCGCTCCAGGAGCATCCCGATCGTCACCTCGTCCGGGACGAGCGCGCCGGCCTTCATGAACTCCTGCGCCTTCAGCCCCAGCTCAGTCCCCTCGGCCGCGGCCTCGCGGAACATGTCGCCCGTGGAGATGTGCAGCAGTCCCTTCTCCTTCGCGAGGATCTTGGCCTGCGTGCCCTTACCGGCGCCCGGGAGTCCCAACAGAATCAGTCGCATCAGGAGATGAACCCCTCGTAGTTGCGCATCATCATCTGGGCCTCGATCTGGCGCATGGTGTCGATCACCACGCCCACCACGATCAGCAGACCAGTCGCGCTGATCTGCAACGCCTGCGCGGTCCCGCCGATGTTCAGCAGGTCAGCGATCTGGGTCACCACGAACGGCAACACCGCGATCAGGCCCAGGAAGATGGCGCCACCCCACGTGATCCGCACCAGCACCCGCGTGATGTACTCCTGCGTCGGGCGCCCCGGGCGGATGCCGGGGATGAAGCCGCCCTGGCGCTGGAGGTTCTCCGCCAGGTTCTGGTTGCTGAACACGACCATCGTGTAGAAGAACGTGAATCCGACGACCAGCACGAACGTGCCGATCCAGTACACCGCGCCCGTCGGCGAGAACGCCGCCTCGAGGAACCCCGCCACGTCCGAGATCCAGCCGACATCCGCCGTCTGGCTCACGAACTGGAAGAAGATCGGCGGAAAGATCATGATCGAGGTCGCGAAGATCAGCGGGATCATGCCCGCCGAGTTCACGCGCAGCGGTATGTGCGACTGGCCCTGCTGCCGGTAGAGACGGCCTCCGCGGAACGTCGACCGCGCGTACTGCACGGGGATGCGTCGCTGCGCCTCCTGGAACAGCACGATCAACGCCACGATGCCGATGGTGATGCCGCCGAGGATCACGATCCCCGTGACCGCAGCCTGCGTCCCCGTCAGCACGCCCCGCCCGATCAGACCCGGGATCCCGGCGACGATGCCGCCGAGGATGATCACGGAGACGCCGTTCCCGATCCCCTGCTCCGAGATCAGCTCACCCAGCCACACGAGGAACATCGTCCCCGCGATCATCGAGGCGATCGTCGCGATCGTCAGGAGCGTCCAGCCAACGTTGCTGATGCCGCCCAGCTGCTGGATCAGCACCAGCTGCGCGATCCCCTGGAACGCCGCCAGCGGCACGGTCATGTAGTGCGTGTAGCGCTGCACCTGCTGACGGCCGGCCTCGCCCTCCTGCGCCAGCGACTGCAGGCGCGGGATCAGCGGAGTGGCCAGCTGCATCACGATCGTCGCCGTGATGTACGGATAGACGCCGAGGGCGGCGACCGAGAGGTTCTCCAGCGCGCCGCCGGAGAAGATGTTCAGGAAGCCCAGCACCGCGTTCTGGTCGAACGTCTGCTGCAACTGGTCGCTGTCCACCCCGGGCACCGGGATGTGCGCCACGAAGCGGAACACCAGCAGCATGCCGAGCGTGAACAGGATCTTCGCGCGGACGTCCGGCTGCCCGAACGCGTCCACGCCTGCCTGGAGCAGACGCGGGCGGCCGGCAGCCTCCCGACGCGGAGCGGTCGTGGAGCCCCCGAAGGCCATGAGCTAGCGCCCCTCCGCCTTGCGGCGATGCACGCGGTCGCGCGGGGTGTTGTCCACCGGCGCGAGCTCCTCGAACGAACCACCCGCGGACGTGATCGCCTGCTTCGCGCTCTCCGAGAGACGCGGGGCCTTCACCGTCAGCGCGTGCGACAGCTCGCCACGGCCGAGGATCTTGAACGGCTGGTTCACGTCCTCGATGAGCCGCTGTGCGGCCAGGGACTGAGCGTCCACCGTCGCGCCCGCCTCGAAGCGGTCGGACAGCGTGCTCAGGTTGATCGCGAGGAACTCCACGCGGGTCGGGTTCTTGAAGCCACGCAGATGCGGCAGCCGCCGGACGACGGAGATCTGGCCACCCTCGAACCCGGGGCGCACGGACCCGCGCTTCCGCTGGCCCTTCATACCGCGGGCCGCCGTGCGGCCGTGGCCGGACGCGTCACCGCGCCCCACGCGCTTGCGCGACCGCTTCGCGCCCTCGGACTGGCGCAGCGTGTGCTGGTCCATTACTGGACCTCCTCCACCGTCACCAGGTGACGGACCTTGTGGATCATCCCGCGGATGTCGCGCGAGTCGTCCTGCTCAACCTGGTGGTTGAGCCGCTTCAGACCCAGCGCGCGCACCGTCGCCTTCTGATCCTTCGAGTAGCCGATCGCGGACTTCGTCCAGGTGATGCGCAGCTTTGCCATCACGGGCCTCCCTACGACGCGTTGCCGGCCGCGGCAGCGGCCAGGCGCGCCTGGCGCACGCGCTCCGGCGGGCGCATGCCCTTCAGGCCGTCGATGGTCGCGCGCACCACGTTCACGGCGTTCCGCGACCCGTAGGTCTTGGTCAGCACGTCCGTCACGCCCGCGGCCTCCATGACTGCGCGCACCGCACCGCCGGCGATCATCCCCGTACCGGGGCTCGCCGGGCGCATCAGCACGCGCGTCGCCTTGAAGTTCGAGATCGTGTCGTGCGCGATCGTGCCCTCGTGCATCGGGATGCGGAACATCGTCCGGCGCGCGATCTGGCCGCCCTTGCGGATCGCCTCCGGCACCTCGTTCGCGCGGCCCATGCCGAAGCCGACGCGGCCCTGGCCGTCCCCGACGACGACGATCGCCGTGAAGCCGAACCGGCGTCCACCCTTCACGACCTTCGCCACGCGGTTGATGTAGACGACCTTCTCGATGAACTCGGGGCCTTCGTCTTCCTCGCCCCGGCGACGGTCGCGACGAGGACCGCGGTTCTGGTCACCGCGCGGGCCGCCGCCACGGTTGTCGCGGCCACGGCCGCCACGGCCGCCCTGCGAACCACCCGAGGGGCCGCCGACGCTGGGTCCACTGCTCTGGACCATCAGAACACCAGTCCTTCCTCGCGCGCCGCCTCGGCCAGTTCCTTCACGCGGCCCGCGTACCGGAACCCGCCGCGATCCAGGACCACCGACTCGATGCCGGCGGCCTTCGCGCGCTGCGCGACCAGCGCACCGACCTTGCGGGCCAGCGCGCTCTTCGTCTCGTCGCTCGAGCGCAGGGACGTCTCCACGTCGGACGCGGCGGCCAGCGTGCGGCCGGCAGCATCGTCGATGACCTGCGCGTAGATGTGCTGGTTGGACCGGAACACCGCGAGGCGCGGACGATCCGGGGTGCCCTCCACCTTGCGCCGCACGCGCGTGTGGCGCCGGACGCGGGCAGCCTGCCTGGTCTTGATCGCCATCGCTAGCGGCCCTTCGTCTTTCCGGCCTTCAGCTTCACCACCTCGCCGCGGTAGCGGATGCCCTTGCCGTGGTACGGCTCCGGCGGGCGCACGCGGCGGATCAGCGCGGCCTGCTGGCCCACGACCTGCTTGTCGATGCCGTCCACGTGCACCTGCGTGTTGTTCTCCACGGAGATCTGCACGCCCGGCAGCGGCTGCATCTCAACGGGGTGCGAATAGCCCACCGTCAGGACCAGGTTCGTGCCCTGCATCGTGGCGCGGTAACCCGTGCCCTGCAGCTCCAGCGTCTTGCGGAACCCATCCGTCACGCCGGAGACCATGTTCGCCAGGCACGAGCGGGTGAGCCCGTGCAGCGCACGCGTCTGCGGAGCGTCGTTCGGGCGCGTGACCACGATCTCGCCGTCCGTCACGGAGACGCGGACGTCCTCGTGCAGGTCCCACGTGAGCTGCCCCTTCGGGCCCTTCACGTTCACGGACGAGCCGTTCACGTTCACGTCCACGCCGGACGGGATGGCGATGGGTGCTTTACCAATACGCGACATCTCGGCCTACCAGACGTAGCAGAGCACTTCGCCGCCGATCTTGCGACGCCAGGCCTCGCGGCCGGACATCACGCCCTGCGACGTGCTCATGATCGCGACCCCGAGGCCTCCAAAGACCCGCGGGATCTCCTGCTTGCTGACGTAGACCCGCAGACCCGGGCGGCTGACCCGGCGGATCCCGGACAGCACCGCCTTGCGGTCGTCCGCGTACGTCAGGTCCAGCTTCAGGTAGCTCCGAGGACCCTCGGACACATCCGAGATCCCTCGGATGAACCCTTCCTCCTGGAGCACCTGCGCCACGGCACGCTTCACCTTGGAGGCCGGAACCCGGACCTCCTCGTGATGCGCTGATGCCGCGTTGCGGATGCGCGTAAACATGTCTGCCAGCGGATCGGATGTCGTCATCCGCGTCGCCTGCCTTCCTTCGGGGGTTTCGGTCTGCCTGCTATCTGCAGCCGACTACCACGAAGACTTCTTGACCCCCGGGAGCAGTCCCTGGGTCGCCAGTTCTCGGAACACGATGCGCGAGACACCGAAGTCGCGCATGAATGCGCGCGGGCGCCCCGTCACCTTGCAGCGGTTCACGAACCGCGTCGGGCTCGAGTCACGCGGGATCTTGTAGAGCTTCCGGTACGCCTCGACCTTCGCGTCGTCGGACGCCTCCGGGTCGTTGATGACAGCCCGGAGTTCCTTCCGCTTCGCCTCGTACGTCTCGATCATGCGAGCGCGCTGGCGGTTGCGGGCGACCTTCGATTCCTTCGCCATGGCGGACCTACTTCTTCACGAACGGCATGCCGAGGAGCTCCAGCAGCCGCTTGCCTTCCGCGTCGTTCTTCGCGGAAGTCACGATGTTCACCTGGAGCCCGCGCACGCGGTCGACGTCGTCGAACTCCAGCTCGGGGAAGATCAGCTGCTCCGTGATGCCCAGCGAGTAGTTCCCGCGCCCGTCGAACGCCTCGTCCGGCACCCCGCGGAAGTCGCGGATGCGCGGCAGGCCGGCGGACATCAGGCGGTCCAGGAACTCCCACATCCGCGCGCCCCGCAGGGTCACGGTCACGCCGATCGGCATGCCCGCGCGCAGCTTGAAGTTCGAGATCGCCTGCTTGGAGCGACGCACGTACGGACGCTGCCCGGTGATCGCGGACAGGTCCTTCATCGCGGCCTCAACGGCGTTCGCGTTGTCCACGGCTTCGCCCAGCCCGATGTTCACCGAGACCTTGGTGATCGAGGGGACCTGCATCACGTTGTCGTACCCGAACTCCTGGCGGAGCTGCGCCGCGATCGACTCGCGGTACTTCACCTGGAGACGGGGCTGAATGTTGGCTACGGCTGTCGGCATTAGTCGATCGCCTCGTTGCACTTCTTGCAGAAGCGGACCTTGCGGCCGTCTTCCAGCACCCGGAAGCCCACGCGCGTCGCGGCATCACAGGACTTGCACACCACCGCCAGGTTGGACATCTGGATCGGGGCTTCCATGTCGATGATGCCGCCCGGCCGCTCGGGGCCGCCGGAACGCTGGTGCTTCTTGATCATGTTCACGCCGGTGACGATCGCGCGGCCCGCGTCACCCAGCACCTGGCGCACCTCGCCGCGGCGGCCGCGGTCCTTGCCCGTGAGCACCTGGACCTGGTCATTTCGCTTGATCTTCGATGCCACTAGAGCACCTCCGGGGCCAGCGAAATGATCCGCATGAACCGCGTGTCGCGCAGCTCGCGCGCCACCGGGCCAAAGATGCGGGTGCCGCGCGGGTTGCCCTGCCGGTCGTTCACCAGCACCGCCGCGTTCTCGTCGAAGCGGATCACGGAGCCGTCCGCGCGCTGCACCGGCTGCGTCGTCCGCACCACCACGGCACGCACCACGTCGCCGGCCTTCACCGCGCCATTCGGCTGCGCTTCCTTCACCGTCGCCACGATGAGGTCACCCACCGTCGCGTAGCGCCGCTTCGAACCGCCGAGCACGCGGATACAGAGGATCTCGCGCGCGCCGGAGTTGTCGGCGACCTTCAGCCGGGACTCCTGCTGGATCATCTACTCGTCCCCCTCCTCGGAGGAGGTCGCGTCCGACGGACCGTCGGCGTGCGCAGCGGAACGCTGCACTTCCTCCACCAGGGACTGGTCGATCGCCTCCGGAGCCACCGAGGCAACCTCGCGCTCCGTCAGGATCTCTACCAGCGCCCAGCGCTTCTTCTTGCTCGTCGGCGCCGCTTCCTCGATGCGCACCAGGTCGCCGAGGGTCGCCGAGTTGTTCTCGTCGTGCGCGTGGTACTTCTTCGTCCGCCGGATGACCTTGTGGTAGATCCGGTGCCGGGCGGCGCGCTCCACCGACACGACGATCGTCTTGTCGTTCTTGTCGGAGACCACCGTGCCCACGCGGGTCTTGCGCAGGACCGTTCGTTCTTCGGCCATCGTTCAGCCCTACTTCGCAGCCGCGCGGCGCTCGTTCAGGAGCGTCTTCAGCAGCGCCACGCGGCGCCGCGACTTCTTGATCTGGGAGTTGTCCGCCAGCTGCCGGGTCGAAGCCTGGAAGCGCAGCTTGAAGAGCGACTCGTGCGACTCTTCCAGCTCCTGCTTCAGCGCCTCGTCCGACTTCTCGCGGAGCTCGCGCACGTCTCGCTGGCTCATTACTGGTAGACCTCCTCGCGGGCGATCACCTTCGTGTCCAGCGGCAGCTTGTGGTGCGCCTTACGGAACGCCTCGCGCGCCCGGTCCTCCGGCACCCCGGCGACCTCGAACAGCACGCGGCCGCGCCGCACCACGGCGACCCACCGGTCGTTCGCGCCCTTACCGCCACCCATGCGGACCTCGACCGGCTTCTTGGAGACCGGCTTGTCCGGGAAGATGCGGATCCACACCTTGCCGCCACGGCGCAGCGTGCCCGTGATGGCGCGACGGGCCGACTCGATCTGACGCGAGTCCACCCAGCCGCTCGTCTGCGCCTGCAGGCCAAACTCGCCGAACACCACGGAGTTCCCTCGCGTGGCCGCCCCGCGCATGTTGCCCCGCATCTGCTTGCGGTACTTGGTCCGTCGCGGCATCAGCATGGCGTTACTCCCCGCCCTCGACGGCCGTCACGAACAGCGGGTTGGTCTCGTTGGTGACCTCGCCCTTGTTGATCCAGCACTTCACGCCGATGACGCCGAACGTCGTCCGCGCCTCCGCGCGGCCGAAGTCGATGTCCGCGCGCAGCGTGTGCAGCGGCACCTGGCCCTGCAGCTCCTGCTCCACGCGCGACATCTCGGCGCCGCCCAGGCGGCCGCCGATCTTGATGCGGCACCCCAGCGCACCGCGCTGCATGGTCCGCTGAACCGACTGCTTCATCGCCCGCCGGAACGCCACGCGGCGCTCCAGCTGGTCCGCCACCGAGCGCGCCACCAGGTAGGCGTCCAGCTCCGGCACGCGGATCTCCTCGATGTTGAGGCGCACGCGCTTGTCCGTCGCCGCCTGCAGCAGGTTGCGCAGCATCTCCGCGTTCTGCCCGCCGCGGCCGATGACAATGCCCGGCTTCGCCGTGAACACCGTCATCGTGATCTGGTTCGCGTTCCGCTCCACGGCGATCCGCGCCACCCCGGCGTCCGGCAGCGTCTTCATGATCAGGTCGCGGAGACGCTTGTCCTCCAGCGCCAGGTCGGCGTACTGGTTGTGGGACGCGTACCACTTGGACTGCCAGTCCTTGGTCACACCGACCCGGAACCCGTACGGGTGTACCTTCCGGCCCATTAGTACTCGTTCCCCTCGACGACGACCTCGATGTGCGCGTAGCGCTTGCGGATCGGAGCCGCACGGCCACGCGACCGCGCGCGCCAGCGCTTCAGCGTGCGGCCGTCGCCTGCGACCGCCTTCTTCACGCGCAGCCCGTCCGGGTCCAGGTCGAAGTTGTTCTCCGCGTTCGCCGCGGCCGACTTCAGGACCTTCCAGACCATGCGCGCCGACGGCTGGGGCATGAACTCCAGCAGCGTCAGCGCTTCCTCCACCGGCTTCCCCTCGATCACGTCGAGGACGAGCCGCACCTTCTGCGGCGACACCGGCTGATCCTTGGCGAGTGCGCGGACTTCCATTTAGCGCTTCCTCGAGGTGGTCTCGGACTTGCCCTTGTGCCCGCGGAACGTCCGCGTGAACGAGAACTCGCCCAGCTTGTGACCCACCATGTTCTCAGTGCACAGCACCGGCACGTGCCGGCGGCCGTCGTGCACCGCGATCGTCATTCCCACCATCTCCGGCAGCACCACGCTCGCGCGCGACCACGTCCGGATGATCTGCCGGTTCTGCGGCGCCTGGTTCGCCAGCACCTTCTCCCACAGGGAGGGGTGGACGTACGGGCCCTTCTTCGTCGAACGAGACATCTACCCGTACCTCCTAGCGCCGGCCGGAGCCGCGGCGCCGGACGATGTACTTGTCCGTCGCCTTGTTGTTCCGCGTCCGGTAGCCCAGCGCCGGCTTGCCCCACGGCGTCTTCGGACCGGGCAGGCCCACCGGGGCCTTGCCCTCGCCACCGCCGTGCGGGTGGTCGACCGGGTTCATCACCGAACCACGCACCTGCGGCCGGCGGCCGCGGTGCCGGTTACGGCCCGCCTTGCCGAGCTTCAGCTGCTGGTGCTCCAGGTTGCCCACCACGCCGATGGTCGCGCGGCAGCCCTCCAGCACCTGGCGCATCTCGCCCGAGGGCATGCGCAGCAGCGCGTACCCCTGGTCCTTCGCCATCAGCTGGATGCTCGCGCCCGCGGAACGGCCCAGCTGGCCGCCGCGGCCCGGCGTCATCTCCACGTTGTGCACCGCCGTGCCCGTCGGGATCGAAGACAGCGGCAGCGTGTTACCCGGCGCAATCGGCGCCGCGTTGTCGCTCAGGATCGAAGCGCCCACCTTCAGGCCGTCCGGCGCCAGGATGTAGCGCTTGTCGCCGTCCGCGTAGAACACGAGGGCGATACGCGCGGACCGCCCGGGGTCGTACTCGATCGCGCGCACGGTGCCCGGCACGCCGATCTTGTCGCGCTTGAAGTCGATGATGCGGATCAGGCGCTTCGCGCCGCCGCCCCGGTGACGGACCGAGATCTTGCCCCGGCTGCGGCCGCCGAACTTCTTCTTGCTCGTGACCAGCGACTTCTCGGGCTTCTTCTTCGTGATCTCATCGAAGGTGAAGCCGGAAGCGCCACGACGGCCGGGAGAGGTGGGGCGGAACTTCTGAACTGGCATATGTCCCCCTACACGCCCTCGTAGAACTCGATCGAGTCACCCTCAACGAGGGTCACGATCGCCTTCTTCCAGCGCGCCGCCTCGCCGCTCGGGCGGCCGTAGCGGTTCTTCTTGCGGTCCTCGCGCATCGTGGTCGTGTTCACGTTCTTCACGGTCACGTTGAACGCGCGCTGCACCGCTTCCTTGATCTGCGGCTTGTTCGCGCCCAGGGCGACCTCGAAGACGTACTTGTTCTGCCCGGACAGCGCGGTGCTCTTCTCCGTCACCACCGGACGGCGGAGCACCTCGTACGGGTGGATCTCCTTCGGCATCGCTTAGGCCTCGCTCTCAGCGGCGGCCGCGAAGGCCGGGCGCGGCTTGCCGGCGGCGCGCTCGCCACCCCACAGCGCCTCGGCGCGACGGATGGCATCCACCGTCATCACCAGCGTCTTGTGCGCCAGCACGTCCGCCACGTTCAGCGTGTCCGCCGGAATGCAGGACGCGCCGTCGATGTTCCGGGACGACTTCAGCACCACACGATCCGCGGCGCCCGTCACGATCAGGCTCGAGGTCCCCGCACCGGAGCCGGTCAGCAGACCAAGCACCGCCTTCGTGGACGGCGTCTCCAGCGACGGGTTCTCCACCACCTTCAGCCGGCCCTCCGCCGCGCGGGCGGACAGCACGGAACGGATCGCCAGCCGGCGCATCCGCTTCGGCAGCTTCTGGGTGTAGTCGCGCGACTTCGGACCGAACACGATGCCGCCGCCGCGGTGGTGCGGAGCACGGATGCCGCCCTGGCGCGCCATGCCCAGGCCCTTCTGGCGCCGGATCTTGCGGGTCGACCCCGCCACCTCGCCACGGGTCTTCGTGTTGTGCGTCCCGGCGCGGCGAGCCGCGAGCTGCGCCAGCAGGGTCTGGTGCACCACCGCGCCGTTCGGCTCGATGCCGAACACCGCGTCGTCCACCTCGATCTCCTGCGTGGGCTGGCCCGCGAAGTCGATGACTTGCAGCTTCATGCCTACGCCTCGCTCTTGTTCTCGTCGCCCGCCGAAGCCTCGCGGGCCTCATCGGACGGCGTCTCGGTCGCCGGCTCCTCGGACGCGATCTCCGCGGCAGGAGCCTCCTCCGCCTCGGCGGCCGGCTCCTCGATCTCCTCCACGGCGGCGCCGGCGCCCGGGATCACCGGCGCCGTGTAGTCCGCGAGCGCCTTCCGACGCGCCGCTCCCACCGTCACCAGCGTCCCCCGGTGGCCCGGCACCGAACCCTCGATGAAGAGAAGGTTCCGGGACGGGTCAGTCGCCACCACCAGGAGGTTGAGGACGGTCACCGTCTCCGCCCCCATGTGGCCGGCCATCTTCAGGCCCTTGTAGACCCGGCCCGGCGTCGTGCCGGAACCGATCGAGCCCGGCGCGCGGTGACGGTCCGACTGGCCGTGGGTCTTGGGACCACCGGCGAAGCCGTGCCGCTTCACGCCACCCTGGAACCCGCGGCCCTTGGAGGTCGAAGTTACGTCCACGAACGTGCCCGGCTCGAACTGCTCGACGGTCAGCGCCTGGCCCAGCTCGAACGACGACACGTCGTCCAGCCGGAACTCCTGCAGCTTCGTCAGCACCGGCGCGCGTCCCTCGACGCCCGCGGCGCGCAGGTGGCCGCGCTCCGGCCGGTTCGCGCGCTTCCGCGCGCCCGGGAAGCCCAGCTGCACCGCGGAGTAGCCATCGCGCTCCGGTGTGCGCACCTGCGTCACGTAGTTCGGGCCCAGCTCGACGACCGTCACGCCGCGCGATCGGCCCGCGCCGTCGTAGAGGCGCATCATGCCGACCTTGCGGCCGATCATCCCGGCCTGAGACCTGGAGTTGGTCATACCCGGTCTCCTACAGCTTGATCTCGATGTCCACGCCGGACGGCAGCTGAAGCCGCATGAGCGTGTCCACCGTGCGCGAGGTCGGCTCGAGGATGTCGATCAGACGCTTATGCGTCCGCGTCTCGAACTGGTCGCGCGATCGCTTGTCGATGAACGGCGAGCGAATCACCGTGTACTTCCGAATGCGCGTCGGCAGCGGCACCGGCCCGGCCACGACGGCGCCCGTCCGCTGAGCCGAGTCGACGATCTGCTTCGCCGACGCGTCCAGCACACGGTGGTCGAACGCCTTCAACTTGATCCGGATTCGTTGCTGAGGCATCTGAGTTCCTACGTCTCGCTCGTCGCGCTCTCCGTGAGGGGCGGCGTGCCTACTCGATGATCTGCGTGACGACGCCGGCGCCCACCGTGCGGCCACCCTCGCGGATGGCGAACCGCAGGCCGTCCTCGATCGCGATCGGGTAGATCAGCTCGATGTCCATCTGCACGTTGTCGCCAGGCATCGCCATCTCCA
>JBFWOO010000007.1:0-109056 GCA_050250415.1 Dehalococcoidia bacterium | reverse complement strand
CGCGAACCCGCGCAGCGACAGCGTCTTCGTGATCGCCGCCGTCAGCGAGGTCTTCCCGTGGTCCACGTGCCCGATCGTCCCCACGTTCAGGTGGGGCTTCGTCCGCTCGAATACGCCCTTGGCCATCTGGGTCGCTCTCCCTTGCCGGCTCTCCCGGCTTACCTCGCGGCCCCCCGCTACTCCCCGAAGGGGTCGGGCCGACCTGCTGACTTCTCTACTTCCGCGCCGGGCCGCCAGTGGCGGTCTGGCCCGGTCGCCTCGTTGATTGCTGGAGCCCCCGACGAGAGTTGAACTCGTGACCTCGTTCTTACCAAGAACGCGCTCTACCACTGAGCTACAGGGGCCTGGGATGGTGCACGGGGCAGGATTCGAACCTGCGTAGCCCGGAGGCGGCGGTTTTACAGACCGCTGGAATTAGCCACTCTCCCACCCGTGCCTGGAGTGCCCTCCGGGCGACGTCGACTGACAGTTCCGTCCCTCGTGCGCCGGTGGAGCCGAGCTCTCCTCCGCCAGCTCCGACTGGAGCCCGAGAGGGGATTCGAACCCACCAACCTTCCGATTACAAATCGGCTGCGCTGCCGTTGCGCCACTCGGGCACGGTCGGTTGAGCCGCCCGCCAGAGAGAAACACACCGCGCACCGTTACCGGCGCGCGGCCATCAACGAGTATAGAAACGCCGATTCGTGAGGGTCAACGAAGCCAGCGATGCAGCATCGCTGCCGGCTCCCACCACCGCTGCGCCCAGTGTATCGCGGCGCGCGCACTCAGGCCCACACCGCGCCCCCGCGAGACCCCTTGCGAGGGCCCCGGAGGAGGCGTAGGGTCGATATTCGATACCAGCACGTCTCGTAATTGGAACACGTCATGAATACCCCGCGTCCCGCCGCCCAGACCGCCACCGCCGAGGCCTACGACAAGCGCTGGTGGGGGCTCATCGTCCTCTCTCTCTCACTCGTCCTCATCGGCCTCGATAACACGATCCTGAACGTCGCGCTGCCGACGCTGGTGCGCGAGATCGATGCCACGAACTCGCAGCTCCAGTGGATCGTGGACTCGTATGTCCTCGTGTTCGCCGGGCTGCTCCTGACGGCAGGCAGCCTGGGCGACCGCTTCGGACGGAAGGGCGCGCTCAACACGGGGCTGCTGATCTTCCTCGGCGGCGCGCTCTACGCCTCGACCACGGACGACGCCGGCCACCTGATCGCGGCGCGGGCGGTGATGGGCGTCGGCGGCGCGTTCATCATGCCGTCGACGCTGTCGATCCTGACCAACATGTTCCCGCCGCACGAGCGAGGGCGCGCCATTGGCATCTGGGCCGGCGTCGCCGGCATCGGCATCCCCCTCGGCCCGCTGGTCGGCGGGTGGCTGCTGGAGCACTTCGCCTGGGGCTCGATCTTCCTCGTGAACGTCCCGATCGTGCTCGTGGCGCTCGCTGCCGGCTGGCTCATCCTCCCGACCTCCCGGGACCCGGGCGCGCCGAAGGTGGACGTGCCGGGCGCGGTCCTCTCGATGGCCGGCCTCGGCGTGCTCATCTACGGGCTGATCGAGGCGCCCCTGAAGGGGTGGGGGTCGGCGGAGACGCTCTCCGCGCTCGGCGGGGCCGCGGTCATCCTCGGTGTGTTCGCGTGGTGGGAATCGCGCACGGCGGAGCCGATGCTGAACCTGCGCTTCTTCCGCAACCCGCGCTTCAGCGCCGCGAACGCGGCGATCACGCTGACCTTCTTCGCGCTCTTCGGCTCGATGTTCTCGCTGACCCAGTACCTCCAGTTCGTGCTGGGGTACACGGCGCTGGAGGCGGGCCTGCGCATGCTGCCGATGGCGCTGGGGATGATGATCGGCGCACCGGCCTCCGCGCGGATCGTGGAACGCGTCGGCTCGAAGGTCGTCGTCGCGGCCGGCCTCACGATCGTGACAGCCGCCCTGCTGCTGATGACCCAGCTGGAGGCGGACTCGACCTACTTCCAGTTCCTCGTGCCGCTGGTGGCCATGGCCACAGGGATGGGGCTGACGATGGCGCCGGCAACCGAGGCGATCATGGGGGCGATCCCGCGCGCGAAGGCCGGCGTCGGATCCGCGATGAACGACACCACCCGCCAGGTCGGTGGCGCGCTCGGCGTCGCGACGATCGGGTCGCTGATGTCCAGCACCTACCGCTCGAACGTGGAGTCCGGGCTCACGAGCCTCCCTCCGGACCTCGTCGAGCGGGCCAAGGACTCCGTGGGGGCGGCGCTCGGCATCGCCGCGCAGGCCGGGCCGGGCGGCGCGCAGCTGGCCGAGCGCGCCCGGCTCGCGTTCACCGATGCCATGGCGACGGGGTTCCTCGCCGCCGCGTTCGTCTCCGCGCTCGGCATCGTGCTGGTGATCGCCTTCCTGCCCGCCCACGGCGTCGACGCCGGCGAGAGCTTCGACGACGCGGCCGCCGAGCCTGCGCCCGCCGGGGGCCAGGCGGCGTCGTGACGGAGGAGGGGACACGCCGACGCGGCCGCCCCCGCGCCGAGGGCGTCCGTGTCGCCGTCATTGGCGCGCTGATCGGCCTGGTGGCGGAGCAGGGCTACGCCGGCACCTCGATGGACGAGGTGGCGGAACGGGCGGGCGTCTCGAAGGCGGCGATCTACCGCCGCTGGCCGTCGAAGGACGCGCTGATCGTCGATGCCCACCGTTCGATGCTGAACGAGGCGGACGTGCCGGACACCGGCACGCTGCGGGGCGACCTGGTCGCGCTGCTCGACCGGGTCGCCGACCTGATGGAGGACGAGCGCATCCCCCGGGTGATGCAGGCGACGGTAGGCGAGATGCTGACGAACCCGGAGCTGCAGCGCGTGTTCCAGGAACGGGTGCTCGAGCCACGCCTCGCGATGGTGGGCGAGGTGTTCGCCCGCGCCACGGCGCGGGGCGAGGTGCAGCCCGGCGCCGACTGGCGCAGCCTGGCCTACGCGCTCATCGGATCCAACATCTTCCGCGTCGCGTTCATGAGCGAGCGGCCTGACCGCGAAGCGAACCGCCACCTCGTGGATCTCGTGGTGCGCGACACCCACCGCGCGGAGCCCGAGGCGGGCGAGCGCCACGACTGAGCTGCGGCGGAACGGCTAGGACTGTTCGTCCTCCGGCCAGACCGTGGTGAGGAGGACGGGCTGCGAGGTGGGCTTCGCCGACCCCTCCACTGGCTCCACGGTCACCGCGATGGCGTCCCCTTCGGCGAGGGCGAAGTCGAAGTCACCCTCCCACCAGCCGTTCTCGTTGGTATTGCAGATGCCGATCGAGACCCAGCCGCTCTCGCGGACGGCCCAGAGCTGGTAGCCCTCGCCCTCGGCGCGACGTTCGAGGCCGTCGAGCGTGACCGTCACCGGGGAGGCGCCGGCGGTGGCTTCGGCACGAAGGAACGCGCCCTCCGCCCGCGCGACCTGGACGATCGATGGCGACTCGTCACCCGTCCCGAGCGGGAGGAGGGCGCCCGCGCCGAACCCGACCGCGAGAAGGACCACGGCAGCCGCGATGGCCGCCGGCCAGCGGAGCGCGATACCCCGCGGGCGGCGCGCCGGGAGGGACGTCGGCGCGGAAGCGGCGACTGCGCCCAGGAGGCGAGCCTCCAACTCCGCGGACGGCTCGCGCTCCTCGGCGAGCCACGCGAGCCCGGCGGCGGCCGCGATCAGCTCGCCCGCCTCCTCGTGCTGCCCACACGTCGCGAGGTGGGCCTCGATGGCCGCGCGCTCGTCCGCGTCCACCGCGTCCAGGGCGTATGCCGCGAGCAGTTCATCAACCGCGTCGCAGTTCATGCGTCCCCCTCCCGGTGCTTCAGGGCGTCACGGAGGTGGCCGAGGCCGAGGCGCAGCCGGCTCTTCACCGTCCCGTCCGGCAGGCCGAGCCGCTCCGCGATGGCGCGGTGGGTGAGTCCTTCGAAGTAGGCGAGCTCCACGACGGACCGCTGGCCCTCGGGGAGGCGGGCGAGGGCGGCCGACAGGCGACGGCGGGCCCCGTCGTCATCGTCCAGGACGCGGGTGAAGGCCTGCTGGGCGTCCGCGTCGGGGATAACCAGCGCTGGATCCTGGTCCTCGTGTCCCTCGGGCGCTCGGGACGCCTCACGGTCGCGGGTGCGGGCGCGGCGGCGGGCGAGGTCCACGGAGCGCCGGTGCACAACCGTCATGAGCAGCGCCCCCAGGCTCCCGCCGTCCGGGTCGATGCGGTCGGCCTGCTCCCAGAGGGCAAGGAACGCGGCCTGCACGGCGTCCTCGGCAGCGGCGGGATCGCCCAGCACGCGGTATGCGAGGCCGAACGCGCGCCGGCGATGGGCGTGGTACAGCGCCGCGAGCGCCGATGCGTCACGGCGTTGAAGGCGTCGGGCGAGTTCACGGTCATCGTTGGCTGGTGGAGCGACCTCGTCCCCCTCGCCGGTTACTCGTCCGGGGAACGGGAGCGGATCACCCGGGCGCGCGTGGCCCGCCGTCGAAGGCGGCGCCCCGAGGGGCGGCGCGGCAGCCGGCGGGAGGTCGGAGTGATCCACGGGGCTCCCTCGAACGAGTCAACGACGGGCGGGCAGGCGATGGGGTCGAGTGACGCCATCAGCATGCCACCGACGTGACGCAACTGGAGGGAATCCTAGGACATGCAGCATCAGGAACTACCGGAGGGACGGACCGGCCGTCGCACGCTCACGCGCACGGCGCGCATCGCGGGGCTCGGCCTGCTGGCGGGGTTGAGCACGCTGTTGCTCGTCGCCTGCTCCGAGGAGGAGCCGGAGGCTGAGGCCACCGCGTCGACGACCGCGAGCGCCGAGGCGACGACGGCCGCGGCGGGCACCTCCGAGGCCACCTCGTCAGCCGCGACCGACGGGACGACGATCACCGTCGCCGCCGAGGGCGACCTCGCGCCGTACCTCGTCGGACCGGAGGGGCTCACCCTCTACATCTTCACCAACGACACCGAAGGCGTGAGCAACTGCGCGGACCAGTGCATCGCCAACTGGCCGCCGCTCCTCGTCGACGAGGGCGTCGAGCCGACGGCCTCGGACGACGCACCCGGTGAGCTCGGCGTGATCGAGCGCGAGGACGGCCTCGGCCGCCAGGTCACCTACGACGGCATGCCGCTCTACTACTGGGTCGGCGACACCGCTCCGGGGCAGACCACGGGCCACGAGGTCGGCGGCGTCTGGTTCGTCGCGACCCCGACCGGCGACGCGGCCGCGGCTGCCGGCGGCAGCGCCGCCGGGGCGTCCGAGGCGGTCGGCGCCACGACGATCTCCGTCGCGACCGAGGGCGACCTCGCGCCGTACCTCGTCGGGCCGGAGGGGCTGACGCTCTACCTCTTCACGAACGACACGACCGGGGTCAGCAACTGCGCCGACCAGTGCGCCGTGAACTGGCCACCGCTCCTCGTCGACGAGGGCGTGGAGCCGACGGCGTCGCCGGACGCACCGGGCGAGCTCGGCGTGATCGAGCGCGAGGACGGCCTCGGCCGCCAGGTCACCTACGACGGCATGCCGCTCTACTACTGGGCCGGCGACACCGCTCCGGGGCAGACCACCGGCCACGAGGTCGGCGGCGTCTGGTTCGTCGTCCCGCCGACGGGCGGCACGGCGGCCGCGATTGGTGGGGACGGCCCCGGCTACTAGCGCACCCCCACCAGCACAGGCCGGAGGGGCACGGAGGGCAGCTCGCGAGGGCTGCCCTCCCGTCGTATCCCGGGCTCGCCGCTCCGGTCTTCGCCTGTCGCATTCCGTTCACCTCGCCGTCCCGCCGGGGCGACCCGAGCACGAACCGGCAGCGACCGGGCGTTCCCCTACGGGGCGGGCGGGGTGGCGTCGATAGTGGAGTGTGGATTGCTCGAGGTCGGCACGGATGCTGGCACTGGCCCTGTGCGTGGGTGTCCTGGCCGCGTGCTCGGATGCGGACGCCGAGGAGCCGCTGAGGCCAACGCACACCGCCCTCGTCCGGGTGACGGATCCCACCGAGACGCCTTCGTCCGCCGCCGAGGTCGTGCGGCGACACGACAACATCGAGGTCGCCGCGGAGTCGTTCCGCACCGCCCTCCTTGCCCACGACCTGACCGGGCTCACCATGGCCTTCGCGCCCGGTGGGCTCGCGCAGGCGCAGGCGCTGACGTCACGCACGGGGACGCAGCGCGGACAGGGTGTCACCGCCGCTGAGCTGGGGACGCTGCGCCCCGTCACCGGCTCCAGCGAGCGCTGGGAGGCGATCTACCGGTTGGACGCTCCGCGCGGCCTCGTGGACCTGCGCACGGTGTGGGAGTGGTTCGACACATCCGGCTGGCGGATCGTCGCGATCGAGCTGCTGACGTGAGGTGGCGTGGTGCGGCGGCCGACGGCGCGCCCCGCGCGCCGCTCTGGTCACCGCGGCTGGCCGCACGGTCGGCCGCGTTCGCGATCGCGCTCGTCCTCGTCGCGCTCGCGCTCTACTCGGTCGCCATGGACCGCCGGTCCAGCCAGGCGGCGGTGGACGCCGAGCGCGCGATCCTCATCGCGCGCTCGTACACCGAGATCGCGACGATGGTCGACGGCCTGGAGCGCGAGGCAAACGCCTTTATCTTCGAGCCCACCCAGGAGCGCCGCGACGCGTTCAACCAGAACACCGAGGTGGTCCTCCGACGGATGGAGGAGGTCGCCCGGTCTGGTGGCGCGCGCGACCTCGCACTGCTCGACTACCTCCGCCGCGAGTACATCCCGCAGCTCCGCGGCATGCAGGACTTCTTCGACGCCGTCCTCGCCGGGGAGCCGTACTTCGGGCCGATCGCGAACCAGGACACGCTCGCCGCGCTGCGGTCCGCCCTCGAGGATCCCGTGCGGCGGCGGCAGGAGTCCTCGCTCGCGGCGATGGAGGAGCTCCGCGCCAACCAGCAGCAGCGCGTGCTCACGACCGCCGGCGTGTTCGCGGGCGGGCTCGGGCTCGTCGGACTCCTGCTCCTCGTGCAGCGCCACTCCGCGAACCAGATGGCCTCCGCCGAGGCCGCCCTCACCCAGCTCCGCCTCGAGACCAGCACCGACAGCCTCACCGGCCTCGGCAACCACCGCGCGTTCCAAGAGGCGCTGCGCGACGACGCCGGCCGCGCGGCTGGCGCGCTCGTGATGGTGGACCTCGACCGCTTCAAGGAGGCGAACGACCTCCGTGGCCACGCCGAGGGCGATCAGATCCTCCGCGCCGTCGGCGGCCTGCTCGCGACGATCTTCCCCGGCCAGGCGTACCGCATCGGCGGCGACGAGTTCGCCGCCTTCGCGACGTCCTACGAGGCCGCCACCCAGCGCGCCGAGCGCCTCGTGCTCACGCTCCGCGAGCGCATCCCGGGCATCACCGCCAGCGCCGGCGTCACCGGCTGGGCCGGCGCCGTCGCCCTCGGCGAGCACAGCGACGGCGAGGAGGACGACGCGGGCTTCGACGCCAACCTCGTGAGCGCGCAGGCGGACGCCGCGCTGCGCTGGGCCAAGCGCGAGGGGCGCAACCACTGGGTGGGCTACCCGGACATCGCTGACCGCGTGGGCGGGGTGGCCTCGGCGAAGAAGTCGCAGGCGGTGCGGCGGCTCATCCAGCAGGAGTCCGGCGTCACCACGGTGTTCCAGCCGATCTGGGGGCTGGACGGCCGGCTGCGCGCGGCGGAGGCGCTCTCCCGCTTCGCGCCCGAGCTCGGCCTCGGCGGGCCGGAGGAGGCGTTCGACATCGCGAACCAGGACGGGCGCAGCCTGGAGCTGGACCGCCTCTGCTTCGAGACGACGATCCGCAGCGCCCGCGCCCTCCCGAACGGCGTGACGCTGTTCATCAACGTCTCGCCGAGCGCGCTCATCGACCAGCGCTTCTCCACCGAGCGGCTCGTCGCCTCCGCGCGGCGCCACTACCGCGCGCCCAGCTCGATCGTCCTCGAGGTGACCGAGCGCGCGGACGTGCCCGTGGACGTGCTGGAGGAGCGCATCCGCACCCTGCGCGACGCCGGCTTCGGGATCGCCCTGGACGATGTCGGCGCGGGGAATGCGGGCCTCGAGACGCTGCGGCGCATCCCCGTCGACTGGATCAAGATCGACCGCAGCATCGTGCAGGCGGCGCCCACGGACGCGATCGCGCGCGGCATGATGCGCGCCCTCGTCGCGTTCGCCGGCGAGGCGGGCGCCACCGTGATCACGGAGGGCGTTGAGGACGGCGCGGAGCTGGACGTGGTGCGGACCGTGATGCGCCGCAGCCACACCCGCCAGGCGGAGGTGCTGGCGCAGGGCTACTACCTCGGCCGCCCCGCCACGGGGACGACCTTCACTCCGCCCCGCGCCTTCGAGGATGCCGCCTGACGTCTGACCCGCGCGGGGGAGGGTGGGGATCGAGGAGGGCACAACCCCTCCAGGCTCCTCCCTCGACGCTTCCGGATCGAGGGCCGCGGGTCCCGGAAGCGCCTGTACTTGTGGGCACTCTCACGATCTTCGGAAGGTGTACGGTCTGATCGTGGAGGTCGGCTCAGAGGAGCCACCCGCTGCGAACGGCAGTCACGGAAGGAGTCGCCGATGAGGTCGCTTCCCAGGTGGATCGTGTGGGGACGCACGAGGCACACGCCGTAGCGACGGAGGGACACTCCCTTGAACCACGTAGCTCGTCGGGCCTCGCACTAGACGCCCGACACGCGCCCAGCTCGTGACGACCGCGCCCGCCCTCGGAGGGATCGAGCGCTAGACACACGAGAGACCGATGTAACCCACGAAGAGCCCCCGACTGAGGTCGGGGGCTCTTTTGTGCGTGTCAGTCCCAAGGGCTACCTGCGCTAATCCGACGGCCTGTGATCTCTCGAGGACATCGTCCACGCCCTCAAGGCGGGGAAGTCGCGGGGCGGGCGATTCTGGAGTTTGGATGAACGACTCGAGCGAGGTGCGGTTACCTGACGATCGGATCGAACATTGAGCCGAGGGCGGCACCGGTGAGGCGCCGATGGAGGCCGATGACCTGATCCTCGGTCATAGCCGAGATTGAATCTGAAACGGCACGGGCCTTCAGTGCTGCCGAAGTAGGGCCTTCGGGGATCTGCCGCAGAGCCTCCCGCAGAGCCGCGGGATAGGGACTCGTTGCCGTTGCGTGGTCCTCGAGCAGGGATTTATCCGCCATGAAGAGATCGAAGAGGTCTCGGATGATCCGTCGCTGTCCAAATTGGACTGACTGAGTCGCAGGGTTCCGGATCACGTACTGCCGGGTAATCTCCTGCAGAAAAGTCACCTCCTGACGTCGATCGGCGTCATGCCATACACGTGACGCGACACCATCGAACTCAGAATTGACATCAAAAGCTTCCTTGCCAACGAACCTGGTGATCATCGCGCTAGACCATGATCGCAACTGGCCTCGGTGCTCGATCGTGCCAGCGAACGCATCGGTCGGAAGGAGTGATTCGAGAATGAGTCGTAGCCTCGTCACGACACCTCGGTCGAGCGCTTCGTTCCGAACTCCGCGGGCCAATTCGTCCTCAGTGCGCGCGAGGACATCGTCGACTAGCCGATCCCACTCAGGCGGATTGTGGACGAGGACGTGTAGAGGGATCAGTCCCGCGCGGTAGAAGTCGTAGACATCATGGACGGCGTACGCGACGTCGTCGGCCCAGTCCATAATCTCCGCCTCGAGGCTCTTGAGAGGAGAGTTGGCACCTTCGGCGGCACGTGCGAAGTCAAAGTGCGCGCGCTCCCCGCCGTAGAATCCCCATTTCTGCGCCGGTTTCCCAGAGGTACCCTCAGGCCACGGGTACTTGAGAATCGCGTTCAGGGTCGCCCGCGTTAGATTCAGGCCGGTGTGGCTGACGCTACGGAGGGCTAGCGAGCAGACAATCCGGAAGGACTGCGCGTTCCCTTCAAAGCCCTCATTCCCATGGCGCTTCATGCATTGGTTGAGTTCCGACTCCCCGACATGACCGAACGGCGGGTGCCCCAGGTCGTGCGCGATCGCCGCAGCTTCCGCTACTTCGGGGTCAAGTCCCCCTAGCGCGCTCAGGTTCGCCTGGCCATGCTGCTTAACGAGGCGTTCGGCGACGCGCCGAGCGAGCTGGGCGACCTCTAGGGTGTGCGTCAGGCGATTGTGGAATCCCTCGCCCTCGGCGGCAGCGGCGACCTGAGTAACTCCGGCGAGACGTCGAAACGCGGAAGTGTGAATCAAGCGATCGCGATCACGAGCAGCCGGGGACCTGTCCCCGGCTGTCCCTGAATTATCTGGATAAAACCGAGCGTCGCGCTCAACCATGCGAACTAGGCAGCAGTGGCGATGACCTGCAATCGTGCCGCGTTGTCGATTGTGGCACGCCCCTCATCGATAAGACGAAGAATCGCACGCCGAACAAGATTCGGCGCGTACCCGCGCTCGTTGGCGATACGTTCTACCAACTCATTCGCGAGCTGTGGCTCACTCACGATGGCGGCAAAGACCTGTTCGGTAGCTTCGACCAGAGCATCGACGGTGGTCACGACTTCTCCTCGACGAACGACGCGGAACTGACCATGACGTTTACGCTTGAGGGCTTCGCCCGGAGCCCCTTCGGGGCTCAAGCGTAAACGTCATGGTCAAGTAAGCAATTACATGAAGTCCATCTACCCCCGACGTACCCCCCAGCGAGTCCCCTCTGGCCCGTCCTCGAGCGTGACGCCGAGCGCGGTCAGCGCGTCGCGGATCTCGTCGGCGCGGGCGAAGTTGCGGGAGGCGCGGGCGTCGGCGCGGGCGGCGATGAGCGCTTCGACGGTGCTGGCGGCGTCGGTGCCGCCGCAGGAGACGTCGAGGCGCGCGGCGAGCTTGCTGAGGGCGACCGCGTCGAGGAGCGCCTCGGCGGCTTCGCCGGGGGCGTCGGTGAGGGCGAGGCCGAGCACGCCCGCCAGCTCGCGGAGCTCCGCCTGCGCACCGGCCACGTCATGGCCGCCGTCGCGGGCGCGGTTGATGGCGCGCGCGAGGTTGAAGAGCACGGAGAGCGCCTGCGGCGTGGCGAGGTCGTCCTCCATCGCCTCGATGAAGCGGCGGCGGTAGTCGGCCACGTCGATGTCGCGGTCGCTCGTCGAGGACATCGCGTCCGGTGCGCCCTCGTGCGGGAGGGGCGGGCGGAGGGCGTTGGTGAGCCGCTCGACGGCGGCGGTGGCGGCGGCCATCGCCTCGTCGGTGAGGTTGTTCGCGGCGCGGTAGTGCGAGTTGAGGACGAAGAGGCGAATGGCGTCCGGGCTCCAGCGCTCGAGCGCCTCCTGCACATTGACCACGTTCCCCAGCGACTTCGACATCTTGGTGTTGTCGCGGGTGACCATGCCGTTGTGCATCCAGCTCCGCGCAAACACCGGCGCGGGGTCCTCGGGCGTCCCGTTTACACCGGCGGCGGCCTCGGCCTGGGCGATCTCGTTCTCGTGGTGCGGGAAGATCAGGTCGAGCCCGCCGCCGTGGATGTCGAACCGCTCGCCGAGATAGCGGCGCGCCATGGCGGAGCATTCGATGTGCCAGCCGGGGCGGCCCTTCCCCCAGGGGGAGTCCCACACGGGTTCCTCGACGCCGTACTTCTCGGGCTGGGCGGCCTTCCAGAGGGCGAAGTCGAGGGGGAACTCCTTGTCCTCGCCCGGCTCGAAGCGGGTGCCCTGGCGGAGGTCCTCGATGTTGCGGTGACTGAGCTTGCCGTAGTCCGCCTTCTCGCGGACGCGGTAGTAGACGTCGCCGCGCGGGGTCACGTAGGCGAGGCCGTTCGCGATGATCTCCTCGATCATCGCGACGATGCTGTCGATCTCGAGGGTGACGCGCGGCCGGACGTCGGGGAGCGTGAGGCCGAGGAGCACCTGCTCCTCTTCCCACTGGTCGATGTTCGCGCGCGACAGCTCGAGCGGGTCGATGCCGCGCTCGCGGCCGCGGTCGATGAGCTTGTCGTCGACGTCGGTGTAGTTCGAGACGAAGGTGACGTCGTAGCCGCCGGCGGGGTTGCCCTGCCAGCGGAGGTAGCGGACGAGGACGTCGTAGACCATGAGCGACATCGCGTGGCCGACGTGGGCCTGGTCGTATGGCGTGACGCCACAGACGTAGAGACCGACCTTGCCGTCCTGGACGGGGTGGAACTCCTCGACCGTGCCGGTCAGGGTGTTCGTGAGTCGCATCTCTGTCTCCTCGTGCGTGCGTCGGAACGTCCAGACTAGCGGGGCGAGGCGGAGGGCGGCAGCCTCGGGCGCTGGCCGCCCTCGAGACGTCGAGGGCACCGGCTCGCCCCGAGCCCGTCGGAGGGTGAGCGCCGCGGACTCCGCGGGCCCGGCGCCTCCCGCGGCGCGCCTGCTACCTTCGGAGGATGACGCTCCTGCCCCATCCGACGCCGCTCCGGCCGGTTGCGACCGTCGCGCTCGCCCTCGCGGCGCTGCTCGTCGCGTGCGACTCCGACGGCTCCGACGACGCTGCGGGCGACGTCGATGCGTCCGCGATCGTGTGCAGCGCTGCGTACCGCGTCTCGCAGCAGGAGCCGCTGACCGAGGTGGACACGCTGCGCTTCGAGGATGCCGACGCGGAGCAGTCGCTGCCGTACATCTACCTCGAGCTGCACGGGGCGTTCTCGGACGGCCGGGAGGACGGTGAGCGATCGCTGCGGGTGTGGGTGACGCGGACGGCGGAGCCGGAACCGCTGGTGACGCACCTCTACCAGCTTCCCGAGGACGGGTGGCCCCGGGACCAGTTCGTCGGCGGCCACGGCTTCACGGGACTGAACTACGCCTACGATCCGGTCAGCGGCGCTGAGCTGCAGTACTGGTGCGCGACGGAGTGACGGGCCGCCAGTCGGAGCGCTAGCGCGCCTCGGCGCCCTCCGCGAGGCGAGGCTGCGCTTCGTCGAGCTGGGCCTGGGTTTCCGCCAGCCGACGCTCGAGCTCGTCGATGCGGTCTTCCAGCGCCTGCATGCGGTCCCACTCGGGGTCCGGGAGGCGCTCGACGGTGTCGTTCGAGCGGTTCGTGTACGCGATGACGTGCCCCGGGACGCCGACGACGGTCGCGCCGGGCGGGACGCTCTGCACGACGACCGAGCCCGCACCGATCCTCGCCCCGTCCCCGATCGTGACCGCGCCGATGACCTTCGCGCCGGCGCCGACGGTGACGTCGTTGCCCAGGGTGGGGTGGCGCTTCTCGCGCCGGGTGCTGGTGCCGCCGAGCGTGACGCCCTGCAGCAGGTGGCAGCGGTCGCCGATGACGGCGGTCTCGCCGATGACGACGCCCATGCCGTGGTCGATGAAGAGCGAGTGCCCGATGCGCGCGCTCGGGTGGATCTCGATGCCGGTGAGCATCCTCGCGGCGTGCGAGATCAGTCGGGCGGCAAGGCGGAGCCCGCGGGCGTCGAGGGCGTGGGCGAGCCGGTAGGCGATGAGGGCGTGTACGCCGGGGTAGGTGAGGAGCACCTCGGCGCGGGTGCGCGCGGCCGGGTCCCGCCGCTGGGCGGCGTCGATGTCCTCGTTGAGCGTCGCGAGCCAGCCCATCGCGTCTCCTGCCGAACCCGTCGGCGCCGGTGGAACCTCCGGGGCGAGTCGTTATGGTAGCTCGCGTCGGTGCTGGGACGAGGACCGGAGGCGCATGAGGATCTACCTGGCCGGGCCGCTCTTCACCCAGGCGGAGCGCGCCTGGAACGCCCTCCTTGCCGACGGGCTCCGCGCCGCCGGTCACGAGGTCTTCCTGCCGCAGGCCGAGGAGCCCGCCGCGCCGACGCCGGTCGCGCTCTACGAGAACAACGTGCGAGGGCTGCGCGACGCCGAGGTCGTCGTCGCCATCCTCGACGGCCCCGACCCGGACTCGGGCACCTCGTGGGAGTGCGGGTACGCGGCCGGCATCGGCACGCCAGTCGTCACGGTGCGCACCGACTTCCGGCGCGCGGGCGACGACCCGGCCGCGGACCTCAACCTGATGCTCTCGCAGTCCGCCGCGGCGAACCTCGCCGCCCCTTCGCTCGAATGGGACGTCCCGAGGACAGTCGCGGCGATCGTGGCGGAGCTGGCGGAACTGCAATAGCGGTAGTCCGCCACGCGACGGTCGTCCGCCGTACGATCTCGCGCCATGGACATACTCACCGTCGTGCTCTTCGTCGTGGGCCTGGTGTTGCTGGTCGTGGGGGCCGAAGCCCTCGTCCGTGGGGCGTCGAGGATCGCCGCCACGCTCGGGATCTCGCCGCTGGTGATCGGTCTGACCATCGTCGCGTTCGGCACGAGCGCTCCGGAGCTCGCCGTCAGCACCTCCTCGGCGCTCGCGGGGAGCGCTGATGTCGCGATCGGCAACGTCGTCGGTTCCAACATCTTCAACGTGCTGTTCATCCTCGGGCTCTCCGCGGCGATCGCGCCGCTCACGGTGGCCCGGCAGATCCTCCGCCTCGACGTGCCGCTGATGATCGCTGTGTCGCTGCTGCTGGTGGTGATCGCGCTGGACGGCAACATCGGGCTGGTCGATGGTGCGGCGCTGACGGCGGGCATCCTGACCTACACCGGTTGGGCGATCGTCTCGAGCCGACGTGCGAGCAAGGCGCTGGTGGCGGAGTACGCCGAGGAGTTCGGCGAGCAGGAGACGACCGAGCGCGGCATCGTCGTGGACGTGCTCCTGGTGGCGGGCGGCCTCGGGCTGCTGGTGCTCGGGTCGGACTGGTTCGTGGGCGGCGCCACCGAGTTCGCGGAGGCGCTCGGCGTCAGTCAGCTCGTGATCGGCCTGACCCTGGTCGCCGCCGGCACCTCAATGCCGGAGCTGGCGACCTCGGTGGTCGCGAGCATCCGCGGTGAGCGCGACATCGCGGTCGGCAACGTGATCGGGAGCAACATCTTCAACATCCTCGCGGTCCTCGGGATCGCGGCGATCGCCTCGGGCGGCGATGTGCCGATCGCGGACTCCGCGCTGCGCGTCGACGTGCCCGTGATGGTGGGGGTGGCGGTGATCTGCCTGCCGGCGTTCTTCACCGGCCGCCTCATCGCGCGCTGGGAGGGCATCGCCTTCATCGGCCTGTACGTGGCCTACGTCGCCTACCTCTACGTCAGCGCGACCGGCTCCGCCGACCTCGTCGACGGCGCTCGAGTCGCCCTCGGCGTGACGTTCGCCGCGCTGGCGGCCACCTTCGGCACGCTCGCCCTCCGCGAGGCTCGCGGGCGGAGCGCGACGCCGCAGGCCTGACGCGCCCCTAGACCGCCAGGGGCTCCGAGGTCTCCAGGCGCAGGACGTCATCGAGGGTCTCGCGGCGAGAGATGAGCGTGACCGCCCCGTCATCGAAGGCGACCTGCGGGGCGCGGCCCATCGAGACGTAGTTGCTCGCCATGGCGTAGCCGTAGGCGCCGGCGTCGTGGAGGACGAGGAGGTCTCCCGGCTGCAGTGCGGGCAGATCACGCGGCAGCAGCAGCTCATCCTCGTCGCGCGTGAACACGTCGCCGCTCTCGCACAGCGGACCCGCGACGTTGACGCGCTCCAGTGGGCGCGACTCGGCGCCCGGGGCGACGACCGAGATGTGGTGGTAGGAGCCGTACATCGCCGGGCGGATGAGGTCGTTGAAGCCAGCGTCCACCATGACGAAGCGCTGGCCCGGGCCCTTCTCGTTGGTGCGCGTCTCCTTCACGTCCGTCACGCGCGTCACGAGGATCGCCATGCCGGCGACCGGGTAGCGTCCCGGCTCGATCTCGAGGGCGATCGGGCGACCGGCCGACTCGCTGAGCGTCGAGGAGGCCTCTAGCATCAGCGTGCGGAAGCCGCCAAGGTCGTACCGCTGCGCGTCGAGCCGGTAGGCGTGCGGGATGCCCCCGCCGAGGTTCACGGACGCGGCGTCCGGGAACTGCTGGAGCAGCGCGTCGAAGACGTCGACGAGACGACGCATGTTCTGGTCGAATTCAGCGATCTGTGGGCCGGTGCCAACGTGGGCGTGGAGGGCGACGACCGGGTAGCCGGCCTGTCGGGCGGCTTCGCGGGCTGCCGGCATCTCGTCGATCCAGATGCCATGCTTGCTGGAGGGGCCGCCGGTGTCGCAGGCCTGCACGTGCCCATGGCCGAAGCCCGGGTTCACGCGCAGCGCGACTGGGCCGGCATAGCCGGCGTCGTGGAGCTCTCGGATCATCCCGGGCGAGCCGACGTTCGGGAGGATGCCGTGCTCGACGACGGTGCGGAGCGCGTTATCCCGGAACACGTCCGCCGTGTACATGATCACCGGCGGCTCGTGGCCGGCGGCGAAGCCGGCGCGGAGGGCGCGCTCCACCTCGTTCCCGCTCACCGCGTCGATCCAGAGGCCGGCCTCGCGGGCAGCGTCGAGGACGAAACGGTTCGAGTTGGCCTTCATCGCGAACCGCGCGTGGAGGCGATCCCCTTCGGCGGTGCGGGCGACCTCTGCCATGCGCGCGCGGAGGATCTGCGCGTCGTAGAGGAAGAATGGGGTCCCGACCTGCTGCGCGATCGCGTCGAGCGGGTAGCGGGAGAGGTCCATGAGCGGGTCCATGCGGGCTCCTCGGCCAGTCGGGACGCCCCCCGATCGGGGCGAGGCACGAATGTACGCGAGGGGTACGCGAGCGACGAGATGGTGCGGGGCGGCGCTACGCGGTGCGGCGGGCGCCTCCCGGGTCACGCGCCACGCCCAGGAACTCGTCCGCGCGGTCCAGGACGCCCCAGATGCCGCCGAACCGCTTGAGCGCACGCTCCGCCTCGGGGGCGCGCCACTCGATGTCCGCGATCGGCTTCGTCTTGATCTGCTCCAGGCCGTCGCAGACTCCCTGGGCCCGGGCGAAGCGACGCGCGCGGACAACCAGGGCGTCCAGCGCGCGACGGTCCGGCAGCTCGCTCGGCGGGCGGTGGTGGTGCGCGATCGCCTCGACGAGCGGGAGGGGGAACGCCCAGGAGTCGGCGATCGCCGCCCCGAGCTCCGCGTCCGTGTAGCCCAGGTTCGCTCGCTGGACCTCGTGGATCGTCGCGTGGGTCGAACGCGCCTCGAGGGTGGCTGCCTTCAGCTGCTCAGGCCGGTGTTGCGCCATGGCGAGGCGGCCAATGTTGTGGACCAGCCCGGCGGTGAACGCCTCATCCTGATCCACGTGCTCCACTACGGCGAGGACCTGCGCGAAGTACGCCACGACCATGGAGTTCTTCCAGAACACGTCGTAGTCGATGCCGGCGTGATCGAGGGCATCGCGGACGAGCGGGTCGAGGACACAGGCGCTCAGGGCGAGGCCTCGCACCTCCCGAAAGCCCAGGAGGACGATCGCCTCGCGAATGCTCGTGATGCGCCGCGGCAGCCCGAAGAACGCGGAGTTCGAGAGGCGCAGCACCTTCAGGGTGAGCGCCTGATCGACCCGGACGGTCTCCGCGAGGTCCTGCGCCGAGAACCGTCGGTCCTCGGCCATGGCCATCAGGCGGAGGGCGACTGCCGGCAACGGCTGAAGCTCTTGCACCCGGGCCAGCAACTCACGGAAGTCCGCCTCCTGGACGGGGGTGCGTTCGGACTCACCACGGCGCACTACGCCGTCTCCAGTCACCTGTCAGACCGCTGTCTTTCAATCATCGCCAGATATGGGGGCTTCTTGAGGCTGCCGGCACGCCGGTGAGTCCCTGGGCCTGATGTCAGACGGCTGGCGATCCTTAACCGGCATCTAACCGCGCCAGCGTTCACTGCTGATCTGACGCTAACGAGTCGAACGCCGGTTGGGATTGAGCGCGTGGCAGATGTCCTCGTCGTCGAAGATGACGCCGCGATCCGCGATGTCGTCGTCTACCAGCTCGCGCGAGCAGGGCACCGCGTCGAGGCCGTCGCCGATGGCGTGGCCGGCCTGGAGCAGTTCCGGAGCGCCCGCCCGGACCTCGTGATCCTGGACCTGATGCTCCCCCGCCTCGCGGGACTGGATGTCCTGCGGATCGTGCGCGGCGAAGCAGAGGTGCCGGTGATCGTGATCTCCGCCCGTGACACCGAGGCCGACAAGATCACCGGCTTCGACCTCGGTGCGGACGACTACCTGACCAAGCCGTTCTCCGTGCGTGAGCTGATGGCGCGCGTGCAGGTCGCCCTCCGGCGCACCGGCTCCGATGCCCCGACCGAGAAGAACGGCGCGACGCGATCCGAGGGCACGCCGATCGAGGTCGACGTGGAGCGGCACGAGGTGCGGAAGCGCGGGCAGGTCGTGCAGCTCGCGCCGAAGGAGTTCGAGCTCCTCGCGCATCTGGTGCGGCACCCGAACCAGGTCTGCACGCGCGATCAGATCCTGGAGTCGGTGTGGGGGTACACCTACGAAGGCGAAACGCGGACGGTGGATGTCCACGTCCACTGGCTGCGGCAGAAGCTGGAGGACAACCCCTCCCGTCCTCAGCACCTCCTGACCGTGCGGCATTACGGCTACAAGTACTCGCCGATCCCCGTCCGCTAGCGCGCGACCGCACCTGCCCGCGCGCAGAACCCTCACGCGCACGTGACCGCTGTCCGGCACCGTGATACAAAACCGGCCGGAGCAGATGGGACGCGCGATGACTCCCGCCGTGGAGCCCGATCAAGTCAGCCTGGACCGCGCACCCGCCGAACAGGCGATCCTCCGACTCCTCCTGCGCAAGGGTGAGCTGGAGTGGGACGAGCAGCACCCGCTGTTCGACAGCGGTCTGACGCTGCCCCAGATGAAAGTCCTGTTCACGGCCGCTCGTCCGGGTGGCGCCCGCCCCGGCTTCATCGCCGAGCGCGCACGGATGGCCCCGCCGAACGTCACGACCGTGCTCGACCGTCTCTCGGACCGCGGGCTGCTGTACCGCGCACCCGACCCCGACGACGGCCGAGCGACGATCGTGCTACTGACCGAGGAGGGGAAGCGGCTGGTGCGCGCGGTTGCGGCCGCGAGCTCCGAGCGCCTGCGGTCCGCCCTCGAGGCGCTCACGGACGCCGAGCTGGACCAGCTGCGCGCCGGCCTGCACGCGCTCGTCCGCGAGATGGACACGATCGTCCGCGGTCCTCGCTAGCCCGCGGGACGGCGCCGGGATCCCGCGTCACCGCTCCCCCGCGTCCACCGACCGCGCTTCAGGGTCGGTAGCCGGGCCGGGACTTCCAACCATCGCGTAAGGTGGAGAGTGCGTTCCGCGCGGGGTACGCGGACGCCCGAGAGGTCACGCTATGTCTGGTGCGATGGGAGCGGCCCCCGCGGGACCGCCGTCAGGCCAGCGATCGTCGTTCTGGCGAACGTTCGAATCGCTCCGCGAACGCGACTACGCCTGGTACTTCTGGGGCAACACGGCCTTCTTCATGGCGATGCAGATGAACATCGTCGTGCGGGGCTACCTCGCCTACGAGCTCACGGACTCGGCGATCATGCTCGGCCTCGTCTCGCTCGGCTTTGCCGCGCCGATGCTGTTCGTCGCGCCGTTCGCGGGCGTCGTGAGCGACCGGGTGAACAAACGCAACCTGATCATGGTCGCGCAGAGCGGCACCGGGCTCGTGAACCTGGTGATGGCGATCCTGGTGCTCACGGACATCGTGGAGTTCTGGCATCTGCTCGTGGCCGCGGTGGTCACCGGCTCGATCATGTCGATGATCATGCCGGCCCGGCAGGCCGTCATCCCCGTGCTCGTGCCGCAGCATCTGCTGATGAACGCCATCTCGCTCCAGATGGGCGGGATGAACCTCACGAGGATCGTGGGCCCGACCATGGGCGGCCTCCTCATCGCACCCCTCGGCGTGGGCGGGGTCTACCTCGTCACCGTCGGCCTGTTCTTCGTCGGTGTCGCCTCGATCCTCCCCCTGCCGCGGCACGGGATGGTGTCCCGCAAGGAGGGCGCGGAAGCGACGAAGTTCCTGGAGGACCTGCTCGGCGGCTTCACCTACGTGAAGAACGACCCGCTGTTCCGCCTGCTGATCGGTGCGGCCCTGCTGATGCCGTTGTTCAGCTTCCCCGTGCAGCAGCTGCTGCCCGTGTTCGCGGAGGACACCTTCGGCTCCGTGTTCGCGAGCGACGGCCTGGCGCTGGGCCTCCTCATGGGGTCCACCGGCGTGGGTGGCCTCGTCGGTGCGATCATCGCGACGAACCTGTCAGAGTTCCGGAAGAAGGGGATGCTGATGGGCGTCGGCGCGCTGTTCATGGCAGCGTGCTTCGCGGTCTTCGGCGCGACATCCGAGTGGCTCCCCGTGCTCATGGCGTTCTGGGTCGGCTTCGGCCTGCTGGTCCTCGGGAACATCGGCGCGATGCTGTTCCAGGTGACGAACAACACGATCGTCCAGGCGAACGTGCCGGACGAGTACCGCGGCCGGGTGATGTCGTTCCTGATGATGTCCTTCGGCACGATGCCGCTGGGCGTGCTGCCCATCTCGGCGGCCGCCGACCGCTGGGGCGCGCCCGCCGCGATCATCGGCTCGCAGATCATCGCCGTCGTGGTCGTCGTTCTGATGTTCGGGCTGAGCAAGCGGCTACGACAGCTGGAGTTCGGCACGCTCGACCGCGCCGAGATGTCCCCGGCGCAGGCGGCGGCGCTCGTGGCCGAGGGGAAGATCTCGCAGGAGGAGGCTGACCGCCTCACCGGCCGCGCGCCCACCCCTCAGCCGGTCGTGGCCGGCGCCGGTCGCGGTGGTGGGCAGGCCGCGGGCTAGGCCCGCCGGCGGCGGCATCCCTCGAGCCATGCGGGCGCTCAGTGCGCCTTCTTCCGCTTCCGAAACTTCGCGCGGATCTCGTCGATGAACATCGCGGCGACGAGGCCGAGGGTGCCGCCGGCGAGGGGGATGATGAAGATGGCGGTGACGCCCCCTCCCGAGTAGAGGCCAAAGACCAGCCCGAGGATCATCCCGCCGATGAACATTCGGCCCATCATCGTGTTCACGCTGAGCCTCCCTGGTGACCACCGCGAGCGAGGATAGCCGTCTGCGGCTGAACAGGGCGGGGCCTATCATCGGACGCGTCGGCAGACCTGGGACGGAGTCGGGGTGTCCAACCGCTTCGCGATCGTGCTCGCGCTGATCGGGGCGATGCCCGGCGTCTACCTGCGCCTGACCCACACCGAGATCGGCACCATCCCCGACACGATCCTGTTCGGCCTCTCCATCGTCTCCTCCGCCTTCCTGCTCTCCTGGGCCGCCGAGGCCTCCGAGGTCGAGATCGCGCAGGGGCTGGCCGTCGCGTTCATCGCCCTCATCGCCGTCCTGCCGGAGTACGCCGTCGACATGACGTTCGCGTGGAAGGCGGCGCAGGACCCCGAGTTCGCCCCATACGCGGTGGCCAACATGACGGGCGGCAACCGGCTGCTCATCGGCGGCGCGTGGCCGGCGATCTTCCTGGTGTTCTGGTGGCGCAGCCGGAAGAAGGTGCTGCACCTCGAGCGCGCCCATGCCGTGGAGATCGCGGCGCTGGGTGCGGCGACGCTCTACTCGCTCACGCTGCCGCTCAAGGACAGCATCACGCTGGTCGACACGGGCATCCTCGCGGCGCTGTTCGTCCTCTACGTCTGGGTCATCGCGCGCGCCCCGTCCGAGGAGCCGGAGCTCGTCGGCCCGGCACGGATGATCGGCACGCTACCGCGCCTCCAGCGGCGAGGCGCGATCGTCACGCTGTTCCTCGCCTCGGCCGGGTCGATCTTCGCGTCGGCGGAACCGTTCGCGGAGGGGCTCGTCCACACGGGGACGAGCCTGGGCATCGACGAGTTCGTGCTCGTGCAGTGGCTCGCGCCGTTCGCCTCGGAGGCGCCGGAGTTCCTCGTCGCCGGCATCCTCGCCTGGCGAGGGCGTGCGACGGTGGCGATGGGCGCCCTGCTCTCCTCGAAGGTGAACCAGTGGACGCTGCTCATCGGCGGCCTACCGATCGCGTACGCGATCTCCGGGGGGCACGTGGAGGGCCTGCCGCTGGACCTGAGGCAGAAGGAGGAGATCTTCCTCACGGCCGCGCAGTCCTACTTCGCGCTGGCCGTGGTGATGAGCCTGAGCCTCTCGGGACGGGAGGCGATCGGCCTGGCCGCGCTGTTCATCCTCCAGTTCGTGATCCCCGTGGAGTCCGTGCGCATGGCGATCGCGGTCGTCTACATGGTGCTCGGCACCGTGCTGCTCCTGCGGGAGCGTGCCGACATCGCGCGCGTCCTGCGCATCACCCGCCGAGGGATCCGCGACCCGAAGACGCTGGGCGAGCCGATCGAGGAGCACGCGGCGACAGGCGCGCCGCCCTAGCCGCGGCACGATCCGGGATCCGCGCGCGGAGCCTTACTCGACGCGCACGACCATCACCGGGCAGGGCGACTGCCGGATCAGCTGCTGGGTGACCGACCCGAGGAAGAACCCGGAGAGGCCGCCGGCGCGGCGCGTGGCGGTGACCACGAGGTCGGCGCCCTCCGCGGTGGCGAACCGGCCGATCGTCTCGGCGATGTCCTCGTTCCGCTGGACCGTCTCAACGCGCACCTCGACCTGGTCGTACTGGCCGGCGATGAACTCGCGAGCGGCCTCCTCGGCGCGACGGATCGCCTCCCGGAGTGCCTCCTGGTGCGAGCCGTGGATGTCCGCGAGGTCGGCACGCGGGTTGAGGACGTGCAGGAGCACGAGCGTGGCTGAGCTTGCCCGCGCGACCGGGATGCTCGCCTGCGCCGCCTGCTTCGCGCCGTCAGTGCCGTCATACGCGACCACGATCTTCATCGCAGCGTCCTCCCGGCCCCCATCGTACGAGGCGGGCGGGACTGCCGGCACCATCCCCCCATCATCTGCTCGCACCCGCTACGGCCCGGCGCGCGGATCGAGCGTCTGGCGCAGGCCGTCCCCAAGGAACTGGAACGCGAGGAACAGCACGATCAGGACGCCGATCGGGACGGCGAGCGCCGTCCACTGGACGGTGACGAACGCGAAGTGGTCCGCGATCAGCGTCCCCAGGCTTGGCTGCGGGGCGGCCACCCCGATCCCGATGAAGGAGACGGTCGCCTCGGCGAAGATCGCGCGCGGCACGAGGAACGTCGCCTCGACGATCACCGGGCCGGCGGCGCCGGGGAGCCAGTGCCGCGTGACGAGCCGCCAGCGGCTGGCTCCGAGTGACTCGGCGGCGAGGGTGAACTCCTCGGCGCGCAGGACGAGCATCTGCGCGCGCACGAGCCGCGCCATCGTGGGCCAGGCGGTGACGGAGATCGCGAAGAACAGCAGCAGGACGCTGGCCGAGACGCCGAGGATCGTCGATCGGCCGAAGATCTCGTCACCGAGCGCGGCACGGAGCAGGATTACAAGCAGCAGATCCGGGAAGGCATAGGCGAGGTCCGTCGCGCGCATGAGCAGGCCGTCGACCCAGCGCCCGCCGGCGGCCGCCGCCGCGCCGACGCAGACGCCGAGCGCCGTGACGACGACGACCGCGAAGAGCGCTGCCGCGAGCGAGATCCTCAGCCCGAAGAGCGTGCGGCTGTAGATGTCACGCGCCAGCTGATCCGTGCCCAGCCAGTGGTCCGTGCTCGGCGCTTCGAACTTGCCGGTCTCCCTCGGCGCGAGGGGATCGAGGGGCGCCTCCACCGGCGCGGCGAGGTACTGCGTCGTGGGGTCGTGGGTCGCGAAGGCGTCCGCGCCGACCGCGAGGACCGCGAAGACGGCGAGGACGAGCACCGCGAGCACCGCGCCGCGGTGACGCCGGAAGCGGCGCCATGCCGATCGGCGGATACCCCCGGCAGGCGTGCCACGCCACAGGTCGAACGTCGACTGCCAGTTGCTCATCGGACGGTGCTCACGTGCGCCCTCGGGACGCGGCGATCCGCGGATCGACGAGCGGGTAGAGGAGGTCGACGGCCACGTTCGCGGCCATGATCGCGGCGGCGTAGAGCAGGGTGGTGCCCATGATCATGCCGTAGTCGCGCTGGCGGACGGAGTCGATGAACGCCGCGCCGACGCCTGGCAGACCGAAGATCGACTCGATGACGATCGAGCCGGTGACGAGCGTCGCGAAGATCGGCGCGAGGACGGTGAGCACGGGGACGAGGGCGTTCCGGAGCGCGTGCCGCAACACCACGGAACGCTCCCGGAGCCCCTTCGCACGGGCCGTCCGCACGTAGTCCTGGCCCAGGACCTCCAGCATCGAACTGCGGGTGAGCCGGCTGAGGACCGCCATCGACGGTGCGCCAAGGGCGATCGCCGGGAGGATGCCGCGCGGGAGGCTCGCGACCGTGTCGCCGAACCCCTTGCCGAGCCGCACGTCCACCCAGCCGAGGCCGACCGCGAACACGAGCAGCATCAGGAAGGCGATCACGAAGTGCGGGATCGCGGCGAGCACGGTGCTCACCGCGAGGTTCGCGACACCCCACGCGGAACGCGGGCGCACCGCGGCCATCACCCCGAGGGGGATGCCCACCCCGACCACGAAGGTGAACGACATCAGGCCGAGCAGCAGCGAGGGGAGCAGCCTCCCCGCGAGCAGTGAAGAGACGGACTGGCCGGGCTGGGAGAACGACACGCCGAGGTCGCCGCGCAGCAGGTTCCACAGCATGCCAAGGAACTGCTCCGGAAGCGGATCGTTCAGCCCGTAATGCGTCTCCAGCGCTCGGATCGCGTCGGCCGAGAGCCGCGGGTCCGCGCGCGCCTCGAATGGGCCCCCGGGGACGGCGTGCATCAGCACGAACGTGACGAGGCAGATCAGGAAGAGCGTCAGCGCGGACGCGAAGACCCGCCGCACGAGGTAGGTCAGCACGGGCGGGGCCACGTGGGGTGTATCGGCATGCGCTGAACCTCGCCACGCCCTGAGCCGGCGCGCCGGCGCGCCAAGGCAGCGCCGACATCGACCGTCGAGTCCTCACGGTACTTCGGTCGCGGCTTACTCGCGGGGGGAACTCGCCCCGGAATCCCCTCGGGTCAGGGCCGCCCGGAGATCGAGATCCGGTGGAAGTAGAGGTCGCCGGGCACGGTCCCCTCGCGCGGCGATGGGACGAAGCCCTGCACCCACGGCTTCACGAGCGCGCCGCGCAGCGGATAGCTCAGCGGCATCACGCCCACCTCGTCGATGAGCAGGCGCTGGGCCTGGTCATAGAGATCGAGGCGCCGGTCGAAGTCGACCTCGGTGCCCGCTTCGGCGATCAGCTCGTCGAACTGCGGGCTCGAGTAGCGCCCGAAGTTGAGCGGCGCGGAGGACGTGAAGATCGGCAGCCAGTTCTGCGGGTCGGGGTAGTCGGCGGCCCAGCCGCCGATCGAGAGCTGGAAGTCCCCGGCGGTGAACGCCGTGACGTAGGAGGCCGTCTCGCGGATGTCGAGCTTCACGGTGATCCCGAGGTTGGTCTGCCATTGCGACTGGAGCCACTCACCGGTGAGGACGGCGCTGGACGCCTCCGGAAGGAGGAGGGTCACCTCGGCGCCTTCGGCGCCGGCCTCCGCGAGCAGCGCTCGGGACGCCTCGACGGCGTCCTCGAACTGGCGACCGATCGCCTCCTCGTAGCCGGGCATGCCCGGGGGTATCCACGAGTAGGCGGGGAGCCCGTTCCCCTCCAGGACCGCGCCGGCGTACTCCTCGCGGTTGATCGCCCCGGCGAGCGCCTGCCGCGCGCGTTCGTCCGCGAACAGCGGGTCGTCCGCGTTCATATAGACGGCGCTCGTGCGGAGCTGCGCGTAGCCGACGAACTCGTCCCGGAGCGCGTCGTTGCCGCGCACCTGCACGAGCTCGGCGGGGCCAAGGAGGACGACATCCAGCTCGTCGTTCTGGTAGGCAAGGAAGGCGACGGCGGCATCGTCGATGAGGTCGAACTCGACCGCATCGAGGGCGGCGGCGGGGCCGTGCCACTGCTCGTTGCGTGCGAGGCGGACGCGCTCACCGTGGTCCCACGCCTCGAGCATGAACGGGCCGTTGGAGACGAGGTTGCCCGCCTCCGTCCAGCGGTCGCCGTGCTCGTCGATGAGATCCTGGCGGACCGGGTAGAACGGCCAGAGGGTCGCGAGGAGGAGGAACTCCGGGCTGGGCCGGTTGAGCTCGACCACGAGGGTGCGGTCATCCGGGGCGCTGACGCGCAGCCCGTCCACCACCGCCTGCTCGAGCGCGGCGATGTCCGGCTCCTGCGCGGCGAGGGCGGCCTGGACGGCGAGGTTCGCGTCACCGGCCGGCCCGTCCGCCGCGATCACGCGATAGAAGTCGACGTAGGGGTTGTCCGAGCCAGGCCGGAACAGCCGCCGGGCCGCATCCACGAACGCCTGCGCGACCAGCGGCTCACCATCGCTCCAGCTCAGCCCTTCGCGGAGCGTGAAGGTGTAGGTGAGCCCGTCGGCGGAGATGCCGCCGTTCTCCTCCGTGGGGACCTCCGCCGCGAGGTCGGCGACCAGGTTGTCCTGCTCGTCGAGCATGAGCAGCCCGGACCAGAGGTTACGGACGAGCGTCAGCGAAACCTGGTCAGAGGCGCGCTGCGGGTCGAGCGTGCTCGGCTCGGAGGTGAGGTTCACCCTGAGGACCTGGTCGGCATCGGGTGCGCCGGCGGCGGTGGTCGCGGCGCCGTGGACTCCCGTGGGGGAGGCGGTCGGATCGCCCTCGTCGTCGCCGCTGCAGGCGACGAGCGTTGCGAGCGCGAACGCGTACCACACGAACAAGGACGCGCGGAACACGCGCGCAAGCTGCCTGCTCGCCACCCATGACTCCTCGCCATTCACCCAGCGCCGGCCCTCGGTCCGTGAGTGCCGTGAGATGCGCTGAGCGAGCCGCCCGGCGGACGAATCTTAGAAGCTGGCGGAGCGGCTTGCACTAGACGCGACTCCGACCGGCCTGTATCCACAGAGGGACGAGCCGGCGCCGCCCGGACGCCGAGAGGATCCGCCCCGTGACGTCTCGGCCGTTCGTGGTCCTCTTCTGCGCCGTCGCCGTGGCCACCATGGGCATCTCCATGGTCAGCCCGATCCTGCCGGTCTACGCCGAGGAGCTCGGGGCGACGGGCATCTGGACAGGGCTTACCTTCTCCATCTTCGCCGTCACGCAGACGATCATTAGCCCCTTCGCCGGCCGCTGGTCCGACCGGTACGGGCGCAAGCCGTTCATCATCCTCGGGCTGCTCTTCTACCTCGTCGCTGCGTTCGGTTATCTGACGGCTGAAACGTTCATCCAGGTGCTCGCGTTTCGCGCCCTCAGCGGGTGCGGTACGAGTCTCATCTTCTCGGTCGCCCGCGCGTACATCGGAGACATGGTCCCGAGCGGAACAGAGGGCCGCTGGTTTGGGGTCTTCGCCGTCGCGGACATCGTCGGGTTCGGCATCGGGCCGATCTTCTCGGGGGTGCTGCGTGACGCGTTCGGGTTCGACGCGGTCTTCGTGGGCATGGCGCTGCTGATGGGCTCCTCCGCGGCGATCGTGGCGCTGCTGCTCCCCCGCCACCCGGCGGAGGACCGCCTCTCGCGGCTGGCGGAGCCGAGCTGGGGGTTCATGGAGGCGCTCAGGGACCGGCTGGTGCTGGGCCTGACCATCCTCATGGCGCTCACGTCGCTCACGTTCGGCGCGGTCTTCTCCTTCCTCAGCATCCGCCTGGAGGACCTCGGTGCGGCCGGCATCGCCGTGGGCGTGGCGTTCGCGGCGGAGAGCTTCGCCAGCGCCGCCTCGCAGCCGCTCTTCGGCCCGCTCGTGGACCGGCGCGACCGGCGGGTGGTGGTGATCGGCGGGCTGGTGATGTCGGCGCTGGTGCTCGCCGCCCTCGGCGGGGCCGCCAGCTACGAGCTGATCGTGGTGCTGATGATCCTGCTGGGCTTCGGCCAGGCAGCGACGATGGTGGCGGTCGCGGCGATGCAGGTGGTCGCCGGCCGCCGGGCGGGGATGGGAACGGTCATCGGCCTTGGTGCGGCCGGAAACGGCATCGGCATCGTGGTGGGCTCCGTGGTGGGAGGCGCGCTCGTGGAGGTCTTCGGACTGGGCGCGCCGTTCTACTTCGGCGCGGCCGCCATGCTCGCCGGCGCCGCGCACGTCGCCTGGCTGCTGCGTGGCGTCCCCACGCGGGAGCCCATGCGGGCGGGCACCGAGGAGGCTGCGCCGGAGTTCGTCAGCCCGGATCGGTAATTCTTCGAAAATTCGTCACAGGCACTTGCAAAGTTTGCCATTGTCAGTGCATACTGAAGGCACGACGACGTGGGCAGTCGCACGGACCACCCGACAGGCGGCGTCGTAAGCAAAACGATTGGGAGACGTTCTCCCGGTCGCGGGGGAGAGACGGCCTGGAGTGCCGCGGGGCCGTCTCTCCTCCACCGCTTCCTCAGCGGGCCCCGAACACTGACCTGTCGCCCAGAGCCGGGTCGCCCAGAGCCGGGTCGCCCAGAGCGCGGCCCTGCGCTGGCGCCTCCCGCTGGTGTCGAGGGCTACTCCGCCACGATCGAGTCGAGGACGTACTGCTCCGCGACGCCGCGCGGCTCCCAGCCGAGCGTGGTGACGGTCTGACCTTCGAGCTCCTTGTACGTCCGGAAGAAGTGTTCCACTTCGCGCAAGAAGTGCGGCGGAACGTGCCCGATCTCGGCGACCTCCCGGTAGCGGGGATCCGCCACGGGCACCGCGAGGACCTTCTCGTCGTCGCCCTTCTCGTCGCGCATGCGGAGCATGCCGACGGGTCTCGCCTCGACGAGCGCGCCCGTGAACGACTCGAACGAACCCCAGATCAGGATGTCCACCGGGTCGCCGTCGCCGGCGCGGGTGGAGGGGACGAAGCCATAGTGGCCCGGGTAGTGCACCGCTGAGTAGAGCACGCGGTCGAGCCGGAAGAGGCCGGCGTGGTGGTCATACTCGTACTTGGACTGCCCGCCGCGCGCGATCTCGACGATCGCGTTGAGACGACGAGGCGGCTCGCTTCCGGCGGGAATGCGATAGAGGTCTGACACGGTGTCCTCGGTGTTGCGGGCCGGCGGACGCCGGCCTCCGCGATCGATGGTCGCGCCGGATCCCGGCGAGCGCCATTGCACGACACAGAGCAGTCAGGCGGTGGGGCGCGGCTACACAGCCTCTTTCGGGCGCGCTTCCGATGCCCCTAGCGCACGCCGCCGCGGAGGCCAGCGGTGGCGCGGCGCCGGGCGTGCACCTCCACGGCCGCGAGGACGGCGGCGGCGGCGAGGCGGGCCTCCGCGAGCTCGTGCGGCATCCGCCCCAGGACGATCCCCGCGGTCTGGGCTGACCGCTCGTCGATCCCCTCCGGCAGCTGAGCGAGGACGTCGAGCGCCTGCCGCAGCCGGCGGACGGCATCGGCGCCAACGGGGCGGCCCGCGCGGTTCATCGCTTCCAGGTCAGGCAGGGCACGGGCGGCGAACGCCGTGTCCAACACCATCTCACGGGCGGCCGTCAGCACGGACCGGTAGTGGTGGCGGTACGCGCGGAGGTAGCGGTCCCGCCAGTCGATGGCCAGGGCGGCGGCGCGGTCGTAGTCAGATGGCTGCGTGAAGTACGCCATGGTGGAGAGGCGTGCGAGGAGGGCGGCCCGCTCGCGCTCGAGTGGGACGAGCTCGTCCGCCTCGGGGGCGATCTCCGCCGCCTGGAGGAAGTCAACGAGCTGGAGCGAGCCACGCCCACCACCGTCACGGATGCGGGCGCGCAGGACCTCCTCGGCGAACGCCTCGGGGGTGGCCCAGAACAGGCGGAGCAGCCGGTTCACGCTGTCGTCGCACTCTCGGCCCAGGCGTCCGAGGGCACCGGAGCGGTCACGGAGGAACTCCATGAGCGATTCCCGCATCCCTGGGCCGGGGGTGCAGGGTGGGTGAGGCGGACAGAGCGCCTGGTAGCCCGCGACGAGGTAGCGGTCCGGCCCGGGCCCGGGGTTCCGGAAGGCGGGCGCGCGAAGCCACGTCGTCAGCGCCGCCTCGGGGACGCTGCCGGGCTCCTGCTCCGCGGTGGCGGGAAGGAGGCACAGCCAGTCAACGGTGGCGGGGTGTTCGGGCATGTTCACGAGGAAGGCGATGCGGATGTCAGCCAGCTCGGGGTCGAGCGGCTCCAGCAGTTCTTCGCTCCAGCGCTGCCGCCGGATCACCTCGGCCGCGAACCACGTGTCAGCAGGGTCGCGGAACCACGCGACCTCCACGGCCGGAACATGCTGAATGCTGAGTTTCATCTCAGACCGTTTCCGAATATGGCTGGGGACCATCGGACGTGTCCACGCGCGACGAGTCCGTCAGGGACTCGCGGCCGTGTGCTCCACGAACGCAGCAGCGCGATCCAGGACGTGCTCGATGCCGCCCTGCTCAGCGATGAGCTGATCCAGGACTGGTTCAGTGGTGGGCGCGGCCGTGTCCGCCGGCTCGGCGGCGCGCTCGGGCAGATCCGCGGGGCTCATCGCGAGCATGGTGGCGGCGAACGGCGAGAGGGGCGCGGGCGCCGGGCGGGCAGCCCGGTCGACGCCGTCCGTGAGGCCGTGCTCGGCAGCGAAGGCCCGGGCGCGGGCGACGATGCCGGCGAGGCTCTGGCGCGCCTCGGGCGTCGAGGGGAGTTGCGTGTGGCCGGCGATGGCGTCCGCGAGCTCAGCGGGGAAGTCCCAGCGGCGCGCCAGCGCGCCGCCGACCTCGGCGTCTGTGAACCCGAGGACCAGGCGCTCGGCTTCGTGCATGGACACACCACGCCCGATGGCGAGCTCGCGGGCGCGGCCGAACTGCTCGGGCCGAGCCTGTTCGAGGGCGAGGCGCCCAACGTTGTGGAGGACGCCCGCGGTGAACGCCTCGTCCTGGTGCACGCCCTCGTGGCGCGCAATGAGTTCGGCCAGCAGGCCCACGACGATTGAGTGGCGCCAGAAGGCCCCCGCCTCGATGTGCTCGTAGGACGGCATGGAGCGGATGGCGGAAGTGGCCAGGAGGGTGGAGCGGACCTGCCGGAAGCCGAGCAGCACCACGGCATCACGGATCGTCGTGATGCGGCGCGGGAAACCGTAGTAGCTCGAATTCGCGACCCGCAAGACGCGGGCTGTGAGGGCTGGGTCCGAGGAGATCGCCTGCGCCAGCTCGTGCGCGGAGAAGGTGTCCCCTTCCGCGATCTGCAGCACCTGGGCGGCAATGGGCGGCAGAGGCCGGAGGTCGGCGATCTCCTCGACCAGCACATCGAGTTCGGCCATGCCACTTGGGCACGAGCCGAGCACCGACCTGTCGAGGGCGGGAACCCGGGGGAGCGCAGAAGAGGGGATCTGCGACTCCCCGGGTGGTAGCCGACGCACGGTGGCGTCGAGCTGTCCCATAGGTCTTACCAGGGCCAAATCACGCCGGCCGAGGCGGAAGCCGAGGCGGCAACGAAGACGGCGGCGGTGATGGCGGTAGCGGCAGCGGTGCTGATGATGCGGCGCATGGTGGTACTCCCCTTGAATCGCGTCGAGCGCGATCTGTGACGACGGAGATGAAGTTACGAAGCGGCCTCTTACCAACCTCTGACCAGCTTGTGACCGGAGTCACCAGTGAGTGAGATTTGGTCAGAATTCTGAGGCACTCCATGACACTCGGTGGGAAAAGCCCCGCCCGGGTGCCGCGGGAACGCCCTCCAGACAGCTAAACGAAAGGTTAGCCACCGCGTTTGTTGCGCCCTTATCCAGTCTTCTACATCTCGCGTCAGCACTGTTCCTACCGGATCGGCATGAAGGACGAGTGAATGGCTAGAGGGTGTCGTCCAGTGCGTCGCCAGAGAGCACCCGCTGGTAGAGCGCTTTGACCCGCTGCGACGGCTCGCTTCCGAGCTCACTCCGTGGCGCGTCATAGAGGCGCCGATAGGCGCGCGTCGCCAGCTGCAGATTCCCCTGCTGCACATGCGCTTCCATGAGGCGGAAGGCGGCGTCCTCGTTCAGTGGGTCCGTCGCGATGACCGACTCGGCCATGCGGATCGCCTCGGCAGCATCGCCACGGTGGAGGGCCGCCGAGGCGAGCGCGAGGACGGAGGAGAGGTACATCTCCTCGTAGCGCCGGCGGGCATCCTCCGCCCAGGCGGAATCAAAGGAGGAGGCGAACGGACCGCGATAGAGCGTGGCGACACGGCTGAGGCCGGCGGCCCACTCAGGGGAGCCGGGCTCCGCCCCCTCGCTCGATCGTGCGGCTTCCTCGAACTCCGCCGCGTCGTAGGAGACGTCGAACTCGGGGTTCACGCGGTAGCCGCCGCCGGACTGGACGACAACCTGGGGGTGGATCGCCTTGCGGAGGCGGTAGAGGGTGGTGTGGAAGGCGCTGTTGAGCTGTTTCGGACCCGCGTCGGGCCACAGCTCCAGGGCGATCTCCTCCTTCCGCATCGGCCGCCCGCGGTCGAGGAGGTAGAAGAACATCTCCTTGGAGCGCTCGCTCCGCCACTCGATGTCCTCGATGAGGCGCCCGTCGACCTCGACGCGGGCCCCTCCGAAGGCCTCCGCCCGGATGCGGAACGCCGAGGGCAGCTCCGCGGCCACCTTCGCCGCCGGCGCCTCCGAGGAGGGCACCCGCGCCTGGATCGTGCGGTAGTAGTCCCCCACCGCCTGCCGGGCCACCGCGTACTCGACGAGGTCCGGAAGCTGCCGCGCCTCCACCAGGAGGAACTGGTCGTAGCCCAGCTGCTCCGTCAGCTCGCGGACGGAGCGGAGGCACTCGTTGGCGGCCGGGCGCTTCTTCACCGCGAGCTGCGCGGCGGCGAGGAGGAACGTGGCGAGGGTCTGCTCGCGGACGGCGCCAGATTCGACGGCGCCACGGGCCGCCTCCTCCAGCACGGGGATCGCCTGCTCCGTCTGCCCTTCCGAGATGAGGGTCGCGCCGATGCCGATGCGGAAGCGGGTTTCCTCGTAGAGCGCCTCCACCTGCTGGGCGGAGCGCAGGCCGTGGTCCAGCAGCGCCCGGGCGCGCGTGTGCTCGCCGCGCTCCCGGTAGCACATCGCCAGGCCGTAGGTGGCCTCCATGATGAGCGCCGGGTCGTCGATCTCCTGGGCCTCGTGGATCGCGACGGTGTAGAGCGTGATCGCGTTGTCGAGCCGGCCGAGGTCGCGTTCGACGGTCGCGAGGCCTTCCTTGCCCCAGGCCTCGTGGCGGTGGGAGCCGATCTGGCTGGCCCGCTGGATCACGGTGTCGAACGTGTCACGCGCCGTGTCCAGCTCACCCAGCATGTGCTGGACGTTCGCCATGTTGTTCATCGTCGTGATCTGAGCCTGCGGGTCCGCGAGCTGACGCCAGGAGCGCTGCGCCTGCGTGTACTCGACCATCGCGGGGGCGAGCTGGCCACGCATGTAGAGGGTGTTGCCCAGGCAGTCCCGGCACTCGGCGGCGCGGTGGTAGTCCCGCAGCCGGTCGAACGCCTCCGCCGCGGTCTCGAAGCGCACCTGTGCGGCCTCGAACTGGCCGGCGCGGGCGATGGTCACGCCCTCTTCGAGGTCGATCTCGGCGAGCACCGGGTGGCCCTCCGGAAGCGCCTCGAGGGCGGCCTGCCGCGCCCGGCGGTACGCGTCGATGGCGTCCCCGATGCGGCCGAGGTCACGGAAGGCGACGCCGCGGTAGAGGTCGATGCGCACGCGCTCCTCTGAGTCGAGTGGCTGCGATTCGACGCGGTCCAGGCGGGTCAGGCAGTCCTGTCGCTGACCGAACTTGGCGGCAAGGCGGGCGCGCATCAGGGCGAGGCCCACTTCCTGCTTCAGGACCTCCTCCGGCAGCCGGTCGATCCAGCCGGCGAGGGTCTGCCACTCGCCGCGCTGGTAGAGCTGCTCGCGGGAGTCGTAGAGCTCGCGCACCACCTCGCCCCAGTCGCCGGCAGCGATCGAGAGGTCCATCGCCGTCGCCAGCAACCCGCGGCGGGCGCAGATGGCCGCGGCCTGGCGGCGAAGCTCCTGCAGCCGCCCGGACTCCTCGCGCTCCATGCGGGCGAGGAGGTGCTCGCGAATCAACGCGTGGACGCGATACCACTCGCCATCAGCCTCGGACTCAGCGAGGCGGGAGAGGAAGCGGTTGTTCTGCTCCAGCTCGCGGAGCACCGCCGCTGCCTGCGGGTTCCGGGTCAGCGACTGCGCGAACTCGCGGTCGAACGTCGGAAGGACGGAGCAGGCGGTCAGCAACTCGTGCTGGTGCGGACTGAGGCGGTCCAGCACCTCCTGGTCGATGAACTGGCCGAAGATGAAGTCCACCTCGGCCGCGACGGGTGCGCCGTCATCGTGGGCGGCGCGGTCCGCCATGATCGCGAGGGCGGCGGCCCAGCCGTCGGCGCGCTGGATCACGCGGCTGCGGCGGTCGGCATCGGAGACCTCGGACGCATCGAGGAACGCGCCCGCCTCCTCGGCGGAGAAGACGAGGTCGCGCGCGGTGAGGGAAGCGACGCGCCGCTGCGCGGTGAGGCGGGCGAGGGAGCCGAGCGAGGGCCACGTCCGGGAGAGGAGCAGGAGGCGCATGTTCATCGGGATGGCGCGCACGAGCGCGTCGATGACCCGCATCGCCTCGGGCGACTCGTCCAGCACGTGGAGGTCGTCCAGCACGAGCACGAACAGATCGTCGATCTCGGCGGCGACCGACGCGGCCACCTCCGCGATGACGGCGGCGGCGCCGGACGGCTGCGCACCGGCCTCCAGGCGGTCGGCCGCCTCGCCGAGGGCGTCCGGGTAGACACGGCGGATCGCACCGACGATGTTGCTGATGAGCGCGAGGGGGTCCGTGTCCTGGCGGTCCAGCGAGAGCCACGCGAGCGGGATCTGCTCGTCCTCGCACCAGTCGACGGCGAGCGTGGACTTGCCGTAGCCGGCAGGCGCGGTGATGAGGGTGACGTCGCACTCGAGGGCGTCCTCGAGCAGACCGTGCAGCCGGTCACGCCGGACGGTGTCTGACCGCCGTCGAGGGGGCACCAGCTTCGGGACGAACCGTCGGCCGGGGCGCACGCGGCGCGGTGGGGGATCGCCCACGGGCTGCAATGTCACGACGTTATTCTAGGCAAAGTGAGCCTACGCGGTGCCAGAAAGCGAAGTCTGAAATGGCGAGCGGAAATCCGGAAGGCTTCGGCAGTACCGCGGACGAACTGGCGTTCCTTCGTGCGTACGAATCCGTGACGCTCTGGAAGCCGCAGGTGGTGGCGGACAACGTCCTCACCGGCATCTTCCTCGCCGACGCGACCTACCGGGGCGCCCTGGCGGCGCTGCTGCTCCAGGAGTCGGTGGAGGCCGTCCGTCGTCTGGCGGCGGTCTGGCACGCCCTCGCGGACCGCACGGAGGCTCCCGCCCGCCGCCTGAGGCGTCCCCTGCCGGGTGCTGACGACGTGCAACGCATGGCGGACGTGGTGGGGATGGTGGAGGAGCCGGCGGGCATCCTCCAGCACCTCGGCGTGGGCGAAGCGGGGCTGGACAGCGCCGAGGAGATGACCTCCTTCGGCGGGTTCTCCTGGTTCGCGGAGGCGGTGCGTTGCGCCGAGTCCGGACCGCCTGACGTCACCGTGCTCCCGCCGGCGGAGCCCGGCTCCGCCGCCACGCTGCGCTGGAACGGCTACGACGGCGCGGGCAACCCTCGGCGCGTGGAGGTCGAGCTGGAGGACCACCAGGTGATCGCCCTCGGCGACGCGACGGGGGACTTCGTCACATGGGCTCGGGAGCTGCTCTCGGCCTACATCGAGGCGAGGTCGGCGTAGCAGCGGCTAGCGCGACAGCGCGGCGATCAGGATGCCGGTCGCGACGGAGACATTCAGCGAGGTGACGGCCTCGGCGCGCGGCGAGACGCGGCAGACCTCGTCGCAGGTCTCGAGGGTAAGCCGGCGGAGCCCGGCCTCCTCGTTGCCCACCACGAGCAGCCACGGGCGATCGACTGGTACCTCGGCGACATCGCGGGCGGCATGCTCGGAGGTGCCGAGGATCCACACGCCGGCCCGCTTCGCGGCCTCGAGGGCGCGCCGCAGGTTCGTCTCCACCGCGAACGGGACGGCCTCCACGCCGCCACTCGCGACGTCGTAGACCACCGAGGTGAGGGAGGCAGCACGGACATCCGTCATCACGATCCCGCTGACGCCGAAGAAGGCGGCGGTACGGAAGATCGCGCCGACGTTGTGCGGGTCCTGCACCTGGTCCAGCGCCAGCCACAGCCCCCCGCTCTGTCGGCCCGGGAACAGGGCGTCGAGCGGCTCGGGGTCGCGCTCATCGACGTAGGCCTCCGAGCCGGAGCGCCCTCCGCCCGCCGGCGCTCCGCCACGCGGCGGACGGCGCTGGCCGCGCTCGTCGCGGGCCACGACCACGCGCACGGGGCGTCCCAGGCGGCGCGCCTCGGTGGCGACCCGCTCCCAGGCGCCGTGCCCCTTGCCGTCCGGCAGGCGCACCTCGGCCACGGCCTCGGGGCGCGAGGCGAGGGCGGCGAGGACGCTGTGAGGATTCCGCAGGGTGAGCACGAGGGCACGTTAGCCTCTCGGCCTCGCGAGCGTTAGCGGGATCGAGGCGTCACCGGTGGCTCGAGTGATACGGTGGCGTCCTCATCACGCGCGGTTCGCCGCACGCACGCGAGGTCACCGTTGATCAAGTAGCACCGGGCGTTCCGTGCTCCCTCACGACTCCCCGCGAGTCGTGCGCCCCGGTGCGGGCCCTCCCGCGCGACCTTCGACGCAGCAGCAAGCACTGACCGCCCTCGCCGCTACCGGAATCCGGGTAGCTGTTTGCGTCCGCATGCGAGCGATGTTGCAGATCAAACACGTATCGAAGAGCTACGGGCCGCGGAGGGTGCTCCGCGCCGTCTCGGTCGTCGTGAACCGGGGCGAGGCCGTGGGCATCGTCGGCCCCAATGGCAGCGGCAAGAGCACGCTCCTGCGGATCGCCGCGGGCGACCTCGAGGCGGACGCGGGGGCGGTGGCCACGCCGCCCGGCAGCCGCGTCGCCTACCTCCGGCAGTCCGTGCAGGCGACGCCCGGCGAGACGGCGGCCGGACTTTTCCCGTCGTTGTTCCCGGGCGCGGCCGGCCGCGCGCTCGAAGCGCTGGGAGGGCGGCTTGCCGCGGGCGAGGACGCCCCGGGGCTGGTGGAGGAGTACGACCGGATGCTCGACGCGGCGAGCCGGGCCGGCGCCGCCCGCGACACCCTGGAGGCGCTCGGGGTGGCCGGTATCCCGGGCGAGGCGGAGTTGGCCCGGCTCTCGGGCGGGGAGCAGGCGAAGCTCGCGCTGGCGGCGGTGATGACTTCCGGGGCGGACGTCCTCCTGCTCGACGAGCCCACGAACCACCTCGACCTGGCCGCGATCCGCTGGCTGGAGGAGCGGCTCGCCGCGTTCGAGGGCGCCGTGCTGCTCGTCTCGCACGATCGCGCCCTGCTCGACGCGGTCGCCGGGGCGCTCCTGGTCCTCGACGCGGAGGGTGGCACGCCGGAGCTCTTCGCGGGTGGATACAGCGACTGGATCGAGGAGCGCGAGCGGCGGCGCGCCGAGCAGTGGGCCGCGTTCGGACGCCAGCAGCGCGCCGAGCGACGGCTGAAGGAGCACATCTCGCAGATCGAGTCGCGCTCCCGATACATCGAGAACAGCACGATCAACTTCGCGATCCGGAAGAAGGCGAAGAAGATCGCCCGCCGTTCCACCACGCTGAAGCGGCGTCTGGAACGCGAGGCGGCGTCCGCGGAGCGGATCACACGGCCGGAGGATCGTCCGCACGGCATCGGCGCGGCATTCCACGAAGCGGGACGGTCGGCATCGCGCCTCGTTGAGCTGGTGGGGATCGAGCTGGCGCCGTCCGGCACGAGGCTCCTCGGCGGCCTCGACCTCGCGCTGGAGCGTGGCGACCGCATCGCGCTCGTCGGGCCGAACGGGAGCGGCAAGACCACGCTCCTCCGGGCGATCCTCGGACGCCACGATCCGGCGCGAGGATCGATCTCCGTCGCCGGGTCGGCGCGCATCGGGTACCTCGCACAGGAGGATGCCCTAGACCACCTCCTCGACCTCACGCCGGTGGAGGCGGTGCGTCGCGAGGCCGGCGTCTCGCAGGTGGATGCCTCGAACTTCGTCCACCGGGTGCTGCTGGGGCACGACCAGGCGCGCACGCCGCTCCGGCGGCTCTCGTTCGGCGAGCGTCGACGCCTGGCGCTCTCGCTGCTGATGCTGCAGGGCGCGAACGTCCTCCTCCTCGACGAGCCGACGAACCACCTGGACCTGGAGTCCCGCGAGGCGGTGGAGACCGCGCTCGCCGACTTCGAGGGCGCGCAGCTCGTGGTGACCCACGACCGCTACCTCATCGCTTCGCTCGCCGGGAAGGTGTGGTCGGTGGAGGACGGCGGAGTCGTGCCCCGCAGCCCTGAGGAGGTGGTGTAGCCGGCGTTAGGTTCGTCACCCGTCGCGGCGCGATCCGTCGGACGATGCCCGTGGAACCGCGGCGCGAGCGGAGGACGCGATGGAGATCTTCGGGGACCTCGAACGGCTGCTCTCCCAGGAGTTGTACCCGTACCGCTGGCCACTCTCGGCGGCGGCGGTGATCGCGCTGGGCGCGGCCGGGTGGCTGGCGTGGCGGGCGGGCTGGATCGGACGGGTGGGGTCCTGGGCGCGTCGACGCCCGCTGCTCGCCGGGGTCTCGGCCGCCCTCATCGCCGCCGTGGTGCTGCCGACGTTCTGGGTGCTCGCCTCGCCGCTGTGGACGCGGACGACGCTGGTGGAGGCGAGCCCGCTGGCCGCCATCGCGGCGACGGCGGCGATGACCGAGACGGCGACGACCGAGATGGCGGCGACCGAGATGGCGGCGACCGAGACGGGGACGACGACCGCCGCCCCACCGCCGGCGACCACGTCCGCACTCGATACGAACGTGGCAGCCACGCCGGCGGCCGCCGAAGCGGCGCTGCCGCGCGTCGTCCTCGAGGGGACGTGGTCTGGCGCGGACGACTTCCATTTCGCCGAGGGGCGCGCCCTTGTCATCGAGACGGAGCCCGGCGTCTACACCCTGCGGGTGGAGGACTTCTCGATCCGCAACGGCCCGGACCTGTTCGTCTACATCTCGCCAGACGCGCTCGGCTACGTACCGGAAGCGGTGAAGCTCGGCGCGCTGAAGGCGACGGACGGCGCGTTCAACTACGAGATCCCCGACGGCACCGCCCTGGAGCAGATCCGATCGGCGGTCGTGTGGTGCGACGCGTTCGCGGTGCTCTTCGGGACCGCGTCATTCAACTGACCGAGCACGGTGACGGAAACCGATCCGCTTTCGCAACACCTGAACGCGTGCCTCGCGTCCCGCCAACCGCCGATCCACCCGTACGCTGAGGTCGATGACCTCCAGCGCCCATCGCTCCATCTCGTCCGTCCGGCTCGTCGCCTTCGCCCTCGCGCTCGCCGCCGGCCTCTGGCTCCTCAGCACGCCGACGCCGGCGTCGGCATGCACGGGGTCGCCGCTGTTCGACTCGCGCATCTGGGCGTGTGGGATACAGATTCCTGAAGGCGTCACCGAGATCGAGTGGGACCGCGGGCGCGTAGTCCTCGACGGTGCGATCTCGACCGACTCGCTGGAGCCGCGCGATGGCTCCGGCAGCGGCCCGGCGGCGCTCGAAATCTGGGTGGAGCGATCCCCCGGTGCGTTCGAGGGCTGGGTGCGCGGCCGCTCGGTCGGCCTGCGCGTGCTCGAGCCCGGGACGACGTATTACTTCGCCGCGGACGAGGCGCTGGCCTGGTCGGTGCCGCGCCCGGCGCCTGAGCCGGCGCCCACGCCCGACCCGCCCCCAGCGGCCTCCGAGGGCGGCTCCGTGTTCGACGTCGCCCAGGTCGTCTCGCTCTACGGGCATCCGGGCGTCCCGTTCATGGGAGCGCTGGGGAAGTACTCCGCCGAGGGCGCGGCCGCCGAGGCTGCGCGGGTCGCTGCTGAGTACGACCGGCTGAACGGCGACCGCGACGTCATCCCGGCGCTCCACCTCATCGCTTCCGTGGCGCAGGCCAGCGCCGGCGACGGCACCTACCTCGGGCGGATGCCGCTGGACGCGGTGCGCAACTACGCGGACGTGACCGCGGCGCGAGGGCAGCTGCTGTTCCTCGACATCCAGGTGGGCTGGGGTGATCCGTTGGAAGAGGTCCGCCGCTACGAGCCGCTGCTCCTCCAGGGACACGTGCACATCGCCCTCGACCCGGAATTCGCGACGCGCAGCGACGGCGTCGCTCCGGGGCAGGCGATCGGATCGCTCTCGGCGGCGCAGATCAACGCCGTCCAGCGCTACCTCGACGGTCTCACCGAGACGCATGACCTGCCGCGGAAGGTCCTCGTGGTGCACCAGTTCCGCGTCGACATGATCGAGGACCCGCAGAACATAGCCAGCGTCGACGGCGTCGACCTCGTGATCGACATGGACGGCTTCGGGCCACAGGGGCAGAAGCTGGCCGGGTACGACCGATACGCGAACTCCAGCTACGCGGAGTACGCGGGCTTCAAACTGTTCTACGAGTGGGACACGCCGCTGTTCACGCCGGCTGAGATCCAGGCACTTGAGCCGCCTCCGGACTACGTCATCTACCAGTAGCGCGTAACAGGTGAGTCGGGGAGTGCTCGGCGATCGTTCCACGGCGGTCGTCAGAGGTACTTGTCGCCCCGGAGCACTCCCACCTCGGAGACCCAGACGATCACGGCGTAGTGCTCGAAGTAATTGGCCTCGACATGGTTGAGCAGCACGGCCGCCAGCTCTGGCTGGACGATCGTCTCGATCTTCACGTTGCCGCCCTCGATGTCCCCGGCGCGCGAGCCTCGCGACCCCTCGCCGTGCGCGGCGCTGACAGTGAAGCCGGTGACGCCGAGCGCCTTCAGCTCACGCACGAGCCGGGGTTCGAGGATCGCCTCGGCCACGATCGTGACCAGGGACAGGTGGGTCGTGTACTCCGTGTAGGGGTTCATGACGAAGGCCTCCTAGCCGACGAGGCGGGCCAGCTCGTAGTAGAGCGGGATCCCGGCGGTGAGGTTGAACGGGAACGTGACGGCGAGCGAGGCGGTGAGGTAGATCGACGGGCTTGCCTGCGGGAGAGCGATGCGCACGGCGGCCGGCGCCGCGATGTAGGACGCGCTGGCGGCGAGCACCCCGAGTATCGTCGAGCCGCCGGGGGAGAGCCCGGCGAGGTCGCCCAGCAGGACGCCGGCCGCCCCGTTGATGATCGGCGCCGCGATCCCGAAGACCAGGAGGAAGGGGCCGGCCGTCCGCAGGTCGCCGAAGCGGCGGGCGGTCACGACTCCCATCTCCAGCAGGAACAGCGTGAGGATCCCCTGGAACGGCTCCACGAAGAACGGGTTGACGCCGGCCAGGCGTTCCGTCCCTGCGATGGCACCGACGAGCAGGCCGCCCCCGAGGAGGATGATGCTGCGCCCGACGAGCACCTCGTGGAGCGCCTCCCCGAGGTTCCCGTGCTGCCCATCGGAGTCGGCCAGCCGGAGACGGGCGATCGCGAGCCCGATGACGATCGCGGGCACCTCCATGATCGCGACGAGCGTTGGGACGTAGCCCTCGACAGGCTCGTCGATGGCTTCGAGGAACGTCAGCGCCGCCGTGAACGTGACGACGGACGTCGAGCCGTAGTGAGCCGCCAGCGCGGCCGCGTCCGGAATGCCGAGCCGGCCGATGCGGCGCGTCGCCCCGTACACCCAGAAGGGGATCCAGGTGCCAATGAGGAGCGTCACGAGCGCCGGCAACGCCAGCTCGCCCAGGTCCGCCTCGGAGAGCGCGCCGCCCCCCTTCAGCCCGATGGCGAAGAGCAGATAAATCGAGATGGTCTGGTAGATCGGCTCGGGCAGCCGGAGATCGCTTTTCAACAGCGATGCGGCGATACCAAGCAGGAACGCGAGGATGGCTGGCGTGGCAAGGTTCGAGCCTGCCGCGTCGAGCGCGCCCACGTGTCGGCCTTTCGGGCAGCGCACACGGGGATTGGCCCCTGACGCGCGGGTCTGCCACCATCGGGTTACGGGAGTGGATTGTGGAAGAAAGTCTATTCGAAATCGGCGCTTTCCTCGCGGCGAACCGCGGGTGGGCGAGTTCGTTCGCGTGGGGCGGCCTGGACGTGCGCCCGAAGGGGCGGATGGCCGTCCTCACGTGCATGGATTCGCGCTTCACGGCGCAGGGCATCCTGGGGCTGGAGCTGGGGGATGCGCACGTGATCCGCAACGCCGGCGGCCGCGTCACGGATGATGCCGTCCGCTCCCTGGTCCTCTCGGCGCACGCACTGGGCACGCGCGGCTGCGTGCTCATCCACCACACGAAGTGCGGCCTGTACGGCAACACCAACGAGGCGATCCACCAGCTCGTCAGCGAGGCGACCGGCGGAGACGCATCGGGCATCGACTTCCTCCCGTTCGCGGACCTCGAGGAGAGCGTGCGGGAGGACATGCGCCAGCTGGCGGCGTGCGACCTGCTGCCGGAGGGATACTCGGTGCTTGGGTTCACGTACGACGTGGACACGGGGCTGCTGACGCAGATCAGGCTCGAGGACTGACGGGCCTGGCGAGTGAACGTCGAAGGGGGCGCCTCGCGGCGCCCCCTTCGCGATCGTGCGTCCGGGGGACTACCGCTTCGTGATGCGGTCGACCTCGGCCATCTCCTCGGCGGTGAGGCGCCAGGCGGCGGCCTGGGCGTTCGCCTTCACCTGCTCGGGCTTCGTCGCGCCTGCGATGACGGAGCCGACGAAGGTCTGCGTCGCGAGCCAGGAGAACGCCAGCTCCAGCAGCGTGTGGCCGCGCTGCGTCGCGAACTCCTGGAGCGCCTCGACCGTGTCGAAGTTCTTGTCGGTCAGCATGCGGTCCGCCATCGGTCCTGAGGAGAGGCGCGCACCCTCGGGGCCACCCGCGCCGCGCTGATACTTGCCGGTCAGCAGGCCGCTGGCGAGCGGGAAGAACGGGAGGATGCCCAGGCCAAACTTCTCGGCGGCCGGGACCACCTCCGCCTCGATGCGGCGGTTGAGCAGGGAGTACTCGTTCTGGGCAGAGACGAACGGGGCGTAGCCACGGGTCTCCGCGATCCAGTGGCTGTTGGCGATCTGCCACCCGCTGTAGTTCGAGTTGCCGATGTAGCGGACCTTGCCGGACGACACCAGGTCGTCGAGCGCGCGCAGCGTCTCCTCCTCGGGGGTCGAAGCGTCGGGGCGGTGCACCTGGTAGAGGTCGATGTAGTCCGTGCCGAGGCGGCGGAGCGAGTCCTCGACGGCCTGCATGATCCAGCGTCGCGAGCCGCCGGAGGTCATCGGACCCTCGCCCATCGGGCTCGCGAACTTGGTCGCGATGACTGCCTCCTGGCGGTGGCCCTTCAGGGCCTTGCCCAGGAACTCCTCGGACGGGCCGCGGCCGCCATAGACATCGGCGGTGTCGAAGAGGTTGATGCCCTCGTCCAGGCAGGCGTGCACCACGGCCTCGGCGGCCTTCGGGTCGGTCATCCGCTGGCCGAAGTTGTTGGTGCCGAGTCCGACGATGGACACCTCGAGACCGGAGCGGCCGAGCTTGCGGTACTCCATGCGTTTCTCTCCCTTTCCGGGCATTCGTGCCTTCTGGGCATTCGTGCAGCGTTCGTGCGGGCGTTCCCCGGCCGGGCGCCAGCGAAGCCGGCGGCTCCACGGTCGGCGACGGTGCGACTGGTTGCCGGGTGGCGGTGGAGAATATACACCGCAGGCCCGTAGCCTCCCCTGACGGGAAGCGACGGGCCTGCTGATTTCTGGCGGACGCGGAGTCCGGGACGTGGGCCGCTAGGTGTTGCTCTTGCGGACGTCCTCGCCCTTCTCCATGGTGTGCCGGTCCTTGCGCGCCTCTTCGTACTCGCGGGCGCGGAACCGCTGGGTGATGCGCGTGGTGCGCGGGTCCGTGCGGCGGGTGTCCATGCGCATGCGGAGCTTCTGCTCGCGCATCTCCTCTTCCTGGTTGATGGTCAGCGGCTCGCTGCGCTTGAACGCGCGGCGCTTCATGTCGCGGCGGTACTCCGCGGCTTCGATCTCCTCGCGGGTCACCGCCGGCTCGGGCTTCGGCTCCTCGAGCTCCGGGTGACGCAGGGCCGAACCCTGGATGCTCCCGGTGAGGGGCTTCGAGACCTTCTTGCCGAGATGCCAGTAGCCGCCGGTGTCCGGCAGCCGGCGCGCCGAGCCCTCGCGGAAGATGAAGGCGGACCACTCCTTGGAGATGATGCGTTTCGCGTCCTCGTCGCACTCCGGGCACGGCTGCGGCAGGGACGACTCGCGGGCCGGGCGCAGCAGCTCGAAGACGCCATTGCAGGGCTCGCAGTAGTACTCGTATAGCGGCATTGGGTTCCCCTCCCACCACTTCGAGGAAGGACGCGGCGCCAGGCGGCGTCCGAGGCGACCATCCGCTCGAAGTACGTCCGTACTAGGGTAACGCGCCGCGCGGCTCCCCGGATGCGTGCTCCGAGGGCGCCCCGACGCCCGCCTCGGGATCCGAATCACCTGTCAGGCGCCGACCGCCTCCAGGTAGGTGCGGTACGTACGTTCGTCGAAGGCCACGAAGATCACGCGCTCCGGCATCGCGGTCTGCTCCAGGTGGCGCCTCACCTCCTGCACCGCGACCGGCACCGCGCGCTCGACCGGGTAGCCGTACACGCCGGTCGAGATCGACGGGAAGGCGACGCTCCTCGCCGTCAGCCGTTCGGCGAGGAGCAACGAGTGGCGGTAGCAGTCGCGCAGGGTCTCCTCCTCGCCGCGGGCGCCGCCACGCCAGATCGGTCCGACGGTGTGGATCACCCAGCGCGCGGGGAGCCGGTAGCCGGCCGTGTGCTTCGCCTCGCCGGGCTCGCAGCCACCGAGGAGCCGGCACTCTCGCAGGAGGTCTGGCCCGGCGGCGGCGTGGATGGCGCCATCGACGCCGCCGCCACCGAGGAGCGAGGAGTTCGCGGCGTTGACGATCGCGTCCACCTGCAGGCGCGTGATGTCACCGAGCACCACCTCGATCGCCCTGTTTGCCCCGTTCGTCGCGTCTGTCGCGTTCACATGCGCCTCCACGGCTGCGCTTGCGTGCCGAGGGATCTTCCGTTGTTCACGCTGGCCCTCTACGTTCAGGGGCGACGACCGATGATGCACGTATGACGATGCATGCGGTCAGGGAGCGAGTGGCCGGAGGTCCGGCCTGCGCGGAGGCGGAGACCGCCGTGGCCTATTATGTCGTGGGTGGCGAGTACAAGGACACCACGTTCCGGGAGCTGGTGACCCCGGCGCCCGTCGCGGGACCGTTCGAGAGCTACCTCGAGGCGTACGAAGCATGGCGCGATCGCGCGCGGGCGACGGTGGATCAGGCCTACGCCCGCTTCCAGATCGTCCAGACGATGGACGCCCCACCTGTCGATGGACTGCCCGGCAGCGTGCGCTCCGCACGCTGACCGCTCCGGCACCGCGCCCAATTCCCAACCTCGGACCCGCGCGCGTATCCGCTGAACTGGGTAGGATGCGGCGAACGCGAAAGGGGAGCCTGATGGCCGCTCTGAAGCCACACGCCACCAAGGCCGACTACGAACTGTCCTTCAAGGGCTTCCACTACCCGATCTCGCGCGCCGCGATCCTCAACATGGGCCGCGACAAGGGCGGGGTGGACCGGGAGGTCGCGATCATCCTGCGCCAGATCCCGGACAAGAAGTACCACACCGTCGACGAGGTGAAGGACGCCGTCCGCGCCGTGTACCGCGCCCGCGGCGTGGCCGACGAAGACCTGCCGATCTAGCCTCTCTTCCAGCATCAGACACGACGAAGGCCCGCGGACGCGGGCCTTCTCGCTGCCGAAAGCGTCCGGCTCGTTGTCCGGAAGCGTCGGGCTAGTCGACGCCGACGAGCTCGATCTCGAAGGTGAGGGCCTGGCCGGCGAGCGGGTGGTTCGCGTCCACCGTGACCGCCTCCTCCGTGACATCGACGACCGTCGCCGGGGCCTGGCCGAGCATCACCTGCTGGCCGACCTCGAGACCGTCCGGCGCCTGCTCGCGCGGGACCGAGATCACGCGGTCGTCCGTGCGCTCGCCGTAGGCGTCCTCCGGCTCGAGGCGCACTTCCTTCTTCTCACCGACGGTCATGCCGACGACGGCGTTGTCGAAGCCGGGGATGACCTGGCCGGCGCCGACCGTGAACTGCAGGGGGTCCCGGCCAGCGGAGGAGTCAAACTCCGAGCCGTCGTCCAGCGTCCCTCGATAGTGGACCGAAACCGTGTCACCAACCTGGGCCACGCGGCCCTCCTCTCCTGTCGCCGCCTCTTCGGCCGCGTCGTCCTCCGTGGCGGTCTCGGTCGCCTCACCCGCGGTCGCCGTGGTGGTGGCCACATCGTCGCCAGCGGTGGTCGTGTCCGAGTCCTCGCTGTCACCAGAGCCGCACGCGGCAACGGCGAACATGAGCATCAGCGCCGAGACGATGACCAGCGTCGGACGGAACGTGCGGAGGCGGGTCATCGAGGGCATTCTGAGTCCCACCGTAGCATCCTTCCAGGGCAGGCCCGCAAACGGGCCGCACACGTGGGCGATGGGTGCGTTGCGGTTGTCGATCGACCATCAGCCCCCGCGCGCGTAGGCACAAACCGCGGAGCCGGGAGGGCGTTCGGCCGGAGCGGACGCGTAGCCGGCGCCCCGCGTACGATGGCCACATGCCTCGCCGGAAGGACCCGGGCCGCCTCGTCTGGATCGACCTCGAGATGACGGGGCTCGAGCCGGCGAGGCACGTGATCATCGAGATCGCGACGCTGGTGACGGACGGCGACCTCAATGTCCTCGCCGAGGGCCCGAACCTCGCGATCGCCCGCACCGATGACGAGCTGTCGCTGATGGACGCGTGGAACGTCTCGACGCACACGAAGTCCGGCCTTGTCGACCGCATCAAGAACGAGGGCGTCACGATCGAGGAGGCTGAGCGCCAGACGCTCGCCTTCGTCCGCCGCTGGGTAGCGAAGCGCACCTCCCCGCTGGCGGGGAACTCGATCGGGCAGGACCGCCGCTTCCTCCGCCGGGAGATGCCGAAGCTGGAGGAGTACCTCCACTACCGGAACGTGGATGTCTCCACGATCAAAGAGCTCGCGAAGCGGTGGTACCCCGTTGGGCCCGTCCCGCTGGAGAAGAAGCAGGCGCACAAGGCGCTCGACGACATCGTGGAGAGCATCGAGGAGCTGAAGTGGTACCGGGCGCACTACTTCCGCCCCACGGAGGACGTCGCGGCGGCAGCTCCCCCGCCACCCGCGGCCGCACCGAGCGCGGGCAGCGCGGCTGCCGAGCCGGGACGCGAGCAAGCCGCCGGCTAGGCGCACCGGGCTGCGGGGTTCCCCTACTGCGAAGCGCGCCACCTCCGGTCGATGATCACCGGAAGAGGTGAGCGTGATGGAGGAGCCGAGGCGCATCGACGGCCGCGTACACGCCTGGACGCGTGGTGCGCCCGCGCCTGACCCGCCGCCGGGCACGGTCGGCGCGGTGATGTCGTTTCCGCTCGTCACCGTCGACGTGAACGTGAGCCTCGACGCTGCGCTAGCGCGCATGCAGGAGGCGGGCATCCATCACCTCCTGCTGACCGACCGTGAGGCGATCGTCGCGCTGGTCTCTGACCGCAACCTCGTGCGGGCGCTCGGCCTCGGGCAGGCGCAGCGGGAGATCGACCAGCGCTACCGGCGCCACCCGGTCTTCCAGATCGCGCAGTACCGCCTCGTGACGATCGCCGAGCGCGCGCGGGTGGAGGATGCCGCCGCGTTGCTGTACGAGCAGGGCTTCTCCGCGCTGCCCGTGGTCAACGACGACGACCGGATGGTGGGGATCGTCACCAGCCGCGACCTCCTCCGGTATCTCGCGAACCTCGGCGACGCCGCTGTCGAGGGCGACCCCGATGCCACAGACAACGCCGGCGGGCTCGACGCAGCGGGCGAAGTCGAGCTTCGCCGCGCGTCGTAGCCGGAGCGCGAGGGTGGCACTCACTGCCAGGATCGCCGGCACCCTGCTAGCCTCGCGCGGCACAGGAGGCTGGCACCATGGCGGATGCGACTGACCCGAACACGCGAGGCACCGAGGCGAGCGGCGCCCTCGACGGCATCCGCGTGCTGGCCTGCACCCAGATCGTGGCGGGGCCGTTCGCCGGCATCGTGCTTTCCGACTTCGGCGCTGAGGTGGTGAAGCTCGAACCCCTCGAGGGCGAGGGGTACCGCAATTCCGGCGCGGTGGTGCCGAAGGAGGGGAAGCGCTTCCAGTCGCTGAACCGCGGCCAGAAGTCACTGGCCATCGACCTCTCGAAGCCCGAGGGACGCGCAGCGATCCAGCGGATCATCCCGTCCTTCGACGTGATCCTCATCAACTACCGCCCGGGTGTGCCGGAACGGATGGGCATCGGCTACGAGGAGCTCGCGGCGATCCATCCCGGGCTCATCTACTGCAACATCACCGGCTTCGGCGAAACCGGCCCGTGGGCGGACCGTGGAGCGACGGACCTCGTGGCATCCGCGTACTCGGGGCTGGTGGCGGGCGACGACAAGATGACCGAGGAGGGGGAGCCGGCGCAGCTCACGCCCGCGATCTCTGACTACGTCACCGGCCTCGCGTGTGTCGCCTCGATCAACGCGGCGCTCTACCACCGCCAGAAGACGGGGCTGGGCCAGCGCATCGACGGCGCGCTGCTGCGGAGCGCCCTGGCGATCCAGGACGTCTACATCATGCGCCAGGCCGTGACGGACGCGACGCTCCGCGATCCGATGGTGGCGCAGGTGAACGACGCGCGCGCCCACGGCGCGACCTACGAGGAAGTCCTGCGCATCCGGCGTGACTATCGCTGGGCCGGCGCGGGGCCGCCGCGCCTCTACTACAACGGCTACAACTGCTCTGACGGCCAGATCGTCCTCGGGTGCCTGACGAAGGCGACCCGAGACGGGGCGCGCCGCGTGCTGGGGATGGAGCACGACCGTACCGACGACGCCGCCTTCGACCCGTGGGACGAGGCGAACAAGGAGCAGGTGCGGGAGTGGAAGCGGCAGGTGCAGGCGACCATCCGCGCGCACCCCGTCTCCTACTGGATCGAGCGGTTCACGGCCGAGGGCGTCCCGGTGGCTCCGGTGCAGATCCCGGAGGAGCTCTCGGACGACCAGCATGTTCGGGCCCTCGGCGTGATGGTGGACTTCGACCACCCGATCACCGGGCCGCAGACAGTGGTCGGCCCGATGACGAAGATGTCTCTCACCCCCACCCGGGCGCAGGGGCCCTCGCCCGCCCTCGGGGACCACACCGCCGAGACCCTCCGCAAGGGTGGCCTCACCGACGCCGAGATCGCGGGGCTCCGCGCCTCCGGCGTGATCCTCCAGCGGGAGTAGCAGCGGGAGCAGCGATGACCACGAGCCCCTCCGAGACCCTCGTCGACCTGGACGGCGTGCATCTCTGGACGAGCCAGCAGGGCGCCGGCGGACACGCCCCGGGCCTCGTGATGCTGCATGGGGGCCCGGGGCTCTGGGAGGACTTCGGCGCGCTCGCCGCCATGGTCGAAGACCTGGTGGAGGTGTACCGCTACGACCAGCGGGGCTGCGGGCGCTCGGACCGGGTGGGGCCGTACGACCTGGCGACGGCGGTCGCGGACCTGGAGGCGCTGCGGAAGCAGTGGTGGCAGCCGAAGCTGATCCTCGCGGGACACTCCTTCGGCGCGGCGCTCGCGCTCGCGTACGCCGTCGAGCACCCGGAGCACGTCGCGGCGCTGATCCTCATCAGCGGCACGGGCGTGGACCTGGAGTGGAAGGACGAGGCGAAGGCGGAGGCTGCCGCGCGGCGGTCCCCCGACGACCGAAACCGCCTCGCCGAGCTGCACATCCAGCGCGCCGCCGGCGTCTGGAACGAGGACGTCGACCGCGAGCTCTGCGCCCTCACCTGGGCGACCGACTTCGCTGACCGCACCCACGACGTCGACCGGGCGGCGGCGCTCTACCGCGCCCCCGGACCGAACTACGAGATGAACCGCGCGATGACGGCCGACTGGGCGCGGATGCTCCTCGACGGCTTCGCCGAGCGCGTCGGGGAAGTCACCGCCCCGGTGCTGCTGATGAACGGCGTGGGCGACCCGCGGCCACTGAGCGCGACCGCGCGCCTGGCCCTCCGGCTCCCGAACGCCGAGCTCGCCATCCTCGACGACTGCGGGCACTTCCCCTGGCTCGAGCAGCCGGAGCTGACCCGCGTCACGCTGCGCGAGTTTCTCCGCGACCTCCTCGAGAAACCCGAGGACGGGGCGTAGAGGCCAGGCGCAGACCTCCCGGCTACTCCTGGAAGGCCGCGTCGCGCTGCTGCTTGAACGCCTCCCAGCCCTGGTCGCGCAGGGTCGCGAGGCGCTCGGCGGAGACCTTGTCGTCGCGCGACGAGTCGTTCAGGGCCTGGATGACCGGGTCGTCCCGGTAGTTGAGCGCGGCCTGGAAGCCAGCGAGCTCGTAGACGCGGTTCACGGCGAGCTTGTTCAGCGCGACCGCCGTGGGCGGGAGCGAGGCGAGCTTCTTCGCCTGGGCCTCGACCGCTTCGTCCAGCTCGGCCCCGGACACGACCTGGTTCACCAGCCCGACCCGTAGCGCCTCGGCGGCGGAGAACACCTCGCCGCTGAGCATGATGAACTTCGCGTTCTTCAGGCCGGTGAGGAAGGGCGTCACCAGCATCGGGGGGCCGAAGCCATGACGGATCTGGATCTCACCGAACTGAGCATCATCGGCCGCGATCGTGAGGTCGCACATGCCTGCGATCTCGATCCCCTGCCCGAGCGCGTGGCCGCGCACCGCGGCGATGACGGGTTTCGGCATCCGCCAGATCCGGAGCACGTTGTCCATCATCGAGGGCTGCGGGAGATCCTCTGGCTTCGGGTAGAAGCGGGCGGACTGGAGGTCGCCGCCGGCGCAGAAGGCGCGGCCCGCGCCGCGAAGGACGACGACGCGGACGTCCTGGTCATTCTCCGCGCGCTCGAGGCAGCGGCCGAGGTGGTGCGTCAGCGACCAGTCCACGGCGTTGAGGATGAGCGGGCGGTTGAGCGTGATCCAGGCGATGCCGTCGGCGGCTTCGTAGAGGACATCGTCCGCGGAGGGCGCGGGGACCTCGAAGCCCTCGGGCGTGTAGCGCTTCGTCGGGTCCTGCTGGTCCTTCGGCACGGCGATGGGATCGGCTGGCTGCGGGGTGGAGGGCATGCGGCGTTCCCGTCCTTTCGAGATCGAGATGCCCGCCGATGCTACATGCGACAGGAGGCGGCGTCGCCGTCCGGTGCGCCATGATCGCCGGAGACACGGAAGGGGGAGCCTCGCCCGGCTCCCCCTTCGCGGCGACTCTGTTCGCCTGCTCTTACAACGTCACTGCGCGACGAACGTGATGGTCTTGTCGTTTACATTGACCGTGTATTCGGTGCCCGATTCGAGACCAGTGCCGAGATCCACCGTGCTCTCGTGGTAGCCGTAGATCATCGTGCAGGCGACTTCCTCGCCCGGCGCGGGCATCGAGTTGGTCACGGTCACCGTGAACACGGCGCCCTCCCGCTCGACCTCGGCGCCGACGAACCGCGCGCAGCCGCTCGGCAGCCCGGAGACGATGTCCAGGCGGTACTGCACCGGGAACGACTCGAGGAAGCGCACTTCCGCCGACTCGATCGGGGCAAGCTCCTCGACGCGCTCGAAGTCCTCCTCCGCCGGGGCGGGCGAGGCGGTGGGGGTGCCGTCCGAGGAGACGGGGCTGTCAGCGTTGCCGGGCGTACCCGTCTGGGTGCCGGTCGTGGGGGTGGCGGTCGTGGGCGTGCCGGTCTCTGCCGGCGCCGTCGCGGTCGGCGAGTTCTCCTCGCCGGCTCCGCCGTCCTCGGCGTCAGAGTCGTCGGAGCAGGCGATCATCGCGACGGAGAGGACGGCCGCCGCGAAGAGCAGCGCCATCGAACGGAATCGTTGCATGGGCGTGGGTTCCTTCCTGGGTGCGCCGATCATCGGTGCTGAAGGTGAGACGCAGGCGGATGCGTGGCGGTTCCCGCGGCGTGCCAGAGACGCCCCGGATGGGAGTCCCGGGAGGTTAGGGTGAGCGCAGGAGGTGACACATGCCCGTCCCCGCCCGCATGAGCTTCGTGACCCTGGGCGCCGATGATGTCGACGCGCTCCGCGGCTTCTACGAGCGTCTCGGCTGGACCGCGGCGCGCGCCTCCGTGCCCGGTGAGGTGGCGTTCTTCTGGCTGAACGGGGCAGTCCTCGCCCTCTACGACCGCGCCTCCCTGCTCCGCGAAGTGGGCGCCGAGGGCGCTCCCGCGCCGGCCGTGAGGGACTCGAACATCGCGATCAACGTCGAGCGCGCCGACCAGGTGGCGGAGGTGCTCGCGGTGGCGGAGCGCGCCGGCGGGCGCATCCTCGCGGCCGCCCGCACCATGAACTGGGGTGGAACCTCCGGCTACTTCGCAGACCCGGAGGGGCACGCGTGGGAGGTGGCCCACAACCCGTTCATGCCGTTCGACGCCGACGGCCGCATCGCGGAGCTCGAACGCTAGCCCGCGCGCTTACCGCGCGCTGTAGCCACCGTCGACGGGCAACGCGACGCCGGTGATGAACGCGGCATCGTCGCTCGCGAGGAAGGCGACGGCCGCTGCGATCTCCTCGGGGCGTCCGAGCCGCCCCATCGGGTGCAACGACTCGAGAAATCGGCGGCCCTGCTCGTTGGAAGTGATGCCCTCGATGAGTGGCGTGTCGACGTAGCCCGGGCAGACGGCGTTCACGCGCAGGCCGTGCTTCGCGAACATCAGCGCGAACTGCTTCGTCAGGCCGACGACGCCGTGCTTGGCGGCGACGTAGGCCCCGACGCCCGACTCCGGGTCCGGGATCGCGTCGGTGGGCGCGACGCCGACGAGTCCCTGGAGCCCGGCGATCGAGGAGGTGTTGACGATCGCTCCGCCGCCGCGCTCGGCCAGCAGCCGCGCCCCGTGCGCGAGGCCGAAGTAGACGCCATCGAGGTTCACGGCGGTCGTCCGCGCCCAGCCGTGCCCGCCGCCGACCCCCGCGTTGTTCACGATGAGGTCGAGCCCTCCGAGCGCTTCGGCAGTACGTGCGAGCGCGTCCCTGACTGCGGCCTCGTCGGCGACATCGAGCGCAAGCGCCTCCGCGCGGCCGCCGAGATCGGCGATCCGCGCGGCGACCTCCTCGGCGCGGCCGCGGTCGAGGTCGGCGCACATGACGGTGGCGCCGTCCTCCGCCAGGCGCAGCGCGATGGCGCGGCCGATGCCGGAGCCGGCCCCGGTCACGAACGCTCGATGTCCCGCCAGGTCAGGCATCATCGCCTCCTCGTACCCGCTCGGATACCGGCCACAGAGGCAGGCCGGTATGCTCGGGTCGTGCTGGACAACCTACCGCTCATCCTCTTCGTCGTGGGGCTCGCGCTGTTCGTGATCGGCGACCTGCTGTGGCTGGTGCGCAACACGTTCGACCGCCCGATGAACCTGCGCGTGACCGGGAGCCTGGTCGGCGCGGGGATCCTGCTGCTCAGCCTGGGGCTGATCGCGCTGGTCGCGGGGGTGGACAGCTAGGACGCGAAGGGAGCGGCGCGAGCGCCGCTCCCTCCCACTGCCGCCCAGGGCAGTCTGTTTCGGCGGTCCGCGCCACTCGCTAGGCGCGGACGAAGACCAGCTGCATCTCCATCGTCCCCTGCTCCGAGACGGACAGGACCGCGATCGACTGCGGCTGCTCGATGTCGTAGTCGGCGAGCAGGATGTCCGTCGAGCCGACGACGATCACCTGGCCATCCACCAGCTGGCCCTGGAGGGTGAGCTCGACCCGGTTCGTCACACCGTGGAGGGTCAGGTCACCGACGGCCGTCGCGGTGATCGGCTCACCGGACGCCGGGTCGCCCTCGATGGCGATCGGCTCGACGAGGATGAAGGTCGCCTCCGGGAACTGGTTGGTCTCGAGCGCCTGCCGGCGGAGCTGGCCGTCGCGGCGGTCGTCGTCGCTCTGGAGCGTCTGGAGGTTCGCGGTGACGGAGACCGCGGTGATCGTCGAGCCGTCGAATTCGAGGGTGCCCGTCACGTCCGAAGTGCGGCCGACGGCGGTCGTGCTGCCGATCTGGGCGAGCTCCTCGTCGATCCGATAGCCGACGAACGAGTTGGCGGAGTCGACGGTCCAGGCGCCGGTGAGGTCGCCCTCGGCCGCACCGCCCGCCTCGGACGTCGCGGCTGCTGTTGCCGCGCTGGTGGTGGTGGCGGTCGCGGTGTTCGCGGTGGAGGTGTCGCCGGCGCTCGTCGCGGTCGCCGTCGCGACGGACGCGACGGCGTCGGCCAGGCTCACCGGGGGCGGCTCGTCGCCACGGATGAAGAAGTACCAGCCACCGAGGCCGACGGCGACGATGGCGACGACCGCGACGGCGGCCCCCGCGAGCATGTTGCGTGGCATTCAGTCCTCCAGCGGGCCGGATGTCTCGGCAGTCCCGTCCCGTCGTGCGCGTGTTGAATGCACCGGACAGTAGCCGCGGGGGCATAAGGGGCGGGTAAGTGGAGTGTGATCCAAGTGTGAGGCTGATCTATCTCACTGACTCAGTCCAGGCTTTGGACCTGCGGCGCGGCGATCCGAAACTGCGATTCGCACCACCGCCGCTGACGCTCGGGCGGGAGGGCGCCCCCCGTACGGTGACCCGCGTAGCCCGGCTCCAGCCCGGCGTCTCGAAGGGAAACACTCCGTGAACGAAGGCAAGATGGACCAGATGAAGGGCCAGTGGCAGCAGCTCTCCGGCAAGGCCAAGGAGAAGTGGGGCGAGCTCACCGACGACGACATGCAGCAGATCGACGGGAAGCGCGACCAGCTCGTGGGCAAGGTCCAGGAGCGCTACGGCATCGCCCGTGACGAGGCCGAGCAGCAGGTCCAGGAGTTCGAGGACTCGAACCGCTAGGCCCCCAGCTGAAGCGAGCGAGGCGGCCTCACGGCCGCCTCGCAGCGGCGCGTTACGCCATGAGAGAGCTACCGCCACCCGATCAGCTGCTCAAAGAGCATGACCGCGACAGCATCATCATGCTGCCGCCGGACGGCTGGTTCTGTCCCCACTGCCCACCTCGCGACGTCATCGGCACCGTCGACTGGATCGAGGGCCCGGACGGGCGCGAGTTCGGGCGCTGCCGCCGGTGCGGCCAGAAGCTGGTGCTCGCGGACGCTGCCTGACCCCGGGATCTCGAATCGACTTGGACGACGAAGGCGGGCCTGAGCCCGCCTTCGCGTGTGCGTTGGAAGTCGTCGAGGACTACCCGCGGGGCAGCCCGAGACCGCGTGTCGCGATGACGTTCCGCTGGATCTCCGAAGTGCCGCCGGCGATCGTCGCCGACACGGTGGAGAGGTACATCGTCGCCCAGCGGCCGCCCATGGGGGCGTTCTTGCCGCCGTTGTCCGCGTCGCCGCGCACGCCGCCGTAGAGGCCGAGCATGCGGGTAGCGGTGCGGGCGATCCGCTGGCTGAACTCGGTCGAGTACGCCTTCGCCATCGAGGCCTCGTAGTTGGGGATGAGACCGCGCGCCTGCATCGAGATCACGCGCTGCGAGAACAGCGTCGCGACCGAGGCCTCCACGTAGCGGTCGGCCAGCTCGAGACGCGGGGCGTCGACCTGGCCCAGCCGCGACTGCGGGGTGCTCTTCACGAAGTCGGTCAGCTCGCCCAGGGTGCGGGTGTGGCCGACGGACTGGCCGATCGAGGAACGCTCGAAGTCCAGGTGCGTCGCGCCGACGTACCAGCCACGGTTGATCTCGCCCACGGCGTTCTTCACCGGGACGCGGACGTCCTCGAAGAAGGTCTCGTTGAAGCCGCGGGCGTCGTTCATCTGGACGAGCGGGCGGATCGAGATGCCCGGCGTGTCCATCGGCGCGAGGAGGTAGGTGATGCCTCGGTGCTTCGGGGCCTCGGGGTCCGTGCGGACGAGGGCGAAGATCCAGTTGGCGAGGTGGGCGCCGGAGGTCCAGATCTTCTGGCCGTTGATGACGAAGTCGTCGCCGTCACGGACGGCGCGCGTCTGGAGCGAGGCAAGGTCGGATCCGGAGCCGGGCTCGGAGTAGCCCTGGCACCAGACGGTTTCGCCGCGCACCATCGGCGGCAGGAACTCCCGCTTCTGCTCGTCACTGCCGTGCACCATGATCGTGGAGCCCACGTCCGGCACGCGCACGGTGGGGGCGCCGCGCCGCGCGGTCTCCTCGTTGAGGATGAACTGCTCCATCGGGGAGAGGTCGGCGCCGCCGTACTCCTTCGGCCAGGCGGGCGCGATCCAGCCCTTCTGGACGAGGGCAGCGCGCCACTTCTTCATCGCCTCGCTGTTCCCGCCTCGCCGCGGCCCCTCCGTGCGGGGGTCGGCGTGCGGGTCGGCGACCAGCTCCTCCGGGAAGTTCTGGTCGAAGAACTCGACGACTTCCTTCCGGAAGGCGGCCTGTTCCGGGCTGTCAGCGAAGTCCATGGCGGAGCCTCTCTCCCACCGCGAGCGGTCGCGGCGCGTACGTCTGGAAGCGGCGCCATGCTACGCCCGGCCCCGAGAACTTTCCAGCGGACGTGAGGGTTGAGGAGACTCCGGACGCCGGTGGACGCGCACGGACGAGGCGGCCTCGCGGCCGCCTCGTTGCGTTCTGTCGCTGTACGCAGACGCAGGCTACTGCTCGGGTGTCGCGTCCTCGGGCTCGTCGACGACGATCGGCGGCTCCTGGGGGAAATGGATCTCCGGCTGGCCCGAGGCCTGCGACCCGGTGAAGGCGAGGAATCCGGAGGCGAGGCCCCAGCCGACGATCAGGAAGCCGATGGGGAACAGGACCAGGTTGGGGACGCGCCAGGTCGTCTCCCAGATGTCGAGGACAATCGCGTCGATCGGCATGTGCATCCCCATTCCCCGACGCCCGTTCCGGACGGGCGTCGGGCGCCAGTCTCGCAATCCCGGCCGCCGAGGACAAGCGGGGCGGCTACCGCCGGAACGCCTCGCGGAGCCGGGCCGACGCCCACTCCACCGCCTCCATCCCGGCCGGGAAGAAGTGCGCGTTCACGAAGAACGTGTGGATCTGGCCGTCGTAGCACTTCGCCTCGACGGGCACGCCGGCCTCGGCGAGGCGGTCGGCGTAGGCCATCCCCTCGTCGCGCAGCGGGTCGTACTCCGCGGTGATCACCGTGGCCGGAGGCAGACCCGCCAGCGATGCTGCGCGCAGCGGGGACGCCATCGGCTGAAGGCGATCGAGGGGGGCCGGGAGGTAGCAGTCGTAGAACCAGCCCATCAGCTCTGGCGTGAGCACGTACGGGGCGTTGTCGATGTAGGACTGCGTATCGCAGGCGCCATCAGTCACGGGATACACGAGCAGCTGGTGCGCGGGCGTCGGGCCCCCGCGGTCGCGAAGCAGCTGACACGTCACGGCCGCGAGGTTGCCGCCGGCGGAGTCACCTCCGAGGGCGACGCGGGCGGGGTCGATGTTCATGCGCGGGGCGTTCTGCACGGCCCAGACCGCGATCGCGTAGGCGTCGTCGACGGCGGCCGGGAACGGGTGCTCCGGCGCGAGTCGGTACTCGACGCTGACGACCACGCATCCGGTCATCGCGCAGAGGCGGCGGCAGGTCGGATCGGCGCCCTCGATGCTGCCGATGGTCCAGCCGCCGCCGTGGTACCAGACCAGCGCAGGGAGGTCGGCAGCGTCGCTCGGCCAGTAGATGCGCACGGGGATGGGGCCGTCCGGTCCGGCGGCCTCCATATCCATCACCTCGTGGACCTCGGGCCCCGGCGGCGGCAGGACGCGGCGCGCGCGGGCGTCGGCGGCCGGCAGCTGCCAGATGGGCGGCTGTAGCGCGGCCGACGCCTCGAGGAACTTCTCGGCGAGCGGGTCCAACGGCATGGCGCACCTCCGCCGGGGTTCTACCACGCCCCTCCCGGCGGAGTCACGCCTGCCGTCGACCCTCGCGTCGCGCGGTCAGCGCACGACGCCGCTCTCGTGCAGGGCCGCGATCGCGCCGGCGTCGAATCCGAACGCGTCGAGGATCGCGTCGGTGTCGCGGCCCAGCGGCGGCGAGGCGGAGCGCGGCCTGGGCGGCGTGACGCTCATCTTGTGCGGCGGCGAGACCATCGTCTGTGGCCCGGACAGGTCGTGGTCGAGGTGGACGAGGTACTCGTTCTCGATGATCTGGGGGTGCTGGTCCAGCTCCTCCGTGAAGTTCAGCTCGCCGACCGGCACGCCGGCGGCTTCGAAGACCTCGACCCAGTGGGCGGTCGGCTTCGACGCGATCATCTTCTCGACGTGCGCCATGAGCGCGTTGCCGGCGTCGATCGTCTCGGGATCGCGCGGGTCGTAGTTCGGGTCGTGGTCGCGCCGGTCGTACTCGATGCCAAGGACGTTGCGCATCTTCTGGCGCAGCGATGCCGAGAGGTTCCCCACTGCAATCGCGCCGTCGCTCGTGAGGTAGTTGCGGTAGTAGATGTTGCCGAGCTGGGCGACGGCGAGGCGGGCCTGGCGCGCCTTCACGATCTCCGCGTATCCCTCGCCCCGCGCGCGCGCCGCCTTCACGTCCTCGAGGAACGCGGTGCGGACAAGCGTGTCAGCGGGCGGCAGCGACATGAACGAGCCGCCGAGGAAGTTCAGCGCGTTCACCAGCAGCGATGTCTCCACGAGCTGGCCCTGCCCGGTCTGCGCGCGGTGGTAGAGGGCGGCGCAGGTGCCCCAGGCGATCGCGTAACCGGTGGCGAAGTCGGCCGTGGCGGTGCCGCCGGGGAGGACGGGGTTCCCGTTCTCATCGAACCGGCCGCCGGCGGCGGTGAAGCCGGAGACGCCCTGCGCCACGATGTCGTAGCCGGGCTTCATCGCCCACGGGCCGCGTCGGCCAAAGGCGGTGGAGTCGACGTAGATGAGGTCCGGCTTGATCGCCCTCAGCGTCTCGTAGTCGATGCCGAGGCGGGCGGGGACGTCCGGGCGGTAGTTCGAGACCACGACGTCCATGTCTTTCACGATGCGGTGGATGACCTCGCGCGCCTCGGGGCGTGCGAGGTCGATGGCGAGCGACTGCTTGCCTCGGTTCAGTGACTGGTAGGTCTTGGACTCCAGCGGCATGAACTGCTGGTAGACGCGCCAGGGCTCGCCGCCGGGCGGCTCGACCTTGATCACCTCGGCGCCCTGGTCGGCGAGGAGCATGCAACCGAGCGGTCCCGCGATGATCTGGGTGAACTCGAGGATCTTCACCCCGTCCAGTGGCCCTGGCATCTGCGTCCCTTCAAGTCTCGCCGCTCGGGCGAGCGGCTAGCGAGTAACGGAAGTGGCTCCGACCGTTGCCGCGCGGCGTGCTCCAGGCGCCGGCCGCACCCCGAACTCCTCTCCGCCGTGCGGCGGCGGAGGCGTCGGGTAGGGCGTGACGAGGATCACCGCCGCGGCGGCGACGTAGGTCGCGATGAAGACGTAGAACGCGAGCTCGTAGGAGCCGCGCGTGTCGTAGGCGACGGCCGCGAAGACCGGGCCGCCGGCGCTGGCAAGGACGGTGAAGGGCCGCGTGAGACCTCGGATCATGCCGATCGTCGCGCGGCCGAAGTAGTCCGCCCAGACGACCTCCTGCACCGTGCTCACCCCGCCGATGCCGAGGCCTAGCAAGAACACGGCGGCGTGCAGCGCCACCACGTGGTCCATCACGGTGATGGCGAAGAGGCCGAGCCCCATCAGCAGGAACTCGGACGCGGCGCAGTAGGAGGTGTTGAAGCGGTCCAACGCGAAGCCCCACGCCGGCTTCGAGCACAGCCCCGCGAGGCCGACCATGCCGAACACGCTCGCCGCCTGCCCCGAGGTGAGACCAGCGTCCGAGAGGTACGGCACGAGGTGGAGGAAGAGCGCGCTGAGGCCCATGCTGCCCAGCGAGAACGCGGCGCTGAGCATCCACAGGCTCCGCGTCCGCATCGCCTGGCGGCGGGTCCAGATGACGCCCTGGAGCGCCATCGACGCCGCCCGCGCCTTCGAGGGCGCGCGGCCGTCGCCCGGACCGCCGTCAGGCTCGAGCCCGTGGTCCTCCGGCCGGCGCCGCATGACGAACAGCGAGAGCGGGACGATGAACAGCGGGATCGATGCGCCGAGGATCATCCACGCGCTGCGCCAACCGTAGGCGTCGATGAGCGCCGTCGAGAGGATCGGGGTGACGAGTGCGGCGACGGAGACGCCCATCGCGGCGACGCCGATCGCGATCCCACGGCGGCGGATGAACCAGTTGGAGATCGCGACGTTCACCACAACGAGCCCGGCCATCGCGGAGCCCGCGGTCACCAGCACCCCCTTCACGAGGTAGTACTGCCAGAGCGTCTGCACGAGGCCGAGCGCGAGGAACCCGGCCCCCATCGCGACGGCGCCGATGACCATCAGGACGCGGCCCCCGTGGCGGTCCAGCAGCGGCCCTACCCAGAAGGCAACGGCGCCCGAGCAGAGCGTGGAGATCGTCTGGCCGAAGGAGAGGTCGGTGCGGGACCAGCCGAGGTCCTCCGTCATCGGCTTCAGGAAGACGCCGAGCGAGTAGACCTGGAGGCCCGTCGCCATCATCGAGGCGATGAGCGCCGCGAAGACGATGTACCAGCCGTAGAAGATGGCATGGCCGCGGACAGAGGTCGGGAGCCGCGGAAGCGCCCGGACGTCAGCGGAGCGGTCGTTGAGGCTGGGCTCTGACACCTGCGTGCCCTCTGGGGAGTCGTCCCCGGTGGGGGCAATCTGCCACAGCCCTCAGTGGATTACAAATGTCATTCGCGTAACGAACGCGATCCCTCCGCAGCGGTCGCGCCTCACCCCGCCCCGGCGGGACGACCGAGGTCGCTCGATCCGGCCGAGAGCAGCGTCACCGTCCGCACCACGCGGTGGTAGAGCGTGGCGAGGAAGCTGCAGAACCGGCTCTCGGCGCAGACCCCCTGGAGCGTGAGGTGCGGGGAGTCGAGCAGCGCGTCGAGGAAGCCGTCATCGCAGTCGAGGCGGTCGGGCAACGCGGAGCCGGAGACGCCGTCGAGGCATTCGTCGTGGCCGCGGCAGGCGTCGTTGAAGCTCCAGCCGAACGGGTAGTCCGGCGAGAACGAACAGAAGTCGCCGGGATCGCCCTCGGCGGCCTGCGCGGGCGCCGAGGTGACACCGAGCGCGGCAACCGCGGCCACGAGCAGGACTAGAATGGTGTAGCGGCGCATCGGGATCCTCGCCCAGCTCAGTACGAGATGGCGCGGGTGGGACCCCTCCATCGTAGCCATGCGTCCGCTGCTGTCATGACCTCGAATTCCCAAGATTCCGTGCTCGACCGCCTCCATCCCGCTGTCAGGGCCTGGTTCGTCCGGCGCTTCGGCGCGCCCACGGACGCGCAGGCGGCCGGGTGGCCGGCGATCGCGGACGGTCGCGACGTTCTCCTCGCGGCGCCGACGGGCTCGGGCAAGACGCTCTCGGCGTTCCTCATGGGCATCGACGCGCTCGTGCGGGAGGCGGAGCGGGGCGTGCTCCCGGACGAGATCCGGATCGTGTACGTCTCGCCGCTCAAAGCGCTCGGCAACGACATCGAGCGCAACCTCGAGACGCCGCTCGCGGAGATCCGCGCGACCGCCGAGGAAATGGGGATCGACCTCGCACCGATCACGACGGCCGTCCGCTCGGGGGACACCCCGCAATCCGAGCGCCAGGCGATCGTCCGCCGCCCGCCCCACATCCTGATTACCACGCCCGAGTCGCTCTACCTGATGGCAACCTCGGAACGCGCCCGCCTCGCCCTCCGGACAGCGCGGACGGTCATCGTCGACGAGATCCACGCGCTCGCCCGTGACCGCCGTGGGTCGCACCTGACGCTCACGCTCGAACGTCTCGACCACGTGGTGCGCGCCGAGCGCGGCGCGGCGCCGCAGCGCGTCGGGCTCTCCGCAACGCAGCGCCCGATCGAGGAGATTGCGCGCTTCCTCGTCGGCGCCGAGCGCGAGTGCGCGGTCCTCGACCTCGGGCACCAGCGCGACCTCGAGCTGCACGTCGAGGTGCCTCCGAGCGACCTCGAGGCGGTCGCGCCGAAGGAGCAGATGGGTGAGCTGTACGGCCGCCTCGCGGAGCTGATCACGGAGCACCGCACCACGCTGGTGTTCGTGAACACGCGCTCCCAGTCCGAGCGGATCGCGCACCAGCTCGCGGAGCGCCTCGGCGAGGACGCGGTGGCGAGCCACCATGGATCGCTCTCGAAGGAACGCCGGCTCCGCGTGGAGCAGCGCCTCAAGGCGGGGGACCTCAAGGCGCTCGTCGCGACCGCCTCGCTCGAGCTGGGCATCGATGTCGGCAGCATCGACCTCGTCTGCCAGGTGGGAACGCCACGCGGGATCGCGACGTTCCTCCAGCGCGTCGGACGGTCGGGCCACGCGCTCGGCCTGCGCCCGCACGGGCGGCTCTTCCCGACCACCCGCGACGAGCTGATCGAGTGTGCCGCCCTCGTGCGTGCGGTCCGAGGCGGCCGGCTCGACCGCATCTCCCAACCGGTCGCGCCGCTCGACGTCCTCGCGCAGCAGATCGTGGCGGAGGTGGCGTGCGAGGAGTGGCGGGAGGATGACCTCTACGCGCTCGTGCGCCGTGCCGCGCCGTTCGCCGAACTCGAACGCGGGTCGTTCGACGAGATCGTGGAGATGCTCGCGACCGGCATCGGCGAAGGCGCCGGGCGCGCCACTCCGCTCGTGCACCGTGACCGCATCAACGGGATCCTGCGCCCCCGCCGCGCCGCCCGCCTCACCGCGATCCAGAACGGCGGCACGATCCCGGAACTCGGCGACTATCGCGTGGTCGCCGACCCGGACGGCACCTTCGTCGGGACGGTCAACGAGGACTTCGCGATGGAGTCGCAGAGCGGGGACATCTTCCTGCTCGGGTCGACCTCCTGGCGCATCAACCGCCTCGGCGTCAACACCGTCCACGTCACGGACGCCGGCGGCGCGCCGCCAACCGTCCCGTTCTGGCTCGGCGAGGCGCCCGGGCGCACCCTCGAGCTCTCGGAGGAGGTCGGGCGCTTGCGTCGCGACATGGCCGCGCGGCTCGACGAAACGACGACGACCGAGGGCCGCGAGGCGCTGGTGTCCTGGCTCGCCGAGGAAGGCGCGATGAACCGCCTCGGCGCGGAGCAGATGATCGACTACCTCCGCGCGACCCGGGACGGCCTCGGCGTCGTGCCGTCCGACACGGACGTGGTCTTCGAGCGGTTCTTCGACGACTCGGGGGGCATGCAGCTCGTGGTGCACGCGCCGTTCGGGATGCGGATCAACCGCGCGTGGGGGCTCGCGCTGCGGAAGCGCTTCTGCGTCGCGTTCGACTTCGAGCTGCAGGCAGCAGCGAACGACGACGCCATCCTCCTCTCCTCCGGCCCACAGCACTCGTGGCCGCTGGAGGAGGCGTTCGAGTGGGTGAAGCCCGCGAACGTCGAGGACTCGGTGCACTCCTCCGTGTTCTACATCCCGATGTTCCCGACGCGCTGGCGCTGGAACACGACGCGCGCGCTCGCCGTGCCACGGATGCGTGGCGGGAAATGGGTGCCGCCCTTCGTGCAGCGGATGCGCGCGGACGACCTGATGGCGGCGGTGTTCCCGGAACAGGTCGGGTGCCAGGAGCACATGACGGAGCCGCTGCGGCTGCCCGACCACCCGCTCATGCAGCAGACCATGCGCGACTGCCTCTTTGAGGCAATGGACGTGGAGAACCTTCGGCACGTCCTCGAACGCGTCGAGGCAGGCGAGATCCGCTACTACGCGAAGGACACGATCGAGCCGTCGCCGATGGCGCACGAGATCATCACCGGCAAGCCGTACACCTACCTCGACGACGCCCCGATCGAGGAGCGCCGCACGCGCGCCGTGACGCTGCGGCGCGGGCTGCCGGAGAACGCGCGCGACCTCGCGGCGCTCGACGCGGACGCGATCGCGGCGGTCGCCGACGAGGCGTGGCCGCAGCCCCGCTCCGCCGAGGAGGTCCACGACGCCCTCCTCGGCTTCGTCGCGATCGACGAGCGGGCCGTCGGCAACTCGATGGACGGTGACTGGACCGACTGGTTCGAGGAGCTGCGGGCGGCCGGGCGCGCCGCGGCGATCGAGACCGGCGACTCGCGCGTGTGGTTCCCGGTGGAGCAGATCGCCGCCGTCAGCTTCCTCTACGAGGGCGCACCGATCCCGGCGGTCGACCTCCCCGCCCGCGCGATCCTCCCCTGTGAGCACCGCGAGGCGGCGCGCCTGCGCCTGTTGCGGGGGCATATGGAGCTGGCCGGGGTGATCACCGTCGGCGAGCTCGCGGAACGGGTCGCCCTCGGTGCGACTGACGTCGAGCACGGGCTGGTGATGCTGGAGGCGCAGGGGTTCGTCCTGCGCGGGCGCCTCTCACCCGACGCGACCGAGGACGAGTGGTGCGATCGGCGGCTGCTGGCGCGCATCCACCGCTACACGCTCGACCGGCTGCGCAAGGAGATCGACCCCGTCGCGAAGCAGGACTACATGCGGTTCCTGCTGCGCTGGCAGCACCTCGACCCGCGCGCGGCGCTGGAGGGCCGCGGTGGACTGCGCCAGGCGATCGAGCGGCTCGCCGGCTTCGAGGCGCCCGCGAGCGCGTGGGAGTCCGACCTGCTCCGCGGCCGCCTCGCCGAGTACCACGCCTCCTGGCTGGACGAGCTCTGCCTCGGCGGCGAGGTGGCGTGGGCGCGCCTCTCGATGAAGCGCAGCGAGGAGGGACGCCTCGGGAGCGCGGCGACGCGCGCCACGCCGGTGACGGTGATGCCGCGCACGCTGTTCGCCACGCACCTCGCGGCGGTGCGCGGATTCCGTGACGGGTGGGGAGGCGGCGACGTGCCGCCTCCGACCACCGGGGCGGCGGGCGAGATCGCCGCGCTGCTCAACCACCGCGGCGCCCTGTTCTTCGACGAGATCGTCAGCGGCACCCGCCGCCTGGTGACGGACGTGGAGCAGGGACTGCGCGAGCTGATCGCCGGCGGCTGGGTCGCCTCCGATGGCTTCCAGGGCCTGCGCGAGATCGCGGGCGGGTCACGGTCGCGCGATCGCCACCGTCGACGCGCCCCCCGGGCGGGGAACTACCTCCGCGGCGGCATGTTCGCTGGCGGCGGTCCGCCCGGGCGCTGGTCGCTCGTGCGCTCGCCCGAGCTCGACCCGACGCGCCCGGACCTCGGCTGGCGGGACGACCTGGAGGACCAGGTCGCGGAGGCGGTCGCGCACACGCTCCTCGCGCGGTACGGCGTGGTCTTCCGCGATCTCGCGGCGCGGGAGTCGTTCACGCTGCCGTGGCGGTACGTGCTGCGCGCACTCCGACGCCTCGAGGCGCGCGGGGTGATCCGGGGCGGGCGCTTCGTGATCGGTGTGGCCGGCGAGCAGTACGCGCTTCCGGACGCCGTCACGCTGCTGCGCGAGGTGCGACGCGAGCCACACGACGGCACCCATATCACCGTCAGCGCCGTCGACCCGGTGAACCTGACCGGCATCGTGCTGCCGGGCGAGCGCGTCCCGGCGCAGCGTGGACGCACCGTGACGTTCGTGGACGGTCTGCCGGAGGCTGCACCCGCGGTGATCGTGGTGGGCGACTGATGGCGAGCGATGCGACGGCCCGGCGGTTCCGCTCGAAGGTCGACTGGTGGCTCGTCGCGATCCTCGTGCTCACGCCGCTGCCGGGCGTGGGGATCATCATCGCCGGGTTGATCGCGGGCGAAACCTCCTCGGTGCTGATCGCGATCCTCACCACGACGGGGATCTTCGCGCTCTACTACGCGGTCGTCTGGCCGGTCGAGTACGTCGTCGAGGCGGACGTGCTGGAGATCCGGGCGGGGCGGATGCGACAACGCACGCCGCTCGCGGACATCACGGGGATCCGGCGGTCGCGGAACATCCTCGCGAGCCCCGCGCTGTCGCTGGACCGGGTGAGGATCGACCGCGCGCGCGGGGCGTACCTCCTCCTGTCGCCGGCGGACCGGGCCGGCTTCGCCCGCGCGATCCTCGATCGCAACCCGGACGTCGAGGTGCCGACCGATGTGCTGGGCGATGTGCTGGGCGAATCGGGCGGGAGCCGCTAGTCTCCACCGCCGTGAGCCAGCGTGAACCGGTCCGACGATGCGTCGAGGTGGACGGCCTCGAGCTGGTGGCGTGGGAGTGGGCGCCGGAGGGCGCGCCGCTCGGGCCGCCCGTCCTCCTCGTGCATGGCATCGGTCTCCACGGCCGCACGTGGGACCGCGTGATCCGCGCTCTGCCGGCCTCAGCGTGGGTGTTCGCCCTCGACCTCTCCGGGCACGGCGCGTCCGCGAATCCACCCCTCCCCGCGGGTGGCCAGGTCTGGTGGGACGCGTACGGGCGCGAGATCGCCGCGGTCGCGTCGGCGCTCGACCTGCCCCCGGCGCTGGGGGTCGGCCACTCGATGTCCGGGCACTCGATGATCTTCGCGGCGGAGGCGGCGCCGGAGCGGTTCTGCTCCCTGCTGCTCTTCGACCCGACGGTCGGCGATCCGGAGCGCGCCGCCGTGGCGGAGGAGACGCCAGACGAACCGCGCCCAGTCTCCCGACGCCGGAACGAGTGGGCGTCTCCCGACGAGATGTTCGAGCGCTTCCGCTCCCGCGCGCCCTTCGACGCGTGGGACGAGGACGTCCTGCGGGACTACTGCACCCACGGCCTCGTCCGCAGCGGGGACGGCTTCGTGCTGGCCTGTCCACCGGCGTTCGAGGGGACGATCTGGGGCGGCATGTCCCCGGACGTCTACCGCGCGATCGCGTCCATCGAGGCGCCCGTCCACATCGTCCGCGCCGAGCCACGCACCGACGACGATCCGCCGGGCTGGACGCCTTCGCAGACGTGGCCCGGGGTGTACGAGCACTTCGCGCAGGGGACGGACGAACTTGCCGCCGGGCTCGGCCACTTCTTCGCCCTCGAAGCACCCGACCTCGGCGCACGCCTCATCGAGCAGGCGCTGCGACGGGCGCCTGCTCGATAGCGCCGGGCCGCTAGGCCTCCGGCATCGTGTTGTCGACGATCCCGACGATGTTCCCGGCAGGGTCCCGGAACTGCGCGAACGTCACCATGCCGGGGACCGTCGTGACGTCCACGACGACCTCGGCGCCGTTCGCCTGTGCCTTCGCGAGCGCGGCGCGGATGTCGTCCACACCGAGGTAGATCACGACGCCGGCCCCCGTGGGTGAGGCGTCGACGGCGCCGCCGGGGCCGGGCTCGCCTTCCGGCTTCATCACCATGCCGTAGTTCATGTCGCTCACGGGCTCGATCACCCAGTCGAACGTGTCGCGGTAGAACGCCTGCAGGCGCTCCTTCTGATCCTCGGTGCCCATGATCTCGAAGTGGACGATCGGGTTCGCCATCTGCGTGCCTCCGCGGTGGACGGGTGGTGTGAGCCCAACCACTCTACGTCCGCCGCCACCAGATCTCCCGATCACCTGGCACACACGACAAGGCGAGTTGCAGCCCTCGCACAGCTACTCGCCGATGGAGGGCAGCGGCGATGCGCACCTTCCGGAGCCGGGAGGTAGGCTCCGAGCGGCACCACGACCGACCAGGAGGACTCCGATGGACCTGCAGCTCCGCGGCAAGCGCGCGATCGTGACCGGCGGAAGCCGCGGCATCGGCAAGGCGGTCGCGCGGCTCCTCGCGGCAGAGGGTGCGGACGTCGCGCTCGTCGCGCGTAGCGCCGAGCCGCTCGAGGCCGCCGCCGCGGAGCTGGCGGAGGTGACCGGGCAGCACGTGATCGCGGTCCCTGCCGACACCGGCGATGACGCCTCCGTGCGCGCCATGGTGGAGCGCGTCGTCGGGGAGCTCGGCAGCGTCGACATCCTCGTGAACTGCGCGGCGCAGGCGGGCGGCCAGGGCCGCGTCCCGTCCCTCGACGAGATCGACGCCGAGGCGCACTTCTGGCCCGACATGAACGTGAAGGTGATGGGCTACCTCCGCTGCGCGCAGGCAGTGGCCCCGCACATGAAGGCGGCCGGCTGGGGCCGGATCATCAACATCTCCGGACTCGCGGCGCGCCAGAGCGGCTCGACGATCGGCTCGATGCGTAACGTCGCCGTCGCTGCCCTCACGAAGAACCTCGCGGACGAGCTGGGCCCGCACGGGGTCAACGTGACCGTGGTGCACCCGGGCCTCACCCGCACCGAGGCGACGCCGGGCGTGGTCGCCCGACGCGCCGAGGCGACGGGCACGACGCCCGAGGAGGTCGAGCGGCGGATGGCCGAGGTGAACTCGGTGCGGAAGCTGATCGACGCGGAGGACATCGCATACGTCGTGGCGATGCTCGCTTCGCCGCGATCGATCGCCATCAACGGCGACACGATCGCGGCTGGCGGCGGCGCGCCGCGCGCGATCCACTACTAGCCCATCGGACACCTCGCGCCGCAGCCCGAGGGCGTACCCTCCTGCCATGTGGCCGAAGACGGACGCCCAGGCACGCCTCCTCGCGACCGCGGAGGAACTCGCGGCGCGCATCGCGCCCTCGGCGCCGCGGCACGACCGCGAGGGCTCGTTCCCGTTTGAGCACTTCGAGGCGATGCGGGCCGCCGGCTACCTCGGCGCGGCGGTACCCGTCGAGTACGGGGGCGGCGGAAACGGCCTCGATGACCTCGTGCTCGCGCAGCTCGCGCTGGCGAAGGGCGACGGGTCGACGGCGCTCGCCGTGGGCATGCATCACATGGTGATCGGCACCGAGGCCTCGGCGCGACGCTGGCCGCAGGCGATCCGCGAGCGGGTGTTCCGCGCGGCCGTCGATGGCGGCGCGCTCATCAACGCGATCTCCGCAGAGCCGGAGATGGGATCGCCGCGCGGCGGAGGACGCCCGAAGACCAGCCTCACGCCGGCCGGACCCGGCCAGTGGCGCCTCGACGGCCGCAAGACGTTCTCCACGATGTCCCCGGCGCTGACCTTCGCGATCTCGCTCGCCGCCGTCGAGGACGGATCGGACGACACCGCGCGCGTGCTCGTGCGGATGGATCAGCCGGGCGTCCGCATCGAGGAGACATGGGATTCGATGGCGATGCGTTCGACCGGATCGCACGACGTCCACTACGAGGGCGTCCCGATCACGGACGCCGAGATCCTCGACCGCACCACGCCCGGCGCGCCCACCCGCGGGGGGCGGCCGGAAGCGTGGTTCCCCCTGCTCGTCGCCGCCGCCAGCCTCGGCGTCGGGTTCGCGGCGCGCGACTACGCCGTGCGCTTCGCGCAGACGCGGCAGCCGACCGGCGCCCCGCATCCGATCGCGCAGATCCCGCATGTCCGCGAGCAGGTGGCGCGGATGGAGGCGTCCCTGGTCGCCGCGCGGACGATGCTGCTCACGGCGGCCGAGGACTTCCAACACCACCCCGAGGCGGACGGGAAGCTCGCCGCGCAGTTGCCGATCGCGAAACGGCTGGCGACCGAGTCCGCGATCGAGGCGACCGACCTCGCCATGCGGATCGTCGGCGGCATCGGGCTGCACCGCTCCGAGCCGCTGGAGCGGTACTTCCGGGACGTCCGCAGCGGGCTCGTGAACCCGCCGATCGAGGCACGCGCGCTCGAGCAGATCGCCGCGCGCGTCCTCGACCGTCCGGACTAGCCGCTTCCGCCCCACCGCTCGGACCATTCGCGTGTCAGTCGCCAGGCACAGCGGCCTCCTCGGCCCGCTCGCGCTCCTCGAGGGGCTTCGTGCGCACCAGGGCGAGGGCGGGCGCGGCGAAGCCGGCGGCGAGCGCGAGCGCCGTGCGCACGCTGGTCGCCGTGGCGAGCGCCCCGAAGCCGAGCGCCGACACGGTCTGACCGAGGGAGTCCGCCTGCCCCGTGCCGGAGAGCACCGTGGCGCGGGTCCGCGAGTCCAGTCCTCGGTTCACCCACATCACGAAGAAGGGCGGCTCCGCCGAGGCGGCCCAGAGCGTCGCGACCGCGAGCCCGATCGCGATCGGCGCCGTCGGCGCGAAGGCGAACGCCAGGGGCCCCAGCAAGTAGACGAGGTAGAGCACCCAGAGCACGCGCGCGGCGGAGGCGCGGGAGCCGTCCGCCGAGGCTCGCCGCCCGAGGGCGATCACCCCGAAGGAGCCGAGCTGAGCGGCCACCCCGATCGCGCCGAACAGGACGACCTCGTCCGTCCCTTCGGGCATACCGATGTCCTCCAGGAGGTGGTAGCCGTACAGGCGGTAGAAGACCTCCGAGGCCGCGCCAACCATCAGCCGGATCGCGACGGCGGCTCGCACCATCGGTCGGATACGGGCGGCCTCGAACGCATCGATGGCGATCTGGCGGGCGGTCGCCCAGCTCGAGCGCCCCTCGCGTGGCGTCGGCTGCCAGCCAGCCTCGGTCATCGTCATGGCGAGGAAGGCGCCCAGGGCGATCCCGCCGACGCCCCCGATGATGAACGGCAGGCGGAGGTCGATGAATGCGAGCAGCGCCGCGCTGAGCACGCCCGCCACGATCGCCGCCTGCCGCCACTGGGCCGCCTGCGGGTAGATCTTCGCCGCACGCTCCTCGCCGATCTCGTCGGCCAGCCAGGCGTCGTTGGCGCCGCTGATGAACGTGAAGCCGAAGCCCCAGAGGAACTCCCCGGCGAGGATGCCCTCGAACGAAGGGAACAGGCCCATGACCGCCCAGCCGACACCCACGATGAAGCTGCCGAGGATCACGGAGAGCCGGCGGCTCACGGCGTCGGCGAGGATGCCCGTCGGGATCTCGAAGGCGACAACGGTGAACTCCAGCACCGCCCCGGCGACAAGCAGCTGGAACGGGGTCAGGCCGGCGTCGCGGACGACGTACAGCGCGTACATCCCGAACGTCAGCCACATGAAGAAGCCGAAACCCACCGCGCGGAGGCGGTAGAGGTGCGCGGCCGGGATCGCGCGCCCGGGCAGCAGCGTTGGCTGCCGGTGGAACCACGAGTGGTCCGAAGAAGTGTGTGACAAGGATGTCCCTCGCAACGGGCCGGCATCGCCACATGCAGCGGCGGCCGGCGGTCAGCCGGTGAGGCCTCGGTCCGTCGCGAGCGAAGCGGTCTGCGCTAGCGAGCGAACGAGGCGGAAGCGGGGGTCATCGAAGCCTGCATGGGGCGCCCCTTCATCCGTCGCGAAGTGCGGGGAGCATCGCGGCGCGGGACGGGCGCGTCAAGGCGCCGCTGCGGAGCGGGCGGCCCACTCCTCCTCGGTGATCGCGTACCAGGCCATGTCGTGCCATGCGCCGCGGTTGAAGCGCGACTTGCGGAAGACGCCCTCGAGGGTGAAGCCGAGGCGTTCGGCCACCGCCCGGCTGGGTGTGTTCCCGCCGAGGGCCGCGATCTGCACGCGGTGGGCGCGCTTCTCGCGGAAGAGCCATTCGGTCACGGCGGCGGCGCACCGGGTCATGATCCCGCGCCCGGTGTGGGGCTCGGCGAGCCAGTAGCCGATCTCGTATTCACCGTGCGCGGGCTCGGAGCGCGGCACGCCGAGCGATCCGACCGGGACGCCGTCCACCTCGACGGCCCAGTCGAGGCGGCCTGCCGGGTACTCGCGTTCGCAGCCGCCGAGGAAGTCACGGGCGGCGTCGATGGTGTAGGCGCCGTCCGCCCACGCCATCCAGCGGGCGATGTGCTCCTGGCCGGACATCACCGCCTCGTACAGCGCCGGGGCGTCGTCGAGGAGCCACGGCCGGAGCCGCGTGGTCGCGTCCACGACGAGGACGGGGGGCGGGGGCACCTCGACGCCGCTACCCGCGCGGGAGACCGAGGCCGCGCGTGGCGATGATGTTGCGCTGGATCTCGCTGGTCCCGGCGGCGATGGTCAGCGAGACGGAGGCCATGTAGTAGCGGCAGAACTCGCCGTCGAGCGGCGCGTGCTTCGAGCCGGGGCGTAGGCCGCCGAAGAGGCCGAGCATGTTGATGCCGCGCCGGGCCATCCGCTGCTGGAGCTCCGAACCGAACATCTTGGACATCGAGGACTCCTGGTTCGGCACCAGGCCCTGCGACTGCATCCATGTGACGCGGTAGCCGAGGTAGCGGGCGACCTCGATCTCGACCGTGGTGTCGGCGAGCGCGAGGCGGTGCGGCTCCGTGTCCACGATGCGGCGGCCCTTCGCGGCGGAGTCCGCCTGCGGCGCGAAGGCCATCATCCGCGCGTACGGACCGAGGACCCCGGCCATGCGGTTGATGCCGCTCCGCTCGAAGTCGAGCGCCGTCGCGGCGACGTACCAGCCACGGTTCTCGTCGCCGATCATGTTCTTCGCGGGCACCCGGACATCCTCGAAGAACGTCTCGTTGAACCCGGAGGCGTCGTGGATCTGGGTGATCGGGCGGATGGAGATGCCCGGCGTGTCCATCTTGAGCATGAAGTAGGAGATGCCGCGGTGCTTCGGCGCCTCGGGGTCGGTGCGGGTGAGGATGTGGATCCAGTCGGCGTGCTGGGCGCCGGACGTCCAGATCTTCTGGCCGTTGATCACGAAGTCGTCGCCGTCACGGACGGCCCGCGTCTGGAGCGACGCGAGGTCCGAGCCTGACCCCGGCTCCGAGTAGCCCTGGCACCAGTAGACCTCGGCGTTCGCGATCTTCGGCAGGTGCTCGCGCTTCTGTTCCTCGGTGCCGTGGATCATGAGCGTGGGACCGACGCGGTCCGCGCCCTGCCCGCCCGTGGGCGCGCCGCTGCGCGCGGACTCCTCGGCGAAGATCATCTGCTCCCAGTGGGTCGCTGCGCCGCCGCCGTACTCCTTCGGCCACGCCATCGTGAGCCAGCCGTGCTCGGCGAGGGCCTTCGTGTACGCCACGGCGCGGTCGTCGCGTTCCTCGTGGTTGTCGGGGGCAGCACCCCAGTTGCTCTCGATGAAGTCCTGCACCTGCGCCCGGAAGTCGCGGTGCTCGGCGCCCCAGGAGAAGTCCATGTTCGCCCCCTCGTCGCCGGCCTCTGCGGCCGGCTAGTACAGCATCGGCATCGTACCGCCGACCGAGGAGGTTCGAGCAGACTTGGGCGAGACGGCCCCCCGCGAGGGGGACCAGCGTCCCTGCGAGGCGCATCCCGAACTGCCACGATGGACAGGCAGCAGATCACGAAGGACGGACCATGCCCGAGCCGACGACCGACACCAGGATCCACGCGACCACGACGCTCTCGATGGCGGACGCGGAGGCTCGCCTGCGCGATGCACTGAAGGCGGAGGGGTTCGGCATCCTCACCGAGGTGGACGTGCAGGCCGTCCTGAAGGAGAAGATCGGCGCGGAGACCGAGCCGTACCGGATCCTGGCGCGTGCAAGCCGGCGCTGGCGCACCGGGCGATGCAGATGTGGAAGGGCTTCGGGCTCATCGCCCCCTGCCACATCGCGATCTACGAGGCCGGCGACCACCGCGTGGTGCTCGCGTTCAATCCCGCCGACCATCCCGAAGTCCGCGATCACGCGGAACTGTTCGAGCTGGCGCAGGAGGCCGCGGCCGGCATCCGCCGGGCGGTGGAGGCGCTGCCCGCCTAGGCGCGCCGAGCACGTCCCCGCCCGGACGTCGGCAGGGCCCCGAGGAGCTCCTCGGGGCTTTGCTTCTGTCCGTGGCGAGACGGGCGCGCGTCACCGGACGTTGGTCCCGCCCGGGACACGCTCGCGACCGTTCCAACCGTACGCTGTGGAGCGGAGCCTGCATCCATGCCGGACGCCGGGTGGGGACAGCCGTGAAGCTAGAGGTGACCTCAGACCCCGGACAGCCGCGGGATGCCGAACGGCGCGGCCTGACCTCGGCCGAGGTCGCCGCGCGCGTCCGCCATGGGCTCGTCAACGCGGAGCCGGCGAACGGCGATGGTGACTGGGCCATCGTCCGGCGCAACGTCGTCTCCTTCTTCAACATCGTCCTCGCCGTGCTGATCGTGGCGCTGCTGGCGACGGGCGAATTCCGCGACGGCCTGCTCGTCGGCGCGGTCGTGATCGCGAACGTGGCGCTGGCGACGCTGCAGGAGATCGTCGCGACGCGGCGCCTGCGGACGCTGCGCGCCCTCACCGCACCGCGCGCCACGGTGCTCCGTGACGGCGTCGAGCGCGAGGTCGCGGCCAGCGAGGTGGTGCTGGGCGACGTCCTCGTCCTGAGACGCGGGGACCAGGTGGTGGCGGACGGGCCAGTGCTCGCGGGCCAGGCCGAGGTGGACGAGTCGCTGCTGACGGGCGAGTCCTCCAGCATCCGGCGCGGGCGGGGCGACGAGCTGCGCGCGGGCGTCTTCGGCGTCGCGGGGGAGGTCCACTACCGCGCGGACCGCGTCGGGACGGAGGCGTACGCGCTGCGGCTGACCGCGGAGGCGCGCGGGCTCGTCCGGCGGGCGAGCCCGCTCCTGCTGCGTTTCGAGCGGCTGCTGCGCGTGATCCTCATCGCCACGGGCCTCCTCGCGGCGATCCTCTTCATCCAGTTCAACGTCGAGGGGCGCGGGTTCACGGAGTCGCTCAAGGCGACCACCGCGACGGTCACGACGATCGTGCCCGTGGGCCTCCTGCTCGGGATCACCGTGGTCACTGCCGTCGGCGCGCTGCGCGTCTCCCGCTCGGGCGCGATCGTCCACGACCTGAACAGCGTCGAGGCACTGAACTACGTCGACGTCATCGCGTTCGACAAGACCGGCACGCTCACCTCGAACCGGCTCGTCCTCGACGCCGTGCATTGGACGCCGGGACGCGCGGACGACGATGCGTGGCTCCGCGCGTTCGCGGCCGCGACCGCGGGTGAGAGCGCGACCAGCACGGCGCTGGCGGAGGGGCTCGGGGCAGCTCCGCCGGGCGCGAGGGCGGTCGCGAGTGTGCCGTTCAGTTCGGAGCGACGGTGGAGCGCCGCCAGCGTGGCGATCGGAGACGGGGGCACGCGCACATTCGTCCTCGGCGCGCCCGAGACGGTGCTCGCCGGGGGCGAGGGGGGCCAGGCGATCGCCGCCGCGTACGACCAGGCGTCTGGCGCGGGCCTGCGCGGCGTGGTGATCGCGGAGGCGCCAGCGCTCCCCGACCCCCACGAGGCGCTCGTCGGACTCACACCGCTCGCCCTCCTGACGTTCCGTGACGAGCTGCGGCGCGAGGTGGCCGAAGCGTTCGCGCTGATGGAGCAGCTTCGGATCACGCCGAAGATCATCTCCGGCGATCACCCGGAGACGGTCGCGGCCCTCCTCGGCCAGCTCGGGGTCGAGGTCGACGGAGTGGTCGCCGGCTCGGAGCTGGAGCGCCTCGACGGCGCGGCGTTCGAGGATGCCGTCGAGCGGACGATGGTCTTTGGCCGCATCTCTCCAGCCCTGAAGCGCCGCATCGTGACCTCGCTCGCCGAGCGCGGGCACTACGTCGCGATGGTCGGCGACGGCGCCAACGACGTGCTCGCGCTGCGGGCCGCGGACGTGGCGGTGGCGATGGCCTCGGGCGCCGCGATCGCGCGGGGCGTCGCCGGGATCGTGCTCCTGAACGACTCGTTCACGGCCCTCATCCGAGGCACCCGCGAGGCGACGTTCATCCTCGGCAACACGGAGCGGCTGGCCAAGCTCTTCGTCGCGAAGAGCGCCTACGCCTACGTGCTGATCTTCGCGACCAACCTGCTCGGCCTGGAGTTCCCGTTCCTCCCGCGCCAGGGCAGCGTCTTCTCGACGCTCTCCCTCGGCATCCCCGCGCTGCTGGTGGCGTTCAGTGCACCCCCGCCGAGGACGCCGCGCGAGATCCTCAACCGCATCGTGCGGTTCGCGCTTCCGGCCGGGGTCGCCGTCGGCGTCTGCACGATGACGCTGCAGTTCATCGTGGAAGGGCTGCTGGGCCGCGACGTCGAGGAAGCACGCACGCTCGTCTCACTCACGCTGACGGTCGTGGGACTCGCGTTCTTCGTGCAGGTCGTCGGGCTGGAGGACGCCTCGCTGCGCGTCCCCTGGCGGCCGATCGCGACGGCGATCGTGGCGGCGACGCTCGGCGCGATCCTGGTGGCGATCGTACGGACGGCGACGACCCGGGAGTTCTTCGGCTTCACGGACGTCTCGGCAGTGGGCTGGGCGAGCGTGGTGATCGCCTCGGTCGCGGCGCTGATCGGCCAGTACCTGCTCAGCCGCCACTGGCGTGACCTGCTTCGCTTCGTCAGTGGGCAGTGGCGGAGCGCTGCCCCACAGCGCGGACGCGACTCCTGATCGGAACGTCCGCGCGTGCACTCCCGCGGCGGCTAGCCGTTTCCCTCCCAGCGGCGCCGGCACGACGGGGACGTCGTCCAGCCCACCCCGCGGGCAGCTATCCGCGCAGCGGGAAGTGCACGTCCGTCCGCCACTTCGACTGATCCGGCTCCTGCTCGGGGTCGGTGTAGTACGTCTCCCACGGGGGACCGGCGACCTCGCGGCCGTGCTGTCCGCACCACGCCCCGAGCGCCTCGTAGGCGCCGGCGACGCCGTCGAACGGGCCGAAGTAGGAGACCACCGCGGCCGGCCCGTCCGGGAGCGAGGAGGCGTGCACGTCGCCGTCGCCGGCGAACGGCGCGGGCACCGGCCAGCCAACCTCAATCTCCATCCCGTCCTCGTCCATCGCGAGCGTGCGGAGGAACGGCATGCCGGCAGGCTCCACGCCCGAGCGCTGGACGGCCTCGTAGGTCTCGCCCAGCCAGCCGGGAATGCGGTCCATGTCCTGCAGCGTCACGCGATGTTGCACGACCGCGGTCGCCTGGGCGGGAAGATCCTGGACTTCGATGTCTGACAGGGTCACTGCGGCTCCTCCTCATCCGCTGAGGACGCTCGACCGAACCGCCCCGGGGACCATGTTACGAGCACCGCATCGGCCGACGCCCGGACCAACGTCTCCCGATCGGCGGGCACTTTCGCGCCACTCCTCGACGACCGATGCGAAGGAGCCGCCGCGCTCGACGTGCGTCGTACGCTCTCGTGGGGTCGGCGGTCGAGGAGGACCGACGATGACCACCGACGACGCTGGCTTCGATGAGGCGGTCGAGACCGGCGCCCCCGACGCGCCCTGCGCGAAGTGCGGCCATGACGGAGCCCGCCACCGCCTGCGCGAGGTGGAGCTCCCCGGCGCGACGATGCACGACACCTACTGCGAAGACTGCGAGGCGCCGTGCGAGTTCGTCCCACGCCAGGACCTCTGACGAGCAGGTGCGGTGAACGGACGGCTGGCCCGCGATCGCTCGCGGGCCAGTCAGCGGGTGTGGCCGAGGTGTAGCCCTACACGGCGTGGGCGTGGGCGTGCCGCAGGTCCTCCGCGCCGCCCTCGATGAGCACGCGCGGCCGCGTCCCCCGCGCCTGGAGGATGCTCGCGACCGTCGTCGCGCGGCTACCGCCGCCGCACACAATGAGCGGCGTGGCGTCGTTCGCCGCGCCGACCCAGTCGTGGAGGCGGTCGATCGGCAGGGCGCGCGATCCGGGTAGCGGGAGGTCGCGGCGGTCGCTGTCGAAGCGCACGTCGTAGACGGGCAGGCGCCCCTCCTCGTGGATGCGGATCGCCTCCGACACGCTCGCGGTGGCGAGGTTCGCGACCGGTCGCGCCGACTGCCACGTCGCGAACGGGAGGTAGCCCCTGACCTCCTCGTACCCGATGCGCAGCAGATCCGCGGTGAAGCGATCCGCCTGCGCACCATCCTCCGTGACGAGGACGAGGGGGCTGTTGAAGGGCGTCACCCACGAGAGGTAGGCGAGCGTAGCGTCGCCCTCCTCGAGCGAGACCGAGCCGGGCACGTGCGCGTGCGCGAACGCGAGCCGGTCACGCACGTCGACGACGGGCGTGCCTCGCCCCGCCTCCGCCTCGAGGCCCTCGGGGGTGAGGAGCACCGGCTGCGGGGGCGTGCCGTAGAGGCGCGGGCCTTCACGGTTGATCGGCGCCATGTGGCGGTAGTACGCCGGGATGGGCGCCGGGTTCGCGAGGTGGAGCACCCGGAACGACTCGAAGTCCGGGCTGGCCAGGACGATGTTGCGGGCACGCTCGATGGCGAGCGGTGCACGCCGCTCCCCGCCGCACTGCTGCGAGGAGCAGAACGAGCCGGCGCCGTGCGTCGGCAGCAGCTCGGCCTGATCGGGCAGCAGCGACTCCAGCCGCTTCGCCGTCTCCCACTGGAGCCGCGTCAGCTCCTCCGTGTGGTCGGGGCCGAGCAGGTCCGAGCGGCCGGCGCCGCCGATGATGATCGAGCCGCCGGTGAAGGCCGCCACCGTCGCGCCGTCCTCGTCGATGCCAAGGTACGCCGTGTGGTGGTGGGTGTGCCCCGGCGCACGGACCGCGCGGATGCGCGCGGCGCCGACACGGATCTCGTCGCCGTCCGCGACGGGCACGTGGGGAAAGCTCAGGCCGCTGTCCTGGGGTGCGACGATCGTCGCGCCGAGCGCGGCCAGCTCCGGACCCCCGGAGACGTAGTCGTTGTGGACGTGCGTCTCGAAGACGGTGCGGATGGTAACGCCGAGCGCCTCGGCGGCCGCGAGGTACGGACGGACGTCGCGCTGCGGGTCGATGACGGCGGCGGCGTCGCCGGAGGCGACGAGGTACGAGGCGTCACCGAGCGCGGACGCGACGAACTGTTGGATGTGCATGCGGTCCTCCTTCGAGGTCGGGTGCGGTCGCGTCGCGGGCGCTACACCTGCATCGGGAGCCGGTGGAGCTGCCAGCCGGCCGTGCCGCCAGCGACGGAGCGCGCGTCGTAGCCGAGCGACCGGAAGTAGTCCGCCGCCTGGTAGGAACGGTTGCCGCTGGCGCAGATGAAGAGGATCTGCTTCTCCTTCGGCAGCTCGTTCGTCCGCGCCTGGAGGCTCGAGAGCGGGATGAGGGCGGCGCCGGCGGCGTATCCGCCGGACCATTCCCAGGACTCACGGACGTCGACGATCACGCCCTCGGACGCGTCGGCGGCGTCGCGGGCCTCCTGCGGGGTGACTTCGATGCGCTGGTGGGTGATGGCCATTGTTCTGCTCCTGTATGCCGATAGAACGATGTGATGAGTAGCGACATCCGTGGCGGGACGCCGCTGCTACGCGCGGCTGAGCGCCGCCGCTTCCGCCCGGACCTGGGACTCGATGCGGTCGCAGACGATCGAGCAGAGCTGCTCGACGCTCCCGTCGACGACCGAGTAGTACGCGCTCGTCCCCTCCGCGCGCCGCGCCAGGACGCCCGCGTCCAGGAGCTGCCGGAGGTGCTTCGAGGCGTTCGCCTGGCTCATCCCCAGCGCCTCGACGATCGCGCCGACGCTCAGCTCGCCGCGCTCCACGAGGAGCCGGAGGATCGAGAGCCGGGTGGAGTCACCGAGGACCCGGAAGCGTTGCGCGACACGATCGAGCAGGGCGTCCGGGACGAGTTCGTAGTGGGGCTGCTGTGCCATGGTCGAACTATATGCCGATACAACGATGGAGTCAACTCGGGCGCCAGCCCTGGCTCCTGAGGCCTGATGGCGGCTAGCCGAGGTTGGCCCGCCGGAGCCGCAGGCTGTTCGCCATCACCGACACGCTCGACATCGCCATCGCACCCGCGGCCACGATCGGGTTGAGGAACCCCTCGTGCCCGAACACCGGCTGCAACACGCGCGGGAGCATCCCCACGTCCAGCACCTGCTGGAAGACGAACCAGCCGAGCCCCGCCGCGACGGGGATGAGCACGACGTTGTAGCCGAACGCCCAGCCGAGGTTCTGCCACATCGTCCGCATCGTGGCGCGGGAGACCGCGATCGCCTGCGCGACTCCGCGGAGGTCGGCGCGCATCAGCGTGACCGGGGCCGCCTCCATCGCCACGTCCGTGCCGCTGCCGATCGCGATGCCGACGTCCGCCTGGGCCAGCGCGGGGGCGTCATTGATGCCGTCGCCGACCATCGCGACGACGCCACCCTCCTGCTGCACCGACCGCACGACTGAGGCCTTCTCATCCGGCTTCACGTTCGCGCGCACCTCGTCGATGCCGACACGCGCGGCGATCGCGCGGGCCGTGCGCTCCGCGTCGCCGGTGAGCATGACCACCCGCAGCCCGAGCGCGCGCAGCCGCGCGACGCCCTCGACGGCCGACTCGCGCAGCTGGTCGGCGACGGCGATGACGCCGGCCGGGCGACCGTCCACGGCGACGAGGAGCGCGGTCTCCCCGCGCTGCTGCGCCTGCTCCGCCTCGAACGCGAGGCGCATCCCGCCCCGCGTCGCAGCGTCCACGCCGTGCGCCTCCATGAGGTCGAGGTTGCCGATCAGCACCTCGCGCGTCGCGCCGCCGACGACGACCGACGCGGCGACGCCCCGGCCCGGGTCTTCCTCGAAGGTCAGGGGCCACGCCAGGTTCAGCGCACGCCGCTCCGCCTCGCGGACGATCGCCTCGGCGTACGGGTGCTCCGAACCGCGCTCGGCGGAGGCGACGAGGTGGAGGAGCGTCGCCTCGTCGACTGGCGCATCGGGGGTCATCGCGACGGCGACCACCTCCGGGCGCCCCTCGGTGATCGTCCCGGTCTTGTCGAGGATCACCGTGTCGATGTCGCGCGCCCGCTGGAGCGCCTCGGCGTCACGGATGAGCACGCCGACGCTGGCAGCCCGCCCCAGGCCGACCATCACCGCCGTCGGCGTCGCGAGGCCGAGGGCGCACGGGCAGGCGATGATGAGCACGGTCACCGCGTTCACGAACGCCAGCGTGAACGCCGGCTCCGGCCCAAACGCCCACCACCCGACGAACGTCGCCGCCGCGATCACGAGCACGACCGGCACGAAGACCCCGGCGATGCGGTCCGCCAGCGCCTGGATCGGCGCCTTCGAGGTCTGCGCTTCCTCGACGAGCCGGATGATCCGCGCCAGCGCGGAGTCCGCGCCGACGGCAGTGGCGCGCACGCGGATGAGCCCGGTGGTGTTCATCGTCGCGCCGAAGACGGCATCGCCCGGTTGCTTCGAGACGGGGACCGACTCCCCGGTCAGCATCGACTCGTCGACGGCGCTGGCGCCCTCGATGACCTCGCCGTCGACGGGGATCTGCTCGCTCGGGCGCACGAGCACGACATCGCCAGTCTGCACGGCGCGGACGGGGATCTCGAACGGTTCGCCGTCCTCGATCACGCGGGCGAGCTGCGGGCGCAGGTCGATGAGGGCGCGGACCGCCGAGGAGGTGCGGCCCTTCGCGCGCGCCTCCAGCCAGCGGCCGAGCAGCACGAGGCCGATGATCGCCGCGGATGCCTCGTAGTACGTGTGCGACTCGGCGCCGTGGACGCCCTCGAGGAGCCCCGGGGCGAAGGTAGCGACGACGGAGTAGCCGAACGCCGCCGACGTACCGACGGCGATCAGCGTGTTCATGTCGCTCACGCCGTGGCGCGCCGCCTTGTACGCCGCGCGGTAGAACTGCGCCCCGGCCCACACCTGCACCGGCAGCGTCGCGAGGAACATGAGCGGGTGGACGATCCGCAGCGGTACTTCCTGCGCCCAGCCGACCTCGACGCCCGTGACCGTGTCGCCGTCGCGGAGGAGCATCCACGTCATCTCGACGGCAGCCACGACGAGGGCGAAGACCATGCGGTTGCGGAGCCGGCGCTCCTCGGCGAGGCGCTCGCGCTCCAGCTCGTCGCGTGCCTCGTCCTCGTCCTGCTCCGCGCCCGGCAGCAGCAGGTCGTACCCGGCGGAGTCGACGGCGCGCCGCAGCTGGTCGACGTCGATGTTGGGCCCCGCTTCGACGGTGGCCTGCTCGGTGGCGAGGTTCACGGACGCCCGCGAGACACCCTCGACGCCGCCGAGGGCGCGCTCGACGCGGCGGACGCAGGAAGCGCAGGTCATCCCGCGCACGGCGAAGCGCATCCGCTCACCGGAGGCGGGAGACGTCTGCTGGGCGGACGCGGGCGTGTCGGTGGTCGTGTCGATCGTCATGGCATGTCCGGCCGCTCGCGTGGGCCGCTCCACTTCATGTTCATGTAGACGCCGCCGCGCTCGAGCTCGTCGAGCATCTGGTCCACGCGCTTGCGGCGGGTTGCATCACGCTTCGCGCGGGCGATCCAGCCGAGGTAGTCGTTCCGCTGGTACGGCGGACGCTCCGCGTACTGCTGCTCCAGCCCGCGATCGCGGAGCGCGGCGAGGACGTCATCGGGCATCGGATGCTCGGCTCGCTGGAGCGCCATGGCGCGCCTCCCCTATCGGTTCGCCATCTCGTACAGCTCGAGGAGCTCCGCGAAGACCTCCTCCTGGCGCCCCTCTCCCACCGCGTCGAGGACACAGTGGTGGAGGTGACCATCGAGGATCTTCGCCTCGGCCTTCTCGATGCCCCGGCGGACGGCGTACATCTGCTTGAGGACGTCCACGCAGTACGTGTCGTCCTCGATCATCCGTCGGACGGCGGCGAGGTGGCCCTCCACGTAGGCGAGGCGCTTCAGGACGTCGGTCTTCGAGTCGTGGTCCACGCCGCCGCCTAGCCCTTCCGGGTCGCGAAGGCAGCCTCCATCGGCTGGCCCCAGGGCATCTCGACGGACTGCACGTTCACCTCGTACGCGTCGCCCAGCCGCTCGCGCAGGCGCTGAGCCGCGTTCGGCTGGATCAGCAGATGGTGGTCGCAGCACGAGCCCAGCGCCTGCTCCGGCTTCGAGCGGTCGAACGTGTAGTGCTCGGTCGTGCTGCCGCACGGGCAGTTGTAAGTGACGGAAGCGCCCTCGGCCGACTTCTCGATCGTGTATGCGGGCGCGAACCCGGCCGTGGCCTCGGACTGGCCGCCGCCCTCCCCGGCCCGCGCGGGTGTCGCCGGACCCAGCGGGTAGCCCTCGGTGGCGAGGACCTCGGCAACGCGGTCGAGGATCGCGCCCTGTGACACCTCGATGGCGAACGACTTCGAGTCCGGGTCGCCCTCGAGGAAGCGTGCGCCGTCGACGGTGCCGACGGCCTTCTGGATGGTCGCGATGCAGTGATCGCAGGTGACGTCGGGGGCGAAGAGGGTGACCTGTGGCATCTCGTGGTCCTTCGTGCTTGCAGCGCCGGGTGGTGGTTCAGCCTGGCATCCAGCATACACCCCTACCCCCCCGGTAGGGGTGTATGGGTGTCACCGCGTGTCGCCCGCCCGTTACCGTGGAAGGGCAGCGCCCCGGAGGCCCACCGCCCGCGATGAACCCCCGGATCCGGTTCCCGACGCCCTACACCTTCCGGGAGCGCTGGCGCTTCCGCGGAGGTCCGCGCGCCGCGAACCACCCGATGACCTCGTTCCAGACGAGGCTCCTCGGCACCCCGTCCCAGAAGTGGTTCTACATCGACGGGATCCTCTCCTCGATCTCTGACGTACCGGCGGTGCAGTTCATCGCCGTGTACGCGATCGCCCTCGGCGCCTCGGACGCCGAGGTCGGGCTGATCTCGATCGCCACCGGCCTGGCGGGTGTGCTGGCGCTGGTCCCGGGCATCCGAGTGGCTGAGATCACGAACTCGCGGAAGTCGGTGGTGCTCTGGGGCGGCAGCGGCATCGCCCGCGTGGCGCTGCTCCTGGTGGCGCTGGCGCCGCTGTTCATGCCTGACCTGCACACGGCGTTCTGGCTCGTCGTCGGGGCCGTGTTCGTGCGCTCCTTCATGCAGAACGTGTCGCACCCCTCGTGGGTGTCGCTGCTCGCGGACATCATCCCGCTGGACCTGCGGCGCTTTTATGTCACGCAGCGGATGCTGGCGATCACGGTCGCCGCCGCCCTCGCCGCGCCGCTGGTGGGGTTCGGCATCCGCTTCATCGGTGGGGTTGCCGGCCACCAGTGGCTCTTCGGCGCGTCGTTCGTCGTCGGCTCCGTGGCCTGGTACGCCTACTCCCGCATCCAGGAGCCGCGCCGCCCTCCTCGCGAGGAACGGCCGAAGGGCTCGACGCGTGGCATGCTCCGCGACCGTCTCTTCATCCGCTATCTGCTGGCGCTGCTGCTCCTGAACACGACGACGATGATCGTCGGGCCGTTCCTGATGGCGTACTTCATCCGCGACCTCCAGGGATCAGTCTCGGACGTCGGCCTGCTGGCGACGCTCGAGCAGGGCGCGGCGGTGGGTGGGCAGTTCCTGCTCGGCATGTGGGTGACCAAGATCTCGTCCGAGCGGCTCTTCCGGGTGATCCTCTTCTTCCCGGCGCTGATCCCCGCCCTGTGGTTCGTCGCCGGCGAACCGTGGCACGTGAGCGTCGCGTTCGCCGCCGGCGGGCTCGTCTGGGCGATCTACAACGTCGCGATCTTCAACCTGCTGATGGAGTACGCGCCGAACGAGAACATCCCGCGCTACGCCTCGGTGCAGCAGATCGTGATCCTCTTCGCGCAGCTCCTCGGCCCGGTGATCGGCACCGTGATCGTCGCGACGTGGGACATCCGCGTCGCGATGGTCGTGTCGTTCGTGGGACGGCTGCTCGCAGCCTTCGTGATGTTCATCCCCGTGCGCTGGATCCCGGCGATCCGCACGCCGGCCGTCCCCCCGCTCGCGCCCGGCACCGTCACGATCCCCACCCCACCGCCCGAAACCGGCGCCACACCGTAACGGGATCGCGGCATCGCGGGCGGCAGAGGGCTGCGCGGTACGATCACGGCGGAGCCCCGCCGGGTGGGGGGCTGAGGGGGTGATCGTGGACGTGTTCGATTCCATCCGCACCGTGCTCGCTGTGCGGCAGTACGCCGACCGGCCCGTCCCGCACGAGGTCGTGAGGAAGGTCGTCGAGGCCGGGCAGCTGACCGGCTCCTCGAAGAACGAGCAGCCGTGGCACTTCATCACGGTGGAACGACCGGAGACGCTGCGCGCCCTCGGCGAGGTAGCGACCTCCGGGCGCTATGTCGCCGGCGCGGCGTTCGCCGTCGCCGTCGCCGTCGAGCGCGAGAGCATTTACGGCGTCTCCGACGGCAGCCGCGCGGTGCAGTCGATGGTGCTCGCGGCGTGGGAAGAGGGCGTCGGCTCGAACTGGATCGGCTTCGCCAACCTCGAGCCCGTCGAGGAGATCCTCGGCGTGCCGGACGGCTACGACATCCTCGCCTTGCTCTCGTTCGGCTACCCCACGCAGCAGCTCGGGCGCGGCAAGAAGCGGCGCAAGCCACTGGGCGAGGTCGCGAGCAGCGAGCGCTTCGGGACGCCGTTCGCGTAGTGGCGCCCTCCGACCGCGCCCCGCTCCTCATCGTCGACGGCGACAACCTCGCGCACCGCGCCTATCACTCGACCCCGAAGACGGTCCGAGGCGCCGACGGGCGCGCGATCAACGCCGTCGTCGGCTTCTTCGGGATGCTCTCGAACCTGTGGCTGGGGGTACAACCGCGCGCGATCTTCGTCGCGTGGGACACGCTCGCCGTCCCCACCTACCGGCATGAGCTGTGGCCCGACTACCAGGGCGGACGCGAGTTCGACCCGGAGATCCTCGAACAGCTCGAGCTGTTGCCCGGACTCTGCGCCGCGGCCGGCTGCGGTGTCGGCAAGGCCGGAGGCTACGAGGCTGACGACCTGATGGCGGCGGCCGTGCGCGAGGAGCTCGCGGACGGCGGGAGCTGCCTGCTGTTCACCTCGGACCGCGACGCCTACCAGCTCGTGTCGGACCGGGTGCAGGTGCTCGCCTCGAAGCGTGGCGTGAGCGAGATGGACCGCATCGGTCCCGCCGAGGTCGTCGAGCGACTGGGCGTGCTGCCGGAGCAGGTGCCCGACTTCAAGGCGCTCGCCGGCGACAGCTCGGACCGCATCCCCGGCGCTCGGGGCATTGGCCCGAAGAAGGCCGCCGCCCTCCTGCTCCAGCACGGCGACCTGGACGGCGTCCTCGAGGCGATCAACCGTCCCGCCGAGGAGGCCCAGATCCGCCGTTTCCACGACATGGTGCTGATGCGTCCGGACGCCGAGGTGACGCTGCCCGACGGCCCGCCGCGCTGGGCGGGGGTCGCCGTGCCGCTCCGCGACCTCGGCGCCGACCGCATCGCGGCGCGGCTGGGCGAGCTCGACGCGAGCTGAGGGCGCCGGCCCTCCTCGAACCTTCCGATATCAGCAGCCGCCCGGACCAGGTGCCCATCCAGCGCGGGACGGCCGTGCCTCCGGGCGTCCTGCCCCGGCGGGATACTCGGTGCAGCTACCGAAGGAGAGGCGCGGAGGATCTCGGCGACGAGATCAAGGAGTTCCGCGCGGTCCTCGAAGCGCAGCCTCGGGATGGCGGCTCGCCAAGCGGAGGGCCAGCCCGCCACCGGCGCTGGGAGCGAGGTGAGAGACTCGGACTGGCATCGATGCGACGAGCGGGGTGTGCCTGAGTGATGGACCTGCTGAGGGGCATCGGCGTGGCGGTCGTCGTCGCGCTGAAGTATCTGCTGCCGATCCTGCTCGTGCCGTTCCCCTTCCTGGCGGGATGGGCGAACTTCGTCCTCGACAGCGTGGACGGCGACATCCTCGTCCCGCTCGGGCTGGCGGACCGTGTCTACCAGCTCATCGACAAGTCGGCGGACTGGGTGACCTACGTCTTCATGGTGGTCGCCGGCCGGCGCTGGCCGATCCGGCGTTGGCTGCTGGGCCTGTTCCTCTTCCGCACGGTGGGCCAGGGCCTGTTCTTCCTGACCGAGGACGAGCGGGTGTTCTTCCTGTTCCCGAACTTCCTGGAGCCGCTGTTCCTCGCCTACGCCAGCATCCGCGCCTTCAAGGGCTCGGCGGCGGCGGACTTCTTCCAGCGGCACCGGATCGCGATCTGGGTGATCGTGATTGCCTACAAGATGCAGGACGAGTGGGTCACACACATCGGCAACATCGACCGCACCGACCTGATCCGCCGGTTGCTTCCGTGAACGTCGACGGCGCGCCTCACCGCGCGCTGCGCTGGCTGGGCCACGCCACGGTGCTCATCGAGCGCGACGGTGCGAGGTTCCTCACCGACCCGCTGCTGCGCGGGCGCTTCCTCCACGTGCGGCGTCGAGCCGCGCCGATCGAGGTCGACGACCTCCCCCCGATCGACGCCGTCCTGATCTCGCACCTCCACGCGGACCACTTCGACGTGCCCTCGCTGCGCCGCCTCCCGGAGGATGTCGCTGTCATCGTGCCCACCGGCGCCGGCGCGTTCGCGCGCCGGGCGGGGCTGCGTCACGTCGAGGAGGCGCCCACGGGCCGCGAACTCACCATCGCCGGCGTATCGGTCACCTCCGTCGCGGCGCACCACAGCGGCTTCCGCCCGCCGGCCGGCCCGACGGCCGAAGCGTGCGGCTACCTCGTCGGATCGGCCGGCTCCGTCTACTTCGCGGGAGACACCGGCTTGTTCGCGGGGATGGCGGAGCTGCGGGGACAGGTGGATACCGCGCTCCTACCGGTCGGTGGCTGGGGGCCGACCCTCCGCGGCCACCACCTCGATCCGCGGCAGGCGGCGCAGGCGCTCACCTTAATCGCACCCCGCGCGGCACGGCCGATCCACTGGGGGACGTACTGGCCGGCCGGGTATCCTCGCACCGCCCGCTTCCACACGCCCGGGCGGGCCTTCGCCGCGTGGGCGGCGCGCCTCGCACCCGCCGTCGAGGTCCACGACTGGGCCGTGGGCGAGACCGAGCGGGCGCGCCCGGCGCACCCCACCGCACCGGGGGAGTCGGCCCCGGGACGGCGCGTGGGCACCGTCCCGGGAGCGCCGGAGGCCTAGGCTCCCGCGAGGCGCGGGATGCCCTTCAGCGCCTCCTCGATGCGGTCGGCCGGGTATTCGTAGTCCTCGAGCTCGCCGTTGAAGTACGACTCGTACGCGCCAAGGTCCAGGTGGCCGTGGCCGGAGAGGTTGAAGAGGATCACGCGCGAGTCGCCGGCTTCACGTGCCGCCAGCGCCTCGTCGATCGCCGAGCGGATGGCGTGGGACGACTCGGGGGCGGGGATGATCCCCTCGGCGCGGGCGAACTGCACGGCGGCGTCGAACACCGCGAGCTGCGGGTGCGCCACCGCCTCGATGTGGCCCTCCGCGTGGAGCTGGCTGAGCAGCGGCGCCATGCCGTGGTAGCGCAGGCCGCCGGCGTGGATGGCGGGCGGCATGAACGCGTGGCCCAGCGTGTACATCCGCACCAGCGGCGTGAGGCCGACGGTGTCACCGAAGTCGTAGGTGTAGAGCCCCTTCGTCAGCGACGGGCACGAGGCCGGCTCGGCGGCGACGAAGCGCGGCCCTGCCTCGCCCTTCAGCTTGCCCTGCATGAACGGGAAGGCGAGCCCGGCGTAGTTGGAGCCGCCCCCCACGCAGCCGATGACGACATCCGGCTGCTCGCCGGCCATCTCCATCTGCGCCATCGCCTCCTGGCCGATGATCGTCTGGTGCAGGAGGACGTGGTTCAGCACGGAACCGAGCGAGTACTTCGTGTCGTCGCGGCTGGCGGCGTCCTGCACGGCTTCACTGATCGCGATGCCGAGCGAGCCGCGCGACTCCGGATCGTCCGCGAGGACCTGGCGGCCCGCCTCCGTGTCCGTGCTCGGGCTGGCGACAATGTCGGCGCCGTAGACGCGCATCATCGCCTTGCGGTACGGCTTCTGCTCGTACGAGACCTTCACCATGTAGACCTTGAGGTCGATCCCAAACATCCGGCAGGCGAAGGCGAGCGCCGAGCCCCACTGGCCGGCGCCGGTCTCGGTCGTGATCCGCTTCACGCCTTCCTGCTTGTTCAGGTAGACCTGCGCGATCGCGGAGTTCACCTTGTGCGAGCCGACCGGGCTCACGCCCTCGTACTTGTAGTAGATGTGCGCCGGCGTCTGGAGCGCCTGCTCCAGGCGTCGCGCCCGGTAGAGCGGCGAGGGGCGGTACAGCTGGTACGCCTCCCGCACCGGGCCGGGGATCTCGATCCAGCGCTCGGCGGAGACCTCCTGCTGGATCGCGCCCACCGGAAAGAGCGGCGCGAGGTCGTCCGGGCCGATCGGCTGGCCGGTGCCCGGGTGCAGCGGCGGCGACGGCGGCGTCGCGAGGTCGGCCGCGATGTTGTACCAGTGCGTGGGGATCCGGCTCTCGTCCAACAGGTACTTGTACTGCTCCGCCATCGTGCCGCTCCTTCAACTGCACGCCGTGCCGTGGCGCCCTCGCAGCCTAGGCCACCGGCGCGCGGTCGGACGACGGACTTCCGTCCCGCGGCGCGCCGGCCCGGGTCGCAGATCGCCAGCCGGAGCCGCATCGCACGATGGCGCACCATGCCGCACAACGGCCATGGTCGCGCGTGTAGACTGCGCGCGCCGCTCCGAGCCGTCCGAGCCGGAGACGCGCCACGGGAGGACCACGATGACCACGACGGCGAACTACCTGGACGACATGAAGGCCTGCGCCGAGGCGATCGGCATGGACGTGCCCGAGTTCGTCCTGCCGGAGGACCGCTGGGTCCACCTCAACGGCATCGACTTCCACTACCTCGACTGGGGGAACCCGCACCTCCCGCCGCTGGTGCTGCTTCACGGCGGATCGCTCACCGCGCACACGTGGGACATGGCGTGCCTCTGGCTGCGCCAGTACTACCACTGCATCGCACTGGACCAGCGCGGCCACGGCGACACCGGCTGGACGCCTGACGCCCAGATTGGCGAGGACAACTCCGACCTGATGGCGCAGGACACCGAGGAGTTCATCAACTTCCTCGCCTACCCGCGCGTGATCCTCTGCGGCATGTCGATGGGCGGGATGAACTCGCTGCGCTACGCGCCCACGCACGCCGAGCGGCTCTACCGGCTCGTCATCGTCGACATCGCGCCGGTGACGATGCAGGCGGGCATCCTGGAGATGGAGGCGTTCCGCAAGGAGACCGAGACCATGCGGAGCTTCGAGGACTTCCTCGAGCGCGCCGTGAAGTTCAACCCGCAGCGCAAGCCCGCGCACCTCAAGTACTCGCTGCTCCACTCGCTGAAGCAGGTGGAGGACGGCTGGACGTGGAAGCAGGACCACCGCCGCCGCGAGTCGATGGAATCGCTCTCCGAGGAGGAGGCGAAGGCGGCCCGCGAGCAGCGCACCGCGGAGCTGTGGTCGGACGTGAAGGGCATCACCACGCCGACGCTGCTGATGCGCGGCGAGATCAGCAAGATCCTGTCGAAGGAGAACGCGGACGAGATGGTGGCGGCGATGGTGGACGCCGAGCACGTCATGATCCCCGGCGCCACCCACTCCGTGCAGGGCGACAACCCACGCGACTTCGCCCGCGAGCTGCACGCCTTCATCCAGCGCCGCGGCCTCGAGGGCTAGCCTCCGAGGGGCGCTAGAAGCCGTCCATGACGTGCGGGCGGTAGGCCGTGGCGAACAGCCGGTCTGCCGTCCGCAGCGCCTCCGCGGAGCCCTCGACGCGTCCCGCGCGGGCGAGCTGGGTCGCCGAGCGGAAGCCGGAGTAGAGAGAGCCGAGCGCCGCGACGGGTAGCGTGATCTGCGGCCTGGTCCGGACGCGCTTCACGCGCGCCTGGCCGCCCTCGATGCTCACGCGGTAGCCGCCGTCGTTCCACTGGCACAGCTCGTCGCGGACGCCGAGCACCACGGCGCCCTCCGCGTCCGGCTCGTACCCACGCGCCTCGAGGGCCTGAGCGACGTCGACGACGCGGAGCCACATCGCGTCGCCGGTCTGGCGGCGCAGGGCGCGCGGCTCCAGGAGGAGGTCCGTCGCGAGGTCGTCCTCTGGCGCCCAGCGGAACTTCACCGTCTTCACGAGGTCGTGCCCGCGGATGAACTCCCAGAGCGTCTTCCACGCCTCGAGGTCAAGCGCGACGAAGTCGCCGGTCTCCAGCTCCTGGTTCGGCCCGGGCTCGAAGGGGACCTCGTGTTCCTTGAGGCGGTAGTTCACATAGCCGCGCACGCGGTCGTTCGAGTCGAGGGCGAACGCGAGGAACGCACGGCGCTCCTTCTCCTGCTCGAACTCCCAGTACCAGCGGTGGTCGCTCCACCACCAGTCCGAGCGTTCGATGAGGAGGTTTCTCGGCGCGGCGAACGCTGCGTAGGTGCGCTCCACCTGCGCGCGGACCTCGGGCCGCGTCCAGTCGACGAGGCGGACGCGCAGGTCACTCGCGAACGGGTCGCGTAGCGCCGCCCACATCGGCTCGAAGGTGTACGAGGCGTGCGCCGAGGCGAGCCCGTAGCCGTACCGCTGGTAGATCGCCCCGAAGGATGCCCACAGCATCGCGATCGCCTGGCCGCTCTCCCGGTGCCACTCGAGGGCGCGCGTCATGACGCGGCGCTGGAGCCCGCGGCGACGGTATCCGGGGTTCGTGCCCACGGTCGTCACGGCGGCGGTCGGCACCGGGCGGCCGTTCACCCGCACGTCCACCGGGTACGCGCCGAGCGTTGAGACGGGCTGCGCTGCGTCGAACGCCGCGAGCGCCCACTCGGGCCGCATCCACGGGGCCGCGCCGGCGAGACTGGCGGCGGCGTCCTCGTGGTGCTGGCGGTCGGAGGCGAAGACGTAGGAAATGTGGTCGTTGAACGCCGGAAGCTCCCCGGCGGTGAGGTGGCGGATCTCGAGGTCCATCTGGACTCCTCCCGTGCCCCGGCGCACCCGGACTCGCCGGGAGCGTGTATGGGCACGGGGTGACAACGCACGAAGGCGGCGGGGGTTGCCTCGACGCTACGTTCGGGCCGAGGTTCCGGTCAGGCGGTGGTGACGGGGACGCCCTCCTCCGCCCAGATCACGCCGCCGGCGCGCAGTTGGGCGATCTCCGAGGCGTCGTATCCGAGCTCGGCGAGGATCGCCTCGCCGTGCTGCCCCGCAAGGGGCGCTGAGGCGATCGTGTTCGGTGTGCCGTGGAGCCGGGCCATCGGACCGTGCCGCTCCATCTCACCGTGACGCGCGTGCACCACCGTCTCTTTGAAGCGGTTCACGGCCACCTGCTCCGCCTGGTGCCAGTAGTCGCCGGGGTTCGGACCGTCCGCGCGCACGCATCCGAGTCCGGCGCCGCCCAGCAGCCGCTCCCAGTCGTCCGCGGAGCGCTTCGCGAACAGCGTCGCAAGGACCTCCGTGAGCACCTCGGCGTGCTCGGCGCGGGCCGCCTGCGAGGCGAAGCGCGCATCGTCGGCGAGGTCGGGCGCGGCGAGGCGGACGAACTCCTCCCACTCCACGTCGAGCGGGAGGCAGAGGAGCACCCAGCCCTCGGACGCCTCGTACAGACGGTTGAGTGGGCCCGTCCCGCGCAGGTCCTCGTCGAGCGAGGGGCGCTCGGCCTTGCCCGGGTAGGTCAGGAAGTCGTCCCAGTTCGCGTAGGCGTTGGCGCCCATCATGTCGACGAAGATCTCCTGGCCGACGCCGTGCTTCGCGCGGGCGAAGAGCGCGAGCGTGACCGTGGCCGCGACGACCGCGGAGGTGTTCGGATCCGGGTTGACCTCGTTCGCTCGGAAGAGCCGCCGCGCGCCTTCGCGCAACTCGGGAAGCGACGTGCCCGTCGGCATCACGCCGGTCTGCCAGGTCGCGCCGCCGAGCGCCGCCCCGGGGATCGGATGCGTCGCCGGACGGTGCGCGCTCGGGCCGAGCGGGCCGTAGCCGTTCACGTTCACGTAGACGATCGCCGGGTTCGCCTCGGAGGCGTGGCGGTAGGACATGCCCAGCCGCTCGGGGACGCCCGGGCGGAAGTTGTGCACGATGACGTCCGACTGCGCAATCAGGCGGCGGATGACCTCCTGGCCCTCGGGGCTCTTGAGGTCCACCGAGATGCTCTCCTTGCCGCCGTTCGTCTTGATCGCGCCGAGGCTGCCGTTCCCCATCCAGCGCCACGGGTCGCCGCCGATCTGCTCGACCTTGATCACCCGCGCGCCGAGGTCGGCCAGGTGGGTGCAGCCGAGCGGCGCGGCGATGATCGTCGAGAAGTCGAGCACGGTGATCCCGTGGAGCGCGCCCCCCTCCGGGCCGCTCGTCACGTTCGGCTGCCACGCCGCGCGCGGCGCGTCGAGGACGGCCTGGTGCTCGCCGACCGCGGGGGCGCGGTCCGTGACCTCGGCGGGCGTCTGTGTCATCCGCGCGAGCGGGCCGATGAGCTTCTTGCCGCCGGGGAACTCGGCGACGTGGCCGTTCAGGACGAGGTCGGGATCACTGAGCGCCTCCTGCGTCGTCTGGAAGATCGTGGAGACGACACCGCCGTTCTCCACGAAGATGCGCTGCCACGCGGCCGAGTCCTGCTCGCGCATGCGGTTGAACATGCGGTCGCGGAATGCCTCGCGATCCTCCTCGGCCCACGACGCCGGCGAGCCGGCGAACCGCTCGTCCGCGAAGATGTCGGCGAGGTCGGCGGCGGCGACGAAGTTGTCGAAGAGGTGCTGGAGCAGGTTGCCCAGCTGGATCCACTTGCCGTCGCTCGCCATCACCGGCTGGTAGTTGATGGTGGGCATGCGGCTGATCGCGCCGGGCGGCGCGGCGTTCGCCCACTTCGCGGCGTCCCGCTCCATCAGCGAGGCGATCGCGAGGCCTGCCATGTCATACGGCATCAGCCCCTGGAGCAGGCTCGTCTCGACGAGCTGGCCTTCCCCCACCCGCTCCCGCGCGAGGAGGGCGGCGACCGTGCCCATGATCGCGGCCTGCGTCGCGGCGTGGTGCGTGACCTGGAGCGCGGAGAACACCGGGCCGGTGCGCGGGGGGGTGCCCTCGAAGGCCATCATCCGCCCGCCCTTCGCGGCGACGACACTCTCGTAGGCCGGGAGGTTCGCGAGCGGCCCCTTCGGACCGAAGGCGGTGATGTGCGTGTAGACGAGGCCGGGGTGGTCCGCCCGGAGCGTCTCGTAGTCGGCGCCGAACGCCTCCGCCGAGCCGGGCCGGAACGAGGCGACGACCACGTCAGCGGTCTTCGCCAGCTCGCGGAGCTGCTGCTGCGCCGCCGGCTGCGAGAGGTCCAGTGCGACGCTCTGCTTGCCGCGCAGCCACTGGGGCGCGCTCGGTAGCGAGCGGAACGGGTCGCCCGAGGGCGGCTCGACCTTGATCACCTCGGCGCCGAAGTCCGCCATGACCATCGTCGCCATGCCCCCGGCAGGGCCGTAGGAAAGGTCGATGACGCGGATGCCGTCGAGCGGTCGAGGCATTGGTGGCTCCTCACGGTCACTGGGCCTTCGGCGGTCGGGCCCGCAGTACCGCGCATGTTAGGAGCCGCGAGAAGCATGTCCAGCGACAGGCCGAATACGGGCGCCCGCTGCTAGCGCACCGCCGTCACCATCGCCGAGCCGTCCTCGCGGGAGACTCGACGCCCCAGCTCCCGCGTGACGCCCTCGAATGCCGCGAGCGCCGCAGGTTCACCCGTGCGGAGGGCGCCCCGGCCCGCGAGCCGTGCGGCGTCCCCGGCATGGGCGGTCGTCCGCGCCTCGCGGAAGCCGGCCTCGGTCAGTGCGTCCGCCAGCCATGCCGGCTTCCAGCGCCGCAGCTCCACGAACGAGGAGGCGAACGCGTGCGGCGCGAGGCGGTCGAGGACGGCGATCGCCTCGGTGTCCTCGACGAGCGTCTCGCCGTAGGCGCGCTCCGCCGTGGCCGTCTCGATCAGCGCATCCCGATGTGCCTGGGCGGCGGCGCCGCCCACCGGCAGCGCGAGGACGTAGCGGCGCTCGCGCGCCGGATCCTGCGTGCGACGGGCGTAGGTGAAGAGCAGGCAATCGACGCCCTCGGTGAGGGTCATGGTCTCGAGCTCCTCGGCCGGGAGCGCCCAGACCTGGGACTGGACGCGGAGTACGCCGCCGGGACGGAGCACGCGGGCGATCTCGCGGAACGCCGCCTCGGGGTCGGCGCACTCCTCGAGGGCGTGCGAGGCGACGGCGAGGTCAATGCGCGCACCGCCGATGGGGAGCGCCGCGCCGTCTCCGGCGACGAACGCCACGTTCGCGACTCCGAGGCGGGCGGCGTTCGCGCGGCTCACGGCGACGCGTCGCGGCGACGGATCCACGCCGAGGACCGCTGCGCCCGGGAGACTCGCGGCGAGCGGGATCGATGGCCAGCCGTCGCCCGGGCCGAAGTCGAGCACCCTCGCACCGCCGCCTGGGAGGTGGGAGGCGAAGTCCTCGACGAGCGCGGCGTAGTGCCAGTGGTGCTCCTGGCGCGCGTCATACCCGACGTCGACTCCCGGGAGGTTGCCGCTCGACCAGAGGCGGACGCGCTCGTAGAGCGCCCGCGCCGAGGCCGTGACCTCGGGCGGCGCTAGCTCGCGCCAGCGCCGCTCGGTCAGCGTGAGGTCCTCCAGATCGACCATGCCTCGATGCTGGCACACGGGGCTCCTAGGCGCGTGCGCGTTGCTTCCGGGGGGCCGCGGCGGCGAGCCCAACGCGCGTCACCAGTCCACCGATGAGCAACGCGGCGCTCGCGACGTAGAGCCAGCGGGCCCACTCCAGCGATGTGTCCGTCCCCGCCGTCCAGCCATGCCAGAGCGCGAGGATCATCGTGCCGAACGCGAGGGCGTGGATGCCCCGCCATGCCGAGTACGGGATGCGCGTCCGCAGCCAGGACGACCCGGCAACGATGAACAGCCCGAAGAGCGCGACGGTGCCGATGCCGACCGGACCGGTCAGCCGCGCCGACGCGAACGGGACGATCGCGGCCCACGGCGTGACGCCGGACTCGGCGTGGAACACGAGCGTCACGACGTGCACGACCGTCGCGATGACGGCCGAGAGCGTCCACTGCTGATGCAGGTCCATCATCAGCTTCTTCGGCAGGACGCCGCCCATCCCCTTCGACGAGACGGCGAGGCCGAACATCATCGAGAGCCAGAGCGCCACGTACGCCACGAACCCCGCAGCGCGTCCCGCCCACCAGATCAGGGGCTGGTCGGCGGCGGCGGCGGTCGTCCAGAGTTGCAGGCCCATCCCCATCGCGAGGACCCCGGCCGCTGCCGAGATCACTGCCTGCGCCGGGGCGCCCAGTCGTGCGGTATTCATGCGAGCCACCCTCCCATGCCGGGGGTCATCTCCCACGTCCCCTCGCGTTCGACGAACGTTTCCGCACCGAGGCTCGGCGCGACGCTCACAATCGAGGGCGATGCGATGACCGCAGTCGCCAGCGCGTCAGCCGTCGCGGCATCAGGCGCGACGACGACGGCGTTCGTGATCAGCTCGACGGCCGGCAGCGCGCGCACCGGGTCGATGATGTGGTGTGCGGTCCCGCCGACGGTCGTCCAGCGGCGCCGCAGCGTGGACGAGGTGCACACGGCGCCGGACGCCAGGCGGACGGCCAGGCCGTCGCCCACCCCGACGAGCCAGGGCTCGCCGCCCGGACCGCACCCTCGCGCACGGATGTCGCCACCACCGTCGACGAGGTAGCTGGCCACCCCGGCCGCCTCGAACGCCTCGGCGACGCGATCGATGGTCCAGCCCTTCGCGATGCCGCCGAGGTCGACCGCGCCGATCCCCTCGAGGCTCACGGCGTCGCCGTCGACCTCGACGCGGAGCATCTGCACCGGCGGAGCCAGCCGGTCGTCGTCGACGACCGACGGCAGCAGCTCGAACGAGCGGTCGTAGCCGGCAGCGGCCACCGCCGCCCCCACGCGGATGTCGAAGGCGCCGCCAGTGGCCGGACCGATCTCCAGCGCGCGCCGCACCAGCGCGGCCAGCTCGCGATCCTCGACCCGCCGCTCCGCGTTGAGCCGCGATACGAGCGAGTCGCCGAGGAAGCGCGAAAGGCGCGCCTCCGAGCGGTGGACGATGGCCTCCGCCCGCCGCAGGAGCGAGCGATCCGCTCCCGGGGCGCCGATCCACCAGTCGGTGTTCATCGCACGGAACTCGGCGACATCGTCGACCACGACTCGGGCTGTGCCGGCAGGCGTGGTGCTCGGGATGGCGCCCGGCGCGATGCTCGGCGCGGGGGTCACGATGCCCTCGATTGCCGCACCACGACGACGCGACGCGGCGTCGCGGCCGGGGCTGGCTGAGTCTGCACGGTCGTCCCCGGCTGAACCGAGGCCGAGACCATGGCAGGGACCACAGCCGCCGACACCGCGGGCTCACCGACAGGGAGCGCGGCGACCATCAAGTCCTGCTCCAGGCGGTCGGCGGCGACCACGCCGGTCCAGGCCGCCGCGAACAGCGCTGCCGAGCCGGCGAATACCGAGAGGTTCACGAGGGTCTGGCGGTTAGAGCTGGCCATCAGTCGTCATCCTCGTGTTCGCGCTCCTCGTGCTCGCGCTCCTCGTGGTCGTCATCGTCGTCGTGCTCGTAGCGGTCATCATCGTCGTCATCGTCGTGGCCTCGGCTCGCCGGGGCGTCCACGTAGACGTACTCGACCTGCTCGCCGGAGGCGGTAGTGACGACCTCGCTTGAGACCACGTTGCTGCCCGCCTCGAGCGAGCCGAGCGACGTATCCGCCGGCGCGAACCCTCCGGGAATGGTGCTCGCCGCGCTCGCGGACTCCGAGCCGCCCGAGCCGTCGAATCCGACCGTCGCCCCCGCCACCGCGATGACCGCGGCTGCAACCACGGCGCCCGCGGCGCCGAACCCCAGTGCCAGTGACTTCGCCATGAGGACTCCTTCCGTCCTGCGTCTGTTTCCCTCGTGGCTCAGTCTGGAGCGCCATCCTTGGCCCATCCTGTGAGCAACATTTGAGTTCTCACATGCGCGTTCACAGCCGCTTCAAAGAGTCCGGACGTAGAGTGCGACACGTGAGGCTGCTGGTAGCGGAAGACGATGTGCGCCTGGCTCGCGTCATCAAGCGCGGGCTGGAGGGCGAAGGGCACGTCGTGGACGTGGTCCACGACGGCGACGCCGCCGTGGCCGCGGGCCTCGACGACGACTTCGACGTCCTCGTGCTGGACGTGATGATGCCCGGCATCGACGGCTTCGAGGTCGTCCGGCGGCTGCGCGATCGTCGCGTGGCCACCCCCGTCCTGATGCTCACCGCGCGCGGCGAGCTGGACGACCGTGTCCGCGGGCTGGACAGCGGCGCCGACGACTACCTGGTCAAGCCATTCGCCTTCGAGGAGCTCTCGGCGCGGCTCCGTGCGCTCGGACGGCGGCAGTCCGGCGGCGAGACGCGCCTCACCCTGGGTACGCTCGTCCTCGATCCCGTCCGCCACGAGGTCCAGCTGGACGGCGCGCCCGTCGACCTCTCCCCGACGGAGTACCGGCTCCTGGAGACGCTGCTCCGCAACGCCGGGCGCGTCCTCTCCCGCCAGAGCCTCCTCGCCCGGGTCTGGGGCTACGAAGACGAGCCGGAGTCGAACGCCGTCGACCTCTACGTGCATTACCTACGTCGAAAGCTCGGCGACGCGGTGCGAATAGCGACGGTGCGGGGCGTCGGCTACCGCCTCGACGCGCCCGGCGAGGACCAGTGACCACATGATCCGGCGAGCACGCGTCCGCCTGACAGCGTGGTACGCGGGGATCTTCGTGCTGATGCTGCTCGCCCTCGGGGCGGCCGCCTACTGGGCGCTCACGCGCAGCCTGAACGAGGAGGTGGACCGCGGCGTCGAAACCGTCGTGGATGCGTGGCTCGCGACGGCGCCGCGCAGCATCGCCGACCTCCGCCCGCTCGACCTCGAACGCGAGTACGAGGGCGGGACCGCGGACGTCTTCCTGCTCGTGTTCCGCGCCGACGGGGCCCTCGTGGCGAACCCGAGCGGACTGGAGGCGGAAGAGTTCGTGGAGGAAGGCCTGGTCTCCAGCGCGCTCGCGGGCCGGTCGACATGGGCCAGCTTCCGCGAGCACGGCGACAGCTTCCGGGTGCTCGCCGTGCCACTCATCGACGAGGGCCGGGTCGCCGGCGCCGTGATCGGCGGTCGCAGCCTCGAGGCGCACGAGCGACAGGTGCGGCTGCTCCTCACCGTGCTGATGGCGGCAGGCGGCGGCGGACTGCTCATGGCCGTCGCCGGGGGCTGGGTCGTGGCGGGGCGTGCGCTGCGTCCGATCGGTGAGGCGTACGAGCGCCAGCGGCGCTTCGTCGGGGACGCCTCGCACGAGCTGCGGTCGCCACTGGCCGTCATCCGCGCCTCCTCCGAGCTGCTGCTCCGCGAACCACTGGAGGAGCGCGAGCGCGAGTCGGCACAGGAGATCCTCGACACGTCCGTCGAGGCGACGACGCTCGTGGAAGACCTCCTCGCGATCGCGCGGCTCTCTGGGCCGACGAAGCGCGACGCGTCCGTCGCCGTCCCGGCGGAGGTCGCCGCGGACGTCGTCGACCACCTCGGGCCGCTGCTGGAGGAGCACGGCACGACCGTGACCATCGATGGAGGCGCGCGCTCCATCCGCTTCACGCCGGGGGACCTACGGCGGGCGCTCCGCGCATTGCTCGAGAACGTGCTCGCCCACACCCCGCCCGGGACGGCGGTCGAGATCACTCTGGGGGATGAGGGTGGCAATGTCGTCGTCGCCGTGCGGGACCACGGGCCGGGCGTGCCGGAGACGGCGCTCGACACGCTCTTCGACCCGTTCACGCGCGTCGACGCGGCGCGTACTCCCACGGGCGGACACGCCGGGCTCGGCCTGACGATCGCGCGACGGCTGGTCGAGGCGAATGGCGCGACGATCGCTGTGCGCAACCACCCGGCCGGCGGCCTCGAGTTCTCGATCCGGGGAGAAGCCGCGCGCTGAGCGTCCTGCCAGCGTGCGCCCTCAGAGCTCCGGGGCGAGCGACGCGAGGAACTCTCGCGAGCGAGCCTGCGAGTCGGGGCCGGCGTCGAACAGCCAGGCGGAGAACGAGGTGACGCCCGCGTCGCGCAGCTCCTCGAGCTGGCGGCGGATGGCGGCCTCGTCCCCCACGATCGCGACATCGCCGGGCCCGTCCGCTCCGGACTCGTCCAGCATGGAGCGGTAGGAGGGCAGACGGCCGTAGTTCGCGAACTGCTCCTGCGCCGCGTCGCGGGCCGCGCGGGGGTCGTCGGTCAGTGCGAGCGGGAGCATCGCGACGATCTCCGGGGCTGGCCGCCCGGCGCCCTCGGCCGCACGGGCGAGGCGCGGCGCGACGTGGTCGCTCACCGCCCGGGCGCCGGCCAGCCAGAGGATCGTGCCGTCCGTGCGTTCGCCGGCGAGCCGGAGCATGACGGGCGCCATCGCGGCGATCAGCACGGGCACCTCGACACGGTCACGCGCCCGGAAGCCGCCGCGGTAGGTGAAGTGCTCCCCGCGGTGGTCGACGGGCTCACCGCCGAGCAGCGGCAGCACCACATCGAGGTACTCGCGCATGTAGGCGGCCGGGCGGTCGAACGACATGCCGTACACGCCCTCGATGACCGGGCGATGCGAGAGGCCGATGCCGAGCGTGAAGCGTCCACCCGAGGCCGCGCCGGCGCTCAGCGCCGCCGCCGCCATCGCGGAGGGATGCCGGGGATAGACCGGGGCCACGCCCGTGAGCAGCCGGATGCGGGTGGTGGTCATCCCCGCGACGGTGCAGATGCTGAGCGGGTCGTGGCTGTAGATGCTCGGGACGGCGTAGTGGTCGAATCCCGCCGCCTCGGCGTCCCGGGCTTCCTCGGCCATCCCGAGGATGCCGCCGGATCCGGAGGTGACCAGGCCGAGCTTCATGCCTGCCTCCGGACCCGGGGAGCGGTCATCCGCGCCGGCTAGTCGACGCGCGCGGTGGCGTGGCCGGTGGCCACGGCCGTGCCGTCCTGGTTCACCGTCTCGACCTCGAGGTCGACGAGCTTCTGCCCGCCATCCTCGCGGATCTCCTTCACCGTCGCCTTCGCGGTGAGGGTGTCGCCGGGCCACACCTGGGAGACGAAGCGGACGCCGAACTTCGTGAGGCGGCCGTCGCCCACCCAGTTCGTGAGCATCTTGCCGGTCAGGCCCATCGTGAGCATGCCGTGCGCGAACGCGCCCGGGTAGCCGGCGGCCTTCGCGAAGATCTCGTCCGTGTGGAGCGGGTTGTAGTCGCCGGACGACCCGGCGTACTGGACGATCTGCGTGCGCGAGAGGTCGTAGCAGACCTGCTCCTCGTGCACCTGCCCGACCGAGAGGTCACTCGCCTTGAGAGCCATTCGAGGTGCCTCCTAGCCCTGCGTCGCCGGGCGCTCGGTGCGGACGCCGACCGAGCGAGCGGTGATGACCAGGTTGTTGTCCTGGTCGTAGTACTTGGTGATCGACTCGGTGAAGATGAGCTTGCCGGCGCGCCGGCCCTCGCGCTCCCAGGTCTCGCCGGGCTCGCGCTCCCAGTGCAGCACCATGCCGGGCGTCAGGGGCCGGTGGTACTCGTAGTGCTGCTCGGCGTGCAGGCCACCGCCGCCGCTGCCCCCGCCGCTCTCCTGCTCGGGCGGCTTCGGGGCGCCGGAGCCACGCGGCTCCTTGCCGGACCCGAACCACCACTCGCCGACCTTCGGACGGAGGCCGTAGTCCTCCGTGAACTGCGCCGAGGACTGGACGAAGGTCGGCGGGGCAACGATCTGCCCGGGCTCGGTCTTCTTCGCGTAGTCCTCGTCGTAGTAGATCGGATTCGCGTCGCCCACTGATCGGGCGAACAACAAGATGTGTCCCGCTTCGATCGGGAACCGGTCAGCCATTCTCATCCCCCTTCAGACGCGGTGCGCGTCCCATCCTCCGACGTCACGTCCGCGCGGGGAGAGTAACGAATCCTCTCAACCCCCGTGGCACTCCTAGCCACCACCCGCCGGAGCACCCTCTGGCTGCGGCGCCGGGGTGGCCTCCGGAGCCGGCGCGGCCGGCTCGGCTCGCTGCGGCTCGCGTGAGAGCAGGATCAGCGAGCCACCGAGGAGGTACGACGCCGCGAGGCCCGCGAACGCGAGGCCGTATGACCCGCTGGCGTCGTAGTAGAGCGCCATGGAGATCGGCCCGAGCGAGCCGAGGAGGATCGTCACGGGCTGCCCGACGCTGCGGACGGCGCCCAGGTGGCGGCGTCCGAAGTAGCGGGCCCAGACGAACTCTCCGATCGGGATCGTGCCGCCGAAGCCGAAGCCCCAGGCGAGGAACCCGGCGTAGAGCACGGCGAGCGACTCGGTGCTCACCGCGGCGATCAGAAGCGCCGCCCCACCCGCGCTTGCGACGAAGGCGGAGAAGGCGACGTTCCGCACCGGGAAGCGTTGCAGCCCGAAGCCCCACACGAACTTCGAGGAGAAGTTGGCCAGGCCCACCGCCGCGAACCCGGACGCCGCCTGGGAGCGAGTGAATACCTCGTCCGTGGCGAACGGGATCGCGTGGACCAGGAAGGCGGAGACGGCGGCCATGTTCAGCCCGAACCCGACCACCAGCATCCAGAGGGCGCCCGTGCGCACCGCCTCGGCGCGGGTAAAGGAGTTGGCGAAGTCCCGCTGCATCGCCGCCCGCTGGGCGAGCTCGACCGGGGTCGGTTCGCCCTCGTCGCGCTTGCCGTCCGGGAGCAGCCCGTAGTCCTCCGGCGTGCGCCGCATCAGGAGGGCGACCGGTAGGACGAGACACCAGACGAGGACGCCCATGACCGCGTAGCCCGTGCGCCAGCCCTCGGCGTCAACGACAGCGGTCATCGTCACGGGCATGATCAGCGCGGCCAGCGAGACGCCCATCGAGCCGATCGTGATCGCCCAGCCGCGGCGGAGGACGAACCACTTCGAGAGCGTCACGTTGACGACCAGCGGCCCCACCATCGCGAAGCCGAGCCCGCCGGCGAGGGTCTGCAGCGCGATGAACTGCCAGACCTCCTCCACGCGGGAGACCCCGATGAGCGCGAGGCCATACATCACGCCGCCGGAGAGCATCAGCGGCCGCGCCCCGTACCGGTCCACGAGCGGGCCGATGAAGAAGCCGGTGACGCCACCCGCGACGAACGCGGCGGACGTGCCCAGCGTGTAGTCCGCCGCCGCCCATCCGAGGTCGTCGGTCATCGGCCGGAGGAAGACCCCGGAGATCTGCCCGGCGACGCCCATCGCCGCGAACTGCCCGACCACGGCGCCGAGCACGATCCACCAGCCGTAGAAGAAGCGCGGCCCTGACCGTCGAGCCTCGGAGCGAGCCATCGCAGCCTCCATGGGGGCTGGCCATCAGTGAGTTGTGATTTGATACTCACTCCGCACGCGGCTGTCAATCCGCCCGCCCACCGCGCCCGTGACGGCGCCCGGTGACGGCCTCTCTCCGACGACGCCCGAGGACCACCCCCGAGGACGACGAAGCCCCCGCCGGCGGCGGGGGCTTCGGGCATCCCACCGTCGAGCCATCGTTACTCGAGCGCACCCACCTCGCGGAGCAGCTCCAGCGTGCCTTCCAGGTCCGTGAGGTCGTTGAGGTCCACGTCCGGCGGGTTGAGCTCGTCCAGCGCGGGCACGTCTCCGCTCGGCGTCACGGACGGGACGACGGGGTACTCGAACGTCTCGCTGGAGAAGTACTCCTGTGCCTCCCGCGAGAGCAGGAACTCGAGGAGCCGCGCCGCCTCCTCGGGGTGATCGGCGGTCTTCAGCACACCGCCCCCGGCGACGCTGATCAGCGAGCCGATGTCACCGTCCGGGAAGTGGTAGTTCCTCGCCCCGTAGCTCTCCCCGCGCTCCGCGAGGAACTGGTGGAGGTAGTAGTGGTTGACGAGGCCGACCTCGATCTCGCCGGCCGCGACCGCTTCCACGATCGCCACGTTGTTCGCGTAGGACTGCACGTCGTTCGCGATCATGTCCTCGAGCCACTGGCGGGTGGCGTCCTCGCCCTCGTGGACGCGCATCGCCGTGACGAACGCCTGGAACGAGCCGTTCGGCGGCGCCCAGCCCACGCGGCCGCTCCACTCCGGCCGGGTGAGGTCGAACACGGACGCGGGCAGGCCCTCGCCGTTCGGGAACGTCTCGACGTTGTAGACGAGCACGCGGGCGCGGCCGCTGAGCCCGACCCAGCCGCCCTCGCTCGACCGCCACTGCGCGGGGACCGCCTCCAGCGCGCCCGCCGGGAGCGGAGCGAAGAGACCGGCCACCTCGACGGCGCCGAGCCCGCCCGGGTCCTGCGCGATGAACAGGTCCGCGGGGCTGTTGTCGCCCTCCTCCAGGAGCGTCGCGGCCATCTCGGCCGTCGAGCCGTAGCGGCCTTCGACGATGATGCCGGTCTCCTCCTCGAACTGGTCGAACATCGGGCCGATGAGATTGGCCGAACGGCCGGAGTAGACGATGAGGCGCACCTCGTCGTCGCCGCTGCATGCAGGGATGGCGAGTGAAGCGGCGATCAGCACGAGGCCGACCGCTGCGAATCGTCGAAGCATCGAACAACCTCCAGGCGGCGCGGCCCGAGGGCGGCGCAGCACGCTGTCGTAGTTGTGCCTTCGATGCTGGGATAGCCTCGGCTCTGTGTCAAACGAAGCTGGGACTGAGCGAGGCGAGTGGCGGCTTGGGAGACGGACTGCGTGACAGGCCGCGGGATGCGGAGCCCTAGAAGATCGAGCCTTCGCGGATCAGGCGCTCGATCCCGTACACGACGAGCAGGACCGCAGCGATGGCGATCCACTTCCAGTAGAACGGCCCGGGGTCTTCGAGGAGGTTCACCTCGGTAGCCTAGGCCCTCCACAGTCGAGGCGCGAACGTGGGCGATCCTCGCGCGGCGATCGGACGCCTCCGATTGCGCCAGTGATCGCTTCCGCTACGCTGGGCTCTGCCCGGACTGACCCTGCGGCATAGTCCGGACACAGTCGGTCATCGCGCCCGCGCAGGGCGCCGGTGGAGAGCACGCGTGGTCTCGATCCCCGTCCCCGCCCGACCCGGCGCCCGCCGTCCGCGACGCGGCCCCGGCCCGGTCCTCGCGCTCTCCGGGCTGGCCGTCGCGCTGCTCTGCCTGGTCCCGCCCGCCTACCTCGTGGTCCGAGCGGCCGGCTCCTGGGACACGGCGATCGAAACGCTGCTCTCCGGCGCCGCCCTCGAGACGACCGTGAATACCGTCGCGCTCGCCGCGCTCGTCACGGGCCTCGCGATCGCGATCGCGCTGCCGCTCGCCTGGCTCGTCGAGCGCTCCGACCTCCCCGGCCGCCGCGCCATCGGCATCCTCGCGGCGCTGCCGCTGGCGATCCCGTCCTACGTGGGCGCCATGGCCTTCATCGCGGCGTTCGGCCCGAGGGGCATCGTGCAGGGCTGGCTGGAGCCGCTGGGCGTGGAACGCCTGCCCTCGATCTACGGATTCCCGGGCGCGGTGCTCGTCATGACCCTCTTCACCTACCCGTACCTCTTCCTGACCCTCCGCCCGGCCCTGGCCGCCGCCGACCCGCGCGTCGAGGAGCTCTCCCGGACCTTCGGCTACTCGGCCTGGGTGACCTTCCGGCGCGTCGTGCTCCCCTCGCTCCGTCCGGCGCTCACCTCCGGCAGCCTGCTCGTGGCGCTCTACGTGCTCTCCGACTTCGGCGCGCCGACGCTGCTGCGTTTCTCCTCCTTCACGCGCGTCATCTTCGCCCGCTACACCACGGCCTTTGACCGCTCGACGGCCGCGGCCCTCGCGCTGCTGCTCGTGGCCCTCGCCCTCGCGGTCGTGGCGCTCGAGGTGTGGGCGCGCAGCAAGCGCCGCCTCGACGCGATCCGGGACGCCGGACGCCCCGCGGCCCCGGTCGCCCTGGGCGGCTGGCGCTGGCCGGCCTACGGCTTCGTCGCGGCCGTGCTCTCGCTCGCCCTCGTCCTGCCGATCGCCGTCCTGCTCTACTGGCTGGGCCGCGGGCTCGAGGACGGCGTGGCTTTCGCCGGCGCGTGGAGCCTCATCGTGGACTCCGTCACCGCAGCCGGCCTCGCCGCCGCCGCCTCCGTGCTCGTCGGCCTGCCGGTCGCGCTCCTCGCCGTGCGTCATCGCGGGTGGTTCGCGCGCAGCGTCGAAGTGGCCTCCTACACCGGCTACGCGCTCCCGGGGCTCGTCGTGGCGCTGGCGCTCGTGTTCGCCGCCGTCCGGTTCTCCTGGCTCTACCAGACGCTCCCGCTGCTAGTCGGAGCGTACGTCCTGCTCTTCCTCCCCCAGGCGACGGGTGCGATGCGGGTCTCGCTGGAACGGGTCCGTCCCTCGATGGAGGAGGCCGCCCGCGGCCTTGGACGGCCGCCCTGGCGGGTGATGACCTCGATCACGCTCCCGCTCGCCGGACGCGGGATGCTGGCGGGGGCCGCCCTCGTCTTCCTCACAACGATGAAGGAGCTGCCGGCGACGCTGATCCTGTCGCCCGCCGGCTTCCACACGCTCGCCTCGCGGACGTGGAGCGCCAGCAGCGAGGCCCGCTTCGGTGAGGCCGCCGGCCCGGCGCTCCTGCTCGTGGTGATCTCCACGGTGGCGCTCGTCGCGTTCCGGCTCGGCACGACCCGGTCGAGCAGGGACGTCCGTGCGGGTACGGCCGAAGCGGTGCGAACATCGGATCGTGGCTGATCCCCTTCACCGCCCCGTCGCCGTCCGCGCCGACCACGTCGCCTGCCGCCTCGGCAACGTCGACGCCGTCCGCGACCTGACCTTCGACGTCCTCGCCGGAGAGCTCTTCGCGATCCTCGGACCGTCCGGCTCGGGCAAGACGACGGCGCTGCGGCTCATCGCCGGGTTCGAGCAGCCCACGGCCGGTACGCTCTCGCTCTTCGACGAGGAGGTCGCAAGCGCGACCCGCAGCCTGCCGCCGGAGAAGCGGCGCGTGGGCATGGTGTTCCAGGACTACGCGCTTTTCCCGCACATGAGCGTCGCCGAGAACGTCGCGTACGGGCTCCCGAAGGGCATCGATCGCCACGCGCGGGTCGAGGAGGTCCTCGAGCTCACGCGCCTGGGCGGCATGGGCGAGCGGGATGTCCACCAGCTCTCGGGCGGCGAGCAACAGCGGGTCGCCCTCGCTCGGGCGCTCGCGCCCGAGCCGCGGCTGATCCTGCTCGACGAGCCGTTCTCGAACCTGGACCAGTCGCTGCGGGCGCGCGTGCGGGGCGAGATTCGCGAGATCCTCAAGCGCGCCAACGCCACGGCGATCATGGTGACCCACGACCAGGAGGAGGCGCTTTCGATCGCGGACCGCGTCGCGTTCATGTGGGGCGGCCGCGTGGAACAGGTGGGCACGCCCGACGAAATCTACATGCAGCCGGCGACGATCCACGCCGCCGAGTTCATCGGCGATGCCAACATCCTCCACGTCCCGGTGGAGGATGGCCGCGTCCGCCTGCCGTTCGGCGACCTCCCGGCGCCCGCGGGGGCGACACGGGTCGCCGTGGTGCTCCGGCCGGAGGACATCCAGGTCCTCCCCGGCGGCGTCTACGGTCACGTGGTGTCGCGGGAGTACTACGGGCACGACCAGGTGCTGCACGTACACCTCGAGGAGTCCGGATTCGACCTGCGCGTGCGCGTCGCGCCGCACGAGCGGCTGGGCGGGGCCGGGCCGATCGCGATCGGGCTGCGGACGACGCCGCTCGTGCTTCGCGCCGATCCATCCGACGATCGACGCAGCGCCCGCTGAGTCGCCCGCGGGCGCGCACCACGCGAGCATGGGTTCGATACCCGCCGCGGGCTAGGATCGCAGCGATGATCGCGCCGTACGTGTCGCAGCGCTCCGTGCCCCCGGCCGCCACGACCCCGCGGACGCCGGGCTTCACCCCGGTGGCCGAGCCGGTGGAAGACACCGAGGTCATCCCGGAGCACCTCTGCCGGCTGGTGCTGCTCGACGACAACGAGCACACCTACGAGTACGTGATCGAGATGCTCGGAGCGATCTTCGGCTACGGGCCGGAAAAGGCGTTCGCCCTCGCGCGGCTGGTGGACACCCAGGGGCGGGTCACGCTGATGACCGCCTCGCGCCCGGACTGCGAGACGAAGCAGTCACAGGTCCACTCATACGGAGCCGACCCGCGCATCCCCACCTCGAAAGGCTCGATGACGGCGATCGTCGAGGACGCCGGGGCCGCGCCCGGCTAGTCCGCGCTCGCTTCCTCCACGGGCGCGGCCGCACCTCGGACCACCGGGACCACCACGAGGTCGACGGCAACCTCGCGCCCGAGCTCGGCCGCGAGGAGCGCCGCCAGCGCCGCGACATCGTCCGTCGCCCGCAGCGTCGCCGACTCGATGCGCACCCGGACCGCCACCGCGCCGTCCTCCCCGTCGCCCACCTCGATGGCATCGAGGGCGTCGCCCTCCGGCAGCCAGCCCTCCACGACACCGGCGACGCCGTGCTCGAGGCGCGCGGCCTCGCGGTCGCGGTTGCCGAGCACGACCACGGCGGCGGTCACGGCAATGATGAGGACAACGATGAGCGCGAAGCCGCGGAAGAATGCGCGCATCCGCCCGAGCCGCTGGGACTCGGGGCGGAAGCCGAACCAGAGGAAGACGACGGCGGCAGCCGCCGCGATCGTCGTGACGTTCATCGCGTACAGGAGCGCTGCCCCCGCGGCCGCCTCGTACTCCCCGGAGCCGAGCGCGATCGCGGAGGCCGCGAGCGGCGGCACGAGCGCCGCGGCGATCGCGACGCCCGGGAGCGCGGCCGAGAGGTCGCGGCGCGCGTAGGCGTACGCGCCGGCAGCGCCCGACAGCAGCGCCACGACGAGGTCGAGTCCTGATGGCTCCGTCCGCGCGAGCACCTCGCCACCGAGGTCGACCTGCGGGACGACGAGCCCGAGCACGGTCCCGACGGGGTAGGCGAGGAGGGTGCCGCGGAGGATTGCCGCGGCACCGACGCGCATGAAGCGCGGGTCGCCATACACGATCGCCAGGCCGAGGGCGATGATCGGCGACATGAACGGCGCGACGAGCATCGCCCCGATGATCACCGCCGCGCTGTTGAGCAGCAGCCCCAGCGCCGCGATCCCCGTCGAGATCACCGTGAGCGTGAGGAAGTCGCGGTCGACACGGGCGGAGCGGCGCAGGTCGCTGTAGACGCGGACGCGCTGCTCGTCGTCGAGCGACTCGGTCCACTGGTAGACGCGGTCCCACCAGCGCCGGAACGTGACGACGGCGCGCGACTGGGGACGGTTCACGATCACCGTCGGGATGTCCACGCGCTCGATCAGCTCGCGCGGGATCGCCGGCGCCGCCAGCCACGGCACGACGCCGTCCGCCGGGGTCTCGGCGAGCAGGAGGTCGTACGCGTGCCGTCCGAGTTCGTCGATGGTGGCGCGCTCGCGTGACTTCGCGCGCACCGTCCGCACCTCGTGGCGGTCACTGCCGAGGGTCTCGTCGAGGCGCGCGGCGAGGGCGGGGGGCGGTGGTTCGCCCTCCTTCGAGTGCACGTCCAGGACGGTCACATCGCCCCCCGAGCCGCGCAGCGCGGCGGCGCCGCGGAGCGTGCCGGCGCCGGGCAGTGCCCCGGCGGGGACGACGAGGACGGAGCGGATCGGGCGGCCACCGAGGCTGCCTCGCACGAGCCACGCCTCGCACGGCGGGTCGATGAACAGCCGCTGCACGCGCGTCGCGGCCCGGCGCTGCGCGGCGCGTTGCTCGGCTGTGCCAACGCCGTCCTCGGGCGGCTCGCGCCACTCCAGGATGAGCAGGTCGGCATCGTAGCGACGGACGGTGGTGCGGAACGCCGCCTCCGGGAGCACCGCGTAGCGAGCGATGGTGACGCGCGCCGGCATCCCCTCCGGGACCAGGTCGCGGTCATCGGCATCCTCGCGGGGAGAGGGCGGCTCCTCGCCGGGCGTGAGCTCGGGGACGTATGCCAGCACGATCTCGGCGTCACGGGCGCGGGCGACGGGGCCGGCGATGGCAAGCAGTCGGCGCGCCTCCTCGGGGCGGGTCGCACCCACGACCACGGGCGGGGCCGCAGTGCGAGGCCCTTCGGCCGCCAGTTCGTCGGTCGCCACGCTCACCAGGGGAGTATAGGCAGCGCCGGTGTTCACTCCGGACGCAGAAGGGCCGGCTCGACGAGCCGGCCCTTCGCAACGGTCCGAACGACTGCTAGTGGTTCATCGAGCTGCCCGTGGCGGACGCCTCGCGCACCTCCACCTGGACCTCCACCTCGCCGGCCTTCTCGAAGATGAAGGTCGCCGGGAAGGTCTGGCCGACGGTGAGCTGGTT
>JBFWOO010000006.1:0-197332 GCA_050250415.1 Dehalococcoidia bacterium | reverse complement strand
ACGCTCACCCGGGGAGTATAGGCAGCGCCGGTGTTCACTCCGGACGCAGAAGGGCCGGCTCGACGAGCCGGCCATTCGCAACGGTCCGACCGACTGCTAGTGGTTCATCGAGCTGCCCGTGGCGGACGCCTCGCGCACCTCCACCTGGACCTCCACCTCGCCGGCCTTCTCGAAGATGAAGGTCGCCGGGAAGGTCTGGCCGACGGTGAGCTGGTTCGGCACCGCCATGAGCATGACGTGGTACCCGCCCGGCTCGAGCGTGGCGGTCTCGGAGCTGGCGACGGCGAGGCCGCCCTCGATCTCCTGCATCACCATGTTCGCCCCCTGCTGCACCATCTCGTGCACCTCCGTGCGCGCGGCGATCTCCTCGCCGACGCGCACGCCGGTGAGGACGTCGTCCTCGCCGGTGTTGTTGGCGATCATGGCGTAGATCGCGGTGTTCTCGCCGGGGTTGCCGGCGGTCGCGCGCGCCCACACCTCGGTGACCTCGATGCCGCCCTCCGCGGCCACCTCGGAAGCCTCGGCGGCGGCGGTCTCCGTCGCCTCCTCCTCGGCGGCGTCCTCCTCGGAGTCGGAGCAGGCGACGAGCGCGAGCAGGGCGACGCCGAGCATGCCGACGAGCGCGAAGCGGCGCCAGAGCTTGTTGGTGATGGTCATTCGGTTCCTTCTTCCACGATTGACTTGAGATCCGCGGCGAGCGCGTCCGTGCCGGTCATGTGGGCGACCTTCACGCGAAGGCGGCCCTCCTGGTCGATGATCCAGCTCGCTGCGGGGTGATCCACTTCATACGCACCGATGTCGTCCGGGGTGCCCCGCGTGATCTGGATGTCCCAGCTCGCGAGGACCGCGTCGATCTCCTCGACGGCACCCGTCACGCCCATGAACCGCTCGTTGAAGAGGTTCATGTAGCGGCCGAGCACCTCCGGGGTGTCCCGCTCGGGGTCGACGGAGATCATCACGACATTCACCTGCTCGGCGATCTCGGCCGGCAGGCGGTCGAGCGCCGCCTTGTAAGTGCCGAGCGTCAACGGGCAGACGTCCGGGCAGTGCGTGTACCCGAAATAGAGCGCGACGACCTCGCCCCGGAAGTCCGAGAGCGAGACGGGCTGTCCGTCCTCGCCGGTCAGCGTGAAGCCCGCCGCCGATGGGGGCGGCTGAAACAGCGTTCCCGAGGCGCCGAGCTCCGTGGCCGACGTGACGCCGCCCGACGTGGACGCGTCACCGGAGGATTCCTCGGACGTCGCGTCCTCGGAGCAGGCGGCGAGGCTCACGCTCGCTGCAATGGCGAACGCGGCCAGGACGAGCCTGAGTCGCAGTGATGTCATGGCAATTCCCTGCGTTGCGCGCCGAGGAGGCGGGCATCCCCGTCGATCCTCGGCGCCCGGTTGGCCGGGCGCTAGCGCGGCGGTGGGGTGGGGATGCGCGCGAAGACCGGCCGCGGGGCGACCGGGCGGACGCGATCGAGCGCGACGAAGATCGTCGCGGTGAGTGCGAGGACGGCGACAACCGGGACGGCGACCGCGAACACTGTGCTCGCGTCGTCCCAGGTGAACGTCACCCCGTCCGCGGCAGCGCCGTCGGACGAGGCCTCCCACGGATGGGTGTGCTCGACCGCGACGCCGTCCGCGAAGAGGTGGCCATGCGACGACGACCATCCCGCGAGGCCGGGCTCCATCGCGGCGAGCGAGGGCGTCAGCAGGGCGACGACGGCCAACGCGAGAAGCAGCCGGGCGAACCAGCCGCGGCCACGGAGACCACGTCCCACTACCTCGCCGGGGATCGATGTCATGTTCCCATTATCAGCCCGAGACGACTGCGGTCGAGGGCCGGAGGGCCGGGACGGCGCCGGTCCGCTCCGAGCGGCTACGCGATGGTGACGAGGCGCTCCCGCGACTCCAGCACCAGCTCGCGCCGACCGAACAGCAGCATCCGGTCGCCGGCCCGAAGCACGGTGTTGCCGCTGGGCACGAGGTCGCCGTCGTCACGCACGAGCAGGAGGACGAGCACGCGTTGCGGCAGGCCGAGTTCGCGGATCGCCCGGCCATGCAGCGCCGGGCCGACGAGCACCTCCACGGTGATGCGGTCGCCCACGCGCGACACGAGGGTCTGCTCCAGCGTCGGCGCGCCCATCAGGTCCGCGATCGCGGCGGCCAGCGTGTCCACCTCGGAAAGCACGACGGCGCCGGTCTGCTTGAACGCCTCGACGGCGCCTGGCTGCGCGACGCGCACGAACAGGCGCACCTCCGGGTTCACGCTCTGCAGATACTGCGTGAAGAGGAGGTTGGACTGGTCGCGGTCGGTGAGGGCGAGCGCGAGCTTCGCGTCCATCGCGCCGTGCTTGTTCAGCAGCCGCACGTCCGTCACGTCGCCCACCTCGGCGGTCAGCCCCTCCGCCTTCGCCAGCGCCACGGTCTCCTCGTCGCTGTCGATGAGGAGGACGTCGTAGCCGTTCGCCTCGAGCTGGACCGCGACCCGCCGGGCGAGCGCCCCGGCTCCCGCCACCAGTGCGCGCATCGCCTTCACCTCCAGCAATCGTGCGACCACGTCGGCATACGTCGACTGGATCGCGACCGTCATGAACACCGTGAGGAACACCAGCGCCGCGAGCGTGGGGCCCGCGTTCTCTTCGCCCAGCTGCGCGGAGGCGAACGCCGCCAGCGACGCCGCCACGACGCCGCGCGGACCGATCGCGCTGACGTACGCGCGCTCCTGCCAGCGCAGCCCCGAGCCGATCGAGCAGACGAACACGACGAACGGCCGGATCGCCACCATCAGCAACAGCACCACGAGGAACCCGGCCGGCCAGAGGTCGGCCAGCACGGAGAGCTCCACCGTCGCGGCGGCAAGGACGTAGATCGCCCCGATCAGCAGCAGCGAGATGTCGTCCTCGAACGACCGGACGGCCTCGGCGTGGGGGATGTTGATCCACGCCAGGACCAGCCCCATCGTCGCCATCGCCGTGAGCTGCGACTGCGGGAGGAGGAGCGAGCTGACCGCGTACAGCGCGATGCTCGTCCCGAAGAGGAGCAGCTGGATCTCCGTCGGCGTGATCGCCCTGTTGAACTGCACGACCGCGCGCACCAGCGCCGCCCCGGCCAGCCCGAGGGCGAACCCCGCCGCCAGCCGCGTCGGGATGAACACGAGCGGATCCGCCTCGACCAGCCCACCGACGACCGCCTCGAGGACGACGACCGCGAGGATCGCTCCCAGCGGGTCGATGAGGACGCCCTCGCCGATGAGGACGGCGCGGACGTGGTCGTTGAGGTGGACGCGCTTCACGAGCGGCCCGATCACGGTTGGTCCGGTGACGGTCACGAGCGCGCCAAACAACGCCGCCGTCTCCCACGGGAGGACGCCGAGGCCGCCGGCGGCGAGCGTCGCCAGGCCCCACGTGAGCAGCAGACCGACCGTCAGCAGGTTGCGGACGAACCGGCCGACGCGGCGGAGGTAGTCGGTGTCGATGGCGAACGCGCCCTCGAACACGATCAGGCCGACGAGCACCTCGAGCGCGGTCTCGAACAGCGGCTCCAGGTCGTGCGGGCGGACGATGTCGAGGACGGACTCGCCGGCGAGTGCGCCGAGCACGAGGTAGACGAGGATCGGCGGCACCCGGAGCCGCTTCGCAAGCTGGTTCGCGAGCGCGATTCCGAACCCGATGACACCGAGGGCTGCGAGGGCCGCGCTCTCCATGCGTCTCTCTCAGGCGCGAGTGTCCAGGTGTGGAAGCTCGAGGAACGGGTGCGGGTGGAGCCTCAGGATAGCTGGCATGACCGGTGCGGTCGTTCGGCGACCCCAAAGCACACGAGCGCCGGCGGCCCGGGGTCGGGTCTCTGCTAGAGTCCGAGCAGCGCGGCCGGGAACCTGCACGGCGCGACCAGGGTCGGACGGTGCCGTGGATCTCGCCGAGTACGCCTTCCTCGCCGTGGCTGCCTTCGTCGCCGGCGCCATCAACGCCGTCGCCGGTGGCGGCTCACTCGTCTCCTTCCCCGCCCTCGTCGCCGTCGGGTACACCGCGAAGGTCGCCAACATCACGAACACGGTCGCCCTGTGGCCGGGCTACGTGGGCGGATCGATCGGCTATGCCGCCCAGCTCAGTGGCCAGCGACGCCGCGTGCTGATCCTCACCGCGCCGAGCATCCTCGGCGCGATCGTCGGATCCGCGATCCTGCTCTACACGCCGGCGTCCTCGTTCGAGGCGATCGTGCCGTTCCTCATCCTCTTCGCGGCCGGCCTCATGGCGGTACAGACCCGCCTCGCGGCGTTCGTCGCACGCCACCGCCCCGAGCGCGCCGACGCCGACCTCAACATCGAGGTGCTGGCGGCGATCTTCGTGCTGGCGATCTACGGGGCGTACTTCGGTGCGGGGCTCGGCATCCTCACGCTCGCCGTCCTCGGCATCCTGCTGCCGGACGACCTCCACCGCTCCAACGCCCTGAAGGGGCTGCTCTCCGCGATCATCAACGCGGCTGCGGTGGTCTACTTCGCCTTCTTCGGCCCCGTGGAGTGGGTACCGGCCGCGGTGATGGCCGTGGCGGCGCTGGCGGGCGGCTACTACGGCGTCGGCGCGGCGCGGAAGCTTCCTGCGAAGTACCTCCGGCTGGTCGTGATCACCTACGCGGTGATCGTCGCGATCGTCATCCTCGTCAGGTAGCCGGCCATCCGCCCTACGTCCCGCGGTCGATCGCGAGCGCGAGGAACGCCACATACAGCCCGAGCAAGAGCGCGCCGTCGAACCGTGTGATGCGGTAGCGCCGCGTCATCGTGAATGGGATCAGCGCAACGGTGCTCACGACGAGGGCGGGCGCTTCGACGCGGAACACCCCCGGATCCACCTCGACCGACCCAACTGCCGCGACGACCCCCATCACGCCGAGCAGGTTGAAGATGTTGGAGCCGAGGACGTTCGAGACGGCGATCTCGAGCTCGCCCCGCACGGCGGCAAGGATGCTCGTGATCAGTTCGGGCAGGGACGTGCCGATCGCGATCACCACCACCCCGATCGCTACCTCGGACCAGCCGAGCGTCTTCGCGACACCCACGGCGCCGTCCACGGCGAGCGAGGCGCCCACCGCCAGCGCGACGAGCGCGCCGGCGAGGCCCGCCCAGTCCCGCAGCCGCACGCCCTCCGACGCGGGCCGCTCGTCCACCTCGGCGGCGCGGCCGAACTCGGGAAAGAGCCGCGGCGACAACAGGGTCACGCCGACGAGCGCGAGGAGCAGCAGACCGCCCTCCCACCGCTCGATCCGGCCACCGGCAGCGACGGCGAGGAAGAGCGCGGTCGCGACGCCGAGCACCGGGACGGCAGTGCGCCGCAGGCGGGTGAACAGCACGGACGGATTGATGACCGCCGCGAGCCCGAGCACGAGTCCCACGTTCCCCACGCTGGAACCCATCACGTCGCCGACGGTGACGCCGTCGGAACCACCGAGGACCGCGCTGATCCCCACGGTCAGCTCAGGCGCCGAGGTGCCGAACGCCACGACCGTCGCCCCGACGACCGCGCGCGGGAGGCCGTACCCAAGCGCGATCACCACGGCGGACTGCACGATCAGGTAGCCGCCAAGCAGCACGATCGCGATCCCGGCCGCGGTCATGAGCAGGTCGAGCGCCATCGAGACTCCGGCCTGCCCGCGCCGGCGGGGTTACGCGCCGCGCACGACCGTGACCACCACGGCCGCCACGTACCCGGCGATGAGCACGAGCCCGGCGAAGCGTCCCACGTGGTACCTCGGCCAGACGAGCGGCACGAGGATCACGGAGCTCAGCACCATCGCCGGCAGCTCGAACTGGAAGAGCGAGTCGCTGATCGGGATGCCCGAGATCACCGCCCCGGCGCCCGCGACCGCGAGCAGGTTGAAGATATTGGATCCGACGACGTTCCCGACCGCCAGGTCGTGCTCGTCCTTGAACGCGGCGATCGCACTCGTCACCAGCTCCGGCAGGCTCGTCCCGACGGCGACGATGACCACGCCGACGACGAAGTCGCTCACGCCGACCTCGAGCGCGAGGGAGGAGGCCGAGCGCACGATCAGCTCGGCCCCGAGGGCCAGCGCCGCGAGCCCGATCCCCACGAACGCGACCGCGTAGAGGAGGTGACGGCGCGTCGGCGTCACCTCCGGCGTCTCGACGTCCGCCTCGATCTCCTCGCCGATCTCGGGGAACAGTCGGGGCGAGATCGCGACGAACAGGAGAAGGCCCGCAAGCATCACGATGCCCTCGACGGTCCCGATCCGCCCACCGACCGCGAACCCGACGGTGAGCAGCGTTGCGACGAGGAGCACCGGGATCTCCCAGCGGATGAGCCGCTGGTGCACGCTAATCGGGCTGATCGCGGCGGTCAGGCCGAGCACGAGGAAGACGTTGGCGATGTTCGAGCCGACGACGTTGCCGATCGCGACGCCCGCGGCGCCACGCGCACCGGCCGCGATTGTGACCACGAGCTCGGGCGCCGAGGTGCCGAACGCGACGACGGTCGCGCCGATGATGACGCGGCTGATCCCGGCGGCAACCGCGATCGTCGTAGCGCCCCTCAGGAGCACCCAGGCTCCGCTGAGAAGCACGATGACGCCGACGGTCAGCACAGCAAGGTCAACGAGCATGCGGCCTCAGGATCGCCCGCGGGCGCGCCGGTGACAACCGCAGGCCCATCGCGGTACCTGTCGCGTGGTCGCTCGCGCGGCCTCTCGCGCGGCGAGATCGCGGCGCCGTCCTATCCTGCGGGGGTGGAGGATCCTGTGACTGGTTCGGCCCTCGCGGCGCCGCGGGCGACCTCGGACGCGCCCGTCCGGGAGGCGGAGTTGCGCTCGCTGGAGGAGACCCTCCCGCCTTACGTGGTCGTGCTGCACAACGACGACCACAACGCGATGGACCACGTCGTCCGCGCGCTGCTCGTCTCGATCCCGGAGCTGGACCTGGAGCGTGCCGCCGAGGTGATGCTGATCGCGCACCACCACGGCCAGGCGGACGTCGTCACATGCCCCCTCGAACGCGCCGAGCTCTACCGCGACCGTCTCGAGTCGCACGGGCTCACCGCGACGATCCGGCGGGCGTGAGCCGGCGGGCGCTCTCGCCGGCAGCGTTACGCGCGGGCCGCCTGCTCGTCGAGGATGCGCTGCGGGGGCTTCGGTCGCTTGACGAGCAGGACGAGCCCTGCAGCGAGCAGCCAGAGCGCGCCCACGCCGTAGAACGCACCGTAGTAGTCGCCCACGTGGTCGAAGTAGATCTGCACCGCGAGCGGACCGCCCGCGCCGAAGAACAGCGCGAAGGGCATGGCCACGCTGCGAACGGCGCCGAGATACCGGCGGCCGAAGTAGGAGCCCCAGATCACCTCCTGGATGGGAATCTGCCCTCCCAGGCCGCATCCGACGAGGACGAACCCCGCGCCGAGGATGATCGCGCTCCCGGCCTGCGCCGCGAGGACCACGATGACGACGCCGACCGCGGCGATCACGAACGAGGCCGCCGCGAGGACCTTGGGACTCATCCGGTCCATGCCCCAGCCCCACACCGGCTTGATCAGGGCGGCAGGCAGCGCCACGGCGAACGACAGCATGAACGCCGCGACGGGGCGGCTGAAGCCCGCGTCCGTGGTGAACGGGATGGTCGTGAACAGGATCGTTCCCAGACCGACCCCTGACACGCCGAACGCGACGACGATCTGATAGAAGGCCGCGCTCCGGAGCGCCTCGTTGCGGGTCAGCGAGTTGGCGAAGTCCGCGCGGACGCGGTCGCCGGACGGGCTGGCCATCTCCTCGTCGCTCTTGCCGTCCGGGTTGAGGCCGTACTCCTCGGGGGTGCCGCGCATCACCCACGCGGCAGGGAAGAGGGCGAGGACGCAGATGACGGAGAGCACCTGCCACCCGACGCGCCAGCCCCACTCGTCAACGACGGGGGTCAGGATCTGCGGGAGGAACACGCCCGCGGCGGACACTCCCATCGCAGCGAAGCCGACCATCCGGCCGCGCTTCTCGACCCACCACTTCGAGAGCGTCACGTTGACGACGAGGTTCCCGACCATCGCCGCGCCGATGACGAGCACGACGCCGCGCAGCGCCACGTACTGCCACAGCTCGTTCACGAGGCTCGTCGCGAAGACGGCGACTCCGATGATCGCTGCGCCCCCGAACATCAGACGGCGGGCATAGCCCCGATCGACCAGCGTGCCGAGGAACAGGCCAGCGAACGCCTGTAGGAACCGCCCGACGGTCTGCGCATAGGTGAACTCAGAGCGCGTCCAGTCGAGTTCCTCGGTCATCGGCACGAGGAAGACGCCGGCGACGTAGGTCTGCGCACCCGCCGAGATCATCTGGGCGAGAAACGCGGCGCCAACCAGGTAGTAGCCGTAGTAGATCGCGGGACGCGTTGAGCGCTGCGGAGGAGGTTCGACGACGGCGCCCGGAGCCGACTCCGAGACTGGCGGCGATTCGATGGTCACGGGCTGGCTCCTGTGCGAGTGAGCTGCCTTGGATACCGAGCGTTATACGCCCGTCTCACGTGAACGTAAACGTCCGTGACCGGCGGGCACCCGGCGGACCTACCGGCCCGCGCGCAGTGCCCCGAGGCCGAGCGCAGCGCGGCGCTCGTTCGCGGCACGGAAGACCACCGGGTCACCCTCCAGGAAGCGCCCCAGCGCGGCCGTCGAGAGGCCGAGGAGCGGCACGGCGTCCGAAAGCCGCCAGCCGCATGCCTCGATCACGTCGAAGACCTCGGCGACCACCTCCGGGTAGGCGGGGTTCTTCGTCGCGACCTCGATGCGCTGGCCGCGCATACGCCCCGCGATCACGAGGCTCGGCGCATACGCGGAGACGTCGACGCCCTCGCGCGCCTGGAGGGCGATCTCCAGGCGCAGCCGCCGGAGCGCCCGCGCGCGGTTCTCATGCTGGGAGCGCGACTCGACGGCGACCGACTCGAGGCCGGTGGGGCGGTGGCGGAGCCGGACGGCGGAGTCGGTCTTGTTCCGCTTTTGGCCGCCCGGGCCGCTCGCGCGGAACCGGTCCACCTCGCACTGGGCGAGGAGCTCCTCGTCCCCGAGGGGGAGGAAGGCATGCCAGCCGCTGGATTCGTCGCCCATGCGGCGACTATCGCCTGTTGCGAGTCGTGCGCCAAACCTACACTGGCCGCTCACCTACGGAGGAACTCGCATGGCTCCCATCCGCGCTCAGCTCATCGGCGCCACCGGCTACGGCGGACTCGGCGTCCTCGAACTGCTGCTCCAGCACCCGAACTTCGAGGTCGCACAGCTCGTCGCGCGCGACGACGCCGGGAAGCGCATCGCCGACATCTACCCGCACCTGCAGGGACGCACCGAGCTCACCGTGGACGCGCCGGACAGCGTCACCGTGGGCGCGGACTGCGACGTCGTGATCTTCGCGACGCCCGACCGGGTGTCGCAGCAGTACGCGGCGGACCTGGACGCGCGCGGCGTGAAGTTCATCGACTACTCCGGCGACTTCCGCTTCACCAGCACGGCCGACTACGCCCGCTACGCCGAACGCCATCCGTCGATCAGCGATACGGCGCACACGGCCGCCGGGCTCCTCGGCAAGAACGCCTACGGCGTCTCCGAGCTGAACGGCGAGGCCGTGGGCAACGCGACCATCGTCGGCAACCCCGGCTGCTTCGCGGTCGGCATCATCCTCGGCCTCGCACCGCTCTACGCCGACGGGATCGTCGAGACCGGCACGGTCCAGGTGGACGGCCTCACCGGCTCCAGCGGCGCGGGGAAGAAGCCAGCCCCGCTCCAGCACTTCTCCCACCTCAACGACAACGTCGTCCCGTACCGGGTGCTGAACCACCAGCACGTGGTCGAGGCGGAGATGACGCTCTCCCGCATCGGGAAGTCCTCGGGCGCGACGGTGGACTTCATCCCGCACCTGCTGGGCACCACGCGCGGCATCCTCAACACGATGCACCTGTCGGTGACGCAGTCCGTCACGCGCGAGGCGCTGATGGAGCGCTTCCGCGAGTTCTACGCCGGCCAACCGTTCGTCCGCGTGCTCGAGTCGCCGCCGACGCTGAAGGGCACGCTCGGATCGAACTACATCGACCTCTCGGTGTTCGTCGCCGAGGGCGGCCGCCGCGTGGTGGTGATGTCGTCGATCGACAACCTCATGAAGGGCCAGAGCGGCTCCGCGATGCAGAACCTGAACCTCATGTTCGGCCTGCCGCAGACCGCCGGCCTCGACCGGGGTCCGCTCTACCCGTAGGGCGGCCCCCAGACGGGCTCGGCTCCCGTGTCCGAGGACGACCAACGCCCCACCCGCTACCTCCGTCTCGCGGAGGCGCGCGCCCTCGAGTGCAACGGGTGCGGCGACTGCTGCGACTCACGTCGCACCGATGGGTACTGGACGTGGGGGCACCTGCCCGAGGATGGCTTCGCCTCCCGCGCCGACGGTGTCCCGCTGATCATCCCGCTCGTGTTCCTCGAGGGTGAGTGGCGCGACCGGCCCCACGCCCTGTCAGACCTCGGCGAGCTGAGCGGGACGCGCTTCCGCTGCGCCGCCTTCGTCGCGACCCCGCCGAGCGAGCAGCACCCCGAAGGCGGCGGGAGCTGCGCGCGCCACGACCGCTGGCGGCCGGACCCGTGCCACCAGTTCCCCGTAGGCGCGCCGGACCTCGAGGTTGAGGTCGCGCGGCTGGGGGAGGTGCCGCTGGAGACGAGCGCCTTCCCGCGCTGCACCTGGTACCGGGTCACGATCGTGCGCGACGACGACCCGCGCGCTGCTAGGTGAACAGTCCCGGCTGCGCGTAGCGGCCGTGCCACGCGCGGGACGCCCTCGCGACGCCCAGAGCGACGACGAGCAGCGCGAGCGGCGCGAGCGTGATCACGAGTCCGACGCCGGTCAGCGAGGCGACGCCGCCGAGGATGAGCAGCGGCGGGATCGCCAGGCCGTCCTTGAGTGCGCCGAGCAGGGCGAACACACGACCGTGGATCGGGACCGGGACGTACTTCCCGATGTAGGTCTGCGTCGCCGCTGCCGCCACCGTGATCCCCGTGCCGACGATGAGTGAAAGCGCCGAGGCCATCTCCACGTCCGACGGAACGGGCGTCGGCAGGACGAGCACCCACCCGAAGAGCCGCGACGTCAGGTCGACCTGGCCCATCGCCATCATCGCCGCCGACATGACGACGAAGCCGCCGACGGAGACGAGACGCTCACCGAATAGTCGGATGGTGAGCGGTGCCACGAACAGCCCGGCGACGACGCCGAGGGAGGCCGGCGCGAAGACGTAGAAGGTGAACTCCGGGTCGACCTCCAGCACCTGCTTCACGTACTGGGGGCCGAGCGTCCCGAGCACAACGTTGGTGGTGCTGGCCATGCCGGCGAGGAGCAGCATCCAGAACGCGCCCGGCTCGTCCAGGAGCCAGCGAAGCGCCTCGCCCACCCCCGCCCGACGGATGCGCGAGCGGTCGAAGCGCGCGCCACGCTCGCCGTCCGGCTGGAACTTCACCACGCGCAGCGCGGAGAACATGAACATCAGCCCCGCGATGATGGTGATCGGCCGCAGGCCCCAGAACCGCACGACGGCGGGGGCGAGCAGCGCCTTGCCGGTCACCTCGCCGGTGGACGAGGCAAGGGACATGAACGAGTTGGCGGACGCCAGCTCCGCATGGCTCGCCACCATCGGCGCAGCGGCCGCCTCGGCGGGCTGGGAGACCTGGTGCAGGATGCGCACGAGGAAGATCACCGCCAGCATCGCCGCGAAGCCTGTCCCGGTGCCGAACGGCACCAGCAGCGCCAGCACCCCCATCGCGAGATACGCCCCCACGAGCGCGAGGCGCTTCGGCATCGCGTCGGCGACCGAGCCGCCCCACGGTCCGAGGACGACGCCGGGGAGCAGGAACGCCACCCCGATGACCGCGGCCTGGATCGCCTGGTCTCCCGCCCGCGCACTGGCGATCAGCGCGGCGTAGTAGAGCGCCTGCAGCGCGAGGTCAGCGAAGAAGCGCGACGCGAGCAGCGCCTGGAAGTCGAGGTTGCGCGCGACCGACTGCGGGGGCACCGCGAACCAGAGCACGCGGAAGAGCCGGTCCTGTCCCCGGCTGACCGCATCGTCGAACCGCTGGAAGGACCGACCAGCGGGCTGGTCGAACTCGGGGCCAAGCGCCATGCCAGCCATCGTAGGGCGCGCTGGTCATGAGACCGCGAAGCCCCGTCGCTCCGGGGAGGGCGACGGGGCTCGCGAGACGGTGCAGCGGCCGACGGCTACGTCAGGGGGGCCGGCGCCGCGGGCGTCACGCCGCCCGGCCGTGGTTCCTCGCCGCCCTGGTCCAGGCGGAAGGGCGGGTAGTCGTCCGTCATCAACGCCGCGTAGACGATCACGCGGAAGATCCAGCGGTTCACGCCCATCAGCAGGTTGAACAACCCCTGCGGGTAGCGCCCCCGCACGAGCAGCGCGATGCCGGCGATGACGACCGCGATCGTGAGGAGGCTCGGGCCGGACGCCTCCCAGCCGCGGTTGTCCTCCAGCGCCCAGCTCGGGCTGGAGGTGAAGATCGCGAGGATGATGTAGTGCGGGATGGCGAGCAGCCACCACTTCACCAGCACCAGGCCGCGCGACAGCCGCTCGGGGTAGTCCACCTCCAGCCGCGCCGGGTAGTCCGGCTCGGCGCCGAGGCTGAATGGCGGGTAGCGGTCCGTCCCGATCGCGGAAGTGGCGTAGAAGCCAACGCGCCAGCTCCAGCGCAGCACGCCCACGTTGAAGTCGAAGATCCCGCGCGGGTAGCGCCCGGTGAAGAGGATCGCGACCCCGGCGAAGAACGTGAGGACGCCGAACGCCACCCACAGGAAGAACAGCACGATGAAGTGGGGGAGCGCGAAGAACCACTTCACCAGCCACAGCCAGCGGCTGAGCGAGGCGTCCAGGTGGCCCTCGATGCGGACGGGCTCGGCGCCGGCGATCGCGCCAGCGGGAGCAGCCGTCGCGCCGGAGGCCGTGGGTGCGCCCGCACCGGAGTCGCGGATGCCGATGGCACCCAGCAGGATCAGCCCGGCGCCGCCGAGGAGGAACAGGATCCCGAGCACGAGCAGTACGAAGATCGCGACCGGCAGCAGGCTGGACTGGCCACCGGCGGACAGCTCGGCGGCGACGCCCGGCGACCCGTCCGCGTTCATCAGCACGACCGTCCAGCGGCCACTTTCCAGCTCCCATTCGACGGTCTGGACGCCGTCGCCGGCGGCCTGCACGACCCAGAAGTCCTGCTCGGACGGCGGTGACGGCTCGGCGTCTCCGGGGATGTCCCGGTAGTCCACGTCGAAACGCCGGCCGTAGTCGACGTTCGTCACGACGGAGCGACTGACGCCGGCGAGGTAGTCGTGGACCTCGTCCTCGGGGCCGATGCCGATGAAGACCGGTCCGCTCACGCCTTCGGCGCGGAAGCGCACCTCCGCGAGGTCGGACGGCAGCCACTCCGCCGCCTCCCGGTCGATGAGGATGTCCGCATCCTCCGACGTGATCGCTCGCGCCTCGGAGGCGAACCGTTCGGTGGGCGTGGTGAAGTAGCCATCCGCGTCGCGCTGGGTGCCGAACGCCCATCCGAGGAAGAGGCCGGCGACGAGGATGCCGAAGCCCGCGATCGCCGCGAGGCTCCCGAGGGCGATGACGATGATCTTGAGGGGTTTCATGACCGGACTCCCGGTTTCCCACGGCCCCCGGCCCCGCGCCCGGCGGCGGTGATACGCGCCGATCCTCCCACGTCCGAGGGCGCTCTCACCGGGCACTCAGTGACTCGGGGTGGGGACCTTCGTCCCGGAACCGCCACGCTGCACGCCCCGCTTCCTGACACTTCGATCGAGAGAATCGGTCGCACCGAACGAATCGCGAGAATCGCCGTTATAGCGACTGCCGAGCTGTCCCACGCAGCGCGCGCGAAACGCCCGAATATCGGAGCACACCCATGTCGCGTTTCGACGAGCAGGCACGCCGGTCGCGCCCCTACCTCCTGGACCCGTCGGTACGTCGAGGATCGTTCCGCGTCGGGGTGGCATCGCTGCTCCCCGCGGCCGTGGCGCTGCTGCTCACAGTGGGGTTCCTCCTGGCCCTGGCGGCGCCGGCCGAGGCCGCCGACGAGGATGCGGCGGTGATCGAGGCGATCGTCCCCGGGGCCGGCCTGCTACAGCGCCTCGTCTCCGTCGGCATGCTGCCGGAGGAGCTCCGCGATGCCGTCGTCCGCGTCCGCGTGGAGCGGAGCGAGCTGGCGTCCCCCGGCAGCGTCTGCCGGCGCGTCGTCGCGGCGGACGCGCCCGCCTCGCTGGTGGAGCGCTGCCGGGAGCTGAACCAGGACGACGACACCCTCAGCCCCGCTGCCGCGTGCCGGCGCGTCGCGGCGGCCACCGCTCCGACCGAGTCGCTCGTGGAACGCTGTCGGAGCTGGCTTGCCAGCGACGCGGAGCCCGAGGCCGGCCGCATCGCCGCCTGCCGCCGCGTCACCGCCTCCGAATTCGCCCCGTCCGACCTCGTCCAGCACTGCCGGACGCTCCTCCAGGGTGGCGACACGGTCGCGCCGGAATCGGCCTGCCGTCGTGTCGCCGCCTCCGTGGCCCCGCCCGCCGACCTGGTCGAGCGCTGTCGCGCGTGGCTGGCGGCGGAGGGCGACTCCGACGATGCCGGCCGGCTGGCCGCGTGCCGGCGGATCATCGGCGTCGAGGCCGCTCCCGCCGACCTCGTGGAACGCTGCCGCGAGATCGACGCGGCGGGCGCCGGCGCGCGAGCGACGCCCACCGCGACCACGCGTGCCGAGGCGGAGACGCCGCGGCGCGCCGGCCCCGCGCCGGGCGACTGAGCCCGTGAAGCGCCCGCTGCGTAACAAAGCCGTAGCCGATGGGGGACGAGCCGTCCTCGCATCGGCTATGCGCGTTAGGCTCGAACGACACGACTCCAGGCGGAGGCTGCGCCGCTCCCGGATCCACAGTTGGTGAGTCCGTGGCCGCGCCGCCGGTCATCGCGTCTTCGCTTCAGGATGACCGTACCGAGCACGGACACGTCACGGGAACACCTCCGGTGACGTCACGCTTGCCGAACGGAACGGGGCATATTTCGTTGGATCAAACGGAAGCGCGAAGGCGCGCCGCGCAGTCGGCGGACGAGGAAGCGGGGGTCATCCGTCCTCTCGTCGACCGTGCGAAGGAGGGTGACGCCGAGGCCTTCGGCGCGCTCTACGACCGCTTCCAGCCGGAGATCCTTCGATACCTCCTCGTCCGCACGCGTGACCGGGAGGTGGCGGAAGACCTCGCCCAGCAGGTGTTCTTGAAGGCCTGGCAGGCCATCCCGCGCTATCAGCACCGGGGTGCGCCCTTCCGGGCCTGGCTATATCGGATGGCCCACAACCAGATGGTCGACCACTTCAGGATGAGCCGCCCGACGACCGACCTCGAAGGCGTCGACCTGCCCGAGGACGCCGAGGCGGAGGAGCGCGTGCTCACGGCCGAGACGCACGAGGTGCTGCGTGGCGCCCTGGAGCGGCTCTCCGAGGACCACCGCCAGGTGCTCGTCCTGCGGTTCCTGATGGAGAAGTCAGCCCGGGAAATCGGCGAGATCATGGACCGCAAGGAGGTCACCGTCCGCGGCCTCCAGATGCGCGCGCTGCAGGCGCTGCGCCGCGAGATCGAATCCTCGGGAGGGCTGCCGTGAGCAACGAGCAGCGCCTCGCCGTCATCATCGACCGCTGCCTCGAGGAGATCCTGCTCGGGATCTCCACCGTCGAGGAGTGCGTCGAGCGCTGGCCCGACCACGCCGCGGAGCTGGAGCCCCTCCTCCGTGCCGCCGTCGCCGTCTCCGCGATCCCGTTGCCCCCGGTGGAGCGGCCGGAGCCGGCGCGCCGTGCCGCGTTCATGGCCACCCTGCGCGAGACGCCCCAGGAGCGCGGCCGGTTCCGGCTGCCGTCCCTGCCGTCACTGGGGATCGGTTCGTCGCTCATCCGGTTCACCTCGATCGCCGCGCCCGCCGCCGTGATCGCGTTGATCGCGATCGCGCTCGTCTGGAGCACGAACCCCTCGACGGCCTCGGCGGCGACCCTGACGGTCTTCGCCGGACACGTCGAGCAGCAGGTCGGCGGCCAGTGGCAGCTCATCGAGGACGGGGCGACGCTCCACGAGGGCGCCGTCATCCGCACCGGGGATGCCTCGTTCGCGATGGTCACGTTCCCCGACGGGTCCACCGCGACCGTCGATGCGCTCACCGAGCTCGCGTTCGGGCAGATCGCCGTCGATGGTTCGCGACAGATCGACCTGGAGCAGTCCTCCGGGCGTATCTGGAACGACGTGGTGCCGATCCAGTCGGGGGACTCCTACGTCATCCGCACCCCGCACGCCATCGTCGAGGCGCACGGGACAGTCTTCGAGACGATCGTCAACGGTGAGACGGCCGTCGTCACCGCCGAGGGCATCGTGAGCCTGGAGCAGGCGAACACCGTCGTGGAGGTCGTGGCCGGGCAGCTCGTGCGGGCGAGCGCCGCCGGCTTCAGCGCCCCCGAGCCGGTCAAGACGGCCGGAGCGGTTACCGTCACGGGCCCCGTCGCTGCGTACCTCACAGCCCCCGAGGGCGCCGCGACCGGCGTGCTTCTGAACGGCCTCGTCTTCCGCCAGATCCCCGGCGTCACCACCTCGGACGTCGAGCTCGTCGACGGGGTACAGACGCAGCGCATCGTCCTCGGCGACGCCGAGGCAGGCGCCTACTCCCTCGTGCTGCGGCGCTACGCGCCCGGCGCGGGCACCGTCACCGTCACCACCGGGGGTAGCGCGCTCACGATCGACATCCCCGAGACGGTCGAGATCGCGCGACTGCCGCTCGAGGTCGGGCCCGCCGAAGACGGCGAGGACGGCGAGGCGGACGAGCTGGTCGTCCGCGCCCTGAGCAGCGTGCTCGAGTCCGTCGGCGAGGCGCCTGAGGTGCGCGTCGTGGAGAGCGAGCGCACGCGCGAGGTCGCGGACGTCGAGTCGCCCGTCCGCCCGACGGCGACCGCCCCGGTGGCCGTGGAGACCCGTCAGCCGGCTGGCACGCCCACCGCGACCGGGACAGCCGCACCGAACCGCACCGCCGGCGCCGCCGCCACGCCAGCTACCGACACGTTCGCCGCGGAACTCCGCGCCGCGATCGACAGCGGCCGAGGGCGCAACGTCGGCGACGTGCTCGACGATCTCCTCGAGGGTGACGACGCCACCACGACCGAGCGCCTCGCGGTGCTGGCCGCATTCCTGATGGACCCGGAGAGCGCCGCGATCGTGCGATCGCAACTCAGCCGCGGGGAGGTCGCCGAGATCGCGCGCGAGGCGGAACGCCTGGCGCCCGGCCTGCTCGGCGTCCTCGACCAGGGCCTCGACCTCCCCGGCATCAACGACGGCAACCCCCCGACGAGCGCGAACCAGGGGCCGAGCGGCCAGGACTCGAATGGCCAGGGCTCGAGTGGACAGGGCTCGAGTGGACAGGGCTCCAGCGGCTCGGGGTCGAGCGGTTCGGGTGGACCCGGGTCCGGCTCCTCGACGGGGTCGAGCTCCGGCAGCGGTGGCTCGGGGAGTGGTGGCTCAGGCAGCGGCGGTGGCAGCACGCCCGCTCCCACGCCCACGGCCACCCGGACGCCCGAGGTGACCAGCACGCCGGGAAGCGCCGCGGGCTCCGGCAACGACTCGAACGCGGGCCGGAACGACAATGACGATCGCGATGACGACGACGATGATCGCGACGACAACCGCGGCAACAACGGTCGCGGCGAGGACAACGACGACAACCGCGGACGCGGCAACAGCCTGATCCCGCAGTGGCTGCAGGACTGGCTCGACCAGCTGCGGGGACGGAACTCCTCGAGCGTCACTCCCACCCCGACGCCGACACCGCGGGCGACGGCGACGCCGACGCCCACACCGCGCGCGACCTCCACCCCGACGCCCACGGCCACGCCGCGGGCGACGGCCACACCTCGAGCCACCGCGACCCCGACGCCGACCGCCACGCCGAGGACGACCGCAACGCCGACGCCCACCCCATCCGGCAGCACCAGCTCGGGCTCGTCCGCGGGTCCAACGCCGACCGCCACGCCGGCCTCGACGGTGACTTCGACACCCACCGCCACGCCGAGCAGCACCGCGACCCCCGCCCCGACCGGCACGACAGCCCCGACGGCGACGAGCACGCCTGCGCCCACGGGCACCCCGGCGCCGACGGCGACTCCCGCGCCCACGAGCACACCCGTCCCGACGGCGACCCCGGCGCCGACGAGCACGCCCGCCCCGACGGCGACGCCCGCGCCGACGCCCAGCCTCCCGTGGTGGTGGGGGTGGTGGGACTGGTTCGACTAGGAGCGACCCAGGACGAGCTCGACTGGGACTCGCCTCGGACCTCGACTGGGACTGAGGGACGCGAGCACGCCACAGCTACCGCTCGGCAGCGCCGTTCGACTCGCGCCGCGCGACGCCGGCGGCGATGCGGTCGAGCCCATCGACGTCGTCGCCCTGGAGGAAGAGCCGGCGCGCCGGGTAGTTGATCGTGATCCCCTCGGCCGCGAAGCGCGCGTGGATGCGCTTCATCATCTCGTGCTTCAGCGCGAACGAGTCTGACCAGGTCAGCGACCGCAGCTTCAACAGCACGTCGATGTTCGAGTCGCCGAACGCCGTGAACATCACGACCGGCGTGTGGGTCTTCACGGACGTCTCCCACTCGTCGCGGAGCGCGGTGAGCACCTCGGTGCAGACGGCCTCGACGCGGTCGAGGTCCTCCTCGTACGCCACGCCGACCTCGACGCGCGCGTCCGCCTCGAGGGAGGTGAGCGAGTAGTTCGTCACCGTCGAGTCCGCCAGCATCGAGTTCGGGATGATCACGACATTGTTGTCGAACGAGCGGACGCGCGTCGCGCGCCAGCCGATGTCGTCCACGACGCCCGTGGGGCCACCCTCGATGGCGACCCAGTCGCCGATCCGGATCGAGGAGTCGGAGAGCATGTAGGAGGACGCGAAGACATTGCCGAGCAGCGGCTGCAGCGCCAGCGCGACCGCGATCCCGCCGATGCCGAGGCCCGCCAGGAGCGGGCTGATCGCCACCCCCAGCGTGTCGAGGATGATCAGGAAGCCAGCGGCGAACACGAGGATCGAGATGCCGCGGCGGATCAGCGGAACCGATCCCGGGTGGAGCTTCCCGCGACTCAGCCCCGGCCGCGCCGACTGCCACTCGAGGAGGATCACCAGGACGCGGCGCACCGTGATGGTGACGACCAGCACCGTCAGCGCGAGCGCACCGCGCCGGATCAGCTCCCGTCCGTCGCCGAGGTAGGAGAGCGTGTGCAGGCCGACCGCGACGCCCCAGGTGCCGACGAACAGCACGAATGGCCGTCGCAGCGCGTCGCCGATCGAGTCGTCCAGGTCGCTCTCGGTGGAATGTGTGAAGGCGTGGACGATGCGCGTCGTGACCGCGGCAAGCACCAGGGCCGCGGCGATCGATCCGAAGGCGATCGCCGCCGCGACCGCCGTCTCCATCCACTCGTCCCGGGTCAGGCCGAACTCCACGCCCCGACGCTACCAGAGGCGTCCAGCGAAATGCGAACCCGCGCCTGCCCGAACTCGGTACACTGGTTGCCATCCGCACGTTCACGCGAACGCGTCGAGATAGGGGTCAGTATGTTCGCCAACATCGGACACACGTTCTCGCTCATTGGTCAGTCATGGCGCGTCCTCATGCAGGACCGCAAGCTCATCCTGTTCCCGATCATGGGCGGCGCCGCGCTCCTCGCGGTGATCGCCGTCTTCGCCGGCGTCGCCGCGACGACCGGATCGCTCGACCGGCTCGACACCGCCGCCGGCGGTGGCGAGGCCGCCGCGACACCCGCCGACATGGTCCTCTCGGGCCTGCTGCTGGTGGCGTCCTACTTCGTCGTGATGTTCTTCAACGCCGCCCTGATCGCCACCGCGATGGAGCGGCTCCGAGGGCGTCCCGCCGACATCGGCTACGGCCTCTCGAAGGCCGCGAGCCACATCCCGGCCATCCTCGGCTGGGCGATCATCGCCGCCACGGTCGGCCTCATCCTGAACGCGATCCGGGACCGCACGGACAACTTCCTCGGCCAGATCGCCGTCGCGATCGCCGGGGGTGTCTGGGCGTACATGACGTTCTTCGTCGTCCCGGTGCTGATCGTGGAGGGCCTCGGCCCGGTCGCCGCGATCAAGCGTTCCGGCGCGCTCCTGAAGGAGACGTGGGGCAACCAGGTGACCGCGAACTTCAGCTTCACGTTCATCTACCTCGGCGCCGCGCTGGTCGCGTTCCTGCCGGCGGCGCTGCTCTTCGCCGTCTCGCCGCTGCTCGGCATCATCGTCGGCGTCGGCCTGATCGCCCTGGCGATGGGGACGGTCCAGGCGCTGGAGGGCATCTTCAAGGCCGCGCTGTACGACTTCGCCACCGGCTCGACCCCGATGGGCTTCGAGCAGACGGACATGCGCTCCGCCTACCGCGCCCTCTAACCCTCGAGGACGGCGCACACACGACGGGCCCGGCCGAAGCCGGGCCCGTTTGCGTTCAACCGCTCAGCACGCGCGTCGTCCGACGGATTCCGCCTCGGGATCCGCCCGCTCACGCTCCCCCGCGCAGCGCAATCTCGGCGACGTCGCTGGGGTGCAGCATGGCGCGCCTCCGTCGGGAGCCGACCGGAGGGGAGGGTACGCGCCTTGACATGCATCGGAGCCCGTCTCTGATCACGGAAGCCATGAGTACCCCACCACCGCGATTACGATGGTGGTAAATTGTGACCGATTACGAACGACTGCGGGGCGGAGGTTTCATTTTGACTCGACGTGTCTTCTTTAGCTTCCACTACAAGCCGGACCATTGGCGAGCTTCTCAAGTCAGGAACATCGGCGCACTTGAAGGAAACAAGCCAGCCTCTGACAACGACTGGGAAGAGGTCACGAACGGCGGAGACACCGCGATCAAGAAGTGGATTGACGGCCAGATGAGCGGTCGAAGCTGCGCGGTCGTGCTCATCGGGGCGAACACGTCAGGCCGAAAATGGATCAACTACGAGATCACCAAGGCATGGAACGATGGCAAGGGCGTGCTTGGTATCTACATTCATAACCTAAAGGACTCGGCCGGCTTCCAGTCATCTAAGGGTTCGAACCCTTTCTACAACATCACTCACAAACCCACGGGCAAGAGGTTATCCTCGATAGTCATGGCGTACGACCCGCCGTTCACCACCAGCACAAAGGTGTATGGACACATCGAGGACAACATCGCCGACTGGATGGAGAAGGCTATCGAGATTCGGGGACAATACGACTGATGCTGGTGGAGCACTTGGTGCGAACGTACGGAGATCTGAACGATCCGCGCTTGGCCGCGCTTGACGAGGCTCTAGCGATCGAGCTCCGTTCTATGGGTCTCCACATGCACGTCACGGTCCAGTTCACTGCCGACGAAGCACGGGACTGCACTGTCGGTGTCTATGCAGCATCGAACCCGACCGACAATGACCCCGATGTGAAGTCAGCCATCACGGCTGGGCACCTAGTGTTCCCGATCTTCGATTCATTGTCAGGTCGGTACGAGGACCAAGTCCCCGAGGAATTGTTGCCGATCAACGGAATCGATTGGAGTCGAGGTCCAGCGCACGCGGCTCGGGCGGTGCTCGAGGAAATCGGCGTGTCCGACCACCACCGCCGCGTCTTCGTTAGCCACCGCCGCAGCGACGGCGCGCTCGCCGCCGAACAGGCGCATGATGCGCTGAGCCATCTGCGCTTCGATCCATTCATTGACCGGTACTCGATCCGACCATCGGACGATCACCAAGCCCGCATCGCCGAGGCGTTGGAGGAGTTCACGTTCCTTCTGTTGCTCGAAACGCCCGACGCCAGCGAGTCAACATACGTCTTCTACGAGGTTGACTACGCGATGAGCCGTGCGATGGGCATATACATCATCACCTGGCCCGGTGCTGACCCCACCCCCGGCACGACGTCGCTCCGGAGGAGGACCTTGCTCCCGGAACACCTCGAGTGGAACGGATCCAACTCTGTCATCAAGAGTTCCATTCTCGAGGAGATCACCCACGAGATCGAGCGTGAGCACGCGAGCGCGCTTGCGCGGAGGAGGCGTGCACTTGTCGCCAACGTGCAAGATGTCCTCCATGAGTCGGGGCGCGCGTTCCTAACACTCCCACGGTGGAGAGTGGCAGCGTCTGACGGGACGTTTATCGGGGTGGCGCCAAGGCTGCCCGCACCGGAAGACCTACACGCGCTCGCGAAGGATGCCGCCGAGACAGGCATCGAAGTCAAGAGACAAGTGCTTGTTCACGCTGCACGCAGATTCCGCGAGGCTCGGCGCGAGATGCTGGAGTGGACAATCGGTGGTCGGCCACTTGAGATGCTGGCGGAGAACACAATCGGCGCGACGCTGTGAGTCTCGCAACGCTCAGGCCGATCTTCCTCTCAGCGAGCATCCCGACACGTAGACCGTGGGATGAGGCATCCGATCCATTCGAGATCACCGACGCAGTTGTCGCGTTCACGCGCGCGGTCCTCACGGGCGGCGGACGGATCGTCACGGCCGCCCACCCAACGATCGCACCCCTCATCCTGTACGTGGCGGCTGAACTTCCGATCGAATTCATCGAGGCCCCGGTGATCGTTTATCAGTCAGAGGTATTCCGAGATGTCCTACCGAGTGCCACGGTAGAAATGGCCGAGCGAGGGCTCGCTGACATGCGCTACACGCCGGCAGTCTCAGGGGAGCCGCCGGATCCTGTAGCAGCGCCGGGGAGTCTTCTCCTCATGCGGCGACAACTTCTTGGTGAGGTGCAACCTTCCGCGTGCGTGTTCGTCGGTGGTATGGAGGGAATCTTTGACGAGTACGATCTGGCCATCAGCCTGGTCCCCGATGCCCCGCGGTTCGTCCTTGGGGCGCCCGGAGGCGCGGCGGCGGAGTTGGCTGGCGCAGAGCAAGAGCTGGTGAACGGATTCGCGTACGGGCGCGTCTATCCGGCGCTAATGCGTCGTCTCGTTCAGTACTTGGAGAGCTGAGACAGCCCCTCGGTCGCTCGCCGGCCGAGGGGCTGTGCAGTAACCCAAGCGTCCGAGGGCGTCCCGGTTAGACCGAGGCGACCTCCGCCTCCACCACCTCCGACGCGCGGGCGGCGCCGGGGTGGCGGGTGAAGGTGAACTCGCTGCCGTCGTGGTCGACGGTGATGCGGTCGCCCTCCTCGTAGCCACCGCTGAGGACGCCCTTCGCGAGGGGGTTTTCGACCCGGCGCTCGATCAGGCGGCGCAGCGGGCGGGCGCCGAACTCGGGGTCGTATCCCTCGCGGGCGAGGACATCGAGCGCGGCGGTCGTGACCTCGAAGTCGAGGCCGCGCTCCAGCAGCCGCTGCCGGACGTCGTCCACCTCCAGCGCCGCGATCTGGCGGATCTCCGGCTCGGTCAGTGGCTCGAAGACGATGATCTCGTCCAGGCGGTTCAGGAACTCTGGCCGGAACGCCTGCTTCAGCGCCCGCTCGATGTCGCGGTGCATCGTCTCCGCGTCGCGGTCGCTCGCCGCGCGGTGGAAGCCCACCGACTCGCGGGTCGCGCCCGTGCCGAGGTTCGAGGTCAGCACGATGACGGTGTTGCGGAAGTCAACGGTGCGCCCGTGGCTGTCCGTCAGGCGACCGTCGTCCATCACCTGGAGCAGCGTGTTCCAGATGTCCGGGTGCGCCTTCTCGATCTCGTCGAACAGGATCACCTGGTACGGGCGGCGTCGGACCGCCTCCGTCAGCTCACCGGCCTGGTCGTAGCCCACGTACCCCGGAGGCGCGCCCACCAGCCGCGAGGCGGTGTGCCGCTCCTGGTACTCGCTCATGTCGAGGCGGATCAGCGCGTCGGCGTCGTCGAACAGGTACTCGGCGAGCGCCTTCGCGAGGTAGGTCTTGCCGACGCCCGTGGGGCCGACGAAGACAAACGAGCCGATCGGCCGGCGCGGGTCCTTCAGACCGGAGCGTGCGCGGCGGATGGCATCCGACAGCGACGCGATGGCGCGGTCCTGGCCGATCACCTGCTGGTGGAGGAACTCCTCCATCTTCAGCAGCTTCTCCGCCTCGCCCTCCATCATCCGGTCGACGGGGATGCCGGTCATCTGCGCGATCAGCGACGCGATCTCGTGCGCGGTCACCTCCTCGGAGAGGCCGTGCTCAGCCTGCCAGGCCGCGCGCCGCTCCTGGTACTCGCGCTGGATCGCGACCACCTCCTGCTTGATGCGGGCGGCCTCCTCGTAGTCCTGCCGCTCGGCGGCCGCCTCGACGCGCGCGTTCGCCGCGTCCAGGCGCTGCTTCAGGTCGCGCAGGTCCGGCGCGATCGACTCCGCCTCGATGACGTGGCGGCTCGCCGCCTCGTCGATGAGGTCGATCGCCTTGTCCGGGAGGTGCCGCTCGGTGAGGTAGCGCGCGCCGAGCCGGACGGCGGCGTCGACGGCCTCGTCCGTGATCTTCACGCCGTGGTGCTCCTCGTACCGCGGGCGCAGCCCCTTGAGGATCGCGATCGCGTCCTCCTCGGACGGCTCCTCGACGTACACCGGCGAGAACCGGCGCTCGAGCGCCGGGTCTTCCTCGATGTGCTGGCGGTACTCGTCGAGCGTCGTCGCGCCGATGACGCGGAGCTCGCCGCGGGCCAGCGCCGGCTTGAGCATGTTCGCCGCGTCGATGGCGCCGTCCGCGCCGCCGGCGCCGACGACGGTGTGCAGCTCGTCGATGAACAGGATGATCTCGCCGTCCGACGAGCGCACCTCGTTCATCACCGCCTGCAGGCGCTCCTCGAACTCGCCTCGGAACTTCGAGCCGGCGAGCAGCGCGCCCATGTCGAGCGCGAGCACGCGCTTGCCCTTGAGGCGGTCCGGCACGTCGTCCTCGACGATGCGCTGGGCCAGCCCCTCGACGATCGCGGTCTTGCCGACGCCGGCCTCGCCGATCAGCACGGGGTTGTTCTTCGTGCGCCGGTTCAGCACCTGCATCACGCGGGCCACCTCGACGTCACGGCCGATGACCGGGTCGAGGTTGCCCTGCTTGGCGAACTCGGTGAGGTCGCGGGCGTACTTCGTGAGCGCCTGGTAGTGCGACTCCGCCGTCGGGGAATCGACGCGCGCCGATCCGCGCACCTGCCGGAGCGCGCCGTAGATGCGCTCCTTGGTGATCTGGAACTCGTCCATCAGCTTCTGTGCGTCGCCGTCGCGGGCGTCCGCGATCGCGATCAGCAGATGTTCAACGCCGACGTACTCGTCCTTGAGCCGGGTCGCCTCGTTGTTCGCCGCCTCGAGCATCTGGACGATGCGTGGGGTGGTGTAGATCTGGACGACATCGCTCTGGAGGCGCGGCGAGCGGTCGAGGACTTCCTTGATCGCACGTGCGAGCGCGTCCGAGTCGACGCCCATCTTGTTGAGCACCTCGCGGGCGAGGCCGTCGCGACGCTGCACCAGCGCGAAGAGGACGTGCTCCACGTCCCATTGCGCGTGGCGCTGATCGCGCACCAGCTGCTGGCTGGCCTGGAGGACCTCCTGGGCCTGCTCGGTGAATCGGTCCTGTCGCATCATCGGTCGTTACCTCCACCGGCGGCGGCCCCCGAGGAGCCCGCGGTCGGGTTGTTGTTCTGGCTGGGACCGGCCACCCCGCGCCCCGTCGAGGGCAGCGTGATGCCGTGCCGTGCGAGGGCGGCCCTCGCGGCGTCGAGGTCGTGGCGGTGCTTCGCCAGCTCCGCCTGGAGCTCCTCGACGCGGTTGCTGAGGCGGAGGATGACCTCCACCCCGGCGAGGTTGACGCCGAGGTCGTTCACCAGGCGCACGACCTGGCGGAGCCGCTCGACGTCCTGGAACGAGAAGAGCCGGGTGTTGCCGCCCGAGCGGGCAGGCTGCACGAGGCCGATGCGCTCGTAGGAGCGGATCGTCTGCTGGTGCAGCCCGACCATCCGGGCGACCACGCTGATCTGGAACACCGGCTCGTCGTGAGGAATCTCGTTGGTCACGATGCCTCCTCCCGTCCGGTGTCACCCGAGCCGCCGGCCGCCGCGGCCGGCGTCGTCGTGTCGCGGAGCTGCTCGAAGAGCCGCCGCTGCTCGTCCGTCATCGGCTCGGGCAGCACAAGGGTGACGCGCGCGAAGAGGTCGCCGAATCCACCGCCGGCCCGAGGCATCCCCTGCCCGGCGAGGCGGAACTGCTTGCCGCCCTGCGTCCCGGCCGGAACCTTGAGCGCGAGCGTCTTGCCCTTCAGCGTCGGCACCTTCACCTCGCCGCCGAGCGCCGCTTCCGCCACCGGCAGGTCGACCTCGACGTGTAGGTCGTCGCCCTCGCGGCGGAAGCGCGGGTGCGCGTTCACGTGGACGCGGAGGAAGAGGTCGCCCGCGGCGCCGCCGTTGGCGCCAGGCCCGCCCTGCCCCGCGAGGCGGACGCGCTGCCCGTCCTTCACGCCCGCCGGGATGCTCACCTCGACGCGCTTGAGGGGCGCGGCGACGCCCGTGCCGCGACAGACGTGGCAGGTCGCGCCGGCGATCTGGCCGGTGCCGCTGCAGACGCGGCAGGGCTCCTCGCCCGCGCGGATCTCGATGGTGCGCTTCGCGCCGCCGTAGGCCTCCTCGAGCGTGACACGCACCTCGGCCTCGGCGTCCTGACCCTTGCTGCGACCGGCCGCGCGGCGGAAGAGGTCGCCGAAGATGCCGCCGGCGCCGCGGCGCTCGCCGCCGCCGGCCGCGGCGCCGAAGAGGTCACCGAGGTCGAACCCGTCGTCCGAGGAGAAGTGGAAGCTCTGCCCGCCCGGGGCGCTGGCGTAGCCGCCCTGGCCGGATCCACGCGGGTCGAAGCCGACGCCCCCGCCCTGGCGGCGGCGCATCTCCTCGATCTGGTCGGCATGCATCCACTGGTCGCCGTACCTGTCGTACCTCTTGCGCTTCTCCGCGTCCCCGATCACCTCGAAGGCGGCGTTGATCTCCTTGAACTTCGCCTCTGCCTCGGGGTTGCCGGGGTTCACGTCCGGGTGCCACTGGCGCGCGAGACGCCGGAAGGCGGACCGGATCTCCTTCTCGGAGGCGGTCTTCGGGACGCCGAGCACTGCGTAGAAGTCGGTTGCCATGCGCTCAGTATATGGATAGCAGGAGGTGCTGTAAATGAAATATGAGTGATTCTGACTCAGATCCATTGACGGGTGGGCTGCGATTCTCCATCATCGGATCAACGACAGCCGCCCCTGGGACCAGCGGCCGGGCTCCTCGGGACGAACGGCACTGAGGGGCGCCTGTCGGGATCGTCAGACTACAACTCACCAGGTACTCGGGTTCCGCACCCCCTCAGAAGACAACCAGCCGGGGAGACGCCGAGAAGAAAGGACATGAGAGTGACCAACGACATTGTTCGCCGTGACCCCTTCGCGGCCCTCGAGGGCTTCACGCCCTTCCGCCGGGTCTTCGATCGCGTGTTCGACGACCCGTTCTTCCGCTCGGCGGCGTCCGCCTTCAACGACGAGGGCGCGCTCGCGCTCGACGTCTACGAGAAGGACGGCCAGCTGAAGGTGGAGGCCTCGCTCCCGGGCTACCGCAAGGAGGACGTCGACGTGCAGCTGCACGACGGCATCCTCTCGATCAAGGCGCAGCGCTCCGAGGAGCACGAGGAAGGCGAGAAGGGCAGCAAGTTCTACCGCCGCGAGCGCTCCTGGGGTTCGGTGAGCCGTCGCGTCGCCCTCCCGGGCATCGTGAAGGACGCGGACGTGGCCGCGGAGCTGAAGAACGGCGTCCTGACGCTGACCATCCCCCTGCCGGAGGAGAAGCAGCCGAAGCAGATCGAGATCAGGGGCGAGTAACCCTCACCCCTCGCACCACCGATCTCCCGAAGCCCCCGCGGGTCCCCGCCCCGGGGGCTTCTTCGTGTCAGAGAGACTCGACACCGGGTGACACTCGCGCGGGGCTCGATGGGCATAATCCGGCGGTATCTTGCCGAGTTCAGACCAGGAATATCGAAGAGCCATGAAGGGATCCCCGCGTAGTGCAGGCGATCCCGTGCGTACCCGCGATGAAAGTCTTCGCGACTTGCTGCATGCTTCACCGACCATCGCCTGGTTCTACTCAGCGGCGCTCTTTCCCCCTCTCCGAAAGCGTGTATTCGAAGCGATGACTGAAGAGAAGCAGGCAGGACAGACTCGGGGACCGGAGACCACGGCATGGCCGAAGCGACTCTGGACCTGGGTGACGCGAACGCCGGCGCGGCGGGCAGTGCTCCTGAGCCTCCTGGCAGCCACCGAGGTAGTCACACTCGTTGCGGTCCTCGTCGCTTGGGAGAAGTTCTGCTGGCCACGGCCCGATCTCGGTGACAACGCCACCGCAGCACTCGTGGCCCTCTTCGGCGCGGCCCTCGTCGTCCCTCCCGTGAAGGCGGCGTGGGATGAGATCCAATTACATACCCACTATCGGCTCGACGTGGCGCTGCGCGTGGCCGAGCGGACGCATCACTTCACGGCAACGTTGTACGCGCCCTTGTTGATCATTCTCCAAGACATCGAGGATCACTCCGAACAGCTCTGCACGGCACTCGCGGATGACGCGAAATCGTCGCAGAGCCGTGAACAGATCAACCGCTGGCTCTACTCGATAGGCCTCTGGGCGCAGGTACGCCGCCGGCAGCGCGCCGGCGAGGGCTACTTCATCTTCCGGTCTCGATACGAGGAAGAACGCGTGACGAACGCCCTGAACGAACTCAGGCAAGCCCTCGACAAGGCTCTCGATGAGTCCCCCGCGACGATCCGATCGGCGCTGGCGACCGCCGCCGGCAATCCAGCAGTCCCGCTCGAGGTATTCCGGTGGCAGCTCGCCGGCGATGTCCGCACCTGGCGAGACCAGACGCTGACGTCATCGACCACGCTCGCCAAGGCATTGCCTGGCGTGAAGTCGGCAGCGAACGCGGCTCGGACTGAGCTGCACAACGCCGTCAACAACCTGTACGCGGACTGGTATCGCAACTCGCGCTGAGGTGTGGCCCCCACCGGCCGCGAGCTAGCGCAGGTCCGAGGGCTTCGCGTCCGGGGTGGCCTTCATCTGGCGGTAGGCGTAGCGGGCGCTCTCCTCGACGCGCTCGAAGCCACGCCAGCCACCGAAGCGCTCGCGCATCGCCTCGGCGACGCGGGCGCCGGCGGTCGCCTCGTCCTGGCCGTCCACGATCGCGTTCTGCACGCCCATCGCCAGCATCGCGATGAAGTCTCGCGCGTCGATGAGCGCGTCGAAGCTGCCGATGGGGCCGTGGCCGGAGACGAACCGCTCCGGCTCGAGCTCCAGCAGTCGCCCGTCCGTCCCCACCCAGTCGCGGACATAGCCGTCCTGCATGAAGGGGACGCCGCCATCCTGGGCCACGTCGCCGGTGAAGAGCAGGTTCTCGGCCGGGAGGTGGATGAAGATGTCGCCGCTGGTGTGCGCGCGGCCGAACCAGCGCAGGTGCACCTCGCGGTCGCCGAGGAAGAGCCTCATGGACTCGTCGAACGTGAGGTCCGGCGGCGTGACGCGCACGGTGCGGGCCTCCTCCGACCACGGCATGCCGGAGGTGGCCGCGCGCTCTCGCCACCACTCGACGAGGTCGACATCGAGCATCTCGGCGCGGGCGTTGTCGTGGCCGATGATCGTCGCGTCCGGGAACTCCTCGTTCCCCCAGGCGTGATCCCAGTGGGAGTGCGTGTCCACCACCCACCGGATCGGCTTCGGGGTGAGCCGCGCTACGTCCGCGATCAGGTCGCGCGCGAACGAGGGGACGCGCAGCGAGTCGATCACGAGCACGCCGTCGTCGCCGACGATGATGCCGGCGTTGGTGAGCCCCTCGTGGAGGCGTGCGAAGACCCCGTCCGCCAGCTCGACGATCGTCGTCCCGGGTGTGCTCTCCACCATCACGCCCTCCTCGCGCTCGGTTGCCCGCTGGTGTGCGGTCGTCGCTGGGGAGAGTAGCCGCTTCCCGCGAGCACAGATGAACGGCCTACCCGCCGCCCCGGATCAGCGTCAGCGCGGTGAACGCGACGAACCCGACCAGCAGGAGGATGCCCGCGACGCGGCCGATGTGAGCGCGGCGCCACATGAGCGGGACGAGGACGAGCGCGCTCAGGCCAAGCACCGGCAGCTCGAACGCGTAGAGGTCCATGCTCACCTCGATCGGCGCGAACGCGGCCGCGCCGCCGAGCACACCGAGGACGTTGAAGAGGTTGGAGCCGACGACGTTGCCGATGGCGATGTCGTCCTCCTTCTTGAACGCGGCGATCGCGCTCGTGACGACCTCGGGGAGGCTCGTGCCGACGGCGACCACCGTCGCGCCAATCGCGAAGTCGGAGACGCCGACGGCCTCGGCCAGCTCGCTCGCGCCCCGGACGAACAGCCAGGAGCCGAACGCGAGCACTCCGATCGCGGCAGCGAGGATTGGCACTTCGACCGCGACGTTCACGCGGTCTTCCTCCTCGGGGACCGGCAGTCCCTCGAACTCCGGCTCCGGCTCGGCCTTCACCTCCGGGCTGGAGAACCACTTGAGCTGCACGACGCTGAACACGAGCAGCAGCGCCACGCTCACGATGCCCTCGATGCGTTCGACCTCGCCGTCCCCGAAGAGCGCGAGCGCCCACACGGTCACCGCCACCAGGATCGGCACGTCGAAGCGGAGCATGCGGCGGTGGATCGCGAGCGGCGTGATCGTCGCGGCGAGGCCGAGGACAAGCAGGACGTTCGCGATGTTCGATCCGATGACGTTCCCGGCGGCGACGCCCTCGGAGCCCGAGAGTGCGCTCAGCAGGCTGACGGTGAACTCCGGCATCGAGGTGCCGAACGCGACGACAGTCGCGCCGATGACGACGGCGGAGAGGCCGAGGCGGAGGGCCAGGCGGCCAGCGGAGGTGACGAGACGGTCGCCGGCGACGACCAGGAGCACGAGGCCGAGCACGAGCCAGAGCAGGGCGAGCATGGTCCTCCGGAGGTGCGGGCGGAGCACGAAGCGGCCCGCGCATCATCCGATGCGCGGGCCTTACGCGGGCGGAGGTTACTCGCCGCCGAACATGTCCGTGAGGCTCTCGAAGAAGGTGCTCTTCTTGCTCTTCCGGGGCTCCTCGTAGTCGCCCCGCCGACGGGCGGGGCGCAGGCCACGGTCGTCGGCGTCATCGTCCTCATCGTCGTCGTCACGGCGACGCGCGCGGCTGGCCTCCAGGCTCCGCGCCTCGACCGCCTGGCTGTCGCCATCGTCGAGCTCGATCTGGATGATCTTGTCCAGCTCGCCGCGGTCGAGCCAGACTCCCTTGCAGTCGGGACAGAAGTCGATGCGAACTCCCGAGCGGTCACGCTCGCGCATCACGGACCCGCATTGCGGGCAGTTCATGGGCTTCACTCCCTGGTCTCCCACGAGAGTGGTGGGGCGTGCTTCCAGAATACAGAACGGCGGCCCACCCCGGGGCGGCCGGGACAGACCCAACCGGGGGCCGGTGCTACGATTCGGCTCCGCCGGTCGTCGGGATTCCCTGGGGTGGCCGGCAGGCTGGTGCCCCATGCCCCGCACACACACCCGTCCGTCCCCGGATCCCCTGTCCCGGGAGCACTTGTCCCAGGAGGCCGACGTGTTCCGTGAGATCGCCGTGTTCACGGGCAACTCGCACCGCTCGCTCGCTGAGTCGGTGTGCAAGCACCTCGAGATCCCGCTCGGGAACGTGCAGGTCTTCCAGTTCTCCAACGAGGAAGTCTTCGTCAAGTACGAGGAGAACATCCGGGAACGGGACGTCTTCATCATTCAGCCCATCGTGTCGCCCGTGAACACGCGGCTGATGGAGCTGCTCATCATGATCGACGCGGCGAAGCGTGCCTCCGCCGGTCGCATCACGGCCGTCGTCCCCTACTACGCCTACGGCCGCTCCGACAAGAAGGACCAGCCGCGCGTCCCCGTCACCGCCCGCCTCGTCGCGAACTTCATCGAGGTCGCCGGCGCCGACCGCGTGCTCTCGATGGACATGCACGCCGGCCAGATCCAGGGCTTCTTCAACATCCCGCTAGACGAGCTGACTGCGTTCCCGCTGATCTCCGACTACTTCTCGTCGCTCCGCCTCGCGGCGCCGTGCGTCGTCGCGCCGGACGTCGGGCGCGCCAAGCTCGCGCGCGACCTCGCCGAGCGGATCGGCGCTGACATCGCGATCGTGGACAAGAAGCGCGACGGCAACAAGGAAGCCGCGGAGGCGATGACGCTCATCGGCGAGGCGGCCGGCAAGGACTGCTTCATCGTCGACGACGAGATCCTCACCGGCGGCACGGTGGCCTCCGCGGTCAAGCTGCTGCGCAACCGCGGCGCGAACTCGGTCCGCGTCGCGTGCGTGCACCCGGTCCTCGCGCCGAAGGCGTTCCAGGTCCTGGACAACCCGGACGTCGACGAGATCGTCTTCACGGACTCGCTCCCGCTCGTCCACGGCGAGTTCAAGACGGTGAAGTCCACTGTGCTCTCGGTCGCCCCGATGTTCGGCGATGCGATCCACCGCATCCACACCGGCGGCTCCGTGGGCGCGCTCTTCCGCTAGGAATCCCGAAGGTCCGCCAGGGGTCCGAAGGTCCGCCCGGGCCCCCAAGGCTGCTCGCGCCGGGGCCGTGCTGGCGGGGCCGGCAGCAAGGCCGCCCTAGGCGTCGACCCGCTCGAACGTCATGTCGGCATAGGCGCCACCGACGATCGGCATGTCGGCATAGGCGCCACCGACGATCGGCATCTCACCGATCTGCGTGAAGCCGTGTCCTGTCATGAACGCGAGGATGTTCGCCTTTGAGTTCTCCGCGCCGAGGTACTGGGAGTGGCCCTCCTCGTACGCTTCGACCCGGATCCGCTTCACCGAGCGCAGCCGCTCCCCCAGCGACCGGAGCACGTCGAGGTCGCTCCCCTGCGCGTCGATGGCGAGCATGTCGATGTGGTCGAGGTGGGCCGCCTGCATGAACTCGTCGAGCCGCACGACGGGGACGAGCCTGGTCCCGGTGACCTGGAACGCCATGGAGAGCAGCTCGCGGGATACGTACTCCTGGTCGATCGGCTCGAGCGACCACGTCGAGTCGTCCGTGGTCTCGTGGAACTGGGCGAGACCCGAGGTGGCGGCGACGGCCGCGGCGATGACGTTCGCACGCGGGTAGCGTTCCTTCACGAGCGCGGCATTCGCGACGTTCGGCTCGAAGCAGTAGATCGTGGCGCCCTCCGGCGCCTGCGCTAGGGAGTCGCCCTTCCACGCGCCGACCTCGACCCAGATGGAGGTGCCGGCGGGAGACGCCTCGACCGCGGGGGCCACCGCCTCGTCCGCCCAGGAGTACCTCCAGGACAGGACCGTGCCGGCACGATGGAGCGCGATCCCCAGCCGGTAGAGCCGACGCGCGACGATCTTGCGCACGGGCGTGGGAACGCGCTGGTACGGCCGTCGTGCCGCCTCGAACAGGCCCTTCACGGTGCGTCCCTCCCGAAGCGGCTATCGGCCCGACCCGGTCAGCGGCCGGGCGTGACGCGTGAAGAGTAGCGGCTGGCCGGCCCACGATCCGAGCGGCACGCACGCCTAGCCCAGCGTCTGACAACCTCGGATACTGAGCTGCGTCCGCGGTGGAGGTCAGGCAGGGCTCATGCAACTCGTCGGGAACCCGCCCCTTGCCCGTGCCTCCCGCGCGGTGGGGAGCCGCGTCGGTCGGCGGGTCGCCCGGCCGATGGAATGGAACGCGCCGGCGAGCCTGCTGATGGCGGGGCTCCTGTTCGAGATCCCCCTCGCCCACCTCCCAATCTCGAAGGCCCTGCGCTTCCTTGTCCTCGGCGTGCCGCAACAGGGCGACACCTCCGCCCGGCTGACGCCGGGCGTGTTCTTCGCACCGGAGTTCCTCGGGGTGGTCGGGATCGGCGTCCTGATGCTGGCGGGCGGATACGTTGGCTCCGCGCGTCAAGCGCGGGCGTTCTGGGTCCTCGTCACGGCGTCCGTCCTCGTCATGGTGGGCTGGGCCATCGCGCTCGGCGCGTCGGAGTTCCCGGTGCTCTCGGTCACGGACGGCGTCTACCTGATCGCCGGGTTGCTGCTCGGCCTCCTGATCCTCTCCTCCCGACCATCGCCGACCGCCACCCGCCTCTGGGTCCTGTCACTGCTGGTCGGCGTGGGCGTCGCGGGAGCAATCGGCACGTACGCGTACCTCACCAGCGTCGGGCTCCCGACGGACCTCAGCCAGTTCGGCCGCGCCCGCGCCCTCGCGGAATTCGACGCCTACCAGCGCGCGACCTACGGACACCCGGGGGGCACGTCGATCGTGATGTCGACCGCCGCCGTGACGTCGCTGATGCTGTTCACGGCCCGGGGCACCCACCCGCTCGTGCGCCTCGTCCTCGCCCTCGTCTTCGCGATCTGTGCCGCCAACCTGCTCTTCGCGTTCTCGCGCTGGGGCTGGGCGAGCACGGTCGTGGGGGTCAGCGCGGTCGTCCTCTACTGGCGGACCTCGCTCCGAGGCGCCTCGATCGTCCTCCTGCTGCTCGTCGCGATGTGGTTCGTCGGCGCGCGGATCGTCGACCAGCTGGCGCCGTACTTCGAGTCAGCGCTCGACGACCGGTCGACCTCGAACCTGGACCTCCGCTTCGGACTGTGGCTGGAGGGCGTCCGTGCGGTCGTCTTGAACCCGGCGGGATACGGCGCGCAGATGACGACTCGCGCACCCGGCCTGACCGCGGACTCGGCGCACAACGTGTTCCTGGACATGTCCATCCAGAACGGCGTGCTCGCGGGCCTCGGCGTGCTGATCTGGTCGGCGTTCCACACGAGCTGGTTCGTCCGCCTGCTGCGGACTCCCCGCCCACAGCACGACTTCGCCTACGCACTGACGCTTGGTACGACGGTCTTCGTCGCCAACCAGGTCTTCAACGGCATGTACCTCATCGGCGCATCCGGGATGGTCTGGCACGCCCTCTGGTTCACGCTGCCGGCCCTCGCCCTGGTGTCGCTCGATGAGGGCGACGAGTGATCGATCGATCCATCCTCGATGGGCCGCGCGTGCGGCGCGTGCTCCGACGCTGGGGCTGGCTGCTGGCGATCGCAGCGGTCGCCGGCGGGGCGACCGCGTACGTCGCCTCGGATCGCGCCCCGCTCCGGAGCGAGGCGACGGCCACGCTGCTCATCGGGCCGCCCGAGGGCGAGGAGTACGACTACCAGAGCATCCTCGCCTTCGAACGCCTCGCTCAGACCTACACGAACATGGCGGCGATGGAGCCGGTGCTGCGCCGGGCGATCGACGAGGGCGCGCTGCCGCTGACGACGCGCGAGCTCGCGCCGCTCCTGCTCGTGCGCAATCCCCCTGGGACGCAGTTCCTGACGGTCCGCGTGGTGCACGGGAACAGCGACCTCGCCGCGCGCATCGCGAACAGCGTCGCGGCGGCCTTCAGCACGGAGGCCGCCGCCGGCCCCGATGGACAGGCGCGGATCGTCACGCTCCTCGACCCGGCCGCGCCGACGCCCGCCGAGCAGGTCCCGCCAGGCCCGTCGGTCAGTGCGCTGTTCGGTGCATCGCTCGGCTTCCTCCTCAGCGCGGGCGGGGTGCTGCTCCTCGATGCCGGCAGTCGTGCCATCGCATCGGCCGAGGAAGCACGCCAGATCATCCAGCGACCGATGCTCGGCCACGTCGGTCGCCTGCCTCGAGGCTCACGCCGGTCGCTCCTCGCGCGGGTGGCGGCGAACGAGGAGGGCGCCGGGAGCTGGTTCCGCTTCCTGCGCACCCACGTCGCGACGCACCTGACGGACAGCAACAACGCGCTCGTGGTGACGAGCGCCGCGCCGGGTGATGGCAAGACGACCACGGTGATCGGACTGGCGGCGGCGCTGGCGCTGGCCGGCTTCCGGGTCTGCATCGTGGACGGGGACGTGCGGCGCCCCTCGGTGCACGGCGCGTTCCGGCTCGATCCCTCACCCGGCATCGCGGACCTCGTCGAGGGAGCCGCGACCGAGTGGCGCGAGCTGGTGCGGGAGACCGAGTTCGCGAACCTCTCGGTAGTCCCGGCGGGGGCGCGCGGCCAGGCCGAGCTGGAGCTCACCGTCGACCGGATGGTGTCGCGGCTGATCATCCCCCTGAAGGGCGCGTTCGACGTCGTCCTGGTGGACGCCCCCCCGGTGCTCGTGGGCGCCGAGGTGCGGGCGCTGTGCGCCGGCGTGGGGCGGACGCTCCTGGTGGTGCGGGAGGACCGGACTCCGGCGGACGCCCTGCAGACGGCGGTCGACGACCTCAACCGGAGCGGGACGCGGATCCTCGGGTTCGTCCAGATGGACGCCGTACTCACGTAGCTCACCTCACCCGGCCGGCCTCCCCTGCCCGCCTCACCCGGGTCGCCTTCAAGGAGCAAGGGGCCGCGGCGCGGTTCTGCCTTGGCGGGCCCGCTGGTACGCTCCGACGTGCGACGGGCAGCCCCCACCGGACGGACGTGGCGCGCGAGCATGCACTTCGCCCTCTTCACCTCCACCTACGCCCCGGAACCCATCGGCAGCGCCGTCTACATGGCGGACTTCGCCCGCGAGCTGGTGCGGCGCGGCCACCCCACCACTGTCATCTGCTGCTACCCCTACTACCCCGACTGGGATCGATCGCGCCGGAAGTGGCGCTTCACCGCGACCATCGAGGATGGCGTCCGCGTCATCCGCGTACCGCACACGGTGCCTTCGAGGCCGAACGCGATCGGCCGGCTCGGCGTCGAGGCCACATACGGCATCTCCTCCGCCCTCGCCACCCTCCGGCTGCCGCGGTTCGACGCCGCCATCGGTGCGGTGCCGGCGCTCTCGGGCGGCCTCGGTGCCTGGTGGGCCGGGACGCTGCGTCGCAAGCCGTGGGGTCTGATGGTGCGCGACCTGGTGAGCGCCGCCGCGCTCTACGGCGGCGTCCCCGGGAGCGGCCCACGGGTCGCGCGGGGCGTCCGGGCCGTCGAGTCCTTCCTCGCGCCGAGGGCGACCCGCGTCTCCGTCATCGCCCGGGGGTTCGTCGCGCCCATGCTCGAGATGGGCGCGCGCCAGGTCGACTTCCTCCCGAACTACCGCACCGTGGCCCAGCCCTCGCTGACTCGCGATGAAGCGCGCCGCCGCCTCGGCGTCCCGGAGGGCGCCTTCGCCGCTGTGTATTCCGGGGCGATGGGCTTCAAGCAGGGCATCCTGGACCTGGTCGGCGCGGCCCGAGAGGCGCCCGAGGCATACCTCCTCGTCGTCGGCGAGGGGAGCCAGCGCGTCGCGTTCCAGGAGGCTGTCGCCCGCGCGGGCGTGACGAACGTGCGGTGGATGCCCCTCGTCCCAGAGGAGGAATACGCGGACCTGCTCAATGTCGCGGACGCGTTCCTCATGCCACAGTCCGAGACCGGGATCGACATGTCCGTCCCAGGCAAGCTGACCTCCTACATCGCGATGGCGCGTCCGATCGTGGCGGCCGCGAGCCCGCACAGCGAGACGGCGCGCATCGTCGAGGAGTCGGGGAGCGGCATCGTCGTACCGCCGGCGAGCCCGAGCGCGATCGCGACGGCGCTGCGGGAGCTCATCGCTTCGCCCGCCCAGGCCGCGTCGCACGCCGCCTCGGCGGAGCGGTACGCGGCGGACATGCTGGACCGTGACCGCGGCCTGGATCGATTCGTGGAGTGGGCGCTCGCACTCGCCGAGCAGCGCGAGCCGGTGGCGCTCGCGCCGGTGGGCTAGGCGTGCCTTCCCCCACCCGGTACCTCGCGCTCGGCCGCAAGGCGGCGCGGACGGCCGTGCATCCGGGATGGTGGCGTGCGCTCCGCCTCGGCGTCGCGCCGTCGCTGGAGCTGCGCGGCGTCGCCTTCCACCACGACCACCGGACGGTGATCGACGTCGGCGCCGGCCGCGGCCAGTTCGCCCTCTTCGCGCGCCGCCGCTTCCCTGATGCCGAGGTCTACTCGCTCGAGCCGGGGACAAGCTCTGCCGGGCTCTTCGAACGGGTGCACGGCGCCGATGCGCGCGTGCACCTGCGCCGATGCGCGGCCGGCGCCGAGGCGACGAGCGCCCTCCTGCACCTCACGAGCGACGCCGACTCATCCTCGCTGCTCCCGCTCGCGGAGCAGGCATCCCGGTTCGGCACGCCCGAGGTCGCGACGGAGTCCGTCGAGGTCGCGCCGCTGGACGCCCTGCTCCCGTCGACGTGGGAGCGCCCGGCGCTGCTGAAGATCGACGTCCAGGGCGCCGAGCTGGACGTGCTGCGCGGCGCGGAGCGCACCGTCGCCGGCGTCGACGAAGTCCTGGTCGAGGTGTCCTACGTCCCGCTCTACCGCGAGCAGGCGCGCGCCGATGAGGTCGTCGAGTGGCTCGCTCAGCGCGGCTTTGACGTCGCCGGCGAATACCCCTCCCACCGCGAGCATCGGCGGGTCATCCAGTCCGACCTCCACTTCGTCCGCCGGGACGGGTAACCGTGCGGTCGCGTGCGTCGAGGTTCGTCGCGCTGGCGTGGGGGACGCCACGGCGACGCACAGTCGCCGTCCTCGCCGCCGTCCTTCTCCTCCTGGGCGCCGACGTCGTCGTCCGGACCGCCCTGTCGTGGCGCGACGCGCGCGCGGCCTACGCCGATCTCCAGGTCGTCTACGAAGTCGTCCGTCCCGTGTCCTCATTCGAGTCCGAGGAGTGGCCGGGCCGGGAGGCCTTCCTGGCGGCGCTCCCGGCGGCGGCGCGGGCGGCAGACCGCCTCGAGCACGCGCGGGACCGCCTCTGGTTCCGGGGCCCGGCGGCGGCGGCGCTCGGCTGGCTACCCGGGATCGGCGGCGACATCGAGGACGGCGTCACGCTGCTCGAGACCGGCGCAACGCTTGCCCGCTCCGCCGAGACGTTCCTCGGCGCTGCCGGGCCGCTCTTCGAGGAAGACCGTCCGCTCATCGGCGCGCTTCGCGAGGTGATCGTGGTGCAGGCCGACGATGTGCGGCTCGCCTTCGACCTGATGGCCTCCACCCAGGAGGACATCGCCGCCCTCGACACTGCGGCGTGGTCGTTCTTGCTCGCGGACTACCGCGAGGAGGTCGACGACCTCCGCCCGGTGCTCGACGAGGCGGTCGCGGCCCGGGAGACGTTCGAGCAGGCCGCCAGCCAGTTCGACGCGATGTTCGGCTACGAGGGCCGCGTGACGTACGTCCTCCTGGGGCAGAACGACCAGGAGATCCGGCCGACCGGCGGATACATCGGCAGCATGGGGATCCTCACGTTCGAGGACGGCGAGATCGTCGAGCGCGAGTATCGCTCGTCGATGGACTTCTCACCGCCCGCTCCCCCGCAGCGCGAGGTGCCGTTCGGCCTGCTGAACTACCTCGGCGCCGGCTCCTGGTACGTCCGCGATGCGAACTACTGGCCCGACTTCCCGACGTCGGCGCGGGCCGTCCTCCAGCTGCTGGAGGAGGACACCGGCATCGCCGCGGACGGCGTCATCGCCCTCGATTCCTACCTCGTCCGCGACCTCATCGGGCTGTTCGAGCCCGTGACCGTCGCCGGCTACCCCGAGCCGATCACCGCCGCCAACTGGTTCCGTCTCGCGGAGGAAGCGATCACCGGCGAGACCGGAAACCCGACCGCGGCCGAGGGCATCACCGCGGTCTGGGGTGTGGCCGGCGAGAACACCATCCAGGCCGTCGACCTCGCCGCCGAGGGAATTCCCACTGACGGTCTGCCGGAAGGCGTGGTCACCGCTATCCGGGCCACCTACGAGGACATCGATCAGCTGGTCACGTACTCGATCGAGCTCGTCCCCGGCGAGGAGTTCAGCGGCTCGTTCTACCTGTGGGTGCCGGGGGACTGGGGCGGCGGGCCACCGAATGTCGGGTTCTCCGAGTTCGACGGAGTCGCCCCCACCTTCGTGCCGTCCGATCCGTCGCTGTACGGCCAGTGGCAGCGCGTCGAGACGCTCACGACGCCCGGAGGCGACACGACGGGGGCGGTGCGGGTCTATCTGCTCGAACCTCCACCACCCGGGTCGTCCCTGTACGTGACGAGCGCCGCGGTCACAGCGACGGACCCGGAGATCGCGTCGGCGCGCGCCCTCTCCTCGCAGGCCGCCAAGCAGGCGTACCTCCGGCCGGTGCTCGACACGGTGATCGGACAGCTGCAGTCGGCGGGGACGAGCCAGCTCGCCGGGCTCGCGCGCGTGATCCGGCAGGGTTCGGCAGGACGCCACTTCCAGTTCTTCGACGCCCGCGCGGAGGTCCAGGCGCTCCTCGAGCGCCTGGAGGTTGACGGCCGCCTCGCACCGACGGAGGGTGTCGAGACGCTCGCCGTCGTCGATGCGAACTTCTCGTACTCGAAGATCCAGCCGGCGATCGAGCGTGATGTCGTCGTCCTCGTCGGTGAGGACGGCGCACGAGACGTCATCGTGACGTGGCGGAACGTCCTCCCGGAGCTCGGCGAGGAACGCTCGGGACGCCTCGGCGGCGAGGGGACGTTGTTCGACCGCGCGACCACTACCTACACGCCAGAGGAGGGCGTGTTCGGGACCTACGTCCGCATCTACGCCCCCGCCGGCAGCACCCTCCTCAACGTCAGCGGGCTGGACGGTCCTCCCGGGCTCTTCGAGGAGAACGGGCTCACGGCCTTCGGCGGTTGGGTGGTCGTGCGGAGCGGCGAGGAACGGCGTGCGGTCTTCTCGTACCGCGTCCCCGAGCCGGCGTCCGTGCTGTCCGTATGGAAGCAGGGGGGCATCGAGGACTACGGGCTCAGGGTCCTCCAGAACGCCGGTGGCGCCCAGTCGACGCTATTCGACGGCCGGCAGTCCGAGGACCTCGCCATCCCGCTCGACGCCGTCGCCCCGGGCAGGGTGCGGTAGGGCCTAGCCGCGCCGAAGCGTGTGGAGCTGGTCGACCGTCGCGGCCAGCGATTCGCTGACCAGCACGAGACAGCCCTTCCGCGAGCCGGCCTCATCGGCCGAACGGACGGAAGGCCAGTAGCGCACGGCCCGCTCCCCGATCACTGCCTCGATGTGCTCCAGGTTGAGCCGCTTCCCCTCGCCGTAATCGTCGAAGCCGTAGCCCGGGTCGTCCGGCACCTCGAAGTCGTCGACGAGGATGACCCAGTCCCGCCAGTGCTGCTGCGCCGCGCGCAGCTCGTCGCGCAGGGGGATGCGCTCCTCCCAGTGGGCGTCGAGGTAGAAGAACACCGGCTCTCGCACCCCGCCGTTCCTCCCGAGGCGGTCGACCCACTCGGCCGAGTCGCCGAGCAGCAGGCGGATGGTGCGCCGGCCTCGGAGCCGCCAGCGGCTGTATGCATGGAAGCGCGGTTGCACCTCGATCGTGAAGACCGGCGCCGAGGTCAGCGAGGCGAAGTAGGCGGTTGTGGAGCCTCGGAACGTACCCGTCTCGACGACGGCGCCGAACGGCACAGCCGCGAACAGGGACTCGATCATCGCTCGGCGCCCCACCTGGCCGTTCATCGGGCCGCCGAGCGGGTCTCGGGCGTCCGCCCGGAACCGATCGACGAACGCCGCGACGCGCGGGGGCAGCCGGCGGAGGATCGTCTCGATCAGCACGCCCTGCCGCCAGGCAAGCCATGCACGGACGGGCAGCGGGGGGCGGCGGTCAGACCCGGTCATCGTGCCCCTCCCTGCTCCGCGTGCTGCCGGATCGTCGCCTCATCGAGCGCTGTGAGATAGACCGCGAGCTCGTCGACGGCGCCGGTGAAGGCACCGGAGCCGGTGCTGATGATCCGGCCGTCCGCCGACTCCCCCGGATCGCCGTCCGCGATCTGGACCGGGCCGGCGGCGCCGACCGCCCACGCACCCGGGACGCTCGACGCCTCGCCCGCGAGGACATCCTCCGCCGCAAGGTCGCCGTCGACGTACAGACGAACCTGCCCGGTCGAAGCCGCGAACACGGCCACCACGTGGTGCCATTCGCCGGCGGCCAGGCCCTCCGGTGACCGCACGATCACTGCGCCGTCGCGGGCGGTCAGTTGAAGGCGTCCCTCCGTCACTCCCAGCTCGAAGTCCAGTCGCGCGGCGTCGCGGTGCGCCACGATCGTGCCGTCGCCGTCGGCGCGGACCCACACCTCGAGCGATGCGTCGACGGCGGAAAGCGAGGCGAGAGGGGAATCGGGCGGAAGCGTCTCGCGGAAGTGCGGCGCCAGCACCAGCGCACCCTGGCCGTCGAAGCAGACGGCGGTCCCGGACACCCCGGGGCAGACTCGCGCGGACGCCGGATCCTGCCAGGCGGCCTCCAGGCGGAGGTCGTCCAGGTAGGCCGGCATCCGTTCACCGGCGCCTTCGAACCGCCAGTGCGCGATCACGCCTGGGGTGCGCCCGATGGTCGCCGCGTACCGCGTCTCGTCAGTCCGGGCCCACTGCCAGGAGGTGACCGTCCCGTCGAACCAGCGCTCCAGGAAGTCGTTGACCAGCCGGTTGCCCGAGTCGGGGGTCAGCGAGGGGTCGTCGATGCCCCGCTCCCAGTCGCGCCCGTTCCCGGTGAACGCATCGCCGAGGTCACGCGCCAGCAGCACCGTGAACCCGGCGCGCTTCATGTTCGTCATCCCCAGGTTCTTGTGGAGCACCGACCAGTTCGTGTGGACTCCGACGAAGATCAGGTGGGTGATGCCTCGATCCTTCGCTTCCCGGATCAGGTGCTGCGTGGAGGGGTGCAGCCAGCCGGCCTCGCTGAGGTCATCGGTCCAGAGCTCGAAGTCGATGACGACGTCCTCGTCATCGATCCGGAGGTTCGGATGGGCGTCGTCCCATGCGAGGACACCGAACGGCGCCGCCCGATCGATGCCGGGCGGGACCTGGTTCTGCTGCGGATCGGCTCCGAAGTACGGGGTGTGGGGCGCCTCCGGCCACCAGAACCCGTTTCCCGGGAACCCCTGCGTGATCGTGAGCCCGGCGACATCACTGCCGGACTCCGCCGCGGACGGCTCGCCCGCGCGGATTCGCTCCACGGGTACATCCGCGAACGCCATGAACACCGTCATGCCGTGCGCGCGCGCATCATCCAGCGCCAGGTTCAGCACGGGCACGAGCGCGTCCACGCGGGCCTGGGCCACCGGATCCCAGTGGGCGTTCCAGACGTCGATGATGACGATGCCGATCTCCTCGGGAGGGACGGTCAGCGTATTGACCACCACCGTCCCGTCCGCGGTCCGTCGCTGTGCCTCGAGCGTCACATCGTCCGAGCCACACGACAGCGCGAGCGCGGCCGCGACCGCGGCAAGCAGCAGGCCGGTGGTCGGATGCAGGCGTGGTCGTGCGAGCCGCACTAGCGTGCCCTTCCGGATGCCGCCCCGATGAGGGCGGCCTGGAACGCCGGGACGAGGCGGTCCGCAGCGAAGCCCGCCTCCGCCACCTCGCGCGCTCGGCTGGCGAGCGCCTCGCGACGGTCCGGCGCGTCCATCAGCCCGCGCAGGGTCGCCGCCACGGCGGCGACCGATCGCACCGGGACCACCTCGGCCCAGCCACGGTCCGCGGCGTGGTCAACGAGCGCCGTGTCTCGAGGCCCGTAGACGAGCACCGGCGTACCGGACGCGAGGTACTCCGCGATCTTCCCGGGCATCGACAGCCGGATGTAGCGCAGCGGGAGCGGATCGAACACCAGCGGGAGCAACAGCAGGTCGACCTCCGCGAACCGTCGGGGGAGGCTCTCCGGGGGGACCAGGTCCACCATGCGCACGCCCTCCTGCTCGATCGTGCCGCGGAGGAACTGGAAGCCCTGGTGCGTCGCCACCTCGAACTCGATGGGGATCCCGGCGCGGTGAAGCGACGAGACCGCCGTGGCCACCTCGATCACCCCGGGGAGCTGCGAGAGCGGTGAGAGGCTGCCGCTGTAGAGCACGCGAAACGGGCGCTCCGCGCTGTACGCGCGCGCTGCCGGTGTCCGCGCCGGCCAGCGATCGAGGTAGACCGGGTTCGGGACCGTCATCCAGTCGCCGCCGAACCGCTCGTGGTACTCGGCGCCCATCGCGTCCCCGATCGCCATGAGCCCCACGGCGCCCTGCACCAACTCGCTGAACTCGCGGCGCACCGTCCGCGCGACGAAGTCCGTGAGCGGCGGTACGCGCCGCCCGAGGTTGTTCGCCGGCCAGTCGCTGACCCAGTCGTCGGCGGCGTAGAGCACCAGCGGCGCGCCGGTGAACGCCTGGACCTTCCGCGTCAGGCGCAGGAAGGCGAGATTGCCGGTCTGGCTCAGGATCACGTCGGGCGGATACGCGGTGAGCCAGCGCTCGAGGTCGGCGGTCATCCGCGCGAACAGCAGCCCGGTCTCCGCCTGGCCGCGCACGAACCGGCCGAGGGCCGAGACCCGCCGCGCCAGCGGGCGGTAGGAGGAACGCGCACCGCCCGACGCGTCGAAGAAGCGCGCGTCGGCCGCAATCTCCGGCGGCGGCGCGGGATCACCGTGGATCTGCGTCACGCGATCCTCGGGCCAGCCGGCCAGGAGGTTGGTGAGGGTCACGCCGCTCTCGCGATACCGATTCAGGACGCCCGGCGTGATGATCAGCAGCCGTGGGTAGACCTCGGGCGCATCGCTCATCGCGCCACCGCCCGGAGCACCGCCCACTCGTCCCGTCGCGGAAAGCGAAGCGCGACGAGGAGTGCGAGGAACAGCACGACGCCCAGCGTGGGCTGCGCCACGATCCCCACCACCGGCGGCACGTCGACACGAAGCGCCGAGGCCACGACCCCCGCGGAGACGCCCGCGGCCGTGACGGCGCCGAGGCGCGACCACTCGAACGGGATCGCCCAGATCGCCCGCGACACCCACACCGCCAGCGGCACGGACAGCGCGTACGAGGCCACCGTCGCCGCGATGGCGCCCTTGAAGCCATAGGGGGGGATCAGCGCCAGGTTCAGCAGGACATTCACCACGGCCGTCGCGACCCACACGGGGATCGCGCGCTCTGGCCGCATGTGCGTCGCCGTGGGCGCGAGGAGCAGGTGCCGGAGCAAGCCGATCCAGTACGACAGCGCCACGAAGAACACGATGCCCGCGACCGGCAGGTACGCCTCCGCGCCCAGGAGGTCGAACAGCGGATATGCCACGGCGCCGATCGGGACGACGATGGCCATGCCCCCCAGCGCAAGGTACGTCGCGGTCCGCGCGATCAACCGGTCCCCTCCTGGCTCGCTGTAACGCCGGAACAGGAACGGGTCCCACGCCGACATCGTCGCAGCCGACACCACGGTCTCCGCGACCTGCCCCACGCGCCAGCCCAGCGAGTAGAGGCCGACCTGCTCGATCGTGCTGAGCAGGCCGAGCAGGAACCGGTCCGCGAACTGCGTGACCCAGGCCGAGAGCAACGCCGGCGTCGTCGGTGCGCCGAAGCGGACCATCTGGCGGAGGGCGGCCGTCGACCAGGGCCGCGCCGCGAGCGCACGCCAGAAGAACGGGAACGAGACGAGCGAGACGGCGCTCAGCCCCGCGAACTGCGCCAGCAGGATGCCCTCGGCGGTCGCGTGCCCGAGCGCGATCGCCGCCGCCGCGCCCCCGGTGCCACCGATCTGCTGGAGCAGCGCCACGCCCGACCACGCACGCGCGCGTCCGGATGAACGCAGCTCCACCTCCGCGATCTCGCGCGGCGTCGACGCGATCGGCATGAAGCCGGCGAGGATGAGCAGCAGCGTCCAGTCCTCGAGGAGGCCCGCGGCCCTCAGTCCGAGCGCCATCCCTGCGATCACCACGGCGGTGACGAGGTAGATCGAGGAGAGTGCCGCGAACGCGGTGTACGTGGCCTCGTCAGCCTCAGCGTCACGACGGCCGCCGCGGAGCTCCGCGACGAGGCGGAAGTAGCCGGTGTAGGTGCCGAGCGACACGAGGTTCTGCATCAACGACCACGCGACCTGGATCAGCGCCAGCCGTCCCAGCTCGGCAGGCGGGAGATAGACGGCGTAGAGCGGGATGATCAGCGAAGCCGTCAGCAGTCGCGCCCCGTGCCCCGAGGCGTACCAGCCCACCTGGCGCGCGAGCTCGCCAAGCCCCGACGGTGACTCGTTGCTCATGCGCCGGCGCGCACCATCTGCACCATGCGCCGCTCGAAGTCCGCGCGCACCCGACGCAGGTCGAACACCTCCAGCCCGGTCGCGCGTGCGCGAGCACCGAGGTCGGCGCGCAACGGCGGGTCCCCCACCAGCGCGGCGATCGCCTCCTCCAGCGCAGCTGACGACGGACGGTCCACGATGAACGCGCACTCGTGGTCGCGGGCGAAGCGGATCTGCTCGACCTCGGGCGGTCCGTAGGCAAGCAGCGCCCGCCCGGCCATGAGGTACTCCGCCATCTTCCCGGGCATCGAGTACCGGATGAAGCGGAGCGTGGTCTCGTCGAAGTTCACGGGCAGCAGCAGCACGTCCGCGGCGCGGAGGTTGTCGCCCAGCGCCTCGCGCGGGACGAGCGGCAGAAGGGCAACATGCGCGCCGGGCCGGAGCAGCGCGCGCACCTCCAGGTCGGCGTGGTGCTGCGTGTAGACATCGAGGCGCACCGGGATCCCGCGTGCGGCGAGGCGCCGGACGGCCTCGGCGGTGTCTGCGAGGCTCTGCGACTGACCGTAGGAGAAGACCGACCCGGAGTAGACGATGCGCACCGCGTCCCCCGCGGGAACCTCGCGGGGCGGACGGTCAGGCCAGTCCGTCGGGTCGACCGCGTTGTACGCGACGCCGAACGGCCGCCCGTGCCGCGCCGAGAGCGCGCCGGCGAGCGAGTCGGAGATGGCGAGGTGTACCGAAGCCTCGCGCATCAGCGCGGGAACGCGGTACTGCAGCCGGCGGTTCAGCACCTCGACGGCCGGACGCATCCACGGGGCGCGGTAGGCGTATCGCGGCCACGTCGGCGTCCAGTCGTCCGGGACGTGGACGGCGAACGGGATGCGATACCTTCTTGCCAACTCGAGGACGATGTCGATCGACGACAGGCTCGACAGCTCCATGAACATCGCCTCGGGGGCGAAGTCAGACACGAAACGGTCGAGACGGCGCCCCACGCGCCCGAACAGGACGTTCGCGTCCGCGTCCCGGTTCAGCACCTGCCGCACGAGGCTCAGCTGCCGGAGCCACTTGTTGCTCGGCAGAGCATCGGTGCGGCTCAGCGGGTGGAAGCGGTCGCAGATCGGGCTGTCCGGTGGATCGAGCCCCTCGTAGGCGTCGGCGAGGGCGTCCCGCGGCCAGCCGCCGAACAGCCCGGTCAGCGTGACTCCGGCGCCGACGTTCGGGTTGAACGGCGGTCCGCCAACGACCAGTGTGCGGGGGAGGGATTCGCGGGCGACGGCCTCACCGGGACCACTCCGCTCACCCGGGATCGAGGGCACGGGTCAGGCGCCTTCGGGCGACCAGAGCTGCCGCAGCAGAACCTCCGTGGGCACCTCGAAGCCGACGCGCCCGTAAGGCACGTACTGGACGGCGCGGGCTTCGCTGACGTCGGGCGGGAGCGAGCGCCAGAAGTCGACGATCCGTGCGCCAGGGGCGCAGCCGCCGAAGTCCTCCGCGCGCAACGCCTTGAACGCCGGGTCAGGCGTGGTGACGAGCACGAGGTCCGCGCCCTCGACGCAGCCGCGCACGGATTCCGCGAACTGCACGCGCGAGGCGAGCTCGCCCAGCGCGCCAGGCGTCACGAGCGGGTCGAAGGCACGCACGGTCGCGCCGGCGTCGACGAAGGCCCGCGCCAGGGCCACGCTCTGCGACTCCTCGACGACGTGCGAGGCGGGCTTGTACGCGAGCCCCAGCACGGCGACGACCGCGCCGGGGCGCAGGCCGTCCGTCAGCTCGGAGGAGAGCAGGCCGGGCAGGGAACGGTTCGTGGCGTCGGTTGCCTCGGGGATCGCCGCCGAGACGCCGAGCTCGCGCGCGATGAACGACAGGGCGACGTTGTCCCGCGGGAAGCAGGGCCCCCCGTACCCGAGCGCGCCGGTGAGGTACTTCGCGCCGATGCGCGAGTCCATGCCGAGCGCACGGGTCACCGCATCCACATCGCCGCCCGGAAGCCGCCGGCAGAGGTCGGCGAGCATGTTCGCGAACGCGATCTTGGTGGTGACGAAGGTGTTGACCGCGACCTTCGCCACCTCGGCGTTCTCGATGCTCATGCGCGCGGCCGGGGCCTCCTTCGCGAGGATCGCGGAGTAGGCGGCCTCGAGGAGGTCACCGGAACGCTGGTCGAACTCGCCGATGAGCGTGAAGTCAGGGTTCAGGAAGTCACGGATGACGCTCCCGAGCGCGATGAACTCGGGGCTGTAGCAGACGCCGAAGTCCTCGCCGGCGCGCTTGCCCGAGCGCTCCTCGAGAAGCGGGATGAGCCCGTAGCGCGTGCTGCCGGGGAGGACCGTGCTCGTGAGGACGACCAGGTGGTAGCCGTCCTTCTCCTTGAGCGCGCTGCCGATCTCGGCGAACGCCGTGCGCGCGTAGGAGATATCGAAGGCGCCGCGATCATCGCTCGGCGTCGGGATGACGACGAACGTGATCTCCGTGTCACGGACGGCCTCGACGTAGGAGTGGGTGGCGGAGATGCGCTCGCGGTTCGCGGCGATCGTCGCGTCGAGGTCGGTCTCCTGGACGGGAGCGCGACCCGCGTTCACCGCCTCGACGGCGGCGGGGACGACGTCAACGCCGATGACGCGGTGACCGCGGCTCGCGATCGCAGCCGCCATGCTGGCCCCAAGCTTCCCGAGGCCAACGATCGAGTACGAGCCCATGCGCTCCCCAAGCGTCAATTCCCCGCGACCCGAGAATAACATCGGGGCCCGGTAGCGACCCCAGCCGAAGTCTGACGCTGAGGCGCGCGACTACGGTGCGAGCGGGCGTCGCGTCGATCGTGCACGCGTGGAGCCGCCGCTGCCGCCCGCGGTCATCGCGGAGACGTCACGCGTACCCCAGCAGCACGAGGATCGCCTGCTTCACGCGCCGCAGCAGCCCCGGCGAGCGCTCCTCCAGCGGCGGCGGGAAGGTCAGCGGCTGCCGCTCCGCCTCCGCGAGACTGAAGTAGGTGAAGTGGCCGCGGCTGGAGTAGAGGTCGCCGAGGGCGGCCTGCATCTCTCCCTCGCGCCCGGACTGGACCACTGCGCCGTCGATGCTCTCGTCGGCGGTCCGGAGCGGCAGCCGGTTGCGCCCCGCGAAGTCGAGGATCGCGATCGCCTGGCCGACGCTGCTCTCCATGTTCGCGATCCGGAAGTAGTGGCCGTCGGCGTGCTCGCCGGACCAGATCGGGTGCTCGTAGGCCGGATCCCGTTCGTCGTAGCGGGTGTCCGAGATGTCGTGCATGAGCACGAGATGCTCGCGCGAGGCCAGCACCGGCAGGATCTGCGTCAGCACCTCCGAGGCCACCTCGAAGCCGTGCGCGTCCCAGAAGACGAGCACGCGCCGCGCGTCACCGATCTCGCGGGCGAAGGGGAAGCCCACGATGTTTCCCTGGCGTGCGTCGATGCGGGCGAACCACTCCTCGCTCATGATCGGGCGCAGCTGCTTGCTGACCCCGCCCCACGTGCGGCTCCGGCAGATGCTGAGCACGCGGGTGTCGAGGCCTGCAAGCGCCGCCGCCTCGGCGAAGGCGCAGGTGGAGTTACCGTTTCCGCGGCCAAGCTCGATCACGAGGTCGGGCTTGAACTCCATGACCACGCTCATGAGCATCGCCCACTGCGGAAGGCTGAGCGAGGTCGGCGCGTCGACGATGCGAGCCATCGCCCGGATGCGGTCTGCCTCCGCCCCGACAGCCGCCCGGTGGGTCCAGTACGCGTTGCCGACATCCAGTGCCGTCGTCATGCCAACCCCTGCAGCGGTCACTCTCCGCACTCGCGGACGAGGAAGCCGCAAGGGTAGCCTGCCGTCGGCTCAGCGGCTCCCCACGCGACGCTCCGACAACCGGCGACCCACAGGCGCTCCTGTCCTATTCTGGCCGGGCGCCGCGAGGCACGGACTCGCCGCGCGGGCTGGGCGGACTTTCGTCCCTCTCGGCCCGCTCGGCTCGCGTCGCGGACGCATGCTCCAGGCGAGCTCCCCGGTCGAATGAGCGAAAGGCCAGTGATGGACGATGGGACATCGCCGCACGAGGTGGGAGACACGCTCATCCCGCTCGAACCGGCCATCATCGATGACCGCGGCGAAATCCAGCCGCTGCTGGAAGCGCACATCCGGAGCGCGCTGCTGATCTCCTCGAAGAAGGGCGCCGTCCGGGCCGACCACTACCACTACACCGACTGGCACTACCTCTACGTCATCGAGGGGCGGATGGCCTACTGGTACCGCCGGCACGGCGACGACTCGCCGCCGAAGCTGCTGATCGTGGAGGCGGGGCAGATGGTCTTCACGCCCCCCCTGGTCGAGCACCGCACCGACTTCCTCGAAGACACCGTCTGCATCACCCTCTCGCGCAACGAGCGCGACCAGGCGTCCTATGAAGCGGACGTGGTCCGCATCACGATGCCCGTGCCGGAGGAAGGCCTCCCTGGCGGCGAGCACGCGCATTGATGTCGAGCCTCCATCTGCGCCGGCGGACGCGCTGCCGCCTGTGCGATCACCCGGAGCTGGACCGCGCGGTCGACGTCGTCGCCACGCCGCCGGCGAACAACCTCGTCGCCGCCGCCGACCTCGACCGCGCCGAGGAACGCTACCCGCTGGACGTGTACGTCTGTCGAGCGTGCGGCCACGCGCAACTCCTGGACATCGTCGACCCGGCCCTGTTGTTCTCGCACTACCTCTACGTCTCGGGTACCTCGCCCGTCTTCGTCGAGCACCTTCGGCGCTACGCCCGCGACGTGGTGCAGCGGTTCGAGGTGCCCACGGGCTCGCTGATCGTGGAGATCGGCAGCAACGACGGCACGCTCCTGCGGTTCTTCGCGGAGCAGGGAATGCGCGTGGTCGGGGTGGACCCGGCGACGAACATCGCCGCCGAGGCGAACGCCTCAGGCGTGCCGACCGTGAACGCCTTTTTCACGCGCGATGCCGCCGAGCGCATCCGCGCCGAGCATGGGCCGGCAGCGGTGATCGTCGCGAACAACGTGCTCGCGCACATCGACGACCTCTCGGAGGTGATGGCGGGGGTTGGGACGCTGCTCGCGGCGGACGGCCTCCTCGTGTTCGAGGTCGGCTACCTCGTCGACGTTGCCGCGGGGACGTTGTTCGACACCATCTACCACGAGCACGTCTCCTACCACACGGTGCGCCCGCTGCGAGGGTTCCTTGAGCGTCACGGGCTCCAGCTCGTCGACGTCCAGCGGAACGACTCGCAGGGCGGGACGATCCGCAACTTCGTCCAGCGCCTCGGCGGCCCGCGTCCGGTCGCCGAGAGCGTCGGCGAGCTCGTCGCACTGGAGGAACGCGCGCTGGGGACGCATCCCCTGGACGGATTGCGCCGCCTGAACGACCAGATCCGGGCGGTGCGCGACGAGCTGACCTCGCTGCTCGCCGAGATTCGAGGGCGCGGCGAGCGCATCGCGGGCTACGGCGCGCCGGCGAAGGCCACGACGCTGATGTTCCAGTTCGGACTCGACCGCGACGTCCTCGACTACATCGTGGACGACAACCCTCGGAAGCAGGGGCTGTTCACGCCAGGGCTCCACGTGCCAATCGTGGCCGCCGACCGGCTCCGCGACGATCCGCCGCACTACCTCCTGATCCTCGCGTGGAACTTCGCCGAGTCGATCATCGAGAAGAACCGGGCGTTCGCCGAGCAGGGCGGCAAGTTCATCGTGCCGTTGCCCGAGGTCCGCGTCCGGTGACCACCCCCGTCCGCCTCGGCCTCGTCGGGGCCGGGCGCTGGGGACGCGTCCTGCTGGAGAACATCCGGCGCCACCCGGACACCTCGCTCTCGTGGGTCGCGAGCCGCAACGCGGAGACGCCCGCGCTCGCCGGCCCCGGCATCACGGTCGTCCCGGACTGGCGCGCATTCGCCGACGCCGACCTCGACGGCCTCGTCGTCGCGACGCCCGCGCCTACCCACGCCGCCATCGTCCTCGCGGCGATCGAGGCCGGCGTCCCCGTGCTCATCGAGAAGCCGCTCTGCACGTCGAGCGCCGAGGCCCGCGCCATCCTCGCCGCCGCCGAGGCGCGCGGCGCGGTGGTGCTCGTCGACCACACGCACGTCTTCCATCCCGGCTTCCCGTCGCTCGCGCACGCCGTGAGGAGAGCCGGCGGACCAGAGTGGATCGCGACGTGTGGCGGCCAGCATGGCCGGCGTGGCGGAGACGTCGGCGCGCTGTGGGACTACGGCCCGCACGACCTCGCCCTGGCGCTCGCGCTCCTCGGCGACGCCGCCGAGCTGACGGGCGCTGAGCGGACCGCGGCCGCGGAGGACGGCGCGCTCGAAGTGCTCCGGCTGACGCTCACCTCGGGTGGAGCGACCGCCGATCTGTGCTTCGGGAACGCGCTGGCGGAGAAGCAACGCTGGATCGCCGTCGGAACCCCGCACGGCGTCTACCTTCTGGACGACCTCGCCGCGCAGCCGCTCACCCGGCACCCGGCCTCGCCGGCGCCCGGTCGTCCGCAAGGCCCCGGCGAGCCCCTCGAGGTCGAAGCTGGGATGCCGGTCGAACGGCTGCTCACGGAATTCGTCGAGCGCATCCGGGGACGCCGTCAGCCACCCGGCGACCTTGCCTCTGCCGTGCGCGTCGTGGAACTCCTCGAGGAAGCGGAGCGCCTCCTCCGTTTCTGACGAACCGTGCACCGAGGCGATACCAACGGACGCCTCTGTTACGATTTCTTCGCGGGTGGACACGGAGGGCTGGATGGGCGACCGGCTCCTGGTGACTGGCGGCGCCGGGTACATCGGCGCGGTGCTGGTGCCGATGCTGCTCGATCGTGGCTACGACGTCCGCATCCTCGACCGACTCTTCTGGGGCACCACGCCGCTTGAGCCCGTCCTCTCCGAGGTCGAACTCATCGAGGGTGACGTGCGGCGGCTCCCGGCCGGACTGCTGGACGGCGTCACCGGCGTGGTCCACCTCGCCGGCCTCTCGAACGACCCCACCGCCGACTTCGCGCCGCAGGCCAACTGGCGCATGAACGCCGAGGCCACCGCGGCGCTCGCCGATGAGTGCGCGAAGCGTGGCATCCAGCGCTTCACCTTCGGGTCCTCCTGCTCCGTCTACGACTCGCTGCCCTCGGGCGTCGTCTACGACGAGGACGCATCCCTCACCCCGCGCGGCGCGTACGCATCCTCCAAGGCGGCGGCCGAGGAGTACCTCCTTGAGCGCGTGTCCGCGGACTTCCGCCCCACGCTGCTGCGGCAGGGGACGGTCTACGGCCTCAGCCCGCGCATGCGGTTCGACCTGGTGGTCAACACGTTCGTCCGAGACGCCCTCACCAAGGGCGCGCTCATGCTCCACGGTGGCGGGCTGATGCACCGGCCCCTGGTCGACATCGTCGACGTCGCCGAGGCGCACATCCGCTGCCTCGAGGCGCCGATCGAGCGTGTCGGCGGCCGCGTCTTCAACGTCCTCGAGCGCAACTACCGGATCGCGGAGCTGGCGCGAGACGTGCAGGGCACGCTCGCCGAGCGTGGGATCGAGGTCGAGCTACGCGACGCGCCGCTGCCGCCGATCGTGCGCGAGTACCAGTGCTCGAACGAACGCCTGGCCGAAGCCACCGGCTTCCGGCCCGGCCGGACCCTCCACGCCGTCCTGCCGTCGATCATCGAATACTGCCAGGAGCAGGTCACGTCGTTCGACGACCCCTGGTACTACAACATCGACTGGCTCACCCCGCGTCGCGAGGAGCTCGAGTCCGCCCTGCTGCCGGAAGAGGCTGCGGGTGAGCTCGAAGCGGAGGCTGTGGGCTAGCTCGTCCCGGGGGGCGGTAGTTCAGGACGCGGTCGGCGGCGCTACATCGCGCCGCGGGCGGTCAGCACCGCGGGGATCGTCTTCAGCAGGATCTTCACGTCCAGCCAGAGCGACTGCTCCTCCACGTACTGGAGGTCCAGCGCCATCATCTCTGCGAACGGCAGATTGCTCCGGCCGCTGACCTGCCACAGCCCCGTCAGGCCGGGCTTCACCAGGTTGCGGCGCTCCAGTGCGTCCTCGTACCCGCGGAAGTCGATGTCCTGCACCGGGCGCGGACCGACGATCGACATGTCGCCCTTGAGCACGGACAGGATCTGCGGCAGCTCGTCCATGCTCGATCGCCGGAGCCAGCGCCCGACGCGCGTGATGCGCGGGTCGCGTTCCGCCTTGAACGACGGGCCGTTGGTGTTGCTCAGCGCCCGCACGCGCTCGAGGTCGGCCTCGGCGCCCGCGTACATCGAACGGAACTTCAGGACCCTGATCGGGCGGCCGTGCTGGCCATACCGGTTGCCGGCGAAGAACACCGGGCCGCGCGAGTCCAGCCGGATGGCGAGCGCGATCGGCCCGAGGATGAGCAGAAAGACCGGCAGCACCGCGATCACCACGGCGAGGTCCAGCGTGCGCTTCGCCACGGCGCCTCCGCGGCTCACGCGGCGGAGGGCCGTCGGCAGCGGCTTGGCGGTCACCCGGCTGCTAGGCCGAGCGGGTCTGGAGCGCGGGCTCCTGCAGCGCCGCGCGCACCTGCGCCTCGATCCAGGGGTACGTCATCGCGATCCCCTGCTCGAGCGTGATGCCCGGCTCCCAGCCCAGCACCTCGCGGCAGAGCGAGTTGTCCGAGTTGCGGCCCCGCACGCCCTGCGGCCCATCGATATGCCGGATGTTCACGTCCACGCCGGCGACTTTCGCGATCACCGCGGCAAGCTCGTTGATGCTCACCATCTCGTCGCGGCCGAGGTTCAGCGGCTGCTGGAAGTCGGCGTCCATGATCCGCTGGAGGCCCTCGACACAGTCGTCGATGTAGCAGAACGAGCGGGTCTGCTCGCCGTCGCCCCACATCTCGATCTCGAGCTCGCCCGTCAGCTTGGCGCGCGCGATCTTTCGGCAGAGGGCGGCCGGAGCCTTCTCGCGGCCGCCGTCCCACGTCCCCAGCGGGCCGAAGACGTTGTGGAACCGCACCACCCGGACGTTCATCCCGTAGTCCTCGCGGTAATGATCCGCCAGGCGCTCGGTCACGAGCTTCTCCCAGCCGTAGGCGTCCTGCGGCTGCGCCGGATAGGCATCGTCCTCGCGAAGCGGGGTCACGTCCGTGTCGGTCTGCCGGTACTCCGGATAGACGCACGCGGAGGAGGAGTAGAGGTAGCGCTTCACGCCCTGCTCGCGCGCCGCCTCGAGGGTGTGCGTCGAGATCAGGATGTTGTTGTGGAGGATCTGCGCGTGGTGGGAGGAGATGAAGCCCATGCCGCCCATGTCGGCCGCCAGGGCGTAGACATCGTCGACATCGGCGGTGGCTTCGAGGCAGTTCTCCCAGCGGCGGAGGTCCAGCAGCAGGAACTCGTCGGCGCGTGTCGCCTCGAACTCCGGCTCCTTGATGTCGACCCCCCGCACCCAGTGGCCCTGGGCCTTCAGGCGGTTGACCAGGTGGTGCCCGATAAAGCCCCCGGCACCCGTGACCAGCACGCGTCGTCGTTCCACGAAGGACCCCTCACTGCCCCGCGCATCCAACGGACGCATCGATACTAGGGCATGGCCCGGATATAGGAACCCGAAGCACGCGATGCCGTCGCAAGGGACGGCGCCACCCTTGCCCGGTACGCGCCCACCACCGCAGACTCGTCGGGCGGCACCCGTCCGCAGCGGGGGAAGGGCCCATCCTGAAGCTCACCGTCTGCATCTCCGACCACGGCTGGGGCCACCTCGGCCGCACGCTCGTCGTCCTCGAGGAGGCCGCGCGACGCGGACACGCCCTCCAGGTCGTGGTCGCGGAGGCGATGGCGTCGAGGATCGCGTCGGCCGTGCCGGGCGCCGAGGTCGTCACCAGTCGCCTCGACCAGGGCTACGTGTTCGGGCGTGGCGGCAGGGGCGCGGACGCCGCCGCCTCGCGCCCATTGCTCGCCGCCTGCGCCGCCGGGCCGGAAGACGCCCTCGTGCGCGCCGTCGCCGCGTGGCGTCCCAACGTCGTGGTCGCCGACGCGACGCCGTGGGCGCCGGTGCTCGCTCGTGCCGCGGGGGTTCCCGCGGCGATCTGCTCGAACTTCGCGTGGGACGACCAGTACGCCACGCTCTACGCCGGGGTCGACGAAGCCGCGTCCGACGTCGCCGCCGTGCGCGCCCAGGTCGCCGCCTTCGATCTCGCGATCGAGCTGCCCCTCGGCCCCGGCGCGCCCAGCGTGGCGACGCGGACACCCGTGCCGCTCATCGGCCGCCGCCCCGCCGGTGGCGCGCCGGCCCTCCCGCCCGACCGGCAGGTGATCACCTGGGCGTTTGGCCGCACCCCGCCGGACGCCCAGCCGCTGGACGGCCTCCACGCGCTCGCCCGCTTCGCCGAGGAGCGCGGGTACGTCCTCGCCGCGAACGAGGGCCTGCGTCCGGTGCTGGACGAAGCGCTGGGGGCATCGCCGGCGGCGCTCCTGCTGCCGGACGACACCCCGTGGCCGGAGGTGCTCGCCGCCTCGCGGCTGGTCGTGAGCAAGGCCGGCTACTCGACGCTCGCCGAGGCGCTCCGGGGGCGGGCGCACCTGATCGCCGTCGGCGTCACCGGCCTGGCGGAGGAACGCGCGATGCAGGCGGAGCTCGTCGACCGCGGCTACGGCGCGGCGGTCCCCGTCGAAGCGACGGACGTCGCCGCGGCGATCGAGGCCGCCGCTCGCGTCCTCCTGGCCCGACCACCCCGCGAGCCGAACGTCGAGGCCGGCGAAGGCGCGATCCTCGACGCGCTCGAACGGCTGGCCGGCTAGCGCGCCAGGGACGGCCGTTGTGACAGGCATCCCTCGGCGCACGGGCGCGTGGCGTGCCAACGTTCCGCACCAGCGATGGAGCGGACGGAGGCGGCCATGCTTCTCGGGACTCAGTCACCGCGCACGCGCGCACCCTTCACCGGAGCACCGGGGGCGACCGGACGGCAGCGCGTGGCCTACTGGCCGGGACACGGCCCCGTCCAGACACCCCGCGGCCTCGTCCCCGTCCACGTCACCGGCCCGGAGCGGTACGTGCCCGGCCCGCACGGTCCGGCGCTCCTGATCGAGCGCGCCTCGACGAACCTCGTGAGCAACCCGCGCGGCGGCGCCGGCAGCATCGCCCCGTGGATCGCGGACGGCGCCGACCTCGCCCCCGAGGCGATCGTGGATCCCACCGCCCCGCACGGGACGGCGATCAAGCTCGCGGGCCACTCGGGCAACGTCGCGCGCATCTACGAACCCCTGGAAGCGCAGGCCCCCTCGCTCGCTCAGGGCGCCCCGTACTCGGTCCGCTTCCACGCCCGCGCCCTCAACGCCGCCGCGATCGGCGAACCGCTCCAGGCCCTCCTCTGGGAGACCGGCGGCCCGAGCGGCAACACCGTGACCGCCTCGGTCGACGCGACCTTCACCGCGGACTGGGTGGAGCACCAGTTCACGGGCACCATCCAGGCCGATGGGCGAAGTGGGTTCCAGTTCCTCGCGGGCCCTCCCTACACCCTCGCCGAGCCGGGTGCTGAGTACGCATTCGCCGACGTGGCAGTCGAGTTCGGTGAATCGACCTCCTACGTCGATGGGTCCCTCGGCGATGGCTACGTGTGGGAGGCGCTGGAGCACTCGAGCCCATCGAGTCGACTGTCATCGTCAGCTGTCACTGACGTCGGAGCACCGCTGCCTGGCATGCCGGGCACGATCGTGCTTGTCCTCCGTCCGGGGTGGAGTCAGTCGAGCACGCGGCAGAGGACTCTCATTGCCACCGAGACTCTCCGCCTGAGGTTCGATGGGGCAGGGCAGTGGTGCCTCGGCGATGGAGCGGCAGAGTCGACCCTCCCTGCAACCCACGCGGCAGGCGAAAGCATCGTCCTCTTCGCGGGCTGGTCGTCCGGCATGATACGGCTCGCGGTCGGCGAAGCCGAAGACGCTCGAACGAGTGCCCGCAGGTTCAGCCCTGAACGGCTCTGGATCGGTTCGAGCACACTCGGCACTGAGGCGAGTGATGCTTCGATCGAGTCCGTTGGACTCGTCCCTTACTGGCCGTCTCTGGCGATGCGATCTCAGGCTTGGCGCAATTAGTTGCGTTTCGGAGCCTCGTGGACTTGGATACGCATCGGGAACCCGAGGGTCGCCGTGCTTCCACTTCCGCAGCGATATCGCGAGCTCTTCGATGCAGGCTTCCAGGAGCGGCTCAGGCCGTACCTGTCGGAAGGATGCTACGTACTCGATGTGGGCTCTGGTCGCCGACCGGCGATACCGCCCGAGGAGCGACCGGCGGACTGCTATTACGTCGGCCTCGACGTGGATGGGGCCGAACTCGAGCTCGCCCCACTCGGCTCCTACGCCGAGACCTGGACCGCGGACATCACACAACCTCTGCCGCCTGAGCTAGTTGGGCGTTTCGATATCGTCCTGTCGTTCCAGGCCGTCGAGCATGTCTCAGCCGTGGACAGCGCGATCGCGCACATGGGTGATGCCCTGAGGCCCGGCGGCCTACTCGTCTTTCAGACGTCGGGGGCCTTCGGAGTACTCCCTGCGCTGGTGAACCGTGTTGTCCCCCGACGACTAGCACTCGGACTGCTCGCTCGGCTGACGGGTCGGGATCCCGCGACAGTGTTCCCTGCTGTGTACGACCGCTGCTGGGCTAGCGCCCTCGAGTCCGACCTTCGCTCCTGGGACTCTCCGCAGGTAACCCCGCTCTTCTTTGGCGGCTTCTACCTTCTGAGCGCGCCGTACCTCCTCTGGCCCTATCTAGCGTGGGAAGAACTGACCAAGCGCGCCAGGTGGAAGAACCTCGCGACGCACTACTTGGTCTCGGCGATTCGTCCGGGGTCTGTGGCGGATGGGAGCCGCGGCCACGGAAGCTAGTGACAGGACGACCGAGCGCGGATCGAGGTAGCTCGGTCAGACGTGGTCCGTGTCGCCGAGCATGAGGTGCATGCGGGCCTGTGGGTCGTGCATGAACCCGTAGTCGCGCGTGTTGCCATAGTCGCGGAAAGCGGGCACGACGATCCGGCGCACCGGCAGGAAGGCGTGGTGCAGCAGCAGCCGGTGGTAGGGGTGGTGCTCCAGCATCCATGAGCGGATCGCGGGGGCGCCGGCGCGGCGGCCGAGGTCCATCGCGTCGCCGATGAGCGCGTAGGCGACATCCTCGCGTCCGGGAAGGGTGAGGACGTCCGCGAGATCCGCGCCGCTCGCCGTCGCACGGGTCACCGCGTAGCCGATCAACTCGTCGCCGTGCTCGGCGATGCGGATCGAGAACGGACCCGCCCGCCGGTCGGCGTAGCGCCAGTTCAACCACTCCTGGTCGCGGCGCTGGATCAGCGCGAACGGGCGCGACGCCACCTCGAAGAAGTGCTCGACGCGCTCATCGAAGCGGTCGACCGAGCGGATCACGTAGTCGTCCCGGTAGTACTCGAGCGGGCGGTACCGCAGCCGCTGGCGGAGGAGCCGGCCCCGCCAGAGCGCCTGCTTGGCGATGGCGGGCTTCGGGACGCGCCCGCGGCGCTGGCCTTCCAGGGCGATGCGGGTGCGGCTGCCCGTCGGCCGGGCGCCGGTCCGGCCACCGGCGGCGCGGGCATGCACGTACTTCCCAACGCTGAGCGGACGGACGAGGTTGTCGAGCGGGTTCGCCAGCGTCGGCGTCCCCTCCACCTTCCGGCGGTGGAGGCTGGCCGGGTGCGAGCCGAAGGAGAGGCGGAAGTCCTCCTGCTGAGGAAGCTCGTCGGTCAGGTCGAGGCGGCGGCGGTAGAGCCCGGAGCCCTGGTACTTGGGGTGCAGCGCGGACTCGACGCCGTCGCGGCCGATGCGTTCCTCGCCGCGGACCATCCAGCGTCGGAAGAGGCGCCCCGAGAAGCCGACCATCGCGCCGTCCGGCTCCTGGACGATCGACGCCCACGTCTGGAACGGCGCATCCATCAGCTTCCAGCGGAGGTGATCTTCCTCCGGGACAGGGAGCGCGAACCACCCCGGGCCGCCGTTGAAGGCCTCGCGCAGGAGCGTGATGGCGTCCCGGACCTCATCGTCGCGCAGCTCCTCGCCGCGGATCGTCCGCAGCGTGACGTTGAAGTCCTCGATCGGGACGCGCTCGCCGAGGCGGTAGGGGCCACCCGCGACGGCGGTCGACCCGCGGCTTCGCCACGGGGCGAAGGGGGCGGGGGGAGTCTCCTCGGGCATCACTGCTCCTCGCATGTGCTCGGGGCCGGCCGACGGGCCAGCCGCGAGGCTGAACCGCGCCACGGGCAGTGTGGCGTCGCCTGACGGGCGCGAGGTTGAGGGCCGGTGGAAGCGCGGTCGGCGGCGCGCCGGGGGAGACAGACGGACGCCGGCCCAGTGGGCCGGCGTCCGGGGTTGCATCGCGAGGATGCGGGGAGCGGTGCTCGGTCGGATGCGGGCGCGACCTAGGCCGCCGCGCGCACCTCTTCCTCGCCGCGCTGCTCGCCACCCTGCTCGCCGGGGAGGCGGAACCGGGAGATCTGCTCGCGCAGGCGGTCGGCCATCGAGCCGAGCTCGTAGGTCGAGGCGGTGATCTCCTCCACCTGGGCGGACATCTCCTCGGCGGACGCGGAGGTCTCCTCGGCCGCGGCCGAGTTCTCCTGGGCGACGGCGGCGATCGAGATCACCGTGTCGTTGGTGTCCGAGGCGATGGTGCGCATGTTGGAAGCGGACTGCGACGTCCCCTGCGCCACATCGCGCACCTCGTCCAGCTGCTTGAGGAGCGCATCGCCGGAGCGCTGCAGGTCCTCCGCCCGGGTAGCCACGCTCGCGATCTCGGTCCCGACGGCGTCCACCGCCTCCAGGATGCGCTCGAGGGCCTGCCCCGCGCTGCCGGCGGCCTCCATGCCGACGTTCATCTCGCGCTCGCCCTCGCTCACCGCGCGGACGGACGCTTCGACGCTCGTCTGGACGGCCGCGATGAGGTTCGCGATGTCCCGCGTCGCGTTGGACGCACGCTGCGCGAGCTGGCGGACCTCGTCCGCGACGACCGCGAAGCCACGGCCGTGCTCACCGGCCCGGGCGGACTCGATGGCGGCGTTCAGCGCCAGCAGGTTCGTCTGGGACGCGATGTCCTCGATGGTGGAGATGATCTTGCCGATCTCCTTGGAGCGCTCGCCGAGGGCGGCGATCTCCTGGGAGGCGGTGTCCATCGTCACCTTGATGCGGCCGATGCCGTCCACCGCGCGGACCACCTCGGTCGCGCCTTCGCGGGCGAGGGTGCCGGTCTCCTCGGCGGACTGGGCGACGCGGCGGGTCTGCTCCGCCATCTCGCCGGACGCGCGGCCGGTTTCCCTGCCGACCTCGGAGGCGGACTCCACGGCGCGCAGCTGCTGCTCGGCGCCGCGGCTGAGCTGTTCCACCTGGCGGTTGAGCTCGTCCATCGCCTTGGCGACAGACTCGACGCCCTCCGCCTGCTGGGTCGTGCCCTGCGCGACCTGGCCGGACGCACGCGCCACCTCGGTGGTCGCACGGGCGGCCTCGTCGGCGGCCTGCGACAGGTCGGCGCGGGCCACGGTCAGGGCGGCAGCGGCCGAGCCGGCCTCGGAGAGGACCTCGCGGAGCGAGTTCACCATCTGGCGCAGCGCCGCGCCGAGCGCGTCACGCTCGGAGGCGAGCGGGGTGTCGACCGTGAGGTCGCCGTTCGCGATCGCGGTCGCCGTGTTCGTGGCGCCGGTCAGGTACTGCTGCATCCGCACGAAGGCGTTGCCCAGCCGGTCCTGCTCGCCACGCGGCATCACCGCGAGCGAGAGGTCGCCCACCGCGACGTGGTCCGCCGCGGTCGCCATCGAACCCAGGTAGTCGATCATCTCGGTCATCGACTTCGCGAGCGCGCCGATCTCGTCGTTCGAGGACGCCTCGGCCTTCTGCTCGGTGTCGCCGAGGGCGATGCCCTCGGCAGCCGCGCGGAGGCGGCTGATCGGCCGCGTGATGCCCAGCATCACGCCCCAGGCGGAGACGCCCGCGAACACCAGCGCCGCGATGGCGAGGCCGGCGAAGACGTACACCTCGCGCTGCGCGGTCACGGCCGCGGCGTGCGAGTCGTGGGCGATGCCCTCGTAGGTGTGCTCGTCGACCGCACCGAGGAGGTTGACGCGCGCCGTCGCGGCGGCGAACCAGTCCTCCGGCGCGACGCCGAACCCGGCGCCCTCCGGACCGCTGTTGAGCGCGAGCGAGAGGTACTCCTCGGCGCGCTCGACGTCAGGCCCGGTCACGGTCTCGTTGAAGTACGCCGCGTCCTCCGGGAGGGCGCTCGCGAGGAACGAGTCGAGGAAGGCGTGACGCTGCGCGTCGAGCTCGATCAGCCGGTCGAACTCACCCGCCGCCAGGGCGTCGCGGGTGAACACGGCCGTCAGCAGCGCCCGCTCCTGCGCGAGCCGCTCCTTCGCCTCGGCGAGGTTGGCGGCGGCGAGGAAGCGGATCGCGAGGTGGGCGTCCGGCGAGAAGCGCGCCGAGTGTTCGAGGACGACGAGCGCCTCGTGTACCCACTCGGTGTAGGCGCCGCTGGCCTCGGTCGAGGTGACGGTGCCGGCGTCCACGCTGGCGCGGATCCCCCCGAAGCCCTCGACCCCGGTCGACAGGTGCTCGAGCTCACTCGCGAACTCAGCGTCCAGCCAGCTGCGGTCGAAGTCGGCGTAGAACGCCTGGAACTCCTCGACGGCGTGGTCCGTCTCGGCCCGCGCGTCGCTCAACGCTGCCGTGGAGCCACCCTCCAGCGCGAGCAGTGATGCACCGCGCTCGAGCTGCGCTCGGTCCACCACCTCGGCGAGGTGGATGGAGAACTGCGCCAGTGTCGAGGCGTGTTCCTCGCCCTGGGCGTCGTTCCACTTGCTCACCACCTCGATCGACGCCAGCGCGACGACCACGAGGATCGGGACCACGAGGATCCCGATGAGCTTGGTCCGCAGTGCCAGGCCTTCGACCCGGCGAACGATCTGTTCCATGTGAAAGCTCCCGCCAGACGCGCCGAGACGCGACGCGTCCCAGCTCTGCCTTTTCATCTCCGTGACCTTCGAAACAGTCGCGCCGCGTCCCCACTCGGAAACCCTGCTCTGGAGGCCTGCTGGCGACCAAACAACAACTTCACGACAGGATGCGGTCGGTGCGCGCCCGTTCACGTCAGAAACCCGTCGTCCAGTCGGCCCGCAGCGCTGTTACATTCCGCCGGTTGCGGCGTCTGCACTCCTCCGTGCGCGCCGAGGGGAACGAGGGAACGCCATGACCAACGTGCTGCATCGCATCCGTGGTCGTGGCCGCCTCGGGCTGCCCACCCTCGCCCTCCTGCTGCTCGCCGCCTCAGTCATCGCCTGCAGCGGAGGCGACACCGAGGGGGCCGGCGCCGAGGCGTCACCCGCCGTTGCGGTCGACGCCGACCTTCCGCGTCTGATCGCGTCCGGCGCCCTCGTCGCACCGCCCTACACCGTTGCCGTGGACGGCGCGACGGTGACGGTGAACAACGTGCCCACCGTCTCGTTCGCCGCTCCCCCGGCGCCCGAGATCACCCCGGTCGATGAGTCGGCAACGCTGGACGCGTTCGGGCTCGTGGAGCTCGCGCGCCTCGCCTACCTCGAGGCGGGCGGTGGCGACGACGGCGTCCGTGCGGTGCTCGCGCAGGTCGGCGCGCGCCCGGACGTCGGCGACATCGCGGCGAACACCCGGGACGGCGTCATCGAGATCGCGATCACTGACCGCGACGGCTTCACGGCCTCGCTCGTGCCGGAGCCGCCCGACGCCGCCCCGCGCAACGCCACGGACGGCCAGCGCACCGCTGCCGCCGAAGAGACCGCGACTACGATCCGCGCCCACCTCGAGGCGGGCGGCGGCCTCGTCGTCTCGGCCGGCGGGACGACGATCCTGGTCGCAGCCGACCGCGTCGAGGAGCTCCTCCAGGAGACCGACGCCGCGATGACGCTCGACGGCGACGCGCGACGCGAGGCGCTGTCCGCGCTCTATGACGACGACGTCATCGTCGAGGAGATCATCGAGCACTACGAGCCACGGGCGGACGCCGCGCGCGCCCTCCCCTCCACCCTGCCGAGGGGCGTCCCGGGCGGGGAGCGAGAGGCGCGCCCGCAGCTGATCGCGGGCGCCGGACACTACCTCGCACCGCCGCTGCTGGACGAGCAGGCGGGCGGGCTCCCCGCGAAGACACCAGCCTCCCGGAAGGCGTGGGTCTTCGTCACCCTCTACTACACGGACTCGCAGGGCTTCATCGACGCGCTGTCGAAGGAGGGATACGAGGTCCGTCTGTACAACTTCTACAACGTCGCACAGCCGGCGGGTTCCGCGTGGGAGGCGTTCCTCCGGACGAGCCAGTCCGGCGCGGTCTACTTCGCCACCCACAGCAGCGCGAACGGCATCGCCATCCAATCGTTCGCACGCGAGGCGGACGCCTCCGAGGCGCTGGGACGGCTCCGCACCCAGCACGATGCCGGCGACATCGCCTGGTGGCAGGAGGCGAACGGCACCTGGTGGCTCAACGTCACGCCGCAGGGCATCCGGAAGAACTGGAAGAGCGCGGAGACCATCGTCCACTCCGCCTCGTGCCACTCCATCACCCTCGCGGGCTCGTTCGCGGCGCGTGAGTTCTTCGGTTACGAGCCGACGACGAGCTGCGCCATCGCCACCCCGGACACCAACCGCCTCTGGAAACGACTGACCGGCGAAGACGGTCGCGGATCGCTACGCGAGGCGTCGACCGCCTTCGGCGCCGGCGGCTTCTCCGCCGGCTTCCGCCACCAGGATGGCAGCCCCGGCGCGGGCACGGTGCTGTCGCCGGCCGTCACCGGCACCATGCCGGAGCTCCCGCTCATCGTCGGGGATCAGAGCTTCGTGCTCGTGCGGTTCGATGCGGACATGGACACGTCCGTCCAGCCGACGCTGGTCCTGGACGTCGAGGGCTGCGCGTCACGCATCGGTGACGGCCAGTGGCCGTTCGCGAACACGATCACCGTGCCCGTCCAGGCGAACGAGCCCGGCACCGCGACGGTCCGCGTGCACTGGCGCTACACCGCCTCCGAGCGCGGTCGCATCGCCCTGGATGGCAACCAGGCCCCGGCCAACAGCAATGGCGTGGCGCAGAATCGCGACGACTATGTCTTCGAGTTCAACTGCGTGACCAGCTTCGACCTGACCGCCACGCCGATCACGGAGCTGCCCACGGAGACGCCGGTCACGGCGACCCCCGCGGCCGCCTCCACGCAGGTCACCGTGGGCGACGGATACATCGTGGTCTTCGACCTGAGTGAGCCCGCGCGCGAGGGCTACGTCCGTCTCGAGGTCCTCGTCCACAAGGGCGAGCACTACCCGGTGATCCAGTTCACGGTCGCCCTGCCGGACGCGTGCGAGAAGGAGCACTACCACGCCGCCAGCGCGGTCTCCCTCGAGGGCAGCACGACGCTCGACCCCAACCGGCCGGCGTGCGGCTTCGGCACGACGGATGAGGTGGACCTGCTCGTCGTCGACGTGCCCCAGGCCGTCATCGACGCGCTGCCGCCAGGGGTGACCGGCCAGTAAGGCTCGGGGCGCCGAGCTAGCGCGCGATCGCATCCCGGAGCAGTTCGATGGCGCCCTCGCGGCAGAGGCCGGCCACCCGCGCCTCCAGGTAGAGCGTCTCCAGCTCCGCGCGCCGCCCGGCGCCAAGGGCGGCCGGAATGATGCACGCCACCTCGTCGCGTTCGTCAGGGCCGAGGAGGTCGTCGGTAGTCATCGCGTCCTCGAGACGGGGTGGTGAGCCCGCAGGGATTCGAACCCTGGACCGATGGATTAAAAGTCCACTGCTCTACCGCTGAGCTACGGGCCCACGGGCGAGTATTTCAGGTTCGATCGGAGGTTGAAAGCGCCGACGACGCTCCCTCGCGTCACGGGGCCCGGCGACCGCACCACCCCGGCGCGGGAGCAACGCGAAGATGACGGCGGCTCCGAAGAGTCGGAAGTAGGCAGCCGAGGAGGAAGGCGCGGGGAAGGAGCCCAGCGACCGGCAGGCACGACCCGATTCGCGATCCTCGGTCACTCACGGGGTGCTGGGGCCGGGAAGCGGCCCCGCGTCAACTCCTCGCCGGGCGCGCCGATGTCGCGCTCGTGGAGCAGGCCCGACGGTAGCGCGGAGGTGGAGAGATGGTGACGGCTGCAGCCATGCACGAGTGACCGTCGCCACTTGAGGACGACCGTCGGGCGGCGTCGGGACGTTCTGCCAATGTCTGCTGGACGCAGCCGCTCCTACCGTGCAGCCCGAGACGGGCGGTGTCCGCGGGATCGACGTCGATCACGCTGAACTACGTCCGTCCGGGGACCAGCGATCCGGCGGCGGGCACGTGGAGCGTGAACGTCACGGTGAACTAGGGGAGCTGGTGCGGGCGGTGCACGCCGGATGTCTGGGCGTGCACCGTCCGCACCGCTCCCATCGTCAAGGCGGGGTCACGACGCTCGATGCGTCGCCTCCGTCCAGGGCGTCGCGGCGGTGCGGGGTTGGCGCGCTGCGACGGTCAGCAGTCCCTCGTGAGGGTCTCTCATGCCACCCCGTCCTGCCCGCCCCCGGCCGCATGCGTACGCCACGTTGTTGCTCCTCGTACTGGGGCTGCTGGCCTATCGCGTCCCGCACGGAACGCTCGTCAGCGCCCAGGTCGACGATTCGTGGCAGACCACCGAGCACGCTGTGTTCTCCGCCGTGCTGTGCGAGGGGCCCGACGGCCAGTCGGGCACGCCCGACGATCGACCTCGCAATAACCCGACCGCCGGCGGAACCGCCACGCTCGCTTACGACGCGACATCGGACACATGGGGCGTCGAGGTCGTCCTCACCTCGATTCGAGCCGGGACATACCGCCTGACGATCGGTCGGTTCGGCAGCCCCGAGCGCACGGTGCTGACCGAGTTCAGCGCCACCGACGATCCCGCGAACGCGACGGACCACGTCGACGTCACCGTGCGCGCGAACGGGCTGCCGATCGCCACCGTCGACGAGTACAGCGTCCTCGAGGTGGAACGGAACGGCCCCCCGTGGGGCGGTGGCGGTGCCTGCACGGGCGACCATGCCGGCCAGGACGGAAGTGGCGGGAGCGGTGGTGGTCACGGCGACGGTAGCTCTGGCTGCGAAGACGGCGACGAAGGCGACGAGGGCGCTTGCGATGGCGGCCACGAGGACGCGGACTCCGGCTGCGAAGATGGCGACGAAGGTGACGAGGGCGCTTGCGATGGCGGCCACGAGGACGCGGACTCCGGCTGCGAAGACGGCGACGAAGGTGACGAGGGCGCTTGCGCCGGCGGCCACGAGGGCGCGGACTCCCGCTGTGAAGACGGCGACGAGGGCGGCTGCGCGGAGAGCCACATCGAGGCCGGGACGGCCTGCATCGAGAGCACCGACCACCAGGAGGACGAGGGAGGCTGCGACGGCGGAGCGGGTTCACAGTGGCGAGCCGAACTTCAGGCGCGGTTCTCGCTCTCGCGCGTCGCGACGATCACGCTACGCCAGGACGTGGCGACGTCCGGCGTCGGGATCGCGCCCGCGGGCGCGTCATACGAGGACAGCCTCTCGTGCACTGACCAGGCGGAGCCGCGCACGTTCCTGCTCGGGGCGGGCGACAGCGCTGAGGTCGAGGTACTGCGCGGTTCCGAGTGCTCCGTCACGCAGGCGCCGACCGGGGACGGCTCGACGGTGTCCGTGCTGAACGCGGACTGGGTCGTCAACTTCGACACCGTGGTGACCATCACGAACCAGTACCACGTGGAGCCTCCCGTGAGTGGGACGCCCATGCCCGCCCGCAGCGGATCGATCGATGAGGCGCAGGATGTGCCCTCGGACGGGGCCGCGTTGTCTTGGACGAGCGGTGATGGCTCGGTGCGCGTGGAGGTCCCTTCGACCCTCGTGGCCGGGCATGACCGTGTGCTGCTCACGGTGAGCGAGGTACGGCTCGAAGATGCCGCCGGTAACCCGAACTACCCGGAAGGGACGACGGCCCTGGCGGCCGACGGCCGGGCATTCGTCATCACGCTGCATGACGCGCGGACGGGCGATGCGATCGCGCTCGAAGGCTACGTCTCGGTCTCGATCGAACTCCCCCGGGGAACCTCTGGCAGCTCGACGCCGCGTGCGATGCGCTGGGATGAGGGATCGCGGACGTGGGTCGAACTGCCCTCGGTCGTCGAGAAGGGCGTGCTGACCTTCGAGACCGATCACCTGAGCCTGTTCGGCGTGTTCGAGCTGGGTCGGCAGGTCGTCACCCTCCGCGGGGGGCGGAATCCGATCGTGTTCACGGGCGCGGATGGCACGCGGGTCGCGGACTTCGCGAAGCGCCTCGGGGTGTCGCCGACGGATGTCCATCGGTTGACGCCCTTCGGGCAGGAAGTCGGGCTGGACACAGCGGAGCGTCTCGTGAAGGGCGAGGCACTGGTGGTGGTCAGCGAGCGATCGGTGCGGGTGGCCGTGCCGGCGTTTCTCGCCGACTCCCCGAGGCTCCGCGTCACCGAGTTGCATCCCGGACTGAACGTGCTCCCGGTGGCGACGCGCGATCCCGTCGGACTCGCGGGAGCCCTCGCCGCTCCCGGCGAGGCGATCAGCGCGGTGTTCTACTTCGACGCGGCCGCCGGTTCGTGGGAAGTCACCGCGCCGTCCGGACCGCCGTGGCTCTCCCGGCCCGTTCGCATTGGGCCGTTCAGCGTGGTCTTCGTCGTCGCGAGCGCGCCCGCGGAGATCGCCGTGCCGGACTCGCTGCTCGGCCGGGACGAGTAGTCGAGCGGCCTGGGCCAAGGGCCGCGAACCCGACCTTCACCTCTGCTGGCCCTGGAAGCGCTATGTCTCACCTCGTGGATACGGGGTCGTCGGAGGCAGGTATCTGATGCCAATACTCAACTGGAAACGACTCAGTATTCGCTCACTCATCCTGGCTGCAGTGATCTCTGCTAGCTGGCCAGCTCTGTCGCTCGCTGAAGAGCCGGGGCTCGGCAACAACCTCTCCGTCCCGACAATCTTCGTGCCAGCGGTAGGAGTCGGAAGCCTGGCCTGCACCGACGGCGACGACACGGTCCCGCCCGACCCCGGCTCCGTCTCCACCGTATTCCCGGGCTACTGGGTCCAGGGCGAGGCCGCCTGGCAGGCGGACTGCGCCGTGGCCGCCGACAACACGGTGACGGCGACTGCCGCGTGGGGCGACAACCTCGCGGGGACGGCATCGCTCGCCGCGGGCCACCCCGTCCGGGTGGAGCTGGCGCTTCTCGCCGACGCGCCCGCCTACCCGATGACCGGATTCAGCGTCGAGAAGCTGCAGCCTGAGCTGCTCGACCGTGAGTCCGCGTATGGGACGAACGACGGGGTCGGCGTCACACCGTACCCGGAGGTCGGTGTATGGAACGCCGGAGTGACCCTCACCATCACCGGCCCAGCCTCCGTCTCGATCCCCTTTGGCGCGGAACTCAACGCCACCGGGCGCGTCGTCTACGGCTACAACTGGCGACCGACCGTCGCCGGGACGTACACGCTGACCGCGAACGTCCCGACCGTGACGCTTCTCGGCTCCGACCTTGGTTCGTTCACGGCGCACTCAACGACCATCACCGTGGAAGTCACCAGCAGCCCTGGTGGCGCCGGCGGCAGCGGTGGCTCGGGCGGTAGCGGTGGTAGCGGTGGCGCCGGTGGTAGCGGTGGCGCCGGCGGCTCGGGCGCTGGGAACGGACGATTCGCATCTGATCCGGTGTTCGACGCTTCGGGCACCGGTGTGGCCGTCTTCACCGGTGGCACTGCGGATGAGCTCGTAGACGCCGTCGAGTCTGCAGGCGGTTCGGGCGCGTGGGTCCGCGGCGGTGACGGCGGGTACGTCCACGTGGGCGTCGATGGCCCTGCGTTCAGGAACGATCGGTTCAACGATGCGTTCCCCGGGGGCCTCGCCGGGCCGACCGAGGTGATCGTCTTGGAGAGGGGTCACTGACCGGAGCATGACGCTGAGGGCTTCAGTGCCGCTCCGAGCGTGACCCTCACGTGGCGAAGGGAGCCCGCCTCACGGCGGGCTCCCCTGTCGTCCGGGATCCTCGAGGCTCGACCGCTGCGACGAACTCGACCCGGAACACCATCTGCCCCGAAGGGCTCGCCCACTCTTTGCATCGAGTGCGGAAGCGGCTTCTCACCGGCGCTGAAGCCAACGGGGTGTCCGAGGAACGCTGGTGAGGCTCCAGTGCGGGGGGAACGCGGCGTCGCGCAGTGGCTCACACGCCTCAGGTCCCGCGCTTCGGCGCCGTGCGAGTCAACGTCGGCACGATCACGATGTCGAGGTCCTCCGTCGCCTACATCACGGCGAGGCCTGACGGTGCGCGTAGCCGGGGTATCCGGAGCGGGGTCACCCCCGATCGCGGCTATACTCCGCGGATTCCCGCAGCGAGGCGACGGTGGCCCACGAACCTCCACGGCATCGATCCGCACTCTGGCGCGGGGTGTTCGTCGCCGTCACGTTCGTATCGTCGTTCCTGATCTTCCTGGTGCAGCCGATCGGGGCGCGGCTGATCCTGCCGTGGTTCGGGGGATCAGCCAGCGTGTGGATCACCTCGCTGTTGTTCTTCCAGGTGATGCTGCTGGCGGGGTACCTGTACTCGCACGTATTGGCGACGTGGCTGTCGGGGCGGCGGCAGGCGCTCCTCCATGTGGCGGCGTTGGCCGCGGCGGCCCTGCTGCTCCCGATCCTGCCTCCGGACGGCCTGCGCCCCAGCGGGGTAGAGGCGCCGGTGTGGCGGGTGCTGCTGATCCTGGCGACGACGGTCGGTGCGCCCTACCTCCTGCTGGCGACCGCCAGCCCGCTGCTGCAGCGCTGGTACAGCATGGTGCCGCCTGCTCGCCCGCCATACGTGCTGTACGCCGTCTCGAACGCGGGCGCGCTCGCGGGGCTGCTCACGTATCCGACGCTGGTGGAGCCGCTCGTCGGTCTGAGGATGCAAGCGTACGCATGGTCGGTGGCGTACGTGCTGGCGGCAGCGAGCATCGCGCTCCTCGCGTGGCGCTTCGGGCGGCAAGCGACGGTCGCGTCGGGCGCGGTGGCTCCCTCGGGGTTGGAGTTCGCGAGCGAGGAGGGCGGCCCTGGCGCGAGGGACGGACTGCTGACGCGAGGACGGGCACTGCTTGTCGTCGCGCTTGCGGCGACCGGCACGGCGCACCTGGGCGCTGCGACCGCGTCGCTCTCGAACGACGTGGCGGGGTTCCCGTTCCTGTGGGTGACGCCGCTCGCGATCTACCTGGCGACGTGGATCGTGGCGTTCTTCCGGGACCGGCTCTATGACCCGGTGGTCTTCGGGGGCCTGTTCGCGGCAGCGGCGTACTACGCGCTGTACCTCCAGACGGGGCCGTTCCTCACGCTGTCCGTGGCGTTCGCGCTGCACGCGTTCGTGGTCTTCGCCGGGTGCATGGTGGTGCACGGGGAGGCGGCGCGGATCCGTCCGGCACCCCGTCACCTGACGACGTATTACGTGGCGGTCGCCCTCGGAGGTGCGCTGGGCGGGAGCTTCGTGGCGGTGGCGGCGCCCCTGCTGTTCCCGGGCGGATGGGACCTACAGGTAGGCGTGGCTGCCGTCGCCTTGCTGTTCCTCATCGCCCGGCAGCGGGAGTGGCGCTTCGTCCGGCGGCTCGACGCCTCAACGCTACGGAGGCGCGGCGCCATCGGCGTCACAGCGATGCTGCTCCTGGTGGGGGCGCAGATCGTTCTCACCACGCGCGCCGACGGGGACGGCGTGCGGTATCGGAACTTCTACGGCGTGGTGACGGTGCAGCCGGACGTGGACCTCGACGGGCGTCCGATGACAACGCTGGTGCACAGCGGCACGCTCCACGGGTCGCAGTACGACGATCCGTCGCTGGCGATGACGCCGACGGCCTACTACACGGAGACCTCGGGCGCGGGGATCGCGCTCACGAGCCACGCGGAGATGCGCACGCGTCCGCTCCGCGTGGCGGTGGTGGGGCTGGGCACGGGGACACTCGCGGCGTACGCCCGCAACGAGGAGCACTGGATGTTTATCGACGTGAACCCGTTGGTGCCGGAGATCGCGACGGACCGGTTCTCCTACCTCGCGGACGCGCGCGGGCGAGGGGCCACGGTGGACGTCGTGATCGGAGACGCCCGACTCGTGCTCGAGGACACCGCGGGCGAGGACCTCTACGACGTGCTCGTACTGGATGCGTTCAGTGGCGATGCGATCCCCGCGCATCTGCTGACGGTGGAGGCATTCGAGATGTACCGGGAACGGCTCGCGGCGGGCGGGGTGATCGCGGTTCATATCTCGAACCGCCACCTCGCCCTGTGGCGAGTGCTGCGACCGGTGGCTCGCGAGGCCGGGCTGGCATCGGCGTATCGCGATGATCGTCCCCAGGGGCCCGCGGCGCTGCACAGCACCTGGGTGCTGCTGGCGGAGACGACAGTGCCGTTCGAGGCCGGCCTCGATGCCGGGGTACTGGAGCCGATCCCTGACGACGGCGCGGACGTGCTGTGGACGGACGACCACCACGATCTCTGGAGGGTGCTGGCGGGGCTGTGGTAGCGGGGCTGCGGTAGCGGGCTGCGGTAGCGGGGCTCCTCCGTCCCTGCCGGGTTGCGCGGCTGACGTTCATGCTCGCCGCCATCATGGTTGAGGCCCGTTCTCGTCGCCGGGGATCGCGACGGAGGCGGCTCACGCTGAACGAGGTCTGGCGCGTCACACCGACGGGCCGACACGCTCGAGCGGGACGCCCCTGGCGGTCACGACCGAGCACTCGTCGTCACGCTCGGCGACGCAGGAACGCGCGCTGCGACCGGGCCTCGATGGCCCCGCGTACACGAACCGATCGTTCCACGTGACGTTCCCGAACGGCCTCGCGGCCCCGGAGGTCATCGCACGCAGGCGCACGCACGTCCCTGCACCGGGAGGCCACGACAACGCGGGTGGCCTCCCTGTTGCTCCTATCGGACCCCGACGTGCCCGCGGGACGGTGGACGCGGCCGCGCGGGCATCTTCTTCGTCAGGGAAAACCCTGAATCTGGGCCTGAGACTGGTCGTTCGATGCGGTTTTGGGATGCAAATGACACCGCCCCAGGGCGGCGGGCCCATATCCTCGCTCCCGCAGAGGAGGGCGGCAGCGATCAGATCCGTGAGGCAAGGCAGCGCCGAGCGATCTGTGGCGCCTCGTGTCGGCGCGCGCCGACGATGGGCAGCGACCGTAGCCAGATCAGCGCATGATGATGCTTGACGTCACCCCCGGTGCCGATAGTGATCGTGTGACGGCGTGGCCGTTGCTCCACGGGTTGCATGACCTGCGTCCCGTGCTTGATCCGCGACCTGGCGCTCCCCGTTGAGTCCCTCGGAAGTGGTGGCTGTGGCGAACATCCTGGTGGTCGATGACGAGGCCCTGATCCGCCACCTCGTGGTGGACACCCTCACCGACGAGGGCTTCAGCGTGATGGCTGCACCGTCGGGTGAGGACGCCCTTCACCGCATCGGCGTGCAGCGGCCCGACCTCATGATCGTGGACCTCCGGATGCCCGGGATGAGTGGCCAGGAGTTCGTCCGGCGGCAGCGTGCGGACGGGTCGGCGATCCCGGTGGTCGTGCTCTCAGGATCGAGCGAGGCGCGCGAGGTGGGCAAGGAGATCGGCGCCATCGCCGTCATCCACAAGCCCTTCGACCTGGACGAGCTCGTGCGGATCGTCCGCCGCGCGACCGGCTAGTCCGGCCGCCCGCCCCCCGACCGCGCCAGCTCCACGAGCCGAGCGAGGGCGTTCACCAGCCGCATCTGCCGGGGCGTCCGGCACCGGGCCAGCAGCAGCTCCGGGCTCGCGACGACGACCGCCACGCTCTTCGCCCGCGAGGTCGCCACGTTCAGCCGGTTGAGGCTGTAGAGGAACTCCATCCCCCGTGGCGCCTCCAGCGCCGAGCTCGTCGCCATCGAGTAGATCGAGATCGGCGCCTGCTGCCCCTGGAACTTGTCCACTGTCCCGATCCGAAGGCTGCCCAGCACCTCCTCGAGCAGCCGCACCTGTGCGTTGTACGGCGTGATCAGCAGCACATCGTCCGCGCTCAGCGGCTCCGCCTCCCCGGCCGCGTTCACCGTGGTCGCCCCCGGCACGAGGAGGGCGTCGAGGATCTCCTCGATCGCCCCGGCCTCCTCGACCGACTCGCTCGAGTTCGAGCGATGGAGGACCGGGACGAAGCGCAGCCCGGCGCCGTCGAGCGGTGAGTCCGGCGCGGCGACTCGCTGCCGGTCGCGGCCGGGATGGGAATGGAGGCGGCCCTCGTAGAACACCTCGGACGTGTAGTCCGTGATCGCCGGGTGGAGGCGCCACGTGCCGTCGAGGAACAGCCCGACCGCCGCCGGCATCGTCGAGGCGCCGTCGAGCACGTGCGCCAGCGCCGAGCGTTCCGCCCCCGGAGGGTGCGTGCCCTGGAGCGGCTGATCGAGCTGCTGCGGGTCACCGAGCAGGACCACGCTCTCCGCGGCCAGCGACGCCGCGAGGGCGTCCGCCAGCGACATCTGCCCGGCCTCGTCGATGAAGAGCACGTCGACGCTGGCTTCCATCTCCTCGCGCGCCCACGACCAGGTGGTCGCACCGGCGACCTGTACGGAGCCATCCGCAAGAGCAGCGGCAAGGTCGGCGTTGTCGGGGAGGTCGATCGCCGAAGCGCACGTCGGCCCGTCGCCGTCGCCCTTCTGGCCGATGGCGATGCGGAGCCCGCGCTCGCGGGCCGCCTCGGCGGCGGCGTCGAGGAGGTTGCCGATGACCTTGTGGCTGCCGGCGGTGACGCCCACCGTCCGCCCCACGGCGACCAGGTCCGCGATCATCTTGCCGCCCACCGTCGTCTTCCCCGAGCCCGGCGGCCCCTGGATCGCGAGGTAGCTCGCGTCGAGCTCCAGCACCTGGCGTCGAGCGACCTCCTCGGCCAGCTCGCCGATCGCGGGCTCCAGCGTGCCCGCGTGGAACCGAGGCGGCGCGTGCAGCAGCAGATCGCGCGAGACGCGGAAGCGGCCCGGACCCTCGATCCCTCGAGCCAGCACGTGTTCCGCGAGGCGCTCGATCGCCTCCGGCTTCGGCTTCGGCGGGATGAGGTCGTGCGGGACGAGGGAGGTGCAGCTCGGCGGCGGCCTGCGCTTGCCCAGCTTCAGGTCGACGTACCCGGAGTCATCGATGGCGACGATCTCGCCGGCGGCGCGGCCGGTCACGGGGTCGTGTGGTGAATCCCCCACGCGCAGCTTGTGGTCCTGCGGTGGGAACCGCAGCCGGTGGACCAGGGACTGCTTCACCGTGTCCACCACACCTTCGTAGGTCAGCTCGCCGAGCGCGTCCGACTCCTCGCGGCGCTCGTCGTCCGTCAGCTCGTTCATGAGGAAGAAGTAGCGCCACCAGAACGACTTCTGCTCCCGCGCGTGCCAGTTGAGCATCTGCGCGAGCAGCCAGCGCGCCCGCTGCTCCGGTGTGCGCCCCTCGTCCGGGACGCCCTCCACCAGCCGCGCCGCGAGGTCGGCGATGCGCTGCTGGCGCTCGCTCGCCTCGCGCTGCTCCGGCTCGATGACCCGCGCGCGAGGCAGCCCCTCGCCCGTCTCGGCGACGAGCTCGCCGTCGAGCGCGGCCCGCTGCTCTTCGAGCCAGTCGCGCAGCCGCCACGTTGAGACGCAGTCGTCGCGGTTGTACGCCTCGATGTCCGCGAGCAGGCGTTCACGCTCGCGGCCCGGCTCGCCGGTGTCACCCAGCTCCAGCCATGTCTCGAATTCGACGATGCTCGTCCCCGCGTCCCGCAGGTCGACCGAACGGCCGTAGCCGTAGAGCGGCTCCAGCTTCTTGATCGAGTAGGACTCCACGGCGGCGCGGATCCCCTGTCGCACCGCGCGGTAGAGGTCGACGAAGACGCCGCCGCGCAGCAGCTCGTCCACCTCCGCCTCGCGCGTGGCGTACCGCCCCGCGAGACGCTTCACCGCGGTCGGCTCGTACGGGGCGTAGTGGTAGACGTGCATCCCGGGGTCGCGACGCAGCCGGTCCATCGCCACGTCGATGAACTGCTCGAACGCGCGGCGCTCGGCGGCGGGGGTGACCTCGCCGGCATCGATGGCCCAGAAGGCGTGGAAGCGAGGCTCACCCGAGGCGTCCCGCTCGCCGGGCTCGATGACCCCGAAGAGATAGTCGACGCCGTCCGCGTCCGGCGAGCTGTAGAACGGATCGCCTTCGATGTCGAAGAAGAGGTCCCCGGGCGACGGCGCCGGGAGCATGCCCAGCCCGAAGTTCGGCAGCAAGACGCCCTCCCGGTTGCGGGGCGGCGCGATGCGCTCGAAGTACGGGCGGCCGAGGCGTTCGCCCTCCACCTGGACGCGCGCCTGTTCCCGCACGCGGTCGAGCGCGGCGCGGCTGGCGCCCGGGACGTCCGCCGGCAGCGTCTCGGTGCGCGCGAGCGCCGTGCGCGTCGGGATCGCGACCTCGATTAGGCCCTTCCGCTGACGCGCGGAAAGCCCCGCCACGCGCGAGAGGTCATCGGCCGCGCGCAGTTCATCGGTGCATCGCCGCGACCACCGGCAGACGGCGCAGTGGTCGGTCGGCTCCGGCGTCGACGGCACGGCCTCGCCGGGCGGAACGGCCTCGTTGCGCGCGAGGTGCGCCTCCAGCTGCGAGACGACGAGGCGGTAGTACGCCGCGTAGTCCGCGACGCGGAACGACGCCGTCTTCGCCTCGACACCGCCCAGGGCCAGGTGCATCTGATCGGGCGCGCGCCCCTGCATCGCCGTCACCATCTCCGAGTAGAGACAGAGCTGGAGGACAGCGGACGCCTTCGCGCTCCGCGCCAGCTTCGTGTCCCACACCTCGTAGGACCAGCCGCCGAGGTCGCTCGGCGTCTCGACGCGGCGCAGGAAGTCCGCGTAGCCCTGCCGGCGGCCGTCGTAGAGGACGGCCTGGTAGATCACGTCCGCCCCCGACCGCATCGCGTTCAGGGTAGGCGCGCGGCCTCGCGCGAGCCGCTCGGCGGAGGGGAGGTCGCGGTCGCCGTCGGGGATCACCTCGACGCGCAGTGAACCGTCCGCCGTGCGGAGGTCGTCGAGGAAGCGCTGCTCGTGCTCCGTGCCGCGCTGGGCGATCCGCTCGAGGACCGGGTCCTTCTCCCGCGGCGGCTCGAGCCGGCGCTCGGCGACCGCACGGTCGAGGTTCGCGAGATGGGCGCACTCGATGAAGCCGACGAGATCGGTCGCCGAGTAGATCAGCTGACCATCGATCACCTGCATGAGGACCTCGGCGCGCGGGGAGACGCGTACGTCAGCGTCGAGTCTATCGCGCCGCTCTAACCCGCAGCGGGGGCCCGCGGGAGCAGCTGCTGGATCGTGGAGACGAAGTCGTCGATGTCGAACGGTTTGAGGATTGCCCCCGCCGCACCCAGGTCCCGGGCGATGTCGAAGATGTCGCGCGAGCCGGACAGCACGACGATCGGCGTCTGGCGGAAGCGCCGTTCCATCTCGCGTGCGAACGTCGCGCCGTCCATGTGCGGCATCATCAGGTCGAGCAGCACCAGGTCGGGAGCGTGCTCCGCCAGGGCGTCGAGGCCGCGCTGTCCCGTCTCGGCCACGACAACCGCATAGCCCTCATCCACGAGCAGGTCATGCGCGAGGCGGCGGATCGCTGCGTCATCCTCCACGATCAGGATCCGATTCACGCGGTCGCCCCCTCGCCAGCTGCGACCTCGACACTGACCGGCAGTTCGGTCTGGCCGCCGACGGGCGGTGCGGCGCCATTGCCGTCCGTCGCGGCGACGACGATCGGCAGGACCAGCGTGAAGGTGCTCCCGCGCCCCTCGCCCTCGCTGGCCGCGGTCAGGGTGCCGCCGTGCGCCTCGGCGAGCCGGCGCGAGACGTAGAGGCCGAGGCCGAGCCCGGGGATGTTCGCGTCCCGCGCGTTCGTCGCGCGTCCGAATGGCGCGAAGAGCCGGGCCAGCTCCTGGGACGGGAGCCCGATACCGGCGTCGCGGACGGCGAGGTGCGCCTGCCCATCCGCGACGAACACCGTGACCGCGATCTCGCCGCCGGCCGGCGAGTACTTCGCGGCGTTCTCGAGGAGGTTCACGAGGATCTGCGTCACGCGGTCGGCATCGAGCGTGGTGACGACGGGTGACGGAGGCGGCGTGACGCGGAGCGGATGGCCGTCGATCGGCGCTTCGACCGACGCGCGGTGGATCACCTCCATCACGTCCATCTCGGTCAGCCGCAGGTCCAGCCGCCCGCCCTCGAGGCGGGAGACCGAGAGCAGGTCCTCCACCAGCCGGGAGAGGTAGGCGCCCGACGACACGATGCTGTCGACGTACTCGCGGAGGTCGCTGCCCTCCAGCGTGCCGCGCGCGATGCGTCGCTGCATCAGCTGTCCGAACCCACGGATCGCGGCGACCGGGTTCCGCAGCTCGTGGGACGCGATCGAGATGAACTCGTCGCGGCTGCGAAGGGCCGCCTCGGCGCGCTGGCGCGCCTCGGACTCGCGCGCCCTCGACTCCTGCAGCGCGGCGTATGAGCGGCTCAGCCGGCCGCCGAGGTACCAGCCACCCACGAGCACCGCGAGGACAGCGATCGCCAGGAGGAGCATCCCGCGCGTGGCGATGTCGTTCGCGTTCGCGAACGCGGCGCTGGAGTCCTGTGAGACGGTGACCACCCACCCGAGATCGGAGAGCGGGGCGTGCGCGACGAGGACGCGCGTGCCGGCGCGCTCGACCTCGATCGTGCCGGTCGCGCCGGCCCAGCCGGCCTGCACCTCCGGGCGGTCAGCGACGTTCGCGAGCACAGCGGACCGGGCCGGATCCGCGTGCACCAGCGTCTGCCCCGAGCGGTCGATCAGGCCCACGCGGGCGTCGACGGTGAGGCTGCTCGTGAGCGCCCCCGCGAGCGTACGTAACGTGAGCTGGCCGACGACCGCGCCCATGGTGCCGTCGTCGAAGTAGACCGGCGCCGCGATCAGGATCGAGGGGACACCCTGGCCGATCGTGAGGACGCCGTCGCTCACGGCAGGGCGACCCGTCGCGAAGACCTGCTGGAGGTAGGCGCGTCCGCTCAGGTCGACGCCCGTAGAATCCTCGCGCGAACCGGCGAGGACGATGCCGCGATGGTCGACGACGCTCATGCCGTCCCAGTCCTCGTTCACCTCCATGCGCAGGCGAAGCTCCTCGCGGAGCGCGTCCACGCTGATGCCCGAGGCGTGGCGCACGCCGGCAGCGGTGGCCTGCAGTGCGCGCATGTTGCCGTCGATGAAGGAGCCCGCGGCGACCGCCCCGGCGCGGGCGAGGGAGGCCGCGTCATCCTCGGCGCGCGCGCGGGCATCGCGCACGGACGTCACGACGAAGAGCGCCGCTAGCACGAGCATCGGAGTTGAGACCGCGAACAGGAGCGCCAGGAGCTGCCTGCGTTGTGACATCAGCCGTCGTACGTCCTGTCCAGGGACGCCCGGGCCGCCCGGTTGCAGCAGGACCGGCGGGGGTCGGCGAACGTGTTGAGCTTCGCCGGCACTATAAGCGAAGCGGCCGATTTCTCAATGCGACCCTCGGGCGACAACGGATGCCGTCCGGAATCACGGTCTGGTCGTGAACACTCGGGTGCCACCCACGGATCAGCGTAGGTGGCGCGCTCATTTCGGGCTGGAGTGAATTGCGAGCTTTCCGAGATCGAGTCGGGGCTACTGCAATCCCTTCTCCTTGAGGAACTCCCGCAGCAGCGCACGGTACTCGTCGCGCGCGAGGCGGTAGGTGCCGTGCCCGGCGTCCGGCAGGATCTCCAGCCGCGCGCCGGGGATCTGGCGCGAGATGATCACCGACCCGGCGGCACCCGCGACGGCGTCCTTGCCGCCGCCGACGACGAGCGTGGGCGCTGTGATGCGGTGCAGCTCGGGCGTCAGGGGGTGCTCCCGCAGCCCCGCCACGGTGCGGCACTCCGCGACGTACGACTCGAGGTGCTCGGGCTTCACCTGCGGGATCTGTACGCCGGAGTCCACCGTCGCGTGGCCCTCGAACGCCGGCTTCATCTGCCGGCCGGCCAGTGCCGCCTCCCCGAGGCGGGCGAGCTCGCCGCGCATGTACCAGTTCTCGCTCGCGAGGACGTTGCTCTCGCTCGACGTCGAGTCGAGGACGAGCGCCGCGACCTTCTGCGGATGGTCCAGCGCGAACCTGATCGCGGTCACCCCGCCCCAGGAGACGCCGAAGATGACCGCCCGCTCGATGCCGAGCTGGTCGAGCAGCCGCGCGAGGTCCCCAGCGTAGAGGCCCAGGTTGTACTTCTTTGCCTGCCCGGAACGCCCGAGGCCGCGGTTGTCCCAGGAAATCGTGCGGAAGTGCTGCGCGTACCAGTCCATGTCCTCGCGCTCGAAGCCTTCGCCCGAGCCCCCGAGGCCGTGGCAGAACACGTAGGTCAGCGGCCCATCGCCACGCATCTCGTAGTGGATCTGGACGTCGCCCAGGTCGGCCATCGGCATCGCGCACCTCCTCGCCCGCGGAGTCCCCACGGATCGGGCGCGTTCTAGCACGCCCGCGTCGAGCGCGGCTAGCGGACGGGTCTCGCGCTAGCGCAGCAGCGCCGCCACCTCGCGCGCGATCGCCAGGCTGGAGGTGAGCCCGGGCGACTCGATCCCGCCCAGGTGGACGTAGCCCCGGTCCTCCCAGATCAGGAAGTCCGCCTGCTCGCCGCCGGGGTGCTGGAGCTTCGGGCGGTACCCCACCTGGCCCGGCGCGATGTGCTCGTCCCGGAGGCCGGGCAGGAACCGCTGGGCCGCCGCGAGGAACTGCGCGCGCACCTCGGGCGTCCCGGGGTTCCGGTAGTCGAGCGCCGCGCCTTCATCGAGCCACTCCGTGTTCGGCCCGAGGTGGACGCCGCCATCGGTGTCGACGGTCAGGTGCAGGCCGAGCCCGCCCGCGGCGTGCTCCGGCAGCGGGTAGACGGGGCGGCTCACGAGCCGCGCGATCTCCGGCTCGATGACGTCGTAGTAGACGCCGCGGTTCACGCGCTGACGGAAGACGGGCACCTCCGTCTCCCCCACGACCCCGCCGTCGAGCGGGTAGCCGAGGAACGCAGCGACTTGGGGAGCGCGCAGCCCGGCGGAGTTCACGAGCGCGCCGGCGCGCAACGTCGACTCCTGGCCGTCGGCGTCGCGCAGCTGCAGGAGGAAGCCTCCCGGGATGCGCTCCACGCCGCGCACCTCGTGGTGGGTCACCACGGCGGCGCCGGCCGCGACGGCCGCGGATTCGTACGACTTCGCGAGCGCCGCCTGGTCGATGACCCCCGTCGAGGGCGACCACACCGCCGCGACGATCGGGACGTGCGGCTCCAGCTCGCGGCATTGCGCCGCCGTCAGCCGTGCAATCCCGCGCGCGCCGTTCTGGCGCGCCTGCCGCTCCACCTCGTCCAGCCCCTCGACCTCCTCCTCGCTCATCGCCACGATGAGCTTGCCGCAGCGGAGGTGCGGGACGTGGTGCGCCTCCGCCCAGGCGTAGAGGAGGGCGTTCCCCTCCCAGCAGAGGCGGTGCTTCAGCGACCCCGTGGGGTAGTAGATCGAGGCGTGGATCACGCCGGAGTTGTGTGCGGAGGTCTCGCGCGCGATGCCTGCATGGCGTTCGAGGACGACCACGGCGTGCTCCGCGGCGAGCACCTGCGCGACGGCCAGTCCGACGACGCCACCGCCGATGATGGCGATCTCCGCGTCGAGGTCCGGTCCGTGTCCTGCGCTGGTCATCCTCGAACCCTGCCTGCCACCGGCCGGACGATCGTGCCGCAACCCCGGCCCGCGACGCCCGGGCCGGCGCGCGGGGCGTTAGCCTGTGGGTTAGCCATCATAGGTGGGGAGGCGGTTGACCATGGGTACCATCACCGACGCGACGGACGAGACCTTCATGGTCGACGTGATCGAGGCGTCCCGGCAGGGGCCCGTGGTCGTCGACTTCTGGGCCGAGTGGTGCGGCCCCTGCAAGATGCTCACCCCCACGCTGGAGCGCGTCGCAAGGGAGACCGAGGGCGTCACGCTGGTGAAGGTGAACACGGACGAGAACCCGCGGGTCGCACAGGCGTTCCAGATCCAGAGCATCCCGAACGTCAAGGCGTTCAAGGACGGCCAGGTCTTCGCGGAGTTCCTCGGTGTGCAGCCGGAGCCGGCCGTCCGCGAGTTCTTCAACAACCTCAACCCGTCCGAGGCGGACCTCCTGGCCAACCAGGGCGACATGCTGCTCGAACAGGGAAACCTCCAGCAGGCCGCGCAGTACTTCCAGGCCGCGCTCGAGCGCGACCCGGAGCACGGGCGCTCGGCCGGCGGCCTCCTCGCGATCCTCACGGACGTCGGCGACCTCGACGGCGCCGAGGAGATCGCCCGTGAGTTCCCGGACGACCCGGACGTGAAGCGGCTCGCCACGCTCATCCGCTTCGCCCGCGGCGCGGAGGGCCACGAGCGCGAGGCGCTCGCCGCTCGGCTGGAAGCGGACCCGGCCGACCTCGAGGCCGCGTACGCGCTCGCCTGCATGGACGCGCAGGACGGCCAGTGGGAGGCGTCGCTCGACCGCTTCCTCGAAATCGTGCGTACCGACCGGAAGTTCCGCGACGACGGCGGCAAGGCCGCGATGCTCGACCTGTTCCGGCTCCTCGGCGACGAACACCCGCTCACGCTGGAATACCGCTCGGCGCTGACGATGGTGCTCTTCTAGGCGCGACCGGGAGCAGGTCCCCATGCTGATCGCCACGTGGAACGTGAACTCGCTCAAGGCGCGCATCGAGCGCGTGCTCGAGTTCCTGGAGAAGCACCAGCCGGACGCCGTCTGCCTGCAGGAGACGAAGGTCGCGCCGGAGAAGTTCCCGCACCTGGAGCTCCGCGCCGCCGGCTACCGTGCGATCGACTACTCCGGCGGACAGTGGGCCGGCGTCGCGATCCTCGTCCGCGACGGCGTCGAGGTGGGCGACGACATCCGCCTGGGCCTCCCGGGCGAACCGCTCTCCGAGGAAGCGCGCTGGGTGGAGGCGACCGTCGGGGGCGTGCGGATCGCCTCGGTGTACGTGATCAACGGCCGCACACTCGACGACCCGATGTTCGCCCACAAGCTCGTGTTCCTCGAAGCGATGGAACGCCACCTCGCATCGCTGAAGGGGATGTCCTACGTCGTGTGCGGCGACTTCAACATCGCCCCCACGGACCTGGACGTATGGGACCCGGCGCGGTTCGTCGGAACGACCCACGTCACGCCCGAGGAGCGCAGGCTGCTCCAGCGCCTGCTCGCAACCGGCTGTGTGGATGCTTACCGGCACGTGGAGCCGGATGCCGTCCAGCACACGTGGTGGGACTACCGGCAGGGCCACTTCCACCGCGGCATGGGCCTGCGCATCGACCTCGCCCTCGTCAGCGACGATCTCGCGCCGCGGCTCCTGAGCTGCGGCATCGACCGCGACTTCCGCAAGGGCGCCAGGCCGTCCGACCACGCCCCGGTACTCGTCGAGATCGCCCCCGTCGAGGGCTGACGGTCTGGCCCGGCCCCGGGCAACCTCCGGCGCACCGGCGCGTTGTCGGAACAAGGATCGCCAGCACGCCCCGCGTGCCACAGCGGCACGCCACTCCTGACCCGGGTGAGCTTCACTGGACTATTCGCGCACCGCGGCCCACGTCCGCGCGCCGCCTTCTGCCGAGGAGGAACACATGCCGGGCTCCATGATCGAGACGCGCGGTCTCTCCCGCACGTTCAAGTCGAAGAGCGGTCCCGTCCACGCCGTGAGCGACCTGACGCTCGAGGTGGGTGAGGGCGAACTCGTCGCGTTCCTCGGCCCGAACGGCGCGGGGAAGTCGACGAGCCTTCGGATGCTCACCACCCTGCTCACGCCGACGTCCGGCGAGGCCACGGTCGTCGGTTGCGACATCCGTCGCGACCCCACCGGGGTGCGCCGCCGGATCGGCTACGTCGGCCAGGGAAACGGCGGTGGACACTACCACCGGGTGCGCGACGAGCTGGTGAACCAGGGCCGCGCCTACGGCCAGGAGGGCACGACCGCGAAGCGGAACGCAGACGAGCTGCTGGAGGTGTTCGCCCTCACGGAGATGGCGAACAGGAACGTCCTCACGCTCTCCGGAGGGCAGAAGCGCCGCATGGACGTCGCCCTCGGCCTGATGCATCAGCCGCCGCTGCTCTTCCTCGATGAGCCCTCGACGGGCCTCGACCCACAGAGCCGCGCGAACCTCTGGGAGCACATCCAGCGGCTGCGGCGTGAGACGGGCATGACGATCGTCCTCACGACTCACTACCTCGAGGAGGCCGACTCGATGGCGGAGCGGGTGATGATCGTCGATCACGGCCGCCTGATCGCGGACGGGACGGCCTCAAGCCTCAAGGAACAGCTCGCCGGCGACCTCCTCACGGTCACCGCGCGCTCAGCGGCCGAGGCGGAGCTCGCCGTCACGCACGCCCAGGCCGTGCCCACCGCCCACGATGTCGAAGTGGACGGAACGATCGTCCGCTTCCGCGTCGACCGCGGCCCCTCGGTGCTGCCGGTGTTCCTCCGGACGCTGGACGCGCAGGGACTGCCGGCGGAGGCCGCCGAGGTCCGCCGCCCAACGCTCGACGACGTCTTCCTCGCCCTCACCGGTCGAAGCCTCCGCGAGGGCGCCCCGACGGCGGACTCCGGCGAATTGGATGCGACACAGACCCCCGTGGAGGTGGCCTAGATGGCGGCGAACGCGATCCGCGACACCCGCGTGGTGATGTGGCGGGAGTTGCTCCCGATCTTCCACGAGCCCTGGGGCCTGTTCTTCTCGATGATCCAGCCGGTGATCTTCCTCGGGCTGTTCGGACCGCTGCTGTCTGGCGTCCCGGCAGTGCCGGGAGAGTCGGTCTGGCAGTGGTTCGTGCCGGGCATCCTCGTGATGCTGATCCTCTTCGCGACGTCCATGACCGGCTTCGGGCTGCTGATGGAGATGCAGACCGGGTCGCATGAGCGGCTGATGGTCACGCCGATGAACCGCCCCGCGATGATCGTCGGGCGGGCCCTGAAGGAGATCGTGCCGCTGTTCGCGCAGGCGGCGCTCATCGTCGTGGTGATGATCCCCTTCGGATTCACGCTGTACCCGGCGGGGGCGCTCGCCGGGCTCGCGCTGCTCTGCCTGCTGGGCGTCGGGCTCGGCGCGCTCTCGTTCGCCCTGGCGCTGGTGGTGCACGGACAGGACTGGATCTTCTGGACGGTGCAGCAAACGCTCGTGTTTCCCCTCACCGTCCTCTCCGGCGTCTTCCTCCCGATCGAGACCGGCCCGGGGTGGATGAAGACCGCGTCCGAAGTGAACCCGATCACGCACATCGTCGAGGCAGAGCGGCTGCTGTTCGCCGGAGAGTTCGCACACTCCGCAGTGCTCGTCGGCTCCCTCGCGGCGGTCGGCTTCGCGGCCCTCGGGCTGTGGGTAGGGAGCACGGTGATCCGGCGCGCGGCGGACTAGCGCCCCGCCGGCTGCCGACCCGAGCGCTAGCGGCGAGGCGGGTAGTTCGGCCGCCAGAGCATCTGATTGAACGCCGCCATCCGCCGCATCCGCCGCCACGCGTTCGAGGGCGACCAGGGCTCGCGCGCGCTGGCGCCGAGGCCCCGGAGCGCGGTCCCGAAGCCGGTGCGCACGGGGTAGCCGTGTCCGGCGAGGCCCGCGTCCGGCGCCTCGTCGGCGAAGCGCCGTAGCGACTCGAGATACTGCGCGTCGTCGCGGTTCGTCGCGACGAGCGTGCGAGAGAGCCCTTCGCGGTGCGAGATCACGAGGTCGCCCACGAGGGCGACGGGCGCGCCGCCCACCCCCTTCGAGCGCACGAAGCACATCGAGCCCGGCGTGTGACCGGGCGTCGGCACCGCCTCGATCCCCGGGGCGACCTCGCCACGGCCCTCGATCGGGGAGTCGACAGGCGCCGTCCCCGGAAGCGCGCGCGGTGCGAGGAGGCGCGCGACCGGGCCGCGCGGGCGGCCGTGGTGGGGGGAGCGCCGGGCCTGCCAGCCGTCGTCGGCGGGCGCCGGCTCGCAGTCGCCCGCGCCGAGCGCCACGCGCAGGTTGAGCGAGGCGCGCACGCCCGCCGCCCCGCCGGTGTGGTCGAAGTGCTCGTGCGTCAGCAGGAGGTGCGCGACCGGCGCGTCGCCGGCAATGCGTCGCGCCTGCCAGGCGATCGCGCCCGCGGCGCCGCCGAAGGCGGAGTCCACGATGACAAACGAACCGTCATGCGCGCGCAGAACGTAGACGTTGCAGCCGCGCGTGTCCGCGAGCCACCACGCACCGGGGACGACCTCGACGGGATCGCCGGCCACGCCTAGTTCACCTTCGCGTCGGTCGGGTAGGTACCGTAGATCGCGAGCTCGCCTCGCTGGCGTCCGAGGACGGCGTTCCAGAGGCGCTCGGGACGCTCGGCGAACGGGTCGCCCGGCTCGGCATCGACGACGAACCACGAGTGCTCGCCCACTTCGGCGTCGAGCTGCCCCGCGCCCCAGCCGGCGTACCCGTGGAACACGCGGAGGGCGCTCAGCGGCGTGGCCTCCTCGACGTCGGCGGCGAGGTTCACGAGGCCCACGCCGCGCACGATCGGCGTCCACCACTCCAGCGCCTCGTCCTGCGGACCCTCCATGTACCCGAGCCCGAGGAAGGACGAGCGCTCGACGGGGCCGCCGTAGTGCAGATCGCCGGGAGGGGTCAGGAGCGCGCGCCACTCCGGCAGCAGGTCGCCGGCCGGAGCGCCGCCGGCGCGGTTGAGGACGATCCCGAACGCCCCGTGCTCGTCGTGGAAGCAGACGAGGATCACGGTGCGGTCGAAGTTCGGGTCGGTCAGGAGGGGCGTCGCGACCAGGAGCCGTCCCGCCGTCGATTCGAGCATGGCTCCATCATCCCGGCTGCGCGGCCCGCGGCCAATCGATCGGCCAGGCGGTCAGGCGTGCGGGTGCCCGTGCGCGGAGAGCGGCTCCAGCCCGTGCGCGCCGAGGAGCGGCGCGTCGTTCAGGATGTCGGCGCTCGCCCGGTCCGCGACCACCTCGCCGCCATCGAGGAGGATCGAGCGGGGCAGCAGGTCGGCCACCATCGCCAGGTCATGCGTCGCGACGATGATCGTGAGCGGGAGGCGCGCCAGCAGCGAGATCAGCTCGCGGCGCGCCATCGGGTCAAGGTTCGCACTCGGCTCGTCAAGGGCGAGCAGCGGCGTCCCCATCGACAGCACGGTGGCGATCGCGACGCGCTTCTTCTGCCCGAGGCTCAACCGGTGCGGGGGCCGGTCGGCGAAGCCCTCCATGCCCACGGCGGCGAGCGCCTCCTCGGTGCGCCGGCGCACCTCCTCCACCGGCAGGCCCATGTGCAGCGGCCCGTAGGCGACATCGTCGTAGACGCTCGGCGAGAAGAGCTGGTCGTCCGGGTTCGAGAAGAGCAGGCCGACCCGCGCCCGGATCGAGCGGACGGTCGCCTCGGAGAGGGTCTCGCCGAAGACGCGCACCGCGCCGGACTGGGCCCGGAGGATCCCGTTGAGGTTCAGGAGCAGCGTCGACTTGCCGGCGCCGTTGGGACCGATCAGCGCGATCTTCTCGCCCGCCTCGACACGCAGCGAGAGGCCGCGCAACGAGGGCGTCCCGTCCGGGTAGCTGAAGTGCAGACCGTCCACCTCGAGCGCGAGGGCGCCGGCGGGGGGATCGAGGGGAGTCGCGCCGTTCGACGTCACGCGAGCCTCGCCGCCAGCTGCACGGCCACGCCGTAGGCGACGAGGAGCGCACCGGCGACGCCGTGGGCCGCGGGGAACGCCGGGGACTCCAGGAACCGGTGCTCGCCCCGGTAGCCTCGCGCCTGCATCGCCGCGTACACCCGCTCGCTCCGCTCCAGGCTCCGCACGAAGAGCGATCCCACCATGTGCCCCGCGATGCTCGCACGCCAGCGAATGCTACGCCCGGCCCGGTATCCGGGGATCGACGCGCTGCGCGCGTCCCGCGCGCGCAGCATCCGCTGCGCCTCGTCCCCGATCACGTAGAAGTACCGGTAGGCGAAGAACACCGTGGCGACGAGGAGCGCCGGGACGCGGAACCAGCGCAGCGCGCGGAGGATCTCCACGATGCTGGTCGTCGAGACGAGCAGCGCCGCGACCCCCACCGCGATCCACGACCGCGCGAGGATCGTCGCAACCGCCTCGGCGCCCTCGCGGGACGCCGTCCAGCCGAGGACGGGCAGTGTCGCGATCGTCTCGCCGTCGCGCGTGAAGATCAGCGGGACGGCCGCGAGCACGAACGGGAGCGCGAGGAACGTGCGGCGCAGCACGAACCACGGGCCCAGCTTCGATACGAACGCGCCGAGCACCACCGGGAGCGCGAGCAGCACCAGCGTCAGCCAGTCGCCTTCGCGCGTCGAGGTGACGGCGAAGATGTACGCGACGGCCGCCGGCACCTTCGCGCGGGCGTCCGCCCGGTGGAGGGCGCTGTCGCGCTCCGCGTAGCGTTCGACGACAGCGGCGAGGGCAGCCATGGCCGGCCGCTCCCCGTGTCTCTAGGAGGTCCCCTCGCCGCGGCGGCGCAGGAGGTACCCGGCGCCCAGTCCGATGCCCAGCATGATCAGCACACCCGCGATCCCCGCGAGCGCCGTCGAGAGTTCCCCATCGATGCCGGGGATCGTGTAGTCCGGGAGGAGCTCGTAGCCCGGATCCTCGGCGGTGTCGATGAAGCCCTTGTCCTCAGCCACGCGCTCGAGGCCGTCCGGCTCGCCGGAGGCGAGCCACGCCGAGGAGAACGCGACCAGGCCCGCGATGAGCACGCCGCCGAGGATGAGTCCGGTCCGCTTTCGCATCGTTCGATCCTTCTCGGGCTAGGGCCGTGCGGTCGCCGAAGCGGCGTCGCGTGCGTAGTCGGGCAGCAGGTCCGCGCGGGTCGACATGATGAAGCCGAGCGCCGCTGCCGTGATGAGCCCCTCGCCGATGCCGATCAGGGCATGCACGCCCACCATCGCCGGGAGGGCGACGTCGAGCGGCGAGGTGTCGGAGAGCGCGAGCTGCACCGCGGTGAGGACGGCGGCGCCTTCGACGGTCACCCAGGCGGCGACGAACGCCGCGAACAGCGCCATCGCTCCCCGTGCGCCGGTCGCGAGCTGGAACCCGCGGTAGATGCCATACCCGACGAGCGCGGTGAGGATGCCCATGTTGAAGATGTTGACCCCCAGCACGGCGATACCGCCGTCCTGGAACAGGAACGCCTGCAGACCGACGACGGCGGTCATCACGATGATCGCCGCCCAGGGGCCCAGCAGGATCGCCGCGAGCGCCCCACCCAGCATGTGCCCGGAAGTCCCGCCCGCGACGGGGAAGTTCATCATCTGTGCGGCGAAGATGAACGCCGCCATCACGCCCATCAGGGGCACCGCGCGCTCGTTCAGGCTGCGGTTCGCCATCCGCGCCGCCAGCGCGACGACCGCGATCGTCACCACCCAGCCGGCGATGGCGATCGGCGTGGACATGAACCCGTCCGGGATGTGCAGTCCGGGATCGACGCCGGCTCCGGCGCTTCCCGCGACCGCGGTGGCGATCGACAGCATGACTACCCCCTCGCCCCGGTGCAGGACCGGCACGTGCCGCGCAACGCCAGGTGGCGGATGCGCGTCTTGAACCCGTACGTGCGCGACACCTCCCGCTCGAGGGCGGGCGCCGCGTTCAATTCCACCTGTGAGACGTGCCCGCACTGGTCGCAGATGAGGTGATGGTGGGACTGCTCGGCCCACTCGAAGCGGACCTCCTCCTGTCCCGCGCGCACCGCGACGATCAGCCCGGCGCCCTCCAGCGCCTCCAGCGCGCGGTAGACCGAGGAGCGCGCGATCCCGGCCGCTTCGCCGTGGTCGCGGTCGATCAGCTCCTGGATTTCGCCGACCGAGAGGTGCCCGGAGTTCGCCTGCAGCACCCGGGCGACAACGGCGCGCGGCACGGTCCGGCGGAGGCCCGTGCGGCGGATCGCCTCGTCGGTATCGAGGGGCGCCATCGTCGACCGGTGGTGCTCGTGGGGCACGTTTCGCTCCTGGGACAAGTCGCAACTGCGACGTGCACCATCTGTGTACACCCGCGTGCGGTGCCCGGCAACCCCGAAGCCGGGCACGCGGCGCGCACGAACAGGGACGGACCTTGCGGTCCGCCCCCGGGGTTGTCTCAGGCGAGACGGGGAGCCTCGGGCCGTGCCCGCGGCGCGCTACGCGTCCGGCGTCACCGCCGGGGCGTCGCCACCGAAGCCACCGAAGCCACCAAACCCACCGAAGCCACGACCGTGCCCGCGGCCCTCGGGGCCGCCGAACGGCCGCTCACCGCTCTCGATGCGCTCGATGATGGCGTCGGCCTCCTCCTGGGTGAGGGCGCCGTCCGCGACCTTCTCCTGCACGCGGGCGATGGCCTCGGCCTGCCGCGCCGCCTTCACGTCGTCGATCGCGGCCTCGAGGTCCGTCACGGAGACGCCGAGGGCGGACGCGAACGCGGCCTGCAGCTCGGTCTGAAGGGCCTCGCGCTCCTCATCCGTCTCCGGCCGCTCGACCTCGTCGTAGGTGGAGCGGACAGACTCGGCCGCTGCCTGGAGGTCCTCCACCGTGACGCCGAGGGCGATCGCCAGGTCCTCGGTGACCGGAAGCCCGAGGCCGCGGAAGCCGACGCCCGGCCCGCACTCGGCGCCAATCTCGGTGTCGGCGGTCGCGCTCGGCGTCTCGTCGGCCGTCTGCGCGCTGGCGAGGCCCGGGATCAGCGCCGCGCCGAGGAGCACCGCGCTCCCCGCACCGGCCACGAAACTCATCCTGTTGATCTTCATCGTCGAACCCCCTTCTCCGGGTGTGGTGGCTGTTGCGTCACCGGGAACGTCCCGGCAAGTCACAACCTACGGAGCGGGGCATAAGCACCCGGTAAGTAAGGCCCGAGGCCCCACCGCGGGACGAGGACGGTCGAGCCGGTCCGGCGCTACGAGTGGACGGGCTGCACCGTCAGCTCGAAGAGGGAGGCGTGCAGCCGTTCGCCGGGGGTGTTCGAGATCATCACGTAGTGGCCCTCCTCGAGCTCCCACGTCACGGCCGCGGCGCCCCATGCGGGGATCGAGCGCACCACGCCGACCACCTGGATGTCGCCCTCCGTGACGGGCTCGGCGGCGTCGCGCCACTCGGCCTCGTCCTGCTCCACCTCGAGGAGCGCGAAGTCCTGCGGGTCGTCCGTCGCGTTGATGAGCTGAAACGTCACGGCTCCCGCCGGCACCACGTCCGCGTGCGGCTCCATCTCGTCGGCGCGGAACTCGATCTCGAAGTCCGGGGTCGGGTCGCTGGTCTGGTTCACGGCTCTACCTCCGTCAGCCTTCCGACCGTAGGAGGTGGCCACGCGCGCCCGCGTGGCGGGAGCATCGCCCTGCCTGCCGATTCCGTATCGGGTGCGCGCGTGGCCGAGCCGCAGCGCGGGCTCCTGTGACGCCCTAGGGCACGTCGGGCGCCGCGGGCGCCGCGGGTGCCGCGGGCGCCGTGGGCGGCGCGGACGCGACAGGCGCGGCGGGGAGGCGTACCTCGAACGCGAGGCCACCGGCGACCGGCTGAGCGCTCGCCTCGCCCCCGTGGTGGCGGGCCACGGCCCGCACGATTGCCAGCCCGAGCCCGTGACCGCCGGTCTCCCGGCTCCGCGAGTTGTCCAGGCGCCGGAACCGCTCGAAGAGCGTGTCCACCGTCAGCGCGTCGACATCCGAGGCGGCGTTGGCGACCCGGATCGCGCACTCGTCGCCGTCCCGGCGGACTGCCACCTCGATCCAGCCGGGCCGCCCATCGGGGGCCTGGTTGTAGGCGATCGCGTTCGAAACGAGGTTCTCGATCAACCGCTCGAGGAGCACGGGATCGCCGAGCGTCTCCGCCGGATCGAACATGGACCGCACCTCGATGCCCGCCACGCGCGCCCGCTCGGCGTGCTGGTCGAGCACGGATCGCGCTCGCTCCGACAGGTCGACGCGCTCCGACCGCTGCCGCGGTGCGTCGGCACGTTCGAGGGTCAGCAGCGCCGCGATCAGCGCCTCGGACCGCCCGATCGCCCGCCGGAGCACGTCGGCGCTCTCGCGCATCTCCTCGGGCGTCGCGTCCGGGTTGTCGAACGTGACGTCCAGCTCGGCGCGCATGACGGCGAGGGGCGTGCGCAGCTCGTGGGAAGCGTTCGCGACGAACTCGCGCTGCGCGCGGAAGGCCGCATCGAGGCGGTCGAGCATTGCATCGAACTGGTCGGCCAGCTCCTTCAGCTCGTCACGTGGACCCTCGAGGGCGACCCGGTGGTCGGAGAGGCGCTCGCCGCTGATGCGGCGGACGGTGCCGGTGATGTCCGCGACCGGCCGCAGCATCCGCCCGGCGATCCACCATCCTGCGGCGACCGAGAGCACCGCCATCGCCGCGAGGGCCAGCGACGACTGCACCAGCAGCGTGTCCAGTGCCTCCTCGCGCGCCTCGATGCGGCCCTGCTCGACGAAGTCGAGGATCGCCTCGACGCGGTTCTCGATCGGGTCCGGCCGGGGCTGCCCCACGCCCCGGCGGGGCGGCAGGACGCCGAGGTTCTCCAGCGCGTCGCGCGAGTCGCTCACGCCCGGCCGGCTCGCCACGCGTTCGATGAAGGTGGGGTCGGCCTCGGGGAAGGCGCGGTCGACCAGCACGTACACGAGCGCGAGCAGGGCGATCCCGGCAGCGAGGAAGAGCGCGGCGTACCAGAGCGTCAGGCGGAAGCGGATCGTCCCCACGCGCGGCTCAGTCGCCTTCCGGCGCGCCGATGCGGTAGCCGGCGCCGACCACGGTCTCGATGACGCCCGGTTCGCCGAGTCGCTTCCGCAGCGTCATCACGGTGACGCGCACGACGTTCGAGAACGGGTCCGTATTCTCGTCCCAGACGCGCTCCAGGAGATCCTCGGCGCTGACGACGCTGCCGTCCGCGCGCATGAGCTCCTCCAGCACGCCGAACTCCTTGGGCGCCAGGTCGATACGCCGGCCGTCGCGGGTCACCTCGCGCGAGGCGGGGTCCACGCGCACGCCGGCCCGCTCGAGCACGGGCGGGCGCGCGGGACCCGAACGCCGCGCCAGCGCATGCACGCGGGCGCGCAGCTCCTCGAAGGCGAAAGGCTTGGGCAGATAGTCGTCCGCCCCGAGGTTCAGTCCGTTCACCCGGTCCTCGATCTCGGCGGCGGCCGTCAGCATGATCACGCGCGCCTCGATGCCCTCCGCGCGGAGCTGGCGGCAGACGTCGTCGCCATGCAGCCGAGGCAGGTTCCGGTCCAGGATGATGACGTCGTACTCGTTGACCAGCGCCTTCTCCAGGCCGGTGTCGCCGTCGTACGCCTCGTCCACCGCGACGCCGTCGCGACGAAGCCCGCGACCGACAGCGGAGGCCAGGTCGCGTTCGTCTTCAACGATGAGCACGCGCATCGGATGACCCTCCACCGGCGGCACGAGCAGCAGCGCCCGCTTCCGGGGAGCAAGGTAGCGATGGGGCACGTAAGAGGGGGATAAGGACGCCCGCCGGGGCGCGTCACACGAGCGCGGCGAGCGCCGAGAAGGTGAGCAGGAACGAGAGCGTCGCGGAGCGCAGGAAGATCCTCAGCGGTGTCGTCGCGAGCTCGTCCATGTCGCGCGCACGATACACCCCCGCTCAAGCGCCCCCGCGAAGGACGCCTCCGCGCCGGAACCGATGACGAGCGGACGGCCAGTTCGGGCTGCCTCGGCTACCATTTCCCTGCCGAATGACGCCTGCGGGTCGGCCCCGCGCGGGTGGCGGAGGATCTCATGACGCCGGACGGATTCCCCACCGTGGGCATCGTCGGCGGCGGGCAGCTTGCCCGGATGATGATCCAGGCCGCGATCCCCCTCGGCATCGGTGTCCGCCTCCTCTCCGAACGCGCGGACGACAGCGCCGCCCGCGTCTGTCCGGAGGTCGACCTCGGGTCCGCGGACGACCCCGAGGCGCTCCTCGCCTTCGCGCGCACCGTGGACGTGGTCACGCTCGACCATGAGCTCGTTGACCTCGGCGCACTCGAGGCGATCCTCGCCGAGGGTGGCGCCGTGAACCCGAAGCCCGCGACGCTCGAGTACGCGAAGGACAAGCTGCACCAGCGCACCCGCTTCGCCGACGCGGGCCTCCCCGTCCCCGCCTTCGCGGACACGCCCACCCTGGAGGCCCTCCTCGCCTTCGGGGAGGCGCAGGGCTGGCCGGTCGTCGCGAAGGCCCAGCGCGGCGGTTACGACGGTCGCGGCGTATGGATCCTGGAGGGCCGCGGCGCCGCCGAGGCGCTCTTCGCGGAGTCCGCCGAGCGGGGCGTCGCCCTCATGGCGGAGGCGTTCGTGCCGATCCGCAAGGAGCTCGCCGTCCTCGTCGCGCGCCGGCCCTCGGGTGGGACGGCGATCTACCCGATCGTCGAGACCGTGCAGCGCGACGGCATCTGCCACGAGGTGCTCGCACCAGCGCCGGTGCCGCCCGAGATCGCGGCGGAGGCGTTGCTCATCGGCGGACGCGTCGCCGAGCTGACGGAGGCGACCGGCATCGTCGCCACCGAGCTCTTCTGGAGCGAGGACGGTCGCCTGCTGATCAACGAGATCGCCACCCGCCCCCACAACTCCGGCCACTTCTCCATCGACGGCTGCGTGACCTCGCAGTTCGAGAACCATCTGCGCGCCGTGATGGACTGGCCGCTGGGCGCCACCGACCTCGTCGCGCCCGCCGTCGTGATGGCGAACCTCCTCGGGCAGGACGCCGAGAGCCTCGCCCCGAGGATGGCGGCGACGTTGGAGGACGACCGCGCGAAGGTGCACCTCTACGGCAAGGGCGTCCGCCCCGGCCGCAAGATCGGACACATCAACGTGCTGGGCGACGACCTGGCGGCCACCCGCGAGCGTGCGATGCGCGCCGCCGCACTGGTCACCGGCGCCGCCGGCACCGTGCCAGGGAGGCCGGCGTGAACGATGCCCCGATCGTCGGGATCATCATGGGAAGCGACTCCGACCTCCCCGTGATGCAGGAGGCGGCGACCGCCCTCGCGGAGCTGGGGATCGCGCACGAGGTGCGCGTCGTCTCCGCGCACCGCACGCCCGAGGCGATGATCGAGTACGGGAAGACCGCCGTCGCCCGCGGGCTCCGGGTGATCATCGCCGGCGCCGGCGGCGCGGCCCACCTCCCGGGCATGGTCGCGTCGGTCACCCCGCTGCCGGTCATCGGCGTACCCGTGCCGCTGAAGTACCTAGATGGCCTCGACTCGCTCATGTCGATCGTCCAGATGCCGGCCGGCATCCCCGTGGCCACCGTGGCCATCGGGAACGCGCGCAACGCGGGGCTGCTCGCGGCGCGCATCCTCGGCGCGTCCGACAGCGACGTGCGCGCCGCGATCGTCGAATCCCAGGACGCCCTCCGTGCCATGGTCGCGGAGAAAGACGCGCGCGTGCGCGAGCAGTTCCCGAACCGCGCGGAGTAGTCGCACCGACGGAGGACCGCGATGACCACCGAGCCCGGCCCCATGAAGTTCTGCATCGTGATCGTGCCATCCACGGACGGCGATCGGCTCCTGACGCGCATGGCCGAGCAGGGGTTCCCCGCGACCCGCATCGGGTCCACCGGCGGCTTCCTCAAGCGGGGGAGCGCCACCGTCTTCAGCGCCCTCAGCGCCGAGCGCGTCCCGGAGCTCGTTGCGCTGCTGCACACGGACTTCCCCGAGGTCACGGAGCGGATGCCGGCGGCGACCCTCCCGTTCATGGACGACCTCGATGCGCCGTCCTCGGCGCTGGTCGACGTCCGCGTCGGCGGCGCTGTGCTCTTCGTGCTCCCGCTCGACCGGATGGAACGCGTCTAGCCCCGGAAGGCCCCCCGATGCCCCTGACTCGTATTCGACGGCTCCTCGCCGTCCTGGCCGGGGGCGCCCTCGGCGTCGCGGCTGTCTCCATGCTCGCGCTGGTCGCGCCGACCGCTGCGCCGGCCAGCGCGGAGACGGAGATCTCGACGCTCGCTCAGCTGGCGGCGATCGCGGGCGAGGACCCCAGGGCGGACTACGGCCGCCTCCGCATCCCCGCGATCGGCGTCGACGCCGCGATCGGCGCTCACGAGGTCGTGGACGACGCGATGCCGAACCCCTACGGCCCCGGCGACATCTCCTGGTACGACTTCGGCACGGTCTGGTTCGGCGGCGCCCCGGGCGCCGGCCAGAACGCCGTGATGTCCGGCCACGTCAACTACAACGCCAGCGTCTCGTACGCGGGGGTCAGGTATCGGGGGGCCGGCGTCTTCGCCCGCCTGGGCGACCTCGCGCCGGGCGACGTCGTGGAGGTCGACCGCGGCGGGGTGACGTACCGCTACATGGTGTCCTGGTCGCGGCTCCTCGCGGACGCCTCGAACAGCTCGTGGGGAGACGTGCTGAGCGCCTTCGTCCCCACGGACTCGCTCACGCTCTACACCTGCGACGGGGCCTTCAACGGGGCGACGCTCTCGTACTCGCACCGCCTGGTCGTGCGCGCCGAGCGGCTGGAGGGCGCCGCCAACCGGATCCCCTCCGCCGGGCGCGTCACCTTCGGGGTCTCGAGGACGAACCATCCAGTCGCGCTCGCGCAGGCGCAGACCTACCCGGTGGAGGCGATCTTTGCCCAGCACCCGCAGACCGGACGATGGCTCGTCTACCGTCCGGGAGCGCCGGCCTTCACCAACACCCTCCTCGGCAACCTCCGCGTCGGCTCTCCCGTCCTCATCATCAACGCGGACGAGCCCCGGTGACGGGGGAGGGCGGCTCGGCCGATCGCCGGTCGAGCCTCGTCCACGATCTGATCGAGGTCGGCCGTGACCTCTGGGAAGCGCGGCTGGTCTCCACGCACGGCGGGAACCTCTCGGTCCGCTGGGAGCGCGGGGCGATGATCACGAAGCACGGCGCGATGCTGCACCGGCTCGCGCCGGAGCATCTCGTCACAGTTGACTCGCGCGGCCGCCCGACCGCCTCCGGCGAGACGCCCGTCCCGTCCAACGACACGCCCGTGCACCTCGCGATCTACGCGGCCGTCGAGGAAGCCGGTGCGATCGCGCACGCACACCCGGTCTACGCCGTCGCGCTGTCACTCGAGTGGGGCGCGATCAACCCGATGACCGTGAGCGGCGGTGCGCTGGGGCGCGTGCCGGTGATCGAGGCAAGCGGGGCGGGCGTCGCCCCCGCCGTCGCGCGCGAGCTGCGCGAGCACCGCGCCGTCCTGGTGCGCGCCCACGGCGTCTTCGCTCGAGGTCGCGACCCATGGGAGGCGCTGCAGGCGGTGTCCGTCCTCGAGGAGTCCGCGATGATCCTCCACCTCTCCTCGGAGCGATGAAGGGGAGGTCCTCGGAGCAATGAAGGGGAGCGCCCCCGGGGGCTAGCCGAGCGCCTCGCGGCGCTGCGCCGCCTCCCGCAGGCGGGCGAGGCGGGCGCGGCGCCCTTCCATTCCGGCGAGGACGGTCATCGCCTTCCGCGTGTCGGAGGCGATGCGGGCAGGCTCGGCGTGGCGGATGCGGAACTTGCTCAGCCAGTAGAGCAGCAGGCGCATGTCCGTCTGACTGATGCGGTCGCCGAGGGTGACGCCCTCCTCGGCCTGGTAGAGCACCCGCAGCTCATCGAACGTCTTGCCGTAGACGCGCTCGAAGGCGAGCACGTCGGCCGGAGGCATCCCGTGGCCGGAGAGCCGCCCGGTCTTGTTCAGCTCCTGCTCGGCCGCGAGGAGCAGCAGCTCCTCGATCACCACGCCGTACTGGAAGTTCAGGTGCGCCCGGTACTTCGCCGGCCCGATCGCCGCCTCGAAGTCTTCTTCTGTCTCGTTGCGGGGCGGCACGCCCTCCACCACGAGCCTCTCCGCCTCCGCCTCGGGCACGAGGTCCGCGGATGTCCCGAGGATGCGCTGAGCGAGCAGCAGCCAGTCGAACGCCTCGCCCGCGATGAGGTAGTGCAGGCGGACGCCGTCCACCTCCTCGTCGGGCGCGACCCACCGCGCGATGACGTCGAGGAGCGCGCCGTACCACTCCTCGCCCGCGGCGACGGCGCGGCGGAACGCCTCGACGCCCTGCTGCGGCGTGAGGGGGCCCTCCTCGGGGATCGGGATGTCGGAAAGGCGGCTGACGCCTTCCGTCGATGCGCTCGAAGTCATACCTCGCCATCGTACGACGGAAGACCGCCGTACCGCGCGGCTCCGGGCCGCGCCGACCGCCGGCGCGGGGCACGACTCCGATACCCGCACGCCCCCGCTGATAGCACGCCGCGATGGCGTTCGCTCCTAGCGTCCGAGGTGGACGCCTCGACGGTCACCCACCCGCCGGCCCGGGGCGAGACAGGGAGTACCCCCTATGACCCCGATGGCGACCCCGACAGCCCGGCGCGGCGCGCTCCGCGCCGGGGCGATGTCCGTGATCGCAGCCGCCGTCCTCGCCGCGGTGTTCGCACTCACGGGCGCGCAGACCGCCCACGCGCAGACGGCGGAGGAGCCGTCCGGCATCCACGTCACCGGCAACGCGACGACGACCGTTGAGGCTGACCGCGCGATCGTCGAGCTCGGCGTCGAGGCGATGGCGCCGACCGTGGAGGCCGCCCGCGACGAAGCGGCCGCGGCGATGGACGACGTCACCGCGGCGCTGACCGCAGCCGGCATCCCGCGTGACAACCTTCCGACGAGCGGGTTCCGCATCCAGCCGCAGTACGGCGAACCGCGGCCGGGCGACGCGGACGGACCCCGCATCACCGGGTTCATCGTGACGAACCTCGTGTCGGCCCGCATCGACGACATCGACCGCGTCGGCGAGATCATCGACGCGGCCGTCGCCGCCGGCGGCGACCTCATCCGCGTGCAGGACATCCGCTTCGAGGCGTCCGACCAGGACGCTGCCTTCAACCAGGCGCTCGAGGATGCCGTGCAGGACGCACGCGCGACGGCGCAACGTGTCGCCAGCCTGACGGGGGTGCAGCTGGGAGCCGTCCGCTACGTCGCGGTCTCCGGTGGCTTCACCCCGCCGCGCCCGCTGGCGGAGGGTCTCGGCGGCGCGGGTGGCCCGACGCCCATCCAGCCACAGCAGATCGAGGTGAACGTCTCCGTGACGATCACCTACGCGATCGCCGGAGCCCAGTAGCGACCGACGCCGGGCTACGCCCGGCGGACGAGGGCATCCTCGACGCGTTCGAGGATGCCCTCGATCGGCGTGTCGGCGGTGATGATGATGCCGCTCGCCGTGAGCTCGGGCGGAGCAGCGAGCTGGACGAGCCGGAGCCGCGCGCCGATCAGGTAGTTCTGGTACGCCTCCAGGTGGTAGGCGGTCGCCACCGGGAAGTGGAGGACGGGCGTGAAGCCGGCCTCGGCGTAGGAGCGCGCGAGCAGGCACTGGTTGCGGATCGACAGTTCGTACTGGCGGTCTGCCTCGGCTTCGTGGGTGCGCGGGTCGGCACGGCCGCCGGCGATCTGGTCCCACAACGCCTCGCCGTCGACGACGGCGGCGCGGTCGAGAGCCGCCCCCAGCCGCCGGGCGAGGTCGCTGCGCTGCTCGCGGTTGGGGCCGGAGATGAGCCAGATCTCCGGGGGCCGGAAGTTCACCCCCGCTTGCCCTTCTTCTTCTGCGCCTTCTGGACGGCGCGCTCGTAGCGGCGGCGCTCGGCGCGCGAAGCGTTCTCGTCCGGCTCCGGCATCACCACGCCCGCGCTCACGGGCTGCGCCGTTGGGCGTGACCCGTCCGCGCCATCGGCGCCGGGCTCGCCGGGGCCGGTCGTGGTGACCTGGCGGGGCGCCTGCTCCGTGCGCGCGGACTGCTCCGCCTGCGTCGTGAGGCGGGTGCGGAAGATCTGCCGCGTCACGATCTGGCGGATGCGCTCGCGGAACTGGCCCCACATGTCGTGGGCCTCGTGCTTGTAGACCACGAGCGGATCCTGCTGGGCGAGCGCGCGCAGCCCGATGCCCTGGCGCAGCTCCTCGGCCGCCGTCAGGTGCTCCACCCACATCATGTCGATCGCGCGGAGCAAGAGGAGCCGCTCGAGCAAACGCACGCGCTCCTCGCCGAACTCCTCCTCGACCTGCTCGTAGCGCTCGTCGACCAGGTCCTGGGCCTCCTCGACGGCAGCGTCGGCCTGGAAGATGTCGCCGCGGAGGGCGTCCTCCGGCAGGTCCGGCACCATCTGCTCGACCGCCGCCCGGAACGCGATCGGGTCGCTCGCCTCCCCGAAGTGCGTGGAGGCCAGCGACTCCACCTCGGCGTCGAACATGTCGAGGATCGTGTCCTTCATGGACTCGCCATTGAGGACCTTGTCGCGCTCGGTGTAGACCACCGTGCGCTGCTGGTTCATCACGTCGTCGTACTCGACCAGCCGCTTGCGGATGTCGAAGTTGTGGCCCTCGACGCGTTGCTGCGCCTGCTCGATCGCCTTCGTCACCATCTTCGACTCGAGCGCTTCCGAGTCGTCCATGCCGAGGCGCTGCATCATGCCCGGCAGCCAGTCCGGCGCGAAGCGCTTCATCAGGTCGTCCTCGAAGGAGACAAAGAAGCGCGTCGATCCCGGGTCGCCCTGCCGGCCGGAACGGCCACGCAGCTGGTTGTCGATGCGGCGCGACTCGTGTCGCTCCGTACCGATGACGTGGAGCCCGCCCGCCTCCGCGACGCCGGGGCCGAGCTTGATGTCGGTGCCGCGGCCGGCCATGTTCGTCGCGATCGTGACCGCCCCCGGCTGCCCGGCGCGGGCGATGATCGACGCCTCGCGCTGGTGCTGCTTCGCGTTCAGCACCTCGTGGTCGATCCCGGCCTTCTTCAGCTCCGCGGAGAGCATCTCGGAGGTCTCGATGGCCACGGTGCCGACGAGCACGGGGCGCCCGGCCTCGTGCTTCTCGGTGATGTCCTTGAGGACCGCGCCCCACTTGCCGCGCTGCGACCGGTAGACCAGGTCCGCGAGGTCATCGCGGGCGATGTCACGGTGCGTTGGGATGATCACGACCTCGAGCTCGTAGATCTCGGAGAGCTCCTCCGCCTCGGTCGCGGCGGTGCCCGTCATGCCGGCGAGCTTGTCGTAGAGACGGAAGTAGTTTTGCAGCGTGATCGTGGCGTAGGTCACGGACTCCCGCTGGATCTTGACGCCTTCCTTCGCCTCGACGGCCTGGTGCAGGCCGTCGGACCAGCGCCGGCCCTCCATCAGGCGGCCGGTGAAGTCGTCCACGATGATGATCTCGCCGTCCTTGACCACGTAGTCGCGGTCGCGGTGGTAGAGCACCTGCGCCTTGAGGGCGGCCTCCATGTAGCGGGTGAGCCGGAAGTTCTCAAGCGAGTAGATGTTGTCGATGCCCAGCGCGCGCTCGAGCACCTCGACGCCGTCCTCGGTGAGCGCGACGGAGCGGTGGCGCAGGTCCACCGTGTAGTGCCGGTTCTCCTCGAGCTGCGGCACGATGCGGGCGAAGCGCGGGTAGATCGAGGTGTCGTCCTGCGAGGGGCCGCTGATGATGAGCGGCGTCCGCGCCTCGTCGATGAGCACGGAGTCAGCCTCGTCGACGATCGCGTAGCTCCGGCTGCGCTGCACCCGCCCCTGAAGCGTCGTCGCGAGGTTGTCGCGCAGGTAGTCGAAGCCGAACTCGTTGTTGGTGCCGTAGGTGACATCCGCTACGTAGGCCTCGCGGCGCGGGACGGCGACGAGGTGCTCATAGGAGCCCTGGTCGGAGACCTCCTCCCGCGAGTAGCGGAAGGCGCCGCCGCCGTTCTGGATCACGCCCACCGTGATCCCCAGCGCGTCCAGGGCGGGCGCGTACCACTGCGCGTCGCGGCGGGCGAGGTAGTCGTTCACCGTCACGGCGTGGAGGCCCTCGCCGGCGATCGCGTTCAGGTAGATCGCCATCGTCGCGACGAGCGTCTTGCCCTCGCCGGTGCGCATCTCAGCGATCTGGCCGCGGTGGAGCGTGATCGCGCCCATCAGCTGGACGTCGTACGCCCGCTCGACGCCACCCGTCGCGCGGCGGATCGATTCGCGGATCACCGCGAACGCCTCCGGCAGCAGCGCGTCCAGCGACTCGCCGCCGTCGTAGCGCGCGCGGAACTCATCGGTCTTCGCGCGAAGCGCCTCGTCGGAGAGCGGCTGGATGTCAGCCTCGAGCGCGTTGATCTGGTCGACGAGCGGCTGCATCTGCTTCAGGACCCGGTCGTTCGAGTCCCCGCCGCCCATGAGCTTGCGGAACATTCCCACCATGGAGTCACATCCTCCGGCCTTCGAGGGTACCGCTTCCGCGGGCAGCGGGAATCAGCCGAATGTGAATCCGTCGCGACGATCCAGCCGCCCCCGTCTCGTGGTGCGTACCGTTCGGCGGGCGCATCATCGTCGTCCACCTCGAACAGGATCGGTGATGGCGACGACGCCCTCGGGCGGATCCAGCGCTGCAGACGACCCTGATCCCGCAGTGTTGCCGGGGGGCGAGGCGCGCCCATCGGACGTGCCACCCGGCCTCCCACCGGTCTACGGTGGCCCCTTCGTCTCCCTTAGGGACCGCGACTTCCGCCTGCTCTGGGTGGGGACGGTGTTCGTCGGCTTTGGCCAGTGGGGCCAGCAGATCGGCCTCAACTGGCTCGTATTCCTGCTCACCGACTCGGCGGTGCAGCTCGGCGCGGTCTCCTTCGCCGGCGGCATCCTGTCGCTGATCCTGACGCCGTTCGCCGGACTGCTCGCGGACCGGTACTCGCGCCGCCTCATCATCCTGGTCGTCACGGTCTTCGGCGCGTTGCAGGCTGCGGTCCTCGCCGTCCTCGTGATCTCGGACACCGTCCAGGTGTGGCACGCCTACGTCTTCGCGATCCTCACCGCGACAGCGCAGGCGCTGAACATGCCGGCGAGGCAGGCCTACGTGAACGACGTCTCCCGGCCCGAGACGCTCCCGAACGCGATCGCCCTCAACTCGCTCGCGCAGAACGCCTCTCGCATCGTCGGCCCGCCACTCGCCGGCCTCATCGCGGGCTGGAACATCGGCGCGGCGTTCATCTTCGTCGCGGGGGTGCGCGGGATCGCCTCGGTGCTCACGATCATGCTCTCCCCCCGCGAGCAGCGGAACGAGGATGTCGCCGGGAACCCGCTGCGCCTGATCTTCCGCGGCTTCGCCTACCTCGCCGGTGAGGCTGACCTGCGCGCGCTGCTGCTCGTGAACGCGATCACCGCATTCTTCGTCTACCCGTACGTCTCGTTCATGCCCGTCTTCGCCGAGCGCGTCTTCGACGGGGGTGCGTCCGCATACGGCCTGCTCGTCTCGATGATCGCCGTCGGCTCGATCTTCGGGCTCCTCGGGCTCGCCTGGCTCCCGGGCCTCCGGCGCCGCGGCACGCTCATGCTCATCGGCTTCATCGGCTACGACCTGTTCCTCATCGCCTTCACCCAGTCGCCGACGCTCATCCTCGCGATGACCGCCGTCGCCGTGGCCGGGCTGTTCTTCGGCGTCGGCTCCGCGCTGAACCAGACGCTGTTCCAGGTCCTCGTCCGCAACGACATGCGCGGCCGCGGCATGGCCTCGCTCCAGGTCGCCGGCGGGCTCTCGCCCCTCGGCGCGCTCATGGTGGGCTACCTCATCGAGACGATCGGGATCCGCGCCGGCGTGGGGATCCCGATCGGCATTGCGATGGTGGCGATGCTCCTGATCACGCTCTTCGGCCGTTCGCTCCGACGCCTCGACTAGCCCTCAACGCGACATCCCGTCGGGGCTTGTGCAGCGGGCGGATAATGCCCGTCATACGCGGGCTGCCTCGAGCGGGCCCGGACTAGAGGGCGAACGAAGTGGCCACGATCGCGCCACCCACGGCCCCGGGAGGCGTCCCGGACGAACCCCCTCCTCCGAAGCAGGGGCCCTTCGTCTCGTTCTCGAACCGCGACTTCCGCTGGCTCTGGGTCGGGACGATCACCGTCGGCTTCGGTCAGTGGGGCCAGCAGATCGGCCTCAACTACCTCGTCTACATCCTCACGGACGACGCCGTGCAGATGGGGCTCGTCACCACCGTCGGCGGCCTCGGCTCGCTCTTCGTCACCCCGTACGCCGGTGTCCTCGCGGACCGCTATTCGCGCCGCAAGGTCATGCTCTACTCGACGCTCTTCGGGGCCCTGCAGGCGGGTGTCCTCGCGCTGCTGGTGATCACGGACCTCGTCCAGGTCTGGCACGCCTACGTCTTTGCGATCCTCACCACGTTCACCCAGGCGGTGAACCAGCCTGCGCGGCAGGCCTACGTCCACGACGTCTCGACGCCCGAGACGTTCTCGAACGCCATCGCGATGAACTCCATCGCGCAGAACCTCTCGCGCATCGTCGGCCCGCCCGTCGCCGGCATCATCGCCGTCTGGAACATCGGCGCCGGCTTCCTCTTCGTGGTCGCGGTCCGCGCGATCGCGTCGTTCGCGACCTGGGTGATGCGCGAGCGGCCACAGGACAAGGCGGTCAGCACCAGGAACCCCACGCGCCAGGTGCTGGACGGCTTCGCCTACCTCCTCGCGGAACCGCGGCTGCGGCTGCTGCTCGCCGTGAACGCCGTCCCGGCCCTGCTCGTCTACCCGTACATGAACTTCATGCCGATCTTCGCGGACGAGGTCTTCGGCGAGGAGCGGGCATACGGCTTCCTCGTCGCGATGATCGCCGTCGGCTCGATCGTCGGACTCTTCGCGCTCGCCTGGTTCGGCGAGGTGCGGCGGAAGCCCCAGATCATGCTGGGCTGCTTCCTGATCTACCTCGTGCTGCTGCTCGTCTTCAGCCGCCAGGACACGCTCGCGCTCGGCCTGCTCATGCTCGCCCTCGCCGGCGTGTTCCACGGCACGGCGCTCGCGCTCAACAACACCGTCTTCCAGAGCGAGCTGCGTCCGGACATGCGCGGCCGCGGCATGGCCGCGTGGCAGATCGGCATGGCGCTCATGCCCCTCGGCGGCCTGCCGATGGGCGTGCTGATCGACCAGTTCGGCACGCAGGACGGCGTTGCGATCTCGCACGCGACGGCGCTCGCGTTCTTCATCTTCGTCGCGATCTTCGGGAAACCGCTCACCCGCTCCGCCTGACGGCGCACGGCCTCCGCGTCGTATGCTCGCGGGCGCAGCGAGGAGCAACGCAGCGCCCATGCCCACACCCATCGTCCACACCGTCTACCACCCGGGCACCGACGGCCCCCTGCCGACCGTGGTCGCGATCCACGGCCACGGCGCCAACGGCTTCGACCTCCTCGGCCTCGCGCCATACCTCGCGCAGGGGCGCGTGCTCACGCTCTGCCCGGAGGCGTCCTACGTCCTCCAGCCCGGCCTGCTCTCGTTCACGTGGTTCGACACCGTCCCACCGGCCCAGCGCTCCGAGCGCGAGTTCGAGCGCGTGGCGGCCGGGCTCCGCGAGTTCATCGACTGGGCTGTCCCCGCCTACGGCGGCGACCCCCAGCGCGTCGTGGTGCTCGGCTTCTCCCAGGGTGGCTCGCTCGCCTACCGCCTTGGGCTCGGCGAGCCGCGACGCTTTCGAGGGGTAGCGGCGCTCTCGACGTGGATGCCGCCCGAGGCGGAGACGCACGCCGACCGCGCGGCGCTCGACGCCCTCCGGCTCTTCGTACAGCACGGCATGGACGACCCGCTCGTCAGCGTGGACCGCGCCCGCGACTCGCGCGACCGTCTCGTCGCGCTCGGCGTCGAACCGGCCTACCACGAGTACGCCATGGCCCACGAGATCCGCCCGGAAAGCCTGAGCGACCTCAACAGCTGGATCGAGGAGATCCTCGAGCTACCGCGGCCCTAGGCCGCGCCCTCCGCTAGTAGTGCCAGGGGAAGCGCCCGTAGTCAGGGTCGCGCTTCTCCAGGAAGGCGTCGCGGCCCTCCTGCGCTTCCTCGGTCCCGTAGCCCAGACGCGTCGCCTCGCCCGCGAAGAGCTGCTGGCCCACCAGGCCCTCGTCTGGCAGGTTGAACGCGTACTTCAGCATCCGGATCGCCGTCGGGCTCTTGCCGTTGATCGTCGCCGCCCACTCCAGCGCCTTCTGCTCGAGCTCAGCGTGCGGGACCACGAGGTTGATCGCGCCCATCTGGAACGCCTCCTCCGCCGAGTATTCCGGCGCGAGGAAGAAGATCTCGCGGGCGCGCTTCTGCCCCACCTGCCGCGCGAGCAGCGCCGAGCCGTACCCGGCGTCGTAGGAGGCGACGTTCGCGTCCGTCTGCCGGAAGATCGCGTGCTCCCTCGAGGCGATCGTCAGGTCGCAGACCACGTGCAGCGAGTGTCCGCCGCCGGCCGCCCACCCCGGCACGACCGCGATGACCACCTTCGGCATGTGCCGGATCAGCCGCTGCACCTCGAGGATGTGGAGGCGGCCCAGCTTCGCCGGGTCGATCTGGCCGGAGTCGTCGTTCTGGTACTGGTAGCCGTCCTTGCCGCGGATGCGCTGGTCGCCGCCGGAGCAGAACGCCCACCCGCCGTCCTTCGGCGACGGCCCATTCCCGGTGAGGAGCACCACCCCGACCGTCGAGGTCTGCCGCGCGTGGTCGAGCGCAGTGTAGAGCTCGTCCACCGTGTGGGGACGGAAGGCGTTGCGGACCTCGGGGCGGTTGAAGGCTACCCGCACCACGCGCCGATCCGGCGTCCGATGGTACGTGATGTCCGTGAACTGGAAGTTCGGAACTTCCTCCCAGACGTTCGGGTCGAAGATCTCGGAGACCATGGCGCCACCTCCCGGCATCGATCGCTGTCCCGGCCACTCCGCCGTCGAGGACGGTGGAGCGCGGAGCGGGCCTGATTGTCACGGATTCATGCGCGGCAGGCCAATCACCCTGCGCTAGACTCGCGCGGCACCGAACGGACGGGCGAGGGAGGACGAGATGCGCGCAGAGATCGTGTCGATTGGCACCGAGATCCTGCTGGGTGAGATCACGGACACGAACGCCGCCTACATCGCGAGCCGGCTCCCCCAGTACGGCATCGACCTCCTCTGGGTGAGCCAGGTGGGCGACAACCCCGCCCGCATGCACGAGGTCGTCCAGCGCGCCTGGGACCGCAGCGACATCACCTTCATCACCGGCGGCCTCGGCCCCACCGAGGACGACATCACCCGCGAGACGATCGCCGGCGTGCTCGGCGAAGGGCTGACCGTCGACGCCGAGCAGGAGGCGATCCTCCGCGAGCGGATGGAGCGCGGCGGCCGCAAGATGCCCGAGCGCAACATCAAGCAGGCGATGGTGATCCGCTCGGCGCGCCCCCTCGCGAACCCGCGCGGCACCGCCCCCGGCTGGTGGGTCGAGCGCGACGGCAAGATCGTCGTGATGATGCCCGGCCCCCCGGCGGAGATGACCCGCATGTGGGAGCACGAGGTCTCCCCGGAGCTCGAGCAGCGCTCCGACTCCATCCTCGTCTCGCGCACCCTCAAGACCACCGGCCTCGGCGAGAGCACCGTCGACGAGATGCTCTCGCCGCTGCTTGCCGGCACGAACCCGTCGATCGGCATCTACCACCGCGCGGACGGCGTCCACGCGCGGATCGCCGCGAAGGCCAAGACCTTCGAGGAAGCCCGCTTCCTCATCGAGCCAGTGGAGGCGGAGGCGCGGAAGATCCTCGGCGTCTACGTGTGGGGCGTCGACGACGAGACCATCCAGGAGGCCGTCGGCCACATGCTCCGCGGCCAGAGCCTCACCCTCGCCACGATGGAGAGCGCCACGGCCGGCCTCATCGCATCGACGATGACCGACGTCGACGGATCCTCGGACTACTTCCGCGGCGGCATCGTCAGCTACCAGACGGACGTGAAGCACATGTTCGGCGTCCCCGCCGAGGTGACCACGATGCACGGCGTCATCTCGCAGGAGACCGCGGAGGCGATGGCGAAGGCCGCCCGCGAGCAGCTCAAGAGCGACATCGGCATCGGTATCACCGGCATCGCCGGCGGCACCGAGGTGGAGGACCAGCCGCCCGGCACGATGCACATCGCGCTCACCGACGGCACGGAGATGCGCTACGCCTACAGCCGCTACTACCAGGGCCGCGACGCCGCCAAGAAGCGCGCGGTCCTCTCCGCCCTCACCCTCCTGCGGAACTACCTGATGGAGCGCGCCGGAGCCGAGCTGGAGTAGGCCTTGCCCCGTCCCCTAGCCTCGATCGGGAGGTGAAAGGACGGAGCCCATGGCTCACGAACGCTACTGTCCCCGTTGCGCCGAGCAGGTGCGCTGCCGCGAGGAACGCCACGAGCGCTCCACGCAGCTCTTCTGCCCGCGATGCGACAAGCACATCGCCACGCACTTCGGGCACATCGTCCTGCAGTAGGACGGGCACCCGAGGCCTCCCGACGCAGCCGAGCGCTCGGGTGCTACGCGACGAAGATCGCGTCCGGGAGGAAGGCGGAGACGAGCCAGTTCGGCGCGTCGACGACCTCGCTGACCTTCAGGTCCACGGCCACCGAGCACAGGATGTAGGCGTCCTCCCGGCTCAGGCCGTGCACGCGCACGAGGTAGTCGATCATGTGCCGGACGGCGATGCGACACGCCTCGAGGAGATCGGGGCTGTGTCCGCTCGTCGCGTACCAGGAACCGGTGTTCGTGCGCGGCGTCAGCTGCGGCGTCCGGAACTGCAGCTCCGGCACCTGCCACCCCTTGATGAGGTTGAACCGCAGCGTCGAGGTCATCGTCGTCTCGATGGCCGTGATGCAGACCTCGCCGTCGCCCTGCGCCGCGTGGCCGTCGCCGCACGAGAACAGCGCGCCCTCCACGAACACCGGCAGATAGACAATGCTCCCCGCAACCAGTTGCTTCACGTCGGCGTTGCCGCCGTTCGCCCGCGGCGGCGAGGTGGCGTGCTGGCCGGCCTCGGCGAGGGCCGTCCCCATCACGCCGAGGAACGGCTCGAGCGGGATCGCGATGCCGGGCCGGAACGGCGTCGGATCGCGGGTCAGGTCCCACTTCTGGAGGTAGCGGTCCGTGAAGTCGTCCGGGAGCAGACCGCGTCCCGGCATGAACGAGGTGTATCCGAACGGCCCCGGCTGCAGCGCCACCACGTCGATGGCGAGCGTGTCGCCCGGCTCGGCCCCGCGGATCGCGATCGGCCCGGTGAGCGCGTGCCCCTTGAACTCGCGCGGCTTCGCGAGGTCTCCCGGTGTGGTCTCGGGCGTGATCCAGCCGTCCCCGGCGTCCCTGCTGTGGATGGTGACGGTGTCCCCGGGATCGATCGTCAGCTTCGGCGTGAGCGAGTTGTCCCAGGAGTAGTGCGGATCCTCGGAACCCAGAGTGAAGGACGCCACGGCCACCTCTTCGGACGCATCGCTCGTCGAGGAGGACACCCTACGGCCGGGCGGTTTCATCGAAGTGACGCCGTGGCTGATATCGGTTTGCGAGCCGGTCTCGTGCCGTCCCGTTGGCGGGCAGCAGCCTCCGCAGGGTAGGGTCGGTGCATGAAGCTGCCCGACCGACTCCACCCAGCGGCCACCTCGCGCGCGCTCGTCCGCACGGCTGCTGCCGCGCTCACGCTGCTCTCGCTCGCGCTCCTCGCCGCCTGCGACGACGGCGGCAGCGTCGATGTCGGCGCGGATGGCACGGCCACGGCCACGCCGTCGCGGACGCCGGTCGGCACGACGCCCACGATCGAGCCGACGTCGTCCGGCTCGGCCACCGGGACGCCCTCGGCGACGCCCGGGGACCAGGGAGTCGTGGGCTGGGGTGTCGTGACCGTGGAGGTCACCACCGGCCAGGTCGTGACCCTGTACGAAGGGCGCGGAGAGACGTTCCAGCCGGGCGTTGGCCTGGCCTTCGCACCCTGGCCGGAAGCGCGCAACAACGGCATCTGGCTGAGCCCCACCACGGACCAGGCGATCCGCTACGCCCTGGACGGTGCGGTCGAGGAACGCGTGGACGGCTGGGGCGTGCTCGAAGCACCGCGCGGCGACGCGCGCTCGTACTTCACCGGTGGGCCCGACGGCGTCACGCTGGTCGTGGAGGGCGCCGAGGGGCGGCGTGCGGAGGTCGACGGACTGAATGTCTCGAACCGGACGTTCAGCGCGGACGGCCGGTGGCTCGCATGGCTGGATGCGACCCCGCAGGACGAGAACCTCGTCATGGTGCTCGAGCTGACGACCGGCGACGTGACCGAGGTCGCCCGCGTCACCCCATGCGCGTGCGACGGCTACCACTACATCGAGTGGTCGCCCTCGGGCCGCTATCTCGCCTACGAGGATCCCGCCTACCAGGACCCGGCGCGCCAGGGCCTCTACCTCTTCGACACGCAGGAGCCGGAGGCGGACCATCCCGGCTTCGCCGCCACCCCCGTGGTGGACGGCTGGATCGAGGCCGACGAGACCGAGCTGATCCTCACCCTCGACGACGGCGTCCCCACGCTCTTCCCCGTCGCCGTCGAAGCGGACTCGCTTGTCATCGAAGCGCCGGGGGACGGCGCGCTCCGCGCCGGGACGCTGCAGGGCCTCGTGATGGTCTCGACGGGCGCGGGGCCGGAGACGGTGACGCGCATCTTCGACCCGGTCAGCGGCGAGCTGCTCCGCGAGCTGCGCGGCGCGTCCGACGCCGTCCTCACGCCGCGCGGGATCGCCACCGCCGTGATCTCACGCAACGACCTCACCTGCACCGGCATTCAGGTCGACCACCCGACGTTCAGCGAACGCCTCGACTGCACCGCCGAGGACCTCCGCTGGTCGCCGGACGGACGCTACCTCGCCCTCATCCCGCAGGCCGTGAGCGACCCCGTCACTGTCCTCGACGTCACCACCGGCACGCGCACGGAGGTCCCCCATGCCGGTCCGAGGGGTACCGTACCCACATGGAGCGAAGACGGGCGGTATCTCGTCTGGGTGTGGGGCGGCCAGCTGTAGGCCGACGCTGGCGGCGATGACGCAAGACCCGGCGATCCCCTTCGTCCTCGGCGACAACAACGTCTGGCCGTTGCGCCTCGACGCCTCCGAGGGCGGCGGCTGGCTCCTGATCGATGCGGGCGCCGACTACCGCGGTGGCGAACCCGCCTCGTGGTGGGATGTGCTGACCGATCAGGCGCGCGCTGCCGACGTCCAGCCCGAGCATGTCCGCGCCGTCCTCGTCACCCACGAGCACTTCGACCACGCGGGCCTCGCGGTCCGCTGGGCGGAGCTCGGCGCGCGCGTCCTCGCCGGGCACGCGGCGCTGCCCGCGCTGGCGCTCGGCTTCGAGGCCTATGAACGCCAGCGACTGCCGCGTCTCGCCGACCTCGAGCGGCACGGCGCGCCCGACGACCTCCTCGCGGTCTGGGCGAACCGCCGCCCAACCTCGGCATGGCAGTGGGAGCCGTGCCCGGAGGACGCCCTCGACCCGGCCGAGGACGGTGCGTCGTTCCGGCTCGACGGCGGGCGGACGTTGCGTGTCGTCGCCGCGCCCGGCCACACGCCGGGGAACCTCGTCGCGCTGGTCGAGGAGACCGGTGAACTCTTCTCCGGCGACACCGTGATCCCCACGACGATCCCGACGCCCGGCCTCCACTACCCGGCCGCCGTCACCGGCGATCCCGAGGCGCCCCGCTGGCCCTCGCTGCCGCCCTTCCTGCGCTCGATCGGGGCGATCCGCGCGCTTGGTGTGACGCGCGTCTACCCGGGCCACGGCGAGGTGATCGAGAAGCCCGCGCTCTACCTCGACCGCTTCGAGGGGCACCACGCGCGACGCGCGACGAAGGTGCGCGAGGCACTGGCCGGCGCGGGCGAGGCGACGGCGTTCGAGCTGGCGCGGTCGATCTTCCCGCGCCTGACCGAGCACCGCCTGTTCCAGGCGATGACCGAGGTGCTCGGCCACCTCGACCTGCTCGCGGAGCGGAGCGAAGTCGAGTGCAATGGGAGGCCGGTGCGCTGGCGTTTCAAGCGCGCCGCCGGTGGCGAACCGTGAGCGAGGTCCAGATCATCGTCTTCCTGCTCTCGCTGGAGGGCCTGCTCTTCGTCGGCATCGGCTACGCGATGCCGAACATGCGGATGAGCCGCCTCGTCGGCATCCGCGTCGGCCCGACGATGGCGGACGAGCGGGTGTGGCGAGATACGCACGTGCGTGCGGGCCCGCGCTTCCGTCGCGTCGGCTGGCTCATCCTCGGGAGCGGCGTCCTGCTGACCGCCGTGCCGACCCCGGACTGGCTCACGCTCGGCGCCTTCACCGTGATCGCGGTGGGCTCGCTCGCCTGGTTCACCGTCGACTCCTACCGCTACGCCGCAGCGCGCCTGCGCCATTACCACGCGATCGACGAGGCCGTCGGCAGCCGCGAGTAGTGGAGTCCTCCTCACACGGTTCTCACAGAGACGGCACGTAGCCTCCTCGACGTAGCCGGGCGAAGCCGGCGCGGAGGAGTCACACGTTGGAGATCTCGAGCATCGCCGGGCTGCCGGCCCACCCACTCGTCGTGCACGGCGCGGTCGTCCTGGTCCCCCTCGCCGCGGTCGCCCTGGTGGCGATGGGCTGGCGGAAGCAGTGGCGGGCGCACTACGCCCTGCCCGTCGCCGTGATCGCATGGGCCGGCTGGTTCATGGCCCAGCTCGCCTCCGGCTCCGGCGAGGCGCTCGAGCACGACCTACGCGGCGCCGCCCGCGCCGCCGGTCAGAACGTCCGCTTCGGCGACCACCCGGAGCTCGGCGAGACCGCGGCCTTCATCGCGCTGCTGCTCGCCATCACAGCGACGGCGCTCTGGGCGGTCGACCGCTGGGGCGCGCGCTTCCGCCTTCCGTCGTGGACGGCGACGGCGGCCTACGGCGCTGGGTGCCTCGCGGCAGTCGCCGCGACAGCATGGATGGTCCAGGCCGGCCACACCGGCGCGGAGCTCGCCTGGGACACCAACGCGGGGGTGGCAGCGCTGCTGAAGTAGCCGGCCCGGCGCGGTCGGACCCGAGCGGGGCGTACGCCCCGCTCGTGTTAGCCTGAGTCCTCAGCCCGGAGGATCACGCCCGTGTAGCTCGAACCTCGTTCGCCCCGAGACGGTCCAGTCACACGAGGTTCGCGGCAGGTCGACAGGTCACCATGGGCACATTCGCCGAAGAGGTCGCGCGACGGCGCACCTTCGCCATCATCTCCCACCCCGACGCCGGCAAGACCACCCTCACCGAGAAGTTCCTGCTCTACGCGGGCGCGGTGGAGGAGGCCGGTTCCGTGCGTGCGAAGCGCGACACGCGCCACGCCACGTCCGACTGGATGGCGATGGAACGCGAGCGCGGCATCTCCGTCACCTCGACGGTCCTCGAGTTCGACTACGAGGGCTTCCGCTTCAACCTCCTCGACACCCCCGGCCACCAGGACTTCTCGGAGGACACCTACCGCACGCTGATGGCCGCGGACAGCACGATCATGGTGCTGGACGCCGCGAAGGGCATCGAGCCGCAGACCCGCAAGCTCTACGAGGTCTGTCGCGCGCGGAACATCCCGATCATCACCTTCGTGAACAAGATGGACCACGACGCCCTCGACCCACTCGAGCTGCTCGACCACGTCGAGTCGACGCTCGGGATCGCGCCGGCGCCACTCACCTGGCCGATCGGAGACGGGCCGTCGTTCCAGGGCGTCTACGACCTCCGCGCGAAGCTGGTGCGCGTCTTCGAGCGCACCGTCGGCGGCCGCACGAAGGCGCCCGAGATCGCCGGCACACTCGACGACGAGACGGGGGCGCTCGCCGCGGTGATCGGCCGCGACGCCCTCGACCACCTGCGGGAGTCGATCGAGATCGCCGTCGAGGCTGGCCACCCCTGGGACCGCGAGGCGTTTCTCGCGGGCGACCTCACGCCGGTCTTCTTCGGCAGCGCGATCAACAACTTCGGCATCGAGTCGCTGCTGCGCGCCGTCGCGGAGTTCGCGCCCCCGCCCCAGCCGCGCGAGGCGCGTCGGGGCATGGTGGCGATCGAGAACGAGTCCTTCTCGGGGTTCGTCTTCAAGATGCAGGCGAACATGGATCCGAAGCACCGCGACTGCATGGCGTTCATCCGCGTCGTCTCGGGCCGCTTCGAACGCGACATGGCCGCGCACCACTCCGGCTCCGGCAAGCGCATCCGCCTCGCCCGATCGCAGCGCGTCTTCGGACAGGAGCGCGAGACGGTCGACGAGGCCTACCCCGGCGACATCATCGGAGTCTCCAACACCGGCCTCCTCGGCATTGGCGACACCCTGACCGCCGACCCCACGATCGAGTTCGACGCCATCCCGCGCTTCGAGCCAGAGCGCTTCGCCCGGCTGCGCTGCGTGGACGTCCTCCGCACCAAGCAGTTCCACAAGGGCCTCGAGCAGATCGAGCGCGAGGGCGCCGTGCAGGTGCTCTGGGACCGCGACGGCTCCCGCAGCGCGCCGGTCCTCGGCGCCGTCGGCGAGCTGCAGTTCGAGGTGGCGATGCGCCGCCTCGCGGACGAGTACGGGGTGGAGACGGTACTGGACCACCTCACCCACTCCGCCCTGCGCCTCGTGGAGCGCGCCCCGGCGGGCACCCGCTGGCCCTCGGACGCGATGCTGCTCGTGGACCGCGCGGGCGCGGAGGCGATCCTCTTCCGCTCCCCGCGCGACATCCCGTTCCTCCTCGACCGCGCCCCGGGCGTCGAGCTCCGCGCGATCAGCGACGTGAGGACTGCGGACCCCGTCGAGGCGTAGCGTCGGGCGCCAGACACGAACAACGGCCGGAGGTTTCCCTCCGGCCGTTGCCATGTGGCCTCGAGCGCGCGGACTAGTCCGCGGCCAGGTGTCGGTAGAGCGTCGGCAGCCGGCGCGGCAGCGACTCGATGTCGTCGACGACTTCGTAGCCAATGTCATCGCACATCTGCTTCAGGTAGTCGTGCCCTTCCTTGTCGACGGTGATGAGGAAGGGGGTGATGCCGAGCCGCTTCGCCTCGTTCAGCGCCTGCTTCGTGTCGTGGACGGCGTATTCCTTCTCCGTCCGGTCACGGCCATAGCCATGGTCCTGCGGGCGCCCGTCCGACACGAGGATGAGGATCTTTACCTTCGCGTCGTACTCCTGGAGCTTGTGGATCGTGTGCCGGATCGCCGGCCCCATGCGCGTCGAGCGGATCGGTTCGATCGCGCCGATGCGCTTGCGGGCGTGGGCGTCCATCTCCTCGCCCAGCTCCTTGATGACGTGGTACTCCACGTTCTCGCGGCCGTAGCCGGAGAAGCCGTAGATGCCGTAGGAGTCACCGATCGCCTCGAGGGCCTCGACGATGAGGACCGCCGACTCCTTCTCAAGGTCGATGATCCGCTTCGGCGGCTCCACCATCGCCTTCGCGCGACGGGCGGCGAGCCACTGGAAGTAGCGCCGCGGGTCGCCATCGAAGTTGTCGTCATCGTCGTCGCCGGGCTCGTGCTTCTGGCGCTGCTTCTCGATCTCCTCGTCCGTGGACGCGGACATGTCGAGGAGGAACGCGACGGCGACATCACGTTCGAGCTTGTTGCGGCGGTTGTAGATGCGCGCCTGCGGGCCGGTACCGGCGCGCTTGTCCATCGCGAACTCGATGGCGAGGTCGAGGTCCAGCTCTTCGCCGTCCTCGAGGCGCTTGATCTTCTTGAACGCCTCCGGGCGCATCATCTCGAACTGCTTGCGCGTCTCCATGACGAGGCCGTGGTGGTGCCGGAGCGTATCGTCGTAGAACTCGTTGTCGTCTTCCTTGGAGAAGCGCTCGCCGACGCGGTTCCAGCGCGGCTTGTAGTCGCCGGCGCGGAAGTCCCACTCGTCGTAATAGAACCAGTTGATCTCGACGGGCAGCTCGCTCTCGCCGCCCTCGTCTCCCCCGCCCGGCTGATCGGAGGCGTCGCCCTGCGCGTCCTTGTCGCCCTTCTTGTCGCCCGGCGCCTGCTGCGCCGCCGACTCCATGTTCTCCAGGAACATGCCCAGGCTCTGGTCGATGTCGCCCTCGGCCCACTCGGCGATGGAGAGCTCCACCGAGTTCTCGAGCATCTCCTTGAGCTGCTCCTTGGTGAGAGGCGCCATCGCGCCGTCCTGGTCGCCGTCCACCTTGTTCTTCAGGCGGGCGAGGAGCTGGACCAGCTCCGGCTTGAAGTCGCCACGGAACTCCGGCTGGGGCGGCTGCTGGAACTGCATCTCCTGGTCGGAGGGCTGCATGTCCGGGCCCTGCTCGCCGCCCGGCGTGCCGGGCTGGATCGAGAGCATGTCGTCCGTGGGGCCATCCCACTCGTACTTGCCGTCGCCGGGCGCCGCGATCACGTTCGGGATCGCCTGCGCGATGTCGTAAAGCATCGCGGCGACCTCCGCCGAGTCCTGCACCGTGGCGCCCGCTTGCTCCACGATCTTGAGGGCGGCCATGCCCTGCGAGAGGTACTCGCGGAACGCGACGGGCCAGCGGATCGTGTCCGGGCGGCCGAGGGAGGAGCGCAGGATGTTCTCGACGAACGCCGTGCGCAGCCCCATCTCCTCCACGCGCGGGCGGCGTTCCGCCTCCCACTCCTGGAGACGGTGCAGCCAGCGTCGGATACCGCCGTACTCGCGCGCCACCAGGGTGTCGACGCGGGTGTCCTCCACGATCGTGAACAGGCCGGAGATCAGCGTGCGCTCGTCGAAGACGTTGAAGTAGCGCTGGATCGACGTGATCGCCTCGCTGCGCTCCTTCTGCTGCGCCGCCGTCCGCCGCTCCTTCGCCGCCACTTCGCGCGCCGCGATCGAGGAGGCGACGAACTCACCGGGGCGGTCCCAGCGGTACCGGAACGACCCGAACTCCATGCGCGCCGTCTGGTGCGTCGTGAAGACCTTGTAGACCTGGAAGTTGGCTTCCTGCTCCTCGAACGTCGCCACGAACGGCGGGAGGTAGATCGCGGAGCCCTCGGTGGTGGCCGCGGACTCGTTCACCCAGCCGATGTTCGCGCCGGCGAGGTCCTCCGCGGACATGACCGAGACCGGCTCGCCCGAGAGCGCCTTCGCGTACATGCGGAGCATCGAGTTGATCGACGAGAGCTCCACGCGCGAAGAGAGCGCGCGCATCATCTCCTCGGCGCGCGTCGACTCCAGCCGGAAGTACGCCTCCGCGCCCTCCGGGTTCCGCTCGGCGGTGAGGACGCCGAGGCCGACCTCGCGCCACTGCTCGCGCTGCTCCTCGGTGAGGCGCGTGCGCACGAACGGCGTGCTCTTCACGTACTCCATCGCCGCCGTCGGCGATCCGGGTGCGAGCTGCGCGGAGAAGCGCAGGACGTCCGCCTGATCCTCCATCGGGATCTGCCCCAGCGCTTCCGCCGCGTCCGCGAAGAGCGGGAAGCCCTGGCGTCCCACCTCGGTCGTCACGCGCGCCGAGAGGTCCAGGAACGCCGCGCGCTGGTCCGGCGCGATGTGATCGAGGAGCTTCGGGCCGCGGTCAAAATAGAGCCGCGTGTCCGCCCACGACGCCCGCGTCACAGCGCGCGCGAAGCGCAGGAACGAGTCGCGGTCGTCCTCCGCGAGGTTCGCGAAGATCGTCGGCGAGGACTCGAGGCAGGTGTTCGCCAGCTCGTAGGAGCGCTCCGTCAGCTGGTCGATGATGTCGACCAGCCGCCCCACCGCGTTGAGCGGCAGGCTGCGGAACAGCTGAGGGCTGACCTGGAAGTAGAGCGCGGCGAGCGCGATCGACTTCCAGTTGCCCCGGCAGAGCCGCTCTCCCTGGCCGGCCCACGCGTCCAGGTCGTCCGTCCCGAGCACGCCGAGGGCATCCGGGGTGGACTTGAGGAACGCCGCAGCCATCAGCGAGGAAGACTCCGCGAGCCGCTGCGCGATGCCTACCCAGCCGTGGACGCCCTCGGCGCCCAGGCGGTCGAGCACCTTCGGCGTCGCGCGGAAGTATTCCGCGGCCGCCTCCCACGAGCGCAACGAGGCGTTCGCGAGCGCGATGCCGTCCTGCGCCCAGCGCTCCAGCTCCTCGGCCGCCACGTGCGGCTCAAGGGCCTCCAGCGCGGCGCTGAAGTCGTCCGGGAGCGACGCCCCGAAGCCGCGAAGCTCCGGGGCGTAGCGAGTGGTCAGGTCGGATGAGAGCGTCATACGCCCCTCCGTCGCCCAGGCGCTCGGGGCGCTACTCCGTCAGAAGTGGGGCGTCCCCGGCGCGGGCTGATGCTATTCGTCGAAGATGGAGGTCACGACCTCTTCGATTGATCGCTGGACCTCGGCGTCGTCCGTGAGCGCCCACACCACGCTGACCTGGCAGGCCCGGCGCGGCGAGATGCCACCGGCGATGAGCTTGCCCGCGTACACGAGCAGGCGGGTGGAGACGCCCTCGCCCAGGCCGTGCTCCTTCAGGTTGCGTACCTTCTCCGCGAGCTTCGCGAGGTCCTGCGCCACGTCCGCTGAGCAGCCGGACTCGTTCACGATGATCTCGGCCTCGGCGTCGCGCGGCGGGTAGTCGAACTCGATCGCCATGAAGCGCTGGCGGGTGGAGTGCTTCAGGTCCTTCAGCGCGGACTGGTAGCCCGGGTTGTAGGACATCACCAGCAGGAAGCCCGGCGCGGCCTCCAGCAGCTCGCCGCGCTTCTCCACCGGCAGCAGACGGCGGTAGTCGGTCAGCGGGTGGATGAGGACAGTCGTGTCCTTGCGGGCCTCCACGATCTCGTCGAGGTAGCAGATGGCCCCGACCTTGGCGGCGCGGGAGACCGGGCCGTCGATCCACACGGTCTCCTCACCCTCGAGGAGGTAGCGGCCGACGAGGTCGGACGCCGTGAGGTCTTCGTGACAGGCGACCGTGATCAGCGGCACGCCTTCCTCGTGGGACTGGGCTTCGCGGTTGTGGAGGCGCCAGGACATGTATTCGACGAAGCGCGTCTTGCCGGCGCCCGTCGGGCCCTTGAGCAGGACCGGGATGCGGCGCTCGTAGGCGGTCTCGAAGAGCTCGATCTCGTCCTTGATCGGGAGGTAGAACGGCTCCTCGGTGATCTTGAAGTCTTCGACCGCGATCTGCTTGAACCCAGCGTTCGTCGTCGTCAAAGCGCCATCCTGACTCGCGGACCGGCTCCGCCGGGAACCGGTGATGATGATGTTCCGCCCGGGTCGCCGGTGCGGACGTGAATCCTACTTGCTGCGCGCCGTAGCGGGCTTCGCGGTGCTCTTGCCAGCAGCCTTCGCCGCGGGCTTCTTCGGAGCGGCCGTTGCGGCGGACTTGGCGGTCGCCTTCGGTGCGGCCTTCGCCGCGGGCTTGCTCGTCGCAGTCTTCGCGGGGGCCTTCGCCGCCGGCTTCGCGACAGCGGCCTTCGTCGTCGGCTTCGCGACAGCGGCCTTCGTCGTCGGCTTCGCGACAGCGGCCTTCGTCGTCGGCTTCGCGACAGCGGCCTTAGTCGTCGGCTTCGCGGGCGCGGCCTTCGCCGGCTTCGCGGAAGCGGCCTTCGCTGCGGGCTTCGTTGCCGGCTTCGCGGCAGCCGCCTTCGTTGCCGGCTTCGCCGCGGGCTTCGCGACGCTCGCCTTGGCGGTCGTCTTCGGCGCCGCGGCCTTCGCCGCAGCAGCGGGCTTCGTCGTCCGGGCGGCCGGCTTCGCGGCCTTCACGCTGCCCGTCTTGGTCGCCTTCGCGCCCGAGGGCTTCTTCCCACCGCGGCGGGTGATGAGCGCCTTCCACGCACGCTCGACGCGCTGGTGGAGCGCCTCCTCGTCGGACGCATTCTCGATCTTCACGTCGGAGAGCGCCTCGCGCTCCTTGTTCGACATCTGCGCGTTGATGCGCGCCATCGCCGCATCTGGCGAGAGGCCGTTGCGCTCCCGCAGGCGCTCGACGGCGGTCTTCACCGGCGTCAGCACCACCCAGACCTCATCGCAGAGGTCCTGCCAGTTCGCTTCGAGCAGGACGGCTGCCTCCAGGACGATGACCGGGTCGGCCTCCTGGCTGCGGATCTGCTTGATCTCGTCCTGGATGAGGAGCCGGATCTCCGGCCAGACGATCGCGTTGAGGCGCTCCAGCTGTCCTGGCGCCCCGAACACCTTGCCGCCCAGCACGCGACGGTCGATCGCGCCGTCCTTGCCCACGATGTCGTGGCCGAACGCGTTCACGACTTTCTGGAACCCGGGAGTGCCGGGCTCGTACGAGCGGTGCCCCAGGCGGTCCGCGTCGATCACGGTGGCGCCGAACTCGCGGAGCATCTCCGCAGCGGTCGACTTACCCGCCGCAATCCCCCCGGTCAGGCCGATGATCGTCATTATGTCTCTCCAAGAGGGTTACGCATGCACAATTGTATTTGTGGGCACATATGGGCGCAAACACTCTCGTGAACGTCAGACATCCCCGATTCTTCCGCCCGAGGCACCCAGGGCCTCGCCGTGAAGAGAGCGCGAGCATCCTCGCGAGACGCAGAGAGAGCGGGCGAATGCCCGCTCTCTCTGTTACCTGACACTGGGACAGCGCCCCCGAAGGGCGACTAGCCCTTCTTGAACTCCTCGATGAGGGCCGGGACGACCTGCTTCCAGTCGCCCACGATGCCGTACTTCGAGAAGGCGAAGATGTTGGCGTCCTTGTCGCGGTTGACCGCGATGATCATCTTCGAGCCGGAGCAGCCCGCCATGTGCTGGCTGGCGCCCGAGATCGCGATCGCGATGTACAGGTCCGGCGTCACGACCTTGCCGGTCAGGCCGATCTGCTCGCTCGGCGGGAACCAGCCGAGGTCGACCGCGGCGCGCGAGGCGCCCACGGCGGCCTTGTCCTTGCCGATGGCCGCAGCCATCGCCTTGAGGTCCTCGAAGCCCTCCGGGGCGCCGAGGCCGCGGCCGCCGCCGATGACGATCGGGGCGTCCGTGATGGCCAGGCCCTCGGACTCCGTGACTTCCTTGCCCGTGACGTTGACGCGGCTCTCACCGGCGCCCGGAAGGGCGACGGTCTCACCCGCGCCCGCGCCGGTGGCCGGGTCGAAGGACTTGGCGCGGACCGTCGCGACGGCCGGGCTGCTGGCGAAGGTGTAGGTCGCCTGCGCGTTGCCGCCGTAGCACGGGCGGGTCGCCTCGATGGCGCCACCGTTGTCGGCCACCGAGACGCAGTCCATGGCGACAGCGGTGTTCAGGCGGTACGCCAGGCGCGGGCCGAGCTCGCGGCCGACGGTGGTCTGGCCCATCAGGATGAGGTTCGCGCCGGACTGCTCCGCCGCCGCCTGCACCGCGGGCAGCCACTGCTCGCCGCGGAAGGTGTCGTAGCCAGCGTCGTCGTTGACGAACGCCTTGGAGGCGCCGGCGGCCTGCGCCGCCGCCGCGGTCGCGCCGCTGCCCAGGAGGGTCACCGAGACGCTGCCGCCGCCGGCCAGGCCCTGCGCGCCGTTGAGGAGTTCGAGCGTCGTGCTCGACGGGGCTCCGCCGTCGAGCTCACCGACGACGAGGATGTTGTGAGGCATGTTCGCGTTCTCCGATGTTCGGTTCGGGTTCCTCGGAAGGAATCCCGTGCGCTAGATGGCCTTGTCGGCCTTGAGCTTGGCGACCAGGTTGGCGGCCTGCTCCTGCGGCGTCTCGCCCTCGATGAACTCCACCTGCGCACCCTTCTCGGGGATGAACAGCTTCTGGAGCTGGAGGCGAGCGCCGGCCTTGCCGACCTCACCCGCGTCGAGGCCGAGGTCCGCGGCCGTCTTCTTGGTGACGGTCTTCTTCGCCGCCGCCATGATCTGCGGCAGCTTCGGGTAGCGCGGCTCACCGAACTCGTTGGAGACGGTCACCACGGCCGGCAGGGCGACCTCGGTCTTCTCGAAGCCGTCGCCCAGCACGCGCTCGACGTTGAGCTTGTCGCCGTTGAGGCCCACACCCTTGGCGATGATCGTCACGGGCCAGCCGAGGTTCTCGGCGATGAGCAGGCCGACCTGGCCCATGTCCCAGTCCGCCGCCTGGCGGCCGCAGAACACGGCGTCCACGTCGCCCAGCTGCTTGATGGCAGCGGCGAGGACCTTGGCGGTCGTGTGCGAGTCGCCGTCCTCGAAAGCCGGGTCGTTCAGGAGCACGCCCTCGTCGGCGCCCATCGCGAGCACCTGCTTGATGGCGGCCTGGGCGCTCTCGCCACCCATGGAGATGACGGTGACCTTGCCGTTACCGCCGGCCTCCTTGATGCGGAGCGCAGCCTCGGCGGCGATGCCGTCGAACTGCGAGAGGACCGGGGCGATACCCTGCGCCGGCACGACCTTGTTGGTCGCCGGGTCGATCTTGAACGCCGCCGGGGGCGTCTCCGGGTCCGGAATCTGCTTCGCGCAGACCACGATGTGCATGCTCTGGCTCCTTCACCTGCGGGGCCGTGAACCCCACACGCTGTCCCTGCCGGGACGCGCTCCCGCCAGGTTGATTCGCGTTGTCTGTGGAGCGCGCTCTGTCGCTCGGCGCTCGCAAGTCGCCGGCGCGCCCCCGCCTCCCGAACTCTACGCGGACGCGCCGCCTGCGGAAACCGGCTGTCCGTCCCGGGAATCCGGGCCGAACACCGCGTCCTCCAGCAGCTCGGCGATGTCGAAGGGACGGATACGTCCCTCCTCCTCCGGCTGCACGCCGGGGACGCCGTCCTCGAACATCTGGATGCAGAACGGGCAGTTGGAGATCAGCTGGTCGGCCCCCGTGAGGATGGCCTCCTCGGAGCGGACCTGGTTCACCCGCCGCTCGCCGACCTCTTCCTGCCACATGTTGCCGCCGCCGGCGCCGCAGCAGAGGCCCTTCGAGAGGTTCCGCTGCATCTCCGTCAGGCTCGCGCCCGGGACCATCTCCAGGATCTGCCGCGGGGCGTCGTACACGCCGTTCAGACGGCCCAGGTAGCAGGAGTCGTGGTAGGTGACGGTCGCGTTCACCGGGTGCGAGGCACGCAGCGAGCCGTCCCGCAGGCGGTCGTTCAGGAACTCAGTGTGGTGCAGCACCTCGAAGTACCCGTCGAACTGCGGGTATTCGTTCTTGAACGTGTTGAAGCAGTGCGGGCAGTTGGTGATGACCTTCTGGACGTTCTTGGACTTGAACGTTTCCACCAGCTGCGCCGCGAGGATCTGGTAGAGGTACTCGTTGCCCAGGCGCCGCGCCGGGTCGCCGTTGCAGGTCTCCTCCTGCCCGAGCACCCCGAAGGACGCGCCGGACTCGCGGAGGAGGCGGAAGACCGCCTTCGTGATCGGCAGGTTGCGCTCCACGAGCGAACCGGAGCAACCGACCCAGTAGAGGTACTCCTGCGAGCCGTCGAACATCGGCACGTCTTCGAAGTCCTGCATCCAGGTCGTGCGCTCGAGCGCGGTGCCGCGCCACGGGTGACCGCGCATCTCGAGGTTCTCGAGCGCGCCCTGCGCCGTCGCCGGAATGCGCGCCTCGCTCATGACGAGGTAACGGCGCATGTCCACGATCGTCGGGACGTGCTCGATCATCACCGGGCACTCCTGCATGCAGGCGCCGCAGGTGCGGCAGGCCCAGAGGGTCTCGTCCTTGATCACGTCGCCGGTGAGGGCGACCGAGGAGACCTCGCGGCCCGCGTCACCGGTTTCGTGCCGGTGCTGCTGGATCGCCGGACCCACGTCGGCGAGGTGCGCCTTCAGGTCCTGGATCAGGTGCATCGGCGAGAGCGGCTGGCCGGAGATGTTCGCCGGGCAGACGTCCGTGCAGCGGCCGCAGCGGACGCACGCGTCCAGCTCGAAGAGCTGCTTCCACGTGAAGTCCTGGATGAAGCCGACGCCGAAGACTTCCTGCTCCTCGATGTTCTCGATCTTCGCCAGGCGGCCCGGCGAGTCAGTGCGCAGGAAGAACGCGTTGACCGGCGCGAAAAAGAGGTGGTCCAGGCGCGTGAAGACGATCAGCCCGAGCCAGGCGAACGCAGCGCTCACGTGGATCCACCACGACCACTCGTGCATCGTCAGGACCTGCGCGTCGTCGAGGTTGAAGACATCGAGGCCGCTGGCGATGACGTAGGACCCGAAGGACCAGATCGCCCAGTCGGCGTGATCCTCCAGCTCCGTCACCAGGATGCGGAAGCTCTCCGTGAAGAACCCGGTGAGGAGCACGAGGCCGAGGCCCAGGATGATGAGGTGGTCCTCCAGCCGCTCATCCCAGCGGATGCGGTGGAAGTCCGCGAAGTAGCGCCGGTACAGCGCCATCCCGACCCCGATGAGGCCGATGACGCCGAAGAGGTCGCCGTAGAACGAGAAGAAGAGGTAGTAGTCGCCGTGGAGGAAGTGGAGCGGGGTGTCGGCCTCGATCGCGACCTGCGCCGTCACCAGGGTGAGGACCACGATCGACGACATGATGCACCAGTGCATGATGCCGGCGTAGCGGTCGCGGCGGACCTTGTCCTGCGCCAGGCCCAGGCGGGCCGTGTTCTTCAGTCGGCTCGGCAGGTCACGGAGCAGGCCGGGCGTCGGCCGCCCGATGCCCCACAGGCTGGCGTGGCGCACGAAGCCCCACGTCAGCAGCCCCATGAGGGCGGCGAGGAAGACGTAGACCGCCCACGAACCCGCCGGGACGTTGAAGAAGATCTCACGCCCCGCCTCGTCACGAGGCGTCGTCGCGGTCGCGTAGAAGCCGAGGGCGGAAGCACCAACAGCGGGACCCCACCAGGCCCCGACCATGCGGCGGGGCGCCACCCCCGAGGTCTGGACCGCTGTGTTCGTCATGTCCGCCATGGCTGCTCCTCGCTCGCGCCGCGATACCGTCGCTTGCCGCGTTCCGGTTCAGGCGTTGGCAGGCTGCCCGTACTTCTCGCGCAGGTCGTTCTTCAGCACCTTGCCCAGGTGGTTCTTGGGCAGCTCGTCCACCCACTGGTAGATCGCCGGCGCCTTGTAGGACGCGAGGCGGCTCTTCACGTAGGTCGTGAGGTCTTCCTCGCTGGGCGTCATGTTGTCCGGCGCGGCGACCATGATCGCCTTGACGATCTCGCCCCATTCGACGTCCGGGACGCCGATGACGGCCGCCTCGAGGACGCCCGGGTGGTCCTCCAGGACCTGCTCGATCTCCGCCGGGCCGATGTTCTCGCCACCGCGGATGATCATGTCCTTGATACGGCCCGTGATGAACAGGTAGCCGTCCTCGTCGAGCTTGCCGACGTCACCGGTGTGCAGCCACCCGTCGACGAGCGCGCCGGCGGTGTCCTCGTCGCGCTTGTTGTAGCCGCGCATCACGCGGTCGCCGCGGATGCAGATCTCGCCCGGCTCGTTCGCCGGCAGCTTGCGGCCGTCCGGCGCGAGGATGCCGATCTCGATGTCGGGCATCGGCCGGCCGACGGAGCGCAGGCGCTCCAGCTTCTTCTCGTTCTCCTCCGGCGTGCCGTCCAGCCGGTGGTCGTCCGGGCCGAGGAAGGTCATCGAGCCCGTCGCCTCAGTCTGGCCGTAGGAGTTCATCAGGCCCACGTCGTGGCCCTGCGGGCCGAAGAGGTCCACGGCCTGCCGCACGACCTCGTACGGCATCGGCGCGGCGCCGTAGGTGATGAGCTCGAGCTTGGAGAGGTTGTAGTCCTTGAAGCCCGGCGCTTCCATGATGCGCTTCAGCATCGTCGGCACCACGAAGGCGTGCGTGGCACCCTCCCGCTGCGCCATCTCCAGCCACTCCTTCGGCTCGAAGGCGGGCAGGATGACCAGCGTGCGGCCGGAGAAGACCGCGCTCATGATCGTGGTCGCGCCGGCGATGTGGAAGAACGGCACCGAGACCATCACCACCTGCGGGTCCACTGTCGGATCCGCCGGGGACTGCGTGTTCACCACCAGCGCCGTCAGCGCCTGGTAGGAAAGCACGACGCCCTTCGGGAGCGAGGTGGTGCCCGACGTGAAGATGATGAGCGTCGGGTCGCTGTCGTCCGTGTCGACGAAGACCGGGACGTCCTCGCCGGTGGCGCGCAGCGCGGGCAGGCTCTCGTTGCCGTCACGCTCGAAGTCCATCGTGATGACGTTCTTCACGTTCGGGAGCGAGGAGGCGATGCCCTCCCAGATGGGCCAGTACCGCTCGGCGATGAAGAGCGTCGTGACGTCGGTCGAGTCGACCATGTACGTCAGCTCTTCCGCCTTCGCGCGGAAGTTCAGGGGGACGAACGTCGCGCCCAGGGCGGCGACGGCGTAGTAGATCTCGACGAACTCGGGGCTGTTGACGGCCATCACGCCGACGTTCTGCCCCTTCTGGACACCCCGCGCCTGCAGCGCCTGGGCCAGCTGGTTCACTCGAGACTGGAGTTCCTGGTAGCTCACGCGCTCCTTCGGCCCAACGACGGCCGTGCGATCCGGGACGATCGCCGCGCTAATGGTCAGGAATTCCGCAGTGTTCATTGACTAGCCCCCCTCAGAGCCGCGCCATGATAGGCAATGCCCCACACTGGCGCTACAAGCCCCTACACGGAACGGCACGGTGCGCCATCGGCGCCACTCCGACGCCCATCAACGTCGCCCCCTGGCGCCATCCGAACCTCCACGCGCGAGCCCGCGCGCCGAGGATGCGCGGCCGCTACGGGTTCACACGCTCGATGTAGGCGTGCGTCGTCCGGCCGTCCGGCCCCACCCGGTAGTCGATGTACGGCGTCCGCAGCGGCTCGCGTGACCCCTCGATCGCGTCCCCGAGCATCGACCACGTCGCGAGCGAGCACGGATCCTCGAAGACGCCCGCCGCGCCGCCCGGGTTCGCCGCGACACCGCGCGCGTCGTCCGCGAGCCAGCGCACGGAGCAGCCGGACGCCTCCACGCGGCCGTCGATGGCGCGCAGGCGGCCGTCCTCGAGCCCCACGACGTACAGGTCCTGCTCGACGAAGGGGGTGACCTTCGATATCTCGAACCCGTCCGCGCGGCCGGCGTCGAAGTAGACCACGCGGACGTCGAGCGGATTGACCAGGCCCCAGATCACCACGCCGATGAAGAACCCGGAGACCACGAGCAGCGCCGTCGGACCCACCCAGGCCGGCACGGACTTCCCGCGACGTCCGCGTGACCAGAGTCCTGCGCCCATGGTGCTCCCGCTTCGCTCGCGCTCCTCGGTGGCCGGAGGCCCTGAGCGCGCGGTGGTTATGTCCGCCGGACAGCGTCCGCCAGCCGCCGCTCAAGCGCCAGCCCGTCCGCGAGCGGCAGGTCGATGCCTTCGAGGATCGCCCGCTTCGCCGCCCGCGTCGCCGTCGGGTCGGCCGCCGCGATCCGCTCCGCCCAGCCCCGCGCCGTCCGCAGCAACTCCTCGCGCCGCACCACGGCGTGGACGAGGCCGGCGCGAAACGCCTCCGCCGCCGAGAGCGGCTCGCCCGTCGTCACCATCCGCAACGCCTCACTGAGCGGGGCGTGGCGCGCCACCGTCTGCGTGCCGCCCGCGGAGGGGATGTACCCCAGCGTCACCTCCGGCAGCGCGAAGCGGGCGTCCTCCGACGCGACCCGGAGGTCGCAGTACATCGACATCTCGCAGCCGGCGCCGTAGGCGAAGCCGTGGATCGCCGCGATCAGCGGCACCTCCAGCGTGCTCATCACCCCCCACAGGTCACGCTGCTGCCGTGCCGCGCGCGCGTCCATGAGCGAGGGCGCGCTGCCGAACTCCGTGATGTCCGCCCCTGCCGAGAACGCCCGGTCGCCTTCGCCGCGGATCACGGCGCAGCGCACCGTCGGGTCGTCGCGCAGCGCCGTCAGGACACCCCACAGCGCGTCGCGCATGGCCATGCTGACGGCGTTCAGGCGTTCGGGACGGTCGAGGGTGACGAACGCGATGTCGCCCTCGCGCTCGAAGCGGATCAGTGGGCGGTCGGGCGACATCGGCTGGTCGGTAGCCGGCGGGCGGGTGGCTAGACCCAGTCCGGCTTCTTGATCGGGCTCACCTCGGAGCGGTCGTGGCTCTGCTGGATCTGGCTGGAGAGCTTCTCCGCCAGCGCCCGCATGAGCGGCGTACCGGGGGCCATCTCGTCCGAGCGCCAGCGGCGCAGGGTGGCTCGGTCCTTCTTGTCGAGGTCGAGCTTCACGAGCTCATCGATCACGGCCTCGAACATGCGGTGGCATTCGTCGACGCTGAATTCGACGCGCATCGTCTACTCCCGCACCTTCAGCTTGCCGCGCTGCCGGAGCATGCGGCGAGTCCGGTCGTCGATGAAGTTCCCGAGCGCCTCGTTCAGCGACTCGGCGAACTCGTCCAGCGGGCTCGTCCCGGGAGCGCGGGCCGTGCGCCACTCGCGGATCTTCTCCCGGCCTTCCTCCGACAGGTCGACGTGATCGAGCACCGTCGAAGAGACGAGCGCGAGCACCACGTGCGCCTCATCCGTGTTCAGGATGACGTTCATCCCGTTCCCTCCCTTGCTTCCCTCGTACCGCCTCGGCCCATGGGGCCGTGGCGGGGACAGCCGAGCCTCACGCTCGACGGACTAGCGCCCGATGAACCGGGGCGGGCGCTTCTCGGCGAACGCGCGGACACCTTCTGCGCGGTCGGCCGTTGACTGCAACAGCACCGTCAGGTCGAGCTCGTACCGCAACGCCTGGTCCAGTGGCATCTCCACCCCGCGATGCACCGCCTCCTTGGCGAGCCGCGTCGCGATCGGGCCGCGGCTCGCGACCGCATCCGCGATGGCCTGCGCCGCGGAGTCGAGCTCCTCGGAGAGTACGACACGGGAGACCAGCCCGATGCGGAGCGCCTCCGCCGCGTCGATCTCCTCGCCCAGGAGGATCAGGCGCAGCGCCTCCGCGCGACCGACCGCCCGAGGCAGTCGCTGGGTCCCCCCGCCGATCGGCACCGCCCCCGCCGCCGTGTCGGCGAGCGCGAACGTCGCGTCCTCGTCGGCGACGCGGACATCGCAGGCGAGCGCGAGCTCGAGGGCGATCGAGTGCGCACGCCCCCGGATCGCCGCGACCACGGGCTGCGGGATCGCCGCGACGGCGTCGATCCCGGCCGCCACGTGCGGGATACCCGGGATGCCGAGCGGCTCTTCGAGCGCCGACCCTGCCCACCCGGAACCGAACTCACCCTCGGAGCGGAGGATCACCGCGCGCACATCCTCGCGTGCGCCCACCTCCTCGGCCGCCGTCCCGATCGCATCGAGAAGCGCACGGTCGTAGCCGCCGGCCGGCGGCTCGAACGAGACCGTGGCGACGTGATCGGTGACATCGATGCGGGTGAGAGGCACGCGTCCTCCTGAGGAGGTGAGCACCCTCCCGGGGCAGTGAGCGTAGGAGTCGGCGGATCAGGCGGTCAACGCACGCCCCCCGCCACACCACGCCCCGCCCCGCCCCGCCACGCTCCGCTCCGCCACGCTCGGTCCCGCCGCATCCGGTGATTGGGCGGGGGTGACGCGGCCTGCGACGATGGGACGAACCCGTGCCCGTCTCGAGCACACGAGCCCGTCCGACGCCACAGGAGGAGGAACGCATGGAACTCGACCTGGGGGGACGCTCCGTCCTCGTCACCGGCGCCAGCCGCGGCATCGGCCGCGCGATCGCGGAGGCGTTCGCCGCCGAGGGCGCGCGGCTCACCGTCGTCGCGCGCACCGAGGCGGACATCGAGGCCGCTGCCGCGCTCCGCGACGCGCACGGCGTGGAGGTGGCCGCGGTCGCCGCGGACGTCACCGACCCGGCCGCCGCCGGGGCGGTCGTCGCCCGCGCCCTTGAGGCGCACGGGGGCCTCGACGTCCTCGTGAACAACGCTGGCGGGACGGTGCGCGAGGGGAGCACGGAGGAGCGCTGGGACGGCACGTTCGAGCTCAACGTGACGAGCGCCGTCCGGCTGATGGAGGCAGCGAGGCCGCACCTCGCGGCCTCCGGCCAGGGTGCCGTAGTGAACATCACCTCGATCTACGGGCGCGAGTTCGGACCGCCGGCCGCGCCGCCGTACACCGCGACGAAGGCGGCCGAGATCGCGATGACCAAGACCTACGCGATGCAGTGGGCGCGCGAGGGCATCCGCGTGAACAGCGTCGCCCCCGGGCTCCATCGCCTTCGAGGGCGGCTCGTGGGGGAGGCGCATGGAACAGGACCCGGAGGGGATGGCGCGCTTCGTCGACCAGGAGATCGCCGCCGGGCGGTTCGGCCGCGTGGAGGAGATCGCCGCCGTGGTGCTCTTCCTCGCCTCCCCGCGCGCCTCCTGGGTCATCGGTGCGTGCCTCAACGTGGACGGCGGCCAGTCACGGTCCGGAATCTGACGCTCCGCTAGACTGGACGCCGAGGCAGGCGCACCCGGCTTGCCTCGTGCGCGGCGCCCACCGATGATGTCGACTCGGTAGGGGAAGGAACCACCATGCGCTTCAAGCGAGCGGACATGCCCGGGCTGGCGATCGCCGTCCTCGGACCGGTGGGCCTCTTCTTCCTCGTACTGGAGTCCTACCAGCTCTGGCACCACCACGGCTCGCCGATCCTCGGCATCATCTCGGTGCACATCGCCATCGGCGGCGGCCTCATCGCCGGCCTCTGGCGGTTCGTCCGCGCCAACGACGCCGTCATCGGCCTGGCGCTCGCCCTCGCGCTCTGCATCGTCGGCGTCTTCGGCTTGCAGGCGTCGGACAACGACGACTCCGCGCTCTCGATGATCCTGAAGCTCGCCGCGATCGGCATCTTCCTCGCCCTGAACGCCGTCATCGTCCAGCAGCTGCTCTGGAACGGCCTCAACCCGATCCTGCAGCGCCGCGACGACGCCAGGGCCGCCGCTGCCGAAGAGCAGAGCTAGCTCGCCTCTCGGCACTCCATGACCGTCCCTTCCCGCACCCGGACTGCCGCGGCGCACATGCTCGCGGCGTGGATGGGCAGCCGCTTCTACCGAACCTTCCGCGTCACCACTGACGGCGATCCCGCGCCGTTCGACTTCGTCCTCGCGCAGCGTGAACGCGCCGTCGGCGCCGCCGTCGGCGTCCTCTGGGACGAGGAGCCCCGGCCCGCCGGCGCCGACGCGCTCGAGGAGATGCTCGCCGCCGACGTCGAGGCGGACGAGGGCATCGTCCCCGGCTCGTACGCCGTGTGGGTGCCCCCGAAGGGGCGCATCCCCACCGAGGAACCGGAGGTCTCAGACCTCCGCGTCGTCCTCAGCCGCGCGATGCGCACCCTCGCACCCGGCGACCGCCGCGAGGCGCGCATCCCCGTGACCGTGAAGCTCGCCAAGCTCCAGACGGAGGGCGCCTACGTCTCCGTCGTCGGAGGCCTCTCCTCCGTCTGGCTCGCCATGTCGGAGGGCATCCCCGGCTCCTTCCACCTCGACTCCCGCCCGATCCACCGCCTCCCCGAGGAGACCGCCGAGGTGGACATCCTCGTCTCGCGTGTGCGCGACTTCGCCGTCGCCCTGGAGCCGGGCGAGCTCACGGACATCCCCCTCCACGACCACTGGGTGGTGTCGCGCCTCCCGGACGGCGCACCCGCCGGGGTCACCGTGATCACCGCTCCGGCCGAGGTCGACCCCGCGGACGGCACGAACATCCGCCGCCGCTTCCGCCAGGAGGTGCAGCGGGCGGTGGACCAGAAGCGCGCCGGCGAGGCGGATCTCGCCGTGCTCGCGGTCGTCGGCCCCTTCGCCCACATCGGCGACGAGCTCGTCACCGCCTCGCTGCGCGGCATGAACCCGGCGCTCTACACGGCCCTCGACCTCGTCGTCGTGATCGCTGACGGCCACGTCCGCCAGGTGCTCCAACCGCGCTCGCTTCCCTGGGAGCAGGGACGGTGACCGAGCCCTCGGGCGACCTCGTCGTGCGCGAAGCGGAGCCGGAAGACGCCCCCGAGATCCGCAGCCTCGTCACCCGCGCGCTCCTCAGCGCCGGCCTCTCGCCGCCCGAGCCGACCCTCGACGCCGACCTGGTCGACCTCGGCTACTACCGCGTCCCCGGCCGCGGCCTCTGGGTCGCCGAGCGCGCCGCCGTCGTCGTCGGCTGTGCCGCCATGGACCGCGGCGAGGCGGGCGCAGCCGTGCTCCGCCGGCTCTCCGGCGGTGGCCTCGATGCACTCGTCTCGACGGCGCTCGACTTCGCCGCCGCCCAGGGCGTCGCCGTCGTCGAGACGGTGCTCCCGCCGGGGCTTCCCGGTACCCGGGACGCCTTGCAGCGCGCCGGCTTCGAGTCGCCGCCCGGGGCGAGTTCCCTGCTGCTCAGGAGGACCGTCTAGTGCACCACACGCGAGGACCTCGCACGCTCCTCCTGCTGCTGGCGCTGATCGGCGTGGCGTCCGCCCTCGTCGCGTGCGGGACTGAGAGCGGCAACACCACGTCGACGCCGACGCCCGGGCCGGAGGATCGCTTCCAGACGCCCCGGACTCTGCAGTCCTATCGGTACGTGATGCACCTCCGCGCGGACGGCGCCCTGCTGGACCAGAGTGAGGCGCCGGCGGGCCTCGACCTGAGCGACGAGGAGATCGTGGTCGACATCGAGGGGCGCTGGGTCAGCCCGGGCAACGAATACCAGCACGCGGTCTTCAGCTTCGGTCCGCTGGAGGTGAAGCAGGACAGCACGTCCATCGACGGCCGGTTCTGGACCAGCGTCGAAGGCGGCGCCTGGCGCGAGCGCGAAGCGCTCACCGGGCCCGAAGACATCCTGGGTCAGGACATCCCGCTCTCGCCCGACGCGGTCCTCGGACGCGCCGACGAGAGTCTCCTGGACCGCGTCACCGCGGATCTCGAGCAGCGTCCCCACACGTTCGAAACCCTGAACGGCCGCGAGGCCCGTCGCTGGACGCTCGGCAACGAGTGGTTCGACGCCTATGCCGCGGACTTCGCCGAGTTCCTCTCGGCAATCACCCGGGACCAGGGGCTCGACCTGACGATCGACATCTGGAATGACACCGAGACCGGCGTGGGCGTGAAGCTCCGGGTGGAAGCGATCCACCCCGAAGGTCACGGCTCGATGTCCCTGGACATCGAGATGTTCGACCTCAACGACCCGGACATCACCGTCGAGGTGCCGGCGGGCGCGATCTCCCGCTAGCGGGCGGACGTGTCGCGGTCGTGCACGCGCACGACGTACACCCCCGCCGCGAGATCATGCCACGTCTGCTTCCGGGGCGAGAGCAGCATCCACGCGTAGCCGAGGAAGAACAGGCCCGCGCTGGGGATGGCGATCAGGGCACGCACCGCGCCGCGCACCGCCCCCGGCGGCGCCCCGTCCGGCCGCACGATGCGGATACCCATCAGGCTCGCGCCGGGCGTCCACCCCTGCGACCAGAAGATCCAGTCGTACCCGAAGCTCAGGAGCAGCCGCGGCGCGAGCGCGGCCGGGTCGAACGGGTCGGCCGGAGCGTCCGGCAGGTTCCCCGTCAGCATCGCGATCATGATCAGGATGCCGAGGTACACGAGCGACTTGGTGATCTCGTCGATCACCAGCGCCCCGAGCCGGCGGAAGAACGAGGCGTACTCGCGCTCCGGCTCGGCCACGGGCGCGCGCCTCGGCGCCTCCGACGGCGGTGGCGAGGACGGGACGGGCGAGGAGGGTGACGGCGCCGCGGGAGCGTCGAACCGCTCACCCGCCTCCCACCGCGGGCCGGGATGCCCCACGGGAGGCCGTGGGGCATCCGGTCCGGACATCGTCAACTCGGCGGCGTCCTACGCGTGGTGCGCGATCGCGCCGTCGACCGTGATCGTCTCGCCGTTGACGAAGTTCGTCCGGTCGGAGGCGAGATAGACCACGGCGCCCTTGATGTCCTCGGGCGTGCCGAGGCGGCGCAGCGGAATGTACCGCTCCATCACCTCGGCGAGGTTCGGGTCGCTCTGCGGCCCGGGCACGCCTTCCATGAACCCGATCACGATCGTGTTCACGGTGACGCGGTCCTCCACCAGCGGCTCGCCACGCCCCCACTCGATCGCGAGGTTCTTCGAGAAGCCGAGGACGGCCCCCTGCGACGCCCCATAGAGCGCCGAGTTCGGCACTCCGCGGTCGTGCAGGTCGGAGACGAAGTTGATCACCCGCCCCTTGCCGCGCGGCACCATCCGCTTGCCCACGGCCAGCGTCGGCGCGAACACCGCCGTGGCGTTCCGGTCCAGCTCGTGCTTCCAGTCGTCCACCGTGGACTCCAGCACCGGCTTGATGTTCGCCGAGTGCGACGCGTTCACGAGGATGTCGATCGGCCCGACCTGTGACTCCAGCGAGTCGACGGCCGCCTCCACGGCGGCGTAGTTGCTCAGGTCGAGTGTCCGCACCTGGCCGTTCTGCGACCCGGCGCTCCAGCACTCGTTGAGGATCGAGTTCGCCGCGACCTCGTCCTTCTGGGTAGCGTCGAGCGTGGTGAGGGAGACCGTGGCGCCGGCCTCGGCGAGGGCGACCGCGGCGGCACGCGCCAGCGGGCCGGTCGCGCCGGTGACCAGGGCGTGCTTCCCCTTCAGGCTGAACATGTTGACCACTTAGCCCTCCGCCCGCGGGATCACGCCGGCCGGCGTCAGGCCGGCGGCGATCGCCCCGCCATCGATCAGCACGGTTTCACCACTCAGGTACGAGGCCGCCGGGCTCGCCAGGAAGACCGCCAGCGGGCCGATCTCCCGCAGGAACCCGATGCGCCCGGCGGGCTGCTTCGAACCCATCTCCGCCAGACGCGCCTCGTCGTCGATCTTCGGGAAGAGCCCGGGGGCGATGCACGCCGCGCGGATGTTGTCGCGTGCGTAGGTCATGGCGATCGCCTTGGTCAGCTGGATCACTCCGCCCTTCGCGACGGGGTACATCCAGTTGTTGCGCCCGCCGCGGTAGCCCCAGCCGGAGGTGATGTTGATCACCGTGCCACCGCCCTGGTCCAGCATGTGGCTGATGACCGCGCGCGTGCAGTAGAACGCCGAGTCCAGGTTGGACGCGATCCCGCTCTGCCAGTCCTCGTCCGTGAGCTCCGGCAGCGTCTTGCCGCGACCGGAGCCGCCGAGGCCCGCGTTGTTGATGAGGATGGTGACACGGCCCATGCCGGCGATGGCCTGCTCGACCATCGCGTTCACCTGCTTCGAGTCCGTCACATCGCAGCCGGAGATGCCGAGGAACCGGCGGCCCTTCGCGCGGATCTCGTGGCCGATGTCCTCGATGGGCTCGACACGCCGGCCCACGCCGACGATGTCCACGCCCGCCTCCGCGAGGTGGAGCGCCATCTCGCGCCCGAGGCCGGTCCCGGCGCCGGTAATGATGGCGCACTGACCGGTCAGGTCGAACTGATCCAGGATGCCCATTGGCTCCCTCCCTTGCCGTACCGAACTACGCCCGGCCCTCCTGCCCGCGGCAGGATGGCTGCTACAGGTGCTGCAGCAGTCCCCCGTCGACCGGGAAGATCTGACCCGTGATGTACCGCGTCGCGACCTCGCTCGAGAGGTAGACCGCCAGCGGGCCAACCTCCTCGGGCGAACCGCGCCGGCGCATGACCGTGAACCGCACCGCCCGCTGGGCTTCCTCGTCCTCCGGCTGGATGCGGTCGTCCATCCAGTCCATCCACCCGAGGGCGATCCCGTTGACCATGATCGACTCGGGGCCCAGCTCCAGCGCCGCCGCGCGGATGAAGTTGTAGACCGCGCCGTGAGCGGCCGCGTACGCAGTCGCATTCGGGAGCCCTCGCTCACCGATCACGCTCGTGACGCACACGATGCGGCCCGGCTGCCCGGCTCGACGGAACTCGTCGGCCGCAGCGCGGACGGCGAAGAAGTGCGCGTTGAAGTTCACCTGCATCAGCCGGTTGAGGTCAGTGTCCGTCGTCTTGCCAATCGGCTTCGCGAGGAACAGGTCCGGCGCCACGGCCACCATGTCCAGGCCGCCGAGCTCCTTCACGATCTGCCGCGTCGTCACCTGGACGTTCTTCCCGAGGGTGACGTCCATGATGTACTCGGGCGCCCGCCGCCCCATCGCCTCGATGTCCCGACGTACAGCGCGGGCACGCATGACCGCCTCGTCCGCCGTGAGGGCGCACAGGGCGACGTCCGCGCCGGCCTCGGCGTAGGCGCGTGCGATCGCGCCGCCGGCCGGGTTGTCGGCGCCGATGACCAGCGCCTTCTTGCCGCTGAGGTCCCAGAACCCGGAGGTGGGGTACTCGTCGGCCATCGCTACGCCCTCCCCGCCGGGTCGTACACCGGGCGGAACCCGGCCGGGCCGAGCCCGCCCGCGAGTCCGCCGCCATCGATGATGAACGTCTGACCGGTGATGTAGCTCGATGCGTCCGAGGCGAGGAACACCGCGAGCGGCCCCAGCTCCCACCACTCGCCGAGCCGGTCCACGGGGATGAAGTGCCCCCGCTGCTCGCGCTCCGCGCGTTCGCGGTCGTCCTTCGGCGGGCGCTGGGAGACGTAGCCGGGGACGATGCAGTTCGCGCGGATCCCGTGCGGCCCGAGCATCGTCGCCATCGACTTCGCGAGCGAGATGACCCCGCCCTTCGCCGTCGGGTAGGCGAACTGGCGGTTGCCCCGCAGTGCCGTCCCGGACGCCGTCGGCACGACCACCCCGCCGCTCCCCTGCTCGATCATCTGCTTCGAGGCAGCGCGGCAGGCGTAGAACGCCGAGTCGAGGTTGGTCGAGAGCACGCCCCGGTACGCCTCGGTCGGGTACTCCCAGAACTCGGCCGGGACATTGCCGCTGCCGCCGCCGGCGTTCGCGAACATCACGTCGATGCGTCCGTACTCGGCGACGCAGGCCGCCACCAGGGCGTTCGCGTCGTCCTCGCTGGTCGCGTCGTAGATGAAGTGGGTGGCCGTTCCGCCCGCCGCGCGGATCTCGTCGACGACGCCGAGGAGCTGGTCCTCCGTGCGCGCCGCCAGCATGACCCTCGCGCCGCCGGCGGCGAGGGCGAGCGCCATGCCCCGTCCCAGCCCGCGGCCGCCGCCGGTCACGACGATGGATCGTCCGTCGACGCTGAATCGCTCGAGCACCGGTTACCCCGATCTGGTGCGGGCGCGACGGGCGTCCTCGATGCGGAGCGCTAGAGGATCCCGGTCGCTACGGCGGCGATGACCGCCAGGCCGAGCGCGATTCTATACCAGACGAACACGGCCAACGTCGCCCGCTGCACGAACGACAGGAACACCCGGATCACCAGCGCACCGACCGCCGCCGAGGTCACCGCGCCGACGAGCAGCGGCCCCCACTGGATGGCCTCCTCGCCCGTCAGCGCCTCGGTCAGACGGAGCGCGCCGGCTCCCGCCACGATCGGCGCCGAGAGCAGGAACGAGAAGCGAGCCGCAGACGGCCGGTCGAACCCGAGGGCGCGCGACGTCGCGATCGTCGCACCTGACCTCGACACCCCGGGAATCAGCGCCGCCGCCTGTGCGCAGCCGATCAGCAGCGATCGCGCCGGCGTCATGTCGGCCAGCCGCAGCACGAGCGGCCCGTACCGGTCGGCGACGCCGATCAGCACGCCGACGCCGATGAGCATCGCCGCCACGACCAGCGGATCGCGGACGTTCTCCTCGATCCAGCCTTCGAGCGCGAAGCCGACGATCACCGCCGGGACGGTGCCGAGCGCCAGCAGCAGTCCCAGCCGCGCGTCCGGTGACCAGCGGCGCACGGCCACGCCCTCCGCGCCGGCGTCGTGCAGGGTCGCCACCGCGATCCGCACCCAGTCGCGCCAGAAGTACCCCAGCACGGCCACCAGCGTGCCCACGTGCAGGCCCACGTCGAACGTCAGTGGCGAGGACTCCTCGCCGAGGATCTCGGGGGCGAGGATCAGGTGTCCGGACGAGGAGATCGGAAGAAACTCCGTCACCGCCTGCACGGCGCCAAGCAGGATTGCGCGCAGGTAGTCGTCCACGAATGCAGGCTAGACGCGGGCGGTTGAGCGGTCGAGAAGATCCGGCCCTATCGTGCGAGTCCGTGGACGCCTTTGACCTCGTGCTCACCGCCGACCGCATCGGGATCGTCGCGTTCGCGATCTCCGGCGTCGCGGTCGGCATCCGCGCGAAGCTCGACCTCTACGGCCTCGCCGCGCTCGGCCTGTCGACCGCGATCGGCGGCGGCGTCATTCGCGACGTCGTCATCGGCGACGTGCCCCGCGTCTTCGAGAACACGGACTATCTGCTCTTCGCCCTCGCCGCCACGGCGGCCGCCATCGCAGCCGGCGCCCTCGGCTGGCAGGCTCCCGGCCCCATCCTCAAGACCGCGGACGCCATCGGCACCGGCGCATTCGCCCCGACCGGGGCCCTCCTCGCCTACGAGGCCGGGCTCGACTGGCCCGCCGCGATGATCCTCGGCATCCTCACCGCCACCGGCGGCGGCGTGATCCGCGACATCATGGTGCGCGAGGTGCCGTGGGTGCTGCACCGCGGTCTCAACGCTTCCGCCTCCGCCCTCGGCGGCCTCCTCACCTTCGCCCTCGCGGAGGACGCCACGGTCGCCCTCGCCGCCGGGTGGGCGGTCGCGACGACGATCACCGCCCTCGGCCACACCGAGCGCGTGCACCTCCCCGTCTTCCACCGCGACGACTGACCTCCCGCGGGAGGACCGCCCGCAAAGCCGCTGGCGGGATCGCCACGTACGATGTTGCCCATGCTGGCCCACGCACGCGGCTCCGACCCGGAGCCCTCCGACTGGCTCCGGGAGCAGTTCCCCGAGGTCGCCCCGTCCTTCGGCTGGGGCGGCGACCCGTGCTGGCTGGCGTGGGCCCTCAACCAGACCGCGGAGCACAACCCGCCGATGTACTGGCTGGGCCGCGCCTTCGAGGTCGTCGACCGCGCCGGCCAGGTCGAGCTCTTCGGCGAGCGGCTGCGCGCCGCGCACGGCGCGGCGTCCTGCGGCGCTACCGGCGACCGGGACGACCGCCTGCAGGACGTCCTCACCGAGCTCTGCGCCTTCGCCTGGACGGCCGAGCGCATCGCCGTCCCGACGATCGAGCCCGCCGCCGAGGGCGGTTCGCAGAGCGTCGGCCCCATCCGCCTGGTCGTCCCCGAGGCGCGCGCCGTCGTCCTCCCGCGGCGCCTCCAACCACAGAACACCATCGAGCGCGTGCTCTACCAGGTCGCCGGCCTGGCCGAGGATGCCGCGCGGGCGTCCGGCGGACTCGAGGCGATCTTCTACCTCGACGTCTGGCACGAGCGCCGCTACGCCCAGAGCGTCGGCTACCGCTTCGAGCTGACCGAGCCGGTCCGTGAGGCGCTCCGCCACTTCGCCACGGAGTTTGGGATGGGCTACGTCCTCACCCGCCCGTTCGAGTGGGGCCGGGCGCTGGAGGAGTGGTTCTAGCGTGACGCACGACCTCGACGCCCTCCTGAACCTCGCGGAGTTCGAGGCGGCCGCGAAGGAACGGCTGTCGCCCCTCGCCTGGGACTACTACTCCTCCGGCGCGATGGACGAGATCACGCTGCGCGACAACCGCGAGGCGTTCGAGCGCATCGCGATCCGCTACCACGTCCTCGCGGGCACCGACCGTCGGGACCTCACCACGCGGATCATGGGCCGCGAGCACGAGTGGCCGCTCCTCATCGCCCCCACCGCCTTCGCGCGCCTCGCCCATCCCGACGGCGAGATCGGCGTCGCCCGCGCCGCCGCCGCCGAGGGCGTCACGCAGGTGCTCTCCACCCTCTCGACCACGAGCCTTGAGGACGTGGCGAAGTCCGCCCCGGGCGGCCACCGCTGGTTCCAGCTCTACGTCTTCAAGGACCGCGGCCTCACGACCGAGCTCGTGCGCCGCGCCGAGGCCTCCGGCTACGAGGCGATCGTGATGACAGTGGACGCGCCGCTCCTGGGTCGCCGCGAACGCGACGCGAAGAACCGCTTCTCGCTCCCGGACGACCTCACCGCCGCCAACCTCGCCGGCAGCCTCGCGCGCATCGGTGCGGAGGGCGCTGAGTCCGGGCTGTTCCAGTTCTTCGCGTCCGTCCTCGATCCCGGCCTCACCTGGGACGATGTCGAGTGGCTCGCCTCGCTCACCAGCCTCCCCGTCCTGGTGAAGGGCGTCGTCCGCGGCGACGACGCCGAGCGCGCCGTGGAGCGCGGCGTCGGCGGCGTCATCGTCTCCAACCACGGCGGCCGCCAGCTCGACACTGCGATCGCCAGCATCGACGCCCTCCCGGAGGTCGCCGAGGCGGTCGACGGTCGCGCCACCGTGCTCGTCGACGGCGGCGTCCGGCGCGGCACGGACATCGTGAAGGCGCTCGCCCTCGGCGCGAACGCCGTCCTCATCGGCCGCCCCGTGCTCTGGGGCCTCGCCGCCGGCGGCGAGGAAGGCGTGCGCCGCGTCCTCCAGGTGCTCCGCGCCGAGCTCGACCTCGCGATGGCGCTCTGCGGCGCCACCAGTGTCGAGGAGCTCTGGCCGGATCTGCTCCTCTAGGCGCCGCAACCCGGCCCCTCCCGATCTGACATCATGCTCGGCATCGAGGAGGGCGCGATGGCAGGACGCTCCAACGGGCCGCGCTTCGAAGGCAAGGTCGCCGTGGTCACCGGCGGCGCGCAGGGCATCGGCCTCGCGACGGCGCTCCGCTTCGCCGAGGAAGGGGCCGATGTCGCACTCATCGATCTCCCCGGGTCGCCCCTCCCCGCCGCGGCCCACGCCGTCCGGGCCACGGGCCGGCGCGTCCTGACCGTCGAGGCGGACGTCACGCAGGCGGACCAGGTGCAGCGTTACGCCGACGCCGTCGAGGCGGAGTTCGGCGGCGCGCACTGCTTCTTCAACAACGCGGGCATCCTCGGACCAGTCACGCGGTCGTTCCTCGACTACCCGGAGGACGCGTTCGACCAGGTGCTCGCGGTGAACGTGAAGGGCGTCTGGCTCGGGCTGCGCGCGATGGCGCCCCTCATTGCGAAGTCCGGAGGCGGCTCGATCGTGAACACCGCCTCCGTCGCCGGCATCGGCGGGACGCCGACGATCTTCGCGTACGGGGCGAGCAAGCACGCCGTCGTCGGCATGACGAAGTCCGCCGCGATCAGCCTCGGACCGCAGGGTGTGCGCGTGAACGCGGTGTGCCCCGCCCCCATCGACACCGCCATGGCCGACCAGCTCACCGGCACCGACGACCCCGCGAAGATCGCCGAGCGTAAGGAGCGCTTCGCCCAGGCGAATCTGCTCGGACGCATCGGAGAACCCGAGGACGTCGCGGCGCTCGTCGCCTTCCTCTGCTCGGAGGACGCATCGTTCGTCACCGGCGGCATCTACACCGTCGACGGCGGCAGTCGCACACGCTAGGCCGTTCACGAAACGGAGGACGACCGTGACCGCTCCCCGGCTCAAGCTCGGCCCGCTCATGCAGATCAACATGCCCGTGAAGGAGATCGAGAGCGCCGTCGCCTTCTACCGCGACACGCTCGGGCTGCCGTTCCTCTTCCAGGCCGGCAACCTCGCCTTCTTCGACTGCGGCGGCGTCCGCCTGCTCGTCGACGTCGCCGAGGACGAGGAGTTCGCCCACCCTGGCTCGATCCTCTACTTCCGCGTCGAGGAAATCCACGCGGCCTACGAGGACCTCAAGGCCCGCGGCGTTGACTTCGTGAGCGAACCCCACGTCATCAACCGCACCCCGACCAGCGAGCTGTGGATGGCGTTCTTCTCCGACGGCCAGTGGAACACTCACGCCATCGCCGCCGATGTCGCGATCAGCTAGCGCAAGTCGGGCCCTCCCCTCACGGGGAGGGCGTCAGGTCACGCGCTGCCGAGCGTAGCCCGAGGTCGTTCGATGAACGGCAGCGACGTCACGTCCGCCGGCTGCCACACCCCGTCCGTGTCCACCTCGACGCGCGCGAGGTCCGGCGGGAGGTAGGCCAGGGCGATGCCCGAGCCCAGCGCCCCGGAGTACGCCGCGTTCACGCACGCACCGACGTCCACGCCGCCCGCGCGGATGCGCGACCCGCGCTTCGCGAGGCGCGGCCCGTCGAGCCGCAGCCCGACCAGCACCCGCTCCGGCGGCTCGCGGTGCTCCAGCGCGTGCCGCCCGTGGAACTCGCGGGGCTGTCCGGTGCTGTCCTCGAGGTGCACGAGGTGGCCCAGGCCCGCGTGGTACGGCGTGGCCGGGGAGGGCGTCTCGGTCGGCGCCTCGATCGTGCCAGCCTCAAGGCGCAGGGTGTCCCACGCCGCCAGCCCCGCCGGCTCGATGCCCACCGTGACGCTGTTCTCCCACAGGTGCTCGCCCACTTCGGGCGAGACGATGAACCAGTAGCCGTCCTCCCCGAGCGCCCGGTCGTGCGCGACGAGCGCGCGGAACCCACCGAGGAGCACCTCGTGCGCCTCGCCGAGCGGCACGCCGGCCGGCAGGTTCGAGCCGACGACGGCGTGCAGCGCGTGCTCCGCGCCCGGGCCGACGACCTCCAGCATGACGGACTCGCCGAGCCGGTCGCGCACGAGCACGTCCTCGCCCTCCTGCACCGCACCCTCGACGGCCTCGCGAAGCGAGACCTGCGTGCGGGGCCCGGAGATCACGAGCCACCGACCCTCGTCGAGGTGCGCGAGCGTCGGGATGTCGAAGATCGTGCCGTCGTGGCGACAGACGAGGCTGCGGCTGAACTGGCCCACGGGAATCCTCGCGGGATCGGTGGCGAACAGCCGCCCGAGGACGGCGTCGGACAGCTCGCCCGTGACGTAGAACCGCCCCAGGTGAGAGCGGTCGAAGATCACGACCTGCTCGCCCGCCGTCCGCTGCTCGTCGTAGGTGCCGCGGTACCAGAGCGGAAGCGTGAAGCCGTGGACGGGCGCGGCGTGCCAGTTCGCCTTCAGGTGGAGGTGCGCGAGGGCGAGCACCGCCGTCCGCGTCCCGGGCGGTGGTTGCTGCGCACCGATGATGGGCAGGAAGTCACCGGGCTGGATGTTCCCGGGACCGCCGGGCGGTGGAGTGGTCATCAGTGGTGATGGTCGTGGCCGTGGTGGTGAAGGTCGAGGCCCTCGCCCTCGGGCTCGACGTCCACCCACTTCCGGAAGCCCTCGGCGGTGCGGGTCATCCGCCCGACCCCTGGGTACGGCCCGTGGCAGAACATCACCAGCGCGCCGGCCTCGATGCACTCGTCCATCAGCTGCTTCTTCGTCTCCATCGAGACCAGCGGGAGGATGTCCAGCCCGGACACCCACGGCGTCCGTTCCAGCTGGACGCGGTGTTGGGCGAGGTCGCCGAGGTAGACGCCCCACTCCTGCCCGGACCGGATCACCACCGTCGAGTGCCCCTCGGTGTGCCCCCGTGCGGGGACGAAGATCACCTCGTCCGTGATCTGGTGCTCCCCGTCCATCAGCTCGAGGCGGTCCGCGATCGGGTCGAGGTTCCGCGCAAGGTAGGTCGCGCGGGTGCGCTCGTTCGGGTGGGTGGCGTCCTCCCACTCCGTCGCGTTGATCACGTAGCGCGCGTTCGGGAACGTCGGCACCAGTGGCGCGTCTTCGCCCGCTCCCACCGACGTGTTCCAACCGCAGTGGTCGGCGTGGAGGTGCGTGTTCACCACGACATCGATCTCCTCGGGCGCGACGCCGAGGGCGGCCAGCGAGTCGAGGAGCGTCCCATCCGCTGCCGGCGAGGCCGCGTCGCGGTCGCCCGGCTTCGCGCCCACGCCGGTCTCGATGAGGATCGTCTGGCCCCGCGAGCGCAGGAGCAGGCAGTTCAGCCCCAGGGGGATGCGGTGCCGGTCGTCCAGTGGCGGCGCGACGCGCTCCCAGAGCACCCGCGGCACGACACCGAACACAGCGCCCGCGTCGTAGTAGTAGGTGCCGTCGTTCACGACGGCGAAGTCCACGCCGCCGATCCGGTAGCGCGCCCCGCTCGGGAGCGTCACCGGGAGGCCTCCCTCGGCGCCAGGGCGGTCAGTACGCCCACGAGATGATCCGCTTCGGCGCGATCCGCACGACCACGGAGTCCTCGTTCGTGGCCGTGCTGTTGTCGGCATACGCCGCGCCGCGGCTGTCGCCCAGGTAGTGGATCGCCACCTCGCGCAGCAGGTCGCTGTAGTCGGTGGGGTCCTCGGCGGCGACGCCCTCGACGATCACCGCACGGTACGGCGCCGTCTTCGTGTCGACGCAGAGCGAGACGCGGGGGTTGCGCTGGATGTTGCGCCACTTCCGGCTGCTGCGGCTGGTGAGGACGAACAGCTCACCGTTGCGCCACAGGTGCCACACCGGCGCCTGCGCCGGCGACCCATCGGCGTCGACCGTCCCGAGGACGCTCACGTGCGCCTCGCTCAGCAGCTCGTTGACCTGGGCGTCGGACATCGCCATCGGCAGCCCCTCCGGGTGCTTCGCTTCACCTTCGTGTGTAGCACGAGCGAGGTCAGGATCGCTGATGCACCACCCGCTCCGGGACGATACGGAAGTGCGCGATGTCCGGGCGGTCGCCCCGGTAGCGCTCGGCGAACGCGACGCCCTCCGCATCCCCGTAGTACGCGACGGCCATGCGGCGCACGTCGTCATAGAGCGAGCGGCCGCTCACCTCCTCGACGCGGCCGTCGAGGATCACCGCCGCGTACGGCGGCTCGCGGTGGTCGACGCAGAGCGAGACCTGCGGGTTGGCTTCCAGGTTGCGCCACTTCTTCGTCTGCCGGCTCGTGAACAGAATCGGTGCGCCCTCCGAGCCGTCCCAGAGGAACCAGATCGGCGCGGTGCGCGGCCGGCCGCGCTCATCGATCGTCGCGATGACGGCGACGCGCGTCTCGCGGAGGAAGGCGTCCACCTCGGGCGTGATCTCGACCACTACGCCTCCACCCGCCGCACGTACTCCCACGCGTACCCGCCCGCGACGCGCTTCACGCGCCCGAGCGTGAGGATCGGGAAGTGCCCGCCGGTCACGAGGGCGTCCCGGTCCGCGGCGAGCTGGCTCAGCCGGCCGCGCGACGCCTTCGACTGCTCCGGTTCAAGGTCCACGCCGGGGATCCAGTCGTGGTGCTCGAAGTGGACCGGGTGGTGTGCGGCATCCCCGGTGATGACCAGGTGCTCCCCGCCAGACGCGAGCATCAGCGACGTGTGGCCGGGAGTGTGCCCCGGGGTCGGGATCGTCGTGAGGCCGGGAGACACCTCGTACTCCCCGTCGAAGGTCTGGATGCGGGCGGCCACCTCGTAGGGCACGGTCTGCGCCCGGGCGACCGTGGCGCGGTCCTGTGGCGCGTCCGTTGAGTTCAGCCAGAAGTCCAGCTCGGCGGAAGCGACGTAGATCGTCGCGTTCGGGAACGTCAGCTCATCGCCCTCCTGCACGTTCCAGCCGCAATGGTCCGGGTGCAGATGCGTGTGGACGACGCTGTCGATCTCCTCGCGCCGGACGCCCAGGTCCTCGATCCGCTGGAGCAGCTCGCCGCCCCCGGGGATGCCCATCGTGCGGGCCGGCGCACCGAACCCGGAGTCGACGAGGATCGTGCGGGAGCCGTCTCGGATCAGGAACGTGCCGAAGTTGAACGGCACGGGTGTCTCCGGGTCGGTGATGCCAAGCTCGGTCATCCACCGCTCCGGCTCGATGCCGTGGAAGAAGCCCCCGAGCGCCCGATCCGGCGCCCCGTCCGAGAGCGCCGCGACGCGCACCGTCCCGATGGTGAATTCCTCGCTGAGCCGTGACATCGCTGTTCCGTTTCTCTGCATGATCGGTCAGGCCGGCCGGCCCGTGCGCGCCTGTGCGCCGGTTGCCCGGGCCCCAGTTGAGGGCGGCTGAGAGCACTTCTATAGTGGCTCGCACTCCGCCCGCCCTCGTTCTCAGCCGGCGCAGCCAGGCCTGCGCCGCGGCCATGCGTCCGTTGCCGGGCAGAGCCAGGGAGAAGCACACCGATGGCTACACCGACCGCGTTCTTCGAAGGCCAGTTCGTCCCGCTCGAGCAGGCGAACATCAACATCATGACGCACGCCTTCAACTACGGGACCGCGGTCTTCGAGGGTGTACGCGGCAACTGGAACGCCGATCAGGGCGAGCTCTACCTCTTCAAGGTCCGCGACCACGTCCGCCGCATCCGCCAGAGCGCCAAGATCATGCGGATGGGCATCAAGTACTCCGAGGACGAGATGTGCGACATCCTCCTCGAAGTCGCGAAGCGCAACGACTACCGGGAGGACATCTACCTCCGCCCGATGGTCTACAAGTCCTCCGAGGTCGTCGGCGTCCGCATGCACGACCTGCAGGACGACTTCCTCGTCTTCGCCACCCCCTTCGGCGCCTACCTCGACCCGACCCAGGGTGCGCGCTGCGCTACCTCCTCCTGGCGCCGCGTGGACGACACGATGATCCCCGCGCGGGCCAAGGTGAACGGCCTCTACGTCAACAACGCCATGGCCAAGACCGAAGCCCAGCTCAACGGGTTCGACGAGGCGATCATGCTGAACGTCGACGGCCACGTCTCGGAGGGCTCCGGCGAGAACATCGTGATGATCCGCCACGGCGTCCTCATCACCCCGCCGCCGAGCGACAACATCCTCGAGGGCATCACGCTGGAGACTGCCCTCTACGTCGCCGAGCGTGAGTTCGGCCTCCGCATCGAGCGCCGCTCCATCGACCGCTCCGAGCTCTACATCGCGGACGAGATCTTCATGACCGGCACCGCCGCCCACGTCACCCCCGTGACCGAGGTGGACCGCGTCGCCATCGGCGATGGCCGCCCCGGCGTCGTTTCGATGCAGATCCAGGACACCTACTTCAAGGCGATTACCGGCCGCCTCCCGCAGTACCGGGACTGGCTCACCGCCGTCTACGAGGACGCGAAGGTCGCCGCCTCCTAGCCCCGCCCGGTAGGCATTCACGGACGGCCCGGGCTGCGCCCGGGCCGTTTCGCGTCCGGAGCTCCGCCCCGGGAGGCTGGCCGTGACAGGTAGACTCCCCGCGACCCGATCCCCCGCAGATGTGCATCAAGGCTGGGAGAACCATGGGTGACCTCGACGGGCGCGTCGCGCTGGTCACGGGTGGAAGCCGCGGCATCGGCCGCGCGATCTGCCTGAGGCTCGCGCAGGACGGCGCCGACATCGCGATCAACTACCACTCGAACGCGGACGCCGCGCAGCAGGTGGCGGACGAGGTCCGCGCCCTCGGCCGCCGGGCCGAGATCTATGCCGCGGACGTGGCCGTCGAGGAAGACTGCCGCCGCCTCGCCGAGTCCGCCCTCGCCGACTTCGGCCACGTCGACATCCTCGTGAACAACGCCGGCATCGGCGCCACTGCCGTCGGCCGTCCGCTCGTCGCCGACAGCGGCCCCGAGCCGTTCGAGCGACTGATGGCGGCGCATGCCTACGGCCCGTTCTACCTCTGCCAGTCGCTCCTCCCGCAGATGCGCGACCTCGATCGCGGCGACGTGGTGATGATCTCCTCGGTCGCCGCGCAGGGCTTCGGCGCCACCGGAGGCACCTACAGCGCCGCGAAGTCGGCGATGGAGGCGCTCGCGCACACCCTCGCCAAGGAGGAGCGCGCGAACAACATCCACGTGAACATCGTCGCGCCGGGCCTCGTCGAGACGGACATGGGCCTGGCGCTCGTGAAGTTCACGCGCGGCGTGCAGTCGATGCGCGAGCTGGACGCCAGCCAGCCCTTCGGGCGGGTCGGACGCCCGGAGGACATCGCGAACGCGGTCGCCTACTTCGTCGGCCCGCGCGCCGCGTACGTCACCAACCAGCGGCTGACGGTCTCCGGGAGCTAGCGCGATGACCATCGACCTCACCGGCCGCAAGGCCTTCGTCACCGGTGGCAGCCGCGGCATCGGCCGCGCCATCGCCCTCGCCCTCGCCGGGGCAGGCGCGGACGTCGCCGTGAACTACAACCGCGACGCCGACGCCGCGAACGAGACCTGCGAGGCGATCCGCGCCCTCGGCCGCCGTGCCGAGGCGTACCAGGGCAACGTCGCCGACCTCGCCGAGGCGCAGGCAATGGTGGCGAAGGCGCTCGCGGACTTCGGGAACTTCTCGATCCTCGTGAACAACGCCGGCATCGCGAGCCGCGGCAACACCATCGTCGACACCGACCCGGCGGAGATGCGTCGCGTCGTCGCCACGCACGTCTTCGGCACCCAGCACATGGCGCACCTGCTCGTCCCGCAGATGCGAGGACAGCAGCGCGGCGACGTCATCTGCATCTCCTCTGGCGCCGCACAGAGCCTCGGCGCGCGCGGGGGCCCCTACAACATGGCGAAGTCCGGGATGGAGGCCCTCGCCTACACCCTCGCCAAGGAGGAGAAGGAGCACGGCATCCACGTGAACGTCGTCGCCCCGGGCCTCGTGGAGACGGACATGGGACGGCGCCTCGTACGCGCGACCCGCGGCGTCGAGGACATGCGCGAGCTGGACGAGCGCTCCCCCTTCGGGCGCGTCTGCCAGCCGGAGGACATCGCGGACGCCGTCGTGTTCCTCTGCTCGGAGGACGCCTCGTACGTCACCGGGCAGCGCATCACCGTGAACGGCGGCGGCTTCTAGCCCGCCGCGAGGCGGGCGGGACGGACAGCGGAGGCAGGACGATGGCTGGCGACCGAGCGGACGTGATCTTCACCGGCGGCGTGGTCCACACCGTCGACGCCTCGAACAGCCTCGCGGAGGCGGCGGCCGTCGCGGGCGGCCGCATCCTCGCGGTTGGCTCGAACGCCGAGGTCGCCGCGCTCGCCGGCCCCGCCACGCGGCGCGTCGAGCTCAACGGGCGCTCCCTCCTCCCCGGCTTCATCGACGCCCACCACCACTTCGTCGGCGTCGGCGGTGCGCAGTACGCCATCGACTGCAAAGCCGACGGCATGGACTCCGTCGCCGCCATCGCCGAGGAGGTGCGCAAGCGCGCCGAGGTGCAACCGGCGGGAACGTGGATCCGCGGTCGTGGCTACGACCACTCCCGCCTCGTCGAGCAGCGCCACCCGAACCGCCACGACCTGGACGCCGTGGCGCCGGACCACCCGGTCATCCTCGTCCGCACTTGCGGGCACATCGCCGCGTTCAACACGAAGGCCGCCGAGGTCGCCGGGCTCCCGATGCAGGCGCCCGATCCCGTCGGCGGGCGCTTCGATCGCGACGGCGACGGCACCCTCCTCGGCGTCGCCTACGAGCGGGCGATGGCGCCCCTGCGCGACCGCTCCGCCCCCACCGCCGAGGACATCCGCCTCCACCTCCTCGCCGCCAACCGCGTCGACCTCGCCAGCGGCCTCACCAGCGTCCACGACGCCGGGGGCCTCCTCGGCCCCGCGTTCGACGTCGCGACCGAGCTCGTGACGCGCCGTCAGCTGCAGGTGCGCCTCTACGCCTTCGCGACCGTCAACGCGTTCGACCACCCCCTCGTCGGCCTGCTCAACGCCACGGGCATCCGCACCGGCTTCGGCAGCGACCGTCTCCGGGTCGGCGCGTTCAAGGTGATGACGGACGGATCGAGCAGCGGGCCGACCGCCGCGACGCGCGAGCCGTACACCGTCGACCCGGACGACTCCGGCATCGCCTACTGGCAACAGAACGAGCTGGACGACCTCATCGGCCGCGCCCACCGCGCCGGCTGGCAGTGCACCGTCCACGCCGTCGGCGACCGCGCGATCGAGCAGACCCTCGACGCCATGGCCCGCGCACAGGCCGAGCACCCCCGCGACGGCCTCCGCCACCGTATCGACCACTGCGGCATCACCCCGCCCGACCTCCAGGCCCGCGTCCGCCACCAGGGCATCGTCCCGGCGATGCAGCCCGCGTTCTTCTGGGAGTTCGGAGACGGCTACATCCGCAACTACGGGCGGCACCGCGCCGACGTGATGTTCCCGGCCAGGTCGCTCATCGACGCCGGCGTGCGCGTCGCAGGCTCCTCGGACGCGCCCGTGACCGACTACCGGCCGCTCTTCGGCATCGAGCAGGCGATGACCCGCGCGACACGCGACGGCGACGTCTGCGGCCCGGACGAGCGCGTCGACCTCGAGACCGCGATCCGGATGCACACCATCAACGGCGCCTACGCCGAGTTCGCCGATCACTGGAAGGGCAGTATCGAGGTCGGGAAGTACGCCGACCTCGTCGTGCTGAGCGAGGACATCCGGCGCGTCCCGGTGACCGAGCTGCGCGACCTCCCGGTCGCCCTCACGATGGTCGGCGGCGACGTCGCCTACGAGGCCTGACGGCGCTCGCCGCCGCCCCCTCGGTCGCCCGCGCCGCCGGCCCCAAACACGCGACGCAGGCTCTGCACGGCCACGGCCCCGAGGACCGCGGCGCCGAGCAACCTCGTGCCACGCGAAGCGTCCGCGTGGCCACGGGGTGCGGCCTCGCCCGAGGTGCGCTCCGCCCGCCTCGCCCGCTCCCGCTCCGTCTCAGAGCGTGACGCGTAGGCGCCGGGCGCGAGCGCCGGATCGCCGGGCCGCACGCGCCGCTCGTGGGCGACCTCCGGGTCCAGGTCGCGCTGCGCGATCGCCGCGGCGTCGGTCTGCATCTCCGTGGTCTCCATGCGCCGCGCCTCGATCGTGGCGTTGATCTTCCCGCCCAGCAGCAGCACGAGCGCCGTGATGTAGAGCCAGAGCATGAGGATGATGACCCCGCCCAGCGCCCCGTAGGTCGCCTGGTAGTTGGCGAAGTTGGCGACGTAGAAGGCGAACGCGATGGTGGCGACGATCCAGGTCACCACGAACAGCACGGCCCCCGGCGTGATCCACGCGAACGGCAGCCCGGCATTCGGCGTCACCCAGTAGACGACGGCCATCGCCGCCATCAGCAGCAGCAACGCCGCCGGGATCCGCGCCCACGAGACCACCGTGCCCCACGCGCCGCTGAGCCCGATCTGCTCGGTGATCTCCGACCCGGCGACCTGCCCGCCGATGAGCACCGCCGCCCCGAGGATGAACCCGAGCGCCCCGACGAGCGTCAGACCCAGGCCGACCGCCTGCTTCTTCAGGAAGGGGCGGTCCTCCCTCACGTTGTAGACGCGGTTCATCCACTTCATCACGGTCTTCGTCGCGCTCGAGGCCGCCCAGAGCGCCGCGATCGCGCCGAACGAGAGGAGCCCGCCCCGGCTGTTGTCGAGCACGCCGCGCAGCTGTTCCTCCAGCACACCGGAGGCGTCAGCCGGCAGCGTGTCCCCGATCGACGAGACGATCTCGTCCGTCGGGTTCTGGACGTCGAGCCAGCTCGTGACGTAGCCGGAGAGCGCGGCCAGGAAGATGAAGAACGGGAACAGGGCGAACAGGAACCGGTAGGCGAGCTCGGCCGCTCCGCCCATCAGGTCGTCCTCCTGGAACTCCCGATACAGGTCCTTGATGAAGTCCATCGCACCCCCGCTCCGTGGCGCCCCTCGCGAACGCCGACGGCGCCACGGTAGGGAGGGCGGAATGGCGGGGCTGTCGCAGCGCCGCCCTCGTCGTACCGGCCTCGTTGCACACGCACCGACGCGGACATTGGCGTAAGCCGCCCGGCGGCTAGACTGGGCATGCTCCCCAGCGTTCCTCGCACTCCTCGGCGTGCCGCCTCGGCGGCGGGTCCGGAGCGTCCGAGGAAGGAGCCGCGCTTGTTCTACCAACCGCCCCGAGCGCTCGGCCTGCTGATGGGGGCCGTGCTGGCGGCGTGGGCGTTCGGCATCGCGATCGTCCTGCTGATCTTCGGCTGGGGCCGTCCGTTCGACCTCGTCACCGCCGTCGCGTACATCGGCGCCGGCGTCACCGTGGGCGTCGGACTGATGTTCAGCTACTGGTGCTACGCGCTCGCGACCATGTGGTACGCGCTGGACCGGAACGGCCTCGTGATCCACTGGGGAGTCCTCAGCCAGGTCGTCCCCCTCGAGGCGATCGAACGCCTCGTCCCCGGCACCTCCGCCGGCGTCCCCCGCGTGGGAGGCGTCACGTGGATGGGCTACCACGTCGGCCGCGGCAGCATCGAGCGGATCGGGGACGTGCTCTTCTACTCGACGCACCAGTCCCCGGAGCAGGTGCTCTACGTGATGACGTCCGAGCAGAACTACGCGATCTCCGTCCCCGATCCCGCCGCCTTCGCGCGCGAGATCCAGGTGCGCCAGGACCTCGGCGCCACCGCCCCGGTCGAGCATCACGTCGAGCGCACGCTCCCGGCGCTCCAGGGCTTCTGGACCGACCGCACCGGGATGCTCCTCGCGGGCATCGCCGCGGGCCTCGGCAGCCTCGTCTGGCTGATCGTCGCCTGGCGCTACAACTCCCTCCCGCAGTCGTTCGAGCTCTACTTCCCGCCGAGCAAGTCCTCACCCCTCGTCGAGCTCGTCGGCCGGGATGCCGTGCTCGAGCTGCCGCAGACCGCCTCGATGCTGCTGATCGCCAACCTCGTGTTCGGCGTGCTGCTCTACGCCTGGGACCGCGCGGCCGGCTACGCGCTCTTCATGGCCGCCGCCGTGATCCAGGTGGGCTTCATCGCGGCGTTCGTGCTGGCGACGTCGGATCTGTGACCGCGCGCATGACCGGGGAGCTATGACGAACCTCACCTTCGACGTCGTCGTCGTCGGCGCCGGCCCCTCCGGCACCACGACCGCCCGCGAGGCCGCCTCGCGCGGCGCGAGCGTGCTGCTGCTGGACCGCGCGAAGTTCCCGCGCGACAAGCCCTGCGGCGGCGGCGTCACCATCCGCTGCGCCGGCCTCCTGCCCTTCTCCATCGAGCCCGTCGTCGAAGACGTCGTCACCGGCGCGCGACTCAAGATCGGCGACGGCCGCGAGGTCGTGCGCGACTCGAAGCGCGTGCTCACCTACATGACCCAGCGCCGCCGCCTGGACGCCTTCCTTGCGGAGCAGGCGCAGGCCGCCGGCGCCGAGTTCCGCGACGGCGAGGCCGTGACCGCCGTCGAGCGCCACGCGGATGCCACGTACACGGTCGAGACGAAGGGCGGCACCAGCGTGTCGTGCCGCGTCGTCATCGGCGCGGACGGCGCGAACGGCGTCGTCGGCAACCGCCTCGGCTACGAGGCCGCCGCCACCGCCGCCGTCGCGCTGGAGGGCAACTTCTCCTACCCGGACGGCGTCCCCGACCGGTGGAAACACCGCGTCGCGCTGCACTTCGGCGACTACCCCGGCGGCTACGGCTGGGTCTTCCCGAAGGGCGACCACGTCAACGTCGGCGTCGGCGGGTGGAAGGACGCCGTCGGCGCCAACGTCCGGGAGATGCTCGCGCACCTCTGCGACGTCTACGGCTTCGACCTCGCCCAGCTCACCAACCTCCGCGGGCACCACCTGCCGATGCAGCGGCGCGGGATGGTGATGGCGGCGCAGGGCTCGGCCGTCGTCGGCGACGCAGCCGGCCTCGTCGACCCGCTCTCCGGCGAGGGCATCTACGCCGCGCTTGCCTCCGGCACGGCGATCGGTCCGGTGATCGAGGACTACCTCGCCGGCCGCGTCACCTCGCTCGCCGGCTACCAGGCGGCGCTGGAGGGCGGCCTCCTGCGCGAGGTGGAGACCTCCACGGCACTGATGGACATCTTCCACGCCGGGCCCACGCCGTTCATCTGGATGATGCAGCACGTCGGCCCCTTCTGGGAGAGCTCCGTCGACCTCATCCGCGGCGAGGCGACGTACATGGATCTCACGCACCGTCTCGGCCCCGCCGGCCCGGCCCTCCTCGGACCAACCGCCCGCGTCGGGCGCACCATCACCCGCCTCCGCGGACGGCGGAAGGCTCGACGCTAGCGTGCGACGACGCGCCCTGGGCGGATCGCTCGCGGTCGTCGTCGCGCTCCTCGCCGGCGTCGGGTGCATCGCCGAGGAGCTCCCGACGGGGACGCCGACCCCGACCGAGGCCACCGTCTTCCGCCCCGTCACCAACACCGAGCCCACCGCGACGCCACCGCCGCCCCTCACCGAGGACGAGATCGACGAGGTCCTGCGCGACATCGTCTGCTGGTACGACGACCCCGCCCTCGCCCAGGAGTGCCTGCCGCCGGGCGAGGAGTTCCTCGCCCAGATGCAGCGCATCGCGCTCTCGGAGGACCGGAAGTTCATCGCCCCGCTCGTGGACATGCTCTGGCTGGACGTCGGCTGGGAGCGCTGGGTGCGCGAGGCGCTGGAGCGCGTCTCCGGCGAGCGCTTCGCCACGGCCTCCGAGTGGTACGCCTGGATGCTCACCAGCGCCCCGGAGCTGCCGGAGGGCTACGGGGAGTGGAAGGGCCGCCTCCTCGCGGTCATCGACCCCTCCCTGCAGGAGCTGATCCCGGACGCGTCCGCCTTCAACGGCCCCGGGCCGGAGGCGCTGATCTGGTCGCTCGTCCGCGCGGATGCCGTGCCGCCGCTCGTGGACGCGCCCAATGTCCACCGCGTGGAGGAGCTCTACCTGTCGGCCTCGGACATCGTGTACGGCGTCGAGGTGGACGGCGTGCAGCGCGCCTACCCGGAGCGGATCATCGGCTGGCACGGCTCCGTCGCGGACACCGTGAACGGGGTGAGGATCCTCCTCTGGCACTGTCCCGTCTGCGGCGGCGCGGCCGTCTTCAACCGCCTCGCCTCGGACGGACAGGCCTACACCTTCGTCGCCTCGGGGCTCGTCTGGGACTCGCGCCGCCTCTTCCGCGACGAGGAGACGAGTAGCCTCTGGGACGCGGTCAGTGGACGCGCCGTCGCCGGACCGCTGGCCGAGGCCGGCGTCCACCTCGTGCCGCGCGTCTCGGTGCGGACCACCTGGGGCGACTGGTCGGAGCGCTACCCGAACACGCGCGTCCTGAGCCTCGATACCGGCTTCGTCCGCGACTACAGCCCGGGCGCCTACGAGGTCGCCGCCCTCGAGGGCAATGAGTCGCCCGCATTCCCCGTCGCCCGCCTCGACGAGCGCCTTCCCGCGATGACGCCCGTCTTCGCCGTTACCGCCGGCGGCGCGAGGAAGGCGTACCCCCTCGCCGCGGTCGAGTCGGCCGGCATCCTCCGCGACACCGTGGGCGACACCGAGATCGTGATCGTCTCCGCCGGCCCCGGCCGCGGCGCGACGGCGTACCAGACGCTGGGCACGGTGTTCGTCGGGATGAGTGGCCCTCCCGCCGACCGCGTCCTCACGGACGCCGACGAGCTCACCTGGTTCGTGAGCGAGGAGCGCCTCCTCAACACGCGGAACAGCCGCGTGCGCACCTCCGTCCCCGCCCAGGTCGCCTACTGGTTCGCCTGGTCAGGCGCGTTCCCCGACACCGCCGTCTGGACGCCCTAGCCTGCCCCACGCTCACCGCCGTCGTGACGACCGGCCTTCACGGAGCCGAAACGGCTCAGGGTGACCCTGATCCCACGGCGGTTGACGGCAGGGGCGTAACGCATAGACTGGCTTTCGTTATGGCGAGCAAGAACCCCCGCATCGCCCCCGCCTCGCAGGTCGCCCTTCCGGCTGACCTCGGCCTCCTCGTACTCGTACTTAGCTAGGCGGCGCCTGCGCTCTGCGCATGCGTCGCCGCCGCCCGCTCGTCGGGTGGCTCCTCGTGTCCCCATGGAGGGGGTCACCCACCAACTCGTGTCCGAACCGGCGAACCCGAACCCAGCAGCCGGTCGTAGAGGAAGAACCCAGCGATGAGCACCGCCCCCAACGGAACCCGCATGAGTGGCGCCGACATCGTCCTCGAGTGCCTGAAGCGCCTCGAGGTCGACACCGTCTTCGGCTACCCGGGCGGCGCCGTACTCCCGCTCTACGACCGCTTCCCCGCCCACCCGGAGATCCGCCACATCCTCGTCCGCCACGAGCAGGGCGGCGGACACGCCGCGGACGGCTACGCGCGCGCCTCCGGCAAGCTCGGCGTGGCGCTCGGCACCAGCGGCCCGGGGGCGACGAACCTCGTCACGGCGATCACCAACGCGCACATGGACTCCGTGCCCACGCTGTTCCTCACGGGCAACGTCATCCGCGCCCTGATCGGCCGGGACGGCTTCCAGGAGGCGGACATCACCGGCATCACGATGCCGACGGTGAAGCACAACTACCTCGTGATGCGCGCCGCGGACATCGCCCCGACGATCGCGGAGGCCGCCTACCTCGCCACGACGGGCCGCAAGGGCGCCGTCCACGTGGACATCCCGAAGGATGTCTTCATCGAGGAGGCCGAGTTCAACTGGCCGGACACGATCTCGATCCGCGGCTACCGCATCCCCGGCGCCGCCGACCCCGAGGAGGTCCGGCGCGCTGCGGCGATCATCAACAACGCAGAAAAGCCCGTCATCTTCGCCGGCCACGGCGTCATCCAGTCGGACGCCGCGGATCACCTCCGCCGCTTCGCGGAGAAGGGCGGCATCCCCGTCCTGAACACCCTGCTCGGCCTGGGCAGCATCCCCCCGGAGCACGCCCTCTCCTACGGCATGATGGGCATGCACGGCTCCTACTGGGCCAACCACACCGCCAGCAGCGCGGACGTCATCATCGGCCTCGGCATGCGCATGGATGACCGCGCCCTCGGCCGCTTCGCTGACATGAACCCGACGGCCACGATCGTCCACGTCGACATCGACCCCGCCGAGCACGGCAAGAACCTGCCGACCGCCCTCCCGATCGTCGGCGACATCGCCCACGTGCTCCCGCAGCTCATCGACGCCATCGAGCCGCGCACCCACGTCGAGTGGATCCGCTGGATCGACACGCTCCGCAATGAGCACCGCCACTCGATGTCGGTGCCGTCCGGAGACGAGCTGACGCAGCAGTTCGCCATCTCGAAGATCGCGGAGTTCGCCGGCCCCGAGGCCGTCCTCACCACCGGCGTCGGCCAGCATCAGATGTGGTCCGCCCAGTTCGGCCACATCTCCCGCCCACGCCAGTTCATCACCTCGGGCGGCCTCGGCACGATGGGCTTCGAGGTCCCCGCCGCCATGGGCGCGCAGGTCGCCTGCCCGGACCGCGCCGTCTGGACGATCTGCGGCGACGGCGGCTTCCAGATGACCTTCCAGGAGATCGCCACCATGGTGGACGAGCGTCTGCCCGTGAAGATGGCGATCATGAACAACGGCTTCCTCGGCATGGTCCGCCAGTGGCAGGAGCTGTTCCACGGCAACAACTACGTCTCCGTGCACATGTCGCAGCCGGACTTCGTGAAGATCGCGGAGGCCTACGGCATCCGCGGCATCCGCGTCACGGACACCTCCCAGGTCGAGGACGCGATCAAGGAGGCCGCCGCCTACCCCGGCCCCGTGATCATCGACTTCCAGGTGACCGCCGAGGACAACGTCTGGCCGATGGTGCCCGCGGGCGCCGCACTCAACGAGACCATCGAGGGCCCCGTGCGGGTGGCCCACTAGGCGCTCGGCCGATCAGAACGCAGGCGTAGAGAGATGACGACGATGATCCCCGCCCCCGCCTCCAACAAGCACACCGTCGCGGCGCTGGTCGAGAACCGCCCGGGTGTCCTCAACCGCGTCGCCTCCATGTTTCGTCGCCGCGGCTTCAACATTGACTCCCTCGCCGTCGGCACGACGGAGGAGGAGGGCGTCTCCCGCATGACGATCGTCGTCGAGGGCCCGCCCGAGATCGGCGACCAGGTGCGCAAGCAGCTGGACAAGCTGATCGACGTCATCACCGTGGAGCCGCTGACGGAGCAGGAGGCGATCACGCGTGAGCTCGCGCTGATCAAGGTCGCCGCCCGACCGGACCAGCGCCGCGAGGTCCTGGACCTGATCCAGATCTTCCGCGCCCAGGTGGTGGACGTCTCGCCCACCACGCTCGTCGTCCAGCTCACCGCCGCCGGGGACACCCTGGACGCCCTCATCGAGAACTTGCGGCCGTACGGCATTCGGGAGATGGTGCGCACCGGCCGCATCGCCCTCGCCCGGGGCGCTCGCACCACGGCCACCCACCAGCACGAGCCGGAGGCGCTGCGGCGCTTCCACCAGGAGTCCGGCCGCCTCCCCGAGGGCGACTTGCCGTACACCACCAAGTAAGCGGAAGCAGCGTCCGTCCTCGGGGCTTCCCGGGGGCGAGCGTGGAGGATCGCGCGAATCCGCCGGACGCGGGTCGCGACCAGACGAGAGAGACTGAGGAGACGAACCCAGTGGCGAAGATCTACTACGACTCCGACGCCGACCTGAGCGTGCTGAACGGCCGCACCGTCGGCATCATCGGGTTCGGCTCGCAGGGCCACGCGCACGCGCAGAACCTGCACGACTCAGGCGTGAACGTCATCGTCGGCCTGTACCCCGGCTCGAAGTCGTGGCAGAAGGTCCAGGACGCCGGCCTCCGCGTGGGGACCGTGGATGAGGTCGCCCAGGAGGCGGACGTCATCATGATCCTCACCCCGGACCAGACCCAGAAGGCGATCTACGAGAACCACATCGCCCCGTACCTGACCCCGGGCAAGACGCTGATGTTCGCCCACGGGTTCAACATCCACTTCAACGCCATCGTCCCGCCCGAGGACGTCGACGTGACGATGATCGCCCCGAAGGGCCCCGGCCACCTCGTGCGCCGCGTCTACCAGGAGGGCGGCGCCGTCCCGGCGCTCGTCGCCGTCCACCAGGACGCCACCGAGGGCGCACTCGCGACCGCCCTCGCCTACGGCAAGGGCATCGGCTCCACCCGCTCCGGCATCCTCGAGACCACCTTCCGCGAGGAGACCGAGACCGACCTCTTCGGCGAGCAGGCCATCCTCTGCGGCGGCCTCACCCAGATGATCAAGAACGCCTTCGAGACCCTGGTGGAGGCCGGCTACCAGCCGGAGTCCGCCTACTTCGAGACCTTCCACGAGGTGAAGCTGATCGTCGACCTCATGTACGAGGGCGGCATGGCCAAGATGCGCGACTCGATCTCCGACACCGCCGAGTACGGCGACTACACGCGCGGCCCGCGCGTCTCCCCGCCGGAGCAGAAGGCGGAGATGAAGAAGATCCTCCGCGAGATCCAGACCGGCCAGTTCGCGCGAGAATGGATCCTGGAGAACCAGGCGGGGCAGCCGCACTTCAAGGCGCTGCGCCGGGTCAACGCCGAGCACCCCATCGAGGAAGTCGGCGCCGAGGTCCGCGGCATGATGTCGTGGCTCGGGAAGTAGCAGGGACCGACTGACGTGACGATCACCCCGTCGAGTCGCACGAAGGCCGCCGTACGCGTACGCGTCGGCGACGTCGTCGTGCCCTCGACGGGCGTGCAGCTGGAGGCCGGTGCGAACCGGCCTCTGCTGCTGTCCGGCCTCGTCCTGCGCGCCCTGGGCGCCCTCCTCCTCGTCCTTACCCGGCCCTCCGCTGCCGCGCCTCCATCCATGGCGCGGCGGACGGGAGGGCCCGCCACCGCCACCACGGCGGCACCGACAGTTCCCTGAGGTTCGAGGACACAACCATGAGCGACTCCGACAAGATCTACGTATTCGACACCACGCTGCGCGACGGCGAGCAGTCCGCCGGCATCGCCTTCACCATGGACGAGAAGGTGGAGATCGCGCGCCAGCTCGCGAAGCTCAACGTCGACATCATCGAGGCGGGCTTCCCGGCCACTTCCCCCGGCGACCGCGAGGCGATCGCCCAGATCGCCCGCGAGGTGAAGGGCCCGGTCATCGCCGGCCTCGCCCGCGCCGTGATGTCGGACATCGACCACGCCTACGAGGCCGTGCGCGGCGCCGAGTCGGCCCGCATCCACGTCTTCCTCTCGTCCAGCGACATCCACATCGCGCAGCAGCTCCGCAAGAACCGTGAGGACGTCATCGAGATGGCCCGCGCCGGCGTCCGCCACGCGAAGAAGTACGTCTCCGACGTCGAGTTCTCGCCGATGGACGCCACCCGCTCCGACCGCGAGTTCGTCTACCAGATCCTGCAGGCCGCCATCGAGGAAGGCGCCACCACGGTGAACATCCCGGACACCGTCGGATACGCCATCCCGCAGGAGTTCGAGGACCTCATCCGCTCCATCAAGGCGAACGTCCCGAACATCGACCGCGCCCGCATCTCCGTCCACTGCCAGAACGACCTGGGCATGGCCACCGCCAACTCGCTGGCCGGCATCCTCGGCGGCGCGCGGCAGGTGGAGGGCACCATCAACGGCATCGGCGAGCGCGCCGGCAACGCGGCGCTCGAGGAAGTCGTGCTCGCCATCGCGACGCGCCCGGACTTCCTCCACGTCCACACGGACGTGAACACCCGCGAGTTCTACGCCGCGAGCAAGCTGGTCGAGCGCTACTCCGGCATGATGCTCCAGCCCCACAAGGCGGTCGTCGGCAAGAACGCCTTCCGCCACTCCTCCGGCATCCACCAGGACGGCGTCCTGAAGATGCGCGAGACCTACGAGATCATGGACCCGGCGAGCATCGGCATCCCGGAGGGATCCTCCATCGTCCTGACGAAGGTCTCCGGCTCGCACGCCGTGAAGGCCCGCCTCGCCGACCTCGGCATCACCCCGGACGACACGGAGTTCGCCCGCATCTTCGACGCCTTCAAGGACGTCGCGGACGCCAAGGACGAGGTCGACGACCGCGACCTGATGGCGATCGTCGCCGAACAGACCCAGATCAGCGTCAAGGACACCTGGACGCTCGACCTCGTCCAGGTCTCGTCGAGCGACCACGGCGCGCCGACGGCCTCCGTGCGGCTGCTGGACGCGGACGGCAACCCGAAGCAGGATGCCGCCATCGGCACCGGCCCGGTCGACGCCATCTACCGCGCCATCAACCGCGTGACCGGCGTCGACAACGAGCTCACCGAGTTCAGCGTGAAGTCAGTCACCGAGGGCATCGACGCCCAGGGCGAGGTGACGATCCGGATCGAGACCGACGGCGGGACCTACCAGGGCCGCGCCGCCGACACCGACATCCTCGTGGCGTCCGCCCGTGCGTACGTCCACGCGGTGAACCGCTCCATCGCTGCCGCCGAGCGCGCGGCCGCGAAGGTGGGCGTCTAAGCAAGACCAGAGACGTCTCCGGGCCGCTCGGCCCGGAGACACCAGTGAAGGCATCCCCGTGGCGAAGACGATCATCGAGAAGATCTGGGAGCAGCACGTCGTGCGGTCCGCCGCCGGCGAGCCGGACCTGCTCTACATCGACCTGCACCTGGTGCACGAGGTGACGAGCCCGCAGGCGTTCGAGTCCCTGCGCATGACCGGCCGCCAGGTCCGGCGGCCCGACCTCACGCTCGCGACGGTCGACCACAACGTGCCGACCACCAACCGCAACGAGCCGAACCCGGACCCGCTCTCCGCACAGCAGATCGAGACGCTGCGCGCGAACGCGAAGGAGTTTGGCGTCCCGCTCTGGGACATCTTCGACATCCGCCAGGGGATCGTGCACATCATCAGCCCGGAGCACGGCCTCACCCAGCCCGGCATGACCATCGTCTGTGGCGACTCGCACACCTCGACGCACGGTGCGTTCGGCGCGCTCGCCTTCGGCATCGGCACCTCCGAGGTCGAGCACGTGCTCGCAACCCAGACCCTGCCGCAGTCGAAGCCGAAGACCATGGCCGTCGAGGTCACCGGCAAGCTCCACGAGGGCGTCACCGCGAAGGACGTCATCCTCGCCATCATCCGCAAGATCGGCGTGGACGGCGGCGTCGGCCACGTCATCGAGTATCGCGGCGACGTCATCCGCGGCCTCTCGATGGAAGAGCGGATGACGATCTGCAACATGACGATCGAGGGCGGCGCCCGCGCCGGCCTCGTCGCCCCGGACGACACGACCTTCGAGTACCTCAAGGGCCGCGAGTTCGCGCCGAAGGGCGAAGACTGGGACCAGGCCGTCGAGATGTGGCGCGCGCTCCAGACGGACGAGGGCGCCGAGTTCGACACCGTCGTCACGCTCCGCGGCGAGGACATCGAGCCGCACGTCACCTGGGGCACCACGCCCGCGCAGAGCGTCGGTGTCACCCAGCGCGTGCCGTCGCCGGACGAGGCGGCGACCGCCTCCGCCCGCGAGACGGCGGAGCGCTCGCTCAAGTACATGGGCCTGGAGGCCGGCACCGCGATCGAGAGCATCGCGCTTGACCGCGTCTTCATCGGATCTTGCACCAACGGCCGCATCGAGGACCTCCGCGCGGCAGCCGCCGTCGTGAAGGGCCACCACGTCGCCCCCTCCATCCGCGCGATGGTGGTCCCGGGCTCCGGCCTCGTGAAGCAGCAGGCGGAGGAAGAAGGCCTGCACCAGGTCTTCCTCGACGCCGGCTTCGAGTGGCGCGAGCCCGGCTGCTCGATGTGCCTGGGCATGAACCCGGACATCCTGCTCCCCGGCGAGCGCTGCGCCTCCACCTCGAACCGCAACTTCGAGGGCCGGCAGGGCGCCGGCGGCCGAACCCACCTCGTGAGCCCGCAGATGGCGGCGGCCGCCGCCCTCGAGGGCCACTTCGTCGACATCCGCAACTGGAAGAAGTAGGGAGCTACCGATGCGCAAGGTCACGGGCGTCCAGGGTCGCGCGGTCCCGCTGAACAAGGCGGACGTCGACACCGACCAGATCATGCCCAAGCAGTTCCTGAAGCGGATCGAGCGATCCGGCTTCGGCCCGTACGCCTTCTACGACTGGAAGAAGGACCCGGACTTCGTCATGAACATCCCGGCGTACCAGGGTGCGCCGATCATGCTCGCGCAGCAGAACTTCGGCTGCGGCTCCTCCCGCGAGCACGCGGTCTGGGGCCTGGAAGACTCCGGCGTCGAGGCGATCATCGCCCCGTCGTTCGGCGACATCTTCCGCAACAACTCCTCGAAAGTCGGCCTGCTCACGATCGTGCTGCCGCAGGACGACATCGACTACCTCATGGCGCGCCACGAGGAGCTCCCGACCGCGGAGATCGTGATCGACGTGCAGGCGCAGACCGTCGCCGTGGCCGACGGCTCGTGGTCGCGGCACTTCGATGTCGACCCGTTCGTGAAGCACCGCCTCCTCAACGGCCTCGACGACATCGGCCTCACGCTCCAGCATGCGGACGACATCTCGAAGTTCGAGGAGACCCGCACGGAGCTGAAGCCAGACACGAAGCTCGCGTTCCTCAACACGCTCAAGGCGTAGGTGCACCGCCCGGCACAAGCGAAAGGGCGGCCTCGCGGCCGCCCTTCTCGTTGCTCGTCGACCCGGGACTAGTCGGCGCGGTAGACGCGCACCGTCACCTCGGTATCCGCCGGATCGTGCGGCTGCGAGGCCAGCGGGTACGGCTGCACGTCCAGCACCTGGATCGCCCAGCCGTCCACCACGCGGACCTCGTCATCCGGGCTCGAGAACGCCACCTGGAAGCGCTGGCCGTCCAGCGCGAGCTGGAGGACCGCCTCGCCCTGCCAGATGCACATCGCGTCCGCGGGGCAGCGGGAGTCCTGGACCAGCTCGACGAACTCGAGCTCCGCGCCGTCCGGCAGCTCGAACGACTCCCCGACGCCGAGGACGACCGGCCGCGACCGTCCTCCCGCGTCGCCCCCATCGTCGCCGCCGTGGTGGATGAACGTGTACGTGGAAGCCGCCGAGGCGACCAGGCCGAAGAGGATCAACGGGAGCAGGAAGAACTTCATCATCGCGCGCCCTCCCTGGGCGCCTGCGGACTCTGGATGGCCCCGTCGTACGCCGGTGTGGGTGAGACGCCGCGTCCGACCTGGCGGTTCCCGTGCTACGGTTCGCCCTCGATGGCCGCGCCGCCCGCACGCCGCCCCAGCCTCCCGCAGCACGTCCACGCCGCGATCCGCGACGCCCTCCCCGGCGCCCGGCCGGAGCGTGCGAGCTGGCTCGGCTCCGGCTGGGGCTCCATCGCCTTCCGCCTCCCCACCGGCGACGGGGACTGGGTCGCGCGCGTGCCAACGCACGCCCCCTGGGCCGTCGATGACCTCGAACGCGAGGTGCGGATGCTCCCGCTGCTGGCGTCCCGACCGTTCGAGGTCGCGACGCCGCGCGACGCCCGCGTCCTCCACGGCGCGGACGGCCGGCTGCTCCTCGCGGTCCACCGCCTCGTCCCCGGGGCATCCTCGAAGGGGCGCGCCGTGCGCGGCGCGCCCCGAGCGCGGCACCTCGCCGCGATCGGACGCTTCCTCGCGACGCTGCACACCACGCCCCACCGCGCCGCGAAGCAACACGGCGTCGAGGTGCGCGACCTCTGGCGCGAGGTCTCGCGCCCACGCGTCGAGGAGACGATGGCGCTCGCCGGGCCCGTCACCCGCGCCTGGCTCGCCGACCGCATCGCCACCTTCGAGGCACTTGACCGCTCGCGGGCCCCCGTCGCGCTCATCCACGGCGACCTCTCCGGCGACCACCTGCTGGTGGGCGACGACGGCGCGCTCACCGGCGTGATCGACTTCGCGGAGGCTCGGCTGTCCGATCCGGCTCTCGACTTCGCCGGCGTCCTCAACCGTTTCACGTGGAACGATCTGGAAGTCGTCCGCGCCCACTACGACGCCCCCGTCGACCCGACGTTCCTCGATCGCGCCCGCATCTACATCGAGATCGTGCCCGTCTACTCGGTGACGGACGGCTATGTCGCGGCGGGGGAGGCCGAACGCCGCCAGGGCCTGCGCCGGCTCGCCGGTCGCGCAGCCGCCTGGGCGAGAGGCCGCGGGAACTCACGCCGCTAGTCGTTCGTCCTATCACCTGTAGCGGGACGCCCGTCCAGGCGGGAAGGGAACCTCATGACATTCAAGCGACTGCGCATCCTCGGCGTCGGCCTGCTGGGAGCCACCTTGCTGGTTGGCGTCGCCTGCAGCGACGACACCGGGACGGCGAACGACGACTCGACCGCGTCCCCGACCGCGACGAGCACCCCGACCTCCGTGCCGACGGAGATCGCGACGGTGGTCACCTCGAACGACGGTGACGGCATCGAACCGGCCACACCGGACGCACCTCCGCAGGGCACGCTCGCCTCGGCGGCCGGTGAGGTCGACCTCGGCCTCGGCACCTACTGCTGGTCGCCGCCGGCCGCGAGCGGCAACCCCGCGCTCTGCGCCGACGCGATCGGCATCATCACCGCCCCCACGGACCTGGTAGCAGAGGCGGGCGAGACGCTGACCATCGCGGACGAGGAGCCCGGCACCCTGCCGTGGCCGCCGCTCACGATCGACCGTGCCACGCTCTGGCCGATGTCCGGCGAGCCGATGGACGCCCGCGAGGACTACCGCGCCTGGCAGCCGGACGGCGGCTTCGAGGGCGGGGCGGTGCTCGAGGCGGACTCATCCGAGATCGGCGCGCACACGGTCGTCCTCCCGGATGACCTCGAGCCTGGCCGCTACCTCCTCGCCATCCACTACACCGCGGGCCCGGACCGCGGCAGCGAGGCGACCTACGGGGCGATCATCGTCATTGAGTAGCGCTCCACGGAAGACGAACGCAGCGCGGGGCCGGGGTACACTCGGCCCCGCGCTTCTGTGTTCCCGCGGATCGGAGTCTCGATGGCGACCTTTGACATCCTCGTGCTGCCCGGCGACGGCATCGGCCCGGAGGTGACGGCGGAGGGCGTCCGAGTCCTCGAAGCGATCGGTGAGCGCTACGAGCACGTCTTCAACTTCGAGCAGGACCTCGTCGGCGGGGCGTCCATCGACGCAAGCGGCGTCGCGATCCTCCCCGAGACGATCGAGAAGGCGCGCCAGTCGACGGCCGTCCTCTTCGGCGCCGTCGGCGGCCCGAAGTGGGACATCCCGACGGCGGACGTGCGGCCCGAGCAGGGGCTGCTCGCCATCCGCTCCGGGCTCGGCCTCTGGGCAAACCTCCGCCCGGTGACCGCCATCCCGGCCCTGCTGGACGCCTCCACGCTGAAGCCCGAGGTCATCGAGGGCGTCGACCTCCTCGTCATCCGCGAGCTGACCAGCGGCATGTACTTCGGCAAGCCGCAGGAGCGCCGCGTGGTGGACGGCCGCCGCGAGGCCGTGGACACGAACTACTACAACGAGGACGAGATCGCGCGCGTCGCGCACCTCGGCTTCCGCACGGCCCGCGAGCGGCGCAAGAAGCTCACCAGCGTCGACAAGGCGAACGTCCTCGCCTCCAGCCGGCTCTGGCGCGAGGTCGTCGTCGAGGTCTCGAAGGAGTACCCGGACGTCGCGCTGGAGCACGTGCTCGTGGACGCGATGACGATGCACCTCATCCGCCGCCCGCGCGACTTCGACGTGGTGATCGCGGACAACATGTTCGGCGACATCATCACGGACGAGGCGTCGATGCTGACCGGCTCGATGGGCATGCTCGCCTCGGCCTCGCTCGGCGAGCTCGGGGAGGACGGCCTCGGCCTGGGCATGTACGAGCCGATCCACGGCTCCGCGCCGGACATCGCCGGCAAGGGGCTGGCAAACCCGCTCGCGATGATCCTCACCACCGCCATGCTGCTCCGCCACTCGTGCGGCCTCGAGGACGAAGCGCAGGCAGTCGAGCGTGCCGTGATGGACGTGATCGAGGGCGGCCTCCGTACCGCGGACCTCGCCGCCCCGGGCGAGCCGACGAAGAACACACGCGAGATGGCCGACGCCGTCCTCTCGCGGCTGGGGTCGTAGGGGGAAACCGTGGGCGAGAACGTCATCGCGAGCCTCACCGTCCTCGGCGTCATGGGCGTCGCGGACGCCGTCTGGCTCACGACGATGACCGACCGCTTCTACCGCAGGGAACTGCCCGGCCTCCTCGCGGACACGCCGATGTGGGCGCCGGCGCTCGGGTTCTACCTCCTGTACGCCATCGCGACGCTGGTCCTCGTGGTGATCCCGGCGCTGGACGGCGAGCACTCGGCGGGACGCGTCGCGGCCACGGGCGCGCTGCTCGGCCTCGCGGCCTACGGCACGTACGACCTCACGAACCTCGCGACGCTGCAGGGGTGGTCCGTGAAGGTCACGATCGTCGACATGGCGTGGGGCGCGCTCCTGACGGCGGTCGCCGCCACCGCCGCCGTCCTCGCCGCCCGCGGACTCGCCTGACCGAAGCACACGCGTCCCTCCTAGAGTGCTCGCTTCCCGCGGAGTAACGTGGGGGATCGGGGTCGAACCAGGAGGAACCTCATTGCGTAGCTTGAGATGGCTTTCAATTCCCGTGATCGGTGTCGCACTCCTCGCGACGGCCTGTGGCGGTGGTGACGAGGAGGACGGCGGCGACGCTGAGGCCACGGCGACCGAGGCGACGACGGAGGCCACGGCCACGGAGTCCACTGCCACGGCCACGGAGTCGTCCGGCGAGGGCGAGGCCCTCACCGGCGCCGACCTGGCGTCCGTGTTCGCGGGATTCCAGGACGCCACGTTCAACGTGACCTACCAGCTCGAGTCGGATGACGCCGAGCAGGCCCTGACCGGCGAGTGGCGCTGGATCCAGGACAACGCCGGGGACCGCGCGCGCTTCGAGGCGGAGGCGGACGGCGACCAGATCATCATGATCATCACGTCCGACCAGACCGTGCTCTGCGCCGACGGCGCCTGCTTCGATGCCGCCGGCGTCATGGGCGCAGCGATGCCGAACCTGGGCGACATGTTCACCCAGAGCCTCGCCGAGGTGCAGGCAGACACGACGAACGCCGAGGTCCGCCGGGTCGACGGACGCACCGTCGCCGGCACGGACACCGAGTGCCTCGAGTTCGAGGACACGACCGAGGGCGTGACCGGCGTCGCCTGCTACGCCGACGGCGTCCCGCTCTACATCGAGAGCGAGACCGCGGAGGGGAACTTCCGCATGGAGGCCACCTCCTTCTCGACGGACGTGAGCGACGCGGACTTCGAGGCTCCGTTCCCGGTGACGAGCCTGGGCGGCTAGCCCCGGATCGCAGACCACCTCGCGGCGACGGGCGTCCCTCGATTGCCCGTCGTCGCGGGGAACCTCTACACTGAGCTGGTTATGACAAGCATGCCTGCTTCGACGAAGGCGGTGAGCGCTGACCGGTCCCACGGACCGGCAGCCTCGATCATTGCGCTTCGCTGACACCCCCACTGACTGTCGGGGAACGCACACCCGTTCCCGGACGCGCAGGCTGTCTCGACCCGCTGACCCATCCGCGAATCGATGACGCCGCCCGCCCGGGTGGAAGAGACATCGCGCCATGACCGCCACCGACCCCGCCGCCGCTCCGCTCGACGCGGCCAGCCTCACCCTCTACGACACAACACTCCGCGACGGCCTCGGCATGGAGGGCCTCAGCCTCTCCCTGGAGGACAAGCTCCTCATCGTCCAGAAGCTCGATGAGCTGGGCGTCCACTACATCGAGGGCGGCTATCCCGGGTCGAACCCGAAGGACGCCGAGTTCTTCCAGCGGGCGAAGTCGCTCACGCTCCAGCACGCGAAGCTCGTCGCCTTCGGCTCAACGCGCCGCGCCGGCGGCGACACCGCGACCGACCCGGCGATCCGCGCCGTGCTGGAGGCGGAGACGCCCGCGATCACGCTCGTCGGCAAGTCGTCCAGCCGCCAGGCGCGCGAGGTGCTCCAGACCACCGAGGAGGAGAACCTCCTCATGATCCGTGACTCGATCGAGTACCTGGTCGCCCAGGGGCGCGAGGTGACGTTCGACGCCGAGCACTTCTTCGACGGCTACCGCGACGACCCCGCCTACGCCCTCGCCAGCCTGCGCGCGGCGGAGCGCGGCGGTGCGACGACGGTCGCGCTCTGCGACACCAACGGCGGCACGATGCCGTGGGAGGTCGAGGAAGCCGTGCGCGCCGCGCGGGCGACGGTGTCCTGCGCGATCGGCATCCACGCCCACAACGACACCGACGAGGCGGTCGCCAACACGCTCGTCGGCGTGCGCGCCGGCGCAACGCAGATCCAGGCGTGCCTGAACGGCTGGGGCGAGCGCACCGGCAACGCGAACATCATCTCGGTCATCGCGAACCTCAAGCTGAAGATGGGCCTCGACGTCGTCACAGACGACCAGCTCCGCCGGCTGACGGAGGTCGCCCACTTCGCGCAGGAGCTGGCGAACCTCACCCCTGACCCGCAGCAGCCATACGTCGGCAGCGGCGCCTTCGCGCACAAGGCCGGCCTCCACGTGGCCGCGATCACGAAGTCGGCCGGCTCCTACACCCATGTCGACCCGCTCCGCGTCGGCAACACCGAGCGCGTACTGGTCTCCGAGCTCTCGGGGCGCCGGAACGTCTCGCAGAAGCTGCTGGAGCAGGGTGTGGACCTCCAGCTCACGGACGAGCAGGCGGCCCGCGCGCTGGAGCGCGTGAAGGAGCGCGAGGCGAAGGGCGCCGCGTTCGAGTCCGCCGAGGCGTCCTTCGAGCTCCTCGTGCGCCGCACGCTCGAGGGCTACCAGGCGCCCTTCCGCCTGGACGACTTCCTCATCGTGGAGCGTCGCCGCCACGCGGAGGAGGGCGACGCCCGCTCCGAGAGCGAGATGATGGCGGAGGCGATGGTGAAGCTCCGCATCGGCGAGCAGATGGTGCAGGTCGCGGCGGACGGCAACGGCCCCGTGAGCGCCCTGGACGCCGCCGTGCGCAAGGCGCTGCTGCAAGTCTTCCCCACGATCGCCCCGGTCCACCTCGTGGACTACAAGGTGCGCATCATCAACTCTCAGGCCGGCTCGGACGCCGCCGTCCGCACGCTGATCGAGACCTCGGACGGCGTCCACCGCTGGCGCACCGTCGGCGCCTCCACGGACGTCATCGAGGCGTCATGGCTCGCCCTGCAGGACGCCTACGAGTACTGGATCCTCCACTGGGGGAAGGCCGAGGCGCCCGCCTCGTAGCGAGAGACATCGGACGCAGCGTGAGACTCGCCGCCGGCTGCCCCTAGCGGTGGATCTCCTGCACCTCTCCGCGCGCGGGCCGGACGGCGGCCCCCGAGAGGGCAAGACCGAGCAGTGTGACGGCCGCTCCGCCGAGGAGTACGGACGGATCGAGCCGGGCGAGCAGGACGGCAGCGACCGCCAGGCCGAACACGGAGCTGAGGGGCAGCCGGCGTACCGCGACGCCGATCCGGAATGGGCGGTGCGTGTCGGGAGCGGTCAGCCTCAGCCGCAGGACCGCCGCATTCACGGCGAGGAACGCGACGAACAGCGTGAAGTTCGCGAGTTGCGCGACCCGCCCAATGTCGATGCTGACCGCGAAGAGGATCGCGGTGGTCGTCACGGTCACCACCGCGACGGTGGGCGTCTCCCGTCGACGGTCCACCTGGCCGAACAACGCGGGGAGCAGACCCTGCCGCGCCATCCCCCAGGCGAGCCGCGCGCCGGTCGCCAGCAGCAGGAGCACCGTGTTGGCGGTGGCGAAGAGGGCGATGAGGGCGATCGCATCGGCCGGCCGGCTGCCTGCGGCCACGCGCATCACGTCTGCCAGCGGGGCCTGGGAGGTCGCGAGTTCGCGCCAGGGCACCACTGACACGGCCACGATGCTCACACCGATGTAGAGGGCGGTGGCGAGGCCGATCGCCAGGAGCAGCGCCCGTGGGATCGTCCGCGTGGGATCGCGCGTCTCGTCCGCGAGCGTCACGATCTGCTCGAAGCCCGTGTACGCGAAGAACACGAGGGACGCACCCGCGAGGACACCACCGATCCCCGTCGCCGTCTCGGTCAGGGAGTGGGTACCGAGATGCGGCAGTCCGACGACCACCACGACCACGAGTCCCATGGCTTCGATCAACGTGAGCACCACTGTGACCGCCACCGTCTCACGCACGCCCAGCCAGGCGACCCCTCCCATCACCAGCAAGAGCGCCGCCGCCGAGACGGCCGGCGCGACGCCCGTCATCGACTGCGCGTAGTTACCGAACCCGATCGCCACCGCTGCCGCCGCGAGCACGGCCATGACCTCGAGCAGCCACCCAATGACGAACCCGGCGCGGGCCCCGAACGCCTCGCGAGCGAACGTCGCCGTGCCGCCGGCATGAGGGAACATCGACGCGAGCTCGGCGTATGACAGCCCGGTCGCGGCCGCCAGCACGGCGCCGATGATGAACGATGCCCAGACCGTGGCCCCGGCCAGTTCGGTCGCCGCTCCGATCAGCACGTAGATTCCGGCGCCCAGGATGATGCCCACGCCCGAGAGGGTGGTGCCCCACAGCCCCAGCCGTCGCTGGACACCGGCGGGCGTGTGCATCGGTATCCCTCCCCAGCGCGGCGCGCTGCTGGAACAGCCGGTCGCTAGACCGGGGCCTCACTCGGCCGCGGCGTCATCGGGAGGAAGACCGAGAACGTCGTGCCGCGCTCGGCGGACGAGTCGACGGAGACTCGGCCACCGTGCGCCTGCACCAGCTCCTGCACGATCGACAGGCCCAGCCCGCGATGGCGTCCCGGGCTGCGCGCGCGGTCGACCTGGTAGAAGCGGTCGAAGACGCGCTCGCGGTCGGCCTCCGGGATCGGCTGGCCGCCGTTGTGCACGTCGAGCAGCACGCCGTCCGCCACCTGGGACGTGGTGATCCTCACCCGCGTCCCGGCGGGCGCAAAGCGGATCGCGTTCTCGACGAGGTTGGCGAGGACCTGCTCCAGCCGTCGACCGTCCGCCACGATCGTCCCGCCGTGCGAATCCGCCACCAGCTCCACGTCGCGCTCCTCGGCCTGGAGGCGCAGCCGGCGCATCGCACCGTCCACGAGGCCGTCGAGGTCGATCTCCTCGAGGTCGAGGTGCACGGTGCCCGACTCGATCTCGGAGAGGTAGAGCAGGTCGTCGAGGAGCAGGCGGATGCGCTCGGCCTCGTCGTTGATGAGCGCGGCCGCTTCCGCCGGGTCGTCGACCACGCCGTCGGCGATCGCCTGCGAGAACCCCTGGATCGAGGTGAGCGGCGTCCGCAGCTCGTGCGAGACGTTCGCCAGCAGGTCGCGCATGGAACGATCGCCGCGAGAGACACGGGTCGACATGAGGTTGAACGCCTCCGCGAGGCGTCCCACCTCGTCGTCACCGTTGACGTCGATGCGCTGGCTCAGGTCGCCCCCGGCCATCGCCTCGGAGGCGTGCGTCATCGCACGGAGGGGATTGGTGATCCGCGAGGCGAACACCATCGCGAAGACCACCGCGACGGCGGCCGCGCCGAGGCCGGCGACGCTCAGGCGCGGGATCAGCTTCGCCCAGGCGCCGGCGACGTCGCCGGCAGGCACCGCGATCACGAGCTGGCGCGACGGAAACCGGTCCTGGATGCCGCCGGCGCTGCTCTCACCGGCCGTGAACAGGTAGAGGTCGTCGCCGTCCACGCGGAGCCGCTGGGTGCGGAACGCGGACATCGGGCCCTGTGCGTCGATCCGTTCCGTGAACGTGACCTCGAGGACGGCGCCCAGCAGCGGCTCGTCCTCGGCGGTGTCGACGACGACGCGGTCGGAGCGGTCGAGCATCAAGATGCGGAGCTCGAACGCGTCGGAGTAGGCGAGCAACTCGGTGCGGATCAGCTCGTCGGGCCAGCCGAGCAGCTCGCGCTGGCGGGCGATCTCCGTGATCGGCGCCACCAGGACGCCGATGCGCGCCTCGGCCGCCTCGGTCTGCTGGTCACGCAGCAGGAGCGCGACGAGTACCGCGGCGAAGCTCAGGGTAATGAGGATGACGATCGCGAAGCCCGCGAGCAGCCGGGATCGAAAGCTATGAAGCATCCGAGCCCGGGACGAACTTGTAGCCCACGCCCCACACGGTCTCGATCTTCGGCTTCGCGAGCTTCAGCTTCTCGCGCAGCCAGGCGACGTGGACGTCGATGGTGCGCGCGTCGCCGTAGAAGTCCTCGCCCCACACCATCGAGAGCAGCCGCTCCCGGTCGAGGGCGACGTTCGGGTGGCGCATGAACGCGGTCAGCAGGTCGAACTCGCGCTGGCGCAGCTTCACCCGCTCGCCGGCCACGAGGACGTCGCGCCCCGCCGGATCGAGGGTGACGTCGTCGATCGTGATCGGCTCGTCGCTCTTCTCCTCGGCGCCGGCGCGGTCCCAGTCCCGGCGGCGGAGGTTCGCCTTCACACGGGCGACGAACTCGCGGGGGTTGAACGGCTTGGTGATGTAGTCGTCCGCGCCCATCTCCAGGCCGACGATCTTGTCGACATCGTCGGAGCGGGCGGTGAGCATGATCACGGGGATGTCGGAGTGCTTGCGGATCTCCGTGCAGACCTCGAAGCCGCCGAGCTCGGGCATCATCAGGTCCAGCACGACGAGGTCCGGCTTCTCGGCACGGAAGCGCTCCAGCGCCTCGCGGCCATCGCGGGCGGCGACCACGTCGTAGCCCTCCTCGCGGAGGTACATGCGGAGCAGCTTGACGATGTTGGGTTCGTCGTCGGCGACGAGGATCTTTGCGGGCATCAGCAGGTTCGTCGCTCGATTGGGGTGATCAGTGGTCGGGGCCGAGCCCTGGATCCCGAAGGATCTCTGCTCGTTGGTTCGCAACCGCTCCCACCACTACTGCTTGATTCTTGCGAACCGCAGTTCGGGCGCGGCCCCTTCCACAGGTTTCACTGTGCCTGAGGCCGATTCACGATCCGCAACCAAAGTGTAATCCGGGTGTGAATCCCATCTCGATCCTCGCGATCCCTCGGAGCGCCCGAAACGGGGCCGATCGAGGGCGGACCGGAGGGTCGAGGACACGCCCGGGACGGCCTCAACAGGTCGGGGACTCCTGCCGACGATATCGGTAGGAGTCCCGATCATGACCACGGTCACCCGCGTCGTCTTCGGCCTGTTGACCGGCATCCTCCTCGCAGCGCCGATCCTCGGCGCGGCGGGCGCTGCCGGCGTCACCGCGCCGTAGCTCAGTGCCGTAGCTCAGTGCCGTAGCTCAGTGCCGTAGCTCAGTGTCGCGAGCGCCGCATCACACGCGACGAGGGCGCCCAATGGGCGCCCTCGTCCGCTTGCGATGAGTGAGTCGTTCCTGCGGGTCGTTCCGCGATTCGTCCTGGGGGCGAGCCTCAGCCGGCCGACGCCCGTGGCGGGCGCTCCAGCCCACGGAACGCCTGCGTCAGCCCCTGGCGGCCGACCGCGCTGCCGGGGATGCGGGCGGCTTCCTGGTTCTGGTCCGCCACCTCCACCAGCAGTTCCTCGCGCAGGACGGACACGGATCGAGGCGCCTCGATCCCGATCTTCACCCGCTCGCCGTCAATGGCGAGCAGGCGCACGACGACCTTGCCGTCGATGACGATCCCCTGCTCGGCCTTCCGCGTCAGAATCAGCACCCGTGGCCTCCTTGCCGATGGGTTACAGCGAACCGGACGACTGCGGTGCAGCCGCCGGAGCGCGGCCGACCAACCGCGACCCCTCGAGGTGATCCCACGGGGGATCTCCTCGCTGAATCATCGGCGGCGCGGCCCTGCTTCACCAGTCACCGACGTCACCGAGGACGCCGGCGGCCTGGCTACGCCGTCGCGCGGAGGGCCAGTTCGGACTCGGCCTCGGCGGCCTCCTCGGAGTCGACCTCGCCGGCCGCGACCTCGGTGAAGAGGGCGAAGCGAAGCGCGTAGTCGTTGTTCTGGAGGATCACCTGGCGCGCCATGTGCGTGCGCCGGCTGAAGATCAGCGGGGCCAGCAGGTTCGCGGTGATCTTCTCAGGATCCTCGTGCAGCGTGAGCACGCAGCGGACGAGGGCGTCCTGCGCCTCGCGCATGCCGAGCGCCTCGGCGTCCGCGTCGGCCAGCTCGAACGCGTAGTCCGGCTTGAACGCGAACGGCTCGAGGAGCGCGAACGCGACGTCCGGGTCCTCCAGCGACTGGAGCCACTCCACGGGCGAGTCCTGCTCCGGGATCAGGGCGTAGCGGCGCAGCGACTCGAAGCCGCCGACGCCGGGGTCGAAGGAGAAGATCTGCTCCTCCGAGACCTCGATCGTCTCCTCGACACCGAGGAAGTTCGTCTTCACCAGCATGGTTCCTCCTTGCGGGGTGTCCAGCCCCGCGTCACTCACACACTCAGCGCAAGAAATCCATCAGGCTCGTACCCAGCGAACGGGCGGTCGCGGAAAGCGCCGCCTGGAACGCCGTGTCACGCATCTGCAGTTCGACCACTTCCTGGGTCAGGTCCACCTCCTCCAGTCCGGAGATGGAGGTCCGCAGGGCGAGCTCTTCCTCGCTCAGGCGGTCCCAGGTCATCTCGAGGCGGCGCATCCGCGACCCCACCTCGCCGCGCGCGGTCAGCACGGTGTCGATCTCGCGGCCGATGTCCCCGGCCGCGAGGTTGATGGCGGTCCGGTTGTTGGCCATGAGGCCGTCCCGGAACGCGATGAGCGAGGCGAAGATGCCGTCGAACAACGGCTCGCCGTCGATGTTCACGGCGATGCTCTCGCCGTCGCCGATCTCACGGAGCACCTGCCCGGAGTCGCCGTTGTACGTGAACGCCGTCGGGTTGGCCGGGAGGTCCGGCGAGAAGGCATCCCCGCCCTGGTGCCCGGCGAAGATGCGCCGTCCGGAGTAGGACGTGTTGGCGATCGAGAGCACCTCGTTCAGGAGCTGCTCGACCTCGGTCGCGATCTGCTCGCGCGCGTCACCGTTGAGGCCGGCCGAGTCCGCCTGGACCGCCAGCTCCTGCGCACGCGTCACCACCGTACCGAGCGCGGTCAGCGACGACTCGACCGAGCTGAGCTCGGTGATCGCGAGGTCGACGGTGCGCACGCGCTGGCTGACGGTGTCCAGCTTGGAGCGCGACGCGAGCGCGCGCGCCGTGGCGAATGGGTCGTCCGAGGGGCGGTTGATCTTCTTGCCGCTCGCGACGCGCTCCTGCGTCTCGTTCAGGCGCGTGGTCGCCTGCTGGATGTGCTGCAGGAGCCGCTCGTGGGTGCTGCGGTTGCTGATGCGCATCGCTAGCCCACCATCGCCATCAGCTCGTCGAGCATCTGGTCGATCGTCGAGATGACCTTCGCGGCGGCCTCGTACCCCTTCTGGAACTGGATCATCGCGACCATCTCCTCGTCGAGGTTGACGCCGGAGACGCTCGCGCGGAGCTGCTCGAGGTGCTGGATGGTCGCGCCCTGGGCGGCGGCGATGCCGGCCGCGTCGCGGACGGAGACGCCGAGGCGGGTGAGCATCCCGTTGAAGTAGTCCTCGTAGGTCTGGCTGCCGCTCGTGAGGTTGGTCGCGCGCTGCAGGTCCGCGATCGCAAGCGCGCCGGAGCCGTCCCCGGAGGCCCCGGCCGCGGTGGCCGCGGCGACCAGGCCAAGGTCGCCCTTCACGGCCGCGTTCACGGCAACGTCGGCGGCCCCGGTGCCGGTGAAGAAGGCCGTGCCGGTGGTGACGCCGTCCTGGGCATAGCCGGCCGCGTGGACCGCGTTCACGTCAGTGATCACCTGCGCGACGAGCGTGTCGAGGTCCGCGATGCGCGCAGGCAGGTCCGTGTCCCGCTGGTACAGCAGGCCACCCACCTCGCCGCTCTTGACCACCACGGCGGCGCCGTCCTGGGCCCACTCGACGTCGTAGAAGTTCTGGTTGGCGGGGTTGATCGTCAGGGCGATCTCGCCCGTCTTTACCCCCTGCACGAGTGAGCGTCCGCCGACGAACACGTCGACGTGGCCGTCCTCGTGCTCGTAGGTCGTGAGGTCGATGAGTTCCGAGAGGCGGTCCAGCGCGAGGTCGCGCTGGTCGGTGAGGTCGGAGGCGGGGTCGCCGCTCGCGCGCACCTCGATGATGCGCTGGTTGAGCGCGGCCACCTGCTTCGAGAGCTCGTTGATCTCGCCCACGGACGCCTCGAGGCGCGTGTTCGCGTCGGCTCGGATCTCGGTCATGGACCGCGTGAGGCGCTGCGCGACGAAGGCCAGCGTCTCCCCGGCCTGCACCACCGCGCTGCGGGCGGCGCTCTGCTGCGGCGCGTTCGCGAGGTCGCGCCAGGCGTTGAAGAACTGGCCGAGGACGGCGCGCAGTCCGTTGTCGCTCGGCTCGCCGAACGCGAGCTCCACCAGGCTCAGGGAGTCGGCACGCGCCTGGTAGTCGCCGGCGGAGTGGCTCTGGGTGCGGATCTGGAAGTCCACGAAGAGGTCGCGGACGCGCTCGACGCTGAGCACCTCCACGCCCTGGCCCACGCCAGACGACCCCGCGGGGGCCACCGCGCCGAGGTGAATCCGTTGCCGGCTGTAGCCGGGCGTGTTCACGTTCGCGATGTTGTGCGACACCGCGTCCATCGCCTGTTGCTGGGCGAGGAGCGAGCGCACCGCGGAGTTGAGGCCGACGGAGATTCCCATGCGCGGGCTAGGCCGATCGGTCCAGGGTGCGGCCGCCGGAGACGGACGGGCTATCGCCGTCGCTGGTGTAGAGCGACCCGGCGAGCACGGTCTTCAGGTAGTGGATCCATCGGTCGATGAGCGATCGGCTGTTGCGGAGCAGGCGCGCGTTCACGGCGTGCGCCTCCTCCAGCGCGACCGCCTCGGCCTTCAGCTCGCGGCCCAGGCGCTGGAGCTCCTCGGCCGCCGGGGTGGGAAGGTGCGCCGCGATCGCGGTGACCGTCGCCTCCTCGGGGGGCAGGCCGATCGCCATGTCGATGGCGACGAGCGCGGTCATGCGCTCCGTCTCCATCGCGCGGAGGTGGTCCAGGAGGTTCTCCTTCTGCTCCACCAGCTGCGTGAGCCGGGCGACATCGCCCGCGACAATCGCCTCCTGCTCGCTGGCGGCGAGCCCGAGCAGCGAGCGGTAGATGTCCCGCTGTCCGGCGAGGACACCACCCAGCTCAGCCGCCCCGTGGGTCAGCTGCTGCCGGTTCACGAGCCGACGCCCCGGTCGTGGAGCAGGTTCGCGAGGCCGAAGTAGTCGACCTCGTACTGTCCGCTCTCGATGCGCGCGCGCAGGTCTTCCACGCGCGAGGCGCGCGCATCCGGCGCTTCCTTCACGGCATCCATGATGCGGGCGAACTCGCGCGCGCCCTCGGAGACCGTGACCTGGTCGATGCGGCGCCCGGCGGCCGCCGCGTTGCGGCGGGCGTTCTGCGCGGCCTCGACGGCTTCGGCGCTGGTCACCTGGCGGCGGTAGATGCCGCTCGCGTCGTGGGGTCGAATGGGCTGGACCATGATGGTGCCTCTTCTCTCGCTGGCTAGACGGTGACGTCGTTCGCCTGCGTGAGCATTTCCTCGATGGTGCGGAACGCGACGAGGTTGAGCTGGTAACCGCGCTTGGCCATGACCAGGCCGGTCATCTCGGTGGCGATGTCCACGTTGGACGCCTCGAGCCAGCCGGAGAACACGACGCCCATGCCGTCCTGGCCCGGCACGCCGTCGATCGGCGCCTGCGACTCCGGCGTCTCGCGGTAGCGGCTGTTGCCGATCGACTCGAGCCCGGCGGGGTTCGAGAACCGCGCCAGCTCGATCGTGCCCACGACCTCGCGGACGCCGTCGCGCGCCGCGAATGGGTCGAGGTTGGCGAGCTCCTCGTCCGTGTAGTCACGGATCACGGAGACCTCGCCGTTCGTTTCGATGCGGAGGCCGCGGAAGCGTGGGGGCAGTGCGAGCGGCGGGTCCAGGAGCTCCCCGGACGCCGTCGTCACTTTGCCGTCGCCGTCCAGCATGAAGACGCCGGAGCGGGTGTAGGCGAGCGAGCCGTCGTCCAGGCGGACGCGGAAGAAGCCATCGCCGCTGATGGCGAAGTCCATCTGGCGCCCGGTCGGCTGGAGGGTGCCCTGCTCGAAGTCGCGGGTCATCGCGGCCGTCGAGACGCCGGCGGACTCCGCCACGTCGCGCTGGTCCACCTGACCAGTAGAGATCGCGGCGAAGACGGAGGAGGAGTTGAGGATGTCCTGGAAGTGGATCTTGACCCGCTTGTAGCCGGTCGTGTTCACGTTCGCCAGGTTGTTCGAGATCGCCTCGATGTTCTTCTGCTGCTGCTGCATGCCGGAGACCGCAGCGTCGAGTGAAAGCGTCATCGCTGCCCTCCTACATCCGGCCGAGGTCGGACACGGCCGTCTCGAGCGTCTTGTTGATCTCGGAGAAGACCCGCTGGCTGGAGGAGAACGTGCGCGCGACGGAGTACATCTGCGTGGCGGTCTGACCCACGTTCACGTTCGCCTCCTCCAGCGATCCCTGGATGAGGAACGTGCGGCCGGCCTCCATGTCGATGGCCGTCACCGCGGCGCCGTCCGGGATCGTGAACTTGGACTGGCCGGCGCGGATCAGGTCCTCCGCGTTGAGGTTCACCAGGCGCAGGCGCGCCACCGGCTCCTCGTTCACGTCGATGAAGGTCGAGCCGTCCGGCTGCGGGACCTCCGTCTGGATGAGCTGGATCACGTCGCCGTTCATGCGGATGCGGATCTTGTCCGTGGTCAGCGTGATCGGCTGGTTGTTCTCGTCCAGGATGAACGCGCCGTCCGCGGAGATCAGGCGGCCCTCGGCGTCGCGGTCGAAGTGGCCGTCACGCGTGTAGCGGATGCCCTCCTCGGTCTCGACCACGAAGAAGCCGTCGCCCTGGACCATCACGTCCAGCGTGAGGCCGGTCTCGCGCTCGGCGCCCTGGCCGAGGAACGTCCGCACGTTCTCCACGAACGCGCCGGTGCCGACCTGGCCGATGACCTCGTCGAAGCGGCCGGGGACCGGCCCCTCGTTCGGGATGCTGCGGCGCGCGAGCACGCCGGCGAACGCCGTCTGCGCGGACTGGTCCGCCTTGTAGCCGACCGTCGAGGAGTTCGCGATGTTGTCCGCGACGACGTCCTGCTGGCGCATGCCGATGAGCATGCCGGACGCGGCGGTGTAGAGCGCGCGGATCATGCTGACCTCCGGCTCAGGCGCATCCCGACCACGACGGACAGGCCCATCGCCATCGCGAGCGCGGCGATACGGATCATGTCGGTGACGAAGGCCGGGTCGCCCGTGTTCGGCAGCGAGCCCGGCGCCTGGAGGTTGCCCCCCTGCGCCTCGCCGCCCTGGCCGTCCTCGGTCGCGACGCCGACCAGCGAGAAGTACCCGCCGATCGAGCGGTCCTCGGTGGGCTGGGGAGCGTCGTCCGGCTCCGGCTCGACGGTGAGGATGAGCAGGTCGAAGCCGAAGTCGGCGATCGGCGGCAGGGTGCCCTCGAAGGCGACGGCGCCGGACGGGCTGGCGTTGAAGCGGCCCGCCGAGATGGCGTCCCCGGCCTCGGAGTTCACGAGCCACGCCTGGTACTGCTCGCCGGTGAGCTGCGGCAGCCCGTCCGCGGCGATGCGGACGATGCCCTCCGCGAAGATCAGCTCCGCGGTGCCGGAGGCATCCTGCGGCCCCCAGTTGGAGAGGTCGATGTAGGCGAGGTCCACCGTCACCGGCACGCCGTTCGCCCGCGCCGTCGAGGACGTCGCGAGGGTGGCGAAGATCGCCAGCGCTGCGAGGAACGCGGCGCCGGCAACCAGGCGGAGGAGCCCGTCACGGAGGCCACTACGGAACCCACTACGGATGCCGAGGATCATGACTGACGGCCCAGCATGCGCGCGATGCGCACCTCTTCAAGTCCAATGTGAAGCTCCCGGGCGATCGCCCGGTCCGAGAGGCCCTCGTCCGCCAGCTCCGCGATCCGCGTGCGGACGTCGGAGCCACCGCGCGCCATCGCCCTCGGCTCAACGCGGCTGTCGGTCCGCGGCACGAACTCCCCGGCAGCCGTCGGGCGTTCCGCCTCGGCGAGGTCGAAGTGGTGGTCGAGGGAGAGCGGCGCCACGGTGGCGAAGGCCGGCTGGGGCTTCTCGCTGAGCATGCCCGCGAGCGCCTCCCGCTGGTGGGCGAGCTGCTCCTGCATCTCGTCCACGGCCTCTTGCAGCGCGAACAGCAGCTCCTCCGCCGACTCCGTGGCGAGCGAGTCCACGTGCTGCTCCAGCGTCTCCATCGGCTGCTGGCTGAACAGGTAGGCGTGGTAGAGCACGCCCAGCGCCAGGAGCATCAGGGGGACGCCGACGGCCAGCGTGATCAGGAGGACGGTCGGGGAGACGCTCATGCTGCCTGTCCCTGCTGTCGGCTGGTGACGCCGGCCCGAAGCCGGGTCAACGCGCGTGCATGGAGCTGGCAGACGCGGGACTCGGAGATGCCGAGCACCTCGCTGACCTCCCGCATGGTCAGCTCCTCCTTGTAGTAGAGCGAAAGGATGAGCTGCTCCCGATCAGGCAAATCCCTAATCGCGAGCGCGAGATCACCTATGAGTTCCTGACGTTCCAGGTCAGCCGAGAAGTCCTCCCCGTCCGGGTCCGCCACGGCCATCGCGCCGCCGGTGTCCTCCTCGCCGTCGCTCGCGCCGAGCGTGTCCAGCGAGACGGTGATCCAGGACGCCTCCACCTGCGCCTGGCGGTAGGCGCCCGGGGCAATCCCCATCGCCTCCGCGACTTCCTCGTCGGTGGGATCGCGCCCGAGCTCGTTCGTGAGGCGGAGGATCGCCTCGTTCGCGTCGCGCGCCTTCTGGCGCACGGAACGCGGCAGGCGGTCCAGCGATCGGAGCGCGTCGATGATCGCGCCGCGGATGCGGGCGATCGCGTACGTCTCGAACTTCACGCCCTTCGTGTGGTCGAACCGCTCGACGGCCTCGATCAGGCCGATCGTGCCGAAGGAGAGGATGTCCTCGTAGTCCAGGATCGAGGGCAACGAGATCGCCAGACGGCCCATGACGTACTTCACGAGCGGCGCGTACTGCAGGATCAGCTGCTCGCGCACGGCCGGGTCCTGCTCGTCGAAGTAGCGCTGCCACAGCGCCTGGTTCAGCCGCTGCTGCTCCGCCGGCTCGATCGCCGTCGCGCGCGTCCGCTTGCCGCGGGCGATCGGCGTCGGAGCCGCCGCGGCTGGCGCGCTGAGCTCAGCGGGGTCCGCGGCAGCCTGCGTCCTGCCGGAGGCGGACCGGGGCGAGTTGGGCTTGGGTCGTGGGTTGGGCATGGGATGCCGTCCTCAGGGGCTACGCCGCGCGACTGTCGTCGACGGCTGCGTCTCGCTCGGCCCGGATCGCGGGGAGGCTCACCGGTTCGTTGGGTTCGTACTCGTCGATCTCCGCGTCATGCGCCTCGGTGGCGCGCGGACGCGTGCTCTGTCGCACCACCGGGGGCGCGGTCATCACGATCAGCTCGGCCACGTACGCCACCAGGCTCCCGGCCATGAACGCCAGCAGCCCGCGCAGCAGCGCCACCTCCGCCGGATACCCGGCCGACGAGGAGAGCCACGTGGCGAGGACGGCGAGGCCGACGGAGACGTAGAGGCCGAAGCGGAGGAGCACCACTAGATGACACCCTTCCGTCGCAGCTCTGCCTGTTGCCGGTAGACGAAGCGCACCAGGCGCTCCAGCTCGAAGCGGTTCGGCTCCAGAAACTGGCAGTGCAGCCGGTAGTGCTGCGCATTGCTCGCGGGCCGCGTGCACGTCAGCACCAGCGTGGCGATGTCCATGTCGAACGGGTCGCCGTCCAGCTCGAAGACGAGCCGCAGGCGCGACCCGGCGGCCACGTACTCGCGGCTCTGGAGCATGACCCCGCCGCCGCCGAGGTCCAGGATGACCGCGTGCAGCGGCTGCACCTCTTTGCCGGAGTCATCCAGCCGCGTCGCCACCCGCGGAGTGATGCGGACGGGGAGCCGGTAGAACTCGCGGCGCTCCGTCTTCTCCGCCTCCCGCGGCGTGTCGATGAAGAACGTGTCGTTGTCGACCTCGACCAGCCGGACAGACGCCGTGAAGCGGAAGATCCGTCCGTGCACGGTCGTGAACATGGTCAGCTGATCGCCGGGCTCCACCTCGAGCACATCGCGGTCGCGGCGCGGGAGGCCGAGCCGCAGCTGCGAGGGCAGCACGGAGCGGACGGTCGCCTCATAGGAGGCGCCGAACGGGTCGCCGGGGGGCGACACCGTGATCCGCGTACCGGGCAGCAGCTCGACGTAGGCGGGCATGGTCGGTTGCTATCCCACCTTCGCCAGGGTGCGGCCGGCGGGGGCGCGTCGCGTCGCGGCGGCGGCAGGCAGCGCCTGCGGCCACTGGGCGCGGACGATCGCCTCGGCCAGCGCGAGGTTGTCAGCGGGTGCGGGCGCGTCGCTCACCTGGTCCGAGCGGGTGGCGAAGGCCATGCCCAGCGCGGCCTCCACGAGCACCGGCGCGACGTGTCCGAAGTGCGTGGTCTCATCGCAGCGCGTCACCACGGCGCCGTCGAGGCCCACCGCGCTGTACGCGGAGACCACCTCGGCGAGGTCGGCGCCCTTCATCGTCGCGGGGACGGTGAGGAGGACCATGCGTTGGCGGGCCGCCTGCAGGAACGAGGACAGTTCCGCCATCCGGTCGCGGCGCAGGCCATTGTGGCCCGGCGTGTCGATGATCACGAGGTCGACGCCCGGCTCCGCGAGGATCTCCTCGAGCTCGCCCGGCGCGTAGCAGAGACGGACATCCAGGCCCGTGACGGCGCCGAACGCGGTCAACTGCTGCGGCGCACCGGCCCGGTTCACGTCCGTGCCGGCGACGACCACATTCAGCCCCTGTTGCTGCAGGTCGAGCGCCATGCGGATCGCCATCGTGGTCTTGCCAGCGCCGCCGGGGCCCACGAGGAAGACCGCGCGGTGGCGGCGCGGGTTGAGCGCGACCGTCGGCGGGAGCTTGGCGGCGAGGCGGCGCTCCACGCCCGCGGCGAGCGCCTGCTCGTCACGCGCGGCGGCCGCGTCGACATCGTTGAGGACGCTCGCCGCAAGGGCCGAGGTCATCCCGTGGCGGACGAGCCGCTCCTTCATGTCGCGCAGGCCGGCGGGGCCGCCCTCGATGCGCTGGTCGAGGCGGTCGGAGACGAGCTGCTCCAGCATCGAGCGCATCTGGTCGAGCTGGCGGCTCCACGGCTCCTCGGAACCGCCCGCGTCACGTCCGATGCCGCCCATCGGCGCGCCGGTGGGAGCACCGGTCGGCGCGTTCCTCGCGGCGCCCATCGAGGCCATCGACGGCATCGACGCCATCGCTGCGGCAGCCGGCATCGGGAGCGCCATCTCGTCGATGGACGCGGCGGCGGGGATCGCAGCTGGCGCCTTCGCCGTGGCGCGCTTCCGCCCACCGCGTGCGGCAGCCGGGAGGTCCGCGGCTGCGGCCGCGGCCTGGAAGCCGGCGAACGGGCCGTCCTGCGCGATCGGTGCGGAGGCGGCCGCCTCCGCGATCGCCCGCACCATGTCGTGGGCGGCCTGGTCCTGGTCCAGCGTCGGACGCTGGCTGCGCGTCTCGGGCGACTCGCCGGGGACGCGCGCCACCACCTCGACGAACTGGCGGCCCGGCTGTCCGAAGAGGCCCGGGGCGAACGCCTTGCGCGTCGAGAGGATGACGGCCTGGTCGCCCAGCTCGCGGCGCACCTGGTCGTACGCCTCGGCCATGGTCGGGGCCTGGAACCGCTTAGGCTGCTGCATGATCCACCTCCACCTGTCCGACGGCTTCGACCTCCACCTCGCGCGCGACTTCCGCGAACGACATGACGGCGAGCGTCGGGAGCGAGCGCTCCAGCAACCGGCGGAGCGGCCGCCGGATCCGGGTCGACGTGAGGAGCACCGGCTGGGTGCCCGTGGCGGCGGCGTGTTCCATCTGCGCCGCCACGCGGTTCATCAGCCGCTGCATCAGGTCCGGGGAGACCACGAGGGCGACCCCGGCGTCGGTCTGCGTGAGTGACTGCGCCAGGGTCTGCTCCAGGCGCGGGTTGAGCGTGATCGCGTGCAGACGGCTGTCCGCCGCGCGGTGCTGCATCGTGATCTGGCGCGCCAGCGCCTGCCGCACGCCCTCCGCCAGCGCCTCGACGTCCTTCGTCTGGCGCCCGAGGTCGGCGAGCGTCTCCGCAATGCTGACCATGTCGCGCACCGAGACGCCCTCGGAGAGCAGCAGCTGGAGGACGCCCTGGACCTCGCCGACGGTGAGGACGCCCGGGACGAGCTCCTCGACGACCGCGGGGTACTCCTTCTTCAGGTGGTCCAGCAGGCTCTGGGTGTCCTGGCGCGAGAGCAGCTCCGGCGCGTGCCGGCGGATCAGCTCGCTGATGTGCGTGATCAGCACGGAGGCAGGATCGACGACCGTGTATCCCATGAGCTCCGCCTGCTGCTTCTCGAAGCTCGTGATCCACCGCGCGGGCAGGCCGAACGCCGGCTCCACCGTGGACTCGCCCTCGATGTCCCCGGTCGCGAGGCCGGAGTCCATGGCGAGGTACTTGTTGACGTAGAGCAGTCCTCCGCCGATCTCGATGCCGCGGAGGCGCACGACGTACTGGTTCGCGCCAAGCGAGAGGTTGTCGCGGATGCGGATCATCGGCACGACGATGCCCATCTCCATCGCGGTCTGACGCCGCATGATCGTGATGCGGTTCAGCAGATTGCCGCCGCGCTCGTCGTCCACCAGCGGGATGAGGCCGTAGCCGACCTCGACCTCCAGGGGGTCGACGCGGAGGACGGACACGACCGAGTCGACGCTCTGCGACTCCTCGGCCTGCTCGGCCTCCTTCGCCTCGGCGTCCTGGGCGATCTGCGTCTTCTGCTTCTCGCGGACCAGGAAGGCTGCTCCAGCCATCATGGCCGCGATGATCAGGAACGGGGATCGGGGAAGTCCCGGTGTTAGGCCGAATCCACCCAGCACCGCCGCCACGATGAACAGCACGCGCGGGTTGCCGAACATCTGCGACCCGATGTTCAGCCCGAGCTGGGAGTCCGAGGACGCCGCTCGCGTCACGATGATGCCCGTGGCGGTGGAGATCAGCAGCGCCGGGATCTGCGAGACCAGGCCGTCGCCCACGGTCAGGATCGAGTACTCGCCCACCGCGTCGCCGGGCGACAGGCCCAGCTGCATCATCCCGATCGCCATCCCGCCGATCAGGTTGATCGAGGTGATGATCAGGCCGGCGATGGCGTCGCCCTTCACGAACTTGGACGCGCCGTCCATGGCCCCGTAGAAGTCCGCCTCCGAGGAGATCCGGCGCCGGCGCTCCTTCGCCTCCGCCTCCGTGATGAGGCCCGCGTTCAGGTCCGCGTCGATCGACATCTGCTTGCCGGGCATCGCGTCCAGGGTGAAGCGCGCGGCCACCTCCGCCACGCGCCCCGCGCCGTTCGTGATCACGATGAACTGGATGACCAGCAGGATCAGGAAGACGACGATGCCGACCACCAGCGACCCGCCGATGACGAACTCGCCGAACGCATCGATGACCGAACCCGCGTTCCCCTGCAGGAGGATGAGCCGCGTCGATGCGATGTTGATGCCGAGCCGGAAGAGCGTGGTGAGCAGCAGGAGCGACGGGAACACGCTGAACGAGAGCGCGTCCTGCGTGTACATCGAGATCAGCAGGATCGTGATGCCCAGCGCGATGTTCGTGACGATGAGCAGGCTCAGGAGCATCGGCGGCAGCGGGATGACCATGAGCGCGAGGATCATCACGACGGTCACGGCCATCGCGACGTCCGAGTTGCGCGTCAGGATGTCCAGCAGCCCGGCGCGGGTGCCGGATGCGGGGATGCTCGCTGAGGCTGCCATGCGCGCGCTCCTGCTCTCGATGCTCTCGATGCGCTCGGGGCCCGGTTACGCCGTCGCCCGCAGGGCGCCGCGCGACCGAAGCCGGTAGACGAAGGCGAGGATCTCGGCGACGGCCTCGTAGAGGTCGACCGGGATCTCCTGACCGATGCGCGTCGCCTTGTAGATGGCACGGCACAGCGGCGGGTTCTGGATGACGGGGACGCCGTGCTCCTCGGCGACCTCGCGCATCTTCAGCGCGACGAGGTTCATCCCCTTCGCGATGACGATCGGGGCGTTCGAGGAGGTCGGGTCGTACTTCAGGGCGACGGCGTAGTGGGTCGGGTTGACCACCACCACGTCCGCCTTCGGGACGGACTCCATGATTCGGGAGAGCAGCTTGCGGCGCTGGCGGGCGATCGCCGCCTTCATCTGCGGGTCGCCCTCCGACTGGCGGTTCTCATCGATGACTTCCTGGCGCGTCATGCGGAGCTGCCGCGTGAGGTCCGTCTTCTGGAAGATGAAGTCGCCGATCGCCAGCGCCAGCACCACCAGCGCCATCCTCGTCGCCATGTCGAACGACACCGACACGAGGATCTCGATCGAGTCCGCGAGCCCCGCCTGGAACCCCAGCGTGGTGATGTCGTCCCAGTGGGCCATGAAGACCATGTAGCCCACCGCGCCGAGCACGGTGAACTTGATCAGCGACTTCGCGAGGTTGACGTACGCCTGCCGCGAGGCGATCAGCCGCTTCGTGCCCTCCAACGGGTTGAGCCGCTTGAACTGCGGCTTCACGGCCTCGCGCGAGAAGAGCGGGCCGCCCGTCTGCGCCATCCCGCCGATCAGCGCGACCGCGACCACCGCCGCCATCAGCGGCGCGAGGAGCATGACGGAGCGCACCATCAGCTCGAGGCCGACGTCCGCCGTCAGCTCCACCGTGAGCGGGTTGCGGTTGAGGTGCGCCCAGCTGTCGATCGTCATCGCCTCGAGCTCGCCCCACATGAAGGAGCCGCCGAAGCGGAACACGCCGATGACGGCGAGCAGCACGATCGCCGAGTCCACCTCGTGCGAGTGCGCCACCTGGCCGCGCTTGCGCGCGTCCTCCTGCCGGCGTGGCGTAGGGGCTTCGGTCTTCTCGCCGGCCACTAGCGCACCACCAGCCCGTTCATGTCGACGAGCGCGCGGCCCATCGTCGCGCCGAGGAAGGTGACCAGCATCGGCATCGACGCGCCGAGCACGATCAGGCCGACGCCGATCTTCACGGGGAAGCCCACGACCAGCGCGTTCATCTGAGGCACGGTGCGGTTCACGAGCGCCATCGCGAGGTCCGCGAGCACGAGCGCGCCGAACACCGGCAGCGCGATCTGCACCGCCGACACCAGCAGCGTGCCGAAGAACGGCACCACGCGGTCGCCGGCGATCACGGCGAGCGTCGCCTCGCCCGGTGGGACCACCTCGAACGTCGCGAGGAAGCCCATCACCACGAGGTAGTGCCCGTTGATCGCGAAGAAGACGAGGGTGATCACCACCCGGTAGAACTGCTCGATGGTGCCGCTCATCGACCCGGTGATCGGGTCGAACACCTGCCCGATGCCGAAGCCCATCTGCACGCTGACCAGCGCCGCGCCCATCTCCAGACCCTGGAAGACGAGCATCACGCCGACGCCGATCGCGATGCCGACGATCACCTCGGAGCCGAGCGCGGAGGCGAAGGCGAACAGGTCCGTCGGGGCGCCCTCGAGGTCACGGGAGGAGAGCGGCAGCACGATCAGCGAGAGCACGATCGCGAAGCCCACGCGGGTGTGGATCGGGACGCTGCGCGCGCCGAACAGCGGCGCCGAGACGACGGCCGCGGTCAACCTCGCGAGCACGAGGAGGAAGTACGCCGACCACTCCGGCGAGACGGCGAACACCTCGGACAGCACCTAGCGCGCCAGCTCCGGCAGCGTCTCAAGGAGACGCGCGGTGTAGTTCACCATCGTGCCGATCATCCACGGACCGACGAGCGCCGAGACGGCGAACACGCCGAGGATCTTCGGCACGAAGGTCATCGTGACCTCGTTGATCTGCGTCATCGCCTGGAAGACCGAGACGAGCATGCCGATCACGAGGGACACGACCAGGATCGGCGCGGAGACCAGCACCGTGGTCCACAGCGCGTCCTGCGCGAGCGTGATCACCTGTGCGTCGTTCATGGCTGCGTTCCCGTGGTTGGTGCGGCGCGCCGTGGCCCCGCGAGCGTCCTGGTTGAGCACGGTCCGAGGTGGTCCACCCGAGTTCCGGGTGAACCCCAATGCGGACGGCGGGTTCAGGTGACGAAGGATTGAACGAGCGAACCGATGATCAGGCCCCACCCGTCCACGAGGACGAACAGGAGGATCTTGAACGGCAGCGAGACCACGACCGGGGGCAACATCATCATGCCCATCGACAGCAGCGCCGATGAGACGACGATGTCGATGATCAGGAACGGGATGAAGATGACGAAGCCCATGAGGAACGCCGTCTTCAGCTCGCTCACGATGAACCCCGGGATGACGACGTAGGTCGGCACCTCGTCCACGTTCGCCGGCCGCGTGTCCTGCGAGAGCCCCACGAACAGCGCGAGGTCCTGCTCCCGCGTCTGCGCGAGCATGAATGTCCGGAGCGGCCCCTCCGCGCGGTCGAGCGCCTCGGACTGGCCGATCTCGCCGTTCAGGTAGGGCTGGAGCGCCTGCTCGTTCACGGTGGTCCACACCGGCGCCATCACGAAGACCGTGAGCAGGAAGCCGATGCCGATCAACACCTGGTTCGGCGGCAGCTGCGGCACGCCGATGGCGTTCCGGACGAGCGAGAGCACGATCACGATCCGCGTGAACGACGTGACCATGATCAGCAGCGCCGGCGCCAGCGACAGCGTGGTCAGCAGCAGCAGCAGCTGCACCCCGGTCGCACGCCCCGAGGGGTCGTCCACCGACTCCGGGCCGAGCCCGGGCGCCGTCACGGTGCCGTCAGCGGCGACGCAGCTCGTCGACATCGCGAGCACGAGGCCCAGCCCGAGCGCGAGGCCGAGCGTCCGGCGCGTGACGCGCGGACGGCGATACGGCCAGCGCCGTGCCGGGACCTGGTTGCTGGTCTGCATTCGTTAGCTCGCGCTCTTCCGCGCGGCCGTGATCGCCCGCTGCAGCTCCGCGATCTGCGCGTCACGCTCGCTCGCGGCTGACCCCCGGCGCGAGGCGGGCGCCTGCCGCGAGACGCCGTACGACGCACGCGCGCGAGCGCCGGCGGCCGTCGAGCCGTTCGGCATCACCTCGACCGCGTCGATGCTGGCGAGGGCGCGGTCGAAGAGCGACGCGCGCTCCTCCTCGGCCTCCGCGATGATCTGCTCGGAGCTGCGGGACGCCGGGGCCGTGGCACGGCCGCGCGAGAGCATCCCCTTGAGCGCGCCGAAGCGCGGTTCGGCCGGGGTGGATGTCGCCAGCGGGGCATCGCCCACCGTCGAAGCCGCCGGGGCGGCAGCGCCGCGGGCACGGCGGGACGCGCGCGACTCGCGCATCTCAGCCGGCGTCTCCCGCTGGGCTTCGCGCTGAGCTTCGCGCTGGGCTTCGCGCTGGGCCTTGATCCGGGCGTTCATCTCCGACTGCCGCTGCCGCATCGCGAGGAGGCCGGTGCGGAGCGATCCGAGCAGGGACAGCATGCCGGCGGCGCGCGGCGAGGCGATGCGCTCCTCGTCCTCGGGGACATCGGTCAGCCGCTTGAACTCCTCGGGGTCGTCGACCGTGAGGAGCTGCGTGATGCGCTCCTGCGTCGCGCCTACGAGGACCGCCCGGTCGCCGAGGCGGACGAGGTGCAGCGAACGGTTGGGGCCGAGCGCGTGCGTCTCGAGGACCTCGAGCGCGCGCACGCCGCCGCGGCCGCTGTTGCTGTTCATGCGGCGGACGTACCACCGCATCCCGTGCACGGCGCCCCAGATGACCGCCACCACGAGGGCGAGCCGCACGCCGAGGTTCAGCCAGTCGGTGATCCCGAACGACGCGACGCCGGAGCCGACCTCATCGCCGCTGGCCTCTTGCGCCGCCGCGGGAGCGACGAGCGAGACGGCAGCGACGGCGCCGAGGACGGCGGCGGAGATGCGCGCGGGAAGACGGGTGATCCGCATCGTTACGCCCCCATCGCCTGGGCACGGCGGCGCGGGGAGACGATCTCCGTGACGCGCACACCGAAGTTTTCGTCCACGACCACCACCTCACCGCGGGCGATGAGCTGGTCGTTCACCATCACGTCCACCGGCTCGCCGGCGAGCTTGTTCAGCTCCACCACGCTGCCCGGGCCGAGGCCGAGGACGTCCTCGACGGTCAGTGAGGCGCGGCCGAGTTCGACCGTGACGCGCATCGAGACGTCCATGATCAGGTCGAGCGCGCGGCGCTCGGACGAGAGGTGCGCCGGCTCGCTGAGCGGCGGGAAGCGCACCGGGTGCACGTCCACGTCCTCCCGGGCGGCCGCGCCGAAGGTGCCGGCGGGGCGGAACGGCGAGACGTTGTCCGGCTCCGAGTCGAGGCCGAACGGGGACGACATCGACTCGCCGGGCAGGCCCGAGCCGATCCCCGCACCGGCCATGCCGGGCATTCCGGGAAGGCCGGTGGGGGCCGCGCGCAGCGGCGCGGGCTCGGCGGCTGAAGCGGCGGCGCCGCCCCCAAGCGCCACGCCAATCGCGTCCATGAACGTCTGCGGCACCACGAGCACGAGGCGCGCGGGCTCGCCGTCGGCGAGGCCCAGGCCCAGGTCGATGCGGATCACCGGAGCGCCGGCCGCCGTCTCCTGCACCAGGCCCACGGTCGTCTCAACGCCGCCGACGCGCGCCTCGGCCGGGACGATCTCGATGCCGGCCAGCTGGTCCTGGAACAGCGTCATGCCAAGGAGGTCGAAGTACTCGCGGGTCGCGCCGGCGATGACCTGGAGCTGCGCGTTCGCGAAGTCGGCGTCGGCCATCCGGTCGGCGCCCGTCTCGATGCCGAGCAGGCCGCCGAGGTCCGGCAGCGGCACGAGCATCGCCGCCGCGAACCGCTCGCCCGAGGGCGACGTCAGCGCGAGGTCGAGGCCGACGTGCGGGATCTCCGTGAACTCAGCCTCCAGGCCGGGCGCATCCGCCGGGCCGAAGGAGATGTCCGTGAGCGACGGGCGCTGCGTGGTCAGGCTCTCGATCCCGGTCAGGACCTGCTCCCGCACGAGGCTCGAGAGCCCGGCGAGCGCGTCGGCGTAGCGGCCGAGCGAGTTGCGCATCAGTTCGTCCATGTCTCACCCCATCGGCTCCGGGCTCCCCGGAGCGCTCAGCGACTACGTCGGCTCGGCTACTCGGTCTCGTCGTCCTCAACGGACGGTGGCGCCATCTCGGGTGGCGCCGTCTCGGGTCGCGGTGGCGCAGCTGGCGCCGGCGCGCTCGCCGGGCGGGTCAGCTCGATCGTGCGCTCCTCCACCACGTCGGCGATCTGGATGCCCATGTGGCTACCGACGACCCCCGGCAATGCGAGGAAGCGGGCCCGCTCCCCGATCACGACGTCCAGCGGGCGCCCCAGCCGCGCATCGAGGATGAACGTGTCGCCCTCCTGCAGCCCGGCGACGACGCGCGTCGGCAGGTCCACGCCGCCGAGGACGACCGAGAGGTCGATCCGGCTGCGCCCGATGAGCGCCTCCATCGCCTGGCGCTCCTCCTCGCTGATCGCGTTGCGGGTGTTGGAGGACATCCACAGCTGCGCGGAGAGGTGCGGCGTGATCGGCTCGATCACCTGGTAGGGGATGCACAGCGACATCTGGCCGCGGTGGTTGCCGATGCTCATCTCGAAGATGGCCGTCAGGACCACGTCGGTCGGGGCTGCCACCTGGATCAGCGACGCGTCCTGGCCGACGTCCTGGACGATCGGGTCGACCGGCCGGACCGTCGACCACATCTCCTGGAGCGCCATCGAGAAGACGCGGGAGAAGGAGCGGAGCAGGCCGATCTCGACCTCGCCGATCTCCCGGCTGCGGTCGACCAGCGCGCCGTTCCCACCGAGCAGGCGGTCGACGACCTCGGCGGCGAGTTCGGAGTTGAACTCGACCACCATGTTGCCGCTCAGCGGCCGCATCGCCATGACGTAGCAGATGGTGGGGTTCGGGACCTGGATCTGCCACTCCTCGTACAGCCCCTGCTCCAGGCTCGAGAGCCGCACGGAGACGAGGGTCCGCAGCCGCGAGGAGAACGACGCGCCGAGCATGCGCGCGAAGTGTTCGTGGATCGACTGAAGCGTCGCCCACTGCTCCTTCGAGAACTTGTCCGGGCGCCGGAAGTCGTACGACTTGATCGCGGTCAGCGCGGAGCGGTCGTGGCGCGCGCCACCGCCCGCCTCGTCCTCGGCCGCGTCTCCCGGCAGGTCGTTGAGGAGCGCGTCGATTTCCCACTGGGAGAGCGCTCGCTGCTCGGCCATCTTGTCCTCGTCGTCTCGTCGCTACGTCGTGCGGGGCTGCTACTGGGTGATGAAGTTCAGGAAGAGCACGCGGTGCACCTTCGGCTCGTGGATGAGCTCGTCGATCGCGACCTTGATCTCCTCCTTGAGCGCTTCCTTGCCCTCGGTCGTGGCGATCTCGGCGGCCGTGTGGCCGGTCACCACGGTCGTGACCGCGTCCTCGATGAGCTGCAGGCCCGTGCCGAGCTCGTGGTCGAACTCGGACATCAGCGCCTGGTACTCGGCGTCACACGGGTCGACCTCCGGCCCGGCGGCAGCCGCGCCGTCCAGCGGCCGGACCGGAGCGCCCGCCGGGACCGCGGACACCATGAGGTCACCGCCGACGCCGAAGAGGGCGCCGTGGTCATCACCGTGGCCGCAGCCGTTCAGGACGTACTGCCACCGCTCGTCATAGGTCTCGAATTCGATGACCGTCTGAAGCTTGAGGTAGGTCTTGTCGGACCCCGCCTCCGGCAGCAGGTTGAACACCCGGTCGCTCAGGGTGACGTGCGGGCCCAGCTTGCCCCCGACGTTCACCGGCTCTGTCGGGGGCGCGGCCACCACGGTGGTCCCGCTGCCGCCCATGAGGAACGTGAACGCCGCGAATGCGACGACCACGCCCACCACGGCGCCGCCAATGCCCAGGATGATCGGCTTATTCATGGTCAGCTCCCGCTCCGCCGGACGCGGACTCGTCGTGCGTCTCGGTCGATGTCTCGGTCGATGTCTCGGTCGATGTCTCGGTCGATGTCTCAGCTGCCGCGCCGGCGCCCGAGGGGGACGCCTCGCCGGCCTGCTCGAAGGACTGCTCGATCGGCAACGTGTTCGTCTCGACGGCCGAGCCGGTGGCGATCGAGGCCGCCGGGTACAGCAGGACGATGTCGGCGCGCCGGTTCAGGGCGCGGCCTTCCGGGGTGAGGTTCGAGGCGATCGGCCGGAACTCGCCGAAGCCGGCCGCGAACGCCCGTGCCGGGTCCACGCCGAACTGCTCCGTGAGCAGCCGCAGGACGGCCGTCGCTCGCGAGGACGACAGCTCCCAGTTGGACGGGTACTTCGCCGTCGCCAGCGGGATGTTGTCCGTGTGGCCCTCGACACGGATCTCGTTGTTCGTCTCGTTGACCGCTGCCGCCACGATGCTGAGGAGCTCGTACGCCTCGGGACGGATGTCCGCGCTCGCGGACGGGAAGACCAGGTTGTCCGCCAGGCGGATGACGATCCGGTCTTCCTCGCGCGAGACGAGGATCTGGCCGGTGACGCCCGCCTGTAGCGAGCGCTCGTCGATCAAGCGCCGCACGCGCTCGAGGTCGAAGTCCAGCTCGCCGGCCTCGTTGCGCTCCGGGATCACGCCCGTGCCGCCGTCGAAGAAGGAGTCGCCGGCTTGGCCGTCCTTGACGCCCACGTTGAACGCCTCGGCCAGGCCGCGGGCGAGCGCCTCCATCTTGACCTGGTTCGCGTCCGCCGTGGCGTACAGGATGATGAAGAAGCCCAGGAGCAGCGTCACCAGGTCGGCGTAGGAGATAACCCAACGCTCATCGGGATGCTCTTCGGCGTGGCCCTTGGACTTGCGGCTCATGCGGCCGCCCGGCCGCCCGCGGCCTCTTCCTCGTCCTCGCTGGTCCGCAGCTCCGGCGGGAGGAAGGACTGGAGCTTCTCGCGCACGATGCGCGGGTTGTCGCCGGCCTGGATGGAGAGGATGCCCTCCAGCACCATCTCGCGGACGGCCTGCTCCTCCGCGGCGATGCCCTTCAGCTTCATGGCGATCGGCAGCAGGATCACGTTCGCGACGCCCACGCCGTAGAACGTGGCGACGAACGCGACCGCGATGCCGTGGCCCAGCGCCGCCACGTCGCCGCCGAGGTTGCCGAGCACGGTGATGAGGCCCATGACGGCGCCGAGCACGCCCAGGGTCGGGGCGAAGCCGGACCCGGCCTTGAAGACCTCCGCCTTCTCCGTCTCCCGCTTCGCCGCGCCCTCGATCTCGATCTCCAGGATCGAGCGCAGCGCCTCCGGGTCCGTGCCGTCGATCATCAACATCAGCCCCTTCTTCGCGAAGGGGTCGGTCATGTTCTGCGCGTCTTCCTCGAGCGAGAGCAGGCCTTCACGGCGGGCCTTGTCCGCCATCTCCACCAGGTGCTTCGCCATCTCGTGCGGCTCAGCGTTGTCGCCGCCCTTCAGGGCGCGGATGTAGCCGGTCGGGATGGCCTTCAGCTGCGCCGGGGGGAACGAGATGACGGTGGCGCCGAGCGTCCCGATGACCACGATCATGAAACCCGGCAGGTTGATCAGCGACGGGATCGAGCCGCCCTCGACGACGAAGCCTCCGAGGATGCCGATGGCGGCGATGATCAGTCCGGCGATTGTGGTGGCGCCCACCCGTACCTCCGCTCCCGAACGTCCTCGGGACTAGTCCTCAGCCGATTCCCGGACGATGGAGAGCATGGGGCGGGAGGACCCGCCGTATGCCGCCTTCCGGTAGTCCAGGACGCGCTGCACGACTTCGTCGCGGCTCTCCCGGACGACGTACGAGTGGCCGTTGAACAGCACGATGTGCGTGTCGGGGGTGCTCTCGACCGACTGGATGAACTCGGCGTTCAGCACGAACTCACTGCGGTCGAAGCGGGTGACGACGATCATGGCGCTCTCCCGACGCACGACCTGAGAGAGCGGGGTCGTGCGTCGGAAGCCATTGTTCGGCTGCGGCTCCCCGCTCCGTATCGGGGAAGCCCCCTACCAGACCCCTAGGGGCCCCCTACCTTGCGCGGGAGGTATCAACAGCCGCCCGCGGAGGGGCCGGAGCGGTGAACGCCGGGATGGGCCAGGGGAGCGCCGGCCTCGATACGGCCGCGCGACGGAAGCCCGGGACGGCAGGCGCGAGCCCGCGGGCTGCTAGGTGGAGGGGCGGCGGTCGCGAGGCAGGAGCGACGAAAGCATCGAACGCAGATCGGCGATCGTGAACGGCTTCGGTAGGAAGGCATCCGCGCCGGCAGCCTTGATCTCGTGCTCCTGCAGATCGTCGCTGTAGGCGGACATCGCCACCACGGGGATGAGGTCCCAGCGCCGGTCCTGGCGGACCCGCCGGGCAAGCTCCACGCCACCCATCCGTGGCATACGCACATCCATCAGCAGGATGTCCGGGAGCAGGCCACCCTCGAGCTGATCGAGCGCTTCCTCGCCGTCCGCGCACAGGAAGGAGTCGAATCCAGCAGCACGGAGGGCGATGCCGAGCATCGCCCTCACGCCTTCCTCGTCTTCAGCGACGAGGACCAACGGTGCGTTCGCCTGTTCATCCCCCACGAACGGATATGTTGTCACACGCCCATCCCGCCGACGAGAGGCCCATGCGGGATCATCGGCAGCCGCTGGCGGGCCACAAGCGAACGTCAGGGATTCAACAGCCCCCTGTCAGGGGGCTGTCGTCAGGAATCGCGGGAAGTCCCCGATGGAGGGGGCGGCGCTAGATCGCCTCCCGCGCCTCCGTCTCGGCGGCGTCCAGGCCGACGAGGCCACGCTTGATCGCGTAGCGGATGAGGTCCGTGCGGTTCTTCGCGTGAAGCTTGGTCATGATGTGGGCGCGGTGTGCTTCCACCGTCTTCACGCTGATCACCAGCTCGTCCGCGATCGCCTGGTTGGAGAGGCCCTCCGCGATGAGCTGGAGCACCTCGCGCTCGCGCGGGGTGAGGGTGTCGTACCCGGTCTTGCCCTCCGGCTGCTTCGCCTGCATCAGCACGTCGTTCACGGAGATCTCCTCCGAGACCGAGGTGGAGAAGTAGGTGTTACCGCGGCGGACCGACTGGATCGCGAGGAGGAGCTCCTCCATGTCCGAGTTCTTCACCACGTACCCGGCCGCGCCAGCGCGGAGCGCCTGCAGCAGCCGCTCGTCCTCGAGGTACGCCGTGAGGATCAGCACGCGCGTGCCGGGGGACCGCTTCACGATCTGGCGGGTCGCCTCGATGCCGTTGAGGCCCGGCATCACCATGTCCATCAGCACCACGTCCGGCAGGAGGCGCTCCGCGGAGTCCACCGCGTCGCGACCGTTCGTCGCCTCGCCCACCACCTCGATGCCGTCCTGCGCCTCGAGGAGCATCCGCAGCGCCTGACGCAGCAACGCGTGGTCGTCAGCGACGAGGATGCGGATGTGGGACGCCCCGCGCGCGGGGGGGCGCACACGGGTGATCGGGGCGTTCAGGCGGTCGTTCTGGTCCATGGGGCTTCTCCGCATCTTCCCTCAGCGTATCCGAGGGCGAGTTGTGACGACGGTTCCAACGCTGTCGGTCGGATGACGGTTGTTCTGCCGCTCCCTAGCCGACCTTCCAGGCGGTGAGGTAGTCGTCCGCCGGGACGATGGGCTCGGGCTCCTGCCGGTCGAACCGGTCGTCCGCCTCCACCTGCGCCGAGAAGGCCCGCTCGCCGCCGCAGCGCTTGCAGCGCCCGGTGACCGCGCCCTCGGCCGGATCGCTCAGGACCCAGTGGTGAACGCACGACGGCATGTCGTCGCGCACGATGTGAAGCTCGGTACCCTCGCCCATCCTGGTGCCTATCCGGGTGCGATGACCCACGATCGGAGGTGGCGCCGTTCGCCACCGACGTGAGCCATCCTACGGATCCCTTAAGGCGCTCCTTATAGGGAGAACCCCTAAGGTTTGGTGCGCGAGCCCCTGATTCCGCTGTCCGTTCCATCAGGGAGTACGCGGACTCGCGCCCGCGCACTCCCCGGTCTGTCTAAACCCTGTCGGCCGTTCCTTCGAACGACAACTCGTAGTGGGAATCCTCCACGACGATCCGGGCCAGCTCGGAGCGCAGCGCCATCGAGTGCTCGGTCTGCGCGGCGTGCTCCGCGGCGTCGTCGGTGGCCCACAGGCCCACGCGGCCCCAGCGCCGGTCCTCGGCCTTCGCCTTCGCGTACGGGTTCAGGATCCAGCCGCCTTCGTAGCCCGGCTGGTCGTGGTAGTGGTCCGAGAGCTTGTGCAGGATGTCCTTGAGGCGGTCTTCCTGGCCTTCCTTCGGGTGCATGTAGGAAACACGGACGAACATGGTTGCCTCCCTACGGTGCGCGGCCGACGAACCCTCAACGTCTCGAGGAGACCGAACACTCACGTTGTCGCGGGAGGATAGCCCGCAGGCTAACGGCGCGGAAAGGCCCATGGTCCGGGTCGCACCGGACTGAGGCCACGTCGGGGGCCCTCGTCGGGGGCCCATGTCGGGCGCTCAGTCGGGCGCCCAGTCGGGCGCTCATCTCGGGGGCGCAGACGGCGACGGGCCGCACACGCTGACAGGGCGCCTCGTCGCGAGCACGACGAACGCGCCCCCGGCGCACCTCCCGTGAGAGAGCGGCCGGACGCGCGCGTCGACCTTGTGGTGGTAGGAACTACTAGAGGCGGAGCTTGCCGTGCGACGGCTGGCGGCGACGCTGCTTGCCGGCGGCCAGACGCTCTTCCTCCTCGAGGTCCTTCGGGTCGCAGCGCTGAGCCTCGTGGACGTAGCCACAGGCAACGCAGGTCCCGAACTGGCCGTACCAGTCGTCCTCGATGATCATCAGCCCACGGCAGCGCGGGCACTTCTTCGGCGGCGCACTCACAATCATCGCGTCGCCCTCCTTCTGGATATCGTCCGCATCCGGCATCCCGCCGGTCGGGCTGATCCAGTCAGCCTCCGAGGTTAGCTGTCGGGTTCGGGCTGGTTCAGTATGCCCGTCCTCCCGCAGGAGGATTCACCCCAAGGTGTTGGGTCCCCCGGTCTCG
>JBFWOO010000005.1:0-211806 GCA_050250415.1 Dehalococcoidia bacterium | reverse complement strand
GGAGCGCCGCCTGACGGCGGAACCACTAGAGCTGTTCAGGCCCCCGACCGTTGAGGATCTGGAAGAGACCTGTGCTGCGATCGAACGGTGGATCGCAGGTGCGCACGATGAGATGCAACTGCTCGCGGATGCGCTGCGCCTGGACGTGAAAGCATCGCCTGATGAGGCTGCGATCGCCGGTTGGGTACCTGCTTCCGCATCCCCGAGCAGTCTGACCGATGTTCGTTCAATGGTGACTAAATCTCGCGGGTAAACGTCACCAAATCTCACCGGAATCGTGCCTCGGACTTCTGCCCGCTCGCGTGACGCCCGAACCCTGGCGTCGACCGCTCGCAGCAGCAGATCGAAGTTCTCGCCATCGGATCCGAGTTGCGCGCGGATCTCGTCGAGGGTCGCGGGCAAGTGCCGCGCGATCGCGTCGAAGTCCCACCGCGGTCCTGCCGGCACCACGATCGCGGCTCGCTCTGCCTTCAGCTGCTGCTCGTGCTCGGCCAGCCGCTGACGTTCCTCCTCGAGCGTGGGGTCCGGGCGGTCGCTGCCGAGGATGAGGTTCAACAGCCGTCGCTGCCGCGCCTCGACGTCGGCGAGTTCCGCTTCGATCGCATCCCGCCGGTCTACGACCACGGGCCGTTCCATCGCGCCGCGCAGCTCCTCCATGACTCGCCGTGGGTCTGAGAGCACGTCGGTCAGCGTGTCCTTCACCGCGCTTTCGAGCAGAGGACGAGGCACATACCGTGACTCGCAGCGGTCGTGCTTCGGGCCGCCGTAGCTGCGGCGGCAGCGGTAGTACTCGTAGCGTCCCTGCATGAGCGCCTGCCCGGTCATCGACGCGTTGCACACGATGCAGCGGATGCGGCCGGCGAGCGCGTAGACCCGGTTCGGGCGGGACTGGAACCGCGCGGGGTCGGCCATACGTGCCCGGGCACGCTCGAACGTCTCGCGCGAGATGATCGGCGGCGTGGCGCCCTCGATCTCGATCCACTCCTCGGGGTCGCGCTCGACGATCCGGCGTGTCCACTTGCCGCGCGCGACGTTGCGGATCTTCTGCACCTGCGTCCGCCGGTAGATGGTGCGTCCGGTGTACGTCTCGTTCATCACGATCCGGCGCACGGTCAGCGGGTACCAGTAGCCGCCGTTGAAGGCCGGCACGCCTTCCTCGTTGAGGTCGTTCGCGATCCGGTTGCAACTGCGGAGCCCGATGAAGTCGTCAAAGATGCGCCGGACGACAAGCGCCTGCGCCTCGTTGATGGTCCGCGTGCCGGACTCGATCTCGTACCTGTAGCCGTAGATCCCGCGGCCCGCCGCCTGCGGGATCTTGCCGCTGCGCGCTCGCTCCGCCTTGCCGCGCATGGTGCGCTCCGCGATCTTCTCGCGCTCGACCTCGGCGATGAACGCACGCGCCGCGAGGATGAACCGCCCGATCGCCGTGTCCTCGAACCGCTCGGTCACGAACTCCAGGCGCGCACCCGACTGCTCCACCTCGTCGAAGAGCACGCCGATGTGGTTCTGGTTCCGGGAGAGCCGGTCGACGGCGTAAGCAACGACGACGTCCGCCTCGCCTCTGCGGAGCATGCCGCGCAGCTCCTCGGCGCCCGGTCGTTCGAGCGTGAAGCCGCTCGCGGCGTCGCGGATACAACGGACCACGCTCCACCCGTTCGCCTCGGCGAGTTCGAGGCAGCCGCGCTCTTGCGTGTCGAGCGAAGTGCCGTCCCGCTCCTGGGCATCGGTGGAGACGCGGGAGTAGATGACGCAACGGGTCATGAGGTTATCCATCACTAGGGGAGGTATCCGGCGGGAGATCCGTTCCTGAATCGTACTCGCCCCTGTTGGCCCCGTTCCGAGCCTCTTCCTCGATGCGTCGGAACACGGCCTCGAGCAGTCTCCGCCAGAGTTCGTCCCACGCCTCATTGCGAGGCCCGTCCTCCCAGATCGCCTCGACCCGCAGCGTTCTAGCCGTGCGAGGGCCGCGCGGGCCGTGGCGTGCCGGTCGCTCGCGATGTCCGGTCATGCGCGGGGTGTCGCGATCTCGCCGAGCCAGTTGCGCCGTCGCTCCTCGGTGGGCGTGCGCCAGATCGGGCCGAGCATGCCGAGCCAGCGGCCGTCCATGCGTTCGCGCGTTGTCAGGAGCACGGGTAGCGAGACATCCCAGAACGTCTCAGCGAGACGCACCGCCTCAGCGAAGCGCCGCTCGCCGTGGTCGGTCTCCGACACCACGAGTACGACGAGGCCGGCGCCATACTCCCGCTCTGCCTTCTCGCTGAGGAAGTATGCCGCCAGGCCGCGGAGCTTCCGCATGTAGTCGCGACGGCGCATCGTGCCGCGGTCGTACTCGAGGAGGAAGTGCCGGCGCTCCTCGCCGAGGTAGTAGCAGCCCGAGCCGTCGGGGCGGATCCAGTATCGGTCTCCATCGAGATCGAAGGGCGTGGTGGCTTCCGACTCGCTCCACCAGTACGGCGCGTGATGTCCGCACCGGCGCGCCGTCCTGGTGAGCGAGATGAAGACGTGGTTCACGCCGAGCGTATGCGCGAAGTTCCGGCGGAGGTTGCGCAGACGGTTTCCGCCGCGGCCCTTCGCGCTCGTCTCCACGGCGAGGCCGGCGTGCTCCGCGTATCGCAACGGCGGGACGCCCTCGGCGGCGGCGAGTACCTCCAGCCCGCGGTGGGTGAGGAAGCGATACTGCGCTGCGGGTGGTTGTCGTTTCAATGGGATGGCGCGCCCTCCGAGATCGAGGCGGTGAGGTCCAGGCGGTCGAGGTCCGACAGCAACTGGTCGATGCGTTCCGGCGCTTCGCCAAGGCGGACGGCGAGGTCGCCGGCGGTGAGGTAGGGATGGCGCACGAGCTCGGAGAGCACCTGCCAGTGGAGGCGCTCGATCGTGAAGCGCACGGCGGCGGCCCGGTCGCGCGCACTGCCGCGGAACGACGCGAGCCGCCTCCGTGCCCACTCGTCGAGGGACGGCGTCCGCTCGGCCACCCCACGGTCAATGAGGTCCAGACGCGGCGCCTTCGGGAGGTTGAAGTACAGGGTGTTTGGACAGAGCACGCTGTAGGACAGGTCCCACGGATCGTCCCTGCCCAGGCTCCGACAGTGATCGGTGGGTGAGTCGCCAAGGGCGTCATTGACATAGACGAACGCCGCCCGCGGATCGACCTGCCGGCGACGACCGGCGCGTGTAATCGCCTCTTCCCACTGCCGGCGTTCGTGCGGCGACGCGCAGACGATGAGGATCGCGGGATCGTCATACTCCCAGACCCGGTACCAGGCGTTCACGCGTGCCCGTCGATGTTGCTCCGGCGCCGACTCCCGATCCCACGCGAGGAAGAATGGATGCCTGTCACCCTTCGGGAAGGAGAAGTACCCGTACCCATCCATCAGCGGCAGCCACCAGAAATCACCCTGGCGCCGGCGCGGCAACGCCCGACAGTCGACGAGGCGAGGGAGGATGAGCTCGTCGTCGGGGTCGGGTTCCGCGTCGACGGGATAGTCCCTCGCGACACCGGCGAGGAACCGGTTGATGGACTGGGTGATCTCCAGGGCCGCGATCCGATCCAGGGCGTCGCCCCGTCTCACCGGCCAGCCACGCCGAACCTCGTCCTCGTCCAGACCGAAGGTCTGCGAGAAGGCGGGTATCGCCACCTCCCGCAAGACATGTGCCTCGATCGCCCCGGGCTGATTCGCCGGATGCAGCCTGAGCCGTTCGATCCACCCGTGCCGGAGGAGCGCCTCGAGGGCGCGGCGCACGTCGTCCGTATCGGCCCACAGCGCCCGTGCCAGGTCGCTCGCCGTTATGAGCGGCAGGCGCGCGATGCAGAGCAGGACGTCCGCCTCGAGATCCCGGCCGCTGTGCAGGGTGGTAATGGTCGTCCTCCTTTCGGTCTGCCCGCGTCCTGAGCTGGGACGAAGGGCTTGCCTGGGCACGCCATCTATTCCACTCCGTCGACTGCACCTGTGGGGTGCCCGTCACACCTGTTTCGTACCTGCCACACCTTTCTCGCACCTGTGTCGTCCACGGACAGTCCCGGGCGCGCTCCGCGCCGCCGCGCCGACGCCCGGCGGTGAAATCGCAGTGTGGGTCGCGGCCTCAGATTCGGACGTGCACGGGACAGGTACGGCGGGCCGCGTGGCTTATATGGATGCTGTGCTTTCACCAACGTCTCTGGCTGAGGTGACGTGGTCGCTCACTCGCCGCTCGCGTCCCTCGCTCGTCTGTCTGTCAGTACGTGTCTGCTTACTCGGGACTGTCACCACATGCCGCTCGCGTAGACCATGACTCATGGGCGCAGGAGGTCACAGGTTCACCTCTGCACACGCATGCAGGCCGCTCGCGTGCTCGGCCTGAGCAAGCGACCGGCTCAGGAGGAACAGCACACTGCCGGAAACCGGTTGTTGCTGGAACGGCGCCGCTCGCGGTCGCCGCTCCCCATCGCTCCCGCGCCGGCGACATCTTGTTGCACGGAGAACACGGGCCCGTGCCGGACGTCAGCGGAGAGATCCCGCAAGGCCTTCTTGACCATCTTGGTCGGTCGCCGCTTGCGGACGTGAGCGCCGGCGAACGTGTCTCGCGTCGCGCGGCTGTCCTCTGATGGACCTCCACGCCATCCTGCATCAGTCCGGTCTGCCACTGGTGGTATATGACCGCGAAGAATACGACCGCGACCAGCGGGCTGCAGATCTGCTGCACGAACGGTTAGGCCCCGACCGTCTCCCTCCTGGGTGAAGCAGGTACTTAACGCCAGTAGCGACGCGGGAACGGATACGGGCCCTCAGCCGGGATGTGGGAGGGCAGGCGCGTCTAGTTGCAGACCCCGCAACTGATGCCACCCGCGCGCGCCTCGCAAGAACGTTCGTTCTGGTATCATGCCTCCATCGGGCAGGGTTTCTCCCAAGCTGGCTAGGCGGTTGCCGACGCGGCGGTCGCGGGGCTGTGCTGGCAAATCGGAGCGCTCGCTCGGCTTATCCATTATCGAGAGTGTTCAGACCCCTTCTGCTGGCGACAGGCCCTTGCTCCGTGATCGACGATTCGCCGTCCGAGGAATCCCCGCTAGTCCAACTAGCGCGTCACGTTGACGCTGAACGTCAACACGCTGCCGACCAATTCAGGTGGCCTGACGGGCGGATGCCTATCATCGAACTCACAAAAGTCTTTGATCGGGAGTTGGTACGACGAAGATCCTCTCCCGAAGACGATGATGAGGTACTGCAGCGAGAGCTTTTCTCACGAGGCTATCCGCAGGCACTCGCCCTCTTCCTTAATGAATCTACCCGTCAGATGCCTGTGCCCATCTTTCCCTTCACCGGAAATGGCTGGGCTGAGTCAACGTTGCTCAAACTAGGTAGCGCTTCGCTGGTGACTACATGGCTCGATCTCGCCACGGAGGGACTGATAGACCTCGAGCGGGTCGATCCCGAGCACTTCGTTTTCTGGCTTCCATCCGATCATGTCGGCCGAGAAAGGTTCGATGTGGAGCAAGAAGCCTGGATGAGCAACTCCAACTTTGAGGAATGGAGCAAGGCGGCTCAACCTGCTTTCGAATCAATCGAGCAATCTGTCCAAGAACGACAGTCCGCCTTAGTGCGGACCTGGCGGGATCACTTCATCGCCTATGACGCCGATGAGCTGGTCGACGCTTACTATCTCGGAAAGGCGATGATTCTCTCGTCAACGTTGCCTGGCTTCGATGCTTTTCCTCCGCAGGCAACATTCGGAGAGATTAGCTTCGATTTCTATCGGCAGGTCCTATTGATAGAGATGAGCGTGTCGATCAAGCACATTGGGTTCGTCAACGAACTCTTGAAGAAGGACCATCGTCTACGAGGGGAAAATCTAGTAACCATCTGGATGGAGGAAAGTACGGTAGTTGAGAGTCTCGCAGAGTTCTTGAACGCTCCAACCTTAGAAGCTCGGCGCGCACTGCGGGCGATTACAGTGTCTGAAGACAACGCTGCCTATCACGCAGACGATCTATCGATCGCACCGTTCTGCCGGATCGGAAGTAACACTCTGCTCCGCTCGGTGGCTGGTGCCATCCGCGCGCCAATGTACTTCTTGCTGCGGGAACTCAAGCGCACCTATCGATGGGATTGGGATAGAGCCGTGAATCTTAGGGAGCCTGAGTTTCGGAAGGATCTGAGTGGGCTTTTTACATCAGAGAGATTCGTCACGCCTGCATCCGCGCTTCGAGTACGTGCAGGGAAGACTGTCGTAACAGATATCGACGCCGTGGTTCACGATCGGACCACAGGAACAACCGCGCTCTTCCAGCTTAAGTGGCAAGATCAGTTCGGGATCATTGGGGACGAACGGCGTAGCAGGCGTTCCAACTTAGTAACCGAAAGCAACACTTGGATCCGCCGAGTAGCGGAGTGGATCCACTCAGGAGATGACTTCGAAGCTGCACTCCGAGGATCAGGTATTCGAGAGATCAGACCAGATCGCACTTATCTGTTCGTTCTCAGCCGACACGCGGTGCATTTTACGGGAGGCACTCCGCAAGACGATCGCGCTGCTTGGGGCACCTGGCCTCAGCTCATACGCTTGGTAAAAGAGAACAAGATATCGACTGACGATCCCCTGGCTGACTTGGCAGCTGCATTTCACGCTGAACTACCGAATGTTTCATGGACCGAGTCCCAACCATTGGAAATTCACTTAGGTCAGGTATCCGTGAAGTTCGATACCAGGCGAGAGTGATCGGCTAGGCCGCAAAGCCTTCATCCTCACCAGCGATCGAGTAAGCCGCCATCGAGGCCCTGCTAGTAACTAGCGACCTCGTTCGCACCTTGCTCTCGTCTCTGCGCGCTGGAGCAGAGGTCAACCAAGGGGCAGATCTCACACAGTGGGCGACGAGGACGGCAGATGTTCATCGAATGATCGAGTACGGCATACCCGTATTCACGGAACTCAGTCTCAGGAGTCAGTCGGTCAGCGATGTCGCGCAGCCAGCGTTCTCGACGCGTTTCACCATGATGCGGACGTCCGACCAACCGAGCGATGAGACGCACGATGTTGGAGTCGATGAGCACCGCTCGACGGTCAGAGTGCAGCGCCAGGACTGCTGCGGCGACGTAGTCCCCGACGCCTGCCATCTGGCGCAGTTCGCTTGGAGGGCTTGGGAGTCGGCCCCGCCGTTGCCCAATCTCACGGGCAAGCGTCACAAAGAGCCGGCCACGCCATCTGAGGCCGAGTGGCGTCACCAGTTCGATCAGACTCTGTTCTGATGCGTCTCCAAGTGCCTTCGCTGTTGGGTATTCAGCCTGAATCCGCCTGAAGACCGGGACAACCTGGGACGCACGAGTCCGCAGCAACAAGAACTCGGCAACGAGCGCCTGCCAGCGCGGAATCGAGCGGTGCCGCCAGGGGAAGTCGCGGTAGTTGTCGCGCCCCCATTCAAGCAGGCGGCCACAGATCTCAAGGACAACCTCGTCACTCAGCTGAACCGAATCCGCATCAGTCAAGGACCGCGACGGCATGGTGTCCTATCACCCGCTCAACGACTCGGGCGATCTCTACTGCCAGCAGCGGGGGCACGGCATTGCCAACCTGTACATACTGCTTGGTGCGCGGCCCCTCGAAGAAATAATTGTCCGGGAAAGTCTGCAGGCGTGCTGCTTCACGCACGGTTAGGCTGCGGCACTGCGCGGGATCGGGGTGGATGTAGTAGTGCCCGTCCTTAGAGATATGCGATGTGATCGTGGTAGAGGGACGGTTCCCCAACTGCACGCGGAATCGATCGGAGAACAAGTTTCCGGCGAGCGCTGTGCTCACGTTCTTGTGCCGGGGTAGCAGTCCCCTGGGGAAATCGGACAGCTGGGGCGATCGGCCCAAGACACGACCGAACGTTGCCGTAAAAAGATAGCGAGTCAGGTCGTCTGGCATGTGTCCGCGCGTGTGGTGGTTCGGTACGCCTCCGAGCAGCGGGTCACAGAACCACTCTGGCTCATAGGCCGGTGCGGTGTCGTTAGCCTTTACAAATCGCTCACCACGTCCATCGCTCGGAACCACAAGACACGATCGGACGCGCTCGAGTTCATCGGATATCCCGTCCGTCAGAGAGCGCGTACTCCTCAGCAAACGCGATGCCGACGAACGAATCACCTGCGTCCAACGCTCGTCGGAATCCTCCTGCCGGCTCAACCCGGAGCGTACCGGTGGGATTCCCTGGAGGACCTTCATTACCGACGATGAGCTCGCTGCAGGCCTGAGTGGCACGAGGACTTCCCTCGCGTGAGCAGCGAGATCACTCCGCACCCCGAGGATGATTACTCTGTGACGAGCCTGTGGGAGACCGAAATCTTCCGCCCGGAGGACGAAGTCCTCCGCCGGGGGCTCCGTCTCACCATCCGAATGGCCGGCCCCACCGAGCGGAAACAGGACGTACTCCACGTTTCGGTATCTGGATTCGAAGTCAGAAAGCGCGCGGCCGGGTTGGCGTAGATCAGCCTTGATCCGTTCGAAGATATGAGCTCCTTCATGTGTGGACGATAGGAGCCCCTTTACATTCTCAAGGACGAATACAGCAGGTTGATAGTCAGCCAGTATTTTGAGGTACTCTCGATAGAGAAAGTGCCGGTGGTCCTTTTCAAATTCTGTTCCACGCACACGCTTCATACGTGAGCGTCCCACAAGGGAGTAAGCCTGACATGGTGGTCCGCCGATGACCACAGCAGACCCGGAACTGCGTTCGCTGCCGAGTGCCGCATCGATCCGATCACGAATGGTCGAGTAGTCCTCGTCCCCGAGCTCAGCTCGCCAGGCTTCGCATTCAGCTCGTTCCCACTCGGCAGCGTGTTTCGTCTGAAGGTCGGCAAGGGACACCGTACCTCGGAGATACTCATAGTAAGTCGGCGGGACTTCCCCTCGGGGGAACTGCCGGAAGAACGAACGAAGCCTCAGCGTTCGATGAGCGGACTCTTCCATCTCAATCGAAATAGCGATGCGGAACCGACCGGCTGGAGACGAGCTGAACCCCTCGCCAAGGCCCCCAGGCCCCGCAAACAAGTCGATGATTGGCACGGTCGGTTTGGTCGGATGTCCAGTCATTGGAATCCGAGGCGTCTGGCTTCCTCGATCAGGATGACACCCTGACGAGCCTGCTTGATCGACGGCTGCCGTCCCGATCGCGCGATTCGGCCGAGACTGTACGCGATACTCCGCTGATACGGCTGAAGGTTATTGGTCTCTTTCGCCCAATTCGAAACGCGGAACCACGTATCGGCGTCGATCTCGGAGGTCTGCTGGACCAAGTCAGCCTCTTCGGGTGTGGGCGTGGCGAGGCCCTGGTCAACCAGCGCGTGGGATCCATTGCTACTGCCAGTGACAATCAGGTCGCGCTCCAGCGCCCGCGATGGCTGCCAGCTCTCTTCTTCTACGCGCTTCCAGCAGTCGATCTTCTTAGACCATTCACCGATGTTCCTGACATGAGGAGGTGGTGCCGACAGCACATCGAAAACGAGATGCGAAATCTCTTCGAGCGCCTCTGCCAGCGTGTCGCTCAGGCGCTGCGTTCTCCAGATCTCGGTGAGATTGATGCGGTGCGCCGTGGCATGAGCAAGCTTCGCGATTGTGTAGGTCACGATGTTTGCGCGGTAGCCACCAAAGTTCTGTGCGGAGACGATTTTTTCGGTAGCACGGAACAGGATTGCCTTGGCCACTAGTCGTTCGAAATAGGCCTGATCCGGATGCCGGGAACGCTCAGCGAGTCGGAGCATGAACTCGCGAAAGTTCTTTTCGGCACCCAGCGATACCACGTGCGGCAACTGCTCCCAGCTGTGTTCGAACTTGGCCAGATCCGTTTTTGTGAACTTCTGATTCGTGGGATGCATCGTTTTGAACTGACGCTGCTGTGCCGGCGTACCGGCCCTGGCAAGCGCATCCGCGTACTGTCCTCGCGCGCGTTCATAGAACCAGTGTGTCTGACGCTGTGTACCACTGGCCGCTGGTGCCCAGACTGAACGAGATAGGGCCTCCACCGACACGTGGAAGGGATCATTCGCGGAGAAGTCCGCACCGGTCACCTTGTTCTGGGTGTTCGAGTATTGAGAAATGTGGGGGACCAGCTCGTCGATCGTGGCTGAATCAACGACTGTGAGCTTGGCCTGGACTGCGATCCGCGAGAGATCCGCGCGATCTCTGCGCATCGCGGCGTGAAGCGACGCAGTGGTCTGACCACCGTTCACGATCTGGAGATCATCGATCCGGGTGATCGCGGGATATCCTTCAGAGGATCGCGTGAGCATGACCGATGCTGCCGTTGCTGAGACACCATTGTTGTAAGCAAGGAACCGATCGGGTTGCTTCAGAATCGTGTCACGTATCCCGCGGTTGACTGCTCCACGTGCCTGTAAAAAGGATCGAACGTTCCGTTCGAGGAGGCGGGCACCGTAGTCTCGGTAGAGGTCAGCCAGAAACTGGCCGGGCAGGACGAGCAGGTAGACCTCATGGTCCTCCGCAGATGGGCCCTCTAGGCATGGCAGAGGTGCCCCGAGTCGTTCGACGATGTCGATGCTGATCGGCTCACGTTCCAGCCCCGATGTGTCGAGACGGAACAGCCTTTCAAGATCCCAGACGTGATAGCTGACAGCGACGTCTCCGATAGTTGTGTCAGGAACCGATGGTTGACGGGCGCGGGCATCACTGAACAGGTAGAGGCGAGCGGATTCAAGGCGGCGCCAGTTCGTCTGGATAAGGTCGGCAAGCTCAAAGGCCGGAGAGCTCTCTTCGAGCCGTTCGGCGTATCCGGTCAGCGAACGCTCGATGAACGCCGTGAGGCGACGGAATGCCCGCTGTACCTGCGTATCCGTCAGGCTTTCCGGCTGATCGCCACCTCGGTAGTCCGTGATGAAGAGGTGGAACACATCGTCGTCGAACGCGTATCCGCTGATCTCCACCCCCGTAGCTCGATGGAAGCAAACGTCACCACCGCTGAACTCGCCCGCCTCGGCGAGGCGTTCGGCCACCAGTTCGGTGAAAGTCTCAAGCCGCAGGGCACCTTCCGGTTCAGCATCCGCAGCCGCCAGTGTTTCCTGGAGAAGTCGCTGCGCGTATTCAGTAATCTCCATCAGTCCTGCACTCCTGCAGCCGCGACGAGGGCTTCCTCCAGCTGCGCCGGAGAACTTCGCCATTTTTCGCATGCCGAAAGTGCGAGGCGGTAGGTCACGCTACCAACGCCAGGTAGAAGATCACGCTCGATGATCCGGGGGAATCCTTCTTCAACCCGGAAGATTGCCACCTCACGGATCACGTAGGCCGTGTCGGTGTATCGCTCGAACTGCTGATCGAGGTAGCCATAGCGGAGCAGCTTGTCCCGGAATTCCACGGCCGCGATGGGTTCGAGAGCTTCGCGAATGGCCGCAACAGTACTGTTGAGAGTGTCCCCCCTTCCGCCACGCAGTAGATCGAGTTTCAGTGCTACCAGGTAGAGCCTGTCGAGGCCAGCCAGGTCGAGCTGTGCTTCGTTCGTGATCGTCACCGCTGTAGGCTCATCACCGCGGGTTGTCTTGACCTCCAGAGCCAGAGCATTGAACAGGAAGTCTCGATCTTCGTGGATCGGTCCGCGCCATGCGTCTACCGTTCGATGCCCGAGGTGCGGGAGGACGAGATGTTGCAGGACCCAGAGCTCCCCATACAGTGCCTGCGCCTCGAGAGCAGAGAGTCCCGGTTCATCCCCGGTGAAGAGCCGCCGCCAGAAGGCGAACCGTTCCACCAGAACCGCCACTGCCCGTTCATCGGAATCCACTGCTGCCACCGCAGCGGAAACGTCCTCGCAGAAAGACGTGAAGACGCCGGACATTTCAGGCACCGTAAGCACGATCCTCAGTTCAGCATGGTCGTCGGGATCGGTTTCGACGAATGTCCGCAAGGCCCCGGTGCTCGGAAGCTGAAGGTCGCTGGCGGCTGCCGTTCCCACTACCAAGGCCAGGAAACGCTCACGGCCCGGATGTGCGATCCCGAGGAAGAGGTTTCGAGCGCTCTCCTCCCGGATCCGTCGGCGGAGCACTCCTGAACCGGGGGGCACCTCGCTCTCCATCGCGCGCCAGATGCCCTCCTCAAGCATCAGGGTCCCGGTCATCATCGTCGTCGTCGCCAGCGCCGAAGAGCTCTTCAAGGAAGCGCTGGTTGACGATGTAGTCCATCGCCGGGGCGTTCTCGCTCGCGGGGAAACTGACGCCGAATCCGACGAGCGGTTCAGCTGTGAGTGCGACACCATGCCCACTAGCAGCTTCTCGATGTGCCGCATCGGGAGGCTCGATCAGGTAGATAAGCAGCAGGCCTCGCTCCGCTGGCCGTTTCTGGCGAATGACCGGGCCGGTGGGGATACTCGGTTCAGATTGCCGCCGTCCGGGGTTCTCGTGCCAGGCCGCGATACTGGCATCGAGAAGGCTCTCGATCTCGGTCGGAGCGAAATCAATTGCCTCATCGGTCGGACTGAGCAGACGGCGAATGCGATAGACGCCACCGTGGCGCAGTGTCTCAACGGCGCCTTCGTCATCGAGCAGGCGACGTCTCGTTAACCCGATCTGTCGGTTGGCGATGGTCACGCTGGCGCCCGGATTCGAGATCAGCGCAACTGTCCACCCGGTCAGCTCGCCGTGCTGGATACGATTCCGCACATACCTCGCGATCGTCTGGGCGTGGACCTTGTACGCGGCCTCTGCCGTAACGAACCGGTCGAAGAACTGCTCGGCGACCACCTGGCCCGGAACATCGCTCCAGACAAGGTTTGTACCTATCTCCTCGGGTGGCTCTGTGGCCGCCGCGGCAAGGAAACCTTCGAGTGTCCGCAGGTTGCGGCCTGCTGTAGTGGCATCCGCAGGAAGCACAGTCGTCTCGGCGATCGTTCCAGCGAACCCGATGCGCAGTTGAGTGCCGGCACGCATCTTGTTCGCCGCCGTGACAAGCATGCCCTCAACACTGTTCCGGACCCGCAGACCATAGTCATTCGGTGTGAGATGCCGCGAAGCCATCTCCTCAAACTCACGAATGAGCTCTTCGTTCGCGAGATTCACCTCGCGGTAGGCATTCCAAAGGCGTCTCGAGGTCCACAGGCGGCAGAGGTCCTCGTATCCCGTTCGGTACCCGAACCACCTTCCCATCTGTAGCAGCGTGTCGAATGCCTTGCTGGCGCGCAGGTAGTAGCTGACGGTCAGCCCTTCGAGCGTCAGACCGCGTGACAGCTTGTCGCCTCCGATCACGATGGCGTTGAGGCCGGTCGTTCGATGCTCGAAGTAGTCGAGTGCGTCCGTGGCCGTACCGTTGATGGTCTTCACCACGATCGGATCTACGGCGTCAACGAGCAGGGACTCGATCACCGACCACTCCAGCCGCGGTGCCTCATTCGCAGGCGTGGCGAGGGTTGTCGGAACGAAATCCTCGTCCCAAAGTTCCTTCAACTCAGCGCGAATGTCGGAGCCACTCCCGTCGCCGAACTTGATGCGAGACTTCAGCAGCTCAAGTTCGTCGGTGACCTGATAGCGAACGGCATCCTGAACGGAGTTGAACCGGGTAACGTGAATGAGCATCGAATTGTGAGCGCGGGTCTCCCCTCGCGCCATACGCGCCGCTCTGGCGAGCACGAACGCTCGGATTGCTTTGCGCACGGTTTCGGGCAATGGGCCCGGCCGGTGACCATTCTTATGCCGATCTGGGATCCACGCCTCGGCATCGCTTACGTCGCGATACAGGGGGAGCGGCGGTTCGTCATCGCTACCAAACAGACGCGTTGGGCCGAAGTAGTTCGTCGGCGGCCGTAGATACTCGATAAAACTTCGGGGGAAAAGATCGGGACCGAGATCCTCATGATCCGCCGCCGGATCGATGTAGATGTTGGCATAGGGTGTCGCCGTGTACCCGACGTAGGCCTTGCGGTCGAAGCTGTGCAGTAGCGTGCGGATCGCCTGGTTGACTTTCGCAGGCTCATCACCTGGCGCTTTCGTATTGATCGACGCGTTGTCAGCCTCATCGTCGATAACGAGAACTGGATAGTCCCGTACTCGTCTGGGGTCGCCGACGCCGGACACGTTGAGCAGCCAGTCGCGCAGGTTGTCGAGAATCCCGCTGTTCTTCTTGGCGACAACCAGAACGGGGAAATCTCCCGGGATAATGCTCCCGCTCTGCGCGCGGGCCAGTCTGAAGTCACCGCGTTCCGCGCTGGTGGTCAGCGAAGCGGCGGACAGCCTGGGCTCCCCTATCAGGCGACCTACCCCCAGCGCGGCCGTCGAGAAGCCGTCGTCCGAATCCGCCATCTGCCGGAGCTGAGTGTCAAGACCGAGGAAACCTTCGTCGAGGCGGAGCTGGGTCTGGCTGCGCAGGCTGTTGTGCATACCAGCGAGAACGATCACCAGCCGATATCCGGCATCCACCGCCCGACAGATCAGCCCTGTGTAGTTCCCGGTCTTCCCAGATTGCACCTGGCCGACGACCATCCCGCGGCGATCCCAGGGCGCGGGTCGCGCAGGGTCTTCAAGCTTCGCGAGGATGCGCTGCGTGGTGGAGTCCAGACGCTCCAAGACAAGCGGAGGCAGTCGAGTTTCCTCCTGGAGGTACCGCAGGTACCGATTCCAAAAGCGCCAGTCGATAGAGTCACGCTTCTCTACCAGCCACTCGATATGACCATCGGAGTTGTCTAGCGAGACCGTGTCCGCCTGGAAGATATTGAACTCTGCCTGAAGCACACGAACGATCTCGTCGGGATCAAGGCGTGTCCCGTGACGCCGTTCCAGCATGGGAACAATGTCGGTGACGGCATCCCGCAACTCGGCATCGGTGGGTGTGTTCGTATCAAGCAGGTTGAGTACAAGATTTCTGGCCTGGTGCCGGATATCCGCGTCCATCACACTCCCCCAACGACCCGATCGATGACGTCGGGATAGAGATTGAACGGCTCGATCTTGAGCAACCGATCCCGAGCGGCGCTGCGAGTCAGGCCGTTCTGAAGCTGTCGCTCATAGAAGCGCTCGACAAGAGCGATCAATTCCGGATCCGCTTCTCTGTCTGGAGCACCTCGGTCGCCCCCTGCCTGGTGGCCCGGGAGGAGCGGGACCGGGATCGTTTCCTCGATCACGCGTATGAGGTCGTTGAGGATTAGCTGGTCGCCACCGTTGCGTTCGAGGATCTCCTGGATTAGCGGGTGCTTCCGGTTGATGCGAAATGACAGTTCGCCATGCTTCCGGATCTGCCTCCACACAGGTTCCGCGACAGACGCTGGCCGACGCCCGCGTTCCGTTCCCCGATGGCGATACACCTCAACGGCGCGACGCCGTGTCGCGTTAGCGATCCGGCGCAGGTCATCAGCAAGAGGCCCTGGGGGGCGCACAGATGCCTTCTTGACATCCAGAGCCCACTCTCGATCGAGAGTCGGAGGCACATCGATCGCAATTCGCGCAAGATTGTGGTCGTTGTCCTTGGCTTGACCTCGGGCGAACCAATCACCGGCCTGAATGAGCCGGTCTGAGCGATACACGTAAAAGCCCTGCTGCGCGTTCCACCCGGCCGGTCCCCCGGCTGCCTCGAACTCCTGCGCAGTCAACTTCGATCGATGGGGAAGCACGTAGGGCATCACCAGAACAGGTTCACCGCGGTAGGGCAGTCGCTCTTGGGGGAGTTGCTGCGTAGCCGGGTGGTCTGCCAGGAACGGATCCCAGCCCTGGATCTCTGAGCCGTTGATCGAAAGAGACAGCCTCGCCTCCGGACGCAGAAGGAAGCGACCAAACGTCATCGCCAGATGTCGTTCGACGACACCAACTCGTCTCAGGAACCGCTGATGAGCGCGCTGGTCGTCCGCATCTGACCCCTGCTCGGCGAGCTCACCCGAGAGGCGCCTCCACAGGACGACCGTGCCATGTGTCTGGACTCGGAGGCGTTCGAGAATCTGCTGTGCCTCCGCCGAGGGCGTCTTCCCGAGAAGCCAGCGGCCTTCGGAGCGGACATAGTCGAGATCCCACACTCGATAGTGAGTGGAGCGATTTGCCGCCGTGCGTGAGCCCACGGTCACTTCTCGGCACTGCGAGAATGAAGCCGTCTTCAGCCCAAAGCCGAATCGCCCCAGATCGGAACGGTCTCGCGGGAGCAGCGGGTCCATGCTGCCGATAGTCATCGCGCGGCGGAGCTGGCTCTCGTTCATTCCAGTGCCGTCGTCAACAATTGCGCACCAAGAGTCGGAGCCGTCCCAATGCATCGTTATTTCGATACACTTTGCTCCGGCCGAGATGGAGTTATCCACAAGATCCGCGAGTGCAGATTCTAGGTTGTATCCGAGCGACCCAAGCGTCTCGATAGTCGCAGCGGGATCGGGTGGAGTTTCCTCAGACTCCAGCTTGGAGTGTGTCGCCATCGGCCGCCCCCAGCCCCGCGCAGCATGCGTGACGAAATGATAACAATCACAAGCGCCTCGATGGACTGTCCCGTCCGAGATGGCCGGGTGGACTGACACACTCGGCTTCAGGCTTGGGACAAAGGCAGTAGACTGACCATCAGCGCTCGGAAGGCCAGTTGATGCCTGACAGACTTCAGCCGTGGTGTCCGCGTTGCGGCGACGCGAAAATGCTCGGAGGCAACGCTCCCGGGGCAACCTACTGGGTCTGTCCGAACTGCAGACGAGACCTTCGAGTCGGGGCCGAAGAGGCACACCTCGGCACTCCGGAGCCTCACCGCCCCTGGCGGCCCGGAGATCAGAGCGACTGGCGCGAGCGCGTGACCACGCTATAGGGCCCGGCGTTCGGCTATTGCTGTCACCGGTTGTTGGCGTCACAGCGTCGCTAACTGTAAGTCGAAAGTCGTCTGTACCGTCTCTTCTCCTAGACCCAGCCACTCTGAGCACGCCACCGTGCCGAGAGGTGAGAGCCAAGTCGCGCAGCCGCAGCCGGTGGGCCGAGGAATCGGGCCAGGAGGTCCATGACCTCCGTGAACGTTGGGGCTTCCAGGTCAGTGCGCCCGAGGAATGCCCGCCAGCGTTCAGCCCCGACACCTTCAACGAACTCCTTCGAGAGATCGAGCGGCGCGCCCTCGGGGATGCTGGTGCCGCGACTGGAGAACGTCTGCGCGATCGCCTCTGCGAGCGTCTCCGTGAACTCGAACTCGTCCTGGAGAACCCAGAGGTCGAAGAAGTCCTTCAGGCGGGTGTTGGCCTCGCCGAGCCGGACGATCGCTTCGTATTTCTCAGCCACCACCGTCTCCCGGGGATAGCTGAGCACCATGGGTGCCGGCGAGTCGTCGAGAAGCGTCGGGAACGGTTCGATCGTGGGCACCGGGATGACTGGATCACCGAATGCCATGTCGATCTGGACCGGGATGCGGGCACCAGCGAGCGTCGCCTCGAAGGTGATCCGCGTGCCGCCGTATTCGCTCTGCTCGCGGATCTCCTCCAGGAGAACCGTATCCGCGACGAAGGTGATGCCATCGGCTTCAACGTCGGTAGCGAGAACCTCACGGATGCAGCGTTCGACGTCCTCGATCGGCAGTCCGCGCCCGAGCAGATCTACGTCACGCGACTGCCGAAAGCCGTGACGCGACCACACCAGGAAGACGTTCGCGCCTTTGAGGACGAGTTGTTCCTGCCAGGCCGATCGGGACAGCCGGTACAGAAAGCGCTCGTTGGCATAGCGGCGAAGGACGTAGCCGAAGTCGATCCCCTCGGATCGGGCGTGATTCAGAAGGCGCCGCCGAACAGACGCTGCGAGGTCTCGTGGTTCTGTCGTCACGAGAGTGCTTCCAGGTACGGGCGGATGACGTTCGCCACGCGGTCGATGGTCGCGTAGCGCCAGAGGTCGGAGCGGTTGCACTTCCGGGTCTCAATACAGAGCCGTAGCGCCTCGACCGCGATGTCGAGCCCGATCTTGTTCCGGTACTTGAAGCAGTCCGCGACCGTCCTGGCAGGAGAAGTCACGCGAGCCGTGACTCCGTCGATCACCCGCTCCTCGATGCCTTCGGTGAGCGCCGCGCCCGAGAAGCGCACGAACCGGATCGGGAGGTCGGTGGTCGGCAACCGATCCTTCTCACCGACAGCTACCCAGACCCGGTGCGGCATCTGGGACGTCAGGCCGTGCAGTTGCAGCGCCGACAGTAGCGCGATGATGCCATGAGGTACTCGTGCTGCGACCTCGGCGAGCGTGCGATGCTCGGTGACCTCGACATCAGGGAGCGAGTACAGGCCGCGGCCAACCCGCTCGAGCAGGCCGGCGTCAGTGAGGCGCTGGAGGTGGTGGCGAGAGAGCCCGCGCGCAGCAAGATCCCGAGGACGCACGACGCCCTTCTCGCGAACCAGTTCGATGACCTGCTCTGCCCCCGGGTTCATGGCCGTATCGTACCAAACTGTCGGGATTTATGAATAATTCCCGACGATTTGGTACGGATCACGGGCGTTCGAATGCCACGGGCACCTCCAGGACGAACGGCACACGCTGGATTTGGTCGTCTAGGAACGCCAATCCCGATGTTCGTGCAGTGGTGACCAAGTCCGTCTGATCCGCTGAGTCGATCAGCGGCACTGACCCGCTGATCTCGACCATCTCCCTCGATGCCTTCAGCCGCACATCGAGCGCCGTGACCAGTAAACGCAGGCGGTCCTCGCCGTCGGACGAGCACCAGCGTCCGATCGTCTCCAGCACTTCGGGCAGTCGCCGCTCGACCCGATCGAGGTCGAGGCCCGCGCGCCGCTCCGTCTGCAATCGGCCACGTTCCGACTCGAGGCGCGCCCGCTGTTCTGCGAGGCCAGCAGGAACCGCACGGGATCCCTCCGCCAGCGGGCTGGTCAAGCGACCGCATGGGATCGATCCGCCTGGACTAGAGCCCGACGAGGTCCCCGTTGCGCCGCTCGAACTGCAGGTCACCGCCCTTGCGGCGCAGCACCGGTCCATCGATGGCCACGCGGGAGTTCCCCTGTGCCTTGTGGGGCTTGCACCAGAGGCAGCCACTCCGGGCCGCCTTCCGCTTGCCGCGCTTGTGATGAGCCATCGGAGTCTCCTCGTGCTGAGAGGAACGCTCTACAGGCAGGGAAGGTTGCCCGAAGCGGCTCCCGCTATCCCCGGTAGTGATCTACCCATCCCTTGGTCGAGAGCGTGTCGGGGTGGTCGGGACCGAGGACGCGGGTGTGGTCGGCGAGCAGCGTCTGGTACTGCGCGGCAGCCTCCTCCACCCGGCCCGCCTGCCCGAGCGCGGAGGCGAGGTTATTCCGGGTCGTGAGCGTGTCGGGGTGGTCGGGACCGAGGACGCGGGTGCGGTCGGCGAGCAGCGCCTCAAACTGCGCGGCAGCCTCCTCCACCCGGCCTGCCTTCCCGAGCCAATAGGCGAGGTTGTTCCGGGTCGTGAGCGTGTCGGGGTGGTCGGGACCGAGGACGCGGGTGTGGTCGGCGAGCAGCGCCTCGAACTGCGCGGCAGCCTCCTCCACCCGGCCTGCCTCCCCGAGGCTGTGGGCGACAAGACCCCGGGCCTGCAACCCAACGCCTTCATCCGTCGTCCATCCGAGCGCGTGCTGCCCCAGGTCGATCGCTCGCGCATACGCGTACCTTGCCCCGTGCAACTCCGCCAATTCGAGAGCAGACTCCGCGGCCTCCTCGCCAGTTGGAGCGTGCCCGTCGAGGACCAGCGCCACATGCTGTTGGAGCAACTCCTCGCGCGCAGCGGGCGAGAGTTCGGGATCATCAGTGTTGAGGGCCGCGGCCACGATCGCGTCGTGCAGGGCGGCGATGTCGTTGTCATCGATCAGCCCACCAGCCTTGCGGCGGGCGACGTTGCGCAACATCGGCTCGACGAAGCTGTGGAGAGAGTCATCCAGCTTTCTCGCCCACTGGTAGGGATTCGCCCCCTCCGTCACGCTTCGGCGCGCTTCATCCACGAGCGCGCGCGTTTCGAGCGCGAGGATCACCGACTCCGGGAGGTACCGCAGGTCGGGCGCCTGCGCGGCTAGCGCGAGGGCAGTCCGCACGGACTCGGGCACCGACTCCCAGTCCTCGGCATAGATGTCTTCGGCTGTGTCGAGTTGGGCCAGGGAACTCGCGGTGAGCTCGTTCCGCTCGATCGCCCGTCGGATCCGGGGCAGGCGTAGGAGCGCACGCAGCGCATGTGGGTTCGCGCCGAGCCGAGCATGCACGAGGTCCGCGAACGCTGCCGCCGCTGGCATCTCCGCCTCGAGCAGTTGTTCCACCTCGTCCCGGGTGAGCTCCTGCAGGTCCATCCGGAAGTACCGGACCGGCGTCAGGGTGGCGAATTTGCTCGCGAAGTCTCGCGCCCAACGTGGAAACGGCAGGAGATCCTGTTCTCGATCGAGTTGAGCCGGCCATGCAGTCGCGATGACCAGCAGCCGGCTCTCGGAACGACGGAGCACGCTGTCGAGGACGTCGCACAGCGCCTGGTCGGCCACGTGGGCATCGTCCACGATCAGGACGGTCGGCATTGCCTTCGTCAGCCGTGCGAGGCCGTCCGCCAACTCTCCGATCTCGTCCTCGCGCCGGCTACCCCCCACCTCGCGTGCGCGGCTGGCGGACGCACTCTCGCGCTCACTCGCCCGCCGCAGGACGCGTTGGAAGAAGTCGCGATGCTCCCACGCGGTCTTGGCTGTCCCGGCGACCGTCACGGCTATGCCGAGCGGTGGAGCGACGGCGCCGAGCACACCCAGCACGTCGACGACAGTCGAGCCCACATCGAAGCCGACAGCGCCGCGCGCGGTCAGCGAGGTGGTCAGCCCCTCACCATGTTCCAACAACTGGTCCCGGTGTTCGTGAAGCGCCTCGTGGAGCTCGCCGTTGGTGCGGCTCTGACAGGAGATGCCCCACCAGAACCACGGCATCCGGGCATCACCCTGCTGCTCCCAGTGCCGCGGGTAGACCCACTTCCGCTGCTCGGTGATGCCACGCAGCTCCGTAGTGTCGCGAGCATCATCACCCATGATGGTTGCGGGCCAGTACGGCGGTTGTGGCTGGGTTTCGGCCAGGCGCCGACAAAACTCGTGGACGATGCGCGTCTTGCCCCTACCGGGAGGTGCGCTCAGCACGACGATTCGAGAGCCTTTGCCGGCCTCAACCTCCGCGAACGCTTCCACCAGAAGTTGCTCGACGATGGCGTTTCGTTCTTCGCCTACAAAGACGTCAGGCATTTCGGTTTCCTGGGTGCTCGTCGACCAGCTGCTGCTGCGCTCGTATTTAGCACAGAGTGGGGAACCTCTGACGGCTAGGGATGAGGGGCGAACACAGGCTCCCATCCGCACGCGCATTGGTCGTGAGATTGGAACGGCCGGTCGTCGATGCGTAGACGCCTCCACGCGAAGCGAAGATCGCGCAGAACTCGCCCGGCTCGGCTGAGGCAACTCGCGCCCAGCTCCGCGCACGACGGTCACCCCCCACCGACGCCACCAGCGTCTCCCGCGCGCCGTCGGGCGGCCGACAGAGCGTCGCTCGGCAGGCGATCGAAGCCGGGATCCGGGGCAGGGCTACGAAGCGTTCGACGAGTCGATGATGAAGCCGATGCTGCGGGCGCTCCCATGGATCGACGAAATCGTGCGCAGAGCCGGGCGTTCCGCCTCGCGCGACCTCTGGCGGAGCGCGCCGCCGATGGCGCTGATGGCACGACTGGCGCGGTTGGCACGCCGGACGCGTCCCGGGCGGAAGGCTGCCCGAAGGCACGCCTAGCCGGCCGCCAGGATCGGACAGGGGGCGCTCCTCGACGAGGAGTGCCCCCTGTCTGTGTCAGTCGCTAGGCGACGTCCCTCAGGCGACGTCCGCCACAACGGGCACCGGGCAGTTCACCATGAACCCGGTCGGGTGGCTGTCCGGCACGCCGTTGAAGCGCTGCAACTGATCGGCCTCCTCGGTGTCGACGATCTCCGCCTCCGACTTGAGCACGCTGGCTTCCGCGCCCTCAGCCCAGGTGAACGTGAAGTGGTCCCAGTAGGGGCTCCAGAGCGGGTCCCCGGCGGCCGTGTCCGTCACGCTCTTCTGGAACCCCATCGGGCCGCTGCCCTCGACGCCGTTGCCGAAGACGAGGATCTTCGCGGTCGCCCCCGCCTCCGTGAGCGCGGCTGCCGCGGGCGCCGGAGCGATCTTCATGCCCTCCGCCATCGGCGGCATGGTCACGTCCGTCACGATGTACCGCGAGTTCGGGTAGCAGGAGTGGAGCTTGAAGGTGACCGTCATCCCCTCGACGTCGACAGGCTCGATGAGCTGGCCGTCACCGAGGTAGACCTCGCGCACTTCGTCGTGCGGCAGCTCGCCGCCCGGCCACTTCACCACGGGGTAGTTCACGACGATGTCTGAGCGTTCGAGCGTGATGTCACCGGCCTCAGCAGCCGCCTCGATCGCCTGGGCGGACTCAAGGAGGCTGCTCGCGCCCTGCACGCGCACCACCCGGAACGCGGGGCTGTAGTCGTCGCGGTGTGGGCCGGAGTTCATGACGGTCTGCTGGCCGTCCGCACCTCCTTCGAAGAGGTAGACCGCGCCCAGTCCGGCGCCAGCGTTGAGCGCGTTCGCCATCAGTGGCACGTAGACCAGGCCTTCCTGCCGGGCAAAGTCCGCGTCGGAGCCGTCGGTGCGGATGAAGTAGACATCCTCGCCGTCGACCCAGGCGCGGCGCAGCTGGAACTGCACCCAGCCGAAGTCGCCACTCCACTCCTCAGAGCTCAGGCGGTGGTCGAGCACATCGCCCACCAGCACCTGTCCCTGCTCGGGCGCCCCCGCGCGAGCGGTGCCGCCCGCGGCCACGGACGTGCCGGCCGCGGCCGTCGCTGCGTCGCCCGTCGAGATCGGCGACGCGGCGCCGCCCTGGGGCGCGGCCGAGCTGTCAACGTCCTCGTCGGTCCCACACGCCATGAGGAAGAGCGCGCTCGCCGCCCCCATGCCACTGAGGGCCAGGAAGCGCCGACGCGGAAGGAGCGCGCGAACCTCGTGATCAGACTGCTGCATCCGGTGAGAACCCCTCTCGGTGTGTGGGAGCGAGGACATCATTCGGGTCGGCGGGTGCGGCATCTGTGACCGGCATCACCGACCCCGCACCGCCGTCCAGCCATGCAACACCGGAGAAGCCCGGGCGGGGACCCGGGCCGCTCCTGTGCTCGCTGTTGGCGCGACCTCGGGGAGCTTCGGCGCTCCGAGGTGCGCGAGGTGCCGTGCCGTGAAGAGCGCGCGCGGCGTAGTCCCGCCCCGGGGAACCCACGAGGGCCGAGACGCAGACCGTCCGTTGGCGATAGCAATGCAGGTTGCTAGGTTCCGGCGATGAATTCACACCGCTGCCGTTCCCACTCACCCCTCCAGCGGATCGCGCAGGCTTCGGTCGCCGCCCTTGCGCTGGTCATGCTGTTCATGGCCGGCTGCGCGGGCGATGACGCGCCGGAGGAACGTGGCGCGGGCGGCGACGGAAGCTCGCAGACCTCGGGTGGCCAGGGCGGTGGACCGGTCGACGCCGGTAGTGGCAGCGGTGAGCCGCAGGTGAGCGAGGGCAGCCCCGAGGGTGGACTCAGCGGCTGGCAGGACCGCTGCGAGGGCGAAGGCCCGATCCAGCTCACCTACCCGCCGATTGACCCGGCGGTCGTCGTCGCGTTCACGCCGCTCGGCAGCCTCGCGGGCGGGCACGTCACGCCGATCGATCACGCCTATCTCTACCCCCCGTTGGAGTCGGCGGCGGACGCGTACCCCGTGGTCATGATGGGCGACGGATACATCAAGGAGGTCCAGCGGCGCATCTACAACGAGGGCACGCCGTCTCAGAAGGAGGAGTACCGGCTCGTCTTCCAGCACACCTGCACGTTCTTCTCCTACGTCGACCTCGTACGTGTCCTGGCGCCGGACATCGAAGCGGCGTTCCCGGAGCTCCAGTCGGGCAACCAGGCGAACGGCCATCACTTCGTCCCCGCCGGACACGAGATCGGGCGCATCGGCGGCCAGAGCCTCGATGTCGCGGTCTACAACGAGGAGCTGCCCCTGACGGGCTTCATCTCGCCGGAGCTGTACGACGGTGAGCCCTGGAAGATCTACACCGACGACTTCCTCGCCTACCTCCCCGCGGACGCGCGTGCGCAGATCCTCGCGCGCAGCCCTCGGACGGTGGAGCCGCTCGGCGGCAAGATCGACCACGATGTCCCGGGGCACCTGATGGGCAACTGGTTTCGGGAGGGGACGAACGGCTACGCGGGCGCCGGCAGCCACCAGTACTGGGACGGGCACCTCGCGTTCGTGCCTGACGTGTACGACCCGGCGCAGCTCAAGCTCTCGCTCGGCAACTACGAGGGCGAAGCACAGCAGTTCAGCGTCCGCGGGAATGGTCCCGACTTCGCCACGGTGAGCGCGGCGACTGGCCCCGTGGCGTACGAGCTCCTCCCGCAGAAGGTCTACAACGCGCCCGACGACCCGATCGTCGCATCGCAGAACGCGGCGGACGGACCGGTGCTCGGCGTCGTCCTCGTAGAGGTGATCGAGGGCGAGCGGCTGCGCGTGCAGGTGTTCCCCGGCCAGACCGCGGACGCAGTCTCTGGGTTCACGGACGAGGCGCAGATCTACGAGCGCTGATTCCGAACGGATGGTGCGCCTTACCTATCCCTGGGCGCGCCATCTTCCCGACCTTCCTCGGGGCGAACGGCGACGTACGACGGGGCAACCCGGCAACCGGGCAACCGCTCCGGCGAGCCCGTGAGAGCGGGGCCGCCCCTCCGCTGCGCGAACCAGCATCGCGGCGACCACCGGGCCTCGCTCGTGACGGGAGGCACCCCGACGCGTCGTGTCGTCACCTGCCGACGCGCTCGTCAGGATCGCCACCCACCGCGCGACGATGCCGCGCGACCGCGCCTGCGAGTTCCGTGAACTCCGGGGCGATCTCGTACGGATAGCCGTCCCAGTAGCCGTCGCGCTCCGGGACGAAGCGCCGAGGAGGGGCGTGGCGATCCGCCAGCGCCAGCGACCGCATGTGCTCCTCGATCTCGGCGGCACCGCGCCACGCCTGGGCGGCGGGCACGGGCTCGAGCACATGCAGCGACACCGGGCATCCGCGCCGGAGCCGCGGGGAGTACGGATGCTCCCACACGCGATGCGTCCCGACGAGGACGACCGGCAGCACCGGCAGCCCGAGCTGGCGCGCGAGCCAGAAGCCGCCACGGTTGAATGCGACCTCGATCCCAAGGATCGAGCCCTGCGGGAAGATCACCGGGGAGTCGCCGCGGTGCGTCACCTCGGCGGCCCGCCGGAGCACCGACCGCGCGACGCCGGCGTCGGCGTGCAGGGGCACGGACAGGTGCCCGCCGGCCCGAAGCAGATCCCCCACGTGCGGCCACGCCCACAGCTCGTCGCGGGCGATGAAGCGCAGCGGGAGCGGAAGCGTCGTCACCAGCAGCGGGTCGACGAGACTCTCGTGCAGCGGCAGCACGACGAAGGGCCCGCCGCGCGCGTGGTCGAGGCCGGTCACGCGCAGATCCGCGCCGAGGGCCCGCCACGCCAGCCGGGCGATGCCACGCTCGAGCGTCGCGTAGCGCGGGGGGCCGAGCCTCCGCGCAGCCGGGACGCTCGACGTCCCCGCGAGCGCGAGGGCGACACGCGCCGCGCCCGCCAGCAGTGCGCCGCCCGGACCGGGTGCGGCGAACCGGGCGCCCGAGGGTGCTGCTCGGTCCGTCACTCGACGAGCACGACCGTGTCCGGCTTGAACACCGCCCAGATGAACCAGAAGTGCGTACCGGACACGAGCGGTTCGAGGCGGGTCCCCGCGAGCGGGCCCTCGACCGCCGTCCCCAGGACGTTCCAGCGGCTTCCGGTGCCGGTGTCGAAGATCGCCCCGTCGCGCGCCTCGAACCGGACGGGCACGCCATCGACGTCCGCGCGGAACGCCCCGGCGGATCCGATGTCGCGGCCGTCCCGGACCGCTCCCGCCTCCAGCGCCGCGTTCGTGCCGTGCTGCCAGAGCGCGACGACCGGCACGCCGCCGACCGAGGTCTCCACGACCACCTCCTGCGACAGGCGATCGAAGGGGATCGCCACGGCCTGGTCCTCGACCTCGAAGGTCAGGACCTGCGCCTTCGCCGGAAGCAGCCCGCCGCTCACGAACGACGTCGTGAAGATCGGGATGGAGTCGATGTCGTCGTAGCCGGCGTAGGGATTGGAGCCGTAGCTGCGCGAGAAACCCGTCTCCCGTGAGAGCACCAGCGCGTCCGGGTACTGCGCGCGGGCATCCTCGAACGCCACGAGCTGCGCCGGGAGCAGGCGCAGCCGCTCCCCGGCATCGGTCCCGACGATCGCCTCGCCGGTCAACTGCTGCCAGAGGGTGGTGGTCTGGTAGTCGTAGAGGACAAGGTCACTCTCGCGCAGCAGACCGCTCACGCCGAAGTCGCGCACGTCGCCGTCGACGCGGCGATCGAACACGATCGCCGTGTAGCAGAGCGGACAGAAGGTCACCAGCACCGGCTGCCCGCCCAGCTCGTCGTTCACCACCTCGTGCCAGATGAGGATCTGGATCGGGTAAATGCGCGCCTCGCCACCGACTTCGAGCGCGATCACCGGCTCTCGCGATCCGATCCAGTCCGCCGCACGCTCGACAGACTCGAAGGCAGGGTTGTGGATCGAGGGGATCCCGGAGTCCGCGCCGACCCCACCGGACTCCAGCTCGCGCAGCGGCACGGTCCGGTTCGAGAGGTCGACGTCGGGGAGGGTCAGGCGGATGGCGTAGCCGTCGATGCGGTCCTGCTCCTCGGCCGAGCGTTCCGGCGTCGGCGTCCGCAGCTGCCCGGTGGGGATACCCGGAGTGGCGGTCGACGTGGCCGCCGACGTCGCGGCGTCCTCCCCCCCACTGTCGCCCGTGGTGCCCGACTCCGTTCCGCAGGCGAGCGCCAGCACCCCCGCGGCGAGCGAGGCGAGGACCGCAGCGGAAGGCCCGACGACCCTCGGGCGCCTCATGGCTGGCCGCCCGCGACGTCGAGCGCCTGCCGGAGCTGCTGCAGCTCCGGAACGACGCCCTGCGAGAACACCTTGCCGTTGATCGTCACCACCGGCGCGTGCCAGCCACCGCGGCGGAGTGCATCGAAGAGGTGATTCCACCAGGGCTTGATGCGCAGGACGACGTCCTGTCGGCCCTCGATCGCGTGCTCCACGGCGCGGATCGTCAGGTCGCACTCGCGGCACCACGACTCGGGGACGCGAAAGAACAGCTGCCGGCCGGTGATGGGGTACACCGTCACCACGGTCGGGCCCTCCGCGTCGGCGTCGCCACCCGCAGCACCGCCGCGCCCGCCGGCCGGCTTCCACTTCTCACGTTCGCGTACCTCGATGCCGTTCGCACGCAGGAAGCCGGCGATCTGGCCGGGGTTCGGCTCCGTGAGCACCGTGCCGCGATCGACCCCGCGGAGGCGCCCCGCGAGCGGGCTCGGCGGACGCAGCGGAAGCCACTCGTCATCGTCCGTGATCACGAGGGTGGGGACCGAGGCGTTGCCGCCGGTCAGGCCGAGGAGGATCTCCATCGCCTCGCGATCCCGATGGACGTCACGAATCACCATGGCGTCGACCTCGTGACGGTCCAGCCACCAACCGAAGCGAGCCATGTCCGGACACGGCACCGAACTCCCATAGACCACCACCCGAGCCATCGTGCACCCCCTCGTGCTCATGCGGCTCCGCACGAGCTAGCGTTGGATCTGTTGTATCCGGTCGTGGGCGCCCGCCTCGGTGATCAAGATCACGGACGGACCGGACGGCAGCATCGAAGCTACGTTCACCGCGACGGAAAGGATCGGCATGCCCTCCCTTTCGCAGCGCCTGCCGCTCGTTGCGGGCGTGCTGGGCGCAGTGGCCGTGGTCGTGGTGACGCTGGCGTCCCGTGACGACGGCGTCGACGCGCCACTCTCGCACGAGGAAGCGACCGTGGCCTCCTCGGCGGCGCCGGAGACGTCCGCCGCCACCGAGGTGAGCGGCGAGCGCGAGGTCCCCCGGTTCGCTACCCCCTTCGACGCGCCCGCGCTGAGCCCCGCGGCGACACCATTCACTCTCCCATCAGACCAGGGCGCACTTCGTGAGCTCGGACGGCGGCTCGTCACGAGCCCGGAGAAGCGGCCGACCGCTGCGAGCTTCCAGGTGGAGACCGCCTCGTATGCGGACGGTTCGACGTTCGCCCTCCGCGGCGGGGAGCCGAACTCAGTGACGGTCGTCTTCTTCATGGCCGCGTGGTGCCCTACGTGCGTCTCGGAGTCGATCGCGCTCCGCGAGCTGCACCGGGAGTACGAGGACAGCGGCGTCGCCGTCCTCATCCTCGACGTCGACCAGAACGAGACCGAGGAGGATCTGGCCCGATTCCGCGAGCTGACGGGGAACGGCGAGCACTACTGGGCGATGGACCGTGACTTCAGCGTCGCGCGGGCGCTCGACGTGAACGTCCTCGACGCCACCGTCGTGATCGACCAGCAGGGACGGATCGCCTACCGGGACGGTTCGCCCAGCGAGTACGAGGTCCTCGCGGCGGTGGTCGAGGCGTTGCTGGAAGAGGGCGCGTAGCTCATGGACGCGTTCTTCCAGGCGATCGCGAGTACCGCCAGCGGCTGGATCGACGCCTTCGACGCGTGGGTCCGGCTCCTGCCGGTCTCGTTCGCGTTCGGCGCCGGCATGCTGGCGGCGATGAACCCCTGCGGCTTCATCATGCTGCCGGCCTTCTCGGCCTTCTACGTGTCCGGGGAGCGCGGCGCCGCGGGGACACCGGCGGTACGAGTCGGCCGAGCCGCGTGGATGAGCGTGATCGTGACGGTCACCTTCATCCTGACCTTCGGCATCGTCGGCGTGATCGCCTCCCTCGTCGGGCAGCGGGTGATTGGGTGGTCGGCGTGGGCCGGGCTCCTCGTCGGCGCGGTCCTCGTCGCCTTCGGGATCAGCCAGCTCGTCGGCCGGGGCACGGCGCTGAGCGCGCTCACCTCGCGCGTCCGCACCCCGCGCACGCGCGACGTCCGAGGCGTCGCCGCCTTCGGCATCGCCTACGCCGTGGTCTCGCTCGGCTGCACGCTCCCAATCTTCGCCGCCGTCGTGGGGCTCTCCCTCACGGGCGATGCGAGCACGGCAAGCGCGGCATTCCGGTACCTCGAGTACAGCGCGGGCATGGGCACCGTCCTCCTCGTGGTCGCGGTGGGCACCGCCCTCGCGCGCGCGCCGCTCACGGCGTTTGCGTCACGGGCCGGAGGGCTGATCGACATCGGCGCGAACGCAGTGCTCGTGCTCGCGGGCGCGTATGTCGTCTGGTACTGGGGAGGCGTGGTCTGATGTCCGGCGAAACCGAGGTGGTCGTGTACACGCAACCTCACTGCGGTCCGTGCCGCATGGTCGAGCGGTTCCTGCAGGAGAGCGGCGTGCCATACGTCACGCGCGACGTGACCCGAGACGCGGACGCCCTGAACGACCTGACCGAGCGCGGCTTCATGGCGACGCCCGTGACGCGCGTCGGCACGCAGTGGGTCGCGGGCTTCAGTCGCGACGAACTCCGGCGCGCTCTGGCTGACTCCGAGGACGCTCGGTAGGCGCGGCCAAGTCCGTCCCACCTCGAACGTGCCGACGTGGCACGGCGAACGGAGCGGGGCGGAACCCGCCAGGCCACCGGTCATCCTCGTGCCGCCGTGCGACATCGCCGGCTACGAACGGACGGCGTACAGGACCGACAGGGCGGCGCCGAGGAGGCTGAAGGCCAGCACCTCGCCCGGGACGCCGCCTGGCTGTCCGGCCACGAACGTCGCCCCTGGGTCGAAGCCGCCCGCCACCATCACGCTCCAGCCGAGGGCGACGACCGCCAGGCTCCACGCCGCCAGTACGTACGCGGAGGACCGCGAGACGGGGGCAGCGAGCCAGCCGGCAACCAGTGGACCGGCGGCCGCGATCGCCAGCGGCAGGAAGTGATAAGTCAGGCCGGTGCGCCAGGTGAGTCCCACCCAGAGCGCCGCAACGAGGACCGGGGCAACGAACGCCGCAGGTTGAGTGCGCGGTTCACGAGACAGCTGGGACATGTGCGTCTCCCTCCACGCTCGATCCTCGCGCCCGGGGTACGGAGCCGCCGTGAGCCAGATCACAGAGCGAGCCGCGAGGTGAGCGGCGTGCTCTTGGCGATCACACGGGACGCCGCTAGTAGGTGGCCGCGGCCACGATGCCGAAGATGACATGCAGCATCAGGAACCCGACGGCGTTCATCGGCCCGAGCGACCAGCCGAACGGGCCCGGGGCGGCCATCCGGCCCGAACGGATGAGCGGATGCATCGTCGGCATCCCCGCCAGCATGATGCCGGTGATGATCCCGTGGACGAGGCCGATCGCCGCGCCGCCGGCGATGCTGGTCGACTCCGCGTCCAGCGCCACGAAGACCGCGATGTGGGCCACGCCGAACAGGGCGCTCATCATCGCGTGGATCATCAGTCCCGCGATGAACCCCGCCGCGCCGGTGAGCCCGAGCATCCCGCCGAGCAGCGCCATCATGTTCATCTTCATCACCGACGGCATCGTCGCGATCGCTCCGTAGAGGAGCACGACCATCACACCGCCGCCCACGATCCCGGCCACCGCGGCTCGTCCCGCTTCGAGTTCCACCATCATCTGCCTCCAGTAGTGGTGTCGGTCAGTCGCCGACAGCTCCAGACTGAATGGCAGCGGACCTCCACTCTGTGATCGCTCTCACACAGGCGACCGCCCTCGAGCCCTACGTGTGATCGTGATCACACGGGCGGGGGGCCCGTGGGGCTAGGCTCGTCTCGCGGAGGACGGCGCCATGCTTGAGGTCTTCGTGACGACGGGCTGTGATGCCTGCGACCACGCGCGCTCGGTTGCGCAACGAGTGGTCGAGGAACTCGACGGGGTGCAGGTGGACGTCATCGACATCGAGGCTGAGCCGGAGCGGGTGCCGCCGTCCGTGTTCGCGGTGCCCTCCTACCTGCTGAACGGCGCACTGATCTCGCTGGGGAACCCCTCCTGGGAGCAACTGAGCGCCGTGCTCACGAGCGGGGGGGCCGCGTGACCACGAACCACCAGGAGCTCGTCAAACAGACCCACCTCTCCGAGAGCGAGATCTTCCGCGACCTCAGCAGCGAGCAACTGCGCGAGGTGGCCGCCATGTCGGCCATGACCACATGCCACCGAGGCCGCGTCTTCTACGAGCCCGATCAGACGGGCGAGGTCCTGTTCATCCTCAAGAAGGGGAGCGTCGCCCTCTATCGGATCACCGAGGACGGACGCAAGCTCGTCACGGCGACGGTGCAGGAGAAGTCCGTCTTCGGCGAGATGTCGATGCTCGGCCAGGGGATGTCCGACTCGTACGCGGAAGCTCTCGAGGACTGCACGCTGTGCGTCATGTCGCGCGACGACGTGACGCGACTGATCGCGCGCTACCCGGCGATCGCCGTGCGGATGCTGGACCGGATGGCTCAGCGGCTGCGGGAGGCCGAAGACCGCCTCGCCGACGTCGCGTACCGCCCTGTCCATGCTCGCGTCGCGAATGCACTGCTCCGGCTCGGCCGGGACGGGCGCGATATCCACCTGTCCCACCAGGACCTCGCGGAGATCGTCGGCACCCATCGAGAGACGGTCACCCGCACCCTCAACCAGCTCCGCGCAGACGGCATGCTCGACCTCGACCGGATGCTCATCCGCGTGCTCGACGCCGCGGCGCTGGAGGCGGTGGGCGCGGAGACACGCGAGACGCTGTAAGGACGGCCGAGGTCCTCGCTCGGCGCGTCGCGGGCCTCGCCCGCGGTTGCCTGGCGACCGTCGGTGACGCCCGGTGACGCCGGTGACGCCCTCAGGCCGGCCGTCGTGCGAGGGCATGGTCCGCGAGCATGGCGAGCGCCGCGGCGTCGGTCGGGGGATGCACCGAAGCGCTGCGGACGTCTCGCCATGCTCGCTCGAGGCGGCTTCCGCGCCGAAGCGCGGCGCCGCCGACGACCCGCACCGCCAGGTCCACCACAGTGATGGCGGACTGGGCGACCTCCATCTTGGCCGCGGCCTCCAGAGGGGAGAGGCCGGGGGCGGTGCGATGGTCGTCGTCGGCTTCCGCCGCGGCCGACACGAGGATGGCTTCGGCGGCATAGAGCCGCCGTTCGATCTCGGCGATCAGGCGCCGCGTCTCGACGGCAGCGGCGGGCGTCTGCCCCGCGCGGGGACGCTGTGCCGCGGCGACCGCCTCGTCGCGGGCGGCACGGGCGATGCCGAGGTAGGCGGCAGCCACCGGCAGTGCGAACCATGGCCCCATCGCGGGACGGCTTGCGCGCCGGGAGAACGGGAAGCGCGCCAGCACGTCGGCGTCGTTCACGGGGACATCCGCGAAGTGGACATTGTGCGACGCCGTCGCCCGCATCCCGACGGTGTCCCACGTGTGCTCGATGGCGACGCCCGGATCGTCCATCCGGACGAGGACGCGACCGACATCGGCTGACCCGTCGCCGATCGAGCAGTAGACGATGGCGTGCGTCAGCACGGGCGCAAAGGTCGAGTAGGCCTTCTCGCCGCGCAGCCGCCAGCGCCCAGGGCCGTCCGGCGCCAGCGTGGTCGCGGGCGGCGTCGTCCCCTGGGGCGTCCCCATCACCGGCTCCGTGGCGAGGACGTTGAGGATCGCCTGCTCCCGGGCCACGCTGCGGAAGACCTGCTGGCGTCGCCACTCCGGCCAGCTCTTGGACCAGTTCTCCGCGCCGACGACCATCAGGTGCATGCCGATGCCGAGCGCCGTCGCGGCGTCGGACTCGGCGAGCGCCGCCTGTGCGAGGACGATGTCCACCAGTCGGTGCGAGCTCCCGCCATGCCAGCGCTCGATCGGCGCGGCGTGGTATCCCACCGCGCAGAGGTCATCGAGGAGCGCGCGGTGCACGGTCGCCTCACGATCGTGCCTCATGGCGCCCTCGGCGTGGCGCCGGCCGAGCGCGCGCACGGTCTCCACGAGCTGGTCGCGCCGGCCGTCGCGGGCCCGGAAGTTCCCGTTCACGGCGATCACGCTGCCGCCCCCAGCCGCTGAAGGGTCGCATCGGCGAACCGCTCCGCTGATCCGGGCGCGAGGTGGAGCCACAGGCCAGGCTCGTGCAGTTCGACCTCCATCACCACCAGCGCCCCCTCGCGGAGCACGCCGTCAACGCGGGCGTAGAGCGGTGCGACCGGCAGCGCATCCACCACCGCAGCGCCAGCCGCGCGCATCGCCTCGGCGGGATCGCAGAGCTCGGCGATGCCGCCGTACTGCGAGTTCACGCGGAACTCCCCGGGCGCCGGGCGCTTCAGGACCGCGTGCGAGAACTCGCCACCGAGGTAGACGAGGCTGACCTCGCCGCACGCGATCTCCGGCAGGAACTCCTGGAGCAGCATGGGACGGGACGGCGTCCCCGTCGCGTCCCCGACCGCCGGGTCCCCGGCGTCGACGCGACGGATGCCGAAGCCGCTCGCCCCCCACGCCGGCTTGAGGACCGCCTGCCCCCAGCCCTCGCGCTCGAGGGTTGCTCGGAGCGCGGACGGCTCGCGCGGCGCGATGGACGTGCGCGGGATGCGGACGCCGGCTGCCTGCAGCTCCAGCAGGTAGCGCTTGTCCAGGTTCCAGCGCACGAGCGCGGGGGGATTCAGCACCGGCACCGCCGCGACCTCGAGCAGTCCGAGCCAGCGGCGAAAGGCCGCGAGGTCGTGGTGGTAGTCCCACGTCGACCGCAGGACCACCGCTCCCGCGCTCATGAACGACGCGATCTCCCCGTTCCAGGGGGCGTACCGGACCTCGACCCCGCGGCGCGCCAGCGCGTCGAGGTAGAGGCGGTCGCTCTCCGAGGGTTGCGGCCAGGCGCGACAGGTGGCGATCACAAGCGGGCCATGCATGAGGCGGTCCAGTCAGCGCGCCGGCCAACGAGGCGAAGCGCGGCGAGAGAGCGGATGGAGGTCCGGACAGCGAACCGGGCCCTTGACAACGAACCGATACGCTGTCTCAATGAGACGCAATATCAATACCTGATGCGGTGGGGCGTGCGCAAGCGCCCCTGCCGCGGATCGCACAGGTGCGGGCGGAACCAGGTCTCGCCCGGGGAGGTTCTGAGAAATGGTCCAGGCGAACCACCAGCACGGCGCGCACCCTGACTCCGGACGGCACGGGGACGGACATCACCACGAGGTGAGCGCCTCTGAGATGCGGCAGTCGCTCCTCATCCACGACCGCGTCTTCGAACGCACCCACCGGGAAGTGGCGGACTGGCTGGGCATCGATGAGGCCCGAGTCCTGGACGCCGGGTGCGGCGTCGGCGGAATGGCGGCCGTGTTCGCGGAGCGCGCCCGCGAAGTCGTCGCGGTCGACCTCGATGCGGACAACGTCCGCCACACAGCCGAGCGGCTCGGGGCCGCGGATCGGCATGCGGCGATCGATGTCCACGTCGCCGACCTCACGGCGCTCGAGGATCTCGCCGGCTCCTACGACCTCGTGTGGTGCAGCCGTGTCATCCACCACGTCCCGGACATGCTCGAGGGCGTGCGCGAGCTGGTCCGGGTGGCGCGTCCGGGGGGCACGGTGGCGATCCGCGAAGGCGGCTTCGGCTTCAGAGTCCTGCCGGACGACATCGGCTACGGCGAACGGTGGTTCGAGGATCGCCTCGCCGCCGCGGGCGTCGGGCGCTTCGCACGGCCACGCGTCCCCGAGCCGGACAGCGTCCCGTACCCATTCGGCTGGGCCCAGCTGCTGAAGGACGCCGGCCTCATCGACGTGCAGGCGCGGACGTTCGGCTTCGATGCCCTGAGCCCGTTGAGCGCGGACGAGCAGCGGTGGGTGGAGCACCACTGGGGACGCTGGCTGGCCCGGGCGGACTGGCGCGCGATCCTGAGCCCCGAGGACGTCGACATCCTGGAGGCACTGCTCGACCCGGCGTCCGAGCACTATGCGTTCAACCGTACGGACCTCCACCTGCGCGCCGGGATCACGGTCTACACCGGCCGTCGCCCCGCGTGACCGAGGCTGACGTGGCTCGGCCCCGCACCACCGAGGAGCTGGAAGCGATCGAGGCACGCCTCCAGGCAGGGGGCTTCCGGCTCACCTCGCCGCGCCGCCGCGTGCTGGAGGCGATGCAGGAGCTCGGCGACCACGTCGAACTCGACGCACTGGTGCGGGCGGTGCCGACAGCGAGTCGCTCGACCGTCTTTCGGACCGTGCGCCTGCTGCGCGACCTCGACCTGGCCTGTCGCGTCACGCATCCCGGTGCGCCGCCGGCGTACCGGCTCTCGACGGCGCCCCCTCATCACCACGCCTCCTGCCGATCGTGCGGCGAGCTGCGCGAGGTCGCCTCGGAGCGTCTCGAGCGGACGGTCCACCGTCTCGCCACGTCGCTCGGGTACGCCCTCGCGGCATACCGGCTCGACCTCATCGGACGCTGCGCGAACTGTCACTGACATCGTATCCACTCGGGGGATCGGCCCCCGTGCGTCGTACCCAGGAGGCCGCATGACCCGCCGCCCTCGCCCGCTCCTCGTGCTCGCGATCCTCGCGTTCCCCGCGCTCCTCGCGCTCCTCGCGCTCCTCGCCTCGTGCGGGACGGACGGAGCGGCCGGCGGTGACGCTGCGGCGGGAGTCACGCCCGACGACCGCCCACGCGTCGTCACGACCTTCCCACTGTTGAGCGAGCTGGCCGTCCGGATCGGCGGCGACCGCCTGGAGGTCATCACGCTGATCCCGATCGGCGTGGACGAGCACTCCTATCAGCCGTCGCCGGAGGTCGCACGCGAGGTCGCACGCGCCGACCTCGCACTGGTGAACGGCTACAACCTGGAGGAGGGCCTCCTCCCGATCGTGGTGCAGAACGTGGCCCCGGGCGTGCCGGTGGTCGCCGCCGCGCGTGGGCTCGCCGTCCGCCAGGGCGGCCACGTGCACGAGTTCGTCGAGGGCGAGCTCGACCGGGCGGCCATCGACCGCGCCGTCGCCGACATCGGTGAGCTGGCCGAGGCGGGGAGCGCGGGTGAGATGGCCGCGGTCGAAGCAATCGATGCGATCGACGTCATCGTGCACCACCTCCCCTCACGTTCGCGCACCGAGGCGATCCGCGCGATCGACGCGTTCATCCATGACGTACCTCGCGGCGTGCTCGCGCCCGAGGAAGCGATCGCCGGCATCGTGGACATCACGCGCTCCTACCAGCCCGCGGCTGGGCCGGACGCCGCGCTCGCCCAGATCGCCTCGGTGCTCGACGAGGGCGCGGCCGAAGCCCACCCGGACGAGGAGACGCTGGAGACGCTCGATGGGCTCCTCGGGCGGATCTCCCTGGACGCGCGGGACGAGGGGATCCGGGAGGTCGACGTGGCTGTGCAGGAGTGGCGCGCCGGCGCGCTCTCGGCCGCGGACGCACTCGCCCGCATCGACGCGGTGGTGACGGGCCACGCCGCCGAAGTAGCGACCTCGGAGACGGGCGGACGGGTCGACGACACGGTCTTCGCGACCGGCGACCCACACCTCTGGCTCGATGCGCGCAACGTGGCCGGATACGCCGAGAACGTCCGCGACGCCCTCATCGCGATCGACCCGGCCGGTGCGGAGGTCTATCGCGCGAACGCCGAGGTCGTCATCGCGGAACTCGAGGCGCTGCACCAGGAGCTGCTCGACGCCTTCGCGGTACTCCCCGTCGAGCGTCGGAAGCTGATCGTCTTCCACGATGCGTACCGGTACTTCGCGGCCGCCTATCGCTTCGAGGTGACCGCGTCCGTCGCGCCCGGCAACCCGAACCAGGAGCGGAGCGCCGCCGCGATCGTCGAGGTGATCGCAGCCGTCCGCGAGGCCGGCGTGCCGACGATCTTCCGCGAGCCGCAGTACAGCTCGGAGTCGCTCGACCTCATCGCGCAGGAGACCGGCACGCAGATCGGCATCATCCACTCGATCCCGTCCGCGGATGCGCCGACCTACGCCGAGATGATGCGGTCGAACGCCCAGGCGCTCATCGACGGGCTCGGCGGCGCCGGAGGCGGTTAGCGGTCAGTTGAGACATCGTCTCTTGCATCTGAGACTGTGTATCAGCTAGATTCGCGACGCTCAGGACCGACGGGTGCCCGCCCGTAGCCACACCGAGCACGTCGAGGCATCAGGAATTGAGAGGCCATATGAACCGAACACGAACCCAGTTGGCGGCGGCACTCGCGGTCATCGCCCTGACCTTCGTCCCCAGCGCCGTCGCAAGCGCGCAGACGGCAGACGAGGTCTTCGACGCGATCCACGAGCTCGTGCACCACTGGCAGAGCGGCGAGAGCACCGCGGAGGAAGTCCTCGAGCAGATCGAGGAGCTCGTGCACAGCATCCCGGCCAGCGAGCGCACCGGGCTCCTGCCCGCGATCGACGAGGTGGTCCACCACGCCGAAGACGGCGAGATCGACCCCGAGGCGGCGATGGCCGAGATCGAGGCGATCGTGCACGGCGCCGGCGGGGTCAGCCACGCCGATCCGGCCCCGGCCGAGACCGGCAACGCCGGCCCGCTCCCGGGCGCGACCGGGGCCGGGGCGACCGCGGTGTTCGCGGCCCTCCTGCTCGGCACCGTCCTCGGCGGCCGCGCGCTGACCCGCCCGCGGCACTAGCGCAACCACATCGATCGCCGGGCGGCGCCTCGGGCGGCCGTCCGGCGAACCCCAGGCCAGGCGGGGGCCGACGCGACTCCTCGCCTGGCCTCCTTCAGGCTCAATCTCACTGAGACACCGTATCACCACTGCCGCTGACGGCGTGGGATGGAGGGACCCCTTGAACCGAACCATGGACCGCCGGTCGTTCTTGCGACTCGGACTCGGGGCCGGCGTGGCGCTGGCCATCCCGGCCGCCCTCATCGGCTGCAGCAGCGAGGAGGACGCCCCTTCAGCCACCGCCACGAACGAGGGCGCCGCTACCGGCACCGGGACGGCGGACGCTACCGCCGCGGCGGAGGCCACACGCGGCCCGAGCACCGGCACCCTGCGGATCTCCGAGCCGTTCCTCCCCGCGACGATCGACGTCGACGCGGGCGGCCAGTTCAACATCCTGTCGCTGGGAATGTCGGAGACGCTGTTCCGCTACACGTCTGACCTGCGCACCGAGCCTTGGCTCGCGACATCGCTGGAGCGCGTGGACGACCTCACGTGGAAGGTCCAGCTGCGCGACGACGTGACGTTCTGGGATGGGTCGCCGATGGACGCGGACGCGGTCGTGACTTCCTTCCAGCGGATGTTCGAGAAGCAGCCCGGCACGGCGGACCTGCTGCCGCCGGACTCGGAGCTGACCGCGGACGGCTACATGCTCACCATCAAGACCCCGCGCCCGATCGGCCTGATGGAGCGCAACCTCGCCGCAGCCCAGCTGGCGGTGAAGAAGGCGATCTCCGACGAGGACGTGCTCTACACCGGCCCCTTCCGCGCCACCGCCTTCACCGCGCGCGACTCCATCACGCTGGAGGCCTACCCGGCCTACCGCGGCGGCCCGGCCTGGGTGGAGCGGATCGAGGGACGGCAGGTCGGAGACACGGCCGCCCGCACGCTTGCCGTCCAGGCAGGCGACGTCGAAATCGCCCAGGCGCTGCTCCCCGCAGACGTGCCGACGCTGGAGGCGGCCGGCCTGGCCGTCAGCGTCGCCCCCTGGGCGCGTCAGCACATGCTGATCGTGAACGTGAACCGCGCTCCCCTCAGCGATGTCGCGGTGCGCCGCGCCCTGTCGCTCGTGGTCGATCGGCAGCTGCTCGTGGACACCGTCCTCGACGGCGTCGGCGAGGCCGCCTTCGGCATCGCGCCCGCGAGCATCGGCCTGGACGTGACCGCGACCCACTCATTCGACCCGGCGGAGGCGGCGAGCGTCCTCGACGCGGCCGGCTGGGTCGCCGGAGACGACGGCATCCGCGAGAAGGACGGCCAGCGGCTCGCGTTCAAGCTCGGGACGTACCCGGGCCGGGCGGAGCTGGAGCAGTTCGCCGTCGCCATCCTCGACATGGCGAAGGCCGTCGGCATGGAGCTCACGATCGAGCAGTTCGAGGACGTCGAGAAGGCGCTCGCCTCCAACGAGTTCGACGTCACGACGTACTCGATCGGTAGCGCCGCATTCGGCGATGTGAGCCGCCTGCTGTCCATCCTCTACGTCCCGTCGGCCCGCAACCCCGAACGCTACGACAACCCGGAGGTGACCAGCCGGTTCCAGCAGTACCTCGAGACGGCCGACCCGGCGGAGCACGCCCGGCTGCTGCGCGAGATGGAGGAGCTGATCGGCGCGGACATCCCCGTGATCCCGCTGGTCAACCCGTTCCAGGTCGTCGCGTCGTCGACGCAGGTGACGGGCTTCGAGGTGCACCCGCTGGACTCGTACAAGTACCACGCCGACATCCGGCTGCAGGCCTAGGCGACGCGGCGATGAGCGCGCTCGAGGTATCCCTCGCCGGCCCCGGCGACCTCGCTGAGGCGCGTGCCCTCCTCATGGACGAACTCGTGCGCATCAGCCCGCACGGGTATCGCCCGGAGTGGTACGCCGACATCGAGGACCTGGCCGGCGCCTACCTCGAGCACCCGCACCAGGCGCTCATCGTCGCCCGCGAGGTGGGCGGTGGACTCGTGGGGACGGCGGCGGTCAGGCATCGGCTGCCGCCGTCCCCATGGGTCGCCGCCCGGTTCCGCCCGGAGGTCACGTGCGAGCTCGGGCGCGTGGCCGTGGCGCCGGCCTCCCGGCGCCGGGGCGTCGCCACCCGCCTCGTCGAGGCGGCGCGACGCTGGGCCGTGGAGGACGGCTTCGAGGCGATCCACCTCCATGCGGACGCCGGCAACGCGGGGGCGCTCGCCTTCTGGCGCGGCATCGCCACGGAGATCACCCACGGGCGGACGGACGGGGACGAGGCGGTCTACTTCTCGCTCCCGGTCTCCCTGGAGGTCCGGCGGCGCGCCGCCTCCCACCCCGGGGGCTACCGGGTGCGCCCGGCGCGGCCGACGGACCTCCCCGCCGCACGCGCGCTGATGGTGCGGACGTTCGAGGAGGACTACGGCTACGGCTTCCGGCCGGAGATCCACGGCGACCTGGACGACCTGCGAGGCAACTACCTGGACCATCCACGGCAGCAACTGGCCGTCGCGGTGGATGACGTCTCCGGCGAGGTGATCGCCGTGGGATCCGTCATCGACCATCCGAGCTTCCCGCGTCCGCGACCGGACTGGCTGCTCGACCGCTTCCCACGAGAGCGCACGGCCGAGCTGACCCGCGTGTTCGCGGCGCGCGAACACCGGCGGCGCGGCGCCGCGCGCGACATCGTCGAAGCGCTCCGGCGCTGGGTGGTCGCGAGCGGGCAGTTCGACGCACTCGTCCTGCATACGAACACCGGTCGAGACGGCGCCGAGGCGTTCTGGCGCTCGATGGCGACGGAGCTCTTCGACGCGCGCCCCACCGTGTTCAACACCGTCCACTTCGCACTACCGCTCGACCGCCCGGTCCCGGGCGCGCACCCGGAGCGGATCGAGGACGCCGGACCCCGACAGGAGCAGACGTGACCCGACGCGATGGCGTGGACTGGCAGGACTGGTTCGAGCGCTGGGAGCGGCAACAGACCGTGTACATCCCACGCCGCGAGGAACGCTTCACGGCGATGCTCGACCTCGTGGAGGAGCTCGTGGGGCCGCGCTTCACGGCCGTCGACCTCGCCTGCGGGACGGGCGCGATCACGAAGCGCGTCGTCGAGCGGTTCCCCGAGGCGCGGGTCGTCGCGGTCGACCTCGACCCGCTCGCGATGGCGATCGGCCGGCAGGTGATCGGCGACGGCGGGGGTCGCGTGCGCTGGGTGGAGGGCGACCTGCAGGACCCCACCTGGACGGAACAGCTGGGTGTGCCCCAGGTGGACGCGGTCCTCAGCACGACGGCGATCCACTGGCTGTCGGCTGGCGCGATCGCGGAGCTCTACCGCGCGATCGCTGACCTCCTGCGCCCCGGCGGCGTCTTCGCGAACGGCGATCAGATGAAGGCGCCGCCCACCCTCGCCCGCATCCGCGCCGCCGCGGACCGCCTGCGCGAACGCGACCGTCAGCGAGCCGAGGACGCCGGGATCGAGTCGTGGGCGGCGTGGTGGCTCGCCGCCCGCGCGGAGCCCGCGTTCGCGGACCTCTTCGCCGAGCGCGATCGGCGCTTCGCCTGGCGCTCCGAGGCAAGCGAACGCGCGATCGGATCCTCGCAGGGCTCCGGGGAGCTGCTGTCCCACACCGGGTACGCCATCCACCACGCCGCGCTCCTCGATGCGGGCTTCACGGAGGTCGACACGGCCTGGCAGGAGTTCGACAACCGCATCCTGCTCGCCGTCCGCTAGACGTGGCACGGATCGCCCTCAGGCGACTGCTCGAGACGGTGCCGCTGCTGCTCGCAGTCTCAGTGGTGATCTTCGCCCTGCAGGAGGCCGCGCCCGTCGACCCGGCGTGGCGCGCGCTCGCGGTCGGCGGCGCCGCCGACGCGATCGACGAGCGTGACGTCGCCAGGAAGCGGCTCGAGCTCGGCCTCGACCGCCCGGTGGTGGAGCGCTACGCGAGGTGGGTGGTGGATGCCGCGCGGCTCGACCTCGGCGAGTCGTTCGTCTCGAAGAAGCCCGTCGCCGAGCTGATCAGGGAACGGCTCGCCGCATCGCTGGCGCTCGCGGGTGCGGCGCTGGCGATCGGCGCCGGACTCGCGATCCCGCTCGGCGTCCTGGCCGCCGTCCGTCATCGGACGTGGGTCGACGCGGGCGTCCGGATCGTGACCCTGCTCGGCACCTCCGTGCCCACCTTCTGGCTGGGGTTCGTCGCGATCTGGCTGTTCGCCGTGGAGCTGGGATGGCTCCCGTCGCTCGGCTCGATGACCCCGGCGGGGATCGTGCTTCCGGCGGCCGTCCTCGGCGTCCACGCCACGGGCCTCCTCGCCCGCCTCACGCGCGCGGCGATGATCGAAGCACTGCACCAGGACTATGTGCGCACAGCGCGAGCGAAGGGTCTGCGCGGACGGGCCATCGTCCTGCGGCACGCGTTTCCGAACGCAGCGATCCCGCTGCTGACCGCGCTCGGACTGGAACTGGCCGGGCTCATCGGTCACGCCGCGGTCACGGAGGTCGTCTTCGCCTGGCCGGGCCTCGGGCGGCTCGGCGTGGAAGCTGCTGTCGCGGGCGACGTGCCCGTCGTCATCGGCTTCACGCTCACGGTGGCGGCGTTCGTCATCGCGATCAACCTCGTCGTTGACCTCGCATACCTCGTGGTCGACCCACGGCAGCGGGCGCTGACATGAGGACGTCGTGGCGGCGCGCGATGTCCCCGCGGCGGACCCTCGGGCGCCTCGGCGACCTCAACGGCCGCGCGAGGCTGCCCGCGGGCCTGGGCGCCGAGGGCGTCACGGCGTCCCTGGTGCTCGCGATCGTGTTGGCCGGGGTGACGGTCGGACCGGAGGTGTGGCCGCGGGACCCGAACGCCACCGACCTCCCGGGGCGGTTCGCGGCCCCCTCGCTCGACGCCCCCTTGGGGACCGACGACTTCGGACGGGACGTGCTCGCGCGGCTCATGATCGGTGGCCGCCGATCGCTCATGGGCGCGGCCATCGTCGTCACCGGCGCGACGTTCGCGGGCATGGTGATTGGCGTCGCCAGCGCGGTCGCGGGCCGGCGGATGCAGTCGCTCCTCGGACGGCTCACGGACGCGTTCCTCGCGATGCCGTCGCTCGTCATCGCGATGGCGATCGTCGGCTTCCTCGGGACGGGCTTCGCGAACCTCGTACTCGCCCTCGTGCTCGTCAGCTGGCCCTGGTACGCCCGGCTCTATCGGAGCTTCGCCCTGCAGCAGCTCACCGGGGAATACGTCCTCGCGGCGGAGTCGCTCGGGTGCTCCCGCCTGCGGATCGCCTGGCGCCACATCGGCCCGAACATCCTGGGGCCGGCGCTCGTGCTCAGCACCACGAGCCTGGGCGCTGCGATCCTCGGCCTCGCGTCGCTCTCGTTCCTCGGGCTGGGCCTCGCCCCGCCCGACGCCGAGTGGGGCGCGATGGTGGACGCCGGCCGCTCGCGCTTCCAGACGCATCCGTGGCTGATCCTCGCGCCCGGGCTCGCGATCAGCATCACGGTCATCGCGATCAACGTCCTCGGCGACCTCCTGCGCGACCTCGCGGACCCGCACTGACGACCGTAGGCGCGCCACCCCCTCGCCGGACGTGACACGTCATGACACGATCGCGCCCATGGCGACGACCTCGGCCGCGGAGCAACGTCTGAGCGACCTCGCGCTGCTGCGACGCGTGCGCGACCGCATGGACCGGGAGTACGCGCAGCCCCTCGACGTCGAGGAGCTCGCGCGCGGCGTCGGCATGTCCGCCGGGCACCTCAGCCGCCAGTTCCGGCTCGCCTACGGTGAGTCGCCGTACAGCTACCTGATGACGCGGCGCGTGGAACGGGCGATGGCGCTCCTGCGGCGCGGCGACCTCAGCGTGACCGAGGTCTGCTTCGCCGTCGGGTGCTCCTCCCTGGGGACCTTCAGCACGCGCTTCACGGAGCTGGTGGGGGTGCCGCCCAGCGTCTATCGGCGCGAGGCCCCCGAGGCGATGGCCGGCATGCTCGCGTGCGTCGCGCGACAGGTGACCAGACCGGTCAGGAATCGAGAAGCGACGCGGACCGAGGCGACGTAGCGTGGCGGCGGTGGACTTCACCACGAGACCGAAGGAGTGACCGCCATGGACATCACGATCCACTCGAGCTTCCTGCCCCAGAACGACCCGGACGCCGCCCTTGCCTTCTACCGCGACGCGCTGGGCTTCGAGGTACGCAACGACGTCGGCTACGAGGGGATGCGCTGGATCACCGTCGGCCCGGCGGGCCAGCCCGCCACCTCGATCGTGCTCTACCCGCCGATGGCGACCCCCGGCCTCACCGACGACGAGCGCCGGACGATCGAGGAGATGATGGCGAAGGGCACCTACGCCACGCTGGTCCTCGCTACCCCGGACCTCGATGCGACCTTCGCGGCCCTCGAGTCGGGCGACGTCGAGATCGTGCAGGAGCCGACCGACCAGCCCTACGGCGTGCGCGACTGCGCGGTGCGCGACCCGGCCGGCAACATGATCCGGATCCAGGAGCGGCGCTAGCAGCTCCGAGCCCTCCCGAAGCAGCTGGAGACCGTATGACCAGGACGACGAAGGAAGCGCGGCCCGCCGCGCCCCACCCGGCCGATACGCACGATCTGATCCGCGTGCACGGGGCCCGCGAGAACAACCTGAAAGACGTGAGCGTCGAGCTGCCGAAGCGCCGGCTGACGGTATTCACGGGCGTCTCCGGATCGGGTAAGAGCTCGCTCGTCTTCGGGACGATCGCCGCCGAGTCGCAACGGATGATCAACGAGACCTACAGCGCGTTCCTCCAGGGCTTCATGCCGTCCCTCGCGCGGCCCGAGGTGGACCTGCTGGAGGGGCTGACCACGGCGATCATCGTGGACCAGGAGCGCATGGGCGCGAACGCGCGCTCGACCGTCGGCACCGTCACCGATGCGAACGCGATGCTCCGCACGCTCTTCAGCCGCCTCGGCGACCCGCACATCGGCTCGCCCAAGGCGTTCTCGTTCAACGTCCCGTCCGTGACCGGCGCCGGGGCGATCACCGTGCAGAAGGCCGGCGCGAAGGCCGAGAAGCGGACCTTCTCCGTCCTCGGCGGCATGTGCCCGCGCTGCGAGGGCATGGGAGCGGTGAACGACATCGACCTCACGCAGCTGTTCGACGAGACGAAGTCGCTCGCCGAGGGCGCCCTCACGATCCCCGGGTACACGGCGGATGGCTGGGCGGTGCGGATCATCGGCGGCGTCGTCCCGCTGGACGTGCCGATCGCGACGTTCACGAAGAAGCAGCGAGAGGACTTCCTCTACGGCTCCCCGCGCAAGGTGAAGCTCGAGGGCGTCAACCTCACGTACGAAGGCCTCATCCCGAAGCTCCAGAAGTCGATGCTCACCAAGGACGTCGACGCCATGCAGCCCCACATCCGGGCGTTCGTGGAGCGCGCGGTGACGTTCACCACGTGCCCCGAGTGCGCCGGCACGAGGCTCAACGAGAGCGCGCGCTCCTCGAAGATCGGCGGTATCAACATCGCCGAGGCGTGCGCCATGCAGATCAGCGACCTCGCGGAGTGGGTGCGCAGCATCGACGCACCCTCGGTCGCGCCCCTGCTGAAGGGGTTGCTGCACACCCTCGACTCATTCGTCACGATCGGGCTCGGCTACCTCACGCTCGACCGCGCGTCGGGGACGCTCTCGGGCGGGGAGGCGCAGCGCACGAAGATGATCCGCCACCTTGGCTCATCGCTCACGGACGTCACCTACGTCTTCGATGAGCCGACGGTCGGCCTCCACCCGCATGACATCCAGCGGATGAACGAGACGCTGCTCCAGCTGCGGGACAAGGGGAACACCGTCCTCGTCGTGGAGCACAAGCCCGAGGTGATCGAGATCGCCGACCACGTCGTCGACCTCGGTCCGGGCGCCGGCGCGGCCGGCGGCGAGATCGTCTTCGAGGGCAGCGTGGCGGACCTCCGCTCCAGCGGGACGCTCACCGGGCGTCACCTGGGCGACCGGGCCGCCCTCAAGCCCGCCGTCCGCACGGCGACCGGAGCCATCGAAGTCCGCGGCGCGCGCACCCACAATCTGCAGAACGTCGACGTCGACGTCCCCCTGGGCGTGCTCGTCGTCGTGACCGGCGTCGCCGGGTCGGGCAAGAGCTCGCTCATCCACGGCTCGGTCGCGCAGCGCGACGGCGTCGTCGCGATCGACCAGGCGGGGATCCGAGGGTCACGGCGGAGCAACCCGGCGACGTACACGGGCCTCCTCGACCCGATCCGGAGCGCGTTCGCGAAGGCGAACGGCGTGAAGCCGGCGCTCTTCAGCGCGAACTCCGAAGGCGCCTGCCCCACGTGCAACGGCGCCGGCGTGATCTACACCGACCTCGGGATGATGGCCGGCGTCACCTCGACGTGCGAGGACTGCGAGGGGAAGCGCTACCAGGCGGCGGTGCTGGACTACCACCTCGGTGGCCTCGACATCGCGGAGGTACTCGCGCTCCCGATCGCGGAAGCCGAGGCGTTCTTCGGCGACGGGGAGGCGAAACTCCCGGCCGCCCACGCGATCCTCGAACGGCTCGTGGACGTCGGCCTCGGCTACGTGAGCCTGGGCCAGCCGCTCACGACGCTCTCGGGCGGCGAGCGTCAGCGGCTCAAGCTGGCGACGCACATGGGCGAGAAGGGCGGGACCTACGTCCTCGACGAGCCGACCACCGGGCTCCACCTCGCGGACGTGGAACAGCTCCTCGGACTGCTCGACCGCCTCGTGGACTCCGGGAAGTCGGTGATCGTGATCGAGCACCACCAGGCGGTGATGGCGCACGCAGACTGGATCATCGACCTCGGCCCGGGCGCCGGGCACGATGGCGGCCGCGTCGTCTTCGAGGGCCCCCCCGCGGACCTGATCGCCGCGCGGTCGACGCTCACCGGCGATCACCTCGCGCGGTACGTCGGACGCTAGCCGGCGCCGTCGTCCTCGGGACGGAGCAGCAGGACCGGGCAGGACGCGCGGGTGATGACGTCCTCGGCCACGGACCCGATGAGCACATCGCGAAGCGCCGAGCGCCCGTGCGAGCTCATTACGATGAGGTCCACGCCCCGCCGCTCCGCCTCCGCGACGATCTGATCGGCTGCGTCGCCGCGGGCGACTACCCCCTGCACGCGCTCGACGCCCTCCCCGTGGAGCTCCGCCTCGACCTCGGCGACGCTGTCGCGCGCCTCGCCCTGCTCCTCGGGGAGCGCGAGCGGCAGCAAGATGTGCTCGACCGCCTCCGCCGCCGCCCCGGGGGCGACGCCGAGGACGGTCACGGCCCCTCCGCCCTCACGGGCGAGGAATGCTGCGGGCGCCACGGCGCGCTTCGAGAGCGTCGAACCGTCGGTGGGGACAAGGATGTTCTGGTACACGTTCGGCCTCCGAGGAGACCGTAGGACGAACGCCGTTGCGAACCCGTCAACCATGCGCGTCCGGGCCGCTCGGGGCCGAGCGGCTAGTGGATCGGACAGACGCCGACGAGGGTGCGCTTCCAGCCGGCCACCTCGCCGGCCGGGTCGCCGTCCGCTGTGACGGCCGAGCCCTGCTCGGCGCGCAGCTCGGCGGCGTACACCTCGTCTGAGACCGCCCAGGCGCCGAAGAAGACGACGAGCGCGATGATCCCCGGGAGAAGCATCGCGGCGATGAACGCGGCGAAGCCGCGCGTCAGCTGGGGCGCCGGCTGCGCCTGCGTCACCTCAGGCCGCCTGCGCGATCGGCGCGCGGCCGTAGACCTGGCGCCCGGTGTACGGGAGCAGCGTCATCGCGACGATGACGACGAACAGCGCGCCGTGAATCAGCAGCAGGGGCCGCGCGCCGACCTCCTCGGCGATGGAGCCGTTGAGCAGGTTCATCATCGCCATGGTCCCGCCGAGGCTGAACGAGTTGATGCTGGAGACACGCCCCCGGAACTCGTTGACGGCGATCGACTGGGTGACGGCGGAGCCCATCGTCATGAACGCCGCCTGCGCCCCGCCCATGATCGCAGCCGCCGCGACACCCACCGCGAGCGACGTGGTGAGCCCCAGCAGCACCTGCCCGAGTCCGCTGAGGACGCCGGTGATGATCAGCGCGTTGCCGCGCCCGCGTTCCGTCTGGAGACCGGACACGAGGAGGCTCGCCACGAGGGCGCCCGAGCCGACGCCCATCATGAGCAACCCGAAGCCCTCGTCGGCCGCGTCCAGCCGCTCCGCGGAGAACGAGGGGAGCAGCGACTCGAACGCCATCGTGAACCCGCAGTGGGCGACGAGGATGAGGATCATGAACCGCAGCACCGGCCGCTCGTACACGTACGCCAGGCCGCCCATGAAATTGACGAAGAACGACTCGCGCTCACCGGTCTGCTCGACGATCTGCGGGCTCAACCGCCGGATCCGGTGCAGCGCCAGCGCGTACAGGACCGCCGACACCGCGAAGGCCGCCGGTGGGCCCGAGACTGCGAGCAGCGGCGTCACCAGCCCCGGCCCGAAGAGCCGGGACCCGTGCTGGGTCGAAGCGGTGAGCGAGAGTGCGTTCAGGAGCCGCTCGGGCGGGACGAGCGTCGCCGCCGTGGCCTGCGCTGTCGGGACGGCCGCCGCGCGCGCGACGCCGCTCACGAGCGACGCGGCCACGACCATCCACACCTCCAGGATGCCGGTGGCGGCCAGCAGGACAAGCGCCGAGCTCTGGACCAGTTCGGTGGCGTACGCCGCCTGAAGGATGATCCGCCGGTCCATCCGGTCCGCGAGCACCCCCACGATCGGCGGCACGACCAGCATCGGCCCCATGGCCGCGAACGTCGCGACGCCGACGAGGAACGACGACTCCGCCTCGTGGTAGATGAGCCAGCCGCGGGTGACGATGAGCCCCCAGCCGGCGGCCTGGGCGAGGGCCGTCGCCATCCACAGGTTGCGGAACTCGACGAACACGAGCGCCGCGCCGAACCGTCGGAATACGCCTCGCACCCTGCGCCTGCTTTCGTCACGCCCCACGTAGGGGTGCGCTCGCTGTGTGGGCCATTGTTCACGCCTCGGCGAGGCACGCAAGTGCCAGCGGCCCTGGGCCGCGGTCAGTTTCGGACACGGACGGGCGAGGCCGCACCCGCCCGTCTCGCGAGACCGGAGCGGAAGGCGACCGAGACCGCCCGCTGACGCAGCGCAGACGGCGCGGTAACGCGCGCGTCACGCCCCTGCCATCGACCCGCAACGACCGAGGCGCATCGTGCTGGTGCAGCCTGCGCCGACGCTGCCCACCGCGGGCGAGGCCGTCACCAGGGCAGGCAGGAGAAGGAAGCCCAATGCTGACCCTGGAAGAGTTCAAGCAACTCGACGCCCTCACGATCCGGCGCGGATACCCCGATGCCCTGATGGAGCAGATCCTCCCGTTCTACAACCTGATGCGGGAGTCCTCCGAGAAGCTCAGCCAGTTCGACCTCGCCGAGACGCCGCCGGCGCTGGTCTACCGGGCCGGGAGCGTGAAGTGAACTCCGAGGAAATCCGTTCCCTCTCGCTCGTCGATGTCGCCGCCGCGATCCGCGAACGCCGCCTCTCCTCCGTCGAGGTGACGGCGGCCTCGATCGAGCACGCCCACGCCACCGAGGACGCCCTCAAGACGTTCGTCTACTTCGACGCGGAGTCCGCCCTCAAGCGCGCCGCCGAGGCGGACGCCGCCCTCGCCGGCGGCACGCTGTGGGGCCCGCTGCACGGCGTCCCCGTCGCCTTCAAGGACAACCTCGATACCGCGGGCATCCCGACCGAATGCGCCTCGCCCGTCCTCGAGGGCCGCGTCCCGGCCGAGAACGCCCACGTAGTGGACCAGGTGCTCGGCGCCGGCGCGGTCTCGCTCGGAAAGCTGAACATGCACGAGTTCGCCTCCGGGGCGACCTCGATCAACGCGTACACCGGGTCGCCGCGAAACCCGTGGAAGCCAGACCACATCACCGGCGGCAGCAGCGGTGGATCCTCGACGGCGATCGTCGCGGGGATCGCGTTCGCGACCCTCGGGACCGACGCCGGTGGCTCCGTCCGCATCCCGGCGGCGATCTGCGGGCACGTCGGCCTCAAGCAGACCCACGGACTGGTCAGCAACCGCGGATCGGTCTTCAACACCTGGTCAGGCGACCACGTCGGCCCGCACACGAAGACCGTCGCCGATGCCGAGCTGATGCTTCGCGTCATGGCCGTCCACGACCCGCGCGACTCGACGAGCGTCGACCACCCGCTCGGAGCGATGCCGGCGCTGGCCGACCTCCGCGGTGTCCGTGTCGGCGTCCCCGGCACGTTCTTCTTCGAGGACGTGGACGCCGAGGTGGACGCGGCCGCCCGTGACGTCATCGCGAAGATGGAGGCCGCCGGCGCGACGATCGTGCCGTTCGAGCTCAAGACCATCGAGCTGATGCTGGCGGCGCGGATGCTCACGAGCGCCGACGCCTACGTCTACCACGCCAAGCTCCTCGAGGAGCGCGGCGAGCTGTACGCCGAGCAGGCGATCCGCCTCCGCCTCCTCGCCACGCAGTACCTCCGCGCCGAGGACTACGCGCGCTCCATCCGCGCCCGCCGCGTGGTCATCAGCGAGTTCGTGTCGCTGTTCGAGAGCATCGACGTCTTCGTCGCGCCGACCACCCCGACGACCGCGTACCCGATCGACGCGACCGAGGTCACCGTCGCCGGAAAGGCGATCGACCTGACGCAGCCGATGGCGAGCGGCCTGCTCGCGCGCAACACGAGCCCGCTCAACTACACCGGCCAGCCCTCCATCAGCCTCCCAGTCGGGCTGAGCGCGCAGGGGCTGCCGATCGGAGTGATGCTCAGCGGCGCGCACTTCGAGGATATGAAGCTCCTGGGCATCGCCCAGGCCGTCGAGCGCCTCATCGGCTACGACGAGGTCGCTCCCTGGTTCGCGCCGCAGGCCGTGGGGGTCGCCTCCTAGCTGCTCCCGGGACGCCCGGCGCCAGTCCGGCCACGGAAGAGGCGGCGCCGGGCGTTCCGGTTCGGTCAGCGTGGCGTCTCCGGCAGGCGCTCGATGAGGTGACGCAGCCGCTCTGCCTCCACCTCCCACGCCGACAGTCCCGCCAGCCGAGCCGTCCGCTCGCCGGAACCGTGGTCGTCCGGCACCGAGAGCCGCGCGATCTCGTCGAGCGCGTGGCGATAGCGTGCCTCGAGCTGCTCCCTGGTCTCCGCTTCGCCCGTCATTCGTGCGCCACTCCGTCCCCCCGGTAGCATCGCGCATTCGCGCTACGGTGGAAGCGCGAAGAGGAGAGTACCCGTGGCGGATGCGCCGCTCGCCCTGCCGTTCCAGCCACCGCTCCCGCCGATGCTCGCTGCGATCGGTGACGGCATCCCGCGGGGTGAGGGGTGGCTGTACGAGCCGAAGTGGGACGGCTTCCGCTGCCTGGTCTACTTCGACGGCGACCGGGTCTACCTCCAGAGCCGCGACTCGCGCCCCCTCGGCCGCTACTTCCCGGAGGTCGAGCAGGCGGTGCGCGACGCGCTGCCGGGGCCGATGGTCCTCGACGGCGAGCTGGTGGTCATCACCGAGCACGGCATCGAGTTCGGCCTGCTCCAGCACCGGCTGCACCCGGCGGAGTCCCGGGTGCGCATGCTCGCCGAGACGCTGCCCGCCGCGTTCGCCGCCTTCGATCTCCTCGCGGACGGTGACGAGGACCTCCGTGACTCGCCCCTCGCGGAGCGGCACCGTCGCTTGCAGCAGCTCGTGCCCGCGGAACGCCCGCCCGTGTTCCATACGCCGTGGACCACGGACCCCGCCCAGGCCCAGGACTGGTTCGAACGCTTCGAGGGCGCGGGGTTCGATGGCGTGATCGCGAAACGCACCGATCTGCCCTACCAGCCCGGCGTGCGCTCGATGATGAAGGTGAAGCACCTTCGGACGGCGGACTGCGTCGTCGGCGGGTTCCGCTGGGCGAAGCACGCGGAGGGCTCGGCGGTGGGGTCGCTCCTCCTCGGGCTGTACGACGCCGAGGGTGTCCTCCACCACGTGGGACACACGTCCAGCTTCAAGGCCGCCGAGAAGCGCGAACTGGCGACGCTCCTCGCGCCGCTCGTGACCGAGGAGGAAGCCGGCGGCTTCGGCCGCGGACGGACGCCGGGGACGCCGAGCCGCTGGTCCTCCGGCGCCGAGACGACCTGGGTTCGCCTCCAGCCGTCGCTCGTCTGCGAGGTCACCTTCGACCATCTGCAGGGCGAACGCTTCCGCCACGGGACCACGTTCCAGCGGTGGCGCCCGGACAAGCCACCCGAGGACTGCACCTACTCCCAGCTCGACGTCGCCGTGCCGGCGGAGCTGCGGGACCTGATCGGCAGCTAGCCCGCTCAGTCCTTCGGGCGCTTGCGGCGGCTCGGCTGGGCGCGGGTCGGTTCGCCGGGCTGCTTGCGGAAGTGCGGCGGCCACGGAGCATCGCCCAGGCCTTCGGCCTCGTGCCGCTCCACCAGGCCGAGGAGCGGCTGAAGCGAGAACGCCACGTCATCGATGCCGGCGTGAGCGTCGCCCTGCTCCGCCAGCCGCGCCGGCACGGTCCGGAGCGTGAACGCGGCCGGATCCGCGTCCGGCACCTCGGACCAGTCGAGGGGGCACGAGACCCGCGCGTCCGGCGTGGCGCGCACGGAATACGCCGACGCCATCGTGCGGTCACGGGCGTTCTGGTTGTAGTCGATGAAGACGCCACGCCGCTCTTCCTTCCACCAGGCGCTCGTCGCCAGCGTCGGGGCGCGGCGCTCCACCTCGCGCGCGATCGCGAGGGCGCTCCGCCGCACCTGGCCGAAGTCCCACCGTGGCTCGATGCGCACGTAGATGTGGATGCCGCGGGAGCCCGAAGTCTTCGGAAAGCTCGTGTAGCCGAACTCCCCGAGCACCTCGCCCACGAGCATCGCCACGCGGCGGACGTCGTCGAAGCTCGCCTCCGGCGTCGGGTCGAGGTCCACCCGTAGCTCGTCGGGGTGGTCCACGTCACCCGTGCGGACGGGCCACGGGTTGAGGTCGACGCAGCCGAGGTTCGCCATCCACGCGAGGTCGGCCACCTCGTCGGCGACGACCAGGTCCGCGCTGCGCCCGCTCGGGTAGGTGACGCGGGCGGTGCCGATCCACTCGGGCCGCTTCGCCGGGGCGCGCTTCTGGAAGAACGGGTCGCCCTCGACGCCGTCGACGAAACGCTTGAGGATCACGGGGCGCCGCCGGACGCCGCGGAGGGCGGCCTCCCCGACGGCGACGTAGTACTCGACGACATCGCGCTTGGTGTACCCGGCGCGCGGGAAGTAGACCTTCTCCGGGTTCGTCACCCGGACAACACGGTCACCTGCCTGCACCTCGATCGCGGGGGTCGCCATGCGTCCACTGTAGGGCGTCGACCGGGAGCCCCCGCGCGCATCGCGCGATCGCTAGCGGATCACGATGAAGAGTGTCCCCGGCGGGATCAGCTCCGGGAAGTGCGAGAAGAACCCCGCGTTCACGAACGCAGGCGCGCTCGGCACGTACGCCACGAAGCGGCCCTCCGCGGTGGCCCAGTACGCCTTCGCCTCGGGCAGCTCGGCGGCCGGTCCCCCGCTCCACGAGGCGAGTGAAACACCGGTGGCGGACGGCGCGGGGCTCAGGACGCCCTCGGCCGCCGGTGCGACGACGTACGTCAGTCGCACCGTGAACATCCCGAACGTGTCGGCGTCCACCTGCCAGGCGATCGGCTCGTCCACCACGTAGACGCCGGGCTCCAGCCGCCTCCCGTCCAGGACGGGGGTGAGATTCACCGGGTACTGGTGCGTCTCACCCGGCGCGACATCGATCAGCTGGAGGTCAGCGGTGCAGGCGATGAACACATCGCCGGTCGTCCCGTCGACGTTCGCCCCGCAGCCGCGTCCGGTGACAATGAGGTCGCCCGTGCCCTCCTCGGCGGTGACGTGGTGCGCGAAGCGGGCATCGTCGAGCGTGGCGGAACCGCTGCCCTCCCACGTGACGCGGACGCCGTGCGAGGGGCGTCCGTCGGTGACGATCACCGCGGTCGCCTCGACCCCAGCAGGTGCGTCCGCTTCGAGGATCTCCGCCGTTACCGCGATCCGCAGATCGACCTCCGGGACGCTCTGTGCGGAGGCGGACGAGAAGGTCGCGGCGAGCACCGCCAGCCCCGATCCCAGGGTCAGCACGCCACGGAACAGCTTCGCCTGCATCATCTGGTCACCTCGCCTCGCCTCATCCTGCCTCGAACGCCGGCGTCCTCAGTGGAGAACGATGACGGGCGGCGAGCGGTTCCCGAAGGCCCCCTACCCTGCGTCGAAGTCGAGGTTCGCCGTGTTGCGCCGCCCGTCACCGGCGAACGCGCGGATCCCCGCGTCGATGCGTGCCCGTGCCACCTCGAGGTCCTCGTTGCCGAGGTTGAGGTTCAGGAGGTCGATGAGCCACGGGAGCTTCGTCTCGGCGAGGACGTACCGGGCGACGCTCTCCCGGGCGACGGGGAGCGTCGTGTCCTTTGAGCGGTCGTAGACGTCGCGGTCGTCGGCGCGCTGGAGCTTCGCGTACTCCTCCTCCAGGAGCCGGGCGAAAAGCTCCGGGGTGAGTGCGTCCCCCGCGGCGACGCCGGAGTCCGCGTCGCCCTCAGTGAACCGCGCCCCCTTGTGCAGCCACTCCCAGAGGATGCTCGCCCGGATCTCGCCGGTGGCCATGTCCTCCATGAGGTAGAGCATGTCCTCGTTGCCGAAGAGGTCGGCGCGCTTCAGCGCCGCTGCCTGCATCCCCTGCTCGAACGCGTTGGCGTACTGGAGCGCGATACTGAGGAGGTCCCTCGCCCCCGTCACCGTCCTCGGCGCCCGTTCGAGCGCGACGAGGCCCGCGGCGTCCGCATCCGTGTAGGTGAGGGGCGCGAAGCTCCTCCCGAGCTGGTTCTCGGCCTCCGCCCGCTCCCACACGGGACGGACGAGGTGGACCATCTTCCAGTGCGCCACCCACTTCCCGCTGGCGCCCTCGCGCTGCTCCCGCTCGGCGCCGGCGACGGCGCGCGCCATGCCCGCCTCGACCCCCGCCGCCGAACCGACGGGGATGTTCGGCTCCATCCCGCCCTGCCAGAGCGCGAAGCGCCCTCCCTGGTCGGGCGTGTTCACGGCCCGGCGCACGCGGTCCTCGTAGTTCCGCATGTAGCCGTAGGTCATCGTGATGTCGCTGATGTTCGGGTTGACGAACTCCGACGCCCCCGCCATCGCGTCGGACACGCTGTTGATGTAATCCCAGCGGCCGGTGTTGAACCCGACGAAGCGAGTCCGGAGCGCCGCCCTGATCTCCATCAGCTGGAAGGACGCCTCCAGCTGTTCGACCAGCACGTAGGTCTTGACCGCGCCTGTCGTCAGGCCGAGGTGCCGCTCGATCGCATCGAGGATCGCGTCCCAGTGGGCGGCCTCCTCCGCGGTCTGGATCTTTGGGAGGTACAGCACGATCGAGGAGCCGTCGGCGCGGAGGCGCGCGTGATTGCCGCAGACATAGAGCGCCGCGTCCACCATCGCCGCGGAGTACCCGCGCCCGTCCTCGTGCCGCACGTGGCGGTCGTCGAGGTGCAGTCCGCGCGGACGGAAGATGCGCGTGGTGACGTTCAGTTGCGAGCGCCAGTCGGCGATCGTCTCCCGCCCGAGGAACCCGCGCGCCCAGGCGTTTACCTCGCTCGCCACCTGCTCGGCGGCGGCGAGGAAGACGGGGGCGCGGTCGAACGCCAGCTTCAGGTTGCGCTGGTTGTCGAGGGACAACGATCCAAGCTGCCCGAGCGCATCCTCGCCGTCGAACATCCAGCCATCGGCGCCGGACAGCAGGGCGTAGGCGACGTTCCGGATCGACCGCTCGGTCGGCTCCCCCGGCCGCGCCGCGGGCCCCGTCCCCTGGATCCACTGCCGCCGCAGGTCCCGAGGAATCTCGCTGCCGATGAACTGTCCGGCGCGCGCCTCGGCGACCGTGAGGCCGGTCTCGCCGATCACGCCATCCGGGTCGAGGAACGTCGGCGGACGGCCTTCGCGGATGCGTTCCGCGCGGCGGGCCAGGCGGGCCGCCATCAGCTCCTCGCGCCGCCCGTCCAGCGAAGCGAGGGTCACGAGGAGGTCGAGCGCCGCGCTCGTGAGCACGTCGGGGTACAGCTCGCGCAGGTTTCCTCGGATCGTCACGCCCACGTCTCACCACCTCCCGCCGACCGCGCGCCAGGAGGCGAGTGTACGAGCGGAAGCCAGCATCACCCGCGCGGCGGCGGTGGCGGCGCGGGCGGCGGTACGGTGCGCAAGGCGGGACCCGGCCTCGGGTGCTGGTTGGTTCGCTCCGCCGCACGCCCGCCGAGAGCAGTCAGGCGGTCCAGCAGCGGGAACCGAGACTCGGCGAGGGCATCGCGGCCCGTCCGCAGCGTGGGCACGCCTCGTCCGGACGGCGCGGGGAAGAGGTAACGGTTCACCAGCCCCATCAGGCGCGAGGTGAGTCCCGGGAAGACCCCGTGCAGCCACATGATCAGACGTGGCGGCACGCCGATGACCGCGACTGGCTGCCGCCGGACCGAGGCGGCGACGATCGCGCGGGCCGCGTGCTCGCCGCTCACGGTGAGCAGCGGCAGCGTCGCGCCGAGCGCGAACCAGGTCGCCTCCTGCGGTGCGCGTCCGCCGAACAGCGCGTTGAGGTGCGAGCCTGTCCGCATCAGTCCCGGCACCACCGTGGTAACGCTGATCCCGCTGCCGGCCAGCTCGGCGTGGAGGCCCTCGGAGAACCCGACCGCCGCGAACTTCGCCGACGAGTACGGCGAGAGGTGAGGCACGCTCACCTTCCCGCCGATCGACGTCACGTTGAGGATCCGCCCCTCGCCGCGCGCACGCATCGAGGGCAGCACGGCGAGCGTTGGGTAGACCACGCCCCAGTACATGGTGGCCATCGCCTGCTCGTACGACTCGAGCGGCAGGTCCTCCATCGGACCGACCTGGATGACGCCCGCGTTGTTCACGAGGATATCGATCGCCCCGAAGCGCCCCGATACCTCCGCGACGAACGCTTCCACCTGCTGGCGGTCGCCGACGTCACAGCGGACGGCGAGGACCTCGGCGCCCCGTGCCTCGAGGTCACGCCGCGCGCGATCGAGCGCATCGGGATCGCGCGCGCAAATCGCGACACGGCAGCCGAGGCCGGCGTACTCACGCGCGAGCAGCAGGCCGAGGCCGCGTGACCCGCCCGTGATGACGACGACGCGACCCTCGAACGACTCGGATGGGCGTCGACGTCTCAGCCACGTCAGCATCACGAGGGCCACATCAGGGCGCGAGGACGACCTTGATCGCCCCGTCCTGCTTCTTCTGGAACATCTCGTAGCCGCGCGGGGCCTCCTCCAGTGGCAGGCGATGCGTCGTGAAGTCCTGCGTCCCCAGCGGGTCGCCGTCGTCGGTGAGCAGCGGCATCAGGTCATCGATCCAGCGCTTCACGTGGGCCTGCCCCATCCGCAACCGCACGCCCTTGTCGAAGAGCTGCATCATCGGCAGCGGATCCTGCGACCCGACGTAGACGCCGATGATCGAGACCGTCCCGCCGCGGCGGACGATGTCGAACGAGTCCTTGAGCGCGGCCAGGCGGTCGATGCCCGCCTGCTGCATCAGGGGCGCAGCCGCGGCGTCCGGCAGGAAGCGCGTCATCCGTTGCGCGAGGTGCGCCCCGGGGGAACCCTCGGCCTCCATCCCCACGGCATCGATGACCGAGTCCGGTCCGCGCCCCTGCGTCAGCTCGCGTACCGCGTCACCGAGGTCGTCGACCTCGTTCCGGTCGATGACCTCGATGCCACGGCGGCGCGCCATCTCCAGGCGCTCCGGCACGATGTCGACGCCGATCACGCGCGCGCCAAGGTGCTGCGCGATCCGCGCGCTCATCTGACCGATCGGCCCGAGGCCGAGGACCGCCACGCTCCCACCCGGCGGGATCGAGGCGTAGTCGACCGCCTGCCACGCCGTCGGGAGCACGTCGGAGAGGAACAGGAAGCGGTCATCAGGCGGTCCCGCCGGCACCGGGATCGGGCCGAACTGCGCCTGCGGGACACGGAGGTACTCCGCCTGTCCGCCCGGCACCGACCCGTACAGCCGCGTGTAGCCGAAGAGCGCCGCACCGGTGCCATGTTCGTGCTGCTGCGTCGTCTCGCACTGCGCGAAGAGCTGCCGCTGGCACATGAAGCAGTGGCCGCAGGAGATGTTGAACGGGATCACCACGCGGTCCCCGGCCGTCAGGCCGGACACCGCCGAACCCACCTCCTCCACGATCCCCATGGCCTCGTGGCCGAGGATCGATCCGTCATCAATGAACGGCCCGAGGAAGCCGTAGAGGTGGAGGTCGGAACCGCAGATCGCCGTCGAGGTGACGCGGATGATCGCATCCGTCGGCTCCTGGATCGCGGGGTCAGGGTGATCCTCGACGCGGACATCGTGCTGTCCGCGCCAGGTGAGTGCTCGCATCGGGGCGTCCTTTGCAGGCTGCGGCGGCGCGCCGCGGCTGGCAGGGACGATCCGGGGCGGACGCTTGCAGGCCAATAAGCGGCGACGGGGCGCCGTTGCAGGACTGTGCGTGCAGGACTGTGCGTGCAGGACCGTGCGTGCAGGACCGTGCGTCCGGCTACGACGGGCGAGATCGCGTCCGCTCTACGGCGGCTCGCCAGCCCCCGACCCGCTCCGCTCGCTCGGACTCGGGCATCCTCGGCTCGAACACGTCGAGGTCGGACGTGGTCGCGTCGACGAACTCGGCGGCGCCCGCCCAGACGCCCGCGCCGATCCCCGCGAGCCCGGCAGCCCCGAGCGCCGTGACCTCGAGGTTCTTCGGGCGGTGGACGGGGATGCCGAGGATGTCCGCCTGGAACTGCATCAGGAACCCGTTGTGCGTCGCCCCACCGTCGACGCGGAGCGCCCCCAGACGCGTGCCTGCGTCCGCCTCGACGCACGCGACGAGGTCGGCGGACTGGTAGGCGATGGCCTCGAGGGTGGCCCGCACGACATGGGCCCGCTCGGTGCCGCGCGTGAGGCCGACGAGCGCGCCCCGTGCCTCCTCGTCCCAGTACGGGGCGCCGAGGCCAGCGAACGCCGGGACGAGGTACACCCCGCCGGTGTCCGCCACGGACTGCGCGACCGCCTCGGACTCCGCCGCCGTCGCGATCAGGCCGAGCCCGTCGCGCAGCCACTGGACCGCGGCGCCGGCAACGAACACAGACCCCTCCAGGGCGTACGCGGGGCCGTCGGAGGACGCGGCGACCGTGCCGAGGAGTCCGTGCCGTGAACGGGGAGGTGTCGGGCCCGTGTTGGAGAGCAGGAAGCAGCCGGTGCCGTAGGTGTTCTTCGCGTCGCCCGGGCGGACGCAGCCCTGCCCGAATAGCGCCGCCTGCTGGTCCCCAGCAACCCCGCGGATCGGGATCGCCGCGCCGAGGATCTCCGCGCGGGCGCTCCCGAAGTCGCCCGAGGACGGCAGCACCTCTGGCAGCAGCGCCGCGGGAACGTCGAATGCCGCGAGGAGCTCGGCGGACCACGTCCGCGCGCCGATGTCGTAGAGCATGGTGCGCGAGGCGTTCGTCTCGTCGGTGACGTGCGCGCCGCCGGTGAGTTGCCAGGCCAGCCACGAGTCCACCGTCCCGAAGGCAAGCTCGCCACGCTCGGCGCGCTCACGCGCACCGGGGACGGCGTCGAGCAGCCAACGGACCTTCGAGGCGGAGAAATACGCGTCGATCACGAGTCCGGTCGTCGCGGCGACCAGCTCGGCGAGCCCGCGTCCGCGCCACTCCTCGCAGATCGGCGCGGTCTGCCGCGACTGCCAGACGATCGCCGGGTGGATCGGCTCCCCCGTCGCGCGGTCCCAGATGAGCGTGGTCTCTCGCTGGTTCGTGATGCCGATCGCGGCGATCTCCCCGGCCCGCACGCCCGAGCGTGCCAGCGCCTCCCGCGCCGCGAGCAGCTGGGACGTCCAGATCTCGCGCGGATCGTGCTCCACCCAGCCGGGCTGCGGGAACGACTGCGGGAACTCGTGCTGCGCCAGGCCCCGCACCTGCCCGCGGTCATCGATCACCATCGCCCGCGAGGAGGTTGTGCCCTGGTCGAGCGCGAGGATGTGACCCGGCATCGCGTCGCCTACTCTCGTGGTGCCCCGTCGGCGCCGGGGGCGCTGGTCGCCGTCGGGAGACGACGGCATCGACAGAGGTAGCAGGCTCGCACCGCCACGGCCAGCCCCGCCGCTCCCAGCGGCGATGCGCCCCGACCGTCCGTGCGAGCCCGGGGGCACCCATGAGCAGCCGCGATCACGTCGAGTCCGAGGCGTACCGCCAGGAGGTCCGCAAGGCCAAGCGCCGCAAGGGCCTCGTCATCGTGAACACGGGCAACGGCAAGGGGAAGACGACGGCGGCGTTCGGCGTCGCCTTCCGCGCGCGTGGGCGCGGCATGGCCGTCGGGATCCTCCAGTTCATCAAGCCCGGGACCGCGCGGTTCGGCGAGATCCGCGCCGCGCGTGACGCCGGCATCCACGTCGAGGGCTCCGGCGACGGCTGGACCTGGAAGAGCAAGGACCTGGACGAGTCCGCCGCCCTCGCGATCGCCGGCTGGGAGCGCGCCCGCGGCTACATCGCCGAGCGCCGCTTCGACATCCTCGTCCTCGACGAGTTCACCTATCCGCTGCACTACGGCTGGCTCGACACCAACGAAGTGATCGCCTGGCTACGGGAGCACAAGCCCGCCGACATGCACCTCATCATCACGGGGCGGTACGCCACCGAGGCGCTGATCGACTACGCCGACCTCGTGACGGAGATGACGGTGGTGAAGCACCCGTTCAACGACCAGGGCATCCGCGCTCAGCCCGGCATCGAGTTCTAGCGTCCGAGCGGCGCTCGCCTCGAGGGCTAGTGCCCCTCGAACTCGCAGAGGGCATGCACGGCGAGGCCGCGCTCTCGGATGCGCGTCGAGCCGCCGAGGTCGGGCAGGTCGATGATCGTCGCCACGCCGACGATGACCCCACCGAGCTGCTCGATGAGGTCGCATGCCGCGATCGCCGTCCCACCCGTCGCGATGAGGTCGTCCACGAGGAGGATGCGGTCGCCACGCTCGATCGCGTCCGTGTGCACCTCCACGCGGTCCACGCCGTACTCGAGGGCATAGTCCACGCCCACCGTCGTGAACGGCAGCTTCCCGCGCTTCCGCACCGGCACGAAGCCGGCGCCGAGGCGGTCCGCGATCGCCCCACCAAGGATGAACCCACGGGCCTCGATCGCGGCGACCTTCCCCACGGCCTGCTCCGTGTATGGCGCGGAGAGCGCATCGATCGCGGCACGGAGGCCGGCCCCGTCCGCCAGCAGCGTCGTCACGTCGCGGAAGAGGATCCCCGGCTTCGGGTAGTCCGGGATCGTGCGGATGAGGCCCCTCACGGACTGTCCCTCGACGTCCCGCATCACCCCTCCCTCCCCAGCACCCGCCCGGCGACGGCATCCAGCCTGGCGAGCACGCCCGGATCGCGCGCCTCCGGCGCCGTGATCATCGCGCTGTCGAGCGCGTGATCACACCCCGCCGGGCAGACGTCCGGCCGCGCCGCGGCGATCGCCGGCGCCGCCTCGCGCACGAGGGCGCGCGCATGGCCCGCGTTCTCGGTCAGGACACGGACGACCGTCGACGCGTCCACCTCGTCGTGGTCCGCGTGCCACGTGTCGTAGTCCGTGACCATCGCGACCGTGGCGTAGCAGAGCTCCGCCTCGCGGGCGAGCTTCGCCTCCGGCATGTTCGTCATGCCGATGACCGCGCAGCCCCACGAGCGATAGACCATCGACTCCGCGCGCGTGGAGAACTGCGGCCCCTCCATCGCGAGGTAGGCGCCGCCGCGGTGGAGCGGGAGCTGGAGCCTCCGCGCGGTGCCCTCGAGGGCATCCCCGAGACGGCGGCAGACCGGATCGCCCATCGAGACGTGGGCGACCATGCCCGCGCCGAAGAAGCTCTTGTCGCGGGCGAACGTCCGGTCCACGAACTGGTCGACGAGCACGAAGGTGCCGGGCGCGAGGTCCTCGCGCAGCGATCCGACCGCCGAGAGCGAGAGCACATCCGTGACGCCGGCGCGCTTCAGCGCGTCGATGTTCGCGCGGTAGTTGATCGTCGAGGGCGAGAGCCGGTGCCCGCGTCCATGGCGCGGCAGGAAGACGACGCGGGTCCCCTCCAGCGTGCCGGTAAGCAGCTGATCAGAGGGCGCGCCGAACGGCGACTGGATGTCCAGCCACTCCGTGTCGCGCAGGCCATCGATCTCGTAGAGGCCCGAACCGCCGATGACGCCGATCACCGGTGCGGGGTGATGGGAAGGCGTCTCGCCCACGTCGTGCTCCTCGCCCGCTCAGCCGTCGCCCGCGCAACGTAGCGCGGGCCAGCCGCACGGGGGATAGGGCCACACGGGGAGAGGTCACCCGGAGCGCCCCCGGAGCAGCGGGGGCGCTCCGGGGGCGACGAGGGGAGGCGATGCGGTCGGGGTCAGGCGGCCTTGGACCACGCCCCGGTAATCGCCGTCGGGGCCGCGTCGACTTCGCTGTCCTCGAGCGAGTCCAGGAACGCCGTCATCTCCGTCACGAGATCCGCGAGCGTGAGGCTCTGGCCCGAGACCTCGCCCATCTGCGCCGAGACCTGCTCCGTCGCCGCGGACACCTGCTGGGAGGACGCCGCGCTCTCCTCGGCGATGGCGCTGAGGGCAGCGACGCGTTCGCGGAGGCCGGCCATGCGCTCGCGCGCCCCGCCGGCCAGGTCCGACGTCTCCGATGCCACGGCGCCAACGCTGTTCATCCGGTTCACCAGCTGCTCTGCCGTGGTCCGCGAGGCGTTCACCTTCTCCTCGATCGAGGTGACCGCCTCGTTCACGCTGCGGGAGAGCGTGACGATCGACTCGAGCGAGGATCCCGCCTCGCGGGCCTTCTCCGTGCCCGCGTTCACATCCTGCTCCACGGAAGACATCGCCTCCACCGAGCGCTTCATCCCCGCCTGGACGGTCGCGATCAGTTCCGCGATGTCCTTCGCGGCGCGGCTCGCGCGCTCCGCCAGGCTGCGCACCTCGTCGGCGACTACGGCGAAGCCACGTCCGGCGTCACCGGCGCGCGCCGCCTCGATGGCGGCGTTCAGCGCGAGGAGGTTGGTCTGGTCGGCGATCGCGCCGATGGTCTCGGTGATCGTCCCGATCTCGCGCCCGCTCTTGCTCAGCTCGCCGATCTGGTCCGACGTCGAGATCACCGCGGCGTTGATCGTCTCCATCGCCTTCACGGTATCGACGACCGCCTGCTTGCCCTGCACCGCGGCATCGAGCGCCTCCGCGCCGTTCCCCGCGGCGAGGTGTGAGCGTTCGACGACGTCGTTCAGGCACTCCTGCATGCCCTCGGAGTCAAGGCGGGCGGCCTCAGTCTCCTCGCGCTGCCGGCCGGCGGCCTCCGCGATCGTCTCGATGTTCTCGAGCACCAGCGAGACGTCGCGGCTCGCGTCGACGAGCGAGATGGTCTGGTCCGAGGTGCCGCGGGCGATCTGGGAGATGGCGTCCGCGATCTCCCTGGACGCCTCCTCCACCTGTTCGCTCGAACGCGTGAGGCCCTCGGCGACCGGGGCGAGGCGGCCGGTCGTGTCCGCCACCCGCGCGACGAGGCCGTGCGCGATGTACGAGTCGACGGCGAGCGCCCCGTCCAGCGTGAACACCTTCTGGAAGGCGAGCAGCGTCGCGGCGAGCTCCGGGCCCTGGAGGTGCTGCTCCAGGAGCGGGTAGACGAGCGCGGCGTAGGTGGCGTAGCTGCCGAGGTTCCAGCGCGGGGTCACGCCCAGCTGCGCGTGACGCGCGCCAATGGCCCGGCGACGGGCGAAGTACGCCTCGTCGAGCGATGGATCCAGCAGGTCGAGGAAGTAGGCGAGCTGGGATGCCTCCAGCTGCTCCCGCGTCGTCCCCGCCTCGCGCGTCTTCGCCGCGAACTCACGGAACTGAAAGGAGTGGTCGTAGAAGCTGCGGGCGATCTCCTCGGCGTGGGGGCGGAGGAACTCCGCCGCCGCGCGGATCCGTTCGGCATCCTCCGGCGTCAGCTGCACCCACCGCAGCCGGACTTCGCGGTCCCCGTTCGACATCTCGCCTGCTCCCTGGCTCTCCCCCTCCAGCGAGGGGATGGGAGGGCCAGCTCCGCGGGCCCTCTACGTGGTCGGCACCGTGACTGTCGGTCTCGGGGTGCCACCACGCAGGGTTCGAGGAGGGGACGCGCCGCGATGAGTGCATCCGGACACGCAACTGCAAGGTTGGCGCGACCACGCGCCGACCGAAGGGAGCCGTCCGGCCCCGCGGAGTGGGGCTCCGCGGGGCCGGACGAACGGGGGACCGCCGGGAGGGGGACCCGGCCGGACGCTCTCTACGCGGCGCTGCGCCGCGCGGTGATGGAGGTTGGCTTCTGCGAAGCGGGCACGGCCCCGACGAACTGCAGGAACTCCGTGACCTCGCTCGTCAGCTGCGAGAGGACGGCGGACTGGCCGGCCACTTCGCCGATCTGGGCGGAGACTTCCTCCGTGCTCGCCGAGACCTGCTCGGCGGAGGCAGCGCTCTCCTCCGCGATGGCGCTGATGGTCGAGACGCGCTCCCGCAGCTCGCCCAGGCGCTCGCGCGCGTCCGCGGTCACGACCGAGGTGTTCTGCGCCAGCGCGCCCACCTCCGTCACGCGGTTCGAGAGCCGCTCCGAGGTCTGCTGGACCTCCTGCGTGGTCTCCTCAATCGCGCTGACCGCCGCGTTCACGTCGCGGGAGAGGGCGACGATCGACTGGAGCGAGTCGCCTGCCTCGCGCGCCTTGTCGGCGCCGGCCTCGACGTCCTTCTCGACGGACGCCATCGCGTCCACCGAGCGCTTCATGCCGTCCTGCACGGACTCGATGAGCCGGGCGATGTCCTTCGCCGCGCGGCTCGCGCGCTCCGCCAGGCTCCGCACCTCGTCGGCGACGACGGCGAAGCCGCGGCCGGCGTCCCCGGCCCGCGCCGCCTCGATGGCGGCGTTGAGGGCGAGCAGGTTCGTCTGGTCCGCGATGGCGGCGATCGTCTCGGTGATCGTGCCGATCTCACGGCCGCTCTTGCTGAGCTCTCCGATCTCGACAGAGGTGGAGACGACGGCGGTGTTGATGGTCTCCATCGCCTTGATGGTGTCCGAAACCGAGTGCATCCCCTGCTCGGCTGCCGAGAGCGCCTCGGCGCCCTGGGACGCTGCGAGGCGTGAGCGCTCCACGACGTCGCTGAGGCCGGCGTTCATGCTCGCGGCGTCGCCGCCCGCGGCGTCGCTCTCCTCGGCCTGGCGGGCGGCCGACTCGGCCACGCCCACGATGGTCTGAAGGACGCTCTCGAGGTCGTGGTTCACCTGCAGCAGCGACTCGGTCTGCTCACCGGCGCCGCGGGCGACCTGCATGATCGCGTCCGCGATCTCGCGAGAGGCAGTCTCCACCTGGTCGGCGCCCTCGGCGAGGCCCGCCGAGACCGGGACGAGGCGGTCGTTCACGTCGACCAGGCGGTCCATCAGGCCGTCGACGTAGGACTCAACCGCGAGGGAGCCATCCAGCGTGAACACCTTCTGGAAGGAGAGCAGGGTCTGCGTGAGCTCGTCACCCTGGAGGTGCTTGGAGAGTTCCGCGAAGATGAGCTCCGCGTACGTGGCGTAGTTGCCCAGGTTCCAGCGCGGCTTCACGTCCAGCTTGGCGTGGACGTCACCGATCTTCTGCCGGTACTGGAAGTACTCCTGGTCGAAGGTGGGGTCCAGAACCTTCAGGAAGTAATCGTGCTGCGCGCCTTCAAGGCGGTCGCGGTTGCTGTTGGCGAAGCCCAGCTTGGCCGTGAACTGCGGGAACTGGAAGGAGTGGTCGTAGAAGCGCTTCACGATCTCCTTCGACTGCGGTCGAAGGAACTCAGCCGCCCGTCGGATGCGCTCGGCGTCCTGCGGGGTGAGCTGCACCCACTTCAGTCGCACGTCTCGGTCGGCGTTGTCGATGATGGCCACGTCCAGGCTCCTCATGCCCCACGGGGGCGGTCACTGCGTTCTCGGTGTCGCAGGAACTGTCGGAGCGGTCGGGTCCGCTGTGAGTCGGGGAAGCCCTCTCAACACCTCATGGCACCGGGAACAACACACTGTTGACAGGAGCCTCCTCACCCGCCGGCTGCCGGTCGACATATGCTGGATTTGTCGAGATCTGGGCGCTTCTCGATGTCAGGATCAGGAGAGGATTGGTTCTCCAGGGGAGCGGAGGAGGGCGGTCTGTCCAGGCTCCCCGCCGGTCCGATGATCCTTCATTGAGGTTGGTTCCGCGCGGCACGCTGGAACGACATGCATATGAATGAGTCCTACGGCTCGACTCCGGGTGGCGCACAGCAGCCGGTCTTTTCCGGCCAGGCGCCGCGTGCCCGCATCCTCGTGATCGAGGATCAGGCGCAGACCGGCGAGGTCCTGCACGGCGCCCTCCAGGCTGCCGGCTACGAGGTGCAGTGGGCGACCAGCGCCCGCCGTGCCCGTCAGATGCTCGCCTCCCACGAGTTCGACCTGCTCGTCACGGATGTGCGACTACCGGACGGCTCCGGCCTGGACATCTGCTACGAGGTCCGGTCGGCTTCGCAGACGCCCGTGATCGTGGTGTCGAGCGCGGACACACCGCGCGACCGCATCGCGGGCTTCGAGGCCGGCGCAGACGACTATGTCGTCAAGCCGTTCCACCTGTTCGAGCTGCGCAAGCGGATCGAGGCCGTCCTCCGTCGCACCGGCTCGCGCCGGCGCGACGCGATCGAAGGCCCCCACGGGCTGCGCCTCCTCCTCGGCAACGGCGAGGTGGAGGTCGGCGGACAGCGCGCCCGCCTGACCCGCTCCGAGGTGGGCATCATGCAGGTCCTGCTGGAGCAGCCGGGACGCGCCTACTCCGCTGCGGACCTCTCCGGCCGCGTCTGGGGGTACGAGACCGTACCGGACGCGAACTTCGTGCAGCAGCACATCTCCCGCCTGCGCCGAAAGCTCTCCAAGCTCGGCGCGGGGGACGTGATCGAGACCGTGTACGGCCTCGGCTACGCAATCTCGCTCGTGAGCGACACCGACTCCCCGCGCACGACCGAGGCCGCGGGCTAGTCCCGCGGCCTCCGGCCGCGCCGCCGTTCGGCGGCGCTCTGGCCCCCTCCCGCAAAACCTCTCACCATCCTGTCAACCTCGTGTCAGGGCGGGTCTCTCCCGCTCGGGGGCGCAGCGGCCCGGTCGAATCTCCTGAGGACACCCGCGCGGTCAGACCGCCCGGGACATCAGATCGATTCGACCGGGAGGCGCGGAAGTGACAGACATCGAGGAACGCCAGGTAGTCGTCTTCGAACTCGGTGACGAGAAGTACGGCACTGACATCAACACTGTCCGCGAGATCATCCGGATGCCAACCGTCACGCAAATGCCGGGCACCCCGGAGCACGTGCGCGGGGTGATCAACCTCCGCGGCCGCGTGATCCCGGTGGTGGACCTGCGCACGCGGTTCCGCCTCGCGGCGACGGAGCTGACCCCGGACACGCGGGTCCTCGTCGTGGACATCAACGGCGAGAACATCGGCGTCGTGGTGGACGCCGTGACGGAGGTCCGGCGGATCTCCAGCAGCTCCGTGGAGGCCCCCGGGGCCACCACGACCACCGAGGAGTCCTTCTACATCGAGGGCATCGCCAAGCAGGAGGAGCACCTCCTGATCCTGCTCGACCTCGAGCGCGCCCTCATGAACCAGGTGCCGGCGCAGGTCGGCGCTCAGGTCGCTGCCGCCCAGGCCACCGCGGACAGCGCCGCAGCCTAGCGACGCGCCGGAGAAGGGAAGCTCCAGCGTGAGCAACATCGACATCAGCCCGGATGACCTCAAGGTCTTCCTGCAGGAAGCCGAGACCCTCATCGAGTCCCTGGACGAGCAGATCGTCCGGCTCGAGCAGGACGGCGTCTCCGACGACCTGATCGGCGAGATCTTCCGTGTCGCCCACACCCTGAAGGGCTCCAGCGGGATGCTGGGCCTGGAGGACATGGCGCGCCTGACGCACGCCATGGAGGACCTCTTCGACAAGGTCCGCAAGGGGACGATGGGCATCAACCAGGACGTCGTGGATGTCCTGCTGCAGTGCCTGGACGGCATCCGCGCCCTCAAGGACGCGATCAGCTCCGACGGCCCCTCGGGCGTCGACGTCGACTCGCTGGTGGAGGCGATCCGCGCCTACGCCGAAGGTGACGCCGGCGCGACGAAGCGCGCGGACGGCCCTGCCCCTCTCGTCCTGGACGAGGCGGCCACCCTCCGCATCGAGGAGGGCGTGTCGGCCGGCCGCGTGGCCCTGTCCGTCCTGGTCAGCCTCGACCCAGAGAGCGACTGGCGCGCGGTCCGCTGCTTCCAGCTGCTCAACGAACTCGACCACGTGGGCGAGGTCATCGCCTCCGCGCCCAGCCAGGCCGACATCGAGTCCGAGAACGTGGGCGCCGCCTTCCAGGCGGTGATCCTCGCGACGGCGGCCGATGGCGCCACCATCGAGACGAGCGGCATCGAGCACACGCTCGGGCTCATCGACGATGTCGCCACCGTGCGCGTCGAGCCGTACGTCGCCGGCGAGGCGAGCGCCACGCAGGCGCCGCAGCACGACGACGCAGCGGAACGGGGCGAGGGCGACGCCCCGGCCCCGGCCGCCACGGCCGGCGGGGGCAGCTCGAGCGCGCCGCAGACCCCGAAGGTGGAGTCCCTCCAGCCCTCGGTCCGCGTCGACATCGAGCAGCTGGACGCGCTGATGAACATGGTGGGCGAGCTCGTCATCGACCGCACGCGCATCTCCCAGCTCAGCCGGACGCTGAACGAGCGGTTCGAGGGCGACGACGGCGCGCACGCGCTCGCCGAGACCGCGAACCACCTCGAGAAGATCGTGGACGCCCTCCACGCCCGGATGATGCAGGTCCGGATGCTGCCCGTGGGGCTGCTCTTCTCGAAGTTCCCGCGCCTGGTCCGCGACCTCTCGCGGTCACTGGACAAGAGCATCCGCCTGGATCTCTCCGGCGAGGACACCGAGATCGACCGCTCCGTGATCGAGCAGATCAAGGACCCGCTGGTCCACCTCATCCGCAACGCCTGCGACCACGGCATCGAGCCGCGGGAACAGCGCGGGACGGTGGGGAAGGACGAGCTCTCGATCCTCCGTCTCTCGGCCAAGCACGAGCAGGGCCAGATCGTGATCGCCCTGCAGGACGACGGCCGCGGCATCGACGCGGCGCGCGTCAAGGCGAAGGCCGTCGAGCGCGGCATCATCACCGCCGACAAGGCGGAACGCATGAGCCTGAAGGAGGCGGTGGAGCTCATCTTCGAGCCCGGCCTCTCCACGGCGAGCACCACCACCGCGGTCTCCGGCCGCGGCGTGGGGATGGACATCGTCCGCCGCGACATCGAGTCGCTCGGCGGACGGATCGAGGTGGACACCACGCCCGGCGAGGGCACCGTGTTCCGCCTCCGCCTCCCGCTCACCCTCGCGACGTTCCGTGGCCTCCTCGTGAGCTGCGGTCAGACCACGTACGCCATCCCGTTGACGTACGTGCAGGAGACGCTGCGTCCGGATGCGGAGCAGGTCCGGACGATCAACCGCCGGCCGGTGCTCCACCTCCGCACCCGCGACACGGTCATGCCCATGGTCCGCCTGGACGACGTCCTGCAGGCCCGGGGGCGCGCCGGTCGCACCGCGGAGGAGAGCCCGTACGTGGTCGTCGTCCGCGCCAGCGAAAGCGAGTCGGACCGTCCGATCGCGCTCGCGGTGGACCAGCTGGTCGGACAGCAGGACGTCGTCGTCAAGTCACTCGGGCAGTTCCTTGGACGCTCGCGAGGCATCGCCGGCGCCAGCGTCCTCGGGGACGGCCAGGTGGTCCTGATCGTCGACGTCCCCATCCTCATTAAGGCATCACGGCAGAGCGACCAACCGGCCGCGGCCGACGAGACCGTGTTGGAAAGGATCGCTTCGTGAGCGAACAAGACTTCGGACCCTGGTCCGACCTCGTCCAGCTGGGCACGAAGAAGGCCATGGCAGGCCTGTCGGAGATGATCGGCGCGGACATCGAGGTCAACGACCTCGCCCTCAAGCGCGTGCCGGTCACGGAGGTCTCGAACGCCTTCGGCGGCCGCGACCAGGAGGCGGTGGGGATCTACCTCAGCGTCTCCGGGAGCGCGGACGGCCACCTGATGCTGATGTACGAACCCAGCATCGCGCTGGCGTTCGTGGACCTGCTGATGGGCCAGCCGGTCTCGACCACGGACTCGCTGGACGGCATGGGCCGCTCCGCGCTGGGCGAGATGGGCAACATCATCGGCGCGTTCTTCCTGGGCGCGATCGCGGACGCCACGGGCCTCGCCCTGTCGCCCTCGCCGCCGACCGTCATGACGGACATGGCCGGCGCGCTGCTGGACGTGGTCTCGGCGGACATCCTGCTCACGCAGGACGACACCTACGTCGCGGAAGCGACGTTCCGGGTCCACGGCCAGGACATCAACGGCGTGTTCATGGTGATGCCGACGCAGGAGCTCTTCGAAACGATCGTCAACAGCACGAAGGTCGCGTAGATGGTCGCTACGACCACCGAGCGGGCCCTCGGGCTGGGTGAGTGGGCCGTGTCCGCTGCACCGGGCTCCGTGCTGACCTGCCTCGGCCTTGGATCGTGCGTGGCGCTCGTCGCCTACGACGCATCCGCGAAGGTCGGGGGCATGGCGCACATGGTGCTCCCGGACAGCGTCGCGGGACGGGTCTCGGAGACCAGCCCCGCGAAGTTCGTGGACCTGGCGGTCCCGCTGCTCCTCGCTGAGATGGAGCGTGCCGGGGCGCAGCGGACCCGGATGCAGGTCCAGCTCGTCGGCGGTGCTTCGATGCTCGAGGTGCCGGGACGGACGAACACAATGCAAATCGGCGAGCGGAACGCCGCCGCCGCGCGCAAGGCGCTGGCCGCCGAACGGCTCCCGGTGAAGCAGGAGCATCTCGGCGGCACGCGGGGGCGGACCGTCCGCCTCGATGTGGGAACCGGCCGGATCGAGGTCTCGACCGCCGGACCAAAGGAGTAACGAGGCCGGCTTGCCGGCTGAGAGAGGCAACACAGATGGCAACGATTCTCATTGCAGACGACGCCGCCTTCATGCGGATGAAGAGCGCCCAGGTCGTCCAGGCCCTTGGCCACGAGGTCATCGAAGCCTCGGACGGGGTCGAGGCGGTCAACTTCTTCAAGGAGCGCGCGCCTGACGCGGTGCTCCTGGACATCACGATGCCCAACAAGGACGGCATGGAGGCGCTCCGCGAGATCCTTCAGCACGACCCGGGCGCGAAGGTCGCCATGGTCAGCGCCATGGGCCAGCAGCAGATCGTGATGGAGGCCATCAAGACCGGCGCCAAGGACTTCGTGGTGAAGCCCTTCAACGCCGAGCGCGTGCAGTCCACCCTCATCAAGCTGGTCGGAGTCAGCTAATGGCGGCCGGGGACGGAGCCCCCATCCGCGTCCTGGTGGTGGATGACTCCACCACCGTGCGCGCCATCCTGCGCCGGCACCTCGATGCCAACGAGGACATCGAGGTTGTCGGCTCCGCAGCCGATGGCCGCCAGGCGCTGGATGCGATCGACCGCCTGAAGCCGGACGTCGTCACGCTCGACGTGGAGATGCCGCACCTGGACGGGCTCCAGACTCTGGAGCTGCTCTTCCAGGACCGCCCGGTGCCGGTCGTCATGTGCAGCAGCCTCACTTCCGAGGGTGCTGACGCGACGATCCGCGCGCTGGAGCTGGGCGCGGTGGACTTCATCGCGAAGCCGAGCTCCGGCTTCTTCGATGGAGCGATGGCGGACACGCTGGCGGACAAGGTCCGCCACGCCGCCCACGCGCGCGTGCGACGCCGGCTGGCGCCGCCCTCGCACGCCCCGCGTGCGTTCCGGGGCGCGTGGCAGTCGCGCATCCTCCTGATCGGCGCCTCCACGGGAGGCCCGTCCGCTGTCCGGGAAGTCATGACCTCTCTCCCCCCGGACTTCGGACTGCCGATCGTGATCGTGCAGCACATGCCGGCCGGCTTCACGAAGTCGCTCGCGCAGCGCCTCGACCAGCTCGGGCCCCTGCACGTCGACGAGGCCGAGGCAGGCATGCGCCTGGAGCCCGGGCGGGCGTTGCTCGCCCCGGGCGGCTTCCACCTGGAGTTCGACTCCAGCCGTCGCGCCGTCCTCACCGAGACGCCGCCCGAGGAGGGCGTGCGCCCGGCGGTGAACGTGACGATGGAGTCGATCGCCCGCCTGCCCGGCGCGCAGCCCCTCGCGGTGGTCCTCACCGGCATGGGCCGCGATGGCAAGCGCGGCGCGCAGCTCATCCGCGACGCCGGCGGCACGATCATCGTGGAGGACCAGTCGACCTGCGTCGTATACGGCATGCCGCGCGCGATCGCGGACGCCGGCCTCGCCGACGAGATCCTGCCGCGTGACAAGATCGCTTCCGCCATAGTCCGGCACGCGACGGCACGACCGGCCGTCCGGGCCGGGATCAGGTAACCCAGACATGGACGACATCACCTTCGCCCGCCTGACCTCGCACCTGGAGAAGGTGCTGGGGCTCGACCTCACTGCCTACAAGCAGCAGCAGATGCGTCGCCGCATTGGGACGTTCCTCGCCCGCCAGGGCATCGCGAATGCGGACGACCTGATCGGGCGGCTGCAGTCGGACAAGGAGCTCCTGCAGGCGCTCCGCGACATGCTCACGATCAACGTCACGGAGTTCTTCCGCGACCCCGCGCAGTGGGAGCTGCTCCAGCGGCAGGTCCTCCCCCACCTCCTGGGGACGCAGCGCTCGCTCAAGATCTGGAGCGCCGGCTGCTCACGCGGCCAGGAGCCCGTATCGCTCGCGATCAGCCTCGACCGTATGGACGCGCTCCGCGGCTCGAAGATCCTGGCGACGGACTTCGACCACGCCTCGCTCGCGAAGGCGAAGGCCGGCGGGCCGTATGCAGCGCACGAGATGGCCGGCATCTCCTCGGAGGACCGCGCCCGGTACTTCACCGAGGGCCCCCAGGGGTTCACGGCGAAGCCGAACCTGCTCGCCGGCGCCCGCTTCGCGGAGCTGAACCTGCTCCGCGACCGTTTCGACACTGGCTTCGACCTCATCGCGTGCCGCAACGTGATGATCTACTTCGAGGGCCAGGTCAAGACGGACCTCGTCCAGCGCTTCCAGAAGTCACTGCGCCCCGGCGGGGTGCTCTTCATCGGCGCTACCGAGGCGCTCCTGGGCGCCGACCTCGAGGGCTTCGACCGCATGGGCGGCAACTTCTACCGCCGCTCCGTGGAGTCGATGCGCCTGAGCGCCTAGCCGGCCCACGCTCGCTCCGACCGCGAGCCACGCACCGACGTCACGAGGCCCGGGCAATGCCCGGGCCTCGTGGCGTGCGTGGGACGCCGGGTTGCTCGCGCAGGGACCTGGGACCGCCCGGCGTGCGGAAGGGTGCGGAGGTTCATGCGCCGAGTGGGGCGGAGGGCGTGGGCTGCCGGGGAGAAGAGAAGCGGGCGCACTGCGCTCGCTTAGCGGACGTGCTGGCGTGAGCAGCGCACGTTTGGACGAGCGGCTAGGCGACGGCGCGGCTCGCGTCGTCGCTAGCGGCGGTCCCGGGACTCACCATCGAGATGAGGTGCTGGACGCTCTCGCGGAGGTACTGGTCGCAGGCGGGACAGATCATGCGCACCCGCATGCCCGCCGGCGACGGCTCCACGGACCAGCGGTCGCGCGGGAGGAAGATCACGGCGCCCCGCACCAGCTCCAGGCGGGTCACCTGGTTGCCCAGCGGAATGTGGCAGATGTCGCAAGCGCGGACGTTGATCATGCGTGGCTCCGTGACGCCTCGAGGGTCGTGATGCAACGCTCGACGTAGCGTGCGCAGCGCGCGCAGAGGAGGTAGTCCTCGACGTCGCCGGAGTCGATGACGCGCACCTCACCGGACTTGTCCACGAGGCGCGCGGTCTTCGTGAACGAGAGCGCAACCGTCTCCCGTTCAAGCCCGGCCTGGCACACATCGCAGCGGATCACGATCACCATGCCGTGATCCTCGCCGCGCGGCCCCCTCGGAGCAGTCATGATCCTGTCAGCACATTGCCACTACCGGGCGGCCGGTGCCGGCGCGACCACAGCGCACCTGCGCGACCCTGGAGGGTGCCGGCCCGCGGCGTGCCAGCTCGGGCCCGGGTACAGCGGGAACGCGAGGGGGCCCCGCTCGCGCGGGGCCCCCTCGGGAACCGAACCGACCGACCGGCCGCGGGCTAGCCCTGGAGCAGGGAGAGCACCGACTGGGGGGCGGTGTTCGCCTGGGCGAGCACCGACACACCGGCCTGCTGCATGATCTGGTTGGTCATCATCTGCGACGACACCGCGGCGATGTCCGCGTCGCGGATGCGGGACTCGGACGCCGACAGGTTCTCAGCCGAGACGCCGAGCGAGTTGATCGCCGTCTCCAGCTGGTTCTGGCGGGCACCAAGGACGGCGCGGAAGGTCGAGACCTGCCCGATCGCCGTGTCGAGCGAAGCGAGCAGCGTGTCCGCCTTGGCCGTGGTCGACACCGCCGAGTTGTCGGCGACGAGCGTCGACAGCTTGGAGGCGTTGCCCAGCGCCGAGGAGCGCATGTCGCTGAACGACAGGGTGATGTCGTCACCGACCTCCGAGCCGACACGGAACGAGGCCGACGAGGACGCGGTGGTCACCACGGTCGTGCCGTTGAGGCCCGTCGCGATGCCCGCACCGGTCACGTTGCCGGCGTTGGCGTCGTGCGACAGGTTCAGCGTGACCCCGAGCTCCTCGAAGATCACCGCCTGCGTACCGTTCGCGCCCATGTCCTGGACCGTGAAGGTCTCGGACCGGGTGTAACCGGAGGCCGTCACCGAGGCGGTCAGGACCGCGCCCGAGTTCGACAGGTTGTACGTCGAGCTGGCGTCGGCGTTGCCGACGTCGATGCTCGCCACCGAGACCGTGGCGCCGTTCGCGGTCGCCGTCGCGGTGTCAGCGGTCGACGTGCCCGCGTCCAGCGTCACGGCCAGCGAGCCGTTCAGCAGGTTGAGGCCGTTGAACCGGGTGCGCTGGGCGATGTTGTCGACCTCAGACTTGAGCGCCACCATCTCCTCGCCGATCGCGGTGCGGTCGGACGACGAGAGGGTGGAGTTGCCGGCCTGGACCGTCAGTTCGCGCAGGCGCTGGAGGATGGAGTGCACCTCGTCGAGCGCGCCCTCAGCGGTCTGGAGCATGGAGACGCCGTCCAGGGCGTTCCGCTGGCCCTGCTGCATGCCGCGGATCTGGGCACGCATCTTCTCGCTGATCGCGAGGCCGGCGGCGTCGTCCGCCGCGCGGTTGATCCGCAGACCGCTGGAGAGCTTCTCCAGCGTCTTGCTCGTCTTCGAGCTGGTGACGCCGAGGTTCCGCTGAGCGTTCAGCGCCGCGACGTTCGTGTTGATGATGACCGCCATGCCGATGGCCTCCTTAGCCGTGGCTCCCCGACATCCCTGTCGGGGCTTGCGCCGCCCAATCCGGCGCGACTGATTTCATGAGGAGAGTCGGCAGCCCCGCGGTCCGGACGATCAGGGAATCCCCTCGGGAGGGGCGGCCGGGCGTCGAACGCCCGCAGTCGCGTCGCCCCGCGCCCGGCTCCGCCCCCGCCCTGAGATCGACCACGTGGCACCCCGGCTAGCGACCGCGCCGCCCCCGATGCGCCCTGGCCGCGCCCGCGTGCACCTGTCGGCTTTCTGTCGGACCGGCACCGAGGGCGGCCCGCGCATCAGCCGAGTCGCGCGGGCCCGCGTTTGGCCGGTTGGCCTTGCACCTCGCCGGCAGGGTGAGAGGCTTCGCGATGGCGAGGGCAGGCACGGAGGCGACGCAGATGAGCGATGCGTTCCTCGACCCCTCGGGACCCGGCGCACGCGCCCCCGTCCCCCCCGACTCATCGCACTTCGATGCGCCCGCCATCCACCGCGCCATCCTCGAGGGCGCGCCGGTCGGGATCCTGCGGCTCGCCCGAGACGGCACGGTGCTCCTCGCGAACAACCGCGCCGCGACGCTCCTCGGCGAGGCGAGCCTCGAGGCGCTCGTGGCACGGTGGCCGCGGGAGCATGGGGAGTTCGCCGCCGGGCTCCACGCCCGCATCGACGACCTCCTCGCCGGTAGCGCCCGCGAGTCCACCGCCGTCCACGAGCGACCGCACGCCGACCGTGCCTCGTGCTGGTTGCGCCTGACGCTCGCGCGGAGCGAGGACGCCGACGCGGTGGACGTGTTCATCGCCGACGTGACCCCGGAGCAGGAGACCGCCGGCGAACGAGACCGGGTGATCAGTGATCTGCACCGGCGGGCCGAGGAGCGCGGGGAGCTGGCCCGACGCCTCCTCCTCGTCGGCGAGGAAGAGCGCCGCCGCGTCGCGCATGACATCCACGACGGCCCCGCACAACTCCTCGCCGGCTCGCTGATGTTCCTCACCTCCTCCCGGCAGGAGCGCGAGCGCGGCCGGCACGACGTGGCGGAGGACTACCTCGACCGTGGCACCGACTATCTCCGCACGGCGCTCGCCGACCTCCGCGGTGTGATGGCGAGCCTCCGACCGGCCGTCCTCGATGACCTCGGGCTCGCCTCCGCGATCAGCAGCGCCGGGGAGGCAGCCCTCTTGCCTGCGGGGATGCGGCTGAACATGCACCAGCTCGGTGAGGCCCGGACCGTGGACCAGTCGACCGAGATCGTCCTCTACCGGATCGCGCAGGAGACGATCGCGAACGCCGGACAGCACTCGGGGGCCGGCGTGGTGGACGTCGTGCTCGACTACCGCGACCCGGCCCGGATCACGCTCGTGGTCGGGGACGACGGCGACGGCTCCGACCCCGCCCTTCCGGACGCCGAGCGCGAGGAAACCGAAGCCGCCGAGGGCTACCGACTCGGGCTGCTGGGCCTCCAGGAGCGCGTGGAGCTGGTGGGCGGCACGTTCGAGCTCGTCTCATCGCCCGGCGGCGGCACCCGCATCACGGTGAGCGTGCCCCGGTCGGAGCCGATGGCGCCTGGGGACGGACCGGCCAGCGAGGGGACACCCTCGACGGCGACGGGCGGCTAGCAACCTCCCTGCGTCCGGGGCCCCAGCGGGTTCAGGCGGCGGGCCGCAGCGGTGCGGTGGAGGGCGTCCAGGCGAACGCCGGAGGCCTAGAGCGCGAGCGCCGGCCGGACGAACTCCGGGCAGATGCCATATCCCACCCCGCGCGCGGTACGCACGAAGTCGGGCAGTCCGGCCTGGTCCAGCTCGCGCCTCAGGCGGGAGACCTGCGTCTGGACGAAGCCCGGCTCGTCACCGACGACCTGGTAACCCCAGACCTTCTCGATCAGCTCATCGTGTCCCGTGGTGTGCGGGTGGTTCTCGGCGAGCACGAACAGGAGGTGATGCCGGATCCGCGTCATGCGGATCGAGACGCCCTCGACCATCAGGTCGTTCCGTGTGATGGCAACCGCACGCTGGCCGTCGGTCAGGTCCAGCCGGCGGTGAGGGCCAAGACGGCGCAGCACGGCCCGCAGACGGGCGCCGGCTTCCTCTGGCGTGATGTCCAGCGCCCACACATCGTCCGCACCGGCGTCGAAGAACCGCAGTCGATCACTCACCTCGGTCGTCTGGAACGCGATCACGGCGATGCCGTCGACGCGCGACCAGGCAGCGATGCAGGCCTCGGGGTCGAGCTCCCCGTCCTGGGTGGTGAAGACCACCTCCGGGTAGCCGCTGCCGGGCGCATCGGGCGGCAGCGCGCCGCGCCCGAGCTCCACGTTCGCGCCGACCTGGCGCAACGTGCGTCGAAGGAGGCGCGCCGGGACACCGTTCCCCGCGATGTAGACGCGCGCCCGCTCCTGCGGTCCGTTCAGGACTGACCGGGGCAAGTCGGTCTCCGCACCGATGAACATGGAATCCCTCCCCCTGACGACCCACGTTCTCCGTTTCAGAAGAAGCCAACACAAGAATCGCAAGCCGCATGACCGCTTAGCAGTCCCGGAAGGGCACTCGGTGCTAGCCAGTCGGCTATATGTCAGTAAACTCTACTACGTGAGTGACCACTCATAATCTCTTACCAGAAATATTGACGTCACAACGAAGGACGTCGCTCACGCGCCGGAAGGCATGGGAGAACGTCCGATCGGAACGACATGATGAGATTCGCCGGATCGAACGCACCCCTCGAAGCCATCGAAGCTCACCGGGCGCTACACCATGTGCTCCGAATGCGGTATGAACGACTCTCGCACCGAACACAGCGAGAAAGCTCGGCGAGAGCCAGACATCAGCCGTAGTCCAGTCGATTACCGAGGCCGATTCATGCGTACGATGTCGAGAGGCCCAGCCGCACCGTCGGCGCCTGGTACGGCCCCGGGGCGCGCCGGTGTCCCGTGCTGTGAGCGAGGGGCGCGCGAGTGAGCCAGAGTCCCCGCCCGTCGCCCGGACCCGCGGATGACCACGTGCCCATCCGGGTGCTCGTGGTGGACGACCACCCGGTGGTCCGCGACGGACTCCGCGCGATGCTCGACGCACCCGGCATCGAAGTCGTGGGCGAGGCATCGAGCGGCGTGCTCGCCATTCAGCGCGTGGAGGACCTCCGTCCGGACGTGGTGCTGATGGACATACGCATGCCGGACATGGACGGACTCGCCGCCACGCGCGTAATCAAGGAGCGCTTCTCGCACGTCTCGGTCTTCATCGTGACGAGCTTCAGCAGCGTCGACTATTTGCAGCGAGCGATCAGCTCCGGAGCGTCCGGCTATCTGCTGAAGGGAATGTCGCGGGACACGCTGATCAACAGCGTGAAGCTCGTGCGCGATGGTGGTTCGATCTTCGATGCGCAGCTCCTCCAGCAGGTGCTCGCCGGCGTCGGCTACGATCCCGCCGCGTCCGAGGCGGTCCGCCAGCTCTCCGATCGCGAGCGCGAGGTGATCCGCCTCCTCGCTACCGGGCGCACGAACCGCGAGATCGGTGACCTCCTCGGGTACTCCGTGGGCACGATCAAGAACACGGTCCAGGCGATCATGGAGAAGCTCGACGTCTCGGATCGCACCCAGGCAGCGGTGCTCGCAGTCCGTGCCGGCATCCTCTCCGACGAACCGGCTCCCGCGACCGACTAGCCAGCCGACTCGCTGCAAATCCTGTTCAATCTGTCAGGTCTCTGGCAATGAGTGCCATCGCGCTGCGTCGCCGGATGCGTCGCCCCCCATAGCGCCGACAGTCCCCCTGTACCGCCATGGAGGCGGGACCGCTTGCAGGAGGGACCAACCATGCCCACGTTCCCGTCTCCGGGCCGCGCGCTCCGACGCCTCAAGCCGGGGCACCCGACGCTACCGCGCCTGCGCGCCCGGCTCCCTCGTCCGCCGAAGCTGGTCCGGCTGTCCCCGCTGCCGTTGCCGCGACTCCCATTCCGCGTGCGCGTGCGCCTCATCCCGCGTGCCTGGCGGTTCTCGGTCGGCGCGAAGCAGTGGACGATCTCCGCCGTGACCGTGTTCCTCAGCGTCCTGGTCGCGCTCGTCGGGTGGACGTCCTTGAGGCAGTCCAACGATGCCGCGAACACCGCCATCAACGAGGGCGCGCGGCTGGAGTTCCTCGCCCAGCAGATCCACGCGTCCCGCCTCGCGATGGTGACCGTGCAGGACTCAATGGTGAACGACATCTACCTGAACGGCGCCACGGAGGCGGTCTCCGCCGGATCGAACCAGTACAACCAGCTGGCCGTCCGCCTGCGGGGCGACGTCAACCTCGCCCGCAGCCTCACGAACGACGAGACCCTCGAGCCGGCGTTCGCGTCCCTCGCGACGGGGATCCAGACGCTGGACGGCCTCTACTTCCAGCTGGGCGACGCCGTGAAGCGGCGCGGTGACACGTCGTCCGGCGCGGAGGGCGACCTCCGCACAGCCGCCGCGACCCTCGGCAGCTACTTCGAGTTCGACCCGAAGGCGCTCGCGGTGCTCCGCGAGGATCTGCGCGCCGCGACCGAGGCCGCCGCTGCGGCCCCCGCCAGCGGCGCCAGCGCGGGCGCTGCGGCCCCCGCCAGCGGCGCCAGCGCGGGCGATGCGGCCCAGGACGCCCCGGCCGGCGGCACGGACACCAACGAGCGGGCGAGGGCGCTGGTGGAGGCCGCCACGCAGGAGGCCGCGGCGCTCGCCCTCGCCGAGGTCCGCAGCACCGAGAAGGACTTCATCCTCCGGCAGAACGCCGCCTACGCTACCGAGCTCGCCGACGCCGTCGCCGCGCTCAAGCTGCGGATCGGCGAGCTGAACCTGGGCGCCGCACGCGAGGCAGAAGTGCTCGCGGCCACGGACGCCTACCTCGCAGCCTTCGACGCCTACGCCGCCGCCCTCTCCAACGTGCAGAGCACCCGTTCGCTCATCAGGTCGGCGATGGCCGAGATCACGACGGCCAGCGAGGCGATCGCGCGCTTCGGCACCGCCGCGCGCGACGAGCAGATCGACGGCCTCGAGCAGACCGTCGCCCTCGCCCAGCGGGCGCTCATGGCCGCGGCCGCGGGTGCGTTCGTCATCGGCGCGGCGGGAGCGATCTGGCTCATCCGCACCATGGCCCCGCTCAAGCGGGTGACCGCCGCCGCGCTCGCCATCTCCCAGGGCGACCTGGAGCAAGAGGTCACGCACGACTCCAACGACGAGATCGGCGACCTCGGCCGCGCGATGCGCAGCACGATCGCGTACCTGAACGACATGGCCGGCGCGGCGAACCGCATCGCGGAGGGCGACGTGTCGCAGGAGATCCACCCGCGCAGCGGGCGCGACGTCCTCGGCAACGCCTTCGTCCGCATGCAGTCGTACCTCCAGGGTGGCGTGTCGGCGGCGGGCGAGATCGCCCGTGGCAACCTGGCCGTCGCGATCACGCCGGCCGGCGAGCAGGACGCGCTCGGCTTCGCCCTCGTGGAGATGCGCGACTCGATCGGCGAGACCCTCCGCGAGGCGTCCCGCGCCGCCGAGGCGCTCGCGCTCGCGAAGGACGAGCTCGTCCGCGTCTCGGACGACTCCGCCCGCACGACCGAGGACGTCGCCCGCGCGGCGGACCAGGTCGCCGCCGGCACGGAGCAGCAGTCGAAGGGCATCGAACGCGTCGCCGAGAACATGGCCGAGCTCTCCGCGAGCGTGGCTCAGGTCGCCAGTGGGGCCGTGCAGCAGCGTGAGCTGGTGAACGACGCAGCCGGGCTCTCGCAGCTCGTCGCCAGCTCGGCTTCCGAGATGTCCTCGGACGCCAGCGACGTCGCCCAGGCCGCCTCGACGGCGAGCGACGTCGCGAAGGACGGCGCCGAGCGCGTCGGGAAGACGATCGACAACATCCACCGGCTGAAGAGCTCGATCGACGGCGCCGGCACTGCCGTGGCGGAGCTGGGCGCGCGATCGAGCGAGATCGGGAAGATCGTCGGCGTCATCCGGGACATCGCCGCCCAGACCGACCTCCTCGCGCTCAACGCAGCGATCGAGGCGGCGCGTGCGGGCGACCACGGCGCCGGCTTCGCGGTGGTCGCGGACGAAGTCCGCAGCCTGGCTGCCCGCGCCACCGCCGCGACGAAGGACATCACGAAGCTCATCCTGGATGTCCAGGAGGGCGTGGAGCGGGCCGTGGAGGCGATGAACTCCGGTGCGGCGGACATGCAGACTGGCATCGGCTCGGCGAGCGAGGCCGGCGAGGCGCTGGCGCAGATCCGCGAGTCCGTCGACGCCGTCGACGGCCGCATCCGCGGCATCGCCCACCGCGCCGCCGAGCTCCAGGCCAGCGGCGAGCGGATGGTGGAGCAGCTCCAGTCCATCCGCGCGGTGGCTGACCAGAACTCGGAAGCCGCCGAGGGGATGCGCGAGCTGAGCACCGGCGTGGAGGACGCGGCCGCCTCGATCGCCGCCATCGCCGAGGAGAACTCCGCTTCCGCTGAGGAGACCTCGGCGTCCGCCGAGGCGATGTCCGCACAGGTGGAGGAGATCCACACCTCGACGCTGGAACTTGGCCACATGGCGGACGCGCTCCGGAACGCGATCGCCCGCTTCCACCTCGCCGCCGACGACGACGAAGCCGACGAAGCGGGTGCGGAGCACGCGGACGCGCGGGGGGACTACGCGGCTGCCGCGTAGCGAACGTGGCGCCAACGGTCCGGCCCGCCGGGCTCCGGCGGGCCGGTCGCGTTCCTCCGCGGCGCGACTAGCTCGATCGCTCGTCCCGGCCGAGCCACGCCGGCTCGGCAACGCCGGCTCGAGCATTGGCCACGCGCGCCATGGTGAACAGACAGTCCGAGAGGCGGTTCAGGTAGCGGATCACCGTCGGAGCCACCTCGATGGTGCGGGAGAGCGAGAGCACCCGGCGCTCCGCGCGGCGGCAGACGGTCCGCGCCACGTGCAGGTGCGCCGAGGCGGGCGTGCCGCCGGGCAGGATGAACCGCGTCAGCGGCTCGATTTCGGTGTCCATCGCGTCGATCCAGCCCTCGAGCTTGGTGACGTCCTCCGCGGTGACCCGCGGCCCAACTGGCTGCCCCTTGCGGATGCGCTCTTCAAGGTCCGGGGTGGCCAGTTCCCCGCCCACGTCGAACAGGTCGGACTGGATCACCTGCAGCCAGGCGCGCAGATCCTCGTGGTCGAGGAACGCCCCGGCGACGCCGATCGTGGAGTTCAACTCGTCCACCGTGCCGTACGCCTCCAGGCGCGGGTCGTCCTTCGCGACCCGTGGGCCGCCGAACAGCCCCGTCTGGCCGTCGTCGCCGGTGCGCGTATAGACGCGGATCTCACTCATCGGACGTCCCTCCCCGGAGGGGCCGGCGGCCCATCACTGGTCCAGGTGGCGCGCCGGCTCGAAGCCGAACCGCTCGCCGGCCTGCCAGGCCGTGCTCTGATTCCCGTAGGCGGGCACGCCGCCCTGCTCCCGCAGCATCTTCGCGAAGTGCATCAGGTTCCACGCCATGAACGTCGCGTTCCGGTTCGTAAAGTCGTTCTCCGGCCCGCCGGACCCCCGGTCGAGGTAGGACGGGCCCGGGCCGGCCTCCCCGATCCACGCGGCGTCCGCCTGCGGCGGGATCGCGTAGCCGATGTGCTGGAGCGAGTAGAGCACGTTCATGGCGCAGTGCTTCGCGCCGTCCTCGTTCCCGGTGACGATGCAACCGCCCACGCGACCGTAGAACACGTACTGCCCGTCGTCATTCGTCTCGCCGGAATGGGCGTACAGCCGCTCGATGACGTTCGTGCAGACCGACGACTTGTCGCCCAGCCAGATCGGCGTCCCGAGGACGAGGATATCGGCGGGCAGGATGCGCTCCCAGAGCTCGGGCCAGTCGTCCTGGGCCGCACCGTGCTCGCGCATGTCCGGGTAGATGCCGGGCGCGATCTCGTGGTCGACGGCCCGGATCACATCGGTCGAAACACCCTGCTTCTCCATGATGCGCCGTGCGACGTCCATGAGTCCCTGCGTATTCGAGGGCTCCGGACGGCGTTTCAGCGTGCAGTTCACGAACACGGCGCGCAGTCCACTGAAGTCGAAGTCACTCGCGTCCATGCTCACCTCCCAGGAGTCTCCCTTGACGCCACCCTCACCGTAGGAGGTCAACCGTCGCGGAATTGCCACGAGGCGGCGCCCGGTGTGTAGGCCGTGTTACTGCTCCGGGCGCCAGGGCAGTTACTATTCGTCAGTACCGAAGAGGGGCGAGCGCTTGGCGACTGACCAGTCCGCCGCGGCTGCGGTGCCTGCCGCACGCCCCGCGATCCGCCTGGAGCACGTCTCGAAGCGCTTCCCGGGCGCGGCCTCCGATGCCGTCTCCAACCTCTCCCTCGAGCTGCCCGCTGGCGAGATCACCGTGCTCGTCGGCCCATCCGGGTGCGGGAAGACAACGACCCTGAAGATGATCAACCGGCTCGAGGAGCCCACGGCCGGGCACATCGAGATCTTCGGCGAGGACCAGGCCGCCCTCCCACCACACGAGCTCCGCCGGCAGATCGGTTATGTCATCCAGGACGTCGGCCTGTTCCCGCACCGCACCATCGCAGAGAACATCGGCACGGTGCCGCACCTCCTCGGCTGGCCGAAGGGCCGCATCCGCGATCGCGTCGCGGAGCTCGCGGAGCTCGTGCGACTGGAGCCGGATCAGCTGGACCGCTACCCGGCGGCGCTCTCCGGCGGCCAGCGGCAGCGGGCCGGCGTCGCACGTGCGCTCGCGGCGGATCCCCCGATCCTGCTGATGGACGAGCCGTTCGGCGCCGTCGACCCGGTCGTCCGCGCCCGGCTTCAGGAGGAGCTCCTCGCGCTGCAGCAACGTCTCCACAAGACCATCGTGTTCGTCACGCATGACATCGAGGAGGCCACACGCCTTGGCGACCGCGTCGCCGTACTGGACGTCGGCGGCGTCCTCGCCCAGTACGCCCCGCCGGCGGAGATGCTGCGGCAGCCGGCAAACGCCTTCGTCGAGGAGTTCCTGGGCGCGGAACGTGGCCTGCGCGAGCTGTCGCTCTTCACCGTGGCGGACGCCCCGCTCGACCGGACCTGCGAGCTGCCTCCGAGCGCCACGTGCGAGGACGCTCGAGCCGCGATGGACCTCGCCGGCGCGAGCTGGGCGCTTGTGGTCGATGGCGGTCGCTGCCTCGGATGGCTGGACCGGAGCCACCTCGTCGCTGCGTTGCCTTCCGTCGGGGCTGCCGCGACGCCACTCCGGCGGTGGGTGACGCCCGCGCACACCCTCCGCGAGGCGCTCGAGGTAGCCCTCACCTCCCACACGCGCGTGGCGATCGTGCTGGACGGCGAGCGCTACGCCGGCGTCCTCCCGATCGAGCGCATCGCGCAGCGGCTGGAGGACTGACGTGGGCGGCGACCAACCGTGGGTGCGCTGGGAGTGGATCGCGGACAACCGGGGCGCCATCTGGGCGCAGACAGTGGAGCATCTCCAGCTCACCCTGATCGCGGTGGGGATCGGCTTCGCGCTGGCCCTCGGCCTCTCGCTGCTCGGCCTCCGCTTCCGTCGGACCTACCCGGTGATCACCTCGGCGGCGGGCATCCTCTACACGATCCCGAGCCTCGCGCTCTTCGCGTTCTTCGTCCCGATCACCGGGCTCTCCACGATGACCGCGGAGATCGGCCTCGTCTCGTACACGCTGCTGATCCTCGTGCGGAACATCACGGCGGGACTGGACGCGGTACCCGCCTCCGTGCGGGAGGCGGCACGGGGCCTCGGCTACCGCCAGCCGCGGCTGTTCTGGGAGATCGAGCTGCCCCTGGCGGTCCCGTCGATCGTCGCCGGCCTCCGAATCGCGACCGTCACCGTGATCGGACTGGTCACCATCACGTCCATCATCAGCCTCGGGGGCCTTGGGCTCTTCATCCTCGACGGCCTGCGGCGCGACTTCCTCACGCCGCTCATCGTCGGCACGGTGCTCACGATCGCCCTCGCGGCGGTGCTGGACGCGGCGCTGCTCCTCGCGGAGCGGCGCCTCACGCCCGCGGGCGCGCTCGGCGCATCGAGGGCAACGCGATGATCGACTTCCTCGGCGACGTCGCCACATGGCTCACCTCCCCGGAGAACTGGGAGGGCGAACGCGGCATCGGCAACCGGCTCGCGGAGCACGTGCTGATCTCCGCTCAGACCGTGTCGATCGCCGCCGCGATCGCCCTGCCCGCCGGGATCGCGATCGGCCACAGCCGTCGCTGGCCCGGCCTCACAACGGGCGTCGTCAACATCGCACGGGCGATCCCGTCGTTCGCGGTGGTGGCGCTCGCGCTCCCGTTCGCGATCCGGCTCGGCCTCGGCATCGGCTACTGGCCGACGTTCCTCGCGCTCGTGCTCCTCGCGCTGCCGCCGATCTTCACGAACGCGGTCACGGCCGTCCGGGTCGTGGACGACCGCGTGGTGGAAGCCGCGCGCGGCCTCGGCATGCGCGAGCGCGAGCTTCTCTGGCAGGTGGAGATCCCCCTTGCCGTCCCGCTCATCCTCGCGGGGATCCGGGTCGCCGCCGTCCAGGTGGTGGCCACGGCGACCCTCGGGGCGCTGGTGGGCTGGGGCGGCCTGGGGAGGTTCATCGTGGACGGCTTTGCCGTCCAGGACAATGTGCGTGTGTTCGGAGGTGCGCTCCTCGTCGCGCTCCTGGCCGTCTTCACCGAGCTCGGGTTCGCCGGGCTCGGGAGGTGGCGGAGTCCCGGCGGAGCCACCCAGACCGTGGTCGCGCGCTAGCGCCACGGCGGAGGGAGTCAGCGTGACCTGGTGGAAGAAGTGGGCGACACCGATCGCCCTGCTGGCAGCGGCAACGTTCATCCTCGCCGCCTGCGACGATGGCAATGGCGATGAGGACGGCGGCGGCGACGGCGCGACCGCCGAGGTGGACACCCGTGAGGGATCGCCCATCGCGATCGGCGCGTTCGACTTCGGCGAGAGTCAGATCCTCGCCGAGATCTACGCGCAGCAGCTGGAGGCCCACGGGTTCACCGTGGACCGCTCCAAGCTCCAGCCCGGCTCGCCCCGGGAGATCCTGAAGCCGGCGCTCGAAAGCGGCGAGATCGACCTCGTACCGGAGTACGTCGGCACGCTCGTGACGTTCCTCGGCGGCGAGCCAACGTCGGAGGGCGCCGAGAACCGCGACCTCGCGGCGGAGCTCTTCGCCGAGTCGGGCGTCTCCGTGCTCCCGGCCGCGGAGGAAGCGGAGGACGTCAACGCCTTCGTGATCACGGCGGAGCTCTCCGAGGAGCTCGGCATCACGAAGGTGAGCGACCTGGCCGCGCACGCGGGGGACCTCCGCCTCGGCGGCCCCCCGGAGTGCCCGGAGCGCGAGTTCTGCATGGTCGGCCTGCGCGACGTGTACGACGTCGAGTTCGGCGAGTTCATCCCGCTTGACTTCGGTCCGCGCGTCACGGCGCTCGAGGAAGACGGCATCGACGTTGCCGTGCTGTTCAGCACGGACGCCGTCATCGCCACCAACGGCTGGGTCGTCCTGGAGGACGACCGCGGCCTGCAGCCGGCGGAGAACATCGCCCCCGTCGTGCGCACGGCGGTGATCGACGAGTACGGCGACGACCTCGTCAACACGCTGAACGCGGTGACGGAGAAGCTCACGAGCGAGTCGCTCGCGGAGATGAACGCCGAGTTCCAGGTGGAGCAGCGCAGCCCCGCGGACATCGCCCGGGACTGGCTCATCGAGAACGACCTGATCGAGGAGTAGCCCTCAGGCTCGGGCGACGGGGGAGGACCGCTGGTCCTCCCCCGGTTCGTCTCACGGGTCGCTACTCGGGTACGAGCCGGTAGATGCCGCCGCCCCGGTGGTCGGCCACCAGCACCTCGCCGTTGCCGTCGACCCCGAAGGTCACGAGCATCCCGTCGAGGTCGGCCAGCAGCAGCGGCTCGACGGCCGCAGCCGTCCCGTCAGGCTCGATGTCGCCGCGGAGCGCCCAGATCTCGCCGCTGCACAGGTCCCCGAACAGGTAGCGCCCCGCCAGGTCCTCGATCGCGGACCCGCGGTACACCAGTCCACCGACCGCCGCGCACCGGCCCTCCTCGTGCGCCCACTGGTGCACCGGCGGATCGAGCGCCGCGGCGTCACAGTCCCGTGCATCGAGGCAGCGCGCGCCCTCGAGGATGCTCCAGCCGTAATTCCCGCCAGCCTGCACGCGGTTGACCTCCTCCGCGTTTGAGAACCCGACGTCCCCGAGCCAGATCGCTCCGCTCGGATGATCGATGCTCATGCGCCACGGGTTCCGGAACCCGAACGCGTAGATCTCCGCGCGCACGTCCGGCCGCCCCACGAACGGGTTGTCCTCCGGCACCGCGTATGGCTGCGCCTCGGACGCGTTCCGGACGTCGAGCCGCAGCACGGTCGCGAGCAGCGTCGTCGTGTCCTGCCCCTGCTCGAACGGGTCCGTCGAGGCCGACCCATCTCCCACGGAGAGATAGAGGTAGCCGTCCGCGTCGAAGCGGATCGCGCCCCCGTTCTGGTTGAACCCCGGCTGCTCCAGCTCCAGGACGACGAGCTCCGTCGCGAGGTCGAGCCCGCCGTCGCCCACATCGAAGCGCGCGAGCACGGTGCGCCAGGGTTCCTCTGCCGCGAAGTAGTAGGCCCAGAGATGTCGGGTCTCCTCGAACCGCGGGCCCAGCGCGACCGAGAGCAGCCCTTCGCCCAGCCGCGCCTCGACGATCGGGCCGAGGTCCCCGAGCAGGACAGGCTCGCCCCCTTGGTCCCCCGCATCCGCGAGCCAGATGTGGCCACCGCGCTCAGCGACGAAGACGCGGTCCCCGGGATACGCGCCGACCTCGACGGGAGCCGTGAAGAGCGCGCCACCCAGCGCCGGGACGAGACCGGCGCGCGGCTCGTCCGCGCCGCACCCGGCGAGGAGCAGGAGCGCAATCGTCAGGGAGAACGCCGCTCGGGCGGGACGAGGCATGGCTATCATTCCGGCGGCCCGGCTCCAGTTCTGTCCGCGGTCTGCTGCACTCCCCTGAGAGATGGAGGTCCGCGTGACGGTCTTGCTCGTCATTCTCGCCCTGTTCGCCGCGGTCGCGGGCGGCGCCGTGGCATTCTTCACGGCAGGGACCGTGGGCGCCGTAATGGTCGTCCTCGCCGTCATCGCCATCACCGGCGTTGCGTTGTATCTGCGCGGGACGCTGCTCAAGCTCGCGTCCGCCGCCACCGCACTCATCGCGCTCGGCGCGATCGGGTTCGGTGGGCTCAGCGCGATGGAGATCGCCTCGGGGCTCGGGTCGTTCGACGGCGCTGCTGACCCGGCCGACCCCGCCGCCCTGGCCTCCGGCCAGGCGAAGCTCGATGCCGCCGAGACCCAGGCCGGCTTCCGCGTGGCGCTGACGGACGCCGAGCTCACGGCGATCCTCCAGGACTCGCTCGCAGACGCCGCGGAGAACCCGATCCGCAGCGTCGACCTCACGGTCGTGGACGGCGAGGACGGCGGCCAGGGCGTCATCGAGTTCGAGATCACCTTTAAGAACGGTTCCCTCTCCGGCAGCGGTCGCGTCGGCGCCTCGCTGGAATCCGGCGCCATCAACCTCCAGCTCGAAGAGGTCTCGCTCGGCCGCTTCACAATCCCCGGCCTCGCGAACGGCGCCGTCGAGGAGATCGTGGACCGCGTGCTCGACCTCAACCAGCGCCTCGCGGAGCAGCGCGCCGACGTGCAGTCGATCGAAATCGGCGGCGGGAGCGTCGTGGTGACCGGCAGCCAGGCCGGCGGCAGCATGGTGACTGCCACGACGCTGCTCGATGCGCTCGCGCAGAACGCCGCCGAGCTCGGCGCGGCGGTGACGCCGCCGGCCGAGGCCGTCGGGCCCGGCACGGTGAACTCCACCTCCGCGGACGGCGCGTCCTACGTGGTGGCGCTCGGGGACTCGCTCGCGGCGAACGTCGGCGTCTCGTCTGCGAGCGAAGGCTACGTCTCGCGGATCCACCGCGTGCTCTCCGATCGGGACGGTAAGAGCCTCGGCCTGAGGAACTTCGGCATCTCCGGCGAGACCTCCGGCACGCTCATCCGCGGCGGACAGCTCGACGAGGGGCTCGCGTTCATCCGCGCGAACGAGGTCGCGTACATCGTCGTGAACATCGGCGCCAACGACCTCCTCGGCCACCTCGGTTCCGAGGACTGCGCCGACGACATCGAGAACGCTGCCTGCCAGTCGCGACTCGACCCGGCGCTGGCGGCTTACCGCGAGAACCTCGGGCGCATCCTCGAAGAGCTCCGGGACGCGGCTGGCGCGGGCACGCCGATCCTGTTCCTGCAGACCTACAACCCGTTCTCGCTGGGCCTCGGCGGCCTGTCGCTGGAAGCCGCGTCGAACGATGCGACCGAGCAGCTCAACGCCGTGGCGGCGGAAGTCGCGGCCGAGCACGGCGTGACGGTGGCGGACGGCTTCACGCCGATGCAGGGCACGACCAGCACGACGACGCACATGCTCGATACGCCGCCGGACATCCACCCGAATCGCACGGGCTACTCGCTCCTCGCGCAGGCGCTCGTCGACGCGCTCCCCTAGGAGAGACGGTCCCCGCGATCGTCGACCGTCCCTTCGCTGAGCCACGCGGCGCAGTCGAGGGGGCGGTCGGTGACCACGGCGCGCGCCTGCTGCCGGCGCAGCGCCTCCCAGGTCCCGCGATCGTTCGGCGTGCCGGACATCAGCCCGAGGCCGGCCCGGTGGCACGCCTCGCTCACCTCCGGCATCACGTCCGCCGGATAGAACGACAGCGCGCGGGCGCCGAGCTGCACCGCCTCGTCCGCGAGGTCCGCGGGACCACCTGCCGGCATCACGCCGTGCGAAATCCACGCGGCGAAGTGGTGGCGGTCAGCCGCGCGTGCAACGACCTCCCGGTGCGACGACCAGATCTCCGCGCTCGCGCCGACCGCGTCCACCAGCGCGATCACGTCCGGGCCCAGGGCGGGCTCCTTCACGTCGACACACAGCACGGCCCGGTCGCGCGTCACCTCGAGGACCTCGTGCAGGCTCGGGAGCGGCGACCCGTCCGCGAGCCGCACCTCGCCCAGCTCGTACGCACGCAGGCCCGCGAGCACCGCGTCGACGGTGGTCGTGCGGCCAAGGCCGGCGTCGTGCATCAGCACGAGGTGCCCGTCGGCCGTGGACCGGACATCGACCTCGATGCGCTCGCATCCCGCCGTCACCGCCGCCTGCACGGCGGCGAGGGAGTTCTCGGGAGCGGAGGCGTGCAGCCCGCGGTGGGCGACAACGAGCACGGCGGCCTCCCAGGGAGAGTTACCAACGGAACGCAATCGTACAACTGCTGAGGCTGATTAACTTTTACCCGGGCATGAACTCGGGCGATCGGCTCGTTAATGGCCCCTGCCGATGCTGCGAGGGTGATCGAACAGCGCTACCACTGGTGCCTGCGCCGCGTCCGGCGGACCTGGTGGCTCCTGCGCCGCGAAGAGACTCGCGCGGACATCGCGCTCTTCCTCCTCACCCAGGGAGCGGCCTACGCCCGTGAGCTGGCGCGCGACGCACGCCGCGAGATCACAGCCAGGCAAGCAGGACGCGCCGATGCTCGCTGAGCCGTCCGCCGCCGCCACCGGCGTCAGAGGCGCGCCCCCCTCGGCCGCGCTCCATCCCCTCGCCATCACCGTCCTCGGCGCCGGGTACGTCGGGCTCGTCACGGGCGCCTGCCTCGCGGAGCTCGGTCACGGCGTCACCGTCACCGAGGTCGACCCGGTCCGCCTGGGAGCACTTCGTTCCGGCCTCCTTCCGATCCGCGAGCAGGGCCTCGATGACATCGTGGACCGCCACCTTCGCGCCGGCTCCCTGCGCTTCGAGGACGGCCGCGAGGTGGACGTCGCCGCATGCGACCTCGTGATGGTGGCGGTGGGGACGCCATCGCAGGAGGACGGGCGGGTCGACCTCCGGCAGGTGGAGGGAGCGGTCCGATCGGTGGCGCGGATGCGTCCGGACGCGCTCGTCGTCATCAAGAGCACCGTCCCGCCGGGCACGTGCGCGCGGATCGAACAGCTGGCGCGCGCCGAGGGCGGGACAAGCGTGCGCGTCGTCTCGAACCCGGAGTTCCTGCGCGAGGGCCGCGCCGTCCAGGACTTCATGCAGCCCGACCGCGTCGTCATCGGCGCGCGGCGCGCGGCGGACGCGGCCTGCGTCGAAGCGTTGTACGCGCCGCTCGAGGCCCCCATCATCCACTGCCTTCCGGAAGAGGCGGAGCTGGCGAAGTACGCAGCGAACGCGCTGCTGGCCGCCCGCATCTCCTTCATCAACGAGATCTCGGGGATCGCCGACCAGGTCGGGGCGGACATCACCCGCATTTCCAGCATCGTGGGCGCGGACAGCCGGATCGGCCCCGCGTTCCTCGGCGCCGGCCTCGGCTGGGGCGGATCGTGCTTCCCGAAGGACGTCCACGGCCTCGCCGGGGTGGCGCAAGACCTCGGCCTTGCCGCGCCGATGCTGCGCGCGACCATCGAGGCGAACGAGCGCCAGCGACGCCGGGCGCTTGGCGCCATCCTCGACCTCGTGGACGGGCGGACCGACGCACGCGTCGCCCTCCTCGGCGCTTCCTTCAAGCCGCACACGGACGATGTCCGTGAGTCGCCGGCCGTCTGGCTCGCACGAGAACTGCACGAGCGCGGTATCGCCGTGCGCGCCACCGACCCCTGGGCCCTCGCGAACGCCGAGCGGTACGGCCCTCGCGTCACGTACACCCTCGACCCGCTGCACGCCGTGACCGGCGCGGACGTCGTGGTCCTCGCCACGGAGTGGCCGGAGTACGTCGCGCTCGACTGGCACGAGGTGGCGCGGCGCATGCGCGGGCGCGCCGTCCTCGACGCCCGCAATGCCCTCCCCGCCGAGGTCATCCAGGGCGCCGGCCTGGCGTACCGGTCGCTGGGCCGTGACGTCCTGGGCCGTGACGTCCTGGGCCGTGACGTGTCGGGCCGCGCGATGCCCAGCGAGGAGTAGGACCGGCGTGCGTATCCTCATCGCCACCGACTCGTTCGAGCCGAAGATCGACGGCGTCTCGGAGACTGCCGCGGTCCTCGTCCGGGCGTTCACGCGGCGGGGGCACGACGTCACCGTGGTCGCGCCGGGCCCGGGCCCGGCGAGGATGGAGTCCGCGCCTGGGGCGCGCATCGTGCGCCTCCCCTCGGCGCCGCTCCCGCTCTACCGGGAGGTGCGCGTAGCGTATCGGTTCGCCGCGCTGCGCCGAGCGATCGAGGTGTACCGCCCGCAGGCCGCGATCATCCTCACCACGGGGAGCATCGGGCTCTCGGCAGCTCGCCTGCTGCCCGCGTCCACGCGGGTCGTCCACATCTACACCACGGACATGCCCGCCTACCTCGAGGCGTACCGCGCCGGCTTCCTCGTCCCCTCATTCGACGCCGTCCTCCGCTGGCTCGCCCGGCGCTCCGTCGCCACGCTCTGTCCGACGGAGGTCGTGCGGGAGGACCTGGCCCGGCGGCGGATTGAGCGGCTCGAGGTGTGGGGCCGCGGCGTGGACACGACGCTGTTCCGCCCCGACCGCTTCTCGGCGGAGATGCGCGCGCGTCTGGCGGGCGGCGAGCCCGAGCGACCGCTCGTGCTCTACGTCGGGCGTCTCGCGCGCGAGAAGCGGATCCTCGACCTCCTCGAAGCCACGCGCCGACTCCGCCACGCCCGGTTCGCACTGGTGGGGGATGGCCCTCAGCGGCAGGAGCTGGAACGGCTCTTCCCGCCGGACCGCACCGTGTTCACCGGCTTCATGCGCGGCATTCCGCTCGCCGAGGCGTTCGCCTCGGCCGACGTGTTCGCCTTCCCGAGCGACACGGACACGTTCGCCCAGGTGGTGCTGCAGGCGATGGCGAGCGGCACGCCGCCGGTCGTCGCGGAGCACACGGCGCCCGCGCAGTTCGTCCCGCGCGACCTCGCCGGACTGCACGCCCCGGCCCGCTCCCCGCGCGAGTTCGCCGCGGCGATCGGGCACGTGCTCGATGACCGCGTCCTGCGCGCCCGGCTCTCCCAGGGCGCGGTCGAGGCGGCCCAGCCCCGCTCCTGGGACGCGCTCATCGAACGCCTGGAAGTCCTCCTCACCGGTGAGCCGCCCGCGCCGACGAGTCCCCCACCGCGCCGCTTCGTTGCGTCCGCGACCACCACAACGGAGACCCCCGCGTTGGAGTCCCTCCAGCGGTAGCACAGGACCAGGGCGCCACGTGACGACATCCGGCCCGGCCGTCGCTCCCCCGAGCCTGCTGTTCGTCACCCGGAAGTACCCGCCCGCCGAGGGCGGGATGGAGGAATTCTCCTTCCAGCTCTTCGCCCAGTACCCGGGGGACAAGTGGCTCGTCGCGAACCAGGGCCCGGACTGGCACCTCCCACTGCTGGCAGCGCGGGCGATGCGCGCCGCGTGGCGCAACCGGGGGCGCGTCGGACGCATCCACCTCGGCGACGCCCTGCTCGCACCGATCGCGCCAGTCCTCGGGTGGCTCGGCCATGCCCCGGTCTCCGTCACCGTCCACGGCCTGGACCTCACCTTCGGCCTGCCCGGCTACTCCCGGCTGATCGCCCTCGCACTCCGACGGGTGCAAGGCGGCGTGATCGCGGTCAGCGAGCACACTGCCGGGATCGCGGGCGCCCGAGGCGTCAGCACGGTCATCGTGAACAACGGCGTGGACCTCCCCCGCTTCACGGCCCTCCGCGGGCGGACGCCGCGCCCCGAGGATCGCGCCGCGCTGGGCCTCCCGCCTGACGCCACGATCGTCGTGACCGTCGGACGGCTCGTGCGGCGGAAGGGCGCTGCGTGGTTCGCCGAGCGCGTCCTGCCGCTCCTCCCCGCGGACGTGGTCTACGCCGTCTCGGGCGACGGCCCGGACCGTGAGCGCCTCGAGGCGATCGCTGCGCGCGACCCGCGCGTGTTCGTCCTCGGGCGGCTCGACGACGCCGATGTCGACCGGCTGCTCTCCAGCACCGACCTCTTCGTCGCGCCAAACCTCCCCGTGGAACGCGATCCCGAAGGGTTCGGGATCGCGCCGGCCGAAGCAGCCGCCGCCGGGCTACCGGTGCTGGTCGCGGACCTCGACGGCCTCCGCTACATGGCCGCGGTCTGCGGCGTGCCGACCGTCCCGGCGGCCGACGCGCGCGCGTGGGCACTCACGGTCCAGGAGGCGCTGTGCGACCCCAGGCGGGCACGGCCACGACGGCCCGTGCGCGACTGGAGCGAGGTAGCCGGCGAGTACGCCCGGCTGTTCGCCGGCGAAGTGCGGGAGCTCCCGCCTCGGGCGCTCCCTACTCCGGCAGCGGCGGCGAGACGCCGTCCGGCAGGTCCACCTCGAACACGTTGAGCGTCATCGAGACGAGGCCGTAGTAGCCGACGATCGCGACGACATCGAGGATGCCCCGCTCGCCGATCAGGCCGAGGGCGCGCTGGTAGGTCGTGTCAGAGACGCGGCTGGTGCGCAGATACTCCGTCACGAAGTCGTGGACGAGCTGCTCGCGCTCGTCCGTGAACGCCGGCGTCCCGCCCGTGCGGATCGCCTCGACGGCGGCCTCGGGCACCCCGGCCGCGAGGGCGAGCCGCGCATGGGCGTAGAACTCGTACTGCGAGGTCCAGTGCTTCCCGGTGAGGATGATCGCGAGCTCGGAGAGGTTCGCGGGAAGGCTGCTCCCGTAGCGGCAGTACGCGCCGAGCTGCTGGCCGTGGTCGGCGAGCTGCGGGCTCCGAAGCCAGGCGTTGAAGGGGCCGCGGATGCCGCCCCGCGGCCCCGAGGCGATCGCCTCCGCCACCGCGCGCTGCTCCGGGGTCATCTCGTCGAGTTCGAGCGTGGTCAACCGGCTCATCGTGCCTCCCGTGGGTGCCCTCCGCCGCGGTCGACGGACGGGCCGATAGGCTAGTCGCTCGCGGCGCCTTCCGCCGAGTCCGCGCAGCGCTGCACCGGCTGCCCGAAGCGGGGGCCGTTCGTATACTGGGCCGCACGCGCGACGCGCTCCTCTCAGCGCCCGATCCGCCCAGGACCCGCATGGTCTCTCTGCCGCAGGGCCAACCTCGATACCGTCCGGACATCCCCCGTGCCCGGCGGGAACAGGCGGACGGCCTCACGTTCCGCGACGACGCCCTGATCTACGCCGCGTCGTTCGCCCTCCTGATGGTGGCGGCGGTCCTCTTCTTCTTCGTGCTGGACGTCTACAACCAGGACGCCCTCTCGCGGACGGTGGACGCGCACAACGTCCTGTACTCGCGCGACCCGCACCTCGGCGCGATCGGGCTCGTCTGGCCACCGATCCCGACGGTGTTGCGCATCGCCATCCTGCCGCTCACGTCGGCGGTCGGCCTGACGGAGTTCACCGGGCCGATCACCTCCGTGATCGCCTCCGCCGGCTGCGTGGTCCTGCTCAACCATCTGCTGCACGGCTTCGGCGTCCCCCGCAACACCCGGGCGGCGTGGATCGTGCTGACGTTCGCGAACCCGGTGCTCCTCTACCACTTCGTGAACGGCACGGCGGAAAGCGTCTTCACCTTCTTCTTCCTGTGGGCGGTGATCGCCGCCCTCCACATCCGGGAGGCGCCCGAGCGCGCGGTCCTCGGGATGGGGCTTGCGATCGGCCTCGCGCTGTGGGTGCGGTACGAGGCGCTCGCGATCATGGGGATGGCGGTCGTCGGCTTCGTGCTGATGGCGTGGACGTACCGCCGCGAGGGCGCGTGGCGCGAGCGATCCCGCTTCGAGTCGCTGCTCGTCACGCTCATCGTCCCCAGCGCCGCCCTCGGAGCGCTGTGGTTGTCGTTCAACTACACGGCGGAGGGCGACCCCCTGTTCTTCTACCACGGGCCCTACTCGATCAACGCCGCGCCCGATGTCGCGAAGAACGCCGCCGACCACGCACTCCGCTTCGCCTACCGCTCCCCCGTCGGCGCGGTGCAGTACGTGGGAGAGCGCACGTTCCAGGTCTCGTTCCTCTTCCCGTTCGCCGCTGCCGCCGCTGCCGTCATCGGCCTCCGCACCCGGCGGCTGGAGGGCACCCTCCTCGCCTTCCTCGCGGTCAGCACGCTGCTGATGCAGACCTACCAGACGTTCACCGGGACGATCGCGCCCTGGCTGCGGTACTGGGTGTACCTGCCGGTCTTCACCGTGATCCTCCTCGGCTGGATCGGGCACACCTACCCGTTCTGGTGGCGTACCTCGCGCCTCGCGCAGATCGCGCGCGCCGGCATTGTCCCGGGGCTGCTCGTGCTCGCGAACGTGATCTCGCTCCAGACGATGACCCACACCGAGGTCGGTGCGGACGAGCAGCTGATCGTCGCGGAGCTCCGCGGCGAAGAGGAGTACGCGGCTGAGCTGCGGTCGAACTACCCCGACCGGGAGGTGCTCGAGCGCGTGCAGGGAGCGCTCGACCAGACGGAGGGCACGATCCTCGTCGACCTCCAGAAGGCGCACCCACTCATCACGCACTTCGACGCGACCGACCGCTTCGTCATCAACACCGACCGCGACTTCGGCAAGGTGCTGGACGAGCCCGTGGGCAGCGTCGACTACATCCTCCTGCCGAACCCCCGTGGGAAGGGCGTGGAGCTGAACCGCGACGCCATCTACACGCGCTACCCCGCGCTGTACGACGGCGCGGCCTGGCTCGAGCTTGTGGAGCAGTTCGACGGCGAATACCTGGACTGGAGGCTCTACCGCGTCCTCGACGGCGACGTCACGACGCCGTAGAAGAGGCCCGGAGGCCCCAGCAGCCGCTAGGACGCGCGAGCACGCCGTCTCCCCGCCCGGCGGCCGAACGGCCGCAGCAGCAACGTGAGGACGGCGCCGGCGGCGAAGCCGAACACATGCGCCTCCCACGCCACGCCAGGGTCGGTCACGAGGAATTGGCCAACCACCCAGAGCCCGATGAACAGCAGCGCCGGCACGGGAAGCAGGAAGAACCCGGCAAAGGCGAGCACCGGCCGCAACGGATACAGCACGAGATACGCTCCGAGCACCCCCGCGACCGCGCCCGACGCCCCGATGAGCGGCGTCACCTCGTCCGGCCGCAGCAGCACGAACCCTGCGGTCCCGGCGATCCCGGCCACGAAGTAGACGAACGGGTAGAAGACGTGCCCGAAGTGGTCCTCCACGTTGTCGCCGAAGATCCAGAGGAACCACATGTTCCCGAGCAGGTGCACGATGTTGGCGTGCAGGAACATCGATGTGATCACCGCGATGAAGACGCTCTTCTCCGGGAAGAACGTGGCGCCGACGGCAGCCGGCTGGCAGGTGTTGGAGGCTAGCTCGCCGACCGAGAGCGGGCGCCCCTGCGTCAACTCGCAGGCGATCGCGGCGCGGCGGTAGAGGAACTCCACCTCGGCCTCGGCGCCCGCGCCGAACGGCTGCCAGAAGAAGAACACCACGACGTTCGCGGCGATGAGCACGAACGTGAGGATCGCGACGTGGCGGGTGGGGTTCATGTCCCGAATCGGGAACATCGCCGGCTCCGGGATCTGCGAACCGTGGGCGGCCCGCGCTGACTGAGGTCGAGCCTAGGCGTCGATCCAGATCTTGCGGGCCACCTCGACGGACATCGCGACATCCTGGCCGGCGACGCGCACCGTGAACGTGCCGGCGCCTCGGCTCAGCTCCACGGCCTCCACCTCGACGCCGAGGCGGAACCCGTGGTTGCCGAGGAAGCGCAGGAGGTCCGGCACCTCGTGCTCGGCCACCTCGGAGATGCGGCGCACGCGCGAGGTCTCCCCCGGCTGCAGCGTCACCAGCGCGCGTTCGGTGCCGGGCACCGGGTCCGCGCCCGGGATCGGGTTCCCGTGGGGGCACGTCCGAGGACGCCCGATCATCTCGTGCAGCCGGTCGGCGACCTGGCCGGAGAGGGCGTGCTCGATCCGGCTCGCCTCCTCGTCGGCGGTCAGCCAGTCGAAGCCGAGGACATCGGTCAGCCAGCGCTCCGCGATGCGATGCCGGCGCACGATCTCGCGTGCGATGTCCCGGCCACCGGAGGTCAGCGAGATCTCCTTCTGCGCGGAGATGTCGATCAGCTCATTGTCGGTCATCCGGCGCAGCGCGGCGGCGACGGTCGCCTGCGAGACGCCCAGCCAGTCAGCCAGCCGCGAGGCGCGCACGGTGTCGCCCTCGGCGTCGATGTAGAAGATCGCCTCGAGGTACCGGGACACGGCCTCGGACGGCATCTCCATGATCTCGGGGGCACTCGCCAACGTTGACCTCGCAGCGTCTCGGGAGTCGATGATCGGGGGCGATCGTATCAGAAGGGCCGGGCCCGACCGATGCCCGCGACGGCCGCCACGGAGAGGCCGATCCGCGACTGCGCGGTCCGCTAGCGCGACAGATCCGGCTTCATCGCGACGTGCATCGCGACCGTGCGGAACATCAGCATCCGCACCTGCGTGACGACGAACCCCGTCTCGCGCAGCAGCTCCGTCAGCTCGCGCGGCGCGAGGAAGTGGTCGACCGAGACGGGCAGATAGCGATATGCGCTGCTGTGCCCCGTGACCGCGCGACCGATGCGCGGCACGACGTGACGGAAGTGGAGGCGCGCGAACGGGCGAAGCAGCCCCGGCTCCATCCTCGGGATCTCCAGGATGGCGAGACGGCCACCGGGCTTGAGTACGCGGTACGCCTCCGCGAACGCCGTCGGCAGGTCGGGGATGTTGCGTACCACGAAGGCGGAGCACCACGCGTCGACGCTCGCGTCGGGGAGCGGGAGGCGCGTCGCGTCGCCGAGGCTGAACCCGGAGACCGCCTCCACGTGCCCGTCATGCGACTTCGCCCGCGCGCGTTCCAGCATCGGGCCGGCCACGTCGATGCCGATGACCCGGGCCGCGCCGGCGTCGAGGCAGGCGAACGCGAGGTCGCCGGTGCCGGTGCCGGCGTCGAGGACCGTATCGCCGAGGCGGACGATCTGGGACGCCGCGAGCCGGCGCCACGACTGATCCCGTCCCACCGTCATGATCCGGTTCACCAGGTCGTAGCGGTGGGAGATCTCGCCGAACATCTGCCGCACATAGGCAGCACGGTCGGAGTCGCGCTCGAACAGGGCCTCGGGGTCGCGCGGCGTGCTCATCGAATCGAGCGTACGCGAGGAACGCCCTACGCCCGAGCGCCGCGGGGGCTCCCCCGATCCGAACACTCGTTCGGAAGCGGGCGAGGCCCTACAATCCTGCCTGTCTCCCCTCGACTCGGTGATCGCATGCCCGTCCGCCTTCTGCCCTGGCAGCCGGAGTACGGCACCGCCATGCAATTCGACGCCGACGCGCCGGACTTCGGCGACGGCGACGATGTCGTGGTGGACCTCGCCGTCGAGGCGCGCACCTGGGCGCCCGTCACCCGGCGCGCGGAGGTCGACCGCGTCTTCCTCGTCGACGGTGTGCGTCGCGCGGAGGCGCACGCATTGGACGACGACGGCGGCGCCACGCCCGCGCTCGGGCTCTTCGGGTCGTACGCCATCGGCGCCGTCGCGCTCGGAGCCGGCCGCGCCTCGATCCTCCGCGACCGCATCCGCGTCGAGCGCCGCTACCTCCACACCAGCAACGCCGAGGTGCCGGACCGCGTCCTGGCCTTCCAGCAGACCCGCCTCGCGTACTCCTCCCGGACCGTACCGACGGCCTCTCGCGCGAATGACCTCGTCGCAGCCCTGAACCGCGCGATGCTGGACGAGGAGGCACGCCTCGCGGAGACGCTCTCCGAAGACGAGTCCGCGCTCACGCTGGTCGACGGCCCCCTGCGATCGCTCCGCTCGCCCGGGCGCAGCGTCGTCGGGTACGTGAAGCGCATCCAGCAGTGGTACGTCCCGAGGACGGAGCTGGAGCTGCTCCAGACCCTCCTGCCCGGTGAGCGCACACCACTCTTCCGCATCCCCGGGAGCCACCATGACCCCCTCCACCTTGCCGAGGGGCGCTACTCTTGGTTCGTGCGCCTGCCGGCGCCGGGCCCCCATGTCCACTACCTCGGCGGCGTCCTCCGCCTCGAGTGCTCCGCCTCGATCTCCCCCGAGCGCGCCGCCGTGCTCGCCGACCAGACCGCGACGCTGCTGCCACGGCTCGCCTCCTCCCCCGCGCGCGACCCGCGCGCCCCGCAGAACCTGACCCCGATCGGGGCGCTCGAGACCCACCTCACCCACCTGCTCGGCGACCGGCGGCTCATCGCCCGCCTCCTCGCCGCGTCCGTTGCCAGCGAGGAGGCCGCGTGACGCCCGACGACTCCACCTACCGCGCGCTCGTCCTCGGGACGGAGGGCGCGGCGTCCACCCCGCTCTCGTTCTCGGCGTGGGTCGCGCCCGAGTCCTACCTCCAGCTCGACGACGTCGTGCACGTCCGCACCGTGCTGCCCGGCGGCGAGGTCGTCGACACCTACGGCGTCGTCGACGAGCTGCGCGCGACGCAGGAGGGCGTCTCGCTCACCTCTGACGTGGCACTCTCCTCGGAGGGCGTGCTGCCCACGCAGTCCGCGGTCGCCGCGCACATTTCGGTGACGCGGGTGGAGCCGGAGATCTACGTCCCGCCGATGCCCGGGCAGCGCGTCCACCTTGCCACCGGCGAGGCGCGCGAGAAGGCGCTGTTCTTCGACCGCATGCGGGACGACGAGGACGACTTCCGCTTCCCGGTCGGCCTCGACCGCTCGGGACGCCCGGTCTACGGCAACCTCGAGTTCCTCGACGGCACGCGGGGCGCGCACGTCAACATCAGCGGCGTCTCCGGCGTCGCGACGAAGACCACCTACGCCACGTTCCTGCTCTACGGCCTGTTCGAGAGCCAGGCGCTCGGGGCGCGGCGGGCGACCTCGAAGGCGCTGATCTTCAACGTGAAGGGCGAAGACCTGCTCTTCCTCGACCGGCCGAACGCTCGGCTCACCGAGGAGCAGCACGCGCGCTGGGCGGCGCTCGACCTCCCCGCCGGGCCGTTCGGTTCCGTCGCGTTCTACGCGCCCTGCCGCCCCGGCGACCAGCCCCTGCCCCAGACCTCCAGCCGCCAGGAGGGCGTCACCGGCTTCTACTGGACGCTCCACGAGTTCTGCCTCAACGGCTACCTCCGCTACCTCTTCGCGGACGCCGACCGCGACGCGGGCCAGATCGGCGACCTCGTGGAGGTGGTAACCGCCCGGCTCGCCCAGGCGGCGCGCAACACGCCGTTCCGTGACCCGGAGGGCGACGTGGAGGTCGAAGGCGTCTGGTGCCGCGACCTCGACGACCTCGTGCAGCAGATCGAGCGCAACCTCGTAGGCGACGAGGACGACGACGAGCCACACGGACGCTGGATGGCGTCCTCCTACCGCGCCGCCGCCCCCGGCACCGTCCGCGCCTTCCTCCGCCGCCTCGAGGCGGGCGCGCGGCTCGTCCAGCCGTTCGTGCGGGGAGCGGGCTTCGGGAAGCCCTCGGGGCACCGCATCGAGTTCACGGAGCAGGTGACGGTGGTGGACCTCCACCGGCTGCACGACCGCGCACAACGGTTCGTCGTCGGCGTGCTCCTCAGCCGCGTCATGGCCGAGCACGAGTCCGCGGCGGGCGCTGACCGCACCTCGCCGTTCTTCGTCGTGGTGGACGAGCTGAACAAGTACGCACCGCGGGAGGGCCGATCGCCGATCAAGGAGACGCTGCTCGACATCGCCGAGCGCGGGCGGTCGCTGGGCGTCATCCTCGTCGGCGCGCAGCAGACCGCGTCCGAGGTCGAACAGCGCATCGTCGCGAACGCGTCGTTCCGCATCGTCGGGCGCCTCGACACGGCCGAGGCGGGACGCGACCAGTACCGCTTCCTCACGCCGAGCGCCCGCGCGCGCGCCGTGTTGCTCAAGCCCGGCTCGATGATCGTCTCGCAGCCCGAGATCCCCGTGCCGCTGCTCGTCGAGTTCCCGTTCCCCTCCTGGGCGACACGCCGCTCCGAGGTCGCCCCGGTCGCGGCCGGCTCAACGAAGGATCCGATGCTCCGCTTCGACGATCCCGACGAGGGGTACGACCTCTGATGCGCCTCCTCCACACGGGCGACTGGCACCTCGGGCGCACCATCCGCGGCCGCTCCCGTGCCGGCGAGTTCGACGCCGTCCTGAACGAGGTCACCGGGATCGCGATCGCCGAGGGCGTGGATGTCTTCCTCGTGGCCGGCGACATCTTCGACACGATGAGCCCGCCGCCGGAGGCGGAGCGCCTCCTGTACGCCACCCTCCGCCGGCTCGTCGAGGCACGCATCGAGGTCGTCCTGATCGCCGGCAACCACGACAACCCTCGCCGCCTGGCTGCGTTCGGGCAGTTCGCCGATCTCCTCGGTGTCCACGCGCAGTCCCACGTCCGGCGCTGGGATGACGGCGGCACGATCTACATCGAGCGCAACGGCGAGCGGCTCTGCCTCGCGGCGCTGCCGTGGGTACCCGAGGGCCGCGCCCTCAACGCCGAGGAGATCCTTGGCCCGGAGTTCGAGTCCTTCCAGGGCTACGCGCAGTTCGTCGGCGATGTCTACGCGCAGGCCGCCCGGGGCTTCGAGGACGGCGCGGTCAACGTCTTCGCCGCCCACGCCTTCATCGACGGGGCGAAGGTCGCCACGGTGGACGGATCGGAGCGCCGCATCCACATCGGCCAGACGTACGCCGTGTCGCCCTCGGTGCTGCCGGGACACGCCCAGTACGTCGCCCTCGGCCACGTGCACGAACCGCAGGTCGTCATCGGCGCGCCCAACAACGCGGCGACGTACTCCGGGTCGCTGTTGCAGCTCGACTTCGGTGAGGCCGGCCAGGAGAAGATCGTCCGCCTCGTGGATCTCGAGCCCGGCCGGCCGGCGCGCCACCGCCCGGTCACGCTCACCACCGGGCGCCAGCTCGCCGAGGTGCGCGGGACGTTCGAGGAAGTCGTCGCGCAGGCCGCGACGCTGGGCGACGCGTACCTCCGCGCGACGATCCGCCTCGACCGCCCCGAGCCGGGCCTCGCCCAGCGGGTGCGCGAGGCCCTCCCGCTCTGCGTCGACGTGCGCGTGGAGACGCGCCGCGATGCCGCCGAGCTGCCCCAGGTGGAGCTCTCGACGCTCACCCCCACCGACCTCTACGTCCGCTACTACCAGCAGACGCACGGCTCCGTGCCGTCGCCGGAGACGCTCGCCGTCTTCCGTGAGGTGCTGGAGGAAGCAACGGTCCAGACCTCATGAAGCCGGTGCTGCTCCGGATCCGCGGCTTCACCGCCTTCCGCGAGGAAGTCTCCGTGGAGTTCGAGGGGCGGCGGCTGTTCGTCATCACCGGCCCCACCGGCGCGGGGAAGTCCTCGCTGCTGGACGCGATGACGTGGGCGCTCTACGGCCAGGTGCCGCGCGTCGGCCGCTCGGTGAAGGAGCTGGTCTCGCAGGGCGAACGCGATATGTCCGTGCTCTTCGAGTTCACCGTCCGCGACCGTGGCTACCGCGTCGCCAGGCGCTACCCCGGCAACACATCGACGCGCCTCGAGCGCCTCGTGAACGAGCAGTGGGTGCCGGTCGCCGACCGCGCCGCCGACGTCACGCGGGAGGTCGAGACGATCCTCGGGATGGACTACGCGACGTTCACCCGCGCGATCGTCCTGCCCCAGGGAGAGTTCGACTCCTTCCTGAGAGGCGAGGCGAAGGATCGACGCTCCATCCTCAGTCAGCTCATCGGCCTCGGCGTGTACCAGCGCGCGGGGGAGCTGGCCCGCGCCCGCGCCACCGACCACCGCACACGCGCCGAGACCCTCCGCACCCAGCTCGAGAAGCTGTCGCTCGCCACGCCCGAGCGCATCGCCGAGCTGCGCGCGCGCGAGCAGTCGCTGGCGAAGGACGCCGAAGCGCTCGCCGCGCGCCGCGTCGGCCTCGTGGAGCTGCGCGAGCTGGCGACCACCGACCGCGAGCACCAGCAGACGCTCGAACGCGCCGCCCTCGCCGTGCGCGAGGCCGAGGCCGAGCTCGAGGAGGCCACGAACGCCCTCGCCGCCGCGACCCGCGCCCACACGGACCGCGCGGCCGAGGTCGCGCGCATCGAGGCAGAACTCGCCGCCGTCCGCTACGACGCCACCGAGCACGATCGGCTGAAGGCCGCAGTCGCGCTCCTCGATCAGCGGGCACAGGCAGAGGCCGCACTGGCGCGGGCCCGCGAGGAGCTCGCCGGAGCGCGCACGCAGCTGGACCACGCCGCCGCCGCACAGCGGGCCGCGGAGGTGCGCGCTCGCGACGCGACCGCGGCGCTGGCCGCCGCGCAGCGCGCCGAGCGCGCCGGGGAGACGGCGCTCGCGAAGGCCGCAGGGCGTGCCGGGCGGCTGCAGGAGCGGCTGAGCGCGGACGCGGCGACGGCCGAGCAGGCCGTGGCCGAGTCGGACACCGCCGCCCTCACGATCGCGGAGCGCATCCGCGCGCTCGCGGCCCTGGGCCAGTCGCTGGCGTCCGCGCAGGGCGACCGCCAGCGCGCTCACGATGCCCTCGACCGCGCCCAGCGCGAGCAGGCCACGCACGCTGCGGCAGCAATGAAGGCCGTCACCGCGCGCGAGGAGGCCGAGCGGGTCGCCATCGAGGCGCGCGAAGCCCTCGACGCCGCCCGCGCCGCCGACGCCGCCGCCCACCTCCGAGCCGCCCTCACGGTGGGCGACCCCTGCCCTGTCTGTGGCGAGCCGATCACGCGCCTCGGGAAGCACGCGGCGCCGAACCTCGCCCGCGCGGAGTCGGCGCTGGAGCGTGCGGGCGCGAAGCTCGCGGAGGCCCGCGCCGCCGCGGAGCAGGCGGCGTCCGGCGTCGCCGCAGCCGCCGCCCGCGTCGAGGCGACCGATCGCCAGCTCACCGCGACGGAAGCCCATCTCGCCGCCCTCCACGCCGAAGCGGCAGAGCACGGCGTGAAGCCCGACGGCGTCGCGCGCGCCCTCGACGCCGCACAGGCGGAGTCCGAGCGCGCACGCCAGGCGGCCGCCGAGCAACGTCGCGCCGTGGCCACGCTGCGGGAGCAGGCGCTGGCGCTCCGAGAGACGCTCGCGCGTGTGCCCGCGACGATCGAACCGACGGAGGCGAAGCGCGTCACCGCTGATCCGGCCGTCGTCCGAGCCGATCTCGTGGAAGCGCTCGCGGCGCTCGACTCCGCGCAACGCGGGAGCCAGGATGCCGATCGCGCCGTCTCGGTGGCGACCAACGCTGCCGAGTCCGCGAAGCGTGACCACGAGGTGGCCCGCCGGGACACCGAGAAGGCAGAGGGCGCCGTCGCCCAGGCGGAGCAACGGCTCGCCGGGCTCGGCGGCGTCGAGGGCGATCCGGCCCAGCTCCGCGCCGGGCTCGCGCGCTGTGAGCAGCAGCAGCAGGCCCAGCGCGACCTGGTGGAGGCGCTCGGCAGCGCTCGTGCGGCGCTCGCCGCGGCCGAAGCGGCACGCGACGGCGCCGTCGGCGCGAAGGCGCGCGTCGTCGCGCTCATCGAGCGGCGGCGGAGCGAATGCCGCACCGCCGAAGAGGAGGCCACCGCCGCCCACCTCGCATTAACCGCCAGCTGGCGCACGACGATCGGCGAGGGCGAACCCTCGCTGCGCGCGCTCAAGGCGGCGATGGAGGCCTTCGAAGTCGACCGCGAGCGAGTGCAGGGTGACCTCACCGCGGCCCGCCTCGCGATCGAGCAGGCGACGACCCAGCTCGACCAGGCGGAGCAGATGCGCGCCGACGCCGAGGAGCACCAGTCGCACGCGAACCTCATCGGAGCCGTCGGGACGGATCTGCGCGGCGACCGCTTCATCGCCTACCTCCTGCACGAGTCGATGCAGCTCCTCGCCGCCGACGCGTCGAACCGCCTCTCCGACTTCACCAACGGGCGTTACGCGCTCGTGGCGGAGGAGGACACCTTCCTCGTCATGGACCACCTCAACGGCGACGAGCTCCGCTCGGTGAAGACGCTCTCGGGGGGCGAGACCTTCCTCGCCAGCCTCGCGCTCGCCCTCGCGCTCTCCGAGCACCTGCCGGAGATTTCCGGCACCGGCGGGGCGGTCTCCCTCGACTCGCTGTTCCTCGACGAGGGGTTCGGGGCGCTGGACGCGGAGGCGCTCGACCTCGCGGTGCAGGGCCTCGAGACGCTCGCCGAGGGGTCTCGGATGATCGGCGTCATCTCGCACGTCGAAGAGCTCTCGGAGCGCCTGCCGGACCGCATCCGCGTCGAGAAAGGCAGTCACGGCAGCACCGTCGTGACCGTGTAGCCCGGCATCGCCCGCTACCATCCTCCGATGCCACACGTCGCTGCCCTCTACCGCTACCCCGTGAAGGGCTTCACGCCCGAGTTTCCCGAGACCCTGTTCGTCCGGCCGGACGGCCGCATCGAGGGCGACCGTGTCCTCGCCTTCCGCTTCGCCGACGCCGTCGAGCCGCTCGTCCGCGACGGACTGGACTACTGGCCGAAGTCCGAGGGTCTCGCGATGCAGGACTTCCCCGGGATCGGGCCGCTCCAGCTGCGGTTCGACCAGGCCGGCCAGCGGGTGCACATCCAGCACAACGGCGATGTCATCGTCGACGCGGACCTCGACGAGAAGGGGCGCGCGCTCATCTGCGAACGGGTCGCCGCCTTCGTGCTCGAGACGCCGGAGGGCGACCGGCTGCGCGAGGAGGGACACCTCCCCCTCGCGCTGATCGGCGACGGGCGCACCTCGCAGTTCCAGGACCGACCGCGCGGCTTCATCTCCGTGCACGGTCGCGGCAGCGTGCTCGCCCTCGCCGAGGCGCTCGGCACGGAGGTTGACGAGCGCCGCTTCCGCTCGAACATCGCCGTCGAGGGACTGTCGGCCTGGGACGAGCTGGCGTGGGCCGGCCGAGTGCGCGTCGGGGAGGCCGAGTTCCGCGTGAGCCACCACATCGTGCGCTGCCTCGCGACGCACGCGAACCCCGACACGGGCGAGCGTGACGCTCCCGTGATGACCACCCTTACCCGGACGTTCGGCCAGGAACAGCCGACGCTCGGCACGCTCCTCCTCCCGGCCGGCGCGACGGCCGAACGTGGCGCGACGATCCGCGTCGGCGACGCCGTCGACGCGTTCGACTAGGACCGCGAGCGCCGGAGCCGACCCGCCATGGCCGGTACAATCGTCGCGTGACCCACGTTCCACCCACGCCCGCCCTGGCCCGCCTCCGCGATGAGTTCCCCCCCGCGCGGGCGACGCGGGTAATCCTCCACCGAGGCACCTGCGGAAACGCCGCGAGGGCGGACGGCGAGTGGCACGTGCTCCGCTCCGCCCTCGGCGACGTGCTCGTGGAGGGCGCCTGTGACGGCGCCTGCTGGGCGGCGCCCGCCGCCACCGTGCAGCGCGAGGGGCACCAGCACCGTTTCCCCCGCCTGGGAGACGAGGTGCCCGACGCGCTGGTCGGCTGCCTTGGCGGCGAGTGCGACGACGAGTACGCGGGGCGCGGCGAGCACGGGCTGCTCGCGCGCATGGGACGCCTCGACGGCAGCCTCGAGGATGCCGTCGCCCACGGCGCGTACGCCGCCGTTGCACACGCCACCCTGGCGGGTCGCGACCGTACCGCGGACGCCCTCCGCGGCACCTCGTACGCAGCACGCTACGGCCTCCCGGGCGCCGGAGAAGTGCTGGCCGTGTCGGCCGCGCCAGACACGCCCTCGATGTTCATCGACCGGCACGTGCTCGAGGGCGACCCCCACCGCGTGCTGGAGGGCGTCCTCGTCGCGTGCCGCGCGGTCGGCGCCGCGCGCGCCGAGGTCTACCTCGACGGGCAGCCCGCCACCGCCCGCGCCGCCCTCGCGGAAGCGCTCGCGCAGGCTGGGCGCCACGGTCTCCTCGACGGCAGCGCGCTCGGGGGCGAGGCGATCGAGGTCGGCGTGCGCGAGGGAGCCGCACCCGGCGGCGCGCTCTCGGTCGAGGCCGCTGCCGCCCTCACCACCGTCTTCGACCGGCCGCCACCCCCGACGCGCCTCGTGGCCCTCAGCGGCGGCGTGCCGCGGCCCGGCGTGTACGAGGTGCCCGTGGGCGGCGCGACGACGTGGAACGGCGTCCTCGCACTCGCCGGCGTGGCGCCGGGGCTCGTGCCGGGCGTGCTCGTCGGCGCTGGCCGGCACCTCGTCCCCCGCGAGGACTTCGAGGCGCTCGTAACGCCGGCGGCGCTGAGCGATGGCTCGGTGGTCGTCCTCGATCGGACCGCCGAGGTCGAATGATCGCCGTCCCCGGGCCGGCCCTGGACCCCGCTAGGTGATGCGGCGCACGGTCCCGTGGACGAACGTGGACGACACCAGCGACACCACCGAGATGATCAGTGCGCTGAAGAAGGCGCTCCAGAAGCCGTCGATGCTGAACGCCAGGTCGAGCTGGCCGGCCACCCACGCAGTCGCGCCGAGGATCGCGGTGTTGATGACGAGCACGAACAGGCCGAACGTCACCACGATCAGGCAGAAGCTGAACAGCGTCGCCAGCGGCTTCAGCAGGATGTTGACGATCGCGAGGATCGCCGTCCCGGCCACCAGCGACTGCCAGTCACCAATCTCGAACCCGGGCACCACCGTCTCAGCGATGAACACCCCGGCGAGGTTGATGATGAACCGCGCGATGAGCGCCGAGGGCGACCACGGGTCACGCTGGTCGTATCGGTAGAACACGCCCGGCACGGCTAGACCTCCGCGATCTCGACGGCCCGGCCCTCCTGCCGGGATCGGGCGATCGCCTCGGTGACACGCATGTAGAGGACGCCGTCCTCGAACGAGGTCAGCTCCACGGGCTTGCCCTCGCGGATCGAGTCGACGAAGTCCTGCTCCACCCGCCAGTCGGCGGCTGTGCCGGGGTCGGGCTCGAGGGGCTGCGCCTCCGCCCCGATCGGCGCGAGCGTCATGCGGTCCCCGGGCTGCCAGTGCAGCGTGGCCCTGGACCCGTACAGCGAAACGCCGTTGGGCGACGCCGGCGCGTGTGTCACGGAGGAGATGCGGTAGGAGACGCGCGTCCCGCTCTCCATCGTCGCGAGGATGCCGAGGCTGTCCGGGATCTGGATCTGGTAGGGCTGGCCGTCGTCCGGGTTCCTGCGCTCGCGGACGAACGTCGTCCCGTCCGCCAGCACCCGCGCGGTGGGGCCGAGCCAGCGATGGATCGCCTCGAGGTAGAGGCCCATCGTCATCGTGTTCGTGCCGGAGTACTCGATCCGCTCGCGCCAGTGCAGCGGCGCGTCGGCATCGAGGCTGGCGGCGCCGAGGATGTTCACATGCGCCTCGCGCACCTCGCCCAGCGTCCCGTCCTGCACGATCCGCCGGATCGTGCGCCACGATCTGAAGTCGAGCGGCGACGGCACGATCTGCGCCACCAGCGCCGGGTGCTGCCGCGAGACCGCGAGCATCTCGCGCGCCTCGGACGCGTCCATCGCCATGCGCGCCTCGACGAGCACGTGCTTGCCAGACTCCAGTGCCGCGACCGCGTAGTCGCGGTGCCGGTAGGGCCAGGTTCCGATGCAGACCGCGTCCACGTCGTCGGCCTCGAACACCTCGCGCGGGTCGGTAACCACGCGCGGGATCCCGAACTCGTCCGCGACGCGCTGACCGCTCTCGGGCGAGCGGTTGCAGACGACGACCACCTCGACGCCGTCGATCGCCTGGAGGCCGGGGATGTGTCGCAGGCGGGTGTTCCCGCCGGCGCCGACGACGCCAACTCGGATCGGTGCGGGCATCGGAGCCCCTCTCCACTCGATGGCCGCGGGAGTCCGCGGCCGAGCGACTACAGCTTCAGTGTCGGGCGCGGCGGCAGCGGCGTCATCGGCGCCGGCGCCTCGAGCTCCGGCGTCGGCGGCTGCTCCACCTCGATGAGCGCGGGGCCGCGGAGGTCGAGCGCCTCGCGCAGCACCGTCCGCAGGTCATCCGGCGTCTTCGCGCGGAACCCCGCGACGCCGAACTCCTCGGCCAGCTTCGCGAGGTCCGGGTTCTTCAGCTCAGACGCGATCGTGTGGCCGTTGTAGCGCTGCGACTGGATGCGGCGGACATTTCCGTACATGTGGTCGTTGAACACGATCGTCACGAGCGGGATCCCGAACTTCGCCTGCGTCGACAGCTCCTGCACGTTGTACATGAAGCCGCCATCGCCGTTGATCGAAACGACCGGGCGGTCCGGGTTCCCCACCGCCACGCCGAGCGCGGTCGCGAAGCCGTAGCCCAGCGTCCCCTGGTATCCCGAGGTCAGCATCGTCCGCGGCTCATACACCTCGAACCCGCCGCCGTGGACGTGGTAGCCCACCTGCGTCGACTCCGACACGACGATCGCGTCGTCAGGGAGCACGTCGCGCAGCGCCTGCGCCATCGAACGCTGCCAGGGCGTCGAGGCCATCGCCTGCCAGTGCTTCTCCCGCAGCGCGGCGAACTCCGCCGACCGCGAGGGGCGGCTGCGGTTGTGGCCGGGGACGCGTCGCAGGAGCTCTGCGGCCGTGAACTTCGCGTCGCCGACAAGGGCGATGTCGGCCGGGTGGTTCCGCCCGATCTCCTCGGCGTCCACGTCCGCCTGGATCAGCGTCCCGTTGACGGGGGTCGCGCCGGCGCCCATGTTCGCGGCGAGGGCGAAGCGCGTGCCGATCGCGAGGATGACGTCCGCGTCTGGCACGAGCGCGGGCGTCGCGACGCGTCCCGTGAACGCACGCGGGTCGCGGTCGCTCAACACACCCCGGCCGTTCGAGGTCATCAGCACGGGTGCATCGAGCAGCTCCGACAGCGCGCGCACCTCCTCCCACGCCTCGGCGGTGAGGACGCCGCCGCCCGCGCAGATCAGCGGTCGCTCGGCCTTGCCCAGCGCCTCGGCGGCGCGCTCCAGCGCGTCGGCGTCGGCGTGCTCGTCAGCGCGGTTCGTGCGGTCAGGCTCCAGCAGCGTCACGTCCGCCACTGTCCCGAGGACATCCGGGGGCACCTCGATGGAGACAGGGCGCGGTCGCCCGGATCGCAGCTCGCGGATGGCGCGCTGCACCATCCCGGGGATCTCAGTCGGGTGCATCGCCCGCTCGGAGGACTTCGTCAGGTGGCGGAGCAGTCCGGGCTGGTCGTGGATCTCGTGCAGCGCCCCGCGGCCCTGGTCGATGATCGACGAGTCGATCTGGCCGGTGACGCAGAGCACCGGCGACGAGCAGGCGAACGCCGTCGAGAGCGCCGCCGTCGCATTGAGGACACCCGGACCTGGTACGACGACGAACGTGCCGATCTGGCCAGTCGAGCGAGCGAAGCCGTCCGCCATGTACGCAGTGGCCTGCTCATGGCGCGCGTGCAGCACCTCGTAGTGCTCGCGCTCCTCCCAGATGGCGTCGAAGAGGTAGTCGAGCTGGATCCCGGGGAGCGCGAAGAGCGTCTGCACGCCTTCCAGCTTCAGGGACTGCGCCAGGGCCTGGCCGCCGGTCATCTCCATGGGACGCCTCCACTCCGCCATGTCACCCATCGCGCCGTCTCACCCAGTGCGACCTGTCACCCAGTGCGCCGTGTCACCCAGTGCGACGTGCGTGCTGGGACGATACACGCTCCCGGCCCGTCCCAGCGGCGCGTCAAGGATGCTGCGATGCGGCCCGAGCGAGGGGGGCGACGGCACCGGGGCTCGCTTCCTGACGATCGATCGACGGAGGACGGGGACGTCGGTCGCGATCGCCACGTGATCCAACGTACACTGCGGCCATGCGCGTACTCGTCATCGATGACGAGCCGGACGTCGTTGAGATCGTCCGCCTGACGTTCAACTTGCGTTGGCCGGAGGCGGAAGTCTTCGCGATGAAGACCGGCGAGGATGGGGTGGCCGCCGTCGAGGCGGATACCCCCGACATCGTGATCCTCGATATCGGGCTCCCGGACATCGACGGCTTCGAGGTACTTCAGCGCATCCGCGCCTTCTCAGACGTCCCGGTCGTCATGCTGTCCGCTCGCCACGAGGAAGTGGACAAGGTGAAGGGCCTGGAGCTCGGTGCCGATGATTACGTCACCAAGCCGTTCTCGCACATCGAGCTGCTCGCCCGGGTCCGCGCCGTCCTCCGTCGCACGGAGTCGCAGGTGCCCGCCTCCGAGGGCCCACCGTTCGAGGCCGGCCCGCTGCGGATCGACTACGCGGCCCGGGAGGTGACGGTGGACGAGGAGCCGGTGAAGCTGACTCCCATCGAGTACGGGCTCCTGTACCACCTCACGCGGAACGAGAACCGCGTGCTGACCTTCCGTACCCTGCTGGCCAAGGTGTGGGGCCGCGAGTACATGGACGAGACCGACTACCTGAAGGTCCACATCCAGCACCTTCGTCGCAAGCTGGGCGACGATCCGCACAACGACCCGATGATCGTGAACGAGCGCGGCGTCGGCTACAAGTTCGTGCGTCGCGAGCGACGGCCTGCAAGTAGCGGCAGGTAGAGGTGAAGCCCGGGGACGCCTCCTCTGAGGGTGCCGCCAGCATCCTGCGGGCTGTTGGATCCCTGCTCGTCGCCCTCTCCGGGGGGACGAACCCCGGGCTGCAAGGACGGACGTTCGACGACATGCTCGCCCAGGATGCCCAGCCTGAGCCGACGCCCGACCGCCGCCGCCAGCCAGACGAGGCGCGGCCGGCGTCGTCACCCACGGCCGAGCGCACCCGCGCCGGCTACCCGCTGCCGCAGGGGAGGGCCCAGGCGAGGCCGCAGGGAAGTCTGACCGACCCGCGCCAGCCCCAGCAGCACCACACGCCAGAAGGCGGCCCGTCCGAACACCGCCTGTCCGAACCCAACGGCGCCGGAGACATGTTCGACGAAGTCGAGTTCGTGCTCGCCGACGCCCGCGAGCGCGCCCAGCGCATCATCGACGAGTCCATGGAGCAGGCCCGCGAGCTCATCAACCGTGAGCGCACGGCCAGCGCCCCGGTGACCGGTATCGACCCGCGCGCCTTCGACGACCTCCGGCGCGGGCTCCGCGGGCTCGTCACCGAGGTGCGCGACATCCAGCAGCGCCTCGCCCGCATCGAAGCGCTCATCCGCGAGCAGAACGAGCGCCAGGCCCGTGGCGCCGCCGCGTCGAGCTACGTGGCGCCCGAGGCGTACGCACCCCGCGAGTCAGTCTCACCCGAGCCAGCGTCCGCGTGGTACACCCCCGAGCCGCCGCACGCCCCCGCGTCCACCCCGGAGTACGGCGACGACGAGCAAGCAGATGAGGTGTCGGGCCCAGATGCACCGGACGCCCCAGACGCTCCGGATGCACCGGACGCCGCGGACGCCGACTGGACCGCCGACGGGGCCGCCGAGGTTGGACCGGACGCGTCACTCCCGGCGTTCCCGTCCGTGTACGAGGAGCCCGAGCTCATCGCGCCCGTCCAGTCTGCCGCGCCCGCCGGCGAACCCGCCTTCGAGGATGACATCGAGGACGACGTCGACGACGCTCCCGCGGCGCCGTACGCGCCCGCGCCGGCGCCGCCGCGCAGCGGGTTCAGCGTCGTGCCGCCGCAACGCCGCGAATGGGCCATTGAGCCGGACGACGTCGCCAGCCGCGACGCCCCGCTGCCGCCTGCCGCGGAAGACCTCGATGAACTCGAGCGGGAATACGGCGCGCCGCCCCCCGTGTTCACCTCCAGCGCGGAGCCGGCGGCGTATGAGGCGCTGCCTCCCTCGCCACCGCCCGCTGCCACCGCCGCCGCTGAGTCCGTGGCCGGCGACACGTGGGACGAGGAATACGAAGCCTACGAAGGGGAAGGCGCCGGCCTCAGCGGGTCGCCGCTCGTGACGTTCCTCCCCAGCGACGGAGCGATCACGCTCCGCGTCGCCCCGGTGTCCGGCTTCCAGGGACTGATGCGCATTCAGGATGCCTTGACCCGCCTCCCCGTCGTTCGCCACGCCTCCGTGGAGGCATACAGCCAGGGCGAGGCGCGCCTGCGGATCGAGCTCGCGGACACCTCGGACTCTGATGAAATCGCGGAAGGGCTCGCCCGCGCGCTGCGCGGCCCGGCTCGCGTGGAAGATGCGTCCGAGGTAAACCGAGAACTGCTCATCGCGCTCCGGTAACCACCGGGATCGGCACTCACCCGCGGCGGGGGCCTGCGGGAGGCGACGGGTGGCCCAGCACCCCCAGCCACGGCACCACCACCGCCTCGCGCCCCGCGAGGTCGCCACATGACCGCGCTCCAGCGGATCGGCGCCGGGCAGACCCGCCTGTTCGTCGCCATCGTCCTCACCACCGCGCTCGTCACCGCCGCGCACGCCTCCGTCGAGGCGGCCCTGAGCGGGGAGTGGGACTGGCGGATCTACGCGACCGACATCGCGACCGCCGCCCTGGTCATCGTCGTGGCCGCGCTCTACCTCCGCGCCGTCGCGAAGGAGCGCCGTCGCGAGGTCGTCGAACACCTGCTGCTGGACATCCTCTCGATGCCCCGCAACATCGAGGGCACCGCGATCGCTGCGCTCAAGCAGATCCACGACGCCCGCATCGCGGACGCCTCGATCGTCGCCCTCGACGGTGACGGCGGGCCGATGAAGCCGCTGGTCGCACGCGGCTACCCGCGTGGCTGGGTGGAGTCGGCGCCGGCCGCCGCCGTGGAGCGGCTCGCCAGCGAACCGACGGTGGACCGGCCGAAAGCGCTGCACCCCTGGGTGGAGGCCGCCTCCGTGCCGCTCGGGAAGCGCCCGTGGGTGGCCCTCCTCCCGCTGCGCGCCGGGAGCGAAACGATCGGACTCATCCTCCTCACCGCCCGCCGCCCCGGCGTCCTCCGCGACCCCGTCGTGCTCGACCTCCTCGCGACGCGTCTCTCCGCCGCCTTCGATCACGCCGCGCTGTACGAGGCCGCCTACGCGCGCGAGCGCGAGCTGGAGGACCTGGAGACCCGTCGGCGCGAGTTCATGGCTGCCATCGCGCACGAGATCCGGACGCCGCTCACCTCGATCCAGGCCTTTGCTGACCTGCTCCAGATGGGCGAGGCGGAGATGGACGACACGGCCCGGGACCTCGTCGCCTCGCTTGGACACGGTGTGCAGCGGCTCTCCTCGATGGTCACGAACCTGATCGACCTTGGCCGTTCCGGCGAGGCCGGGTACGCCGTGCAGGAGACGGCCGTCGACCTCGGCGAGATGGTCCGCGGCGCGGAGGCGGCCCTGCGCCCGGCGATGGTGCTGCGGGGGCAGGAGGTCATCCTCGAACTCCCCGAGCGGGGCCCACGCGTGCTGTCCGACCCCCGCATCGTGGAGCAGGTCGTGATGAACCTCCTCGCGAACGCGAACCGGCACTCGCCGGAACGCGGCCACATCTCCGTCACCGCGTCGCAGCTGGACCACAACACCGTCCGCCTCGAGGTCGCGGACACGGGACCGGGCGTCCCGGAGGCGGAGCGCGAGAAGATCTTCCAGCCCTACTACCGGGTGCGTGGGTCCGCGAGCATGCCCGGCTCCGGGCTCGGGCTGGCCGTCGCCCGGCGCCTGCTCGAGGAGACAGGCGGTCGTGTCTGGGTCACGGACGCGACCGGCGGCGGCGCCCGGTTCTGCGTCGAGTTCCGCGCCTTCCACCCGTAGCAGCGGCGCGCGCGGCTACGATCGCGCCAGATGCACCTCGCACATCTCAGCCTGGCCAACGTCCGCTCCTTCCGAAAGCTCGAACTCGCGCTCGAGCCCGGCCGCTACGTGATCGCGGGCGAGAACGGGCAGGGCAAGAGCAACCTCCTCGAGGCCGTCCAGATGCTCGCCACGGCCCGCACGCTGCGCAGCGGCACGGACCTGGACCTCATCGCCTGGGAGGCGCTGGAGGAGGACCTGATGCCGGCGGCGCGCCTGGAGGCGGCCGTGAACTCGGCCGCCGGGCGGAAGACGCTGGAGATCGCGGTCATCGCACAGGAGACGCCGCCGGGCGTGAGGCCCGCGCGCGCGTCGCGGCGCTTCCGCGTGAACGGCGTCGCCCGCCGGGCGTCCGACCTGATCGGCCAGCTGCGCGTCGTGATGTTCTCCGCGGACGACCTGGACATCATCGCCGGCGCCCCGGCGATCCGTCGGCGCTACCTGGACATCACGATCTCGCAGTTCGACCCCGCGTACCTCCGCGCCCTGCAGCGCTACCAGCGCGTCCTGGAGCAGCGGAATTCGCTGCTCCGCAAGCTCCAGGAGCGCCGAGGCCGCCCCAACGAGCTCGACTTCTGGGACGAGGAGCTGGCCGCCGCGGGCGCGTTGATCGTGAACCGCCGGGCCGAGGCGATCCGCGACCTCGCCCGCGACGCGCGCGAGCGCTACGCCGAGCTCGCCCCCACCGAGCGCGAGGACCTCGCCGTCTGTTACGAGCCGCGGCTCCCCGGCGCGTTGCCGGAGGCGGCGCGCGAGCACGACCTTGCCGAGCGGTTCCAGGCGGCGGTCGTCGCGGAGCGGGGCGAGGACGTTCGCCGGGGGGTGACCCGCTGGGGGCCCCACCGCGACGACGTGCAGTTCCTCATCGGTGGCCACCACGCCGGCAACAGCGCCTCGCGCGGGCAGCAGCGGACGGCCGCGCTCGCCCTCCGCCTGGCCGAGGTCGGGCTCTCGACGCAACGGACCGGCGACCCGCCCGTGCTGCTGCTCGACGACATCCTCTCCGAGCTCGATGCCGGCCGCCGCGAGCGCATCCTCGGCGCCGCGTACCACGTGGACCAGGTGCTCATCACCACGCCCGACATTGACCGCCCAACGCCCGAGGAGCTGCCGGAGGCGTTCCGCTACCGCCTGGACGCGGGGACGCTCACCCGTCTCGGCTAACCGGCGCCACCACCGTAGAGCGGGCTCGGAGCGTCGCCGACGAGCACCCGCACCGCCCGCGGCTCCGCGGAGAGCGAGAGCCGCTCGCCGGCCTCAACGGTGGCGAGGTACTCACCGTCCACCTGCACGCCGAGCGGCACGCCGGGGGTGAGGCCGAAGCGAGGGCCACGGTGGTACTCGAACCGGGCCGCGCGATGGCCGTGCCATGGGCGCTTGCCGCGCAGCATGCCGCGCACGAGGTGGGTGGTGGCGTCGAAGATCCCGACCGGGCCCTGCCGCGCCTCGAACAGCGCGAGGTCCAGCAGACCGTCGTCCATCCTCGCGGCGGAGGTGAGCTGGCTCACTCCGCCGTACAGCCGCGAGTTCCCCGCGACGCCGAGGAAGAGTGAGCGTGCGCTGCGGACGGCGTCCCAGTCGCCCTCGAGTGGGACGGGACGCTCAACGGCCACCGCCCCGGCGCCAGCCACGACGAACGCCCCCTGCGCCAGCCGCCGCTTGAGGCCCGGGCGGCCTTCGACGCGGCGCACCACGGCGGCGTCGAAGCCGAAGCTGCACATGAGCAGGAACCGGCGCTCGATCCGCTCGCCGATGCACGCCAGCCCGAGGTCGAGATCGACGGTGCGCCCTCGCTGTGCGAGCAGCACAGCCCCCAGCGGATCGCGCGGAATGCCGGCCTCGCGCGCCCAGACGTTCGCCGTGCCGGCCGGGATCAGCCCCACGGTCACGTCGGACCGGCCGGACCCGCGCACGCCGTTGATCACGCCGTTCAGCGTGCCGTCACCCCCGCACGCGAAGACGATGCTCGCGCCTCGCTCCGCCTCGTGACGACCGAGGACGACGGGACCCTCGGCGTCCCGCGTGACCCTGACCTCGGTCTCCCAGTTGGGACCGAGCACGGAGAGGACGGCCTCGAGCATGGCCGCCGGGACGGCGCGGCGGGCGTAGGGGTTGGCGATGACGACGGCTCGCGGCATCGATACATGCTAGCGGCGCTGCCCCTTCGGAGCCGTCGCCTGGACTAGTCACGAAGGCGCTTGCGACATCCGGCACTATCATCGGCGTCGACTCAACGCGTCGCTCGGAGGGCACATGATCCGGATCAGGCGGTACGACCACATCAGCATGGCTGTGCCGGCACTCGATCCCCAGGTCGCCCTCATGGAGCGGCTCTTCGGCTTCAAGTTCGCCGGGAACTTCGAGAACGACGAAGGCTACTTCGGCGCAAACATGGAGATCCCCGGCCGCAGCAACCTCGGCTGGGAGATCCTCGCGCCGCGTGGCGCGGACTCCTACCTTCACCGCTTCCTCGCCAGCCCGAGTGGCCCTGGCCTCCACCACATCGCCTTCCAGGTCGAGTCCACCAACCAGGCCGCGGAGGTCATCCGCGCGGAGGGCATGGAGCCGTGGGGCCACCGCGTCGAGGACGCGGCCAGCAACGACGGGCGCGGCGTCATCTACCTGCACCCCCGCAGCGGCGGCCGCGGGTTCCTCTGGCAGATGTACGCCGGCGACTCCTGGCACACCGCCGCGCCGTTCGAGGATGAGCGCACGGACACGCTCGGCGTGATCGCGGTGAACCACCTCGCGCACGCCACGCGAGACCGGCACGAGATGGCGGGCTGGTACGAGCGCGTGTTCGGCGCGCGGACGGTGTGGGAGTCGCCTGGCGACGGGCAGGACTCCGGCTTCCGCACGCGAGTGCTCGAGGCGCAGGGTGGACAGCTCCGCTTCGAGATGATCGAACCCTCGCGGCCAGACTCGTTCATCGCGAGGTACCTCGACGCGCGCGGCGAGACGATGCACCACGTCACGTTCGAGGTCCGCGACTTCGCGCAGGCGCTCGGCGCCTGTCAGTCGCAGGCCGTCCCCATCTTCGGCGAGCGCTCAGGCGTCCGCGACGGCGCGAGGTGGAGCGAGGCCTTCATCCACCCGAAGCACACCGGCGGCATGCTGGTGCAGTTCTTCTGGCAGGAGCGGCCCGGCGTCTGGGTCTAGCCGGCTCGGCCGTCCCGGCGTCGCACATCGAGCGAAGCCGTCGCGGCCCCGCGCGCTAGGGCGTCGCCGCGCGGCGCGCGTGGCTGGCGGCGAGCTTCTCGATCGCCGACGGCGGCCCGTAGAGCAGCAGGCGATCACCTTGCTCGATCAGCGCCGCGCCGCCGGGCCCGACCTGGAGCTTGCCGTTCGCCCGCTCGATGCCCATCACGTGGATCGAGCCGATGACCGCCTCTGACACCGTCATCCCCGCCATGAACGAGACATCGCCTGCGATGAGGAGCTCCGCGAGCACGCTGTCATCCTCGGTCTCCTGGTGGTTCGAAATGTGGTCGACGAAGTCGAGCAGCATCGGCGCGACGGCGCTGAGCGCGAGTCGGCGCCCGCCGATCTTGTAGGGCGAGACGATCCGGTTCGCGCCGGCCGAGCTCATGCGGCGCTCCGCCGACTCGCTTCCCGCGCGCGCGACGATGAAGAGGTCCGGATTCATCGAGCGGGCCGTGAGCACGATGTAGGTGTTCTCGGTGTCCGAGTCCGCGGCGGCGATCAGCCCCGTCGCCCGGCGCACGCCGGCCCGCTCCAGGACGTCCTCCTCGGTCGCATTGCCGACGACCGCCGCCGCGTGTCCGCCGTGCACGTCCGCGATCGCGTCGGGATCACGGTCGATGACCACGTAGGAATGACCGCGGGCGGTCAGCTCGTGGACCACCTCGCGGCCCACGCGGCCGAAGCCGCACACCACGTAGTGCTGCTGCATGCGGCGCACCTTCCCCAGCTCCCGACGCAGGCCGAGCGCCCCGGCCATCGGTCCGAGCACGATGAGCTCCACGAACGCCGTGAGGTCCCAGAACAGGAACCCGACGCCGATGAAGATGTAGAAGATCGTGAACAGGCGCCCGCTCGCATCGAGCGGCTCGATCTCACCGAACCCAACGGTCGTGAGTGTGGTCACCGCCTGGTAGAAGGCGTTGAGGGGTTCGAACCCCTCGACCAGCCAGTACCAGAACCCGCCGATCGCGACGATCAGGAAGACGAGCCCCGTGACGAACGCAACTCGTCGCACGCCGCGACGGCTCCTACCCAGGGCGAACCTCGGACATCGCGGCTAGCGCTGCGCGATCCGCTTTCGCTTGTGCTCCACGTAGTCGACCAGGAGGTACTCCCCCAGCCGGTCGGGAGTCGTGTAGAAGACGCGTCCGCCGTTGATCTTCGCCAGCTGGTTCACGAACTCCTTGAGGTAGTAGTTCCGGTCCAGCATGAACGTGTTGATGCGGATGTCCTGCTGCGTCACCCGCTTCACGGCCTTCAGCGTCTCGCGGATCGTAATCGGGCTCGGCGGATAGGCGAACTGCGAGCGTCCCCGCTCCAGGTGAGCCGTCGGCTCCCCGTCCGAGATCAGGAGGATCTGCTTCGCCCCGCCTCGATGCTTCGCGAGCAGTCGCTCCGCGAGCATGAGCGCATGGTGCATGTTCGTCCCCAGGACCGACTCGTCCCACCGCACGTACGGCAGCTCCTGCGGCTTCAGCTCCCGCGCGTAGGCCGAGAAGCCGATGACGTAGAGCGAGTCCTTCGGGTACTGCGACTTGATGAGGTTCTGCAGCGCCAGCGCGACCTTCTTCGCGGCCTGGAACGACCCACGCAGCGCCATCGACCACGACAGGTCGACCATCAGCACCGTCGCCGTGGTGGTCACCAGCTCGGAGCGGTAGACCTCGAAGTCGTCGGGGTGGAGCTTGACCGGCGCACCGCGCCCCTCGCGCTCCAGCGCGTTGCGGATCGTCTTCCCCATATCGAGGTAGAACGGGTCGCCGAACTCGTACGGCTTCGAGTCGTCCAGCCGCTCACCGTGGCGCCCGGACTCCGGCACCGGGTGGTTGCCGATGTTCTGCTTCTTGAGCTGCCGGTAGATCTCCTGCAGCGCGTTCTGGCCGATCATCCGGGTCCCGCGCGGCGTCAGCTGCCACTCGTCGCCCTCGCGGCGGACGTAGCCGGCCTGCTCCAGCACCTCGAGGAGCTTCTTCAGCTCTTCGAACTGGTCCACGGCGTCGTCGCCCAGCAGCTCGCGGAGCTGGTCGAGGTCCACGTGGTCCAGCTCGCCCGTGTACTGCGCGCGCTCCAGGTCGCTCTCGAGGCCGTCGATGTTGGACATCTCGTCCATGAGGCGCATCGCCTCCTGGAGCCCGATCTCCTGGTCGCCCCGGAACGGGTACGAGGACGGGTCCTCGCCGTTCGGGTTGAGGAAGTCCAGGTTCTGCGCCAGCTCGGACAGCTCTGACTCCAGCTCGGGATCGCCCAGGCGGTCCGAGAGGAGGCTCTGGAGCTGCTCCCGCTGATCGCCGGGGAGCGACTGCATCAGCGACTGCATCGCCTGCATCTGCGCCTGCATCTGTTCGATCAGCTCGTCGAGCGACTGCGGCGGGTTGTCGCCGAACATGTCGCCGTACTGCTGCATGAACTGGTCGAAGTCCGGCTCCTCGCCGCGCATGCGCTGAGCGAGCATGTCGTTCAGGTCGCGGACCATGTCCTTCATCCGCTGGATGTCCCCTTCGGACATCTCCTGGACCATCTTCTCGACGTCCTTGAAGAACTGGTTCGTCATCGACTGCCGGAGCTGTTCCGTGAGCTCCTGGAAGCGGCGCTGCGCCTCCGGGTCGAGGAACTCGTAGTTCTGCAGCTCCTTCATCTGCCCGGCCGGGTCATCGGGCAGCTGGTCGAGGAAGTCCTGCTTCCGCTGCGCGATGCGCTGGAGCATCTCCTGGAACTGCTGCTCGTCGCTGCCTTGCTGGCCGCTCTGGCCCTGCTGATCGCTCTGGCCCTGCTGGCCAGCCTGGGGCTCGCCGCCCGGTTGGCCCGACTGCTGGCCGCGCTGCGGCTGGCCCGAGGGCATCCCGCCGGGCTGCTGACCCGTCGGGCGCTGCTGCCCGCGCTGCCCCTGCTCGCCCGCGCTCCCTTGCTGGCCCTCAGCGCCCTGGCCGTCGGCGCCCTGCTGGTCGTCGCTGGAGTCGCCGGGCTGCTCGCCCTGCTGCTCGCCTGACGGCTGGCCGTCCTGCCCTTGCTGTCCGGCCTGCTGGCCCTGCTCGCCGCGCTCGCCCATCCGGTCGCGGATCGTGTCGCGCTCGAGGTCGAGAATTTCGTCGAGCTGGCGCCGGATGTCCTCCATGACGCCGCCCAGGTCGTACTGGTCCAGGCGCTGCCGGCGCATCTGGCGGAGCCGCTGCAGGAGGTCACGCAGGCCCTGCATGCGGTCGCCCTGGGGAGACCGCATGCCGCGCTGCATCAGGTTCCGCAGCGCGTGCTGCAGGTCCCCGAAGTTCATCAGGTCGTCGGACAGCGCCTCGAGGATGTCGTCCGCGTCGAGCGACGGGAGCGACTGCGTCCCGTCCCACTCGGAGTACCGGTATCTCATCGCCATAGGGCGGTTCCAGTCCCAGGGCCGCGGCGTGTGACCGACATGCGCGCCCCGAGGGCGTCCCGGAGGGGACTACCCGCGGTAGAGCGCCTGTCCGCCGACCCGGTCCTTGTTCAGTCGCTTGTTCAGGTGCAGCCCCTCGAGCACGAACTCGACTGCGGAGGCCTGTACCTCCGGGCGTTCGTCGTTCGTGACCCGCCCGACGATCTCCGCGAGGCCATCCACCGTGCGCATCAGCTGCGCGTAGTCACCGGCCGGCATCGCCTCGCCCGTCTCGACGGAGAGGCCGGTCTTGAACGCTTCCACCACGTGGTCGGTGTCGGCATCGCCCAGCGCCCGGTTGAACGTCGAGACGACCGCGCCCTGGATCAGGCGGTCGAGGATCTGCTCGTCCTTGCCTTCCTCGACGGTCTCGAACTCGACCTTGCCCTGGAGGCTCGGGATGACGAACGGCAGGTCCGAGACGCGCGGCACGACGACGGTGTCGCCCAGCCGGATCGCGCGGCGCAGGGCGTTCGCGAGCAGTGCCTCGTAGTTCGCGACGGAGGCGCGGACGGAGACGCCGGAGCGCTGGCTCACGTCCGGGGACCGGCGCGCGAGCCGGCTGATCTCCGCGACGATCTCCTTCATGTACTCGGGGACGATGACCTCGTAGTCACCGGACACGAGGTGCGCCGCCTCCGACTCCATGATCGAGATCTCGTGCTCGATCGTCTTCGGGTAGTGCGTGCGGATCTGGGAGCCGTACCGGTCCTTCAGCGGCGTGATGATGCGGCCGCGGTTCGTGTAGTCCTCCGGGTTCGCCGTGGCGACGACGAGGACGTCGAGGTCGAGTCGGACCTTGTGGCCCCGGATCTGGACGTCGCGCTCCTCCATCACGTTGAGGAGGCCCACCTGGATGCGCTCCTGGAGGTCGGGCAGCTCGTTCAGCGCGAAGATGCCCCGGTTGGTGCGCGGGATCAGGCCGTAGTGGATCGTCAGCTCGTCGGAGAGGTAGCGCCCCTCGGCGACCTTGATCGGGTCAATCTCACCGATGAGGTCCGCGATGGTGATGTCCGGCGTCGCCAGCTTCTCGCCGTACCGCTCCATCCGGTGCAGCCAGCGGATGGGCGCGTCATCGCCGCGTTCCGCGACGAGGAGCTTCGCCTCCGCGGACAGCGGGTGGTAGGGGTTCTCCGGGATCTCGCAGCCGTCGAGGACGGGTGTCCACTCGTCCAGGAGGGACGTCAGGCTGCGGATGATGCGGGACTTCGCCTGGCCGCGCTCCCCCAGCAGGATGATGTCCTGCCCCGAGAGGATCGCGTTCTCCAGCTGCGGGACGACGGTCTCCTCGTACCCGACGATGCCGGGGAAGACCTCCTCGCCGTTCCGGATCTTGCTGATCAGGTTCCGACGCATCTCCTCGCGGACGGGGAGCACCTCGTACCCGGAGGCCTTCAACTGTCCCAGCGTGGCCGGTCGTTCGTTCGCCAAGGTTCTACCCCCTCCGCTTCGCGCTCAGTATACGCAGGCGTATAGGGGGTACGACGACGCGGCTCATTTCCTTGTCGTGTCAGCGCATCCCGGCCGCGCCGCGCCGGCAGCAACGGCAGGGCCCCCCGCTCACGCGGGGGGCCCTGTGTCACGCCCGCAGGCGGACGGGTCTGTCGAGGCGGGGCGCGCTAGAGCGCGGCCTCCGCGGCGCCGCTCGCGAGCGGCACGCGGGTCTGGAGCTGCTCCACGGCGCGGCCGAGGAGGGAGTCACGCACCACGATCACCTCGGGCAGGTCGAGGAGATCGCCCAGCGACACGTTCAGGGCGGCCGCGACGCCGAGCAGGGTCGACAGCGGCATGTCACGCTTCCCGTTCTCGTAGTTCGAGAGCGAGGCCTGGGTGATTCCGGTCAGGCGAGCCACATCGGCCTGGGACATCTCCCGGCGCAGCCGCCACTCGCGCACGCGCTGCCCCACCTCGATGCGAGTGGCGCGTTCGGTCTCCACGGTCATCGTCGTCACTGCTTGATCCTTCATAGGTTCTCGCCCGGCCCGGAAAGGGACTGGACGTCCGCCTGTTCAGAGTGCAGCCGTACCGGAGCGGCGCACTCTGTGATTGTGCATTCGAGCACAATCCATGATGCCCGTCATGTGCGTGATGAGCAAGGTCGCCGGGGTCACAGACTAGTTAAGTTTGGTTCTCCGCCATACTGCGCGGGCGCACTTCAGCCGCCGGGCCGGTGCGCTAGGGCAGGATCTCGATCGTGGCGACCTGGCCAACCTCGAGCTGCCACTCCCAGCCCTCGTCGCTGGAGTGGAACCAGATATCGCGGTGCACGCCGTGCACGGCGCTCCCGGTGTCCGCACAGCGGTACACGCGCCCGGTCGGGTCACCGACGATGCGGAACTGCTGGCCGAGGTACCGGTACGCGCAGGCGGCCGCGCCGGGGTAGACCACCGAGCCGTCCCGCATCACGCCGCAGAAGTTGCCGCCGTCGCCGGGGTGCCGCCCCTTCGCGCCCAGCTCGCAGTAGTAGAACGACACCGTCGCCGTGATCACGTCCCCCGCGACGAGGTCGGGCTCGCCGGCCGGAATGCTGTCCCTCGATGCCACGGGGACCGGCGCCGGGGTTGCCTCGATGGCGGCGCTCGCCGCCTGCTCCCCTTCGGCGACGCTGGCGAGGGCGCGCGTGAGCGCCAGGTCAGGCCCGGCCGAGACCGCGAGGGACGCCTCGAGCGCGACATCGTTCGCCCGAGCCTGGGTGCTCCCTCCCGGGAGCATCCCCGCGACCGAGGAGGTCGTGCGGTGGAAGGACTCGGTGCCCAGGTCGGCGATGCGGCTCGTCACGGTCAGGTAGCGAGCCATCGACTCCTGCTGCTCGCCCGCGGACCGCGTGGTGAACGCGAACGACAGCACGCCCACGAGGAGCGCGATTGCGAGGCCACTGAGGCCGGCTGCCGTAGACCGGCGGACGATTTCGCCGCCGGCGCGTCTGAGAGTTCCCGCCACGCCGGGAGTATCGCAGTCTTACGGCCCCGTAAGACACCCGGAGAAGTGCTGAAGTTGTCAACAAACGTGGACGGAGGCGAAACCGTCAGAAACGAATCACGTCCGCGATGTGGACACGTTTCTCGCCTCGAACACCGGTGAATCGGCGCCGATCGACCGCGCTGCCGCGGGCGCGCCGCGTCCGGCGCTGGCCACTAGGCGAGGTAGCCCTCTGCGCGCAGGTCGTGGATCGCGGCCCGGAAGGCCGCCACCGTGTCCACCACCTCTCGCTCGCCATGGGAGGAGGACACCATGCCGCCGTTGCCCATCAGGTCCACGCCGTGGTTGTAGAGCGCCCAGCGCAAGGGCCGCATGAGGTCGCCCGCGACCCCGTGCGGCTCATCCATCGCGTCCCACTCGACCTCGACCGGCATGGGCGCGTCATAGCCCAGGTTCACGTGCCACATCGAGGAGACCGCCCAGGCCGATCCGGGGACTGACTCCTCGCGGAACATCGCGTTCATCTCACGCACCAGCGAGGCTGTCGTCGCATCCGCCTGCTCGCACTCGCCGCCGGCGGCGATGAGGCGCAGCGCCTCCAGACCGGCGCCGGCCGAGACCGGGTTCGCGTTGAACGTCCCCTGGTGTGAGATGCGGCGCTCGCTGTTCCACTCCGTGTCGCTCTCGCGCAACTCGATGATGTCGAGGATGTCCGCGCGCCCCGCGACGCAGCCGCCCGGGAACCCTCCCGCCAGGATCTTCGCGTGCGTGGAGAGGTCCGGCGTGACGCCGTACCGCTCCTGCGCACCACCCGGCGCCATGCGGAAACCGGTGATGACCTCGTCCATGATGAACAGCGCGCCCGTCTCTTCGGTGATGCGGCGCGCCTCGGTCAGATAGGACGGGTCGAGGGGATGCGTGCCCCAGTGCGCGCCCGTCGGCTCGAGGATCACCGCCGCGACGTCGCGCGCCTCGAGGGCATCGTGCAGCGCCTTCACGTCCCCGGAGGGGATCACGGTCAGGGTCGAGTAGAACGAGGCCGGCACGCCGACCGAGAACGGCACGGGCTCCTCGCCGCGCATCCGGCCCACGAGGAGGTCGTTCCAGCCGTGGAAATGCTCCTCCAGCTTCACCACGCGGTCGCGGCCGGTGTAGGCGCGCGCCAGGCGCAGCGCCATCATCGTCGCCTCCGTACCGGAGGACGTGAACCGCACCCGCTCCGCGCACGGCACCATGTCGATCACCTGCTGTCCCCACGCCACCTCGAGGTCGTGGGATGAGCCGAAATGCGTCCCGCGCTCCATCGCGCGGGCGGCCGCCTCCATCACCTCGGGGCGGTTGTGCCCCAGCAGCAGCGCCCCGTGGCCGCCGATGTAGTCCACGTACTCGTTGCCATCGACGTCCCACTTGCGAGGGCCCTCGGCGCGGTCGACGTAGAGCTGGAAGGGGAAGAACGCGCGGGCGTCATGAGTGACGCCGGAGGGGAAGACGCGCGCGGCGCGGTCGGCCAGCGTCTTCGACTTCGCGTGCATCGCACGATAGGTCTCGAGGATCGACGGCATCGGGCCACCCCTTCGCAACGTGCAGCGGCTGATGGCTAGTGTCGGAGCGCCCGCCCCGGCGGGCAACAATGCGGCCGCAACGGCAAGCCTGCTGCCTCCATCCCCTCGCCCACCTCGTACGCTGGTCGGGCGCGAAGGGAGTCACGCATGCCGGCACCGGAACGACTCACCGACGACCAGGTCACCTCGGCGCTCGCGACGCTGGACGGCTGGGAACGGTCCGAGGACGCGATCGTCCGCGCGTTCGCGTTCGCGGACTTCACGGAGGCCTTCGGGTTCCTCGCCCGCGTCGCGATCCTCCAGGAGAAGGCGAACCACCACGCCGAGACGTGGGGCGTCTACAACCGCGTCCGTCTGACCCTGAGCACCCACGACGCCGGCGGGATCACGCAGAAGGACATCGACCTGGCGTCGCGGATCGACGTCCTCCTGCGCTAGCGCTCGGTCCTCCGCGGACTAACGCGGCCGGCTGTACGCCCGCACCCCGAGCGGGATCGCGATCGCGAGCAGCACGACCGTCCAGATGAGCGTCGCGGCAACGTCGCCGCCCGCATCCTGCCCGAGCGCGAGCGCCCTCGAGGCGTTCACGGCGCGCGTGAATGGATTGGCGTCCGCGACCGGCTGCAGCCACCCTGGCATCGTGTCCACGGGGACGAATGCGGACGAGATGAACGTGATCGGGAAGATCGCGACGAACCCGATGACGTTCACCGCCTCCACGCTGCGCGCCGTGAGGCCGATCGCGGCGAACAGGCCCGCCACCGGCAGCGCGAACAGGATCGCGATCCCAGGCGAGGCGATCGACTCCAGCACGGAGCCCCCGAACCGGAACCCGATCAGGAAGCCCACGCCGATCATCAGCACGGCGACGAAGATGTTGGCCATCACATCCGCGGTCAGCCGGCCCGTGATCACCGCGGAACGGGCAATCGGCAGCGAACGGAAGCGCTCGAACAGCCCGGACTGCGCGTCCTGCGCCAGCCCGAGCGCCGTCGCGAACGCCCCGAATACCACCGTCTGCACGAGGATCCCCGGCAGTAGGAACGTGATGTAGTCGGGTGTGGTGACGCGGATCGCGCCGCCGAGCACGTACGTGAAAAGCAGCAGGAACATGATCGGCTGCACCGTGATCGACACCAGGTTCTCGGGCAGCCGGAGATAGCGCAGCATGTTGCGCCGCGTCATCACGAACGAGTCGTGCAGCGTCCAGCGCAGATTCATCGGGCGGCCCCTTCCAGCTCGGCGTCCACTTCCTCCGACGTGCGCCCGGTGAGGGCGAGGAACACGTCGTCCAGGCTCGGCTGGCGGAACTGCAGATCGGCGACGGTGATGTTCCCGGCGTCGAGCGCGCGGATGATCTCGGCGACGACCCCCGGCTCCGAGCCGACCGCAACGGTCACCTCGCGCGCCGCGACGTCGACGTACGGCGTCGCGCCGTACTCGTCGAGGATGGCGCGCGCCGGGTCGATCTGGGATGCGTCCGGGAGGTGGATCGCCAGCACGCGGCCCCCCACCCGCTCCTTCAGCTCAGTCGCCGTGCCCTCGGCAATGACCAGGCCGTGGTCCACCACCGCGATCCGCGCGGCGAGCCGATCGGCCTCCTCGAGGTACTGGGTGGTGAGCAGGACCGTCGTGCCGCCCTTCGCGAGCTCGTCGATCACCGCCCAGAGGTCGATGCGGCTGCGCGGGTCGAGGCCGGTCGTCGGCTCGTCCAGGAACAGCACCTCGGGCTCGTTGACGATCGCCGCCGCGAGGTCGAGGCGGCGGCGCATGCCGCCGGAGTACGTCTTCGCGCGGCGGTCCGCGGCGTCCTCGAGGCCGAATTGCTCGATCAGGCGCCGCGCACGCGCCTTCGCCACCTCGCCCGGCAGGTGGTAGAGGCGCCCCACCATCTCGATGTTCTCGAGGCCCGTGAGCTGGTCGTCGACGGCCGCGAACTGGCCCGCGAGCCCGATCTTGCTGCGGACCTCGCCCGCCTGGCGGACGACGTCGAACCCCGCGACGCGGGCCACGCCCGCGGAGGGCGCCTGCAGCGTCGCGAGGATCTTCACGAGGGTGGTCTTCCCCGCGCCGTTCGGACCGAGGAGTCCGAAGACGATGCCCGGCTCGACGGCGAGGTTGACGCCGCGGAGGGCCTCGACCTTCCCGAACGACTTGGTGACGCCCTCCACCTGGATGGCTGGCTGACTGGTGGCGGATGACATGGGATTCCCATCGGCCCGGTGCCCGCGCCGCTCTCCCCGAGGGGGACCGGGTCGCGAGGAATGCGGGCAGAACGGATGAAAGCTGGGTATTTCAGCGCGCCGCCCGCGCCACGATCGAGGAAAAGGCGAAGCGAGCGCTTGGTCAACCGCCTGCTGTCACCGGGACCGACCGCGGCCCGTCCCGCGCCTCGACGGCAGCACGCTAGGCGTGGAGCGTTTCCTCGACGTCATCGAGGAACCCGCGGACGACGCCGTTCCACGCCGCGGGCCGCTCGAAGTACGCGGAGTGGCCCGCGCCCTCGATGAGGTGGAACCGCGAGCCCGGCGTGAGCTCGTGCGAGATGCGGATCAGGTCAGGGTGGATGACCCGGTCCCGCTCTCCGACGACCCACAGGATCGGCAGCCCGGTGTCCACGAGACGCTGCGCCGTCGAGCCTCGGTAGTTCACGAGGCGTCCCGTCGGCTTCAAGAAGTCCCCCGCCCGGGACGGGTTCAGCGAGCGGATGCGCATGTAGAGGTGGCGCATTTCCGGGTTCGCCTCGCCGTAGCCGTCCGCGAGCGCGCGTTGCAGCAGTGATCCGGCCAGCGTGCCGTCCCGCTCGAGCGCGGCCTTCAGCTCGCGGTAGCGGTCGTCGACGCAACCCCCGTTCGTCCCTGAGTACGTCAGCGAGACGATGCGGCCCGGGTCGCGCGACAGGAGCCCGAAGGCTGTCCGCCCGCCCATCGAGTGGCCGACGAAGTGGACGCGCTCGACACCGAGGTGGTCGAGGAGACGGCGGACGTCGGAGCCGAAGGCGAGGCGGCCGGGGCCTTCCTCCATGTCGGGGGAGCGTCCGAACGCGCGGTGGTCGAAGGTGATGACGGGATACCGGTCAGCGAGCGCGGGCACCTGCTGCCACCACGACATCGCGTTGCCGCCGGCCCCGTGGGCGAGGAGGACGGGCGTGGGCGCCCCTGATCCGGGCGTCGGCCCGTGGGTCTCGTAGTAGAGCCGGAAGTGCTCGCCCTCGCTGCCATCGTCCGCGGCGAGGTCCTCGGGGCTATCGAGGTCGAGGTGGGGCATGTTCGATCTCCTCGCCACCGTCCCAGGGGACGCCCGTGACCTTCGAGATGACGGTCAGCATGTCCTCGATGTCGCCGATGAGCTGGTCGTCCGGATCGGCGTCGAGCGCGCTGAGGAAGAGCGCGTTCGCCGAGGCGTACAGCTCCTCGGCCGTCCCGTCGACCGCCTGGTGGCCGCCGCCCTTGCCGGTCGCCAGGGCGTTCGCCACGAACTCCCGGCACCACCCCGCGGAGTAGAGGATGTACGCGTCGTCACCCCCGACCTCGACGGCGCGGTCGAGCTCCGCCAGGCCGTCCGCGAACTTCCGCTTCCGCGTCACCAGCGTCTGGCCGAGGTAGGAGCGCGCCTGCGCGTAGTGCGGCCACTGGTCGACGATCGCGCGGACGGCCGCCAGCGCCTGGTCGATGTCGCCGCCCGCGTGGGACTGCATCACCTGCCGCAGCGCGTCGCGTGCCTCCGTCGGTACCGGTTCACCCATCCACCGATGATACGGGCCGGCGAGAAGCTGGCCGCGCGCCTCGGTACACTGCCAGCAGCGAGCACCGGTAGCTCAGTGGATAGAGCACTAGTCTTCGGAACTAGGTGTCGGGGGTTCGAATCCCTCCCGGTGCGCCACCTCTGTCGCCCCTCACTTGCCCCTCGGCCGTCCCGCCTCGGGAAAACCCCGCCTGTTTCCTGACGGGGAATGTGGTACGAACAGCCTGACCGTTCGTTGCTGGTTCCGTAGCGGGGACGACAACATCGTGGGGACGTCGGCACACCTCCCGAGGGCGATGCATGTCCGATTGCGGGCGCACGCCCTCATGCTCATGCTCGCCATGATCGCGCTCGTCCCGCTCCTCGCGGCCTGCTCCGCCGACGACGCTCCCGAGGAGTCCACCGGCGCGACCGCGACACCCCCACCGGAGGTCGCCGGCGGCGACACCCTCCGCGCCGTCCGCGACCGCGGCTACTTGCTCGTCGGCGTGAACAACGCCCTCCCCGGCTTCGGCTTCATCCAGCCGGACGGCGCCTTCACCGGCTTCGACGTCGAGTTCGGCCACGCGCTCGCCGCGGCGATCTTCGGAGACCGCGAGGCGGTGCAGTTCGTCGGCGTCAGCGCCGCCAGCCGCTTCGAGGCGCTCCGCGTCCACGAGATCGATGTCCTTATCCGCAACACGACGTGGACCGTCAGCCGCGACGTCCAGGACATGACCTTCGGCGTGCCCAACTTCTACGACGGCCAGGGCGTCATGGTCCGCGTCGAGGACGGCATCGAGACCCTCGCCGACCTCGACGGCGCGGTCGTCTGCGCCCTGTCGGGCACGACGACCCAGCTCAACCAGGAGGACACGTTCGCCGGCACCGGTGTGACCTACCAGCCGCTCGTGTTCGACCGAACGGAGACGCTGCAAGAGGCGTTCGTCGCCGGCCGCTGCGACGCCTGGACGGCGGACCGCTCCCAGCTCGCCGCGCGGCGCGACGCCTACCCGGAGCGAGCCGGCGGCCCCGAGGCGCTCGCGATCCTCTCGGAGACGCTCTCGAAGGAGCCGCTCGCGCCCGTCACCCGCGACGACGACCCCGGCTGGTCAGACCTCGTGAACTGGGTCGTCCTCGGCATGATCGCCGCCGAGGAGCTCGGCGTGACCAGCGAGAACGTCGCCGCGCTGGCCAAGGACCCACCGAACCAGGAGGTCGCCCGCCTCCTCGGATCCGCCGAGGACGGGACGCCCTTCCAGGCGCACCCGGGCCTCGCCCCCGAGTTCATGCGCAACGTCATCGCCCAGGTCGGCAACTACGGCGAGGTGTACGCGGCCCATATCGCCCCGCTCGGGATCGAGCGGGAGGGCACCCTCAACGCACTCTGGACGGACGGCGGGCTGATGTACGCGCCGCCGTTCCGGTGACCGGCGACGCCACGGTGACACAACGGTGACCGCGCCATGACCGCCCCGCTCGCCCTCCCCGCCGCGCGCCCCGGGACGTGGCTCCGCGACACCCGCGTCCGACGCGCGCTGCTGGAGGCGGTCACGATCGGGCTCGTCTCGGCGCTCGCGATCTACATCGCTGCCCGCGCCCAGGCGGCGGGCGGCGTCGACCTCGCGTTCATGGAGGACCGCGCCGGCTTCGGCGTCGGCGATCAGTTCCTCACCGAGGTCAGCGGTCGCGACTCCCGCTGGATGGCGTTTCTCGCCGGGCTCCTGAACACCCTGCGCGTCACGCTGTTCGGCATCGTCATCTCGATGACGCTTGGCCTCGGACTCGGCATCGCGCGCCTTTCCACCAACTGGCTCGCGGCGAAGCTCGCGTTCGGGTACGTCGAGTTCGTCCGCAACATGCCGCTGCCAGTGTTCGTGGTCTTCTGCTACACCGCCGTCGTCCTGCGCCTCCCGCGCATCCAGGACAGTTTTGACGTGGCCGGGGTGGCGTACTTCTCCAACCGATCGGTCGCCCTGCCCTGGCTCAGCGTCGACGACGGCGCCGCGCTGTGGGGCGTCGTCGTCCTTGGTGGGGCGCTCGCTGCGTGGGTGACACACCGCGTCCTCGCCGCCCGGGAGGAGGACACGGGCCGCCCGAGCTACCCCGTGCGCGCGGCCCTCGGCCTCCTCGCGATCGCTATCGTCGGCGGATACGTCGCGACGGGGATGCCCGCTGCCTGGGACGTCCCCAAGGTCGGGCGCTTCCAGTACGACGGCGGCCTCCAGCTCTCCCCCGAGTTCTTCGGGCTGCTGCTCGCGCTGTCGCTCTTCAACGCGGCGTTCGTGGCGGAGATCGTGCGTGGCGCCATCTCGGCCGTCCCGCGCGGCGAGCGTGAAGCGGCGGCCGCGCTCGGGCTGTCGTCGTGGCAGCAGTTGCGCCTGGTCGTCCTCCCGCAGGCGATGCGCGTGATGCTCCCGCCGCTCGCGACGCAGGCGCAGAACCTCGCGAAGATGTCGTCCGTCGCGATCGTTGTCGCGTTCCCGGACCTGATGAACGTCGGCGGGACGATCATCAACAACAGCGGCGAGGCGATCCCGGTCTTCATCCTGATGACCGTCACCTATTTCGTCCTGAACCTCGCCATCGCCCTGCTGTTCATCGGCCCACAGTGGCGCACCTCGTGGTCCCGGGGGCGGCGAGCATGACCACCCTCGGCCTCCCCGCCGGCGCGCGGCCCGGCCTCGGCGTGATCGAGGACAGCCGACGCTGGCTCCGCGCGCGGCTCTTCAGTTCGCCTGCGAACACCGTCGTCTCGCTGGCGCTCCTCGCCATGCTCGCGTGGGTCGGGTGGCGCCTCGCCGCGTGGCTCGTCTTCGACGCGGACTTCGACGTCGTCCGGGCCAACCGTCGCCTCCTGCTCGTCGGGCGCTTCCCGGTCGGCGAGGAGTGGCGCATCTGGCCCGTGCTCTACGGCCTCGCGCTCGCGGTGATGTGGAGCTGGGGCGCGTGGGGACGCGTGACGAGGAACGCCCTGCTGGCGTTCGCCGTCTTTGGCATCCTCCTGCTGCCGGTCCTGGCGGGCGCCTCCAGCACGCTGCAGCTCGCTCCGCCGGCCGCGCTGGCGGTCGCCGGCTACGGGCTCGCGCGGCGCTGGGCGCGGACGCCGAAGGGCACGACGCAGGCGCAGTGGACGGCAGCCGCCCTGTGGTTCGTGCTCCTGCCCGGCACGCTCGCGCTCCTGCTCGTGCGGGGCGGCGTCGACCCCGGTCTCTGGGGCGGCGTGTACCTCAACGTCATCGTCGCCAGCGGCGCGCTCATCGGCGCGCTGCCGCTCGGCGTCCTGCTCGCGCTCGGGCGCACCTCCTCCTTCCGCGCGCTGAGGATCGGCTCGACGGTCTACATCGAGCTGATGCGCGGCCTGCCGCTGCCGGTGATGCTCACCCTCGCGTGGCTGGCGCTCCGGCACTTCCTGCCCGCGTGGGGCGGCCTCGCGGACATCGACCTCGTCTACCGCGTCACCATCGCCTTCGCGCTGTTCACCGCCGCCTTCATCGCGGAGGCGCTGCGCGGTGGCCTCAACGCGATCCCCCGAGGACAGCGCGAGGCCGCGAGCGCGCTCGGACTGAGCGGACCGCAGTCGCTGGCGTTGATCGTGCTGCCGCAGGCTGTCCGCAACTCGCTCCCCGCGCTCGCCGGCGAGTTCATCGGCCTGTTCATGATGAGCACGATGGTGGCGGTGGTCGGCCTCACGGACATGCTCCAGGCCGCGCGCGCCACCACGGAACAACCCGAGTTCTTCGGCCGGCAGAAGGAGGTCCTCCTCTTCGTCGGCCTCGTCTTCTGGATGACGGCGTTCGGCCTGTCGCGGCTCTCGTCGCGGCTGGAGCGCGCACTGTCGGGGGCAGGATCGAGGCGGGCATGACGAGCGAGCACTCCTCGACGATCGAGGGCACTGACCACACGTCCATCGCGACACCGGCGATCGTGTGCCGCGACGTCCACAAGTGGTACGGCCGCTTCCACGCCCTCAAGGGCATCACCGTGGACATCGACCGGGGTGAGACGGTCGTCGTCTTCGGTCCCTCCGGCTCCGCGAAGTCGACGTTCCTGCGCTGCCTCAACCGCCTCGAGGTCCACGACTCGGGAGAGATCATCGTCAACGGCGTGACGCTGGACCACCACGTGAGCAACCTGGCGAAGGTCCGCCGCGACGTGGGGATGGTGTTCCAGCACTTCCACCTCTTCCCGCACCTCACCGTGCGGCAGAACATCACCCTCGCTCCACAGGTGGTCGCGCACATCCCCGCGGCCGAGGCAAGTGAGCGCGCCGAGCACCTCCTCGAGCGCGTCGGCATCCCACAGCTCATCGACATGTACCCGGCCGACCTCTCCGGCGGGCAGATGCAGCGCGTGGCGATCGCCCGCGCCCTGGCGATGGAACCGAAGGTGCTCCTGCTGGACGAGCCGACCTCCGCCCTCGACCCGGAGAGCATCCGTGGGATCCTCGCGCTCCTGGAGGACCTCGCCGCGACCGGGATGACGATGGTGATCGTGACGCACGAGATGGGCTTCGCCCGCCAGGTCGCCGACCGCCTGCTCTTCCTGGAGGAAGGACGCGTGGTCGAGGCGGGCTCGCCGTCCGAGCTCTTCGAGCACCCGAAGGAGGAGCGGACCCGCCGCTTCCTCGAACAGATCCTCTAAGGGCCGCGCTAGCGGGCCGCGGGTGCGATCGCCTCGGTCTGGATCGGCACGAGATGCGGGACGCACCCAGCCTCGCCGGCCGGCGTCCCATCCGGACACGTCGCCCCGCCCCACGCGACGCCCTCGAGCTCCGTGTAGGAGTCGAGGCTCGCGTCCGCGCCGATCAGGGCGCCGCTCAGGTCCGCGCCCGAGAGGTCGGCGCCCGAGAGGTCGGCGCCCCGCAGGTCAACGGAGCGCAGATTGGCGCCGGCGAGGTTGGCGGCGGCGAGCACCGCGCCGCGGAGGTCGGCGTTGAACATCGAGGCGTTCGATGCGTCGATCCCGCTCAGGTCCGCCAGCCGCAGATCCGCGTCGTTGAGCCGCGTGTCGACCAGCAGCGCGTGGCGGAGGTTCGCGTTGCTGAGCTCGGTGTCGTTCAGCAGCGCCGAGGTGAGACGCGCGTTCGCAAGGTCGGCGGTGGCGAGGCGGGCGCCGGAGAGGTTCGCCGCGAACAGCTCGGCGCCCTCGAGGTCGGCCTCCGTCAGGTCGCTCGTGTTCATCCGGATGACCGGATCGTTGCCGTTCACCAGCCCCAGCTCGTAGAGAAACGTCACCACAAACCGCTTGCGCGGGCCGTCCATGCCCGCCAGCGCCGTCAGGGTCTGGGCCCGCGCCACCTCGCGGATCACCGTGGCCTGCTCTCGCGTGATCTCGGTGCCGAGCAGCTGGCGGTCCAGGGCGAGCGAGGCCATCTGGTTGAGGTACTCCTGCAGCCGCTGCTCCTGGGCATCCTCCAGCGCCTGCGCGCGGGCGGACGCGTTGACCGCCTGCGACACCAGCTGACCGCCGGCGATCAGGAAGAACGGCAGGACGATGATCTGGATGTAGTCCAGCAGCGACTTCTCGTGGAACCCGGTCCAGCGTCCGAACCGCCGCAGGCGCGGCCCCCAGCCGCTCCAGATCCAGGAGACGAACCGCAACCGAGGGCGTGCCGAAGCCTGGACGCTCACGATGCGCCCTCGCAGGTCCACTCATCGCGCGGGTCACCCGCGAGACCCTCGTCCGGGTGCTCCACGTAGTAGCCGGGCTCCTCGTAGAAGCCCCACTCCGCCATCACGCCCTCGATCTCGGACGCCGCCCGCGCCAGCTCCTCGCGGGCGATCTCGACGAACGCGGGGTCGATCCCGCTAGCGGCGGCGTCGGACTCGGCGGCGAGGACGAGCGCGGCCGGATCGCGCTCCACGGCGGCAGCGCGGACCAGCCCACGGTCCAGCGCGCAGGCGAGGATCCCCTCCACCACGTCCCACGCCGGGATGCGCGGGCGCGCGAACGCGTTCTCCAGCGCGATCTCGACCTCGGGCAGCCACGTGTACCGCCCGACGAGCTCGCGGTCGGTGAACAGCGACTCGCGGGCCGGAGGGACGCCGAGGAGAGCACTGGTCTTCATGATGTCCTGCGATGTCGCCCAGGTGATGAAGTCGTAGGCCGCCTCGGGCTGCTGTGCGTCCTCCGGGATCGCGAGCAGCCAGTTGCCGGTGATGGTGCTCGAACGCCGGCCCGCCGGGAACAACGTCACCCGCAGCTGGTCCGAGACAGACGACACGAGGATCTGCTGCGCATCCGCCGCCCAGCCGACCGCCGCCGCGGCCGTGCCATCGAGCATGCGGGCGTGCGGGGTATACCGCTCATCCGCGAACTCCTCGAACGGGACACCGAGCCGAGTCGCCTCGTCGATGTACTCGGCGAACGCCTCCGCCGCGATCGTCGATCGCAACGGCGTCGGTCGCCACGCGCGGTCGAAGATGTCGCCCCCGCGTGACGCGAGCCAGGAGAGGAACACGTGCGGGTTCGTCGACGGAGCGAACCCGGCCGATCCGACGTATGCCGGGTCCGGGTGGTCGAGGTTCTCGCGCAGATCGTCGAGGCTCTCCGGCTTCGCGATGATGTCCTGCCGGTACCAGAGCATCATCACGTTCCCCACCAGCGGCAGCGCGTACGTCTCCGCGCCGCGCGGGACGCCCTCCTGGTCCGGCGGCAGCGGGCCGAAGGTCGGCGGCCAGACCCCAAGCGACGCGGACCGCTCCACGATGTCCGGGTCGGTCTCGTACCCGAACGGCGCGAGCGGGGCGAGGTGGTGGTTCGTCGCGAGGTAGGGCACCCACGGGTCGTCCACGATGATCACGTCGTAGTCGCCCAGCGACTGCTCGGCGTTCGAGATCACCGCCTCGCGGTAGGTGACGTAGTCCCCCGCGATCATCCGCTGGCCCGTCGAGCGGTCGAAGATGCCGAGCTCGACGGTGTTCCCGGTGATGTGCTCCCACTCCGGGATGATCCGGAAGAGCGCCGTGGTCTCGGGGCCGTTGAACGCGGCGATGCGGATCGTGACCGGGCGCGTGACCGCCGCCGGCAGCTCGGGCTCGTCCGAGCCGCACGCAGCGAGGCCGGCCGCCGCCAGCAGCCAGACCAACGCCAGCCAGGACTTGAGCCTGCCGCCCACGCCGACCCCATCGAACCGAGCCCCGCTCAGGCGCGCATCGTACCGGGCGCAGTCGGTACGCGTGGACGATCGAGGACATCGACCCTGGTGGACGTAGTATGCCTCGATGCTGAGAAGTCCCAGGCGTTGAGCGCCCCGGTCATCGTCACCGCTGCCCCCGGCTTCGAGGGCGTCGCCGCGCTCGCCGCCGTGGGGCTCGGGATCGCGAGGGGCGACGCCTCCGTGGGCGCCCTGGCCCTCCACCTGGACGATCGCGGCTGGTCGTTGCGGGACGGCCCCACGGTCGTGCGCGCCGACTTCCTCGAAGGGCGCATGGCCGCCCGCCTGCGCGACGCGGAGCATGGCGAGGCGCGCCTGGCCACCGCGCTCGGGCTGAAGAAGCTCCGCGCCGAGGGCGTCCCGCTCGTCCTCGACGCCACCGCCGGCCTCGGCCGCGACGCGGTGCTCTCGGCAGCCCTCGGCTGCGACGTGATCGCCTGCGAACGGTCACCGATCGTCGCGCTGCTGCTGCGTGACGCCCTCGCACGCGCGGACAACGGTGGCCTCCGCGAGATCGCCGCCCGTGTCGACGTCCGCGACGGCGACGCGCGCACGGTCCTGCCGGCGCTCGAGGAGCCGCCGGACGTCGTGCTCGTCGACCCGATGTTCCCCGAGAGCGGGAAGGCCGCGAAGGCGCAGAAGGAGATGCAGCTCCTGCAGCGGCTCCTCGGCCCCGAGGAGGACGCACGAGACGCGGAGGATCTCCTCGCGGTCGCGCTGGAGCACGTTCTGCATCGCGTGGTGGTGAAGCGGCCCCCGCATGCCCCGCCGGTCGGCGGACGGAAGCCGACCTTCGCCGTCGAAGGCCGGGCCGCGCGCTACGACGTCTACGTGGTGGCGGGCACCACCTAGCGGTCGATGAACCTCACGCCGTCGAGGGCTTCGCGGAGCGCGGCGAGCGCGCGACCACGATGGGAGATGGCGTTCTTCTCGTCTGCGGTCAGCTCGGCGGCGGTCCGGCCGCCGGCCTCGAGCGGCTCGAACACCGGGTCGTAGCCGTGCCCGTTCGTCCCCCGCGCCTCGAGGGCCACGCGGCCCTCGACGACGCCCTCGCGCACGATCGGCCGGTTCCCCGGGATCGCCAGTGCGAGGACGGCGCGGAAGCGCGCCCCCCGGCGGGCGCCCGGGACGCCCTCCAGCTTGCGCAGCAGGAGCCGGTATCGGTCCTCGTCGGACTGGCAGGAGACGCCGCCGAAGCGGGCGGAGAGCGGGCCGGGAGCGCCGTCGAGCGCATCGACCTCAATGCCGGAGTCGTCCGCCAGCGCCGGGAGGCCGCTGGCGCGCGCGACGGCGGTCGCCTTGTTCACGGCGTTCTCGGTGTACGAGCGGTCCGTCTCCACGATCGGCGGAATCTGCAGCCTCAGGTCGGCGGGGATCAGCACCTCGAAGCGGTCGCCGAGGATCGCGCGGATCTCCCGGATCTTCCCCTGGTTGCCCGTCGCGAGCAGGATGCGCGGCTTATCGCTCATCGGGTCATCCCATCCACCGCGCCAGCGGCTGTGTCATGGCGCCGGCGGCTGTGTCATGGCGCCGGCGGCTGTGTCATGGCGCCGGCGGCTGTGTCGCCGCGGCGGCGTGGTCAGCCGCGGTACGCGGCCTCGTACCGCGCGACGGCGTCCGCCGCGCCGGTGACGAAGGGTGAGCGCTGGTGGGGCGTGGTCACCGGGACATCCAGCACCGGCCCCGCGCCGGTCGATGCGGCGCCTCCCGCGGCCTCCAGCACGAAGCCAATCGGACACACTTCGTAGAGCATCCGCAGCTTGCCCTTCGGCGAGCTGGAGTCTTCCGGATACATGAATACCCCGCCGGCCATGAGTACGCGGAGGATGTCCTCCACCATCGAGCCGGAGTACCGCCCTCGCAGGCCCTCCGAGGCAGCCTCCACGGCCCGTCCCACCTCGGGCGCCCAGCGGGCGTGGTAGGTCCAGTTGATGCTCGTGTAGGAGGCCTGCGGCATGGTCAGCCGCTCCGACGCCACCCGCCAGCCGCGGTCCACCGGGTCGAAGACGAAGGAGGAGACCTGCTCGCGCGAGGCGACCACGAGGATCGTCGGGATGCCGTAGACCGTGAACGCTGAAGCCACGAGCTGACGGCCCGTCAGGCCGGCGCCTGCGAACGCCCCTGCCGGGACGCCCTCGTAGACGCCGAGCACGGAGCCAACGGAGGCGAACCCGATGTTCGACGAGCCGTCCAGCGGGTCGTAGCCGAGGGTGTAGGCGCCATCGCCCAGCTCGATCGGCTCGTCCTCCTCCTCGGAGATCAGGCGCGCGACGGTGGGTAGGCTCAGCGCAGCCTTGAAGATCTCGTTGGCGCGCTCGTCCAGTTTCTGCGTGGACTCGCCCTGGACGTTCACCTCGCCGGTGCCGCCGAGCAGGCCCGCGAGCGGCGCGGTCGCGAGGGCGTCGCGCAGCTCGGCGCTCGCCTCCGCGAACCGCTCGACGATCGCGCAGACGTCACGGTCGAAGCGCCCCTCGAGGACGGTGGTGAGGTCGGCCGCCGGGCTGGACGTCATATGTGCGATTCTCCGCGCCGCCCCCGGGGGCGACGGATCGTCGTGGATACTACTAGTCAATCCCCGTCGCGGGGCGGATCGCTATGCGGAGAAGTCGGCGTCGCCGCTCGCGACCGCGACGGCGTCCTCCACCGACCAGCCCCCGTACGTGATCGAGGCGATCGCCCGGGTCATCCGGACGGCCTCCGCCAGTGGCTTCTGGTGGATGTTGCGCCCCGTCGCGCTGCCGGCGGCGCCGGCGATGAAGATCTGGTCGTGGAGCGTCTGGAGGAAGCTCCCCACGTCAGTCCCCTCGCCACCTGCCGTGATCACCTTCGTCCGCCCCGCGGCCTGGACCGCCTCGCGGAACGCCTCGGCGACGGAACCGCTCTCCGTCTTCGGATAGTTCACCTTGCAGAAGTCCGCACCGAGGGCGACCGCCAGGCCGGCGCAGCCGGCGATCAGGTGCGGATCGCGCTCGTTCGGCACGGCCCGGCCGCGCGGGTACACCCACAGGACGGCGATCATCCCGCGCTGGTGCGCCTCGTAGCAGACCTGTGCCGCCTCGGCCATCTGCTCGGACTCGAACTCGCTGCCGGGGTACACCGTGTACCCGACGCCGACGACCTTGAGGCCGGCAGCCCGCAGCGAGGCCACCTGGTCCAGGTTCACCCACGCCTGGCTGCGCGGGTCCCCGTAGTCGCCCTTGATGAGGTGCGTCTTGCTATTCACCTTCACCAGGTACGGGATGTCGGCGTAGTCAGGGCCGTAGCGCGCCACCAGTCCGAGCTGGCTCGCGAAGCAGCCGATCACGCCCTGCTGGGCGATCCGGAACAGGTGCTCCGGATCGGCGTCCTCCGCGGCGATCGGCCCGGTCTTGGTCATGCCGTAGAAGTCGTCGTTGAGGTGTTCCGCCTTCTGGTCGCCGGCGAACAACGCGAGGCGGCCGGTGTCCTTCGTCACGAGGCGGAAGTTCTCCTCGTACGTGCGCGCCATGTCCGCGGGGACATCTGCGGGGATGTGTACGGCGATCGGAGTGCTCGTCGACATGGGACTCTCCCAGGGGGCAGCAGCCCTCGCACGGCCCGAGGAACGCCGAGGGCGTCACGACCGGGCGACGGCGCCAGTTTCCGGGCCGGTTGGTGTTCGACGCCAATGATAGATCAGAACACCTCCAGCGTTCGTCGGTGGGCGGTGGAGGGTTCGTATCGGTTCTGACGGCCCGCACGGCGATCAGCGGGCCGCCCTAGCGCTCCGACCAGCTCCCTGTGTCGGGCGGCGCTTCCGGACGTCGGGGCCGTCCTCTGCCGCCCGACCCTACGAGGTCGAGCACGGGGACCGGATCCAGCAGCCGCGACCGCCCGACGTGGAACGCCAGGCCGCGGATCGCGACACCGCCGCCCCCGGGAGTCCCGGACGCCCCGAAGGCGCCGAGGAGCTCCTCGAGCTCGGGGGCGTCGTCGCCGGTGCGGACCAGCGCGACGGGCGCATCGTCCTGCGCGTCCGGCCCCAGTACGTCAGCACGACGCGCCGAGGAGACCACCGCGGCGGGGGCGCCCTCCGGCGTGACGATGCTCTTGAGGGCGAACCGGTCGTCGAGCGCGAGGCAGCTGAGCAGCTCGTACAGCTCGGCCGGCGCCATGAACATCCGCTTCCGCGGCTCGTCCAGGTCGTGGACCTCGAACATGAAGCCTCGGCGAAGGCGGTCGAGCAGGCGGGGCGTGGTGAAGGGATCGACGAAGGCGCGCGCCAGCGGCAGGTTCAGCGTCCCGAGCTGTGCGCCCGTGGCCAGGACCGCGACCACCGGGCCCGCCGGCCGCTCGGTGAGCACCAGCTCCGCGTAGGAGATCCCCGTCCCCCGGAGCGAGCCCGCGATCGCGTCGACGGGCAGGCCGTGGCCGAGCCCGGGCACCCCGAACGCCTTGGCCACCGAGGCGCCCGCGTCGAGGGCGTTCCAGGCGGCACGATGGACCTCCGGGTCGCCCTCGCCGGCTTCGTGCAGCAAGACGAGGCTGAGCATCCCCGCCCCCGCGGAGGCGTGCGCATCCGCGAGCAGGCCATCCTCGAGCGCCCCCCGGGCCGCCCCCTCGACGGCGTGCGCCACCTCGGGCAGCCTCGCCGCCGCGCCGCCGATGGGCGCGTGGACCAGCGTCAACGTCAGGGGCATGCGGCCTCGATCCAGGGCGGCTTCGCCGTCGGTGAACGCCTCTAAGGGCGGGGCGATGCTATCGGGCGCGGTGGGTCGGGGGCTAGCGCCGCGAGCGCACGTCTACCGGATCCCGAGCGCGTGGTCGCCCGCGACGCCGAGCAGATGCTCCCGCGCGGCCGCCGCGACGTAGAGCGACCCGACGACGAGGACTGCTCCACCTGCCCCGACGAGCTCGCTGGCGCGGTCGATGCCTTCCTCGATGGACCCGGCGCGCTGGGCGATCGCCCCGGTCGCGTTCACCGCGCGCACTACGTCGCCGACGGCGGCGCTCCGCGCTGATCCCACGGGCACGACGACCACGTCGTCGCCTTCACCGAAGAGCGTCCGCGCCAGCTCGTCCACGGCCTTGTCAGAGAGCACCCCGAGCACCCAGGCGCGCCGGCGCGGGACCGGAAGCGCACGCACAGCCTCGAGGAACCGGCGCGCCGCGAGCGGGGTATGGAGGCCGTCGATGATCACGAGCGGCTTGCGCTGGAGCACCTCGAAGCGTCCCGGCATCCGAAAGCGCCGCAGCCCCTCGCGCACGGCGGCCTCCGGCAGTTCCTCGCCGGCCGAGGACCACGCCAGCTCGGCCGCGCGCAGGGCGGTCACGAGGTTGTCGACCTGGTAGGCCCCCGCCAGCGCCGTTTCGAGGTTCCGGTACGTACGCACGGGCGTGCGGACGTCCAGCTTCTGTCCGTCCAGCCCGGAGGAGACGACGCGGATCGCGCACTCGTCCGTCAGTTCATGGAAGGTCGCACCGACCTCGTCGGCACGCGCCCGCACCACGTCGACCGCGCTCTGGCGCATCGGCGGCACCAGCACCTCGCAGGGGCCGGTGATGATCCCGGCCTTCTCACGCGCGATCGCCGGGATCGAGTCGCCGAGGATCTGCACGTGCTCCAGGTCGATCGGCGTCACCACCGCGACCAGCTTCTCCGCGAGCGCGTTCGTCGTATCCAGCCGGCCGCCGAGCCCGACCTCCACCACCTGCCAGTCGCAGCCGGCGCGCCGGCCCGCGATCCACCCCATCACCGTCAGCATCTCGAAGTACGACCAGCCCGCCGCATCGGGGTCGGCGAGCAGCTCGCGCGCCACCGCGGTGAACTCGACGTAGTCGAGGGGGGCACCGTCGACCTGGATCCGCTCGCGCGCCGAGTGCAGGTCCGGCGAGGTCATCAGGAGGGTGTGGGCCCCCGTGGCGCGAACGATCGCCGCCGTCATCGAGGCGACCGACCCCTTCCCCTTCGACCCGGCGACATGCACGGTGCGGCGACGGTCCGGGCGGCCGTGTGCGTCGAGCCACTGCGTGATGTGGTCGAAGTCCCACTTCTTCGCCGCGAGGACGTCACCCGTGCGCTCGTACCCGCCGTGAGCGAGGAGCGCACGCACCACCTCCGCGTAGTCCCGGAGCGTCGCCGCATCGGGTGGGCCAGATGCGGCCTGCGGGCGGATCGCGTCGGGAAGGGAGGCGTCGGTCATGGGCCGGGAGTGTAGTCTCTAGCAGCCCCGGCGATGTCCGCCGGAAGCACACCACCCATCCCCACTGGAACGAGCGACTGTGACGGACTCCATCGGTCAATGGCGCGACGCCGCTGATGCGGCCGACACCAACCACCCCCTCGCCGCGCTCGACGCGATCGAGGTTGGCCAGGGCGTCCGCCTGCGCCTGCAGCTGGGCGAGCGCCATCACGGGACCACGGCGTTCCGCGCGTTCCTCGACGCCGACGACCTTGGCCGGACGCTCGCACCGGTGTTCGCGGCCCGGCACCACGCGGGCGCCGCCGGCGAAAGCTGGGTGGAGGTCACTGACTTCGCCGGGCACGTCCCCGTCGCCGGGGGCGAGGTCGAGTTGCCCGAGGGGATCGATCTGCAGATCGTGCAGGCGCTCGCAGGCCTGGTCGACGCCGGCGGGCACCTCACGATGGAGTACGGCTCCGAGCACCGGCGTGTCACCGCGCGGGCGCTCCGGCAGGGCGTCCCGCCCGTCGCGACTCCGCTCGGCGGCATGCTCTTCGCCGTGGGCTGCGGCGTCGCCTTCACGGACCTCGGCGCCACCGAGGGCCGGCGCGAGCTGCAGGGGTACCGCGCGCTGGACCGCGCGCACGAGGTCGTCCGCGCCCCGGCGATGCTGGAGGATCTGGAGTGGTTCATGGACCACTCCGCAGAGCTGGACTGGGACCTCCAGCTGAAGTGCCGCCCGCTGGCGGAGGCCGCCATCACGGTGCTCCGATCGCGCCTCGGCGTCCTCGCCCGCGCCTTCGAGGTCAACTAGCCACGTCACTCCGCCGTCCCGTGGCCGACCCCAGCGCCGGACCGGGTTACGATCCTGCCTCGCGATGACGTGGCGCGTTCCTCGACGGCACTCACCAGGAGGGGCTGGCAGATGGCTGACGGACGACCTCGGGTCGTGGTGACGGGCATGGGCGTGATCGCGCCGCTCGGGATCGGACTCGACGAGTTCTGGAAGGCCGCCTCCGAGGGCCGCTCGGGCGTCGGACGGATGACGCTCACCGACCCCAGCGCCTACCCCTGCCAGGTCGCCGGCGAGTGCCTCGACTTCGACTACACGCTCTACATGGACCGCAAGGACGGCCGGCGCATGGCGCGCTTCAGCCAGATGGCCGTCGCCGCCTCGCGGATGGCGATCGACCACGCTGGCATCGACCCTGACGCGCTCTCCGAGGCCCAGCGCGAGCGCTTCGGCGTGCTCATGGGCAACGGCGGCGGCGGGCTCCCGAACGACCTCGAGGCGGTCCGGACGATGGACGAGCGGGGCGGCATGAAGGTCGACCCGTTCTACGTGTCGAAGCGCCTCTCGAACATGGCCGGCGGCAACGTGGCGATCCAGTTCGGCCTGCTCGGCTACAACAACACCGTGACCACGGCCTGCGCCGCCGGCACCCAGGCGATCGGCGATGCCGTCGAGGTGCTCCGGCGCGGCGCCGCCGACGTGATGCTGGCGGGCGGCGCCGAGGCCGGCATCTGCGAGCTCGGCCTCGCGGGCTTCGCCTCGATGCGCGCCCTCACCTCCGGCTACAACGACACACCCGAGCGCGCCTCCCGCCCCTTCGACCGCGACCGCGACGGCTTCGTGCCCGGAGAGGGCGCCGGGATGCTCGTCCTGGAGACGCTGGAGCACGCCCGTGCCCGCGGCGCGGATCCGCTCGCCGAGATCACCGGCTACGGCGTGAGCGCGGACGCGGCCTACCTCGTCGCACCGGCGGAGCACGGCGCCGGCGCCGCCCGCGCGATGCGCCTCGCCCTCGCCGACGCCGGCCGCGACCCCGGCGACGTCGAGGTCGTCTCCGCGCACGCGACGTCGACCGACGTCGGCGACCGCGCCGAGACCGATGCCCTCAAGTCAGTCTTCGGCGGGCACGCCGGGAGGCTGCACGTCTCCGCGATGAAGTCGCAGATCGGGCATCTGCTCGGCGGTGCGGGCGGCGTCGAGACCGTGGCGGCCGTCCAGATGCTCCGCACGGGCGTGGTGACGCCCACCCTGAACCTCGACCACCCGGGCGAGGGCTGCGACCTGGACTACGTCCCGAACGCGTCCCGCCAGGTGAACCCGCGCGTCCTGCTCAAGGACTCGTTCGGATTCGGCGGCCAGAATGCCGTGCTCGTGATCGAGCGCTTCGAGGGCTAAGCCCGGGGTCTACAGGTCCATCTCCGACCCCCGCGCCGTGCGCGCGGTGCGGGTTGCGCGGGCGGTGCGGGTTGCGCGGGCGGTGCGGGCGGCTTCCCTCGGAACATTCCCTGAATCTTTACGGATGCACCTGAACGCCACTGCTTCTTGCGGCGTTGTAGTCAGTGGCCGTCCAGACGTAACGTTTCCGTGTCGGGAACGTTCTCGACTTCTGGCCAGCGCGTTCTTCTCACCCGCACCCAGAGGACCTCCCCCGTGCTGCGATTCCGTCGAGGTGGCGCGTACCGCGCCCCTGAGTGGACCTCCTCCGCCGACCGTGCCGCCGCGCCACGGCCGACGCGGCGGGGCGACGACGAGCGGGTCCTCGGCTCGCCCTCCCGCCGGGCGCTGTTCGCTGAAGGCGTCCTCGCGGCGGCCTCGGACGCCGCGCTGCCGTTCCTGCCGATCTACCTCGTGGCGCTCGGGGCCAGCACGAGCCAGGTCGGCCTCCTCGCGGCGGCGACGGCGCTGGCGGGCCTCCTCGCGCTCCTCCCGGCAGCGTGGCTCGCGCGACGGGCGCGATCGCGGAAGGCCGTGGTCCTGCTCGGCAGCTGGGGCTTCGCGCGCCTGGCGCTCCTACCGATCGCCGCGCTCCCCTTCATCGGCCGCGCCGATGTCGCAGTCGGCGCGCTGATTGCGCTCGGCGGCGTGAGGGTGCTCGCGACGTCGCTCTCCCACCCGTCCTGGATGGCCCTCTTCGCGGACGTCGTCCCGACGCGGCTCACGGGCGTCTTCAACGCGCGCCGCTCGCTGGCCGCGAGCGTGACCGGCATGGCCCTCGTCCCGCTCGCCGGGTGGACGATCGCCGGGTTCGCGGGCCTCGAGGGCTACCAGTGGATCTTCCTCGCCGGGGCCGCGCTCGGCGTCCTCGGGATCCTCGCCGTCTCGCGCGTCCAGGAGCCCGCCTGCCCCACCCCCCGCCCGAGGCAGACGGCGTACCGCAAGGCCTTCCGCGATGGCCGCTTCCGGCGCTATCTCCTCGCGATGCTCGTCCTCCACGGCTTCTCGACGATCTCCGGGCCGTTCGTGATCGTGCACATGGTGCGGACGCTGGGAGCCTCGCCTGCCGAGGTCGGCATGCTCGCCACTAGCGAGTCGATCGCCGCGGTCGCGGGGCAGCTCGCGATGAGCGTCCTGGTGGTGCGGTTCAGCTCTCGGCAGCTGTTCGTGCTCGCGATCGCCGGGATCGCGGCGGCGCCGGTCGCGTGGGTGCTGATCGCGGAGCCGTGGCAGGCGCTGCTACCCGTGCTCATCGGCGGCGCCGCCTGGGCGATCTGCCACCTCGCCGTGTTCAACCTCCTCCTCGAGTACGCCCCGCGCGAGGACCTCCCGGAGTACGTCGCCGCCCAGCAGCTCGCGATGCTCGGCGTCGGGTTCGTCGGGCCGCTCGTGGGCGCGTGGCTGGTCGCGTCATGGGGGATCGTCCCGCTGTTCCTCGTTGCCGCGGCCGGACGCCTGCTGGCGATCCCGATCTTCCTTGCGCCCATCCCGGCCGGCCTGAGGCACGCCCTCGCCCTGTGGCGGCTCAGGGCGCGCTACCGCCTCATGACCGCGCTCGGCTACGAGCCCTGACCTGGCGTCCGGGCGACCCACCACAGCCCGTCCCCGGGGTCGAGGGGGGTGTGCGGCGGGCGTGTAGCGGCGCCCGCCGTACACTCGAAGGCGCGTGAAGTACCACCTCGTCACCCTCGGCTGCGCCAAGAACACGGTCGACTCGATGCGCCTCGAGCAGGCGCTGCGGGCCGGGCGTCACGTCCCCGTGCGCGAAGCCGGCGAGGCGGACCTGCTCCTCGTGAACACCTGCGGCTTCATCGACGCCGCGAAGGACGAGTCGATCGAGGTCGTCCGCGCGCTCGACTCCTCCCGCCACGCCGGACAGCGGCTCTACGTCGTCGGCTGTCTCACCCAGATCGCCGGCGACACCGTGAAGCAGGCCGTCCCGGGCGTGGACCAGGTCTTCGGCGCGGAGCAGTGGGATGCCATCGCCGCCTCGGTGGGCGCCGCCTCCGCGACGTTCGACATCCCGGACGGCGGCCTCCCGCTCCTCGGGCAGCCGAGCGCGTACCTCAAGATCTCGGACGGCTGCGACCGCCCCTGCACCTTCTGCATCATCCCGACGATCAAGGGACGGATGCACTCCGGGCCCGCGCGCCAGCTCATCGCGGAGGCGCGCATGTTCGCCGCAGCCGGCGCGAAGGAGCTCGTGCTCGTCGCGCAGGACTCGACCGCCTACGGCGAGGACGAGGGAGATCGCGACGGCCTCGCGAGCCTCCTCGAGCAGCTCTCGGAGGCGGTGCCCGAGGTGCCGTGGATCCGCCTGATGTACGCCTACCCCGGCCGCGTCACCCCGCGCCTCGCGGAAGCGATGGCCGGCCTGCCAAACGTGGTGCCCTATCTCGACATGCCCCTCCAGCACGGCTCTGACTCCATGCTCCAGCGCATGAAGCGCCCGCGGCTCTCGAAGTCCCGCGAGAGCATCGAGGTCGTCCGCCGCGCCATCCCGGACGCCGTCCTCCGCACCACGTTCATCGTCGGTTTCCCCGGCGAGACCGAGGAGGAGTTCGATGAGCTGCTCGACTTCGTCGAGGAGCAAGAGTTCGACCACGTCGGCGCGTTCACCTACAGCCCGCAGGCCGGCACGCCCGCCGCGACCTACGGAGACCAGGTCCCGCACGAGGTGATGGAGGAGCGCTACGGCGCCCTCATGGAGCTCGCGCAGGAGATCTCGCACGAGAAGAACCGTGCGATGGTCGGCCGCGAGGTGGACGTCCTGGTCGAGTCGGAAGCGCCGACCGAGTCGATGAGCGGCGATCCGGTCGTCGTCGGTCGTACCTACCGCGACGCGCCCGAGGTCGACGGCCTCGCCTTCCTCAAGGGGACTTTCCCCGCCGGCGCGATGGTCCGCGCACGGGTCGATGGGGCGCTCCCCTACGACCTCCTCTGCACCCCACTGGAGTAGCGCGATCGAGGCCCTGCAGGGCGCCTCGGAAGATCAGGATTCTCCCTGATCTCCTCGTCTCACGTTCGATTCCGTTCGAACAAGAGAGAATGTCCGCGAATCCGTGACGTAGCGAGAGTTTGTCATGGGGTGCCACATTCATAATTTACGTGAAATTAACGCGCTTGTGCGCACTTTCACTTGCGAAAGTGCGCACAATCACCGAAACTCTGGACATCGGAAGACGGACGGAACAGGGAACGGCCCTGGTTCGGACCAAGACCGTAAGAGGAGTTCCCACCATGGCTGACATCAACGTGCAGCGGTTCTACAGCGACATCGTGACCCGCGGTCGCCGCAACGTCCCGACCTTCAACGAGGTCCGGCGCGAGGCGGCAAGCGTGACCGAGCGCGTCGCCGACCCGGCTGTCCTGCTCCGCTTCTAGTCCCCCGCTAGACCTCGGGAGGTGGGATCCCCCTCCTCCGCCTCCCGGTCGCAACGAAGCGCGCCCTGTCCCCGCAGGGCGCGTTTTCTTTGTCCGCGCTGGCATCGGGAAGTTCGAGGACGCCCGCCGTCGGCCGACGCGGGCGTCCCAGTTGGTCCCGCCTGGCAGTTGGCGTCGCATGGCAGCTGGCGTCGCATGGCAGCTGGCGTCGCATGGCAGTTGGCGTCGCATGGCATAATCGGGACAGACACAACCTCGTCCGTCGCGCCACGGTGCGCATGTGCGGACGGTGATACCGATCAGCACCGAACGCGGTGCACCAGACGCGGTGACGCATGCCCAGCCCAGCGACGACGGCGCAGCCGCCCGTCCTCACATTCGCCGTAGCCGCGCGCCCCGCCGCGAGGGCCACCAGTGCCTGACGTCGCGGCCTCCGGGAACGCCTGGGGCGTGTTCGGACAGGACGGCGCGGTGGAGGCGCTCCGCCGCGCCATCGACTCCGGCAGCCTCGCGCACGCCTACCTGATCAGCGGCCCCGATGGCGTCGGCAAGGGCACCCTCGCCCACCGCCTCGCCCAGACGCTGATCTCCCCCAGTGCGGAGGACCCCACCGTCCCGGACCTCGCCACGCGCGTCGCCCGCCAGATCGAGGCGGACGAGATGCCGGACATCGAACGTATCGCCCTCGGCGGTGTCTGCGACGAGTCGAACCACGACCACGCGGCCGACAACTCGACCCGCATCCGCATCTGCCAGGTCAGGCGCCTGGAACGCGTCGCCTCCCTCGCCCCGTTCGTCAGCCCGCGCCGCATCTTCATCATCGACACCGCCGACCAGCTGCAGACCGAGGCGGCGCACGCGATCCTCAAGACGCTGGAGGAGCCCCCCGGCGACGTCCTGCTGCTCCTCCTCGCTACCGACCCGGACGCCCTCCTTCCGACGATCCGCTCGCGCTGCCAGGAGGTCCCCCTCCGCCCAGCGCCCTACTCGGACCTCCTCGCCGCCCTCGAGGCAGACGAGGACGTCGCCGAGCCGGCGACGATCGCCCGCCTGGCCCACGGCCGGTACGGGCTCGCGATGCGCATGAAGCAGGACCCCACCTTCGCCGTCCTCCGCGAGACCGCGACCACCGAGGCACGCCGCCTCGCCCGCGCCTCCCGGAACGACCGCTTCGACTTCGCCGAGCGCTTCGGCGGCGCCTGGTACCGAGAACGGTCGAGCGTCCTCCAGACGCTCGACCTCTGGCGCGAGTGGTGGCGCGATGTCCTCGTCGCCGCCGCGGACGCCCGCGCGGACGTCTCACCCGAGGCCCGCGCCGAGGCCACCCGATGCACCCCCGCGGACGCCCTCCGGGCGCTGCGCGCGGTGCAGACGGCACGCGAGCATCTGCTCGCCAACACGCATGCACAGCTGGCGCTGGAGGTCATGATGCTCGACCTCCCCGTCCTCACGGGCGACATGCCGGCCGGAAGGGGGGAGCGCGAGACCGTGACGGCCGGCTAGCCCTCGACGCGTTCGAGGATGGCCGGCTACGGCGCGGCTCGCCCAACCGATGGATCAGAAGCCAGTGGATCAGAAGCCAGCAGCAGAGACCCGGACAGCCGAGCAACAGGTCGTCGGCATCCGCTACGTGGAAGCCGGCCCGCTCCATTACTGCTCGCCAGGCGACCTCGCCCTCGGGCTCGGCGACTACGTCGTCGTCTCCACCGACCGCGGCGAGCGCCTCGGCTGGGTCGTCCTCACGCCAGACCAGGTGATCAACGCCCACACCGAGGGGCCCCTGCGCGTCGTGGATCGTCTCGCCTCGCTGGACGAGGTCGAGCGGCACCGCGACCAGAAGCGCCGCGCGGAGGAGGACATCACCCGCGCGCAGGCAGCCGCGACGCGCGTTGACCCCCGGGTGCGCGTCGCGAGCCTCACCTACGACCTCTCCGGGGACTACGCCGAGCTGACGTTCACCGCGAAGGAGGGCTCTGACGTCGCGGGCCGCGTCGAGCGCGAGGTCCAGCGCGCCCTCGAGGTGCGCGACCTGCTCGTCGAGCAGGTCGGCGACCGCGACCGCGCGAAGGCGCTCGGCGGGATCGGCCAGTGCGGCCGCGCCCTCTGCTGTTCAACCTGGATGACCGAGTTCCCCGCCATCTCCATCAAGATGGCGAAGGACCAGGGCCTCGCCCCGAACCCCTCGAAGATCTCCGGCGTCTGCGGGCGCTTGCTCTGCTGTCTCTCCTTCGAGGTCGAGGCCTACCGCGAGGTGGTCGGGACGCTGCCGAAGGTCGGCAAGAAGCTCACCACCCCCGTCGGCAAGGCGAAGGTGCTCAGCATCAACGCCCTGACGGAGATGGTGCGCCTCCGCTTCGAGGAGACCGGCCAGATCATCGAGATCTCCACGGAGGCCGTGAAGCGCCAGATGGGCACCGCCCTCCGCCCGGAGGAGCTCGACGCCGAGATCGAGGAGGCGCTCCGCGAGAAGGACCGCCGCCGGACCGAGAACCTCGTCGCCGCCCTCGCACCCGTCGACCGTCCGCTCCGCGACACCTCGGAGGCGGACACGCCCGAGGTGGACCAGGAGGAACGCGCCCGACGTCGACGCGAACGCGGCGCCGCCACGGGGGGCAGCGGCAGCGGCGGACGCCGCCCACGCTCCAGCGCCGGCGCCCCCGCGGACGGCGCGACGCGCCGGCGGCGACGTCCGGGTGGGCCGGGCGCAGGCGGTGGCACGTCCGAGGCAGGGACGCCCTCCGGGGAGTCGCGCTCGGGCATCCGCATCACGCGCCGCCGCTCGGCGGGATCGGCCAGTACCGGCGCAGCAGCCCCGGAGGCCGGCACGGGCGAAGCCACCGGCGCCGCCGAGGGTGGCAACCGCACCACGCGCCGCCGTCGACGCTCGCGCCCCGCGGGTGCTGCTGGTGGCGCGGCGGACCCGCGTCCACAGGCGGAGGCCGCGTCGCGCCCGAACGCGGACGGTGAGGGCGGCCCCGGCGGCGACGGCGACCCCAAGCGCCGCCGGCGGCGCGGCCGTCGCGGCGGACGCCGTCGGAGCGGCGGCGAAGGCGGGGGCACGCCGTCCGCCGAGTAGCACCGGTCAGCACAGCGCCAGAACGCAGCGCGAGGAGCCACCAATGCCCGCGAACCCGGACGCCATCGCTTCGCTCGAGTGGATCCGCACCCACCTCGACGATCCGTCCGTCGTCTTCGTGCACGCCGGCGGCGAACGCGCTGAGTACGAGGGCGGGCACCTGCCCGGCGCCGTCTGGGCGCATGGCTACGACGACCTGACGGTGGAGCGTGACGGCATCCGCGCACTGGCGCCCTCGAAGGCCGAGATGGAGGCCACCCTCGGCCGCCTCGGCATCGACGAGACGAAGACGGTCGTCTTCTGCGCCTCCGGAAAGTCGATGTGGCCGCATCGCGGCTACTGGGTGCTGCGCTACTTCCGCTTCCCGTCCGTGAAGATCGCGGACCGCTCCGTCGCCGCCCTGGCGCGCGAGGGCGTCCCGACGACCGCCGAGGAGCCGAGCATCGCCCCCGCGACGTGCCAGCTCGGCGAGCCGGACCCGAGCGTCCTCTCGACGTGGGAGGAGGTCCTGGCGATCGCACAGGGTGACGCCTCCGCGCGCGTCCTCGACTGCCGCACCCCGGGCGAGTACCGGGGCGAGCCCGGCGCCCACGCCGCGCCCCGCCTCGGACGCGTGCCCGGTGCGTTCCACCTCAACTGGGAGGTCCTCGTCGACGACGACGGCCGCTTCCTCGCGGACGAGCAGCTCCGCTCGCTCTACGCCGCCGCGGGCATCGACGGATCGAAGCCGGTCTTCCCCTACTGCGGCGGCGGCATCCGCTCCTCGGCCTCGTGGTTCGCGATGTACGAGATCCTGGGCTGGAAGAACGCGCGCAACTACGACGGGTCATGGGCCGAGTGGGCCTACCGCACGGAGCTCCCGATCGAGACGGGTTCGTAACGCCTCGAGGTCCCTGTCCTCCGGCGCGCAGCGCCCCGTCCCATACCCTCGCGCCCAGGGGCCGGCTCCGGAACGGAGGCCGTCATGTACTGGACCGCCGAGTTGAAGTGCTCGAATTGCGGCTACACCCAGGCGGATAAGTCGATCGACGCTGAGACCGAGGAAGCCGCGAAGATCCAGGCCTACGACTGCTCCAACTGCGGTCGCGCCGGGACCCTGCAGGTCGTCCCCAGCACCCTCCGGACGAGGTTCGTCGTCTAGGCGCCGCTGCGGCCTGCTGGTCGTTGCCGCTCTCGCGCGCCGCTCCGTACACTGGACGCTCGACCTGAGTCGAGACGAAGCGACGACGGAGACGAGTACCCCTGCGGACCGAGGATCCCTCGGACCGTCGAGCGAACCCGGGACGGTGGAAGCCGGGCACGTGCTCACGCTGCACACGAGGCAGCGGGAGCCGCAGGGCGAACATCCCTCCCGAGCTGCCGCCCGAACCTCCTCCCCTCCGGGGTGAGCAGTAGACGCGGCCGGAGCGCCCACCGTTACCAGGGGCAGTGCTATCGGGGTTCGCTCCCGTAGCGCGGCGAGTGGCGAGTTCACCTCGAAGCATCGAGGGCGCTCGCAACGCGGGTGGTACCGCGGGTGCTCCAGCGATGGTGGCCCGTCCCGCACCAGTACTGGTGTGAGGCGGGCTTTCTTGTCGCCCGTCGCAGGCTGCCGTCAGGCAGGAGTGGTGGAGCAACCTCGATGGTCACGTTCGACCCCGTCCCTTCGCGCGTCTCGTTCCCGGAGCAGGAGGAAGGCATCCTCCAGCTCTGGAAGGACAGGGACGTCTTCCGCCGCTCCATCGAGGAGCGCCCCGCGGATCGCACCTTCTCGTTCTACGAGGGCCCCCCGACGGCGAACGGCAACCCGGGCATCCACCACGTCCTCGCGCGCGTCTTCAAGGACCTCATCCCCCGCTACCGCACGATGCGCGGCTACCGCGTGCCCCGGAAGGGCGGGTGGGACACCCACGGCCTCCCCGTGGAGCTCGAGGTGGAGAAGCAGCTCGGGCTCTCCTCCAAGCCGGAGATCGAGGCGTACGGCGTCGAGGAGTTCAACCGGCAGTGCCGGGAGTCCGTGTTCCGCTACGTCCAGGCGTGGGAGCGCATGACCGACCGCATCGGCTTCTGGATCGACACCGATGACGCCTACGTCACCTACCACCCGAGTTATGTCGAGTCTTGCTGGTGGATCTTCAAGCGCCTCTGGGACAACGAGCTGATCTACCGTGGCTTCCGCGTCACCCCGCACTGCCCGCGCTGCCAGACCTCGCTCTCCTCGCACGAGATCGCCCAGGGCTACGAGGAGGACACGCCGGATCCGGGTGTCACGGTGCGCTTCCTCGTCACTGCGGAGAGGAACCCCGAGGCGGTCGAGATGCTCCGGCTGAACGAAGGCGTCCCCACGGCCCTCCTCGCGTGGACGACGACGCCGTGGACCCTCTCCGGCAACACCGCCACCGCGGTCGCCGAGCACGCGGAGTACGCGCTCGTCCAGGCGACCACGAAGTGGCACGGCCAGCAGCGGTTCATCGTCGCCTCGGCCCGCGTCGCTGAGACGCTGAAGGGCGTCCCGCTGGAGGAGGATGGCGAGCCCATCACCCTCGCGACGTTCCCCGGCGCCACCCTCGTCGGCCTTGAGTACGAGCCGCTGTACGAGAGCACGACATGGGAGGGCGTCACGCCGCTGGTCTTCGTGGACGGCCGCGCGCAGGAGCCGGCGAACGGCCAGGCGCTGCCGAGGCGGCGCGTCATCCCGTCCGAGGAGGTCACCACGGACGAGGGGACCGGCGTCCTGCACTCGGCCCCCGCCTTCGGTGAGGCGGACTACCAGATGGGCCGCGACTTCGGCCTGATGTTCCTCCAGCCGGTGCGCCCGGACGGGACGCTCATCGGCGGGCCCGGCGACGGGCTGTTCGCGAAAGTCGCGGACGAGAAGATCATCGAGGACCTCCGCGAGCGCGGTCTGCTGTGGAAGCACGAGACGATCCGTCACACCTACCCGTTCTGCTGGCGCTGCGGCACCGCGGTCCTCTACTACGCGAAGCCGTCCTGGTACATCCGCACCACCGCCGTCCGCGACGGCCTCGTGGAGCACAACAAGCAGATCCACTGGGTCCCCGGCCACATCCAGGAGGGCCGCTTCGGCGAGTGGCTCGAGGGCAACATCGACTGGGCCGTCTCGCGCGAGCGGTACTGGGGCACGCCCCTACCGATCTGGGTCTGCGAGCTGTGCGACACCCAGGAGGTCATGGGGTCCTTCGCGGAGCTGTTCAAGCGCGCGCTCCCTGGCACCGCCACCCCGATGCAGACCGAGGGCCTCGCCGAGCAGTTCGGCGTCGACCCCCACCGCCCCTACGTCGACCGCGTCGAGGTCGGCTGCCGCAACTGCGGCGGCTCGATGAAGCGCACGCCCGAGGTCGCCGACGCGTGGTTCGACTCCGGCGCGATGCCTTACGCCCAGTGGCACTACCCCTTCGAGAACGAGGCGACCTTCGACGCCCGCTTCCCGGCGGACTTCATCTGCGAGGCCGTGGACCAGACGCGCGGCTGGTTCTACACGCTCCATGCCCTCGCCACGCTCCTCAACCGCACCGAGGACGTGCCGGAGGGGATCTCGTTCCAGAACGTGATCTGCCTCGGCCACATCCTCGACGGCGAGGGACAGAAGATGTCCAAGTCCAAGGGGAACGTCGTCGACCCGTGGACCGTCCTCAACGCGCAGGGCGCGGATGCCATCCGCTGGTACATGTACACCGCCTCGCCCCCGGGAAACTCGCGCCGCTTCTCGCAGGACCTGGTCGCGGAGGCGCAGCGCCGCTTCATCTCGACGCTCTGGAACACCTACTCGTTCTTCGTCACCTACGCGAACACCGCGAGCTTCGACCCGAACTCCGCGCCCCCCGCGCAGCGAGGTGAACTCGACCGCTGGGTGCTCTCTGAGCTGAACCGCACCGTCCGCGAGGTGACCGATGCCCTCGACGCGTACGAGCCGGCCGAGGCCGCCCGTCCGATCGAGGCGTTCGTGGAGCAGCTCTCGAACTGGTACGTGCGCCGCAGCCGGCGACGCTTCTGGCGCTCCGGCGACGACGTGGACTCGCAGGCGGCGCTGCACACGCTCTACACCTGCCTGGTCACGGTGACGAAGCTGCTCGCGCCGTTCACGCCGTTCCTCGCCGAGTCGCTCTACCAGAACCTCGTGACGTCCCGCGTCATCGGCGCGCACGACTCCGTGCATCTGGACGCCTGGCCGGAGGTGGACGAGTCCGCGATCGACGAGCAGCTGTCCGCGGACATCGCGCTCGTCCAGCGCATGGTCTCGCTCGGCCGCGCCGCGCGCTCGAAGGCGAACGCGAAGGTACGCCAGCCGCTGGCCACCGCGATCCTCGTGCCCCGCACCAGCGCCGAGGTCGACCGGCTCCGTCCGCTCGCGGACCAGGTGGCGGAGGAGCTGAACGTGAAGTCGGTCGAGGTCCTGGACGAACCCGGCGAACGGATGACGTACACGCTCCGGCCGAACCTCCCCGTCCTCGGGCCGAAGTACGGCAACCAGGTCGGCGCGATCCGGAACGCGCTCGGCGGGGCGATTCCCGCCGAGGTCGTCCGCGCGATGCGCGCGGGCCAGCCGGTCGAGCTGGGCGAGTTCACCCTCACCGCCGGCGAGATCCTCGTGACCGTCGAGTCGGGCGAAGGCTGGTCGGCCGCCGAGGAGTCCGGCTACGCGGCGCTCGTCGACACGACGATCGACGAGGCCCTGTACCTCGAGGGCTTCGCCCGGGAGGTCGTCCGCCGCGTGCAGGACCTCCGGCGCGAGGCCGGGCTCGACGTCTCGGACCGCATCCTCGTGACGTGGAAGGGGGACCCGCTCGTCGGGCGCGCCCTCGGCTCCCACGGCGATTACATCGCCGGCGAGGTGCTCGCGCTCGAGATCGCCGAAGCCGAAGCGCCCGCCGGGGCGACCGCGTTCGAGGGCGACCTCGACGGTGTCCCGGTCACGCTGTCGGTGCGGCGGGCGTAACGGCCGAGGCGACTACGAAGGCGACCGCGGCGAGCGGTCGGGATCGCCCTCGACGGTGACGTCGGGCGGCTCCGACCGCTCTCCGGGCGCCGGGCGCCGGACGCGCGGCTGATCCTCCTCGGCGACGAGCACGAGGCCGCGGACGAAGTTGAACACCGAGCGCTTCAGGTCGGGCTCCGGCCCGCCGTCGGCGTGGCCGTGCCTCGGCTCCTGGTGGAGCACGTGGGGCCACTCCGCGCTGATCTCGCCGCCGAACACGAGGATGTTCGCGGTCAGGTACACCCAGAACAGCAGCACGATCACGGACCCGAGCGAGCCGTAGACCGTGTAGTTCCCCAGGCTCTCGAGGTAGAACGCGAACCCCGCCTTCAGCGCCTCGAAGGCCAGCGCCGCGAAGAGCGCGCCCGGGACGATGAACCGGAACGGCAGCGACCGGTTCGGCGCGAAGCGGTAGAGCATTGCGAAGGTCGTGAACGAAAGCACCAGCGGGATGAGGAACGCGCCCACCTCCCACGTCCATGCGAAGCGGCCATCGAGGAACGCCCAGCGGTCGTCGAGTTCCTGCTGGAAGACGCGCAGTGCCCCCGTCAGCACCACGCCGCCGAAGAACGGCACCGCGAGGATGGGGAGGATCACGAAGTCGATGAGCTTCGCCCGCAGCAGCGGCCGTCGCTTCTCCACCTCGAACACCTGGTTCAGCGCCTGCCGGATCGCCGCCGAAAGTGCACCGGAGGTCCAGAACGCCCCGATCAGGGACAGCACGGTGACCGTCGGTCCGAGGTCCGCCACGTCCCGCAGCGAGTCGGCGACCGTCGATCCCTCCACCGGGAGGTACTCGATGATCGCGGAGAGCACGTCCTGCTGGATCTCCTCGTCCCGCAGCACGATGCCGAAGACCGAGACCGCCAGCAGCGTCGCCGGGAAGAGCGAGAACAGGGTGAAGTAGGAGATCGCGGCGGCCAGCTGCGTCCCGCGGTCCTCGGCGAAGTTGGTGGCGGCGCGGCCCAGGACGTGAAAGGGGAACTTCCAGGTCACCCGGCGGGTGCGCGCGCCGTGGCGCGAGATCGTTCGCGAGTCCTCCAGCGCCGACCTCCTCGGCCCCGCCTGCGGCCCCCTTGCGGGGTAGGTGCCCCTCGCGCGTCCCCCCACCGGAGGGCACCTCGACCGCAGTCGCGGACTGCCCCATGCTATCGCACAGTGCCGTAGCGACCTCCCGCCAGCCGCCGGAGGACGCGTCGCGACCGAGGACCCCCATGACCGCCGAGCGTGTCACGCCCCAGCGCACCGAGTACCGCCGCATCGTGGTGAAGGTCGGCTCGAACGTCCTCACCGGCGGCTCGGAAGCGCTCGACACCCCGACGATGGCGCACATCGCGGAGCAGGTCGCCTCGCTGGAGGCGCGCGGCGTCGAGGTGATCATGGTCACCTCTGGCGCGATCGCGGCCGGCCGCCACCGTCTCGCCACCCACCGCGAGGCGCGCGCCCTCCCCGCGCGCGACATCGAGAGCCGCCAGGCGCTCGCCGCCATCGGCCAGTCCCGGCTCATGGCGTTCTGGGACGAGCTGTTCGAGCAGAACCGCACCCCGATCGCGCAAGCCCTCCTCACCCGCCGCGACCTCGCGGACCGGCTCGGCTACCTGAACGCGCGGAACACCCTCCTGAACCTCCTCGGCCTCCGCGTCGTCCCGATCGTGAACGAGAACGACGTCGTCTCCGTCGAGGAGATCAGCGACTCGAAGATCGGCGACAACGACAACCTCTCCGCGCAGGTCGCGAACCTCGTGGACGCGGACCTCCTCCTCATCCTTACGGACATCGCCGGCCTCTACACCGCCGATCCCGCCCGTGACCCGAACGCGACGCTCATCCGCGATGTCGAACGCATCGATGACGGCATCGTCTCCTCGGCGGCGGGCGCGCCGGGCGCGCGTGGGACCGGCGGGATGTCCACGAAGGTGCAGGCGGCCCGCATCGCCACCTCGCACGGCGCGCACGTGGTGCTGGCGGACGGCCGCGCGCGGGACATCGTGCTCCGCGTGGTCGCCGGCGAGGCCGTCGGGACGCACTTCCACCCGGTGGGCGACCGCACCGAGAGCCGGCGGCGCTACCTCCTCTCCGGGCTGCAGGCGAAGGGCCACGTCGTCGTCGACGCGGGCGCGGCGCGCGCCGTCCTCGCCGGCGGCAAGTCGCTGCTCCCCGCCGGGGTCGTCGCGTGCGAGGGGTCGTTCAACCGCGGCGACGTCATCCGCGTCCAGAGCAGCGACGGCGTCCACCTCGCCTCGGGGATGTCGAACTACGGGGCGGACGAAGTGCGGCGCATCCTCGGGCTGCACTCGGACCAGATCGCCCAGGTGCTCGGGTACGAGTACGGCGAAGAGGTCATCCACAGGAACAACCTCGTCCTCGTCTAGTCCGCGCGCCGTGGTAGGCCGATCCCCGCGATCTCGCCTAGACTGGGACGTCCTATGACCACGACGCTCCCGCCCCAGGCCACTTCCCCAGCCGCCGAGTCCGAGGCTGTCCGCAAGGCCGCCCTCGCCCAGGCTGCGAGCAAGCGCATGAGCGCCATCTCCACCATGGAGAAGAACGCCGCCCTGCTCCGCATCGCCGACGCCCTCGAGGCGGAGACGGACCGCATCCTTGCCGTGAACGGCCCGGAGGTGGAGCGCGGACGCCAGCAGGGCCTCACCGGCTCCTTCATCGACCGGATGGTCCTCACGCCCGAGCGCATCGCCGGCATCGCCCGCGACGTCCGCACGGTGGCGGCGCTGCCCGACCCGATCGGCGTCGTCGAGGATCAGAAGACGCTGCCGAACGGCCTGCAGATCGGCAAGATCCGCGTCCCCCTCGGTGTCATTGGCGCCATCTTCGAGTCGCGCCCGAACGTCACGGTGGACATCGCGGCGATCTGCCTGAAGTCTGGCAACGCGGTCATCCTCCGCTCCGGCACCGACGCCCACGCCACCTCGAGCGTGCTCGCCGAGATCGTCGCGCGCGAGGCCGAGGCGGCGGGGCTTCCGGGCGGCATCGTCCAGTTCATCGAGTCCACGGACCGCGACGAGGTCGGCGCCCTCCTCGGCGCGGATCGCTACATCGACCTGATGGTGCCGCGCGGCGGCGCGGACCTGATCCGCCGCGTCCGCGACGAGGCGAAGATGCCGGTCGTCGCCGGCGGCATCGGCGTCTGCCACACCTACGTCGACGAGGGCGCGGACCTCCAGATGGCCGTGAACATCGTCGTCAACGCGAAGACGGTGCGCCCCTCCGTCTGCAATGCGATGGATACCCTGCTCGTCCACGCCTCGGTCGCGGAGGCGTTCCTCCCGATGGTGGCGCAGGCCCTCGGCGAGCGCGGCGTCACCCTGCACGTCGATCCCCGCGCGGCGCAGCACGTCAGCGCCGCCGCCCCCGCCGTCCCCGTCACCGAGGGCGACTGGGAGCGCGAGTGGCTCTCGCTCGATTGCAGCATCAAGGTGGTCGACTCGATGGACGAGGCGATGACCCACATCGCGGGCGTCGAGGGCTCCGGCCACTCCGAGGCGATCGTGACGCGGTCCTACGAGCGGTCCGAGCGGTTCCTCCGCGAGGTGGACGCCGCCGCCGTCTTCGTGAACGCCTCGACCTACTTCAACGACGGTGGCCAGTTCGGCCTCGGCTGCGAGGTCGGCATCTCCACCCAGAAGATGCACGCCCGCGGCCCGATGGGACTGCGCGAGCTCACCTCCTACAAGTGGATCGTGCGCGGGCACGGCCACACCCGCTAGACGGGCACCTCGTGAGCTACCGCTTCGAACAGCTCTTTCGCACGCCGTCCTCGGAGCAGTGGAGCGTCCTCAGCGACGCCCCGGTCGGCGAGGACCAGATCCCTCCGGTCGCCGGGCGCGTCGACGTGCACTTCGACCGCGGCTACGCCCGCGTCACCGTCGTGCTCCGCGAGGACATCGATGACGACGAAGCCACGGCGGTGATCTCGATGGTGGACGAGCACCTCGTGCCGACGAAGGGCCGGGGCGACGTGAAGATCACGCTCTGGCGCGGGGGACACGCAGGCACCTTCGTCCCCGAGGAGTAGCCGCCCCCGGGGAGTAGCTACGAGGGGGCGGCGGGGGAAGGCTACCGCTTGCGGGCGACCACGCGACGCGCAGCCTCGACGACGCCGTCCGAGGTGAGGCCCATGATCTCGAGGACCTCGCTCCACGTGCCGGACTCGCCGTAGCGGTCCGGGACCCCCACGAACTCGATCGGCGCCGGGAACCGCGTCGCGAGCGCCTGCGCGACCATCCCGCCGAGGCCGGTGTGGGAGAGGTGCTCCTCCGCGACGACGAGCGCGCCGGTCTCGCGGGCGGCCGTCTCCAGCGCGTCCACGTCGAGCGGACGGATCGAGGCCATGTTCAGCACCCGCGCGGAGATGCCCTGGCGCTCAAGCGCCTCGGCGGCGCGGAGCGAACGGTCGACCATCAGGCCACAGGCCACGAGCGTGACGTCCGAGCCCTCGCGCAGCTGGTCTGCCTTGCCCAGCTGAAAGCGCGGGCCGTCCTGGTAGGTCACGGGGATCTTGGGACGGCCCGTGCGGATGTACCACGGCCCCGGCGTCGTCACGGCCGCCTCGATCACCGCCTCCGCCTCGACCACGTCGGCGGGGACGACGACGTTGAACGTCGGGAGTGACGAGAAGAGCGCGATGTCCTCGATCGACTGGGCGGACGCGCCGTCCTCGCCCGTCGAGACGCCGCCGTGCGAGGCGACGATCTTCACGTTCAGGCGTGGCTGCGCGACGGACATGCGGAGCTGGTCGAAGGCGTGCTCGGCGAAGACCGCGAACGTCGTCGCAAACACGGTGTAGCCCAGCGTCGCGAGGCCGCCCGCGGCGGAGATCATGTTCTGCTCGGCGATCCCGAACGTGAAGAAGCGGTCGGGGAAGGCGTCCTTGAACGCCCGCGACGTCGTCGACTTCCCGAGGTCGGCGTCGACGACGACGATGTCGTGGCCTGCGTTCTGGAGGCGGATGAGCGCCGGGCCCAGGGCCTCGCGCGTCGCGGCGGGAGCCATCGTCGTGGTCATCTAGGCGCCCAGTTCCTTCATCGCCTGCTCGTACTGCTCGTCGGACGGCGGGGCGCCGTGGAACGCCGGGTTGTTCTCCATGAAGGAGACGCCCTTGCCCTTCACAGTCTCGAAGATCACGACCGCCGGCTTACCGCGCACGTCACGGGCCCAGGCGAGGCCCTCCTCGACCTGTGCGAGGTCGTGGCCATCGAGGCCCGCACGGACCTCCCAGCCGAATGCGCGGTACTTCTCGTCCAGCGGCTGGGAGCGCATCGTGTTGTCGGTGAAGTCGTCGTTCTGGACGCGGTTGCGGTCGATGATCGCGACGAGGCGGTCGACGCCGTGGTGCGCGGCGGCCATCGCCGCCTCCCACACCTGGCCCTCCTGCTGCTCCCCGTCGCCCATGAGCACGTAGACGTGGTTCGCCTGGCCGCGGAGCCGCATCCCCAGCCGGATGCCAAGGCCGAACGAGAGCCCCATGCCGAGCGAGCCGGCGGAGTTCTCAACCCCGGCGGGCTTGCCGAGGACCGAGTGGCCCTGCAGCCGCGTGCCCTTCTGGCGGAACGTGTCGAGTTCCTCCACCGAGAAGTAGCCGAACTCGGCCAGGGTCGCGTACTGGACGGGCGTCGCGTGGCCCTTGCTCATGATGAAGCGATCGCGGTCCGGCCAGGCCGGTTTCGCGGGATCGTGCTTCATGATCCGCCCATAGAGGACGGCAAGGATGTCCGTCGACGACATGGATCCGCCGATGTGCCCGGACTTCGCCGTGTACACCATGCGCACGATGTGCCGCCGGACGCGCGCGGTCAGCGCTTCCAGGTCAACAGCAGCGTCGATAACCATGAACCCCCCGGCCGTTCAGGCCCGAGTATAGGTATCGATCAACCGCCGGTCGATGCGACCTGACGAAATCCTGCGAAGGCGACGCCTGGCGCCAGATCTGCCTAGATCGAGCAGCTCGAATAGCCGCAGATCGGGCAGACGTTGCAGCCCTCGCCGAAGACGAGCGGCCCGGCGCAATGCGGGCAGCGCGGCCCAAGCGAGGACTCGCGACGGAATCGGCGCGTGCTCGGCACACCCGGGAGCGTGGTAGTCGAAGAAGTCGTCGAGGGCATCCCAGCCTCCGCACTGTCCGAACGCTGATAGAACATGCGTTCTCTACAGCTCCGAGGCTAGATCGGAACGTCCGTTCTAGTCAATGGCGCATGGCACACCACGGTCAGGACACCGCCGAGCACGACACCCGCGAGGTCACGACCGCGAGGTCACGACCGCGAGGTCATGACACGGGCAGCAGCAGTCGCGCCACCGCGCCCGTATCGGCGGCGGACGTGACCACCGACGCGACCGCGCGCCCCTCGAGGAGTGCCGGCGCCTCGCCCAGCGCGGCGCGGGCGATGACCCCGACGCCGCTCCGCTCGCTCCCCGCGGCCCCGCCCAGCACGAGCACGTCGATGCCGGCGGGCAGCGGCTCGGGCAGCTGGGCGTCGCCCTCGCCGGCGACCGCGATAAACCGGGCGATCCCTCGGCGCCTGACCTCCTCGAGCGCCGCGAGCTGGCCGGCATCCGGCAGTCCCGGGAGCGCGATCACGTCCACGTACCCCTCGACGCCGCCGTCCTCGAGCCGCGCCGCGATCGCCTCCACCTGCGGCCCCATGTCCTCCGGTGCCGGCACGTAGTCCAGCTGCGCGACGAGCGTGAGGCGGCCACGGTCGACGCCGGCCGCGCGCAGGACCAGCGGCTCGACGTCCTCCGTGGCGTCGCTGACGTCCCAGGCGAAGAGGGTGATGCCGCCATCGATCGCCGCTCGCAGCGTCGCCTCAGCGCCTTCAGCGCCAGCGCCCAGTACGGCGCGCACCTCGAGTCCGAGCTCGGACACCATCAGATTGGTCTGACCCAGACGTCGGTAGCGCACGCACCCTCCTCCACTGCCCGAGCGGACGTCGCGCCTGCTGCGGGACGCGCGGCTACGATGCCTCGCAGGAGGCGCGATGTCGACCCTGCTCAAGATCCTCTTGGTCGCGACCATGGTTGCCGTGGCCGCCCTCGTGATCCTGCGCCCCCGCAAGCTCAAGACGATCGGGCAGAAGGCCCGCCTCGTCGGGTACCTCTACGTGCTCGCGGTGCTCATCGGCGCCGTGATGCAACTCGCCGGCTGGCGCACCTAGCGCCCGATGTCACCCGCCGTCCCGCGCCGCGTCCTCGTCTGTCCCCAGGAGTTCAAGGGCACCCTCACCGCGCAGCAGGCGACCGCCGTCATCGCCGCCGCCGTGCGCGACGCCCTCCCCGGCGTCGACGTCACCGAGCAGCCGATGGCGGACGGCGGCCCCGGGACGGCCGACCTCGTCGGCAACGCCCGAGGCGCCCGCATCGTCGCCGCCGCCGCGCACGACGCGTACGGCGCACCCGTCGACGCGCGCTTCGCCTACGTCGACGGCGAGGCGCTCGCCGTCATCGACAGCGCAGCCGTCGTGAGCCTCGCAGCAACCGCTGCCGAGCGGCGCGCGCCCCTGCGCTCGACCAGTCGGGGCGTGGGCGAGCTCGTCCTCGCGGCCGTCGAGGCCGGAGCGCGCTCGGTCATCCTCGGAGTGGGCGGCACGGCCAGCTCCGACGGCGGCGCCGGGGCCGCCTCCGCGCTCGGCCTCCGCCTCCTCGACGCGAACCGCGCCCCTGCCCGACCAGGCGCTCCACCTCGCGCGCCTCGCCCGCATCGAGGACGGCGTGTCCGCGGCGCTCAGCTCGCTGGACGTGCGGGTCGCCGCCGACGTGCGGAACCCGCTCACCGGCCCCGAGGGCGCTGCGGCGGTGTATGGGGCGCAGAAGGGCCTCCACGCGTGGGAGGCGCCCGCCCTCGACGTGGCCGTGCGTGCGTGGGCCGGGCGGGTGCGCGCGGACCTCGGCCGCGAGATCGAGGTCCGTGGCGCCGGCGCGGGTGGCGGCATCCCCGCCGGCATCCTCGCCGCGCTGCCACACGCATCGATCGAGTCGGGCGCCGCGCTCGTCGCGGACGCGGTCGGCCTCCCGGCCCTCGTCAGCAGCGTCGACCTCGTCGTCACCGGGGAGGGTTCCCTGGACGCGCAGACCGCGTTCGGGAAGGCCGTGGGACACGTCGCCGCGCTCGCCTCGGCGGCGGGCGTCCCCTGCCTCGCCGTCGCGGGCGTCATCGACGCACGCCCCGAGGGCATCGTCGACGCGGAGGCGCTCGTCGGCCCGTCCGATGATCCCCGTGCCGCGCTCGCGGACCCCGCCACGCATGCCGCGCGGGCGACCGCTCGCCTCGTCGCCCGATGGGTCGCCCGATGGGTCGCCGATCGGTCGTGATCGGATCGAGGCGATCCTCCTGATCGCCACTGTTTTCAGGACTTCGCAACACGCGATGCCGTCAGACCGCGCGGTTGAGGGATATTCTGCCCTCGATCCCGCTCAAACCCTTGACACACAGGGGTTTCAGGGGAAATGATGACGTGCATACACGGGTGAGCGGCAGGAACGCCGCCATCAGGAAGGTTTGAGACATGACGAAGTCTGATCTGGTGGCCCTGGTCGCGAACCAGGCCGGCACGAGTGCCGCCGACGCCGAGAAGGTCCTGAACGGCTTCCGCGACGTGGTGCAGGCGAAGCTGAAGGCGGGCGAGGACATCGCCTACCCCGGCCTCGGCAAGTTCAGCCGCGTGGAGCGCAAGGCCCGCACGGGCCGCAACCCGCAGACCGGCGAGACCATCAAGGTGAAGGCGTCCAAGGCGCCGAAGTTCACCGCCGCCGCCGGCCTCAAGTCCGTCGTCAACGGCGCGGCCGCCGCGCCGAAGCTGGCGAAGGCCGCTGCCGCCAAGAAGTAGTCACGACTCGAAGCTCGAGCGAGAAGTGACGACGGGCCGCCCACTGGGCGGCCCGTTCTTCGTCTGCGTGAGGCCCGCTCGGCCCTCAGTCCTCGTCTGGGCAGGCGACGCCGCTCACGCGCAGCTCCGAGCGCGCGTCACGAAGATCCCGCTCTACGAGGTGCACGAGGTTCCTCGGCTTGATGTACGCGATCTCGATCAGCGGTCGTGATCTGCTGCCAAACGCGATGCGCCCGTCGACGCCGTACGCGATCCCGGTCGAGGCGTCGAAGAACACCCCTCGCGGCTGCCGCGCGATCAGCCTGAGCTCTCCGGTAACCGCTGTGACGTCCTCCGGCGGAACCCACTGCAGGAGGCACCCGCTCGCGGGGCTGCGGTCGAGGTAGACCGAGAACCTCCAGCTCTGGTGCCGCATCACGAACGCGCCCTGCTCCGGGTAGTGGACAGGAGTGAACGGCTCGAACGTCGTCTCATGGCCGAGGTAGTAACGCTCGTCAAGGTTGGGCTCCGCGATCTCCTCGGTCGGAAGCGTGAACGCCGCCGCCAGGAGCACGATCGTGCTCAAGCTCAAGACCGCTGACGCACCGAAGAGAAGGCGGCGCATGACGGCTCCCAGCCTAGTCCGTCCGGCCGTGCCCCGGTCAGAACTCGAGGCGCGCGATCTCCCCGCTGACGCCGAGCGCGACCCGCACGAACGCTTCGGCCGCATCCGCATCGAACGCCCTGCACGTGTAGAGGACCAGCGAGAAGAACCGCGGCCCCGCCCAGAAATAGCCGGAGATGCCGCTGTCGATCAGCGGGACGAAGGCGTCCCAGCCAGCGTTCTCCTCCCGACCCATCCCCGAGCTGGGCGCGAACACCACCGGCTCGCCATACGTCCGCAGGTCGAGGTGCGCCGCGAGGTCGAGGAGCAGCCGCCGGACCACGTCAGCGTCCACCTCGATGCTCCAGTGGCCCTCGAGCATCAGGCGCTGGCGGACGATCTCGGGAGCGAGGTCGCGATAGGCCACGCTTACTGGAGGCGGACGTTGCCGAGCGGCTCGCGCGGGACATCCTCGTCGGCGTTCACCATGTGGCGCGCCAGCGGCCCGAGCCCGTTGAGGATCTCCGCCAGCTCCTGCTCGCCCACGCCGGCCGCGCGCATCGCCTCGGCCATGTGCCGCAGCCAGCGGCCCGCGGCGCGCTGGTCGATCACGAACGGGAAGTGCCGCATCCGCAGCCGCGGGTGCCCGTACTTCGCCGAGTACCGCCCCTCCCCGCCCAGCCACTGCTCCAGGAACTCCTCCTGCTTGAGGCGCCCTTCGGCCGTGTCCTCCGGGAAGAGCGGGCGCAGCTCCGGGTCGGCTTCGACGCGGTCGTAGAACTCCGCCACGACGCGCCGGATGACCTCGCGGCCACCCACGCGCTCCCAGAGCCCCGCCTGCCGCGTCGTGGGCTCGCGCGATGGGATCGGCTGCGACGCGGGCTGCTCCGAGGTCATGGGCGGTCTTTCTCTTCGAAGCCGGCGCACCGCAGGACCGGCAGCCGGGGGTACTTCGCGAACTGCCGCGGCTCCTCGTCGTGGCGACCGCAGCGGAGAAACACGGAACCCCGCCCGCTCTCCACGCGCCCGACGAACCGGCAGACGACACACAGGCCAGCCGAGGAACTCACCCGTCCAGTGTACGGAGCCGGCGTGGACGCGGCCCGGGACGTTGGTCGCACCGCGTCGCGGACAGGCGCGGCCGCTCGCGCCAGGTGCTCACCCGGGGATTGCCTCGACGTGTACGATACCCGTCCCCGGTATCACTTACGGAAGATAACCACGCTCTCGAGCGGCGGAATGGACGAATCGATGACGACCGAGACCGAGCAGCTCCCCCCCGGGCGCCGCACCCCCCTCACCGACGACTACCCGACGGGCCCAGCCGTTGGTGAGCGCCTCCCGGCGTTCGTCCTGCCGGACCAGCACGGGACGCCCGTCGACTTCGCGGCGGTCACGCACGGCGGCCGCGCGGTCGTCTTCTTCCACCGCTCCGCCTCGTGGTGCCCCTACTGCCGCACCCACCTCGCCTCGTTCCAGCGGCACCTTGCCGCCTTCGAGGCGGCCGGCATCCGCGTCTTCGCGATCTCGAACGACCCGGTCGAGGTGCTCGCCGCCTTCGCGGAGGAGAACGGCATCACCTACCCGCTGCTGTCGGACGCCGACTCTGCCGTGATCCGCGCCTTCGGTATCCTCAACACGCTCATCGCGCCCGACGAGGATCGCTACGGCATCGCGTTCCCGGGCGTCTACGTCGTCGGCGCGGACGGCCGCGTGGAGGAGAAGCTCTTCTACCGCGAGTACGCCATCCGTGAGTCCGTCGGCTCGCTGCTGCACGACATCCTCGGCGCGGACTTCAGCATTGACCAGAACCCGCGAGCGGATGTCGAGGGTCCGGGCCTGCGCATTTCAGCGACGCTGGCCGAGGAGCGCCTCACGTTCATGCAGCGCACCCCGCTCTACGTCCGCCTCGACCTCGACCCCGGCCTCCACGTGTATGGCGCGCCCGTCCCCGCCGGCTTCGTCGCCACGGAGGTCAGCGTGCGTGCCGACGGCGACCCCGAGGGCGTCCGCGTCCTCGAGGTCGAAACGCCGCCGACGGCCCCGTTCCGTGTCGCCGGCATCGACCACGAGTTCCGCGTGTTCGGGGGGAACGTCGAGTTCGCGGTGCCGATCGTGAACGGCAACCGCGACCTCGAGTCGCTCGCCCTCGACGTCACCGTCCGCTTCCAGGCCTGCGACGACCAGCAGTGCTTCCTGCCCCAGACGCGAGCGCTGCGGGTCGACGTGCCGCTCGCCGGCCTGAATCGCCCGAGGCCGAAGGCCTGACCGCCTCGGCGGCGACCACGTCTGCTCAACGCGCGCACTCAGGGCGCCCGTAGACTCGGAACTCGGGGCGGCCGGGCGAAGCCTGCGAGGAGACGGCGTGGCACTCGGACTCGAGTTCCCCGACGGCGAGCTCACGGACGCGCTGACCCTCGGGATCCCCACGGACCGCGGTGTGCGCGCGTGGCTGCGCGCTCCTGGCCGCGACGCCGTCGAAGTCACCGTCACCGCTGGGGGCGAGCAGTGCTCGGTGGTCGCGCACCCCGATCCGGAGCACGACTGGATCGCCACGATCGACCTCGACGTGGCTGACCTCGCGGTGGCTGGCCGACGACCGGCCGAGGCGTTCGAGGTCGAGGCGCTGGGGAAGCGCCGCGGCGCGCACTTCGCGCCGTCGGCGGAGCAGCCGACCGCGTTCTCGTTCGCCTTCGGATCCTGCCACCAGCCCTTCGAGCCGAATCCCGACAAGCAGCTCCGCAAGCATGACGGCGCGCGCATCTACGCCCCTGCCCTCCAGCTGCTACGCCGCGAGGAGGCGCGCTTCCTGCTCCTGGTGGGCGACCAGGTCTACTCCGACGGCGTCGAAGGGCAGAGCGTGCGGACGTGGGCTCGCTCGCATGCTCCGGAAGATCGCCCCGGCTTCGCGCAACTGGTGGACGCCTACCGCCACCTCTACCGCGGCTACTTCAACGAGCGCGGCCTCCGGGCGCTCCTCGACGCGTTCCCGGTGCGCATGACCTGGGACGATCACGACATCGCCGACTCGTGGGGGTCGAGGTTCATCGAGACCGACGAGGAACGGCTGATGTTCCGCGCCGCGGCCCACACCTACCGCGAATACCAGCGAGCGCTGGAGCCGGGGCGAGGCTTCACGGGTGAACCGCCCTTCCACGGCGGATTCCGGTACGGCGACGTCGCCTTCTGGTCGCTCGACCTGCGCGGCATCCGCTCGTGGGACAACGGCACGGTGCTCGGGCCACGTCAGCTCGAGGACACCCGTGCGTTCCTGGACGAGTGTGCCCGGGATGGCACACGCACGGTTTTCATCACCTCATCGATCCCGCTGATCCACTTCTCGCCGGCGGCGGTCGGGATCCTGCAGTGGGTCCCCGGCGGCAAGGGATCCGACGTCCGCGACCGGTGGGACGCCGCACCGTTCCTCGCGGAGCGGGATGCGTTCATCGACCTCATCGGACGCTGGCAACGCGGGCACCCGCTCCGACAGGTGATCGTGCTCTCGGGCGACGTTCACGCGGGCGCGGCCTTCCGGGTGCGCGACCGTGCGACTGGCGGACGCTTCCATCAGTGGACCAGTTCGTCCCTTTCCGCCCCGGGCGGGATCGCCCACAACATCGCGAACCGCCTCGGCAGCCGCTTCGCCCAGCTCGGCGAACGACGCTGCGAGGTGGAGCGCATCGGCCTCGACCCGAGGAACAACGTCGCGACGGTGCACGTCCGCCCACTCACGGGCGGCGGCCACCGCGTCACGTTCGACCTGCATGCGCACGACGCGCGCGGCGGCCTCCTCCCAGGCATCAGCGCCTCCGCCGCTCCCGATATCTCGCGGAACGCCTGAGGAGTCTCGCCACTCCTCGCGGAACCTGCGCGCGATGCAGCGCGGTTCGGCGAGTTTCGACGCGACGGCACGCGGCGGGGTATCCTGACCTTCGGCGGGTGGGGTCTGGAGTCCTGAGCGATGTTCGGACGCTTCCGGCGCCGAGCAGCCTCCCCCCTCGTCGCGCTGCTTGCACTCCTTTCACTCCTCATCGTCACCAGCCCGAGCGGGTCGGTTGCGCTCGCGCAGACCCCGCCAACCGAGGGCAGCCAGGCGCAGATCACCGGCGACCCGCTCACCCCGGGGACGACCGCCGTCGTCCACACCGTGGATGGGTCCTGCCTTCGCCTCCGCGACAACTCGACGCTCACCGCCGGGGTCATCACGTGCGTGCCGAACGGCCAGACCGTCCTCGTCCTGCCCGCCGTCACCCTCGCCGACGGCTACCGGTGGCAGCTCGTGGAGTGGCGGGGCGAGTCCGGCTGGGCCGCCGACGAGTTCCTCGACCCGTACACCGGCCCGCCCATCACGGACGCCTGTCAGCCCTCGGTCGTCTCGCCCGGCCTCACCGGTGACGTGCCGTCGAACGGCGGGATCGGCCTCGTCGTCTGGGGCGGCGGCACGGTCGCCGGGCTGGAGAACACCGCGCTCGCGGAGGACTGCCGGCTGACCGCGGTGTGGGCGTCGCGGCCGGACGGCGGCTTCGTCTCCTACAACTTCTCGGTCCCGGACTTCGTGAACAACGAGTGGCGCGCCGTCGTCTCGGACATCATCGCCACGGGCACCCCGCTCCTCATCGTCTGCGACCCGCCGAACTCGCCGATCTCCACGCGATCGCTCCCGCTGCCGACGGCGACCGCCGCGGCGCCGATCCAGACCGGCTCCGCGACGCCCCCGGACTTCGACGCCCGCGCGGCGGTCGTGATCGACGAGGCCTCGGGCGCCGTGCTCTACGAGTACAACGCGCACCAGTCGATGCCGCTCGCGAGCCTCACCAAGATCGCGACCGCGATCCTCGCGCTGGAGGGCGCCCCGGTTGAGAGCTGGGTGCCGATCACCACCGTGGACTACCGGCAGATGCCCGGCTCGAGCGTCATGGGCATCATCCCCGGCGACTGCTTCACCCTCAGGGACCTCGTCTACGGGCTGATGCTCCCGTCCGGCAACGACGCCGCCCTCGCCATCGCCCGCTACCAGGCCGGCTCGGACGAGGCGTTCGTGAACCAGATGAACACGCTCCTCCGCCGCCTGGGCCTGAGCGAGACGCGCTTCACCGACCCGCACGGCCTCGGTAGCGCGACGCATCTCGCCTCCGCCTACGACGTGGCGATGCTCTCGAGGTACGCGATGACGGAGCTGCCCCTCTTCAGGGAGATCGTGCAGACCCGCTCGTACACCGCCTACGGCGACCGCGAACTCTCGATGCGCAACGTCAACTCGTTCCTCAGCCAGTACGACGGCGGCGACGGCGTGAAGACCGGATTCACCGAAGAGGCAGGCCGGACGCTCTCCGCCTCGGCGACCCGAAACGGGCACCGCGTCTACGCGGTCATCCTCAACGACAACAACCGGTACGCTACCGCCGAAGCCCTCATCGACTGGGCGTTCGAGAACTACACGTGGCCCTAGGTCGCACATAGGCCGCGGGGCGAACCCGCCCCTGGCCACCCCGGAACGCGGAGCGCTCCCCTGCAGATCCCCGGCCGCCGACGCACCAGGACGCTCCGCGGCTGGGGCCGCCTCTCCCCGGTCCCCGCGCGCCTGACGCGCCCCGCGGAGGAGGGTCGCGTCGCCTCCGCGCTCGCCTCACCGGAGGGTGAAGCCCGCGGCCTCATCGCCCGCGGCCTCGGCCGCTCCTACGGGGACGCCGCCCAGCTGGAGGGCGGCGCCGTCCTCGACGCCACTGGCCTCCAGGCCGTCGGCCCCGTCCACGTCGTCGACGGGCGCGCGACCATCGACGTCGGCGCGGGCGTCTCGCTCGGCGACCTCGCCCGCCGCGTCGCGGCACAGGGGTGGCTCCCCCCGGTGCTCCCTGGGACGCGCCACGTCACGGTGGGCGGCGCGATCGCGGCCGACATCCACGGCAAGAACCACCAGCGTGACGGTGGCTTCGGACGGACGGTGCAGTCCTTCAGCCTGGTCTCCGCGGACGGCGCGCAGCACCCCGTCACCCGCGAGTCGGACCGCGCGCTCTTCGAGGCGACGATCGGTGGCATGGGCCTCACGGGGGTGATCACCTCCGCCCGCCTGGAGCTGGAGCCACTGCCGTCCGGCGTCGTGGAGGTGACCACCCAGCGCACGCCGAACCTCGACGCCGCGATGCGCGCCCTCGCCGAAGGTGATCGCTCGCACCGCTACTCGGTGGCGTGGCTGGACCTCTCCACGCCCGGACGCCGGGCGCGGGGGATCGTCCAGCACGGCAACCTCGCCGCGCCCCTCGGGCTCACCGAGGACCAGCGACGCCCGGCCTACGAGCCGAAGCGGGCGCTCCCCATGCCCCCATTGCCCGGGCGCGGCATCGTGCGCGACCCCGTCATCAAGGCGTTCAACCTCGCGTACTGGCGGCGTCGCCGGCAGGAAACATCGATGGCGCCGCTCGCGCGCTTCCTGCACCCGCTGGACGGAGCCGCCACGTGGCCCCGGCTGTACGGGACCGGGGGCTTCCTCCAGTACCAGTGCGTCGTCCCGGACGGACAGGAGCGCACCCTCGCCGCGCTCGTGGATGCGTTCACGAAGGCGCCCGCGACCCCGACGCTCGCCGTCCTGAAGCGGCTGGGGCCGGAGGGCGAGGGGATGCTCTCGTTCCCCCTCGCGGGCTGGACCCTCGCGGTCGACCTCCCGGCCCATGACGCCGAGGTCTACCTCATGCTCGACCGGATGGACGAGGTGGTCGCCGCGGCCGGTGGCCGCGTCTACCTGGCGAAGGACGCGCGCCTGCGCCCGGACGTCCTCCCCGCGATGTACCCGCGGCTCCGCGAGTGGGCCGAGGTCAAACAGCGCATCGATCCCGAGGGGCGCGTCCGCTCCGACCTCGCGGAGCGGCTGGGCCTCGTGCCGCCCCGAGTCGCGCGGTGAGCGAACGCGTCGCGTCGAGGGTGGCATCCCCTCGCGACTGGATCGCGCTCACGCGCCCTCGGCAGTGGTCGAAGAACCTCCTGCTCTACGCCGCGTTCTTCTTCACCGCGGGCGACGCCTGGGACGACCTGGCGGACGCGCTGCCGCTGCTCGCCCGGGCCACCCTCGGCTTCCTCGCATTCTGTGCGCTCTCGGCCGCCGGCTACGCCCTCAACGACGTCCGCGACGCCGAACTCGACGGTCGCCACCCGAGGAAGCGGCAGCGGCCCGTCGCCGCCGGGCGGATCGAGGAGGCCGCGGCCCTGCGCGCGGCCTACATCCTCGTGGCGGTCGGACTCGTGCTCAGCCTCCCGCTCGGCTGGTGGTTCGCGGCGGCCGCCCTCGGCTACCTCGCGGGGACGTTCGGCTACTCGGCGGCGCTCAAGCGGCTCCCCGTGGTCGACGTGGTCAGCGTCGCCGGGCTGTTCGCCCTCCGCGCCCTCGCCGGGGCGCTGGCGATCGAGGTCGACGCGTCGCTGTGGATCCTCGTCTGCACGTTCGCCGGCGCGCTCTTCGTGGTCTCCGTGAAGCGCCAGCAGGAGCAGTGGCTCCTCGGCGCGGAGGCCGGCGCGCACCGCGAGACGCTGGATGCCCGCTCCCGCTGGCCGAGGTGGCTCGTCGCGCTCTCCGGCAGCGCCACCGTCGGGCTCTACGTCCAGTACACGCTGTCCGCCCCGAACCTGCCGGACGATGGCTCCATGACGTGGCTCACGGCGCCGTTCGTGCTGGCCGCCGTCGCGAGGTACTACGCCGTCGCGCGGGCGCACCCCGAGCGTGACGCCGAGGAGATCGCGTTCCGCGATCCGGTCACGCTCATGCTGGTCGTTGGGTTCGTCGCCGCGGCCGTCGGACGGCTGCTGAGCGCCGGCTAGCCCCGCTAGTCGCCCTCGGGCTCCCGGTACGGCCGGCGGTCCACCACGATCCAGAGGTGGCGGTCCTCCTCGGACCGGCGCGTGTGGATCACCGGCTTGCCGCCCTCGAGACGAGGCCGCAGGTAGCCATTCGTCTCCACCCGGTCGTCGCGGTCGAGGGGTTCGCCCTCCTCGTCGAGGATCGTCTCCACGGTCGTCCGCTCCCGGATCTCACCGGCGCGCACGACGCCCTCGATCTCCCGGATCGCCGGGAGGTAGATGAACACCCCGTCCGCGCCGCCCCCGCGCAGCCCGGACGCTGCGAGGGCTCCCACCGCGCCGTCGCGACGGTTCCCCAGCGCACGCAGCGAGACGTTCGCCTCGTCCGCGAAGGTCTGCGACCACTCCAGCTTCATCAGCTCGGTCTGCGCGCGCCGGCCGAAGGCGAGGATGTGAGGCATGTCCGAGTGGCGCGACATGATCGCGACGCCGGGGTCGGCGTCCTTCGCCGCGTGCGCCCGCACGAAGTCCACCACCTCGTCCTCGACGTCGAGGATCGAGCGCGTGGTCTGGATCGCCAGCGCGTAGCAGTAGTTCCCGTTGTCCGAGGAGAGCTTCGTGGACTCGAACAGCTGGTGGCGCGTCACGCCGAGCGGCTCGCCCCAGCCCGCCGACGCAACCGCATCGGAGAGCGCCATCACCAGCGTCCCCGTCCCGGCGCACCCCGCGCCGTCGGTGTTGTCGATGCCCACGATGAACCGCTCGCTGATCATGAAGCCTCCCGGACGTCCCGCCGGAGTCTACCGAGCCGTTGCGGTGAGGTCAGGCGGGGGGACTGGCCGCCCTCAGGCGTAGCCCAGCTCGTGCAGCCGCTCGTCGTCGATGCCGAAGAAGTGCGCGACCTCGTGCACCACCGTGCGCTGGATTTCCTCCAGCAGCTCGTCGTCCTCGAAGTGGCGCTCGTGGGGCCCCTGGAAGATGAGGATCCGGTCCGGCAGCACCATGTGGTAGTCCGCGCGGTCCGTGAGCGGTACGCCGACGTACAGGCCGAACAGCTCCTCCCCGCGCTCCAGCTCGGCCTCGCGGAGGTCCTCCTCGGTCGGCTCGTCGCGGATCACGACGGCGATGTTCTCGAGGCGCTCCGTGAACGCGGACGGCAGGCCCGCCAACGCCTCCTCGACGATGCGCTCGAAGTCGCGACGCAGCACGGTGATCCCCTACCGCGCCGGCGCGGTCCAGAGGGTGCGGTATCCCTCGCCCGTCACCGCGCGACGCAGCTCCCGCTCCTCCGCGCGCTCGAGCTCCGCGAGGACGGCGTCCAGCCGGTTCAGCGCCTCGAAGGCGTCGAGGTCGCCCAGCCGCGTCCGGATCTCGCCGACCACCTCCAGCCGCCGGAGCGCCCCCACGCGCAGCGGCCACGCCACCACGTTCACGCGCTCCGGCCGGGCATAATCGGGACGCACCTCGCGGATCGAGGTCATCCGCTCGCGAATCGAGGCGGCGGGCGGAAGCGCGAACACCCCGGGCACGCCGGGCGAGCCATTCGTCATCTCCGTCCGGAAGTCGACGAAGAGGCGCTGCGGGATCGAGGAGAAGCGGAACACCAAGTGATCGCGCTCGCGGACGGCGGCGCGGAGGGCTCCCTGGTCGACGTGGTACGAGTCGTCCACGCCTTCCAGTCTAGCGCGCGACGGACGGCCGCCCGCCGAGACGCCGCGCAGCCGTTATGACGGCTGCAATCACTTTGACAACTTCCCGTCAGGGGGAGTGGGGAAGGCGCGAAGCCCGCCGATGATTGGTGTATCTGAGGGGTTTCCCTACCCGGGAAGCCCCACGCGCACATCCTCGGACCCGCCGCCGACGCGGGATCCGGGCGAAGTGGGAAGGAGCGGAGGCGCCGAGAATGCTCGGAACACTCTTGGATCGCTTCCGCCCGGACCCGCTCCGGGCGCGCGTCGAGGCGTCGATCCGCCGCGGCACCGGCCTCTCACGCCGTGAGTGGCTGATGGGCCCCGAGCCCGTCGACACCCGCGCGATGCAGGAGCTCGTCGACGAGATCTCGGAGTGGTGCCGCGAGCGCATGTCCGCGTCGCGCCGCCCCTACGGCATCGACCAGATGGCGCTCGCCATCGCCTGCGCCGAACCGGGCGGCAGTCCGATCGCGTCCACGACGTTCGGGGTGTTCCGGCCCGTCGAGTTCTACACCGCCGACGGGATCGCCGCGCGCCTCGCGGACTTCATGCACGGACTGCTGGCCGCCGACCTCGCGGAGCGCCGCGGCCAGGTCCGCTTCGCCGCCGCGCTCTTCTCCTGGGGCGATGTGGCCCGGGAGACCGTCTTCAACGACACCGCTGAGTAGCGGGCGCCTACTCCTCCAGCAGCCCGTGCCGGTGCGCGTCGTCGTACAGCGCCCGCCGCGCCAGCGTCTCCGCCATCGACTGCAGCGGGCCGCCCTCGGCAGCCAGCGCCTCGAGGATCATCAGCAGCTCGATCGTCTCGAGCGACTCGCGCGCATCCGCGCGCTCGACGCCCGCGAGGCGACGCGCCCGGGAGAGCAGGCGCCGCGCGTGGCCGTGCGGAACCACCGTCGCCATCTCGATCAGCAGCTCGTGCGCGGACATCACCACGCGATAGCCGCGAGCTTCCTCGCCTGTGCCGGCCATGGCCGTGCCCTCCCCCACGCCGCGATCGTCGGCCGCGGCGGCGGGCGAGACGACTCGGGGACTCCCTGATCTGGAACCGCCCGCTGCGGTTACTCGGGTGGCGGGGAACACCGCCGTTTGCCGGTGGCGGGGCGGGCCGACATCATCGAAGGGTGAGCCGGAGACGCGCCCTCGCCCTGTTCGCCCTCGGCCTGCTCGCCGTGCTCGCGTCTGGCTGCCGCCAGGAGCGCAACGCCGCCGCGACCTTCGTCCCGCGCGATCGGACCGGCGCCGGCGACCCCCGCCCCTTCCTGCTCGGCTTCTCGGACGTGCCCGCCGAGCTCACCGCGGACGCCTACGTCCAGCACTTCGACCTCGTCGCGAACTACGGCGAGGCGATCCTCCTCCAGCGTCCCGCCTCCTGGGCCCAGTTCCTCCCCGGCGCCGAGGTATCCGACGAGCTGCGCGACGAGGTCATCGCCGCCCGCGAGGCCTCTCGCGCCCGCGACCTCGAGATGGTGGTCGCGCTCGACCCGTTCGACGCCGGCAACCGCGGCCGCCTGGGTGCCCTCCCCTCCGAGTACGCCGGCCGCTCCCTCGCCGACCCCGACCTCCGCGACGCGTTCGTCGCCGAGGCGACGTTCATCGCGCGCAACATGCGCCCCGAGTACCTCTCGCTCGGCACCGAGGTGAACGCCACCTACGAGCGGAACCCGGAGGGCTACTTCGCCTTCCTCGAGGCGTACCAGGAGGCCTACGAGGCGGTGAAGGAGGCGTCCCCGCAGACGCAGGTCTTCGTCACGTTCCAGTACGAGGAGCTCCTCGGAGTGGTGCCGGAATTGCCGCCGCACGCACCGCGCTGGGAACTCCTGGACGACTTCGGCGAGGCGATCGACCTGATCGGGATTACCTCGTACCCCTCGTTCGCCTACCCCACCGCGCGCAAGGTGCCGGCGGAGTACTACGTCCAGCTCGCCGAGCACACTGAGCTGCCGATCGCCTTCGCGGGCGTCGGCTTCGCCTCCGGCGCTGGGCGCGCGGGCGTCAACGCCTCCACGGAGCCGGAGCAGCGGCGGTTCCTCCAGCGGCTGCTGGAGGATGCGTTCGCCCTCCAGGCGCCCATGCTGATCTGGTTCGCGGCCGAGGACCTCGGGTTCGCCGCGACGCCGCCCTATGACCTCCTGAGCAGCATCGGCCTCCGCAACGCCGAGGGCACGCCGAAGGAGTCCTGGACCGTCTGGGAAGAAGCCTCCAACCGCCCGCTCGACCCCGAGGCGGCAGCCGCCCTCCTCGCCCAGCGCGGGACGCCGACGCCGACGCCCCTCACCACGGAGGGCACGCCCACACCGACGCCGCCCGCGACGGCGACACCCGAAGGCACGCCGAACGAAGCCGCCTCCGGCGGCTAACGCTCACCCGCGCCGGACGGCGGCTGCTAGGCCTGGTCGAGCTCGAAGGCGGCGTGCAGGGCGCGGACGGCGTCCGCGACGCGGTCCGCCTCGATCACGCAGGTGATGCGGATGTCGCCCGTCGAGATCATCTCGATGTTCACGCCCTCGTCCGTCAGCGCGCGGAACATGCGCGAGGCGTAGCCGGGGGCGCTCGCCATGCCGGTACCCACGACGGAGACAGTGCCGAGATTGTCCGCGGTCACCACTTCCTGCGCCTTGATCTGCGGCATCAGCCGCTGGATGACCTCGACGGCCGCGTCGATGTCGCCGGGCTCCACGGTGAACGTGAGGTCCGTCAGGCGCTCGGTGCTGGCGTTCTGGACGATCGTGTCGACGGAGATCCCGGCCTCGGCGAGCGGCTCGAAGATGCCAACGGCGATGCCCGGCTGGTCCGGCACGCCCTTCACCGTGACCTTGCCCACGCGGTTCTCGTGCGCGATCGCGCGGACCTTGTTCCCCTGCTCCATGATCGTCTCCCTGCGGATGATGGTGCCCGGAGCGTCCGGGTCGAATGTGCTCTTCACGAGGATCTCGACGTTGTAGATCGCGCCCAGCTCCACCGCGCGCGCGTGCATCACGCGCGCGCCCGTGGTCGCCAGCTCCAGCATCTCGTCGTACCCAATGTCCCGCAGCGGCCGCGCCGTCGGCGCGACGCGCGGATCAGCCGTGAAAATGCCCGCGACGTCCGTGTAGATCTCGCAGGTGTCGGCGTTCAGGGCCGCCGCCAGCGCCACCGCGGTCGTGTCGCTGCCTCCGCGGCCCAGCGTCGTGAGGTCGCCGTCCTCGGAGATGCCCTGGAAGCCGGCGACGATCACGACGTTGCCGGCCGCCAGCTCGCCCTCCAGCCGCTCCGCGCGGATCGAGGCGATGCGCGCGCGGGCGTGGGCGGCGTCCGTGCGGATCCCCGCCTGCGGGCCCGTGAGGCTCACCGCCTCCACGCCCAGCTCGTGCAGCGCCATCGAGAGCAGAGCGCTGGACACCACCTCGCCGGTGGAGAGGAGCATGTCCATCTCGCGGGCGCGGGGACGCTTCGTGATCTGCCCGGCGAGGTCCACCAGCTCGTCCGTGGTGTCGCCCATCGCGGACACCACCACCACCATCTCCTCGCCGGCCTTCGCGCGCGCCGCCACCAGGTTCGCGACGCGCTTCAGGTGCGTCGCGCTCGCCACGGAGGAGCCGCCGTACTTCTGGACCGTTCGCGTCATGACTCAACCACTTCCGTGCCGGTGTCGGAGAGCGCGACCACGCGGGTCGTCGCCTCCAGGCCGTGTTCGCGCGCCACGCGCAGCATCTCGGACGCCACCGCTTCGCCCGCGTCCGGTGAAACGAACGCCGCGACGGTCGAACCGCCGCCCGAGAGGTAAGAACCGTACGCCCCACCGCGATAGGCGCCGTCGATGATCGGGAAGAGCGCCGGGAACAGCTCACCGCGCACCGGCTGGTGCAGGATGTCCTCCACCGCCGTCCGCAGCACGTCGTACCGGCGCTCCGCGAGCGCGGCGACGACGAGCGCAGCGCGGCCGATGTTGTGCACCGCCTCCGCCCGCGTGAGCGAGTCCGGGAGGCGCTTCCGCGACTCCTCGGTCGGCATGCTGAACTCCGGCACGAGGAGCGCGAGACGCAGATCGTCAGGCGGCGCCAGCCGGACGTGCTGGAGCGGGCCGGTCGACGGCTGCACCACCACCTGCACGCCACCGAAGAGCGCGGGCACGATGTTGTCCCCGTGCCCCTCCAGCTCGACCGCGAGCGCGACGATCTCCTCGGTCGGTGCCGCCTCGCCCGCCAGCCGGTTCCCGCCGATGAGTCCCGCGGCGCGGGAGGCGGCGGACATGCCAAGGCCGCGCCCCACCGGCAGGTCGCCGTGGTAGCGAACACGGATCGCCGGCACCGGGCGTCCAAGGTGCTCGAAGACCCGTTGGGCCGCCGTCGACGCCATCCGTTCGATTGCCGCGATCGCGCCGTCAGGATTCGGAGCGCCCGGATTGGCGGGCTCGAACGTCAGCTCCGCGGTCCAATCGAGCGCCACACCAAGCGCGTCGAACCCCGGCCCGAGGTTGGCCGAGGTGGCCGGGACGCGGACACGGACGCTCTGAGCCAGGGCAGAGTCAGGGTGGGAGTCGGGCATGGTCGTGGGTTCGGGGTGGGCGCGGCGCGGCGCAGTGCTGTTCTGCCCGATCCTACGAGGGGTGCCGTCCGTGGTCTATCGACCGCGTTCAGCGCACCTCGCGCGAGCACGAAGAGGTGCCCCTCAGAGCACGATCCAGTCGTCAGGGTTCACCCACTATCTCGAACACCAGTCGCCCCGCTACTATTTCCGCGCGTGTGGGCGGGATTCCGCACCGGAGGTCACATGAACATCGCCCTTCACCCCCGTAGATTCGCCATTCTCGGCGTAGCGCTCGCCCTCGTGGCCGTCGCCCTGATGCCGGGGACGTGGCGCTCCGCGCTCGCCCAGACCGCCGGGCCGCCGCCGCCTCCACCGGCGACGGTGAGCGTGACCGTCATCATCAACAACACGGTGGAGACGATCGTCACCACGCCCGGGGGCCTGGCATCGCTCACGATCCCCCCGGGATCGCAGATCACCTCGATCGCACTCGATGTCATCACCAGCCCCGCCGCCACCGGCGCCACCGCGGATGCCGCGTTGTCCGCCGTCATCGACTTCATCGATGCCTCCGGTCTGACGGGGACGGCCACGGGGACTGAGGTTGGGTACCTCTTCGAGATCGACTTCAACCCCGGTCAGGCGGCTAACTTCATGACCTCGCAGCCGATGGTCATGAACGGCATCACCTTCACCCAGCTCGGTGGCACCGTGTTCCAGGCCGGCAGCGTCCTGCCGGAGCCGGGCGTCGCCACGCTGAACGTCCTCCCGGAGACCCTGGCCCAGGTGGGTGGTGACCTCAGCCGCCTCTTCGTCGTCTTCGTCGACCCGGTGGCGGGCGTCAGTGAAGAGGTCACGATGCTGCCGAGCCCGGGCGCCGGCCAGCTCTCCTTCGAGTTCACGAAGGAAGGCTCCTACGCCGTCCTGGTCCGCCCGATCGCCGGCGCCCCCGAAGCTCCGGCCCCGGCCGAGACCGGCATGGGTGCGGCCGAGGAGACCGGCGCGACCAACCCGCTCGCGATCGCCCTCGGCGCGGCTGCCCTCCTCGGCATCGCCGGCCTCGGCGCCCGCTTCGCGATGGGCCGCCGCTCGGTCTAGGGCGCCACGCACGCACTCACGAAGGGGCGGGCCACTGGCCCGCCCCTTTCGGCTTGTCGGACATGCGAGGTTCAGCGAGAATTGCCCCGGTCGGCTCGACGGATCTCGCCGGGCCCTGCACGCAAGGAGACCCGATGCCCGCTCTCGCGAACGCCCGCAGGGCCATCGTCCTCGGCCTGGCCATTGCCCTCGTCGCGGTCGCATTGCTACCGGGAGCCTGGGGCACTGCCCTCGCTCAGACGGCCGGCCCGGTCACGTCGACGGATCCAACGACCGGCACGACGACCACCACCACGACGCAGCCGGACGGCACGCGCGTCACGGAGACCGTGCGGACGGACGGCACCACCAGCACCGTCACCGAGACGCCCTCGGGCGAAACCACCACCGTGGTCGTCGTCCCGAACCAGGGGACCGTCACCGTGGTCGCCGCTCCGAACCAGCCGGTGACGGTCACCGTGGCGCCGGCGAACCCGAACACCGACACCTCATTGCAGGTCGACGTCCTGGCGACGACCCTGAGCGTCCCCGCCGGGACGCTCAGCGCCGACGAGACCATCTCGATCGTGGAGCAGTCGTTCACCCTCGCAATCGTCCTCGGCATCCAGGACGCCACGCAGATCGGCTTCAACACCCAGTCGCAGACGACCGCGCCGGGCACGATCGTGCCCGTCCGCGTCTTCGAGCTCGGCGTACAGAAGGCGGACGGCTCGAGCGGCCAGATCGCCCAGCCGATCGAGATGACGTGGGAGTTCACCCCGGACGTGCTGCTGGCCGCCGGCGGCGACTTCGCGAACCTCCTGATGATCACCTACGACCCGGACACGGAAACGTGGTCGCAGGTCAAGCAGGTCTCTCACACCGCCACCTCGGCCACCTTCGAGGTCCCGCACTTCTCGCTGTGGGCGTTCGCCTACCGCGCCGCCGCCCCCGCAGTCCCCACGCCTGCCGACACCGGCATGGGTGCGGCCGAGGAGACCGGCGCGACCAACCCGCTCGCGATCGCCCTCGGCGCGGCTGCCCTCCTCGGCATCGCCGGCCTCGGCGCCCGCTTCGCGATCGCCCGCCGCTCGGTCTAGGGCGCGACCCACGCACTTACGAAGGGGCGGGCCAGTGGCCCGCCCCTTCTGCGTCATCGAAGCGAACGCCCTCACTCCGGTGCATCCGAGGCGGCGCCGCGCCTGGCCCTCGCCCCATCCCCCGCCGAGGGGCCGGACGCTCCGGCCTCCCCTCAGACATCCGATGCACACCAGGCCGCCCGCACCCCCTCCCTCGTCGTATGCGAGGTGGACGCCCGCACCCCCTCCCTCGTCGTATGCGAGGTGGACTCCGGCTCCCCCTCCCTCGGTAGAGCGCGGAGCGGACTCCGGCTCCCCCTCCCTCGGTAGAGCGCGGAGCGGACTCCGGCTCCCCCTCCCTCGGTAGAGTGCGGAGCGGACCTCCGGCTCCCCCTCCCTCGGTAGAGTGCGGAGCGGACTCCGGCTCCCCCTCCCTCGGTAGAGCGCGGAGCGGACTCCGGCTCCCCCTCCCTCGGTAGAGGGAGGGGGCTGGGGCGAGGGTGTTCACACTGTCTGTTCCCCCCCTCCCGCGACGGGAGGGGGCCGGGGGGTGGGCCGCCCCTCGCACACCTCGAGGCAGCCGAACGCCGCTTCCCCTCAACCCGATCTGCACCTCGCCTTCGACGCCTGCCCCCCTCCGCGAGTACACTGCCCCGCAGTAACCTGTGGCCGTATCAGCGCGCACGACTCGCCGAGGGGAATCGCGGGCGGGCAGCGAAGATCCGGCTCGAATGGGCAACCGCCCGAGGGCACACAACAGGCTGGGGGACTCCATGGAAGACATCGTCATCGTCAGCGGCGTGCGTACCGCCATCGGCACGCTCGGCGGCACGCTCAGCGAAACGCCCGCGTCCGACCTCGGCGCGCACGTCATCCGCGAAGCCGTCGCGCGCGCCGGCCTCAAGCCCGAGCAGGTCGACCAGGTCATCCTCGGCTGCGTCGGCCAGGTCGCCGAAGACGGCTACATCGCCCGCCACGCCTCCATCAAGGCCGGCATGCCTATCGGCACCCCCGCCTACACCGTCAACCGCATCTGCGGCTCCGGCCTCGAGGCGATCAACACCGCCGCCCGCTGGATCCAGACCGGCGACGCCGAGATCGTCGTCGCCGGCGGCGCCGAGAACATGAGCCTCATGCCGTACTACGTGCGCAAGGCCCGCTTCGGCTACAAGTACGGCGACGGCACCCTCGAGGACGGCACCCAGGACCTCGTCACCGACCCCTTCGAGGACTACCCGATGGGCATGACCGCCGAGAACCTCGCCGCCCAGTTCGAGGTCTCCCGCGACCTCCAGGACGAGTACGCCATCCGCTCCCAGCAGCGCGCGAAGGCCGCCATCGAGGCCGGCTACTTCAAGGACCAGATCGCCCCGATCGAGGCGAAGAAGGGCCGCGCCACCGTCACATTCGACACGGACGAGCACCCGCGCGAGACCTCCATGGAGGCGCTCGGCAAGCTCCGCCCCGCCTTCAAGTCGGACGGCTCCGTCACCGCCGGTAACGCCTCCGGCATCAACGACGGCGCCGCCGCCGTTGTCGTCATGTCCGCCAGCAAGGCCAAGGAGCTCGGCATCAAGCCGCGCATGCGCCTCGTCGCCCGCGCCGAGGCCGGCGTGGACTGGAAGATCATGGGCTCCGGCCCGATCCCCGCGATCCAGAACGTCATGAAGAAGGCGAACCTGTCCGTGCAGGACATGGACGTCATCGAGCTCAACGAGGCCTTCGCGGCCGTCGCCGCCGCCTGCTCGGTCGCCCTCGACCTCCCGCAGGACAAGACCAACCCGAACGGCGGCGCCGTCGCCCTCGGCCACCCGGTCGGCGCCACCGGCACGATCCTCGCGGTCAAGACCATGTACGAGCTGGAGCGTACCGGCGGCCGCTACGGCCTCGTGTCGCTCTGCATCGGCGGCGGCCAGGGCATCGCTTCGATCTTCGAGCGCGTCTCCTAGCCCTCGACGCTCACGAGCGCCCTCGGGCGCACCGACTGCACACAACGGCCCGGCCTCACGGCCGGGCTGTTCTGCGTCCGAGGGACCCTCGACGCGGCTCCGCGCCCTTCCGTCCGGGAGCGCCTCAGCCCGTCGAGGACTGACCCGCCGCCCGTTCGAGGTTCAGCGCCAGCAGCCGCGCCAGGATCGTCTCATCCTCCAGCGTCGACGGATCCTCGGACCAGCCGTAGGCCGCGAATACCGCGCGGTCGAGGGCGGCGTGGCGGTGTTCCAGCCACGCCGGGCGCGCGTTGTACAGGTTCGTCAGCGTCCGCGACTTCAGCTGCCGCTCCGCCTCCTCGTCCACCGGCACCAGCCGCGGCGGCAGCGACGGCACCACGTCCGGCTCCTCCCGCACCCACTCCGGTGGGTTCAGCCACGCCCGGCGGTCATCGTCCAGCGCCTTCGCGGCAGCACCGATGGCGTCCCGGTGCGCCGCCTGCTCCGGCGTCAGCGTCGAGTCGGGCGTGTTCAGCGGCCACGGGAACGGGAACGTCTCGAATGTGCTCGTCGGCGTGTACCGGGGATCGTTCCCCTTGCCGAGCCATGTCCCCGTGCGCAGCGACCACAGCTCATGCGCCCGAGAGTGCAGGACACCGAAGGCGTAGTCGTCCTCCCGCGCGATCGCGACCGTGGCCGAGTCAGGGAGAACCGGATGCGATGCCCAGACGAACAGTCGGTGCTTGGACACGCGCGGCGTGACGATGAAGCGCGACATCGGAGCGATTGCAGCTCGCATGTCAACCGCAACCTCGGCCAGGCGCCACCATCGATCTCGCCGACTCGGCCGGCGATTCTCGAGCCTGATCGGGCGCACCTGTTCTCGCACGTGCTCGAATGGCTTCTCATAGCGGGCGGCCTCCACCTCGCTCCTGGCCTCGAAGTCCACGAGGAATCGGTCGGATGATCGACTCGTGATGTCTGCTCCCACTACCCACGGGCGCAGGACATCGGCGTTGTTCGCTCCATCGACGTTCGGAACCAGGAATAGCTCGCGAGCATCCGTTCCCGACATCTCGAACGGACCGCCCTTCGAGACCCCCTGGAACGCGAGCGCCGCGTTCTCGCGAAGGCGGTGAGCATCAGTGAGATCGACTCGCCCGGTTCCACCGGTGAGGTCCGCGTAAATCGTCACGACCTCACCGCCATCCAAGTACCGGGGCGACTCGTCGCCTTCGTCCTGGCAGACGATGCTCACGCGAACGGCGGCCCCGTCAACCACCCACGGCTCATCGGACATGGCGAAGAAAATCTCCCCCGACTCGCGGATTCGCTCCAGCGTGAGTCGGTTCGCACCTCCGCGAATGCTGTTCGTGGCGAGCAACCCGGCGCGTGCCGTGTGCCCACGCGCGATCTGATCCCTGGCCCGCTCGTGCCAGTAGCAGACGAGATCCTGTTCCTGCGTGACGGCTCCGTCCCATGCCTGGAAGAGGTCATTGAGGTACCGGTCCGAGAAGCTCCCACGCAGCCTCCGGCTGCCCAGGAACGGCGGATTCCCGACGATGAACTCCGCATCCGGCCACTCAGCCGGCACCGGCCGTCCCTCGTCGTCGTAGGCCAGGATCGCGTCGCGCAGCTCGATGTTGCTCAGCGGCTCCAGCACCGGATCGCGCGGGAAGCCGTAGCCGTTGTCCAGCATCCACTGGATATGGCCCACCCACAGCGACACCCCCGCCAGCTCGCGCGCGTACGGGTTGATCTCGATCCCCAGCAGATTGTGTGGCCCCACCTCCGGGAACTCCCCGGTGACGTGCAACCGCTCGCCGCCCCACTGGATCGCCGCCTGCTCCAGGTCCTTCAGCTTCCGCAGCGTCACATACAGGAAGTTCCCGGAGCCGCACGCCGGGTCAAGCACCCGCACCGCGCGCAACCGATCGAGGAACGCCCGCCACGCCGCCTCCGCCTCGCGCTCCCACGTCGGCAGGTTCGCGCGCCGCCGGCCCTCGCGCGTCACCGGGGACGGCGCGCGCCCCGCCATCAGCTCGTCCACCCGCGCCTGCATCGCTGCGAACTCGCGTCGCAGCGGCACCATCACCACCGGCTCCACCACCATCTCGATCTTCGCGGCGTCCGTGTAGTGCGCCCCCAGCTGCCCGCGCTTCGCGGGGTCGAGGCCGCGCTCGAACAGTGTCCCGAGGATCGAGGGCTCTACCTGCGACCAGTCCAGCCGCGACGCGTCGCGGACCTGTGCCAGCTCATCACGGGTGAACTCGATCACCGGCGCGCCGTCGAACAGCCCGCCGTTGAACCACTCGATCCGGTCGTTCCCGAAGTACCGGCTCGCCTCGCGCGAGGACATCCGCGAGAACAGCTCCTCGATCCCCTCGCGGAAGTCGGCGGGGCGGTGCGCCCGCGACTCGACGAGGTCGGTCATGATCCGCCGCGGCAGCAGCCCCACGTCCTCCGCGAACAGGCAGAACAGCACCCGGTTCAGGAAGTGCGCGACCGCCTCCGCCTCGAAGCCGCGGTCCTGCAGCGACCGCGCAATCGAAGCGAACCGCTCCGCCGCCGCCTCCGTCACCTGGTCCGGCGTCTGCGCCGGGCGCAACGCCTCCGGCTCCGTCATCAGCGCGCGCAGGACGCGCAGCGCCTCGGGCCGACGCTCCGCGTCCGCCAGGTCGGCCAGCGTGACCTCGTGGACCTGGATCTTCGTGTTCGTGAAGTTGGTCCGGATGATGATCCGGTCCATGTCGCTTACCACCAGCAGCGGTGGGTTCTGGAGGTCCTCCCGGTAGTCGAGCAGCTGCCGGTACGCCTGGTCCAGGTCGCGGTAGCGCCCCTTGTACTCCCAGCCGAAGTAGCCGCGGCGCCACACGTCGGCGGCGCCATCGCCCCCGCTCGTCTTCGAGACCGCCTTCTCGAAGCAGTAGTCCTCGCCCGTCGGGTCTGCCTCGTGCGGCGTCGGCACGCCCAGCAGCGCGCACAGGTCATTGAAGTGCGACTGCGCGAACTTCTTTTCGCCCCCCGCATTCGGCGCCCATCGGTCGACGAATTCGTGAGGAGTCAGCGCTGGTTCAAGTGGCGACATTGCCTGATGTCATAGCCGCACCTGGCACCCCACCGCAACGCTCGCACGTCACGCCGCTACCCCCGCAGTATCCCAGACCTCTCGCCTCGGACCCCTTCCCCCACGGCCGGGGGCGGGGTGAGGGCTCCCTCCGTCAGTCCGGCCATTGTTCCACGTGAAACATATGTGCTACCCCGAAGCCGGCGCCACCTAACGCCCCAGCACCCGCTGCAGGAACCGCTGGGTGCGCTCCTCCCGAGGTGACACCAGTACCTCCGAGGGCGGGCCCTGCTCGATGATCACGCCCTCGTCCATGAACACCACCCGGTCCGCCACCTCGCGGGCGAAGCCGATCTCGTGGGTCACGACCAGCATCGTCATGCCTTCCTCGGCAAGCTCGCGCATCACGTCCAGCACCTCGCCGACCAGCTCCGGGTCGAGGGCGCTCGTCGCCTCGTCGAAGAGCATCGCCTCCGGGCCCATGCTCAGCGCTCGCGCGATCGCGACGCGCTGCTGCTGGCCGCCGGAGAGCCGGGCCGGATACTCCCTCTGTTTCTCCTCGAGGCCCACGCGGCGCAGCATCGTCAGCGCCGTCTCGGACGCCTCGCGCGCGCCGCGGCCCAGCACCACCCGCTGGGCGACCGTGAGGTTCTCCTCCACGGTCAGGTGCGGGAAGAGGTTGAACTGCTGGAACACCATCCCGATGCGCGTGCGGATCCAGTCGATGTCGCAGTCCGGCGCCGTCACCTCGGTCTCGCCGATGAACACCTGGCCGGCGGTCGGCGCCTCCAGCAGGTTCACGCACCGCAGCAGCGTCGACTTCCCCGATCCGGACGGACCGAGGATGCACACCACCTCGCCGCGCGCGACGTCGAGGTCGATGCCGCGGAGGACGACGTTCTCGCCGAACGCCTTGCGGAGCCCGCGCAGCCGCACGGCGGGCAGCCCGGCCTCGGACATCGGGACGCCCTCGGGCGCGGCGCTCATCGCGACACCTTCGCGCGCCGTTCGAGCCAGCCGGCGAGGCGCGTCATCGGGATCGTGAGCACGAGATAGAGCAGCCCCGCGACGACGAGCGGCGTCGCGTTCGCGTTCTCGTTCACCCCGTCGCGTCCGAAGCGCGTCAGCTCCTTCGTCGCCGTCGTCACGCCGATCACCGAGATCAGGGCCGTGTCCTTCAGGAGCAGCACCAGCTCGTTCGTCATCGGCGGGATGATGATGCGGAACGCCTGCGGCAGGATGATCCGCCGCATCGCCTGCGGGTAGGACATGCCGAGCGAGCGCGCCGCCTCCATCTGACCGCGCGGCACCGCCTCGATACCCGCGCGGATCACCTCGGCGATGTACGCCGACGAGACGATCGCGAGCGCCAGCGAGCCGCGGCCGTACGTCCCGGGGATGCGCACGTCGAGGGCGATCGGGAGCCCGAAGGCGATGAAGATCAGCACCAGCAGCGCCGGAAGCCCTCGCAGCACGTCCGTGTAGACCGCCGCGAACCAGCGGTACGGCCGCGAGGGCGAGAGCCGCATCAGCGCCACGACGAGCCCGAGGGCGAGCCCGCCGCTGAACCCGAACGCCGTGAAGATGAGGGTGTTCTTGGCGGCCTGCGTGACGATCTCGGGGAACTGCTCCGCCACGAGGTCAGGGCGGAACATCTTGTCCTGCAGACGCGCCCAGTCGACGCCGAACGCGGCCGCGACGACCACGAGCGCCGTGAGCGCGTACATCGCCCACGAGATCGTGCGGGCGGAAACGAGTCGAGACCGCCGTCCCCGGCGCGGCGCGTGGGGGGCGGACGGTCCCGGGTTCATCGCGCGGTGATCACTCAACGCGGTGAGGCGCGTCCGACGCCGACGGTCTCGACGCCGGACGCGCGCCGAGGGCTACTCGCCCGCGCCCTCACCGAACCACTTCGCGTGGATCTCGTCGTACGAACCGCTCTCGCGGAGCGCCGCGAGCTGCGCGTTCACGGCCTCGGCGAGCCCGGCGTTGTCCGGGTCCACCGCGAAGCCGTACTGCTCGCCGGTCGCGAACGTCTCCGTCACGACCATCGAGTCGTCCTGCGTGGAGCGGTACCCGTTGACGGGGAGGTCCTGCAGGATCGCGTCGACGTCGCCCGCCTCCAGCGCGAGGAACATCGCCGCCGGCTCGTCAAAGGAGATCAGCGTGGCGCCCTCGGGCTGATGCTCCTGGGCGTAGGTCTCGCCGGTGGTGCCGGTCTGGACGGCGATGTTCTTGCCGCCCAGCGACTCCAGCGTCGCGAACTCCTCCGCCTGGTCGGCCCGGACCAGCAGAGACTGGTCAGCGTCGAAGTAGGCGTCGGTGAAGAGCGCGGACTCAGCGCGCTCCTCGGTGATCGTCATCGCGGAGACCACGATGTCGCACTCACCCGCCGCCGGGAGCAGCCAGATGCCGTCGAACGGCACCACGGTGACGGACGTCTCCAGGCCCATGCCGCCGGCGACCGCGTTGATCAGGTCCATGTCGAACCCGGTCCACTTGCCGTCGATCTCCATCTCGAACGGCTCGTAGGGCGCGTCCGAGCAGATCGTCAGGGTGCCCTCGGTGACGAGGGTGTACTCGGCGGCAGCGGTCTCGCCGCCCTCCTCGGTGGATGCTTCATCGCCGGAATCGTCGCTGGAGCAGGCAGTGCCCACGAGCGCGACGCCGATCACGAGTGGCGCGAGCCACTTCAGCCGACCCTTCACGTGTCCCTCCGAATTGGTGCACGTTCCTCTGGTTGCGGGCAATCCTACGAGGGCGCGTCGCTGAGGGCGATCCCCTCCCGCGCGCACGTGCGAATTCCTCAGCGGCAACTTGGCGCGCGAGGACCTTCCCAGAGGCCACCGCCGCCCCGAGATGGCAGAATGGCGCCGTAGCGGGAGTTGGCGATGGTGCGTCCCACCCACCCAGCGGGCGGCCATGGCGATGCGTGTCGTGATCGCCCCCGTGGCGTGCGGGGGCGATCCCTCCGCGCTGTCCCCGGACTCCCCGATGGTCCGACCGCACGTACCGTCGTGGCCGCCGAGATGGTCACCCCCGCTCCTTCCACGTCCAAGCTCGACGCCGACGCACGCACCGGCGACCTACGTCTCACGGTCTCCCCGGAAGTGATGACGCGCGGGAACGCCCGGGGGATCCTCCGGGACACGAAGGCCCTCGCCTCGATCGTCGAGAGACCAGGGCCGAGTCATCGAGGAATGACCCGCGTGGGCAGGAGGTTCGGATGAAGCGCATCTACTCGCTCGCACCGCTGGCCGTGCTGCTGGCCCTGCTGCTGGCGGCGTGCTCGGGCGGCGACGGTACCGGAGGCGCTGACGGCGGCTCAGGGGAGTCGCGGGACCCGAGCGAGGAAGAGATCCAGGCCGCCGAGGACGCTCTGAGCGACGAGGAGCGGAAGGTCGGCGACGCGGTGCAGCAGGCCATCGCCGACCTCGACGCGCGCATCCCTGCCATCGATCCCTGCAAGCCAGACCCCGCGCAACTCGAGGCGCTCTACGGGCCGCTTGGTGTGCTCCAGGCCTCCGGCGATCTCGGTGACGCGTACGAGGGACCCATCGCGGACGCCCTCGGGCCGGTGGTCCGGTCGATCGCGCGTGCCTACGCGCGAGGGGACCTCGGGGGTTCCGGGATCACGAGCCAGGACATCGTCGACTGGGCGCGCGGGACGGGCGTCGACCCGCTGGCGGACGACTGGATGATCGACGAGCGCTGCACGGAGCGCTGGCGCATCGAGGCGGAATGGAACGGAACCCTGGCCGCCGCGACCGCGCTGGAGGCCCGCTCCGTGGGGCACGTCGACTTCACCGTCTACCAGGGCGGGCCGATCGTCGAAAGCGGCCCGATCGAGATGACGCTCGAGATGGAACTGCCGAACGACGCGTGCAGCATCGACTGGGTGATCGCCAGCGAGCCGCTGGACGTGGAGGGGGTGTGGGACTTCGCGCCCAACGCCTTCATCGTGGACGCGACCTTCGGCGGGTACGCCGCGACTGGCACGATCACCTGCCCGGGCGTCGGGGCGCTCCCACCGTTCACGCACTCGAGCGGTCCCAGCACCCTCCCTGTCACGCTCGACGCCGCGGATGGCTTCACGCACCGCGTGGGCGGGGAACTGATGCCAGGCGTCTCCTCCGAGTTCACCTTCACCGTCCACCGGCTGGACTAGCGGACCACCGAGGACGACACGAAGAGGCCGCCCTCGCGGGCGGCCTCTTGCGCTGGTGCGACGGAAGCGCGGCGCCTACCCGTTCGGGCGGGAGAGCGGCTGGAGCGGCAGCTCCATGGCGGTGAGCTTGAACTCGTCCATCATGTCGTAGGCGTAGTCGATGCGGCCGGTGAGGGTCTTCGGGTCCTCCGAGACGAGCTTGAAGCACGCCTCCGCCATGTGCTCCACCGGCGTCTCGCGCTCGTGGGTCTCGCCCGAGACGAGGTTGTGGAACACCGTGCCCGGCGTCGCCACCAGGCCCGGCGAGATCACGTTGACGGCGATGTTGTCCTGGTACACCTCGGACGCGAGGCCGGTGGTGAAGCGCTCGAGGGCGGCCTTGCACATGCCGTAGACGGTGCCGCCGCGGCCACCGGAATCCGCCTTCGGGTGCCGGGCCGCGCCCGAGGAGACGTTCACGATCCAGCCGGAGCCGCGCTCGCGCATGGAGGGCATCACGATCTGCGCGAGGTGGAACGGCGAGTAGACCTGGACCTCCTGCATGAGGCGGTAGCGGCGCTCCGGGAAGTCCTGCACCGGGATGAAGAACGTGACCGCGGCGTTGTTCACGAGGATGTCGACCGGGCCGTAGATCCGGTTCGCCTCCGCGATGAGGTTCTTGCGGTCCTCCTCGTTGGAGAGGTCGCAGCGCACGGCGGTCGCCTCGCCGCCGGCGTCGCGGATGTTCTTCACGACGCCGTTGATGGAGCCCTCGAGGGAGTGGTCACCCTCGTTCAGCGTACGGGCGGAGACGATGACCTTCGCGCCATCCATCGCGTAACGGGCGGCGATCGCCTCGCCGATGCCGCGGGAGGCGCCGGTGACGACGGCGACCTTCCCGGCGAGCTTCCCGTTCATATTGGCCTGTGGCATGGGGGATGCCCTCACTTCCGTGGGTAGGGTTTGGTGGTGGTTCGTGGGTCTGCCACGACCTCGGGCGGTTGTAGCACAGCGGGCTGCTTCAGGCGTTGGCCGCGGCCTCGAAGCCGGCGCCGCACTGCCCGCAGAAACGTGCCCCGGGGCCGCGAGGTGTCCCGCAGGCCCCGCAGAACGCCTGCCCCGATGGCGCGTCCGGCGGGGCGACGGGCCGGGCACTCGGTAGGCCCCACCCAGCCGGCGTCGCCGCGGTGGGTGCGACCGCAGGAGCGCTCGACGCCGGTGAAGCCTGGATCGCGGCCTCGGCGCGGCGGCGGACGTCTCGGCCGCGCCGATACTCGGCGTCCGAGAAGAACAGGACGAAGGTGAGGAGCAGCGAGAAGCCGGGGACGAGCGTGGCCGCGGCGGCGTTCGCGCCGGCGTCGCGCGAGAGCGAGCCGAGGTCGAACAGCGTCCCGACGACGCCGTAGACGAGGACGGCCCCGCCGAACGCGGCGATGATCGCGGAGATCACGACGGTCAGCCAGGCCATTCCCTCCTGCATCCGCGCCAGCGCGAGGCGCACCGGGCCTTCCACGGTCGACGTGATGCGCCGCCGCAAGAGGATGTAATGGAGGACGAGCGCCGGCGCTGCGATCAGGCCGGTCGCCAGCCCGAAGGCGAGTGAGTACCGGAGCTCCTCCTCGCGTTCGGCGAAGAAGCCGTCCTCCGCGCCGGCCCACTGGAGCACGCCCCAGAGCATGGACCAGATCGCGGTCATCGTGAGTCCCCAGAAGGTCAGCAGGCCCACGTGGAGGTAGATGCGGGAGCGGCTGTACGGGACCGAGGTGGGAGCACGTCGCGAACGCACGACGAAGTAGACGATGGTCCCGAGGAACCAGAACACGAGGCTCACGGCACCCCAGAGGTAAGCGGAATAGTCACGCTCTTCCGCGTCGAAAAACACCCACGCGGCGGGAATCCACCAGAAGACCGTGAAGAACACGATCGCGGCGCTCTCTTCAGCCATGGCGCTGCCTCCCCAGGTAAGGCGGGGAGTGTAGCGCCGTTACTGTCACGCGGTGTCTGACGGCTCGAGAAGCGCTTGTAGACGCTCGATGATGGCATGCGTGATCTGCATCTCCGGCTTCGTCGCATCAAGGACGAGCCAGTGATCGGGATCCGCGGCGGCCTGCTCCAGGAACCCCCGCGCCACCTCGCGGTGGAAGTCGATCCCGGCGCGTTCGAGGTAGTCACGGCCGCGGCCGGTGCGCTCGAAGCCCTGTTCCGGCTCCAGCAACAGCAGCACCACGAGGTCCGGGTGGAGCCCACCCGTCGCAACGGCGTTCGCCGCATCGACAATCGGGCGGGGGACCCCGCGGCCGTGGTGCTGGTAGGCGACCGTGGAGCCGGTGAAGCGGTCGCAGAGGACGACGGCGCCGCGGTCCAGCGCGGGCACGATGACCTCGCGGACGAGTTGTGCGCGGGCGGCGTTGAAGATCAGCAGCTCGGTCTCCGGCGTCGGGGGCGCCTCGTCGTCGGTCGTCGCGAAGAGCGCCGTGCGCAACCGCTCACCGATCGCGGTGCCGCCCGGCTCGCGGCACGCGACGACCTCTCGGCCGTCGCGCACGAGCATGCGGGCGAGGGCCGCGATCTGCGTGGACTTGCCGGCGCCCTCGCCGCCTTCGAGGACGACGAAGACGCCGCGGTTCGCGTCAGCCAACGGTCCGGCGTCCCCTAGGCGTCGTCATCATCGCGCCACGGTAGCCCGAGGTTGGGCGTGGCGCTCTCCCGCACGACGGCGACGCGGCGGAACGGCTCCCGCCCCTTGGAGACGGAGCGGAGCCCGTGCCGCGCGACGAGCTCGTGCTGGAGACGGCGGATGTAGGCCGTCGCCGGGGAGAGCTCTACCGAGGCGGCTCCTCGAAAGGTGATCTCCGCGACGGCGTCCTCCGCTTCCCTCAGCGCCAGCGTCGTCGGATCCTCGCGGCCGCCCTCGCCGCGGAAGGCGAGGAGCTGACGCTCGATCTGCTGCGCCGAGTTGTTCCGCAGGACATAGATCGGGATGCCCTTCTCCTCCGCCTGCTTCAGCGGGCCAGTCCGCCTCCGGTAGTACGGGCGGAGCGTGAGGACCGCGTCAGCGTCCCGCACCGAGTCCACGATGCGCGCGGCCGAGCGCGTCTCGTGGATGGCCTGCTCGAGCCTGCCGCGCGAGATGCCGAACGGCAGGATCCGCTTCTCCGGGCCACCGGGGGCCGCCTGCACCTCGCGGGTTCGGGTCACCTCGGCGCGCGGCTCCAGGGGCTCCTCGGGCGCGGTCCGCATGGGGACGCGCTCGACCCTGGTGACCTCGCCGTCGTCGTTCGCGACGCGGATCTCCGCCTCGACCTCGTAGCCGCGGAGGAGGGCGTCCACCGTGGCGGCGACGTCCTCGTGGATCGCGAGCGTGCGGAACGACTGGATCTCCACGAGCACGTCGAACGTCGGGGGCGCCCGCCGCTCGAGGACGGTCTTCTGCGTTCCGCGCCGGCGCGCCTCTTCGTCCGAGAGCGTGACCGACTCGATGCCGCCGATGAGGTCAGAGAGCGTGGGGTTCTGCATCAGGTTGGAGAGCGAGGTGCCGTGGGCGGTGCCGATGAGCTGCACGCCCCGCTCGGCGATCGTGCGCGCCGCCTCCGCTTCCGCCGCCGTCCCGATCTCGTCGATGACGACGACCTCGGGCGTGTGGTTCTCGACCGCCTCGATCATGACCTCGTGCTGAAGCGCAGCGCGCGGCACCTGCATCCGGCGCGCCCGGCCGATGCCGTGGTGCGGGATGTCGCCGTCGCCGCCGATCTCGTTCGAGGTGTCGACGATTACGACGCGCTTGCTGAGGTCGTCCGCGCACATCCGGGCGACGTCGCGCAGCATCGTCGTCTTGCCGACACCCGGAGGGCCGAGCAGCAGGATCGAATGCCCGGCCTCGATCAGGTCGCGCATGACCTGGCCGGAGCCGGAGACCGAGCGGCCGACGCGGCACGTGAGGCCGACGATGTGGCCACGGCGGTTGCGGATCGCCGAGATGCGATGGAGCGTCCGCGGGATGCCCCCACGGTTGTCGTCCCCGAACTCGGATACCTGCGCCACCACCTGCGCCAGCTCGGTGTCCTTCACCTCGACGTCGTCGAGGTCGAACTCGCCGTCGCGGTAGCGTGCAGTGGGACGGCGGCCGAGGTCGAGGATCACCTCGATGAGGCCGTCGAAGCCACGCTCCCGCAGCGGCTCGGCGACGCGCTCGGGGAGGATGCTCACGAGGAGCTCGATCTCCTCGACCTCCTCAGGCGTCATCTCCCGGGGCGGCGGCGAGACCGGCTCCGGGGCGGGCGGCAGCTCCGTCGCGGGCCGCGCCGCGAACGGGGTGGCGGCTGCCTCGCGGGCGTCCTCGTACGGTTCGCCGTAGCGTCCGCCATGGAAGTCGCCCAGGTCGTCGTTGTCGTGGTCGTCGAATCGTGAGTAGTTACTCATGCAGTCGGACGGACCCTCCGTCCCGGCCTAGCTGCCGGGGATCGCTATGCCCGCGCGGGCGAAGGCCTCTTCCCTGGCCTCCTCCCGGATCGGGTGACTCACTCGGAGACAGAACAGGCCGTATTCCCCGGCTGGCTGGAGCCCAGCACGCCGCGCAGCCTCCTCGGCTGCGGAACCGGAGACCATGAGGCCGTAGACAGCGCCGGCGCTCCCATCCCGGGACGAGTGGGCATCCCGAGAGGAGTGGGGAAGACGTCGACGGAGTTCCTGGAGCAGCGCGTCCCCGGCGCCCGGCGCTTCCGGGTCGGCAAGGAGCGAGAACTGACCGCGGCTGGAGGCGCGCAGGACGGCACGGACGTGCCCTCGGGCCTCCTCGACGAGCGACGGCGGAGCACCGCGGTCCACCCAGCGGGTGTCCTCGATGCCCTGCCATTCGTCCTGCGTCATGGCGAGCGCTTCTCGGGCGGTCACCGGGAAGGCGCGGCTGTAGAGCTGGAAACGCGCGTGGGTGTCAGCGGGCGTGGCCTCTCGCACCTCGGGCGGGGCGCTGTCGCCGTCGCCCGTGGACTGATCCACCGCCTCCGGAAGATGGCCCATCCACAGCGTCTCTTCCACAACGTGACGGAAACCCGCGCGCGGCGCGCTGAGGGCGGCCGGGGAGCCGACGGGCGTGCGCAGGAGCACGCGCGTCACCGTCGCCTCACGGGCGGCGCGCCCGGCCTGGCGGAGGAGGTCGACGATGACCTCCTCTCCGCCCTCGGGCGCGTCGACGAGGGTGTCGATCTCCCAGGCCGTCCGAGACAGCTCGCGGGCGGTGGCGATGCCGCGGATCTCGCGGCCGCCGAGGCTGATCCACATGCGGCGGCCGAGGTGCAGCCACTGCTCGAGGGCGGCGGCGAGCGGCCGGGGCGGCTCGTTCGGGACGCCGAGGTGGTCGCGCGTGATGGCCAGGTTCTCGCGCACCTCCTCGTCGAACGTGACGAGGGCGACCAGGTCAGTCGGTCGGGGGGCGCGAGTGTCGGTCACGGCCGCAGGCCCCCCGGTGGCATCCCCCATGCGCGCATCACGAGGCCTGCCTCGTCTCCGCGCCGGCGTGCTCACGGCACATCTCCGCGAAGTAGCCATGCAGGCGGGAATCGTGGGTCAGCTCCGGATGGAAGGAGGTGGCGAGGAGATGGCCCTGCCGCGCGGCGACGATGCGCCCATCGGCCAGCCTCGCCAGCACCTCGACGCCCGCGCCCACGCGGCGGATGACGGGGGCGCGGATGAAGATCGCGCGCAACGGCGGCCCGTCCATCCCGGCGATGTGGAGGTCGGCCTCGAAGGACTGGATCTGCGTCCCGAAGGCGTTGCGGTCGACGGTCATGTCCATGACGCCGATGGGCGCACGGTCCAGGGCGGGGACGTCGTCAGCCAGGAGGATCGCGCCGGCGCAGGTGCCCCACGTGGGGAGTCCGTTCCGGATCCGCTCGCGGAGCGGCTCGAGCATCTCGAACGCGATCAGGAGGCGGGCGATCGTGGTGCTTTCGCCGCCGGGGATGACCAGCCCATCGCAGCCGTCGATCTGCGCGAGCGTGCGCACTTCGACGGCGTCGACGCCGTTCGCGCGCAGCATCGCCAGGTGCTCGGCGAAGTCTCCCTGGAGGGCGAGGACGCCGATCCGCAGCCGGTCCGCTGCCTGTCCGCCGGGGCGGTCGCTCGATGGCATCCGGGGTGGTTAGTTCCCCCGTCCGGCCAGGAGCTCCTCGGGCTTCATCTGCGCCGTGGACTGGCCGCGCATCGCCTCGTCCGGGATGGACGCAGAGACCTCGGCGATGACGTGCGGGTCGTTGTAGTGAGTGACGGCCTTGACGATCGCGGCGGCCATGTTCGCCTGCACGGCGCGGCGCTTCGCCTCGGTGCGCTCGTTCATGCCGGACTTGAAGATGCCGGAGCCGACAAAGACGCCCTCCGCGCCGAGCTGCATCATCAGCGCGGCGTCGGCGGGGGTGGCCACGCCACCGGCCGAGAAGTTCACGACGGGCAGCTTGCCGAGCCGGCGCACCTCGCGCACGAGGTCGACGGGGACCTGCAGCTCCTTGGCGGCGACGAAGACCTCGTCCTCGCGGAGCGACTGCACGCGGCGGATCTCCGCCCAGATCGAGCGCATGTGGCGCACGGCCTCGACGATGTCGCCGGTGCCGGCCTCGCCCTTCGTGCGGATCATCGCGGCGCCTTCGGCGATGCGGCGGAGCGCCTCGCCCAGGTTGCGCGCGCCACAGACGAATGGCGCCTTGAACTGGTGCTTGTCGATGTGGTGGATGTCGTCCGCGGGGGTGAGCACCTCGGACTCGTCGATGTAGTCGATGCCGAGCGCCTCGAGGACCTGCGCCTCGACGAAGTGGCCGATGCGAGCCTTCGCCATCACGGGGATCGAGACGGAGCGCTGGATCTCCTGAATCTTCTTGACGTGGCTCATGCGGGCGACGCCGCCCTCGGCACGGATGTCCGAGGGGACGCGCTCCAGCGCCATCACAGCCACCGCGCCTGCCTCCTGGGCGATCTCCGCCTGCTTGGCGTCCGTGACGTCCATGATGACGCCGCCCTTGAGCATCTGCGCGAGGCCGGCCTTCACCGTCCAGGTGGCCACGTCGCCCGTGCCGTCCTGGCCAGCATCGCGGGCGGCGCCGTTCTTCGAGGCGTTGCCGTTGGACGAGATGCTCTTGGGTGAAGTGCCGTTGCGCGCCATGTCTGCTCCCGGGAGGTGTGGGGTTACGAAGTCTCATTGTACGCCCGTATGTTTCATGCGCCGACACGAAACCGTGGCAGCGCGCGAATCTCCGGGCACGCGGCGCGCCCGAAGACACCCGGCAGCGCGCGAGGGCGGCCCGCACCGGGCGGGTGCGCGGAGCGCGGCGCGCCTCTATCCTCCGGCGACCATGGCCCTGCCCGAGCGCCGATGGCGCGACGAACACCGCTTCGACGACCCGATCCTCATCGGGCTCATCACGGACACCCACGTGCCCGAGGCACGGCGCGAGCTGTTCGAGGAGACCTATGCGGCGCTCGCCGGCGTCGACCTGATCCTCCACGGCGGGGACATGCACGACATCGTCGTCCTGGACTGGCTGGAGCAGCGCGTGGGCGTCCCGGTGCTGGCCGTCTGCGGCAACGGCGACGACGGCTCCTCGAACCGGACGATCGCGCCGGACGACCCCCGCCTGCCGTACAACCAGGTGCTCCACGTGGGCGACCTGAAGATCGGCATGACGCACGACTTCCCCGACCGCCCGATCCGTGGCGCCGCCACGATCGAGGAGCGGATGCACCGCCACTTTGGCGGGCCCGTCCATGTCGTCGTGGCGGGAGACACCCACGTGCCGCTTGTGAAGATGTGGCAGGGCACGCTGATCGTGAACTCCGGTTCGCCGACGTACCCGCGCAACCTGAACACGCAGCTCGGCACCGTCGGCTTCCTCGAGATCCGCGACGGCATCGTCGATGCCTGGATCGAGCAGCTGCACTAGCGCCCCGAGCGCGCACGGCAGACGTCGGCGTTCCTGACGACTTCATCGCGCACGGAACCACGCGCTCACTCCAAACGTCATAGCCCCAGACCCGCAACCAGAGGGCCTGATCCAACCCGGATCGGCGGCGGGGGAAGGGGGCGTGATGCGCGCTCGGCTGCTGCACACTCGGCTGCTGCACACAGACTCGACGGCACGGCGATCGGTAGCGCACCGCTGGCGGCTCGTGGCCGTCGCGGCGTTCGCGCTGCTCGCGGCCACGCTCGTCGCGTGTGGAGGCTCAGACGACTCCGACGATGCCGCGCCGTCCGGGGCGATGACCTCGCAGGGCACGAGCGCCGGCGCGCCCGCGTTCGGCGGGGCCGGCGACGGTGCTCGTGACGCGAGCGGCGAGGTCGGTGTCGCCGAGGAGTCCGCCAACTTCGGGGCCGTTGCCCCCGCGCCGGACGGCCCCTCGTCGCAGCCGATCGCGGACGTGCTCGGCCGGCAGGTGATCCGCAACGGCTCGGTGCAGCTCACGGTCGAGTCCGTCGCGGAGACGTTCGACGACATCCGCGGCGTCGTGGACCAGGCCGGCGGGTTCATCGCCTCGTCCTCGTTCTCCGGGCGCGAGGAGTCTCAGCGCGCGCGGATGACGCTCCGCATCCCCGCCGACCGGCTCGACCAGGTCATCGCCGACCTCCGGAACATGGCGATCGAGGTGGACTCGGTCGAGACGAGCTCGCAGGACGTGACCGAGGAGTTCACGGACCTGGAGGCGTCCCTGCGGAACCTCCGCGCGGTGGAGCAGCAGTACCTGACGCTCCTCGGCGAAACGGACGACATCGGGGAGATCCTGCAGGTGCAGGACCGCCTCACCGGCGTCCGCTACGAGATCGAGCGTGTGCAGGGCCGGCTGAACCTGCTGGAGAACCAGACCAGCCTCGCCACGCTCGAGGTCGCCCTCTACCCCGAGGACGTCCCGCTCGTCGAGGAACCCGCGTCCGACGGCTTCGGCGACCGCGTCGCGGAGGCGTGGGCGTCATCGCTCGACTTCGTCGCCGCGGTCGGCACCGGCCTCGCGGTCGCGCTCGTGTGGTCGTGGTGGCTGATCCCGTTCCTCGTGGTCCTCGCGGTGCTGGCACGGCGGTACGGGGGCCGGATCCCGGCCGGGCGCGCGTCCGCGGACGGCGGCCGCGTTGACACTCCCGGAGGCGCGGCCTAGCGTCGCTTTCCGTCCGTCGCCCTGTGATCCGCGACGCGCATCCGAGTGATGAGCGACCGAGCGCGGCGAGTGCGGCGGACGGAAAGGCCGGGCGATGCTCGTCGCAATCCTGCAGGCCGTCGCCGGCATCCTCATCCTCCTGCTGAACATCGCGTTCGCCGAGCCGGTGTCGCTCGGCGGCCTGCTGGGCGTCCTGCTCCTGGTGAGCGCCCTGATCCGTTATGTCATGCATCATGACGGGTCGAGGGCGTAGGCTCGGGGCCGACGATGTCCATCAACCCCCTCCATAACGTCGCCTCCATCCTCGTGCCGGTCGACGGGTCGGCAGCCTGTCACTCGGCGATCGCCGTCGCCGCCGAGGTGGCGAAGCGGCACAAGTCGCAGATCCACCTCCTGTACGTGATCCAGGTGCCGCGCACGATCGCCCTCGACGCCACGCTCGAGGGCGAGCTGCAGCGAGCGGAGGAGGTCCTCGACCGCGCCGAGCGGATCGCGGAGGGGTACGGCGTGAACGTGGCCGGCGAGCTGGTGCAGGCGCGCCAGGCGGGCCATGCGATCGTGGACGAGGCGGCCGAGCGTGGCGTTGACCTCGTCATACTGGGCATCGGGTACAACCGGCCGTATGGTCGATTCGAGCTCGGGTCGGAGGCGAAGTACGTGCTGGAGCACGCCGCCGCGCCGGTCTGGCTCATCCGCGACGCCGAGCCGACGGCGCAGTAGCGCGGCGGGACGGCACGAGGACGGCGTGAGGGCGAGGAAGCACGAATGCGCGTGGTGATCATGGGCTGCGGGCGCGTCGGTGCCGGTCTCGCGCAGCAGCTGCACCGCGAGGGGCACGACGTCACCGTCCTGGACACGGATGCGTTCGCGTTCCAGCGCCTGCTGCCGAAGTTCGGCGGGCGTCGCCTGCAGGGTTCCGGCACGGACGACCGCACGCTCGTCGAGGCCGGCATCGAGCAGGCCGATGTCTTCGTGGCGGTCGCCTCCGGCGACAACCGGAACATCCTCGCGTCGCAGAAGGCGAAGGAGATGTACGGCGTGCGCCGCGTGGTGACACGGGTGAAGGACCCGCTCCGCGCGGAGCTCTTCGCGCGCCTCGGCCTCGAGACCTTCAGCCCCACCAAGGTCGGCATCGAGCTCGCCCACGACGCGATGTTGCGCAATGGGACGCCCGAGGGGACGCGCTAGCCGTGTACATCATCGTCTCGGGCGGCGGGAACGTGGGGTACGGCATCGCGCTGGAGCTGCAGCGGCTCCCCGACTACGAGGTCACGATCGTGGAGCTCTCCTCGAGCCGCGCGAGCGCGCTGCGGGACGAGATCGGCGAGATGGTCGTCCACGGGGACGGCTCCGAGATCGCGTTCCTCGAGAGCGTCGGGGCGAGCCGGGCGGACCTGGTGATCGCGCTGACGGCGGACGACGGCGCGAACCTGGTGACGGCGCAGGTAGCGCGCCACTGGTTCAAGGTGCCACGCGTGATCGCGCGCGTGAACGACCCGCGCAACGAGCCGCTCTTCCGCAAGCTCGGGGTCGACTCGATCGTCTCGGCGGCCGGGGCGGTCATGGCGCAGATCGAGGCCACCCTGCCGGAGCACACCCTGATCCCGCTAATGGCGCTCGAGAGCGCGGGACTCCAGATCGTCACAATGCGCGTGCAGGAAGGGGCGGAGGTCTCCGGCCGGAACCTGCGCGACCTCCGCTTCCCCGCGGGCGTGCTGATCACGATCGTGATCGGGCCGGATGGCGCTGAGACGCCCAGCGGCGACACGGTCCTCCGGCCGGGGCACGAGATCATCGCGGTGGTCCCGCGCGACGCGGAGGATGCCCTCCGCGCCATGGTGACGGCCCCGCTCCGGGAGGATGGCGACTGATGCGCATCGCTCACCTCGGACCGCGCGGGACGTACACGGAGGTGGCGGCCCTCGCCTGGCGGCCGGACGCCGAACTGATGCCGGTGCCCTCCGTGAGCGCGGCGATGGACGCCGTCATCGCCGGGGGAGCGGACGCCGCGGTCTGCGCGATGGAGAACTCGATCGAAGGCACCGCCTCGATCGAGACGCTCGACCTCCTCGCGCGGGAGGACTTCCCGCTCCAGGTCTGCGGCGAGGTCGTCGTCGCGATCCAGCACATGCTCGTCGGCGCGCCGGGGACCGACCCGGCGACGGCGACGGAGGTGCACTCGCACCCCTCGGCGCTGCTCCAGTGCCGCCAGTCGCTCGCCCGGCTCGCCCCGAACGCGAAGCCGGTGGCCGCGCTCTCCACGAGCGGGGCGATCGAGGCGGCGATGCACACGCCGGGGACGCTCGCGATCGGCAACGCGCGGTCCGCCGAACTGTACGGCGCCACCATCCTCGGACGTGACATCGGGGACGAGGCCGGCAACCAGACGCGGTTCGTCGCGCTTTCGCGCGAGGCGACCTCACCGAGCGGGGACGACAAGACCTCGCTCGCGTTCACCACGCAGCACGACCGCCCGGGTTCGCTGGTCGAGGTGCTGGGGCTCTTCGCGAGCCGCGGCCTCAACCTCAGCCGGATCGAGTCGCGTCCCACGCGCCGCCAGCTGGGGACATACGTGTTCTTCGTGGACGTGCACGGGCACCGCGACGACCCGCTGCTGGCCGAGGCGATCGCGGAGGCGGGACAGATCGCGCACTGGCTGCGCGTGCTGGGGTCGTATCCTCGCTGGGTGGCGGAGGGCTAGCGCCTCCACCGGAGTCCCGCGGAGCCGAACGTGCCCGAGATCCCCGACCTCGAAGCGATCCGTCATTACCTCATGCCGCGGCTGGAGGGCCGCACGGTCGAGCGCACGAACGCGCCGATCCCCTGGCTCATCCGCACCGGCGCCGAGGACTTCGGGAGCCTCCAGGGGCACCAGTTCGGCAATATCCACCGGCTGGGGAAGTTCCTCCTGTTGTTCGTGGACGACGGCCGCATCCTCGTGGTGAACCCGATGCTCACCGGCCGGTTCCACTGGGTGGAGGCGGATGCGAAGAAGCCGGGCATGCTCGGCGTGGTGATCGGCTTCGACGACGGCCACGAGCTGCGCTACTCCGACCAGCGGCGCATGGGCCGCTGGTATCTGGTCGCCGGGCCGGACGAGGTGTCCTCGGTCCCGCAGATGGAAAAGCTCGGGCCGGACGTGATGGCGCTGGAGGAAGACCAGTTCGTGTCGCTGATGAAGAAGCGGCGAGGGCAGGTGAAGTCCTCGATCACGAACCAGGAGGTCTTCGCCGGCATCGGGAACGCCTACTCGGACGAGATCCTGTGGGAAGCCGGCATCCACCCCCACCGCCGGGGCGCGACCCTGACCGAGGAGGACTGGCGCCGCCTCTTCCGCGCCGTGCGCTCCGTCCTCGAGGAGTCCATCCGCATCGTCGACGAGACGGTCCAGGGCGAGGGGTTGGGGCGCAAGGAGGAGTGGCGGCAGCACCTGAAGGTGCACCGTCGCGCCGGTGAGCCGTGCCCGCGCTGCGGTGGCGAGGTCCGCGGGCAGACGCGCAGCGGCAGCGAGACGAACTACTGCGTCACCTGCCAGCCGCTCTTCGAGTAGCCACCGCCGGGCGCTCCGTCCTCGACGTCACGGCGGCTCTCCCTTCGAGCCGCCAGGGGTGAACAGTGGAGCTCCGCCAACAGGCGCGCCGAGGGCGCCGTGGCTCCGATGGATGCCTGAACCCGGTCCGGTCGGATAGGCTGCCCCAGTTGTTCGCACACCAGAGGGGGCGGGATGAAGGCCATCGGCAAGGACATCGGCAACGCGCTGGACGCGATGCACAAGCAGATCGAGGACCGGCTGCGCGTGGAGACCGGTCGCCTCCTCTGGCTCCAGCCGTTCGAGGGCGGGTCGTTCTCGAACGTGGAGTGGCGCAAGGAAGCCGTGGTCATCCAGCTCCACAATGGCGTCCCGACGCATGCCCTGCCGCACGTCCTCGGCGTCGCGCTCCAGCACGTGCGCCAGCGGATGGACCTCTACCCCGGCGTGGTGGCGCCGGAGCGCGACCTGGAGGGCGGCCCGCTGCTGCGCTCCGCGCTGCGCGAGCTGGTCATGGGGCCCGAGGCAGAGATGCACCTGGAGCCGCTGAACCTCGACACCGAGTGGGAAGACGAGCAGCGCCACCAGGGGCTGAAGGAGATGCTCCGCGATGCTCCCAATGAATGGAACATCCCGGGCATGGCCGGCAACTCCTTCGCCGCCCTCCAGTACGCCCGGTTCACGCTGGAGCATCCGGAGGAGCTCTGGGAGCCCCTGAAGGAGCTGTTCACGGACAAGCTCCCGACGGCGGCGGAGCGCGGTGACCAGGTGGTGGCCGTGGTGCAGCAATCGGGGTGGAAGACGCCCGGCGCCTGCCTCCAGTCCCTCGTCTCCGCCCGGGACGCCCTCACCCTCCAGCCGTACGCGGTGATCGAGGACCGTCAGAAGAGCCGCAAGCTCTAGCCCTCCGCCCGTCGACGACAGGGCAGACGCCTCCCTTTGGGAGGCGTTTGCGCATCTGCCAGGAGCGGGGACTAGGCGCCGGCGGCGAGTCCGAACTCGCCCAGCTCGGGCTCGCGCGCCCAGCCGAGGAGGAACGGGCGCCACTCGTGGTAGCGGCTGAGGTACGGGGCATACATCACGGCCGGGTGCGTGGAGGGGCGACGCGGCTCGCTGAGGAGGTCCATCCGCGCCTCCTCCGGCGTGCGCCCGCCCTTGCGGTGGTTGCAGGGGCGGCAGGCCGTCACGAGGTTCTCCCACTCGTGCTTGCCGCCTCGATGCTTGGGGAGGACGTGGTCCAGGGTGAGCTGGCCGCCGCGCTGGCCGCAGTACTGGCAGCGCTCTCCATCGCGGGCGAAGACTTCTCGGCGGGTGAGGCGGGGGCGTGGGTGGGGGCGGCGGACGAAGTGGGCGAGGCGGATGACCGATGGGGTGGGGAAGTTGCGGTCGTCGACGCCCGATATGGGCTCGGCCCCCTGTTCGAGGACCTCGGCCTTGCCCCGGTAGACGAGCACGAACGCCCGTCTGACGGAGCACACGTTGAGTGGTTCGTAGTTCTGGTTCAGGACCAGCGCACGTCGCTGGATCGCCACGAAGCCCCTCGATCCCGGTAGCCAGCGCGCCCCGGCTACGACCCGATCCGCCCTGGCAGTGCGGCGCGGGGATGGGTTCGGATAGCCGGGAGTGTACAAGATGCGGGGAAGGGGCGCGTGCGCGGCTCCGCGCCCGCGCGCTACTCCCCCGCGGCGGGCGTCGGGCCCGAGGCCGGGACCTCGCCGGCCGGGACCGAGGGGACCAGCGCCCCCAGCCGCGCTCGCCACGCCTCCAGCTGATCGAGCGGATTCTCGAACTCGTCCGGCAGCACGGCCCCCACGAACCCGATCTCGTCGAGGAAGAACGGGGCGAGCGTGGAATCATCGATGCCGCGGGCGAGGTCCTCGTTGGCCGGGAACACGGCGAAGGCGAGCAGGGTGAGCTGGACGTAGGCGAGGCCGCGGACGAAGCCAACCGCCGCGCCGCCAAGGGAGTCGATCGGGCCGAGCATGAGCAGCGTCGCGGTGGTGCGCAGCACCTCGCCCACGACCATGCCCGCGATCACGGAGCCCAGCACGATCGCGACGAACGCCACGAGGTTCCTCGTGGTCTCGTCTTCGATGACGAAGTCCAGGTTGGCGGAGAGGTCGTCGTAGAGGTTGCCGGCGAGCAGCAGGCCGGCGAGGACGGCGACCAGCCACACGACCTGGCGGATGAGGCCGGTGCGTAGGCCGCGGAACGTCGTCCACGCGATCGCGCCCGCGATCAGCAAGTCGACCCAGTTCATGGATCCCCGTTACTGCCCGCCGGCGTGGATCGTAACAGGCGCCCTACTGCGACACGAACCCGAGCTTCTGCCGCCGCATCGACACCCAGCGGTTCCGGCCGTGGCCGAAGATCACGTGGTCGATCAGCTCGATGCCCAGGAGCTCGCCCGCCTCGACGGCCTCGCCGGTGAACCTGATGTCGTCGCGGCTGGGCGTGGGGTCCCCGCTCGGGTGGTTGTGCACCATCGCCAGCTTCGAAGCGCCTCGGCGGACGGCGTCCCGGTAGACCTCCGCGAGTCGCCCGGGTGCGCTGGAGATCGTCCCGCGGTAGAGCGTGGGGGTGGCGAGGACGCGGTTCTTCGTGTCGAGGACGATGAGGCGGAGCTCCTCCTGCTGGAGCGGCTGCATCTCGTCGTGAAGTAGCGCGGCGATGTGCTCCGGGCTCGTGACCTGCGGGCGGTCGTCCCCGCCGTCGAGGCGGAGCCGTCGCCCAAGCTCGAACGCGGCCGCGATCGTCGTCGCCTTCGCGTGGCCCACGCCGTGGGTGGAGCCCAGCGTCGGGAGGTCAGCCGCGCCGAGGCCCCGCACGCCGCCATGGTCGCGCAACAGGCGCTGGGCGATGCCGAGGACGTCCTCCCGGGTAGTGCCGGTGCGGAGCAGGATGGCGAGCAGCTCGTCCGTCTTCAGCGCCTGCGGGCCCAGCCGTTCGAGGCGCTCGCGCGGGCGCTCTTCGCCCGGCATCTCGGCGACGCGGAGGCCTGCGTGGTGGGGCCCGGACGCAGTGCCGGGGGCGGCTAGCCGACCCAGGGGTTCAGGTTCGGCTGGCTCCGGTCCAGCTCGTCCCACCCGGCGCTCTTCGGGTCCGGCGGCTTCCGGTCGCCCTCCACGTCCGTCCCACCCGGGGCGCGTCGGAGCGAAACGATGGCGTTCGTGTGCGGCCAATGCACGACCTCGATCTCGTCGCCCGGCTGGAGCTGCTGGTTGGTCAGCTCCTCCACCTCGAAGAGCGCGCTCTTCTTCTTACCGTCCGGGTCGACGACCGCACCGGTCGAGGGGTCGACGCGGCGGAGCTCGACGAGCAGGTAGCGGACGCGCCCCAGGAACATGAAGCGCGACTTCGCCCACTGCCGGTCGATGACCCCCCGCGACGTGACCGGCTCCCGGCGGAGCAGGTCGCGCACCGCCTGGAGCGCCTCGAGGTCGACGGGGAGCGCGAAGATGCCGAGGACCACCGCTGCGATGATGGAGTTCGGCAGGTTCAGCAGCGCCACCCCGAGCAACCCCGTGAGGATCAACCCGGACGGCACGTAGATAACGGCTGCGCGCCAGATCCCGTAGCGGGCGTTGTCACGGTGCTCGAGGTAGCCCGCGCCGCCGAGTTCCTCTGCGCGCAGACGCTGCGCCTCCAGCTCCATCTCTCGACGGCGGTCCCGCGGCTGACGGTCCTTGCTCACGGCGCCCCCATGGCCCTCGTCGCCTGGCCCTGCTCTCAGGCGCCTATTCGGCGGGGATGATCAGTTCCTGGCCGACCTGCAGGGAGGAAGGGTCAGTGATCCCGTTGGCCGCCGCGATCGAGTTGGCGAACTCGGTGGGATCCACGCCGGGCGGCGCGAACTGGTCCGCGATCAGGAAGAGCGTGTCACCGCCCTGGACGATGTACGTCGTCTCCTGTGCCTCGGGCGTGGCGGTGGGGGTGGGCGTCGGTGTCTCCGTGGGCTCCGCGGTCCCGGTAGCGGCCGCAGTCGCCTCCGGCGTGGTGGTCACGGACGGCGTCGCGGTGGCTGTGGCGGTCGGCGTGTTGACGAGGCCGGAGATGGAGTCGGGAGGGCCGTCCTGATCCGCCGAGGCGGGCGGCAGCACGAGCAGCCACACGGCCACGATCGAACCGATCAGGAGTGCGAGGAGCGAGCCTCGATAGACGCGGTAGGAGGGCAGGGCGAGGGCGGGATCCGTGCAACGGGCGCAGAGCGCGTCCCCATGGTCGTCACAGTAGAGCGCCCCGCAGCGGGGGCACTCCTGCGTCGCATCCTCGTCGCATTGGAAGCATCGCACGGCTACAGACTAGCACTGTTCACGGCTGGCCCCGAGGGGGTAGGGAGGGGCCGGGTGGCATCCCGGCCGCCGGAACGGCCATGGCCGGCGGAGAAGCCATGGCCGGCGGGGAAGCCATGGCCGGCGGAGAAGCAGAGAGGCGCCGGCGGGAGCCGACGCCTCTCTGAAGCCCACTGCACGTCCCGCCGCGGCGGGATGGGTGAGCTACTTGAGCTCCACCTTGGCGCCGGCCTCCTCGAGGGCGGCCTTGGCCTTCTGGGCCTCGTCCTTGGTAGCGCCTTCCTTGATCGGCTTCGGCGCGCTCTCGACCAGGTCCTTCGCCTCCTTGAGGCCGAGGTTGGTCAGCTCGCGCACGACCTTGATGACGCCGATCTTGTTGGCGCCGAAGTCGCTCAGGACGATCGTGAAGGAGTCCTGCTCCTCCGCGGCGGCAGCCGCGCCACCGTCGCCGGCAGCCGGGGCCATGGCCATGGCGACGGGGGCCGCGGCGGTCACGCCGAACTCTTCCTCGATCGCCTTGTTCAGGTCCCGCAGCTCGATCAGGGTCATGCCCTTGATGACTTCGAGGACGTCCTCAACCTTGCTCATCATTGCCTCCTCGCCGCCCCGAGCGGGGCGGCACACATGTCCCGGTGACCGAGCCGCTTACGCGGCGCCGTTCTCTTCGAGTTGCTTGGCGCGAGCCTCCACGAGGCCCACGAACTTCCGCTGAGTCGCGACCAGCAGGCCACTGAACTCCGCGACCTTGCCGACCAGGTTCCCGGCCAGCTTGGCGACCATCTCGTCCCTGGACGGCAGCGTGGCGAGGTCGCGGACGTAGTCCTCGCTCACCACCTCCGTGCCGACGACGGCGCGCCGGATCTGGACCTTGCTGTCCGCGTGCTCCCGCAGGTACTGCACGAGCGCCTTCGAGGGGGCGACCGGCTCGTCGAACCCCACGATGATCGCCGTCGGCCCCTCGGCCAGCTCCACGAACGCCGGCTTGCCGGCGCGTTCCGCGGCGATCCGGAGCAGCGTGTTCTTGACCACGTGCATCTCGGCGCCGGCTTCGCGCAGGCGGTTGCGCAGCTCGACCTGCTGGGCCATGGACACGCCCTGGTACTGCGTCGAGATCGCGATCTCGGCGCGCCCGATGACGTCCACCAGCTGGGCGACCTGCTCCACCTTGCGAGGTGTGGGCATCCGCTCCTCCTCTGTCTGCCGCGTCCGTCTCCACCCGGAGACAGAAACGCGCCCTGCACCGCCAGAGGTGAGGACGCGACGGCGGCCGCGCGGCGCGCGACCGAGGTGTGCGTATGCCCTCGCCTGCATGGGTGGCTGGCCTCAGCCGTTACTCCGTGGCCCCCCGGGGGGGTGGAACCCATGGTCTCTGGCGTGGCCCGGTCCGCCGAGGCGGAGCGAGCCGAACTCAGTCAGTATGGGGCGCTCCCCGGGTTCGGTCTAGCGACCTCGCCCGGGGAGTCCCGGTTACCGCGATTACGCGCCGGCGGTGGCGACGGCCTTCAGGGCCGCCAGGTCCAGGGTCACGCCCGGGCCCATCGTCGACGAGATTGAGACGCCGCGGACGAGCTCGCCCTTGGCGCCGGACGGCCGGTTGCGCTCGATCTCGGAGACCATCGCGCGGAGGTTGCCGGCGATCTGCTCCGGGGTGAACGACACCTTGCCGAGGATGACGTGGATCAGGTTGCTGCGGTCGAGGCGGAAGTCGACACGGCCGGCCTTGGCTTCCTCGACACCGCGCGCGATGTCCTCGGCGCCGAGGACGGTGTTGTTGCGCGGGTTCGGCATGAGGCCGCGGGGGCCGAGGACGCGGCCGAGGCCACCGACCTTGCCCATCAGCTCGCGCTGGGCGATCGCGACGTCGAAGTCGGTGAAGCCGCCCTGCACGCGGGCGATGAGATCATCGCCGCCGACGATGTCGGCGCCGGCGTTCTGTGCGGCCGTGGCGGCCTCACCCTCGGCGAAGACGGCGACCTTGACGTCCTTGCCGATGCCGTGCGGGAGGACGACGGAGCCGCGGAGCTGCTGGTCCGCGTGGCGGCCGTCCAGGCCGGTGCGGATGTGGAGCTCGACGGTCTCGTCGAACTTGGCGGTGGCCAGCTCCTTCACGAGCTGGATCGCCTCGTCGACGCCGTAGGTGCGGGTGGCGTCCACCTTCTCGCGGAGGGCGGAGATGCGCTTGGAGGTCTTCGGCATGGCTACTTGACCTCGATCCCCATGGAGCGCGCGGAGCCCTCCACGATCTTCATGGCCTGCATCAGGTCCGTGGTGTTCAGGTCAGGGAGCTTCTGCTCCGCGATCTGGCGGACCTGCGCCGTGGTGACGCTGCCGGCCTTGATCGCCTTGTTCTTGGCGGAGCCCTTCGGCACGCCGGCCGCACGTCGCAGCAGGTCAGACACCGGCGGGGTCTTCAGGACGAAGCTGAAGGAACGGTCCTCGAACACGGTGATCCGTGCGGGGACCACGCCTTCCATACCCTTCGTCTGCTCGTTGTAGGCCTTGCAGAAATCCATGATGTTGATGCCCTGCGGGCCGAGCGCCGTACCAACCGGCGGAGCCGGGTTGGCGGAGCCTGCCTTGATCTGCAGGGTCAACACGCGACGAACCTTCTTCGCCATCTGTGCTGTCTCCTATCGCATCCGGCTGTCGCCGCCGCCGCTGGGGCGCCGGCCGCCAGGTGCTCCCTCGTCTGAGGTACTCGTTGATCCCTTACCTGTTGGCTCGAGCTACTGCTTCTCCACCTGGAGGAAGTCCAGCTCGACGGGCGTCTCGCGCCCGAACATCGACACGAGGACGCGGACACGTCCGCGCTCCATGTCGATGGAATCCACCACGCCGATCATGTCGCTGAACGGGCCATCCGTGACCAGCACGGACTCCCCGATTTCGAAGCCGATGTTGACGCGCGGCTGCGCCTGGGCGACGTCGCGCATCATCTGCTCCACCTCGGCGTCCGGCATGGGCGTCGGGCGCTCCTTCTGCTCGGAGGTGGTGGAGGCGAAGCCGGTGACGCCCGGGGTGTTCCGGACGACGTGCCAGCCGTTCTCCGACATGATCATCTGCACGAAGACGTAGCCGGGGAACTTCTTGTGTGAGACCTGCTTGCGCTGGCCGTTCTTGATCTCGATCTCTTCGACGGTCGGGATGAAGACCTGGA
>JBFWOO010000004.1:0-289622 GCA_050250415.1 Dehalococcoidia bacterium | reverse complement strand
AGGTTTCGAACACCTCCATGATGCTCGACCCCTTCAAAGAATGACTATGACTGCCATCGGTCACTAGCATCACCCCCTTTCCTGCCGTCCACGTTAGGACGGCGCTAGGAGGCCTGTCAACAAGGGCGTCAACCGCATCAGCAGTTCATCAATTCCGCGCGTTACCGGCCGGTTACGGCGCGGACCGCCGAGGCCGCGGCCTCCACGATCAGGTCGACCTCGGACCCGTTCACGACGAGCGGCGGCGCGAAGAGGACGTTGTCGCCGACGATCCGAGTGATGACTCCGCCCTGCTCCCGCATGTGCCTCTGGACCTGAACGCCCATCGCCATCGACGCGTCGAATGGCGTCCCCTTCGCGGCGTCCTCGACGAGCGAGAACCCGGCCATGAGGCCGAGGTGGCGGAGATTCGTCACGCACGGGTGCGCGCCGAGGACGTCCCGCAACCCCTCGCCGAGGCGCTCGCCCATCGCGCCCGCGTTCTCGACCAGGCGCTCGTCCTCCATGATCTGGAGGTTGCGGAGGCCGACGGCGGCCGCGGTGGGGTGGGCGCTGTTCGTGTAGGCATGCATGAACTTCGCATCGGGCGGCGTCGACTTCAGGGCATCGAGGATCGGTCGCGTGACGATGAACGCGCCCATGGGGATGTAGCCGGAAGTGATCGCCTTCGCGATCGAGAGGATGTCCGGCTGGACGCCCCAGCGTTCGAGGGCGAACCAGTAGCCAGTCCGGCCGAAGCCTGTGATCACCTCATCCGCGATCATCAACACCTCGTAGCGGTCGCAGATCTCACGGAGGCGGGGGAAGTAGTCGTCGGAGGGCACCCACACGCCACCCGCGCCCTTCACCGGCTCCACGATGATCGCGGCGACGGTGTCCGGCCCTTCGCGGAGGATGGCGCGCTCCATCCAGTGGGCGCACTCCCCGTCCGAGTTCGGCACGCAGTCGCACTCGAGGTTGTCCGGCTTCGCGGTGTGGACGATCTCCGGGATGAGCGGACCGAAGTACTTCCAGAACGGTGGCAGGCCGGTCATCGAGGAGGTCGCGAGGGTGCCTCCGTGATAGGCGCGCTCGCGAGCGATGAGCTTCACCTTGCCGGGGCGACCCTGGAGGTTCCAGTAGAAGCGGGCGACCTTGAGCGAGCCCTCGTTCGACTCCGATCCGGAGTTCGTGAAGAACACACCGGCCATGTTGTCGTAGGCGAGGTCGATCACCCTCGAGGCGAGCTTGATCGCGGGGACGTTGGAGTAGCCGACGTAGTTGTTAGTGAACGCCACCTTGCGGATCTGCTCAGCGGCTGCGTCCGCCAGCTCCGTCCGCCCGTGGCCGACCGCGACGTTCCAGAGCGACGAGAGGCCGTCGATGTAGCGCCGACCGCGCACGTCGGTCAGCCAGACGCCCTCGCCACTGTCGAAGATCACCGGCTCGGCGTGATCCGGGGCGTAGAACTGGGGATGGATCAGATGCGCCTGGTCCTCCCGTGCGAGCGCCTCGTAGGTCTCCTGGTCGACTGGCATTCGGTGATCCTCCCGCGCGCGTGCTGGACGCGACGAGTCTATGCGGGACAGGGGGCGTAACCGGAAATTCACGGGGCAGACGCGTACAACCCGTACGTTGACGTAGACGGAAAGGTTAGAGAGGCGTAGCGTCTCTCTTCAACAAGCTTCCGCCTATGAAAGGTCCGACGATGGCCAAGGCCATCGACCGCGACGACCTCGGTTCACACCCACGTCCGGCCGCTCCCACTGCCACGCTCACCGCGGCCGACGCCGCCCAGCCCAACGTCGCGGCCCCGCCCGGGGAGCGCGTGTCCCCCTCCCGCCTACCAGTCGCCGACGCGACCGTTGGCACGCAAGCGCGCACGGAGGCGAGGCATGGCTTCTCGACCTTCCGGTCGCTGCGCCATCGCAACTACCGGCTGCTCTGGATCGGGACGCTGTTCTCCTCGAGTGGCCTGTGGCTACAACAGGTGACCATCAACTGGCTCGCGTTCAGCCTGTCCGGGTCTTCGTTCGTCGTGGGGCTCGCGAGCGGCGCGCGTTCCCTGCCGCTGCTGGCGCTTGGACCGGTCGGCGGCGTGATGGCCGACCGTTATGACAAGAAGCGACTGATGCTGCTCACGCAGGTGATGCAGCTCATCAGCACGCTCGTCTTCGGACTCGTGATCATCGCCGGGCTGGTGGAAGTCTGGCACCTCTTCGCGTTCAGCCTGGTCTCCGGCATCGCGTGGGCGCTGAACATGCCAGTGCGGCAGTCCGTGGTGCCGACCACGGTGCCGCGCGAGGACATGATGAACGCGATGGCGCTGAACTCCGCTGGGTTCAACATCACCCGCATCGCTGGCCCCGCGCTCGCGGGGCTGATGATCGCCCAGATCGGCCCGGGCGAGAACTTCCTCATCCAATCCGCCGCCTATCTCGGCGTCGCGGTCACGATCATGCAGCTCCAGCTGCCGGCCGTGAGGCAGGCGACGCGCGATGTGAACGTGTGGGGGAACCTGAAGGAAGGCGCCGGGTACGTCTGGAAGCACCCGACCCTGCGGAGCCAGATGGCGCTCGCCCTCGTGCCCGTGGTGATCGCGCTCCCCTACATCGCGATCCTGCCGCAGTTCAACGAGGACACGCTGGGCGGGACGGCCGGCTCGTTCGGCCTGCTGATGGCGGCCCCCGGGCTGGGCGCGGTGGTGGCGACCCTCGTGATCGCCTCGATGAAGAACGCGGAGTCGAAGGGGCTGATGCTCCTCGGTGCGGTGTTCTCGCTGGGGCTCTCGCTCGTGGCGCTTTCGCTGTCGCGGTCGCTCCTGATCGCGCTGCCGCTGCTCGTGGTCGTGGGCGCCTGCCAGATGGTCTACATGACCACGAACCAGACCGTGCTCCAGCTCAGCACGCCGGACGAGTACCGCGGCCGCGTGATGGGCATCTACATGCTGAACCAGGGGCTGCTGCCCTTCGGGTCCCTCTTCTCCGGCACCGTCGCGGACATCTGGTCCGCCCCGATCGCCCTGGCGGCGATGGGTGGCATCGTGGCGCTGATGGCGGTGGTGTTCTTCCTCCGGGTGGGGAGCATCCGACAGATCGCCGTCTAGCCGACGGCAGGCGGCATCGGAGCGGGCGTCACGGACCGACGACACCGTGGCGCCCGCGCCCGCCGCGCGCGGTCGGCCGCGGTCGCCGGGCGATCCCCAAGTCACGCTCGAGGCTTACCGCGCCACGAGGGGCCTCCTCGTGGGCTTTCCGGGGGGCTACTGGCCGAAGCGCCCGGCGATCAGCTCGCGCGTGACCGCGCGGTCGTCCCACGGGCGCGGACCGTCCGCGTACTCGATCGTCGACTCGTGGCCCTTCCCCGCGACGAGGACGAGGTCGCCCGGCTCGGCGACGTCAAGGGCCCGCGCGATCGCCGCCCGCCGGTCCGGAATCCGCTCGAAGCGTTCGCCCTCGACGGCGCCGCCCGCCACCATCGCCTGCGCGATCTCGTCGATGATCGCGTCGGACGGCTCCGAGCGCGGGTCCTCGTCCGCGAGGATGGCGTAGTCCAGGAGATCGGCTGCCACGCCACCGAGGCCCGAGCGGCGCTCTCGCGCGCGCTCTCCGGCGCAGCCGAACACGGCGATGATCCGCCCGTCCACCACCGGACGGAGCGTGTCCACGACCTTCCGGAGCGCGTCCGCGGTGTGGGCGTAGTCGACGATCACCGTGAACGGTGCGCCATCGATCCGCTCCATCCGGCCCGGGACGCCCTCGCAGGTCGCGACGCCCGAGGTCGCCCCGTAGATGTCGAGGCCAAGCGCCGCGACGGCGGTGATCGCCGCGGTCGCGTTCAGCACGTTGAACTCGCCCGGGAGCCGGACGGATGCCTCCACGGTGTCCTCGTCGGCGGTGAGGGTGAACGTCGATCCGTCCGACCAGAGCATGACCTCGTCGGCATAGACGTCGAGGTCGCGGTCTTCGAGGCCATACGTCACCACGCGGCCGGCGGTGCGGTTCGCGAAGTACTTCCAGCTCGGATCGCCGGCGTTCAGGACCGCGACGCCGGGCTTCTGGCGGTGCCCAGCCCCCTGCAACATCTCGAAGAGCCGCCCCTTGGCCGCGCGGTACCGGTCGAAGGTGCCGTGGTAGTCGAGGTGGTCGCCGGAGAGGTTGGTGAGGACGGCCGCATCGAACTCGATCGCATCGAGGCGATGGAGGTCGAGGCCGATCGAAGTGGCCTCGACGACCGCGTGCGTGCAGCCGGCCTCCAGCATCTCGGCGAGCATCCGGTGGACGTAGGGCGCCTCCTGCGAGGTGAGACGCGTCGGGTTCGGGATGACCTCGCCGTCGATCTGCGACTGGATCGTCGTGAGGAGTCCCGCCTTCAGGCCGCAGCCGCGAAGCGCCGCCTGGGTGAGGAACGCCGTGGTCGACTTCCCGTCCGTGCCCGTGATGCCGACGACCGTGAGCGACCGCGCCGGGTAGCCCTCGTGCGCGGCGCTGATCGTCGCGAGCGCCGCGCGCGGGTTGTCAACGGCGACCACGGGGACGCCGAGGCCGGCGAGGTCAGCAGCGCGCCCCTGCTCCGCCACGAGCACAGCCGCGCCCGCCTCGACGGCCGCGCGGGCGAAGTCGTGGCCGTCGTGGCGCTCGCCCCTGGCACACACGAAGAGGTCGCCTGGGCCCACCTGGCGCGAGTCGAAGCGGATCTCCCGGATCGGCGGGAGCGAATCGCGATCAAGCGTCGCCAGGACAGACTCGGAGAGTCCGTCCCGCCAGTCACCTCGGGGCACACGGGGCGCATCGTCGGTCGTCATGGGGAGATCGTAGGCGGGGCGGCCGCGTGTGTCTGGCGCGGGGGCGGGGGCGGCGCTGGCGCTCCGGGCGGGAACGCGCTGTAAAATCTCCCGCGCGCCCCTCGGGCGTCACACGCGGGTCACAGGCGGACGGAGACACGATGGCGGTTTCGCTCAGCGACGAGATGCGGCAGGCGATCAACGGCGCGTTCGATGACGGCTTCCCGATCGTCTGGTCGTCGGCGGGAGCGGACGGGCAGCCTGTCCTGAGCTTCTTCGGCACGACACAGGCCTACAGCGACCACGAGATCGCGATCTGGATGCGCACGCCGGAACGGGGCTTCCTCGGCCGCATCGCGGAGAACCCGCAGGCGGCGATGCTCTACCGGAACGCGACGACGCGGCTCAGCTTCCAGATCCACGTGGAGGCGAAGCGCGTTGACGACGAGGCGGTGAAGCAGCACGTCTGGCAGAGCGCCCCCGAGCGAGAGCGGCAGCAGGACCCGGAGATGAAGGGCACCGCCGTCGTCGCGGAGATCGTCCGCGTGATCCAGCGCGGCGAGGTGGTGATGCAGCGCGACTAGCGCCTTCCTCGAGGCGGGGGCCTCGATGAACGTGGGCAGCCAGGGGGCCGGTACGCCGAATTCTGTACCGCGCCCCGAGCCCACCGGGGTGCGGCGACGGCCATCCATCTAGGACGGCGGTTACCCGCCGCCTCAAGCAGCCTACCCGGGGACAGGGTCGGGCGACCCGTATGCCCCCCTATTTGGCCTTGCTCCGAGTGGGGTTTGCACGGCCGCCCTGTTACCAGGACGCCGGTGCGCTCTTACCGCACCATTTCACCCTTACCGCAGCGCCCGAAGGCGCCCCGGCGGTTTGTTTCTGTGGCACTTTCCGTCGGCTCGCGCCGCCCGGCCGTTAGCCGGCACTCTGCCCGAAGGAGTTCGGACGTTCCTCCCGCCCCCCGAGGGGGACCGGCGGCCGTCTGGCCCCCTGGCGTCTGCACTCCATTCTAGGGCTAGCGGCGGCGGGTGACCCGGACCTGCTTGCCTTCGACGACCGCCTCCGCGACGGCGGCGTGGAGCAGCTCCCCGCGGTCGTGCGGGTCGAGGGCGTCCCAGTCCGCGAGCAGCCGGCGCCGGGCCCCCTCCGAATCGGTGGGCGCTTCCTCAAGCGGCTGGTCCAGCTCGTTCAGGGCGCGCACGACGCGCGTCATGCGGCTGACCAGTTCCGTGTACCGCCACTCACCCGCGACCCATCGCTCGATGCCCTCGGAGAGTCGTCGTTCAAGGCGCTGACGCCGGGCGTCCCGGTCCGGCGTGTCGGCCGGACGGACCGCGACGGGATAGTGGTTGTCGGAGCGGGAGAGCTCCTCGCGGATCGCGGCCTCGAGCACCTCGGAGCGGACGCCGCGAGCACGACAGGTACCGCGGGCGGTGGCGTTCTCGCACCGGTACGAGACGGCGATGCCGGACCGCGTCTGGCGACGCTCGCCGATCATCGTGCTGCCGCAGCGTCCGCAGCGCAGCAGGCCGTGGAGCGGGTACTCGTGCCGCTCCTGCTCGCTCCGCGAGGTGCGGCGCTCGCCCATCCGGCGCTGCGTCGCGTTGAAGGTCGCCCGGTCGATGATCGCCGGGTGCGAGGACGGCACGACGACCCCGAGCCGGCGGTAGAGGCCGGTGTAGGCGGGGTTCTTCAGGACGGTACGGACGGCGCCCGGCGTCCACGCGCGCCCGAGGCGCGTGCGGATCCCGTCCCGGTTCAGACGGGCGGCGATGCGACGGAGGCCTTCGCCTTCGTCGACGTAGGCGCGGAACATCTGCTTGACCACCTGTGACTCGCGCGGATGGGGGACCAGCGCCCGCTCCTGCACGAGGTAGCCATACGGGGGCCGGCCCAGGACGAGACCGCGGAGCGCCTTCGCTCGCATCGACTCGCGCGCCCGTTCGCGTCGCCGCTCCTCGTCCGGCCGGTCGGCCCACTCCACCGCGAGGGCAACCTCGGGCGTGCGGCCATCGGCGAAGAGCACCTGGCGGGCGCGGCTCTCGATGAGCAGGAGCCGCCGGGCCCGGAGCAGCGCGGTGTCGCCCAGGACGGCGAGCGTGGCGACCACGACGGGCGGAGCGTCATCGCGTCCGGCGAACCCGGCGAGGTCGTTCAGGAGGTGGAGAAGGGCAAGATGGCCGTCCGGGCTGGCTTCCTCGAAGATCTCGGGGGTCCCGAGGCCCTCGCCACGCGCGCAGGCGCGCACCGCCGTCCGCTGGATCGTCGCGTCGAGCGGCGGCTCGATCTCCTCGATCGGCCGGACGTAGGCGAGGGCGATCTCGCCGACCGGCCCGCCCTCCCTGGCTGCTCGCACCACGGCCCGCACTCCATGCCCCGCCGTCCGTCATCGAGGATAGCCCGAGGTGGCCGTCCCTCGCGCATCCTCGCGGGAGCATTGCGGAGCTTCCTCGGAAGCCCCGGGGAGCATCCTCCACGCCGGGCGGATGTACGATCGCAGGCCATGCTGATCAACGTCGCCACCCTCGCGCAGGAACCGATCGGGGCCTCCCGCCGCTACTACGCGGAGCAGGAGCCGGTCTCCGTGCCCGAAGCGGGGTTCGAGCAGACCGTCACCGGGCCGATCCGCCTGATCCGGAGCGAGCGCGGCATCCTCGTGACCGCCTCGCTCGACCTCGAGCCGGTCGGACTCGTCTGCGACCGCTGCCTCGAGCCGTTCGAGTGGCCGTTGCACATCGAGTTCGACGAGGAGTACGTGATCGCGCGCGATCCGACCACGGGCTACCGCATTCCGACCGACGACGACGACTTCACGGTGGACGGCGCGTGGCATCTCGACCTCAGCGAAGCGGTACGGCAATATGAGGAGTCTGCGCTGCCGATCCAGTCGATCTGTCGACCGGATTGCCGGGGCCTCTGCCCCACCTGCGGTCAGAACCTGAACGAGGGAACCTGCGGGTGTGCCGCAGGGACGGATCACCGCTGGAGCGCGCTCGCCTCGCTGGCGGAGCGGCTCCGCGACGGAGACGAGGAGGAGCACGATGGCGCTCCCGAAGCGTAGGACCCCGAAGTCGAAGCGGAACTCGCGGCGGAGCCACCACGGCGTGGCCGTGCCGCAGCTGGTCCGCGACCCCGCGTCCGGTGGCAAGAAGGTGAACCACACCGCCGGCGCCGCCCGCGACCGCAAGGGCCGCCCGATCGAGTCCGACGAGGCGTAGCTCTCCCGAGCGACTGCTCCCGTACGAGTTCGCGCCCGCGGATCCAGGCCTGCGGGCCTAGATCGGCGCCCTCATGGTTGACCTCTCGCACCTCACCTCGCTTCCGGTTGCCGCGAACGTCGCCTGGGTCTTCCCCGGGCAGGGCGCGCAGGCGGTCGGCATGGGCCAGGACCTCGCCACGGAGCTGCCCGCCGCGCGGGAGATCTTCGACGCCGCTGACGCCGCCCTCGGCGTGCCGATCTCGACGATCTGCTTCGAGGGGCCGGCGGACGAGTTGACCCGCACCGTGAACACCCAGCCGGCGATCGTGACGCACTCGATCGCGGCGCTCGCCGCCGCAGCCGCGACCGGGCTCATCACCCAGCGCCCCGCCTACGTCGCCGGCCACTCGCTCGGCGAGTACGCCGCGCTCATCGCGGCGGGTGCGGTCTCCTTCGAGGACGGCGTGCGGCTGGTACGCGAGCGCGGGCGGTTGATGCAGGAAGCCTGCGACCGCGAACCGTCCACGATGGCGGCGGTGCTCGGCGTCGAGCCGGACGCGCTGCGGGCGATCTGCGCGGAGCACGGTGCGCACGTCTGCAACATCAACGCCCCGGGCAACATCACGATTGGCGGCACGGCCGCCGCCGTCGAGGCGGCCTCCGCGGCTGCGACCGCCGCCGGCGCCTCCCGCGTCGTGCCGCTCACGGTCTCCGGCGCGTTCCACACGCCGCTCATGCAGAGCGCCGCGGACGGGATGCGGGGCGTCCTCGCGGGCATCGCGTTCAACGCGCCGGTGGTGCCGGTGATCTCCAACGTCACCGCGCGGCCGATCGCGGAGGGCTCCGCCCTCGCCGAGGAGCTGGCGTCGCAGATCACGAGTCCGGTCCTCTGGGCTGACTCCGTCGCTACGATGGCGGCGGCAGGCGTGACCGAGGTGATCGAGTTCGGGCCCGGCAAGGTCCTGACCGGCCTCGTGAAGCGCATCGACCGCTCCATCGCCTGCCGCAACATCGGCACCGCGGAGGAGGCGCGCGCATGACGACCGGAACCACCGAGGATCCTCGATCGCTCTCCGGGAAGACCGCGATCGTGACGGGCGGCGGCCGTGGCATCGGCCGCGCCATCGCGACCGAGCTCGCCCGTGCCGGGGCGAACATCATCATCACCTACCGGGAGAACCAGTCCCTGGCGGACGCCGTGGCGCGTGACCTGCAGGGCCAGTGGCACGCCGATGTCCGCGCGATGCAGTGCGACGTCCGGGACGGCCAGGACATCGAGCGCGTCGTGAACGAGGCGCGGAAGGCGTTCGGCGGGGTGAACATCCTCGTGAACAATGCCGGCATGACCTCCGACAACCTCGTCATGCGGATGTCCGAACAGGCCTGGGACGACGTGCTGGATACGAACCTGCGCGGCACGTTCCTCTCCTGCAAGGCGGCCGTCCGCCACATGCTCAAGGAGCGGTGGGGCCGCATCATCAACATCACGTCCGTCGTCGGCGTTGCCGGCAACCCGGGCCAGGCGAACTACGCCGCCGCGAAGGCGGGGATCATCGGCTTCTCGCGCTCACTCGCGCTCGAAGTCGCGTCGCGGGGGATCACGGTGAACTGCATCGCCCCCGGCTTCGTGCTCACGGACATGACCTCCGGGCTGTCCGACGAGCAGAAGGAAGTCATCCGTGCGCGGATCCCCATGGGCCGCTACGCGGAACCGGGCGAGATCGGCCCGATCGTGGCCTTCCTCGCGTCCGATGCCGCCTCGTACATCACGGGCCAGGTGATCAACGTCGACGGCGGCCTGGTGATGGCCTAGGGGCCCCACCATGTCGGTCCCTCAGCGCCAGCCCCGGTCGCAGTCGCGCCGGCGGTCTCGCATCCTCGCCTTCCAGATCCTCTTCGAGGCGGACCAGCGCTCGCTGCCGCTCGACATCGTCGCGCGGCGGCAGCTGGCGGAGGTCAACCTGACGCCGGAGGCGGTGCACTTCACGCGCAGCCTGGTGGAGGGCGTCCGGGAGCACCTGGGGCAGATCGACGCCACGATCCGGGAACATGCGCCCGCCTTCCCCATCCAGGACCTCTCCCCGGTCGACCGGAACGTGCTTCGCCTTGCAATCTACGAAGTGCTCTTTGATACTCAACGCGCTCCGCTCAGGGTGGCCATCAACGAGGCCGTCGACATCGCCAAAGGCTATGGATCGGAGTCTTCCGGGCGCTTCGTGAACGGGGTGCTCGGTGCGGTCGCATTAGAGGCGGCTCGGCGCTACGGAGCCGAAGGATCCGACGAGGATCCCGACCTGCCGAGCAATTAGGGAGGACGCAGTCTTGGCCACCATCTTCGAGCGGGTCCGGGGTCTCATCGTTGAGCAGCTGGGGGTCGAAGAGGACGAGGTGACGAGCAACGCGTCCTTCGTCGACGACCTGAACGCCGACTCGCTCGACCTCGTCGAGCTGATTATGTCCATCGAGGAAGAATTCTCGAAGGACGGGCAGAACATGGAGATCTCGGATGAAGACGCCGAGAAGATCCGCACCGTCCAGGACGCCATCGACTACCTCCGCGACCAGGGCATCGAGGACTAGCTCGGCGCAGCCTCGGACGTCGTGCCACCAGGGCACGAAGACGCCCGAATCTGAACCGGGAGTTACGCCCCGGGAGTCCACTGGACTCACCGGGGCGTATCCTTTCCACAGATGAACATCTTTGGCGTCGGACCGGCGGAGGCGGGCCTGGTCTTCGTGATCGCCCTGATCGTCGTCGGCCCGCAACGGTTCCCGGAAATCATGCGCACGGCCGGTCGCTGGTACCGGATGGCCCGCGCGTACTCGAACGAGGTCATGAAGGACGTCCGCGCCGCCGTCGATGACATCGAGCGCGAGGTCAAGGCGGAGACGGACGACCTGAAGTCGGTCCGCGAGTTCGCCGACCTGGGCGCCGATCTGCGCGAGGCGCAGCGGGACGCCGAGGAGATCCACCGCGAGACGCGCGCCGTCATGCGAGACGACAAGTCCGCTCCTGCCGAGACGCAGGCGAAGGCTCCAATCCGGCCCTCTCAGCGCGGCGATGCGGCGTCGGATGCGTCCGGCGGCGAGGCCGTCCCGCCGATCGAGCAGTCGGCCGCCGAGACCGAGGGAGCGGACGTGCAGACGGCCGCGCCAGAGGCTCCGCAGCCCGTGGCGAAGCCGGAGCCGGCCAGGCCCGCGAGCACCTTTGACCCGTTCAAGAAGGAGCAGCCGAAGAAGGGTCCCGTGCTGATCCCGCGCGAGACCGTCTCCAGCGAAGGTGACGAGCGTCTGTAATGGCGACTGACACCGTCCCCGCGGGCCAGGTGGAGCAAGCCGGCGGCGAGATGACGCTGATCGAGCACCTGCTCGAGCTGCGCACGCGGGTGACCTGGATGGCGGCGGCGGTCGTGCTGGGGATGGCGATCTTCTTCGTCCCACAGTTCGGCTTCCGCGCGATCGAATATCTGCTGAGCCCGGCGCGCCAGTCGGTGCCCGACTTCCGGCCGCAGTACATCGAGCCGATGGAGAACATCGCGGTCTACTTCCGCGTCGCCCTCCTCGGCGGACTGACGCTCGCGATGCCAGTGATCGTCTACCACATCATGCGGTTCGTGACGCCGGCGCTCACGAACCAGGAGAAGAAGTGGGTCTTCCCGATCACCCTCGGCGCGAGCATCGCATTCCTCGGCGGCCTCGCATTCGGCTTCTGGGTGGTCCTGCCCTTCACGTTGAAGTTCCTGCTTACCTTCGGCGACTCGTTCGCCGAGGCGGACTGGCGGATCGGCAACTACATCGACTTCGTGACGCGGATCCTGCTGGTGATGGGGGCCGTCTTCGAGACGCCGCTGATCGTGATGGGGCTCGCGAAGTTCGGCGTCATTAGCGCGTCCCAGCTGCTCCGGCAGTGGCGGTACGCGATCATCCTGGCGTTCGTGATCGCGGCCGTCGTCACGCCGACGATCGACCCGGTGACGCAGGCGCTCGTGGGCGGCCCGATCGTGGTGCTCTACTTCGTCGGCATCGCGCTGGCCTGGCTGGTCCGCAAGTGAGCCTCGTCACGGGATGAATCGCGTAATTGATTACGCGGATACTCCGATGATTGCTGCCCACAATCCGCTCTGTTACGCTCCGCGACATGAATGCCGTGACTACCGTGGCTCACCAGCGCCCGCGCATCGCGGCGGATCTGTCACCGCGTGCAGCCCCTCGAGGGCGCACCGTGGCTGATCCGCGGTCTGGCGCCCCCGCTGCACTGCTTCCGTTGTACGACGTGCCCTCGGTGGCATCGGACCTGTACGACGAGATCGCGGACTGCCCGGCGTGCGACCTCGCGCGGACACGGACCCGCACCGTGCCCGGCTCGGGACCGCTCCCCTGCGACCTCATGTTCATCGGCGAGGGCCCCGGCCAGCGCGAGGACGAGCTGGGGCTGCCCTTCGTCGGCCGCTCCGGCCAGTTCCTGGACGAGCTGCTCGCCTCGATCGGGCGTTCCCGCCGCGACGTTTATGTCACCAATGTCGTGAAGTGCCGACCGCCCGGCAACCGTGACCCCGAGCCGCAGGAGATGGCTGCGTGCCGGGGCTACCTCGACCGTCAGATCGAACTCGCGCGCCCGCGCGTCATCGCCACGCTCGGCCGCTTCTCGATGGCTCGCTGGTTCCCCGGCGACCGTATCAGCGAGATCCACGGCCGGCCCCGCGTCGTGGATGGAGTCTCCGTGATCCCGATGTACCACCCTGCCGCCGCGCTTCGGAACGGTTCGCTGCGTGCGGTGATGATGCAGGACTTCGCCCGCATCAACGATCTGCTCCAGGCGGCCTCCTGATGGCCGGCGAGACGCTCCGCGTCATCCCGCTCGGCGGCCTGGGCGAGATCGGCCGCAACATGATGGTCTACGAGTACGGCGACACGATGATCGCCGTGGACGTGGGCCTGATGTTCCCGGACGCCGAGCACCCCGGCGTGGACCTCATCATCCCGGACTTCCAGTACGTCCTGGACAACCCGGAGCGGCTGAAGGCCGTCTTCCTCACGCACGGTCACGAGGATCACATCGGTGCGATCCCGTTCCTCCTGCGCGAGGTGCAGGTGCCCGTGTTCTGCCTCCAGCTCACACGCGGACTCGTGCAGGTCAAGCTGAAGGAACACCGGCTCCTCGATGGCTCCGAGGTCAACGTCGTCGAGCCCGGCGACGTGATCGACGTCGGTCCGTTCTCGGTCGAGTTCTTCTCGGTGTCGCACTCCATCCCGGACTCGGCCGGGCTGATCATCGACACGCCGCTCGGCGCGGTCGTGCACACGGGCGACTTCAAGATCGACCACACCCCGCTGCTTGGACAGCACACCGACCTCGCGCGGCTCGCGAACCTCGGTGACGAGGGCGCCCTTCTGCTCTGCGCCGACTCGACGTACGCGGAGATCGAGGGGTACACGCCGTCCGAGCAGCGCGTCGCGGAGGCGCTGGACCGCTACATCGGCGAGGCCGACGGGCGCGTGATTGTGACGACGTTCGCCTCGCTGATCTCGCGCGTGCAGATCGTGCTGGACTCTGCCGCCAAGCACGGCCGCCGCGTCTTCGTCACCGGGCGCTCAATGGTCAACAACGTCGGCATGGCGCGCGACCTCGGGTATCTGCGCGTGCCGCCGAACGTCCTGATGAGCGTCAACGAGATGAAGCAACACCCGGACTCGAAGACGGTCATCATCTGCACGGGATCCCAGGGTGAGCCGACTTCGGCGCTGACGCGGATGGCGAACGGGACGCACCAGCAGATCGGCATCCAGGACGGCGACACCGTCATCCTCTCCTCGAACCCGGTCCCCGGGAACGAGAAATCCGTCTACAAGAACATCGACCTGCTCATGGAGGCCGGGGCGAACGTCATCTACAACCGCCTCGCAGACGTCCACGTGCGTGGCCACGCGAGCCGCGAGGAGCTCAAGGTCATCCACCGGCTCGTGCGGCCTCGGTACTTCCTGCCGATCCACGGCGAGTACCGCCACCTGGTGCTGCACCGCGATCTCGCCATCCAGCTCGGCATGGAGGACGACGATGCGTTCGTCCTCACCGACGGCGAGGTGCTGGAGATCGACGACCGCGGCGCCGAGATCGCCGGCACGGTGCCGGCGGACTACATCTACGTCGACGGCATCGGGATCGGTGAGATCGACGACTTCGTGCTGCGCGACCGGCAGCGCCTCGCGGACGACGGGCTCGTCGTCGTAGTGGCGGCCGTGGACCGGCACTCCGGCAAGCTCGCCCGCGCGCCCGAGGTGATGTCGCACGGCTTCGCCGGCCCGGACGAAGAGGCGGCGCTCATGCGCGGGGTGCAGCAGCTAATCGTGGACGTCCTTGGCGGCGAGGATGCCGCGATAGACTGGTCTGAGATCCACGAGACGCTCAAGGACGACGTGGCTGAGTATCTACACCGGCAGACGCGCCGGCATCCGCTCGTGATCCCGGTGATGCTGGAGGTCTGACCAGGAAGCACGCAGGACCAACCCATCCACGAATCGGCTGCGTGTCTTGGCGGGGGCGCAGTCGAGGGAGTGCAAGGCTATGGCTCGAGCCAAGGCGCGCACCCGCGCCTCATCCCCGCCCTCCGCAGCGCGATCCCGCTCCGCCGGGAAGGCACGACGCGGCGCCAACCAGCAAATCCCCGACATCCTGAGCGTGGGGCGGGTGGTGGCACGCCCCGAGGTCGCCGGCACGATCCTGGTCGTGCTCGCCGTCGCCGCGGTCCCCTACGTGATCCCGGTCACCGGCGTGCTCGGCGATCTACGCGACCGCCTGGTGGAGGCGTTCGGCCTCCACGTGTTCACGCTCATCGTGCTGATCGCGGCGCTGGGCATCACGCTCGCGCTGAAGCGCACGGCGGTCCTGACCCGACACGCGCGGCACATCGTGGGCCTCGCCGCCTTCCTCGTGTTCCTCGGCGGCATCTTCGGCCGTTGGTTCCCGGACGCGACCGTCGGCTCGGTCGACTTCGCGTCCGTCTCCGCGGGCGGCGACCTCGGACGCCTGCTGAACGCGAACCTGTGGGTGGGCCTGGCGTGGATCCTGACCTTCCCGGTCGCCTTCGCGCTGTTGTGGCCACGGACGGCGCTGCAGATCGCGAAGAATGCCCCGCGCTGGACGTGGGACACGCTCCAGTGGATCTGGGACCTCGGCATTCACCGCGCGATCGGCCGAGGCCTGGCTTCGCTCCCGGCCCTGGTCCGACGCCTGAACGACCGCGTCGACGCGCGCGCTCCTCAGCGCGATGACGAGGTCCTCGACGCCCCGCTTCCGCCGCTGCCGGCGGAGGTTGCGACCGTCGCCGGTCCGGCCGATCCCGCGCTGGCCGAGGCGGTGCCGGCGAAGAAGAAGCGCGCGAAGCGCGTCGAGCCGGAGGAGGAGCGCCCCGCCGCCCAGCTGGGCATGGACATGGAGACCCCCGTCGACGAGTGGCGGCACTCGGCGGACGGCTGGCAGCTCCCGCCCTCGAAGCTCCTCAAGCCGCAGCCGGCGGCGACCGACCGTGCGGCGGACAACCAGCGGCGCGCCCAACTGATCGAGCAGACGCTGTTCTCGTTCGCGGTGGACGCGAAGGTCGTCGAGATCAACGAAGGCCCGACGGTCACGCAGTTCGGCGTCGAGCCCGGCTGGGACGTGAAGACGAAGACCGTGACCGAGCGCGACGCTGCCGGCGCGGTGATCACTGACGCCGAGGGACAGCCGCGCACGAACGAGGTCGAGGTCTCGCGCACGCGCATCCGCGTGAACCGGATCACCGCGCTCCAGAACGACCTCGCGCTCGCCCTCGCGGCGCCGGCGCTCCGCATCGAGGCGCCAGTCCCGGGTAAGGCGATGGTCGGCATCGAGGTGCCCAACGGCTCGACGACGATCGTCACGATGCGCCAGATCATCGAGTCCGCGGAGTACCGCGCACTGGCGAAGAAGGGCGGACTCCCGCTCGCCCTCGGCGCGGGCGTCTCCGGCGACCCGATCGTCGCGGACCTCGCCAAGATGCCGCATCTGCTGATCGCGGGATCCACGGGCGCCGGCAAGTCCGTGATGATCAACGCGATCATCTGCGGCCTGCTGATGAACTACTCGCCCGAGCAGCTGCGCCTGGTCATGATCGACCCGAAGCGCGTGGAGATGACCGGATACGCGCCGATCCCGCACCTGGCGTACTCCGAGATCATCGTGGACATGGACCGCGTCGTCGGCACGCTCCAGGCGGTGATCAACGAGATGGAGACGCGCTACCGGCGCTTCGCGCAGGTGGGCGTGCGCAACATCGAGCGGTACAACGAGAAGGAAGCGCGTCCGCTGCCCTACTGGGTGGTGATCATCGACGAGCTCGCGGACCTGATGCTCGCGGCGCCGTACCAGGTGGAGCACCAGCTCGTCCGCCTCGCGCAGCTCGCGCGCGCGACCGGCATCCACCTCGTCGTCGCCACGCAGCGCCCGTCCGTGGACGTGATCACCGGGCTCATCAAGGCGAACTTCCCCACGAGGATCGCGTTCGCGGTCTCGTCGCAGATCGACTCGCGGACGATCCTCGACCAGGGCGGCGCGGAGAAGCTGCTGGGCAAGGGCGACATGCTCTTCCTCGCACCGGACGCACAGAAGCCGAAGCGCGTCCAGGGCGTCTACCTCTCCGACGACGAGATCGAAGAGGTCGTGAAGTTCTGGACGCAGGACCGGTTCAAGGCGCTCGTCCCCGAGAAGTACGACCGCCAGCTGGAGGCCGCCCTGGAGGCGGCCGACCAGGCCGGGCCGGAGGCGCTTCCCGGCGAAAACAACGACGACCCGATGCTCCAGAAGGCCACCGAGGTCGCCCGGGACTCCTCGACGCTCTCGACCTCGATGCTGCAGCGGAAGCTGGGCATCGGCTACCCGCGGGCGGCGCGCCTGATGGACCTGCTCGAGGAACGGGGTGTCGTCGGGCCGCAGGAGCCGGGCGGCAAGGCGCGGCTCGTCCTGATCGACGGCGACGGTGACCCGGTGGGAGGCGTCGACGCGGCCGAGCCGGCCAGCCTCGCGGCGCACGCAGCGGCGTTCGCGCCCCGGAAGTCCGAGGACTCTTCGGAGCGGCGGAGTTCACCGCCGCGCCCCTTCGACGCCGATTAGCGCTGCGTTCGTCGCGTCCTAGCCGAGGTCAGCAGCGAGCAGCACACGGGGAGCGTCCACGCGGCGGTCGGTGACCGTCGTCGGGTGCTCCTGGTGGTAGACGCCGCTCGGCAGGATGCCGCAGCCGCCGTACCGCTCCATCACACGAAGCTGTGCCAGGACGTCCTCGCCGGCGTGGGCATGCGGTAGATCCTGCCAGAAGTCGAAGCCGCCGCAGTCGCGGAGCTTGTGGACGTCGTACATGACGCACCCACCCACCCAGGCGACGCGGTAGCGAGCGGGGTTGCCTGGCGAGTAGCCGGTGAGGGCGCGCTGGACGTGCCACAGGTTCGCAGCGTTGTGCAGCTTGTAGCGCTCGAACGACGGCATTCCGGGACGCACGCGCTCCGGCCGGACGGGGCCGTCGATGAATTCGACGGCCTGCTCGTGCGGGCGCACGTCGTCGCGGTAGCTGAGCCCGATCACCGCCGAGCCCACGAACCCGCACTGCTCCACGCGGATGACCGAGAGCATTTCCTGGAGCACGAATGGCTCGAGGAGGAGGTCGTCGTCGAGGAAGAGCGCGTACGGTGCACGCGCCTGCTCCAGCAGGAACGCGCGCTGCTCCGCCATTCCGCGACGCTCAGGACGGCGGTAGACCGCCACCGGCTGACCGTGGACCTCGATCATGCGGATCGCCGCGAGGACGGCCGGCTCCGCCAGCGCCTCCGCGCCGTCGCTCTGGTCGGCGACCACGAGACGGAAGTCACGGAAGCCCTGGCAGGCGAGCGTCGCCAGCGTGGCAGCCAGCGCGGCCGGGCGGTTGCAGGTGGGCACAAGCACGTCGAGGAGGTGCGGGCGGGCGCCGTCATCGGCTGCCGCGGGCGCATCACGGAGAGCGCGCGCCGGCGCGAGCGGAGGCCGTTCGAGGGTGGTCATGGCCATGATGTCTCCCGCATCGGCAAGACCGTGAGCTCCGGGATCACCGTGTCCTGCGGCTGACAGAGGGCGAAGAGGATGGTCTCGGCGACACAGGCAGGGTCCTGCAACAGTCCGGGATCGAGGTCCGGGAAGCGGTCGAACAGGAAGGGGGTGCGCATCCCGCCGGCGACGATCGCCGTCACCTTCACGCCGTACTCGCGTGCCTCCACGTGAAGGGCGTGGCTGAGCCCAAGAAGCCCCCACTTGCTGGCGTGATAGGCGGAGGCGTTTGCCCAGGCACGCTTCGCGGCCGTCGAGGCCACGTTCACGATGTGCCCGCCGCCCTGCTCGCGCATGACCGGGAGGGCGGCGCGGCTCATCAAGAAGGGCCCGTCCAGGTTCACGCCCACAACGCGGCGCCAGTCCTCGGGCGTCAGCTCGGTCGCGGCGGCGGTGACGTCCACGCCGGCGGCGTTGACGAGGGCGTCCAGGCGGCCGTGCGTCGCGACGATGCGCTGGACCGCGTCCGCGGCGGAGGCGGGATCGGCCACGTCGACATGCGTCGCCTCGACGCGCCCGCCGGCGCCGGCAAGGTCCTCGACCGCCGCGGCGGTCCGCTCGACGTTCACGTCCGCGAGCACCACGGTCGCACCATGGGACGCGAGGAGGCGGGCGGTCTCGAGCCCGAGTCCGCTGGCGGCGCCGGTGACAACCGCCACACGGCCCGCGAGGTCGATCTGCTGCCAGCCCGCCATCTGGACTCCCCGCCCGCTGCGCTTCTGCGCCCACCGCACCGTAGGAGGAGATCCGCATCAACTTCGTAACGGCGGCGCGCGGGCGCGGCAGGTTTGCTATCGAGCGCCGACGTGAATCCTCGCCGCGTTCACGCCACTTCTCCTCTGCGTCGGTTACGCCTTCGCAGCGGGACACGTGCGAGCGTCCGCGCGTTGCCGGGAGGACGGGGCCGTGCCCAACACCACCGTACCGAGGCTCGCGCGATGACCGGGATCGTGCCCGACGTGCGCCGGATCGCCGTGCTTCGCGCCGGCGGGCTCGGTGACTTCGTGTTCGCCCTCCCGGCGCTGGAGTCGCTCAGGGAGGCATACCCGGGCGCGCGGATCACACTGCTGACGGGACCCGCGCAGGCGAACCTGGTCGCGGAGCGACCCGGCCCCTGGGATCGCCTCGAGGTCGTCCCTCCCTTCCGAGGAGTGCGCGAAGACGAGGCTCCACATGCGGAGTCCGTCGAGGCGTTCCTCGCGCGCATGCGGGCGGAGCAGTTCGACCTCGCCGTGCAGATGCACGGGGGAGGACGCCACTCGAATCACCTCGTCCGCATGCTCGACGCGAGGACGACCGTGGGCTGCCGCACGCCGGACGCGCCGCGCCTCGACCGCGAGCTGCCACACGTCTACCTCCACGCCGAGGCGATCCGCTGGCTCGAGGTCGTCGCACTGGTGGGCGGCCGGTTCCGCTCGCCCGCGCCGCGGCTGACGGTCACGGCTGCCGACCGCCGGCGGGCGGCGGAGGTCCTCCCGCCCACCGGCACGCCCGAGGTCACGATCCACCCGGGGGCCGGTAGCACCCGCCGCCGCTGGCCCGTCGAGCGGTTCGCGCAGCTGGGGGACGAACTCGCCCGCGACGGGTATCGCGTGCTCATCGTGGGGGGCGCGCAGGACATCGAGCTGACGGCTGGCGTCGCGGCTGCGATGCGGGGGACGAAGGTGGACCTCGGGGGGCGGCTTTCGCTGAGCGCCCTGGTCGGGCTGTTCGCGCGAATCGCGCTGCACGTCGGGAACGACTCCGGTCCGGCCCACATCGCGCGCGCGGTCGCGCCTTCGACGCTCACGCTCACCTGGGGACCGAACCTCCTGACGGCCGGGCCGATCGGGCCAGCCGACCGGCACCGCGCGCTCCTCGGCTGGCAGATCCATTGCCCCGAGTGCGGCGCCGAGCTGGTGGGACACGAGTGCGACCACGGATCGTCATTGATCGCGCGGATCGCGCCGGACGAAGTCGTGGAAGCAGCCCTCGCGCTCCTCGCGCGCATGGAGGGCTCGAGGTGACGGCGGAGCTCGGCCGCTCGATCGCCGTGATGCGCGCGCTCCAGCTGGGTGATCTCCTCTGTGCCATCCCAGCGCTGCGGGCGCTGAAGCGCGCGGAGCCGGCGAGCGAGATCAGGCTGATCGGGCTGCCGTGGGCTGAGCAACTGGTCACACGCTTTCCGGGCTACCTCGCCGGCTTCCTCGCGTTCCCGGGGTGGCCCGGAGTCGCCGAGCTCCCCTTCGATGACGAGCGCTTCGACGTCTTCGAGGACACCGCGGCGGCATGCCGCTTCGACCTCGCGGTGCAGATGCACGGAAGCGGGAGCACCTCGAACGGCTTTGTCGCCGCGGTCCCCGCGCGGGCCAGGGCCGGGTTCGTGCCGCCGGACGCTGAGACGCCACCCGGCTTCCTCCCGTATCCGACGGACCGCTCCGAGGTGGAGCGACTGCTTGTCCTCGCCGAGCACCTCGGCGCGACTGACCTCGATCCGACGCTCGAGTTCCCCGTGTTCGCCGAGGAGCGAGTCGAAGCGCAGGCGCTCCTCGCGGCCCTGGGCGTGGAGCGCGGCGCCGGGCTGGCCTGCCTGCACCCGGGAGGACGCGGGGACGACCGGCGCTGGCCGGCGGCTGACTTCGCCGCGGTGGCTGATGTCCTCGACGCTGCCGGCTACACGGTGGCGGTGACGGGGAGCGAGATCGACCGCCCCGTGAACGATGTCGTCCGCGCGGCGAGCCGCGCCCCCCTCGTGGACCTCACCGGCCGCACCACCATCGGCACGCTGGGCGCGATCATCGAGGGCGCGGCACTCGTGGTAACCAACGACAGCGCCCCCTCGCACCTCGCGGCAGCGCTGCGCGTGCCGAGCGTCGTGATCTACACGGGCTCTGACCGCTCGCGGTGGGAGCCACTGGACAGGGAACGGCACCGCGGAGTGGGGGCGGGGCGCCCGGATGGTGGCCCACCGGCGCCTCCGCCCCCGGTGGCGGAAGTGCTAGCTGCGCTTCCGATCGGCCCGGGGGCCTCGCTCAGCGCCCGCTAGCCGTTCTTCTTGCCGCGCGCCTCGTGGACCGCGACCGCGAGCTCTTCCTTGTTCATCCTGCTGCGCCCGGAGATGTCCATCCGCTTCGCGCGCTCGTACAGCTCATCCTTCGTGGCGCCCTCAGCGTCCACGCGGCCGCCCTTCGTGCGGGCGGGGCTGTCAGTCGACGACGGGCTCGTGGTGGGGCCACGGGCGGCCTGGGCGTCCGAGGGGCCCTTGCGATCCTTCTTCACCCAGCGGTCGCCGGACTTCTTGTACTGGTGCTTGAGCGCGGCGTAGGCCGCACGGTGCGCGCGTTCCTCGTCGCCCTCGTAGCTCTCGTGGGCGGACGCGAGGGTCTCCCGGTAGATCTCCTGCGCGTGCCTGTCGGAGCGCTTGATCGTGTCTGGCAGATCGATGGTCTTGCCTCGCGGCATGGCGCTTCCTCCTTCAGTCCGGGGCGACCGTAGGCGCGCCCTCACCGCAGCCCCGGTAACAGCCGGGGACGAGGCGTCACGAAGTTGCGGCAACTCAGCGCGATGCCTCAGCAGTCGCCTGCGAGGAGCAGCAGTCGCCCGAGGCCATCGATCACCTCGTCCGCACCGGCCCCCTCCAGCGCTTTCGCCCGCTCGCCGGTCGCGAGGCCCACGACCCGCCCGACGCCGGCAGCGCGCGCCGCCGCCACCCCGGACTCCGCGTCTTCCACCGCGACGCAGTCCTCGGGCCGCACGCCAAGACGCACGACCGCACGGAGGTACGGATCGGGGTGAGGCTTGCGACGGAGGTCGACATCGTCCGGCGGCGCCACGATCACGTCGGCGAGGAGGCCCAGGCCGGAGAGGTCGAGCAGATGGCGCGCATTGCGACTGGACGAGACCACGGCGACGGCAAACCCTCGGTCCTTCGCGGTGCGCATCAGGTCTCGCGCCCCCGTCATCACTGGGACTCCGTCGCGTCGCAAGGCGGCCGCGTACGCCTCGTTCTTCAGGTTCGCCAGGGAGCACGCGGAGGCCGTGCCGGGCGGGTCCAGCGGCTGCCCGAACGGACGCGAGACCCCGGCAGCCCCGAGCAGGGACGCCATCCCCTCGTAGCGATCGCGTCCGCGCGCGTGGACCGCGTAGAGGCCGGCCAGCTCCGGCGGGGTCGGGAGCGGGGTCTCCGCGCGGAGCACCTCGAGCGCGACGAGCAGCGCGTCCAGGTGCCGTCCCTCCGTGTCGAGGAGCACTCCGTCGGCGTCGAGCAGGAGCGCTCCTCGGGGGCGAGCCGGCACCTCGCTGCGCTCGGCGGCCAGATCGACGGCCGCAGCGACGACCGCCTGCGGCGGCACCAGCGCCAGGCAGGCGTGGTGTCCCTGGGGGCAGACGCTCCGGTAGCAGGGCGCACAGCGCACCCCGTGGAAGAGCAGGCGGTGGGGCACCTGCCAGGGCGCGTGCTGCGGGTTCGTGAGGGCGTACAGGTCCACGACCGGCGTCCCCACCGCGGCGGCGAGATGCGCCGGCCCGGTGTTGTTGGAGATCAGGACGGGGGACGCCTCGATCAGCGCGGCGAGGTCCGCGAGGTCGAGCTGACCGACGAGCGACAGCGACTGCCCCGCAGTGGCCTCGCGCGCCGCCGCGACGAGCTCCGCCTCCCCCGCGCCGCCCGTGAACACCAGCTGCCAGCCGTGTTCCTCGACGAGCCCGCGCGCGACCTCGCCGAAGTACGGGTAGCGGCGGGAGGGCGCGCTCGCCCCGACGTGCACCACCGCCCAGGGGCGCTCGCGGTCGATGGCATCGAGGAGCGCGGCGACACGGCGTCGGGACGGCTCCGGGACCGTGAGGCTGAGCCGCTCGCCCTCGGGACTGACGGTCGCGCCGACGCCCGCGACGAGGTCGAGCTGACGCCTGACCTCGTGGCGGAGCTGCTGCTCGGGCTCGGTCTCCCTCACCCAGTCCGTCAGGAGTCCGTACGGGTTCTCCCGGCAGCAGGCGAGGCGGAGGGGGATGCCGGCGAGGCACGCGAGTGTCGCCGCCGGCAGCGGGCTCTGGCTATAGACCGTGAAGATGACGGCGGCGTCGAACCTCCGGCGGCGGATCGCTTCGATCATCGCGAGGTGCTCGTCCGAGTCGTCGTTCGCCGCGGGCTTCATCCACGGGGCGACGTACTCGATGACGTCGTCAACCTCCGGCACGAGGCGGGCCACCGCGGCTCCAGCTGGCGACGTGAGGAGCGTGATCTGGCGCCCGGGAAGGGCGGAGTGCAACGCCCGCAGCGCCGGCGTGGTCATGAGCACGTCGCCGGCCGCATCGAGCCGGACGGCGAGGATCCGTTTCGCCTCGTCCCAGCCGGGGGTCACGCCGTGCCCCGGAGCTCCTCGAGGGACCGGATCTGCTCGATGACGCGCGTCGTGGATGCGCCGTCGATGTAGGGGAGGATGCTCACCGCGCCGCCGAGCGCTTCCACCAGGGGCGTCTCGGGTAGCGTCTCGCGCGTGTAGTCGCCGCCCTTGGCGAAGACATCGGGGCCGATGAGGCGGATGACTCCCTCGGGCGTGTCCTCGGCGAACTCCAGCACGTGGTCCACGCAGCTCAGTCCTTCGAGTACCCGGGCGCGGTCCTCGAACGTGTTGACCGGCCGCTCAGCGCCCTTCAGGCGACGGACACTTTCGTCGGAGTTCAGCGCCACGATGAGCACGTCGCCCAGCGCCTTCGCCTGGCTGAGGTACGTGACGTGGCCTCGGTGGACGATGTCGAAGCAGCCGCTGGTGAGCACGACCCGACGGCCGCTATGCCGGTACGCGTTCACCACCGCACGGAGCGCATCCTCGCCGTGGATGATCTTCCCGTCCCCGGCGAGCGCGGCGCAGAGGTCGTCCGCCTCGCACGTCGTCGTCCCGTCCCGCTTGACGACGACACCCGAGGCCGCGGAGGCGAGCTCGGCGGCCTCGGTGGCCGTCCCGCCGCTGGCGAGCACGAGCGCCAGCGTGGCGACGAACGTGTCGCCCGCACCGGCGGCGCGCGCATGCGGAGCTGGCTCGGCATAGGTGCGATACCACGAGCCGTCCGGCTCGAGCAGCAGTGCACCGTCCGCGTCGAGGGTCACGGCGACATTCTCCGCGCCAGTCCGCTTGAACAGCGTCGGCGCGTGTCCCACGACGAACTGGGAGCGATCGTCGGGCAGTGGCCGCGAGACGCCGAGCAGCATCAACGCTTCATCGAAGTTCGGCTTGACGATCGTGGGCGCTACCTCGCGGTACTTCGGGAGATCCTTTGCATCCACGACCACCGTGCGAGGTGCGCACCGCTGGAGCTCAGCGAGCGCGGCGACCACCGCCGGCGTCAGCACGCCGTAGCCGTAGTCCGAGACGATGACGGCGTCCGACGCCAGGAACAGACGGCGGAGGCGAGCGATGAGCTCCGCCTCTGTCTCACCGTCCACCATCTGCGTCGTGCCCTGATCGAAGCGCACGATGAGCTGAGGCTCCGCGACGATGCGCTGCTTCACAAGGGTGCCTCGGTCACGGCTGCGGATCGCCTGGTCCGTGCGCACGCCGTCCCGCGCCAGGCAGCGCAGCAGGCGATCGCCGTCCTCGTCCTGCCCCAGCACGGTCAGGAAGCTCACGTTCCCGCCGAGCGCGCTGACGTTCGCCGCGGTGTTGGCGGCGCCACCTCCCGCGTCGACGCGCGAGGTGATGTCCACGATCGGCGCGGGCGCCTCGCGGCTGAGCCGTGTCGAGCGTCCGAGGAGATACGAGTCGAGCATCGCGTCTCCGAGGACAAGGACGTGCAGGCGGCTGAAGCCACCGACGATCTCGACCGCGTCGCGCATCACGCGACGCTCCGTCGCGGCGACCGTGACCTGCGTGCCGACCGCGCGACGATGTCCTCGGTGATGACGCGCGCGGCATCCTCCAGGCTGCGCACGACGACCGTCGGCCAGCGCCGCGCGGAGAGCCGCCACTCGGTCTCGTTGTCGTTGTCGATCAGGATCGTGCGGCAGCCGGCCCGGTTCCCCGCCTCGACGTCATCGAGGATGTCGCCCACCATCCACGTCTCCTCAAGCGCCACGCCCAGGTCGAGGGCGGCCTGGCGGATGAGACCGTCCGCGGGCTTCCGGCAGTCGCACTCGATGGCCAGCTCCATGACCTCGCCGTCCGGGTGGTGGGGGCAGTAGTAGAAGCCGGCGAACTCCACGTTCACGCGGCGGCAGAGGAGCGCGAGCCGGTCGCGGACGCCCGCCAGGCTGGACTCGCTGAAATAGCCGCGCGCGACGCCGGACTGGTTGCTCACCACGACCACGCGGCAGTCGTAGTCGGCGAGCAGCCGGAGCGCCCTCGCGGCGGTCGGGGCGAGGCGGATGCGGTCGGGGTCGACGTTGTAGGGGATGTCCTCGACGAGGGTGCCATCCTTGTCGAGGAAGACCGTGACGCTCATGATGCTGCCTCCGCGCCGGTGAGGACCTCCATTGCGGCGAGGTCCTGCTCCACCAGCTCGCAGAGCAGGTGGACCAGCAGTCCATGCACCTCCTGGATGCGCTGCGTGTCCCGCGCCGGGACGACGAGCGACGCCGTGGACAGCGGCAGCAGGTCGCCACCGTCGCCGCCCAGCATGCCCAGCGTCTGGAGCCGTGCCCGGCGCGCTGCGCGGAACGCGCGCACGACGTTCTTCGAGCGGCCGCTGGTGCTGAAGCCGATGAGGATGTCACCCGGCTGGCCGAACGCCTCCACCTGACGCTCGAAGACGGAGTCCCACGAGACGTCATTCGCCCAGGCGGTGAGCGACGAGAATTCCGCCCCGAGGACGATGACCGGTAGCGCTCGCCGGTTCTCGAGGCGGTAGCGCGACACCAGCTCGCCGGCGAAGTGCTGGGCGTCGGCGGCACTGCCGCCGTTCCCGCAGACGAGCACCTTCCCACCGTTCGCGAAGCAGTTGGAGATCAGCCGCGCCATGCGCGTCACCTCCCGGGTATTCCGGTGGCGGGCGGCGCTGAGGACCCGGACAAGCCCGTCGAACCCCTCCTGCACGGTCTGGCGGCGCTCCATCTCGCGCGCGACTTCGTCGGCGCGCTCCTCGATGACCGCCTCATAGAGCTCATCGATGAGGGCGGCGACGCGGCCCCAGGTGAACAGGTCGCCGGCGCGTCGGATGCCGCCCACCGCGAGGCGCTGACGGAGGCTCCCGTCGGTCAGGATGCGCGTCACGGCGCCCGCGAGGGCGTCCGGGTCGTTCGGCGGCACGAGGAGGCCGGTGTCGCCATCGGCGACCGTGTACTGGATGCCACCGACCTGCGCTCCGACGACGGGCGTGCCGCACGCCATCGCTTCGACGGGCGTGATGCCGAACGGCTCGTACCAGGGCGTCGTCACGAAGACGTCCGCCGCGGAGTACCAGTCCTTGAGCTGAGTGCGAGGACGCCGGCCGACGAAGCGAATCCCCTCGCCGACGCCCTCCTCGCGCGCCACGCCCAGCAGTCGGGCGATCTCGGGTGTGCTCTCCGGGTCGGGCTCGTCCGTCTCGCCGCCGGCGATGACCAGCAGCGTGTCCGGGACGTGCTCCCGGATCGAGCGGAGCGAACGGATCACGTTGTCGACGCCTTTGCGCGGGACGAGTCGCCCGAGCTGGAGCACCACCGGGCGGTCGAGTGGGAGCCCGAGGCGCTCGCGGGCCTCGAGGCGGTCCACGGGATGGCACTCTTCAGGGTCGTAGCCGCAGGGGATCATCGTGATCCGGTGGGGATTCGCGCCGTACAGCGTGAGGAGGTCGATCTCGTCCTGGGGGCACTCAGCGATCACGCGGTCCGCCTCGGCCACGAGGCTCTCCTCGATCGCGAAGCGGTCCGTCGAGAAGCCATCCTCGGCGCCCTGGTGCATGCGGCGCACCTTGCCGAGCGCGTGGAAGGTGATCACGAACGGGATGTCGAAGCGGCGCTTCAGCTCGCGCGCCGTCATCCCCGACATCCAGAAGTTGGCGTGCGCCACGTCGTAGGTCGACGGTTGGGCCGCCACGTACTGGCAGACGGACTCGGTGAACTCGGGCATGTGCGGGAGGAGGTCCTCCTTCCGCACGAAGGAGGGCGGCCCGGCGTCCACGTGGATCACCCGGTAGCCGTCGCACTCGACGATCTCCGGCAGGTCGGGACGATCGCGGCGAGTGAAGACGTCGACGCAGCGCCCGGACTCCGCCAGACGCTTCGCCACCTGGGCCACGTACACGTTCTGTCCACCGCTATCGACGCCACCGATGGCGCTGAGCGGCGATGCATGCTCCGAGATCACGGCAATGCGCCGCGGCGGCGTCAGGTTCATGGGGCTTCCTTCAGCGCAGGGGCGGCGGCCGGTGACTCACCGGCCTGCTGGGTGGAGTCGAGGTTCCCGAGGCCGGCGTGAGCCGTACCGGGTTGTGAGCCACGGCTCGCCACCTCCTCGAAGGCGCCGAGCCAGTCGGCGACGAAGCGGTCGATGCCGAACCGGTCGAGGGCGTGGGATCGCCCCGCCTCGCCGAGCCGCCTCGCGAGATCCGGGTCGCGGAGCAGGCCCCGCATGCGTTCGACCAGGACGTCGATGCGCGTGTCCGTGTAGCCGGAGACGCCGTCCTCGACGACTGTCGGCAGCTCCGTGGTCGCGAGCCCGACGACGGGCAGGCCGAGCATCATCGCCTCGAGGACCGCAAGGCCGAGGCTTGTGTAGCGGATCGGGTTGAAGAAGAAGCGGTAGTCCGCCTCCCGGTCGAGCAGTTCATGGTGCGGGAGGTCGCCGAGGCCGCCGAGCTCCTCGGAGCCCATGCCCGCGAGGTCGACTGGTACGTCCGCCGCCACGCGGTCGAACACATCGGCTCCGAGGCGCCGCCCGCGCCGCGCGAGGTTGTTCACGACGGCGATCCCGCGATCGGTCGTTCCGCCGTAGCGGAGGCCATCCGGGACGGTCACGCCGTGCTCGATCACGCGCGTCGGGGTGCGCCCCGAGTCCCACATCAGATCGTTGAACGCCGTCACATGGACCAGGAGCGCGTTCGGGTCGTCCACGAAATGGCGGGTGTCCGTCGGCGACTGCAGGCCCGGGTCGTGCTCCAGGAAGATGCGCGGCAGCCGCCGCTGACCGGGGGTGAGGATCTCGAACTGGTCGCGGAGGTAGTTCCGCTTCGACTGGAACAGGATCACGTCGAAGTCCGTGTCCGGGATCTCCTCGGCGGGCACCTCGACCACGTTCTCCGGCCAGGCGAAGTTGCCGCCGCGTCCGCCGTACCCCTCGGGGCGTCCGTCCTTCACGGGGAGGATGAACAAGCAGGGCGTGTGCGCGAGGTAGTAGAGGTAGCTGCCGTGGACGTGCCATGTCAGGACGCGCGGACGCGAGAGGTCGACCAGGTTCACCATGAGCCCCTTTCGGGCGGGCCCGCGGCGGCGGGCTCCAGCAGGTCGATCGCCGCGCGGACCACGTCCTCCGGCGCGAGGTCGAGGCACTCGTGGCCGCGGTCGCACTCGATCCGGAAGCACGGCGCGCACGGCGCGGCGGCCGTGAGCAGGCGACACGGGGTGTCGCGAGGCGTCCAGTACGCGTGCGGATCCGTCCCGGCGTAGGTCGCGACGACGGGGGTACGGAGGGCGTCCGCGAGGTGGAGCGCCAGCGAGTTGTTGCCAACGACCAGCCGGGCGCGCTGGACCAGCGCCGCCATCAACGGCAGCGATGTCCGGCCAGCGAGCGAGACGACGGACAGCGCTCCGGCGTCCGCCTCCAGCTCTCCCGCCATCGCAGCTTCACGGTCGTCCCCGAGCACGAGCACCGGCATCGACTCGGCCAGGCGCCGCGCGACCCGGGCGAACCGGGCATGGCGATAGCGGCGGGCCGGTGCGGAGGCGCCCGGCACCAGCGCCACGAACGGGCCGTCGCCGATGCCGGCGGCACGGAGAAGGCGTGCCGCCTCCTCGCTGGCGGAGACCGGGAGTTCGATGCTGAGCGCGTCGTCCGACACCTCGATCCCGAGTGATTCGAGGAGGTGCGCGGCCCGCTCCGCCTGGTGCTCCGGCGCGTCGGTGGGATCGACGGGATGGGTGATGACCTCTCCGGAGAAACCGCGCGACGCGTACGCCGCCCGCGTCGGGATCCCGGCGAGGTAGCAGAGGTAGGCGGGTGGGAGGGCGCTCTGGGCGAAGCTCGTGAAGACGATCGCCGCGTCGAAGTCCTCGGTGCGCAGGCGGTCGATGAGCTCGCGCTCGGTGTCTGGAGAGACCGATCCGGGGTTGAGCTGCTGCCACGACGCGCGATGTGCGACGACGCGGTCGATCGCAGGCAGCAGCACCGCGCCCGCCGCCCCCGCGGGCGACGTGAGCAGCGTCAACTCGGCCTCCGGAAGCGCCTGACGGAGCCCGTTCACCGCGGGGGAGAGCAGGATCACGTCGCCGATGTTGTCCAACCGCGCGAGCAGGATGCGTCGGGCGCCGGCGAGGGGCGTCGAGGGGTCAGGGAAACCGCGGCCTCGCATCGCGAGATCCTCTACGTCCGGGGCGTCCTGGTGCGGCCGTCCGGGGACGGCTCGGAGAACCTACGGACGGCTTCATCCTTCGCGGGTGACAGAGCAGAAGGGCTCGTTGCGGTTCTCTCGCAAGTGCCTCCGGAGCGCCCCGAGGCCGCCGCGACGCATCGTCAGCGCATCGTCCGACGGCAGACTCGTCGCCCGCGAGGGGCGCGGCGGGCGCGCCTCAGCTGTAGATCGCCACCAGCAGCAGGGCGAGCAGCGCTCCCACGAGCAGCGTGCCGAGGAGGAGCTGGTTCGACGTGAACCGACCGGAGTTCAGCGGATCCTGCTGGACTTCGTCCTCCGGCGGTGTCCGCTTGAAGTTGCCGGGATCTTCGTTCGAGCGGTCGAGCGGATCGGGGGGATCCGCCTGGAGATCCGGCCTGGGCGCTTCCGGCATCGAGAGACCTCCGTACTGCGCTGGCAGCCTAGTCGCCGGGTGGTGGCGGAGTGGTAGTGGTGCTGCGCGAGTGCGTGTCGGCCACGCGACAGACTCCGGGCGGGGCAAGGCGCGCGGTTCTCCCCGAGACAGCGCGCGCCGGGCGTTCGGCGTACGGCTCGCAACTGCGTGGCACTTCTTCCGCACGCGGTGTCCGCCGCGTTGCGATTCGCGATTTCTCATTGACCCCGCGCCTAGCGTGGGGTTCATGCCTCGATCCGCACCCGACCGGTCACCGCTCAGTGCACTCGGCCTGCGCGCCCGCGACACCGGCGTCTCCCGCCGGACCTTCCTCCGCGGCGCGATCGGCCTGCTCGCCGGCGTGGGTGGTGGCGTCCTGCTCGGCTGCGAGTTCGACCCCAACGACACCGTGATCACGATCCCGGACCAGACGTGGGCCTACGCCGAGAACGTGCCGCCACCGCCCGAGGCCGTCGATCGGAACACGCTCGGGTTCCTCACGCCCGAGGAGGCCGCCACTATCGACGCATTCACCGCACGGCTGATGCCCGGGAGTCCCGAGGACCCGGGCGCCCGCGAGGCCGATGTCCTCACCTACATCGACACGGCCCTCACGGAGGTCGACGGGTACTGGGAGCCGACGTACCTCGCAGGCCCGTTCGCCGAGACGTACACAGGCTCGCCGCCGCCCTCGGCCGGCGAGGACGGCCCGATCTACGTCGACGAGAGCCAGATGGACCGCTACGGCTTCCAGTCCTCGCTCACACCCCGGGAGATCTACCGGCGGGGGCTCCCCGCGGTGGATGCCCTCGCGCGGCAGCGGTTCGGCGCGCGCTTCGTGGACCTCGGCGAGAGTGAGCAGGACGACGTCGTCGGTGCGATCGCGGACGACGACGCGCCGACCTTCGACGAGCCGAGTGCGTCGCTGTTCTGGAAGACCATCCGGCAGGACACGGTCTACGGGATGTTCGCCGACCCGGCGTACGGCGGGAACCACGGCCTCGTGGGCTGGAAGCTCATCGGCTATCCCGGCGCGCAACGCGCATACACGCCCACCGACCTGCAGACCGAAGACGACCCACGTCCCCCGCAGAGCCTCGCCGAGCTGCACCCGTTCCATGCGGGCGTCGACGTGAACTGCGACATCGTCCTGCCCGTGAGCGACCGCTACCCCCGCAACCAGCAGGTACCCGCCGAGAGGGAGTAGCGCCGCGCACCGCATGCCGCCGGAGCGCGGCAGGAGAGGTCACCGCATGCCCACGCAGAAGCGCGTGAACGTCGTCACCATCGGGGCCGGTTGGACCTCCGCGATCCTCGGCTGGAAGCTCGGGGAGGCCGGCCACAGCGTGGTCGCGATCGAGCAGGGGCCCGGGCGCTGGGCGAATCCCGGCTTCCAGCACAACCACGACGGGCTGAGGTTCCACGCCCGCCACGCCATGATGGTGAATCTCCGCAAGGAGACGTGGACGTGGCGCCCGAACCCCTCGGCGCCATCGCTGCCCATGCGTCAGTACGGGAGCTTCAACCCCGGCCAGGGCCTGGGCGGCGCGGGGATCCACTGGACCGCGCAGCTCTGGCGCTACTACCCGCAGGACTTCCGGCTGCGATCGAGCATCATCGAGCGGTACGGGGAGGAGCGTCTCCCGGAGGGGAGCACGATCCGCGACTGGCCGGTCACCTACGAAGAGATCGAGCCGTACTACTCGCAGTTCGAGCGGGACATCGGCGCGTCCGGCGACGACCGCGACAACCCGTTCGCCCCGCCGCGCTCCAGCCCGTATCCGAACCCGCCCCTCCAGCACAACATCGTCGGCGACATGTTCGCGGAGGCGACGCGTGCGCTGGGCTACCACCCGTTCCCCTTCTCGTCCGGAATCCTCTCCCAGGCGTACACGGACCCGTTCGGCAACGTGCGGAGCGGCTGCCTCTACTGCGGCTTCTGCACACGTTACGGCTGCGAGGTCGACGCCAAGGCGAGCCCGCAGACGACGCACCTTCCCGCCGCGCTGAAGACCGGGAACTACGAGGTCCGCCCGCGCTCGAAGGTGCTCCGCGTGAACATCGACGACTCGGGACACGCGACCGGCGTGACCTACGTCGACGAGGACGGGGTCGAGCAGGAGCAGCCGGCGGACGTCGTGGTCCTCGCCGGGTTCACCCTCACCAACGTGCGGATGCTGTTGCTCTCGCGCGGGACGGCCCACCCTGACGGGATCGGCAACGACCGGGGACAGGTCGGCAAGAACTACACCTATCAGCACTTCGTGAGCCCGTGGAGAGGGTACTTCCCCGGACGGAAGTTCAACCTCTACATGGGCAACGGCACCACGATGATGGCGATGCACGACCTGGTGGGCGCCAACCTCGACCACTCCGACCTGGACTTCATCGGCGGCGCCCAGCTCTGGTCCTCCTCCGGCGAGCGCGATCCCGAGACGACTGCCGGGAGCTTCCCCGTGGAGGGGACGGGCGGTGGCCGGACGTGGGGACAGGAGTGGAAGGACGCCCTGCGCGAACAGTGGAACTCCACCGCCGACGTCATCATGGAGGGCGACTCGCTGCCGTACGAGGATCAGTTCCTCGACCTGGATCCGGTCTACCGTGCCGCCGACGGCCAGCCGCTGCTGCGCATCACCTTCGACTGGCATCAGAACGACTACGCGCTGTGGGCGTTCATCGCCGAACGCGCGCGGGCGATCCTCGAGCAGATGGGGCCCGCGACGATCGAGGCTCCCCAGACCCTCGACCCGTACAACATCCGCTCCTATCAGAGCACGCACCCGACGGGCGGGGCGATCATGGGCACCGATCCCGGGAACTCCGTCACCAACCGGTACGGACAGGTCTGGGACACCCCCAACGTCTTCGTGACGGGCGCCGCGCTCTTCCCGCAGAATCCCGCTGCCAACCCCACTGACACCGTTGCCGCCCTCACCTATCTCCAGGGCGACGTCATGCGCGACCGCTACTTCAAGCACGAGCGCGAGCTGCTGGCGTAGCGCATGACGGCGACGACGCGACGAGCCGCCGGCGCCGACCGCGCGCGCAGGGGCGCGATGCTCCTCGTGCTGGCCACGGTCGCGCTCGTCGCGTCGGGCTGCGGGGGGATGCTCGACCCACAGAGCCCTCGGGCGGGCCGGGTCGTCTTCCTCTGGTGGGTGATGCTCGGCATCTCGGTCGTGGTGTTCGTGCTGGTGATCGCGCTGCTGCTCTGGGGCCTGGGTCGCGCGTCGCGGCAGGGGGCCCGGGCACGCGCCGGACAGGCCGGCCGCGACCGCTACTTCGTCCTCGGGGGCGGCGTGGCGCTCCCGGTGGTGGTGATGGTCCTGCTGATGGTGCTCACGGTGTGGGCGGGGCGATCGATCACCGAGGCCGCCGAGGACGACGCCGTCACCGTGGAGGTCATCGGCCACCAGTGGTGGTGGGAGATCCGATACCCGGACGCCGGCGTGGTGACCGCCAACGAGATCCACATCCCGGCGGGCGAAGCGGTGGAGGTCCTCCTGCGATCCGAGGACGTCATCCATTCGTTCTGGGTGCCCGAGCTGAGCGGGAAGATCGACCTGATCCCGGGGCGCACGAACTCCCTCGTGATCGAGGCCGCTGAGCCCGGCACGTTTCGGGGCCAGTGCGCTGAGTTCTGCGGGTTGCAGCACGCGGGGATGCGCCTGCTCGTGGTCGCCGAGGAGCGCGGAGCGTTCAACGAGTGGCTGACGGGCCAGGGCGAGCCGGCGCCGGCGCTTTCGCCCGCGGACGACGCGCAGCTCTGGGAAGGACAACAGGCATTCCTCGGATCGGCCTGTGTCTACTGCCACACCATCCGCGGCACCAATGCGTCCGGGACGCTCGGGCCTGACCTCACCCACCTCGCGAGCCGCGAACGGATCGCCTCGAACATGATCCCGAACACACGCGGCCACCTCGCGGGCTGGATCCTCGACCCGCAGTCGGTGAAGCCGGGAACGCAGATGCCGCCCAAGCAGCTCGCCGCTGACCAGCTCGAGGCGCTGCTCGACTACCTGGAGAGCCTCGAATGACCGCATCCACGCGCGAAGGCACGGTCTCCGAGCAGCTGACGCGGATCTGGGAACGCCCGCGCATCATCGACCAGGTGCTGGCGACGGTGGACCACAAGCGGCTCGGCGTCCGCTACATGGTGACGGCGTTCGCGTTCTTCATCGTCGGCGGCATCGAGGCCGGCCTCATGCGCACGCAGCTCGCGGTGCCGGAGAACGGCTTCCTCGGACCGGAAGCCTACAACCAGATCTTCACGATGCACGGCACGACGATGATCTTCTACTTCGCGACGCCGATGCTGACGGGCATCGCGACATACGTGATCCCGCTGATGCTGGGCACCCGCGACCTCGCGTTCCCGCGACTCAACGCCTTCGCGTACTGGGTGTTCCTGCTCTCGGGGCTGTTCATCTACACGAGCTTCCTTGTGGAGGAGGTGCCGGACGGCGGCTGGTTCGCGTACGTCCCGCTCACGGGCCCGAACTACTCGCAGGGTCTGGGTATGGATTTCTGGACGCTGGCGATCCTCTTCCTCGGCATCTCGACGACGGCGGCCGCGATCAACTTCATCGTCACGATCCTGAGGATGCGGGCGCCCGGCATGGCCGTGCAGCGGATGCCGCTGCTGCTCTGGGGCGTCCTGGACATGGCGTTCACGATCCTCATCGCGCTGCCCTCGCTCACGCTGGCGACGCTGCTGCTGGCGCTGGACCGGACGTTCGAGACGCACTTCTACGACCCCGCCGGCGGCGGCAATCCGCTGCTGTGGCAGCACCTCTTCTGGATCTGGGGACACCCCGAGGTCTACATCCTGCTGCTGCCGGCGCTGGGATTCGTCTCGACGGTCGTGACGGTGCACGCCCGCCGTGAGGTCGTGATGTACCCCCTCGTCGCCGTGGCCAGCGTCGCGATCGGCATCTTCGCGTTCGGCCTCTGGGTCCATCACATGTTCTCGACCGGACTGGACCTGCTGCCGATCAGCTTCTTCAGCGCGGCGAGCTTCACGATCGCGATCCCGAGCGGGATCTCGATCTTCGCCTGGGTCGCGACGATCTTCGGCGGGCGCGTCACCTTCACACCCGCGTTCATGTTCGCGCTCGGGTTCATCGTGACCTTCGTCCTCGGGGGGATCACCGGGGTAATGGTGGCGATGGTGCCGTTCGACTGGCAAGTGCACGACTCCTACTTCGTGGTCGCGCACTTCCACTACGTGCTCGTCGGCGGGGTCGTCTTCCCGATCTTCGCCGCGCTCTACCACTGGTACCCGAAGATCACCGGGCGCATGACCGCGCCGTCGCTCGGACACGGCGCGTTCTGGCTCGTCTTCTTCGGGTTCAACATCACGTTCTTCCCGCAGCACATCGTCGGGATGCTGGGGATGCCGCGGCGCGTCTACACCTACGCCGAGGGCCTTGGCTGGGACACCTACAACGCGATCTCGTCGGCGGGCTACGTCGTCCTCGGCCTGGGCATCCTCGTGATGCTCGTGGACTTCGCCTGGAGCCGCACCCGGGGGGAACGCGCCGGTGACGACCCCTGGGAGGGCGACTCGCTCGAGTGGGCGACGAGCTCGCCGCCGGAGCCGTACAACTTCGCCCATCTGCCGATCGTGCACAGCCGTACCCCGATGTGGTCCGACCGGACGCCCGAGCGCGGCGGGCGCCTCGACCTGATCGAGGACCCGATGGAGGACGGCCGCGAGGTGATTACGACGACTGCGCTCGATGCGGTCCCGGATGCCGTCCTCCGGATGCCGACGCCCTCGTACCTCCCGCTGTTCGCCGCGCTCGCCCTTGCCGTCTCCGTGGTCGCGATGCTCGTCGAGGTGTATGCCGTCGCGATCGCGGGCGTCGTCGCCTTTGGCGCGCTGCTCGCCGTCTGGCTGTGGACCTCGCCCGAGGATGCACCGCAGCGAGTGGCGCAAGTCCGCGAGCGGGCGCACCTCCCGGAGGTGCGCTTCGCCGGGCCACACGCCCCCGGCCGCTGGGGAATGATCCTGTTCATCGTCACCGAGGGCGTCCTGTTCGGCAGCCTGGTGTCCTCATACTTCCTCGTGCGGGGTGATGCCCCTGAGTGGCCCGTGGGTGGGATCGCCGAGCCGGAGCTGATCCTCCCCGGGATCCTCACCGCGCTGATCCTCCTGAGCAGCGCCTCGATGTTCTGGGCGCAACGGCAGGTGGAGGGCCAGAACGCCGAGCACGGCACCGACCGCGGGGCACCGGTCGGCGTCCTCCGCGTCGCGCTCGCGGTCACGCTGATCCTCGGCGTGGCGTTCCTGAGTCTCCAGGCGTTCGAGTACAGCCGCTCCGAGTTCGGGCCGGCAACCAACGCCTACGGCTCGCTCTTCTTCGCGATCACGGGGGCCCACGCCGTGCACATGGGGTTGGGCGTGCTAATGGTCGGCTGGGTGCTGCTCAGGACGTGGTTCGTGTCGCACGAGCCCGGCCATCGTACGGACGTGCCGAACGTCGCGCTCTACTGGCACTTCGTCGGGGTGGTCTGGCTCGTCATCCTCACCGTCGTCTACGTGGGGGTGCGCGTCCTGTGAGCCGGACAAGAGACCCCTACGAGATCGCGGACTACCCCGCGCGACGCCCGAAGGGCGCCAGCCCGCTGTTCCTCGCGTTCACTGTGTTCGGCGGCACGGTCCCCTGGACCGTCCACCTCATCGCGAGCTACTCGGTCGCGAACTACCTCTGCGGGGACGCGGTCGCGACGTGGATCCTCCATGGGCTCACACTCGCGACGGTGACAGTCGTCCTCGCGGCGGCACTGACGGCGTACCGCCTGATGCGAAACGCCACGCGGCTCCCGAAGGGCGAGCGGACGCCCGAGGAAGACCGGGATCAGTTCCTCGCCTCGGGCGGGCTGTTGCTCGCCGGCCTCGGGTTCATGGCGATCGCGTTCGGCGAGGTCGGCGTCTTCGTCGCGGGGTGTGCTCCGTGAGCCGCCGTCCGATGGCGCTGGCGGTCGGAGCGGGCCTCGCCACGCTCCCCGCGGTCGCACGCGCCCACGGCGGGGAAGCAGGGGTGCAGACGTCGCTGTGGACGGAGGGCCCGGGCGTGCTGGCGCTCCTCGCGACCGTGGCAGTGCCCTACGCGCACGGTGTGCGCCGCCTCTGGTCGAACGCCGGCCACGGCAGGGGGATCGGCGTCGCGGAGGCCGCGAGCTTCGCCGCCGGGATCGGCGTCCTGGCGATCGCCCTCCTCGGCCCCCTCGCCGTCCCGGCGACGGATGAGTTCAGCGGACACATGGCGCAGCATCTCCTGCTCATCGTCGTCGCCGCGCCGCTCCTCGCGTTCGGGCAACCCGCGCGGGCGTACGCGTGGGCGCTCCGCGGCAGCGGGGCCGGCGCGTCCGCACTGCGACGGGGGCACCAGCTCGCTGACGGCCCGGTGGCCTCGGCGCTCACCCACCCGGCCATGCTGCTCGTGATCACCATCGGCGTGACGTGGACCTGGCATGTGCCGCCGCTCTACGACCTCGCCGCGCGACGGGAGGTGGTGCACGGCGTGGAACACGTCACGATGCTCGGCGCGGCGTTCGCGTTCTGGTGGAGGATCCGCTCACTGGAGCTGGGGGCGCCGCGGCGGCGGGTCGCGGCGTTCTTCCTCCTCTTCGCGGCGATGTTCCCGGAGCTGGTCCTCGGGGCGTTCATCGCCTTCGCCGGGGAGCCGCTCTACGAGTCGCACCGGCTGGCGACGGAGGCCCGAGGCGGCGACCCGCTCGCCGACCAGCAGCTCGGCGGCCTCGTGATGCTCATGCTGGGGGGCGTCGTGTACGCGGGCGTGGCGCTGACCGGGCTCCTCCGCGTGCTGTCCCAGCCTGAGGCGCGACCGGAGCGGGGGTGGGAGGCGTGAGCGGCCGCGCACGTCGGCTGCTGCTCGCCGTGGCCGGCGGGGTGCTCCTCCTGCTCGGCGTCACGGGGTGCGCGGACGACAACGCTCACGGCCCGATCGAGGTGCCCGAGAGCGCCGATGCCGCCGCCGGCAAGCGCGTGATCCAGAGCTACGGCTGCGGGACCTGCCACCGCATCCCGGACGTGCGCGGCGCCGATGGACGCGTGGGGCCGTCCCTCGACGGCTTTGGGCGGCAGCTCTACATCGCGGGCGCCGTCCCGAACAACTACGAGAACCTCATCGCGTGGCTCATGAACCCGGACGCGATCGAGCCGGGGACGATCATGCCGAACTTCGGGATGCCGGAGCAGACGGCCGCGGACATCGCGGCGTACCTCGCGACGCTCCGCTAGGGCGCGCGCGCTACTGCGACCAGCCGGGCCAGAAGCCGAAGTCGATGCGGTTCCAGTCCGGGTGTCCCATCGCCGGCGAGTACGCGCCGAGGTCGACGCCGTTGACCGCGAGCTGGAGGGTTGTACCGCTGTCGGTCCAGACCTGGATGCGCTCGCCACCCTCCCATGCCTGGCGTTCACCGCGCGGCAGCGTGCCGTCGAACTCCACCACGCCGTCGATCGTGACGCGGACCTGCGCGTCCTCGGTGGCGGCGAGGCCGACGGTGACGCGTCCGGGATCCGGCGCGACCGTCGGCGGCTCGAACGGGTCCGCGGGGCCTTCGGCCTCGGACGTCGCGCTCGTGGGGGGCGCGCCTGGATCGCCCCCGGCCAGCAGCAGCGCGCTCCCTCCGAACGCGGCGACGAGGACGGCGGCAGCGACGGGCACCCAGAAGCGGGCGCGCACGCGTGGCGAGGGAGCGGGAACGACCCGCTCGGGCTCCGTCTCCCACGGCTGGCCCCACCCACCATCGGCGCGATCGTCGTCGTCCCACTCATCCAGGTCCTCGCCCGGGTAGCGCTCGCGGGTGGCGGGGATGGCTTCGCCGGGGGCGGCGACGCGGCGGTCGAGCAGCGCCGGCGCGCGCAAGTCCGCCCTCAGGGCGCGGAACGCGGTGAGCAAGAAGAGGTAGAGCAGCACGACCGCGAGGATGCGCAGCCCGAGGAGCGCGAGCGGCCAGGCCTCGGTGTCGAACTGCACGCGGGCATCCCCCCTGCACGCGCTCACCGAGGCGCGCACCGTCCTACCACGATGACGGGGGCGGCCACTCGTCCGCAAGCGGCAGTTGCGCGCCGCGCGCGCTACGTTGATCGGGCCCGTGACCGTGCACCGGCGGCACCGGACGCGGGCGGGGCACCGGGGGGGACCGCATGAGCACGCACCGGACCGCCCGGTCAACGGGCCACAGCCTGCTGCTCCTCGCGATCCCCGCGATCCTCATCGTGCTCATCCCCTCGACCGTACTCGTCGCGACGGACCGCTCGCCGAGCACGGACACGCTCGCGAGCCTGGTCCTCGTCGCGAGCCTGCCGCTGGCGACCCCGGCCGCGCTCGGGCTGCTCTACCGGCGATGGGATCCGTACGTCCTCGCGCCGGCGTGGGTGCTCTGCGCGCTCGGCCTCGGCGTGATCGCGCGGGTGCAGCCCGATCTCGTGACCACGCAGTTGCTCTGGATCGCGGCGGGGTGGGCGGCGTTCGTCTCCCTCGTCGGCTTCCCGCCGCTCCTGCCGTGGCTGCTGCGCTTCCGCTACTGGCTCCTCGGCGCGGGGATCGCGCTGATCGGGGTTACGCTTGTCATGGGCGAGGACGTCACGGGCGAGGGCGCGCGGTTGTGGCTGCGCTTCGGGCCCGTCGGCATCCAGCCCGCCGAGGTCGTCCGCGTGCTCCTTGTCTCCTTCATCGCGGGGCACCTCGCGCTGCGGACGCCCGATCCGGCGCCTCAGTCGACGGCGGTGGAGAACCGCGCGTCGATGCGATCGCTGACCGGTGACTGGGCGCCCCTCGCGGCGATGTTCGGGCTCACCGTCCTCGCCGTCCTCGCACAGCGCGACTTCGGACCGTCGCTCGTGTTCGGATCGACACTCGTCGGGCTGCTCTACCTCGCCACGGGTCGGAAGCGTTATGTCTTGATCGCGACGGCTGTCGCCGTCCTCGGCGCCCTGCTCGTCTACGGTGCTTCCGCCCGCATCGAGGAGCGCGTGGACGTCTGGCTCGACCCGTGGGCCGATCCGCGCGGCTCGGGCTACCAGTCGTTGCAGGCGCTCGGTGGCTTCGTCTTCGGCGGCGTGTTCGGAGCGGGACCCGGCTACGGCTACCCCGGCCTGATCCCCGCTGCGCACACGGACTACCCCCTCGCGGTGATCGGCGAGGAGTGGGGCCTCGTCGGGTCGATTGTGGTGATCGCCCTGTACGGCCTGCTGATCGTGCACACCCTCGCCCGCTCCCGCGTCGCCGCGTCGAACTTCGCGCAGCTGCTCCTCGCCGGCCTCGCGATCAGCCTCGCGGCGCAGGTGCTGCTGGTCTTCGGCGGCGTCGTCCGTCTGCTGCCGCTTACCGGCCTCACGAGCCCGTTCCTCTCCTACGGCGGCTCCTCGATGGTGATGGGCTGGGTGATGCTCGCGCTGATCGTGAGCGCCTCGTCCCCCGATCGCGCCGAGGAACGCGCGCTGCGCCGGACGCCGCCGGCGCTCGCGCTGCCGCGCGTGCGCCACGTCGGCGTCGCCGTCCTCGCCGGGTTCACGGTGCTCTCGCTGACGCTCGGGTACTGGCAGGTCGGGCGCGCGGACCTCATCACCGATCCCGCGGTCGCCGGCGAGCGCCACCGCGTCGAGGAGACCCGTATCCAGCGTGGCGACATCCTCGACCGCAACGGCGAGCCGCTCGCGCAGACGGAGTTGGGACCTGACGGCCAGCCTCACCGGGTCTACCTCGACCCGGGCGCGGTGCACCTCCTCGGTTACGTCTCCGCGCTGGGCGGGGCCGCCGGCGTGGAGTCGGCGGCGGCCGACCGGCTGCTCGGGCGCGACAGCCCAAGCCCGCGCGACACCTGGCTGGACCTGCTGAACGAGTCACGCTCCGGGGACGAGGTGCGGCTGACGATCGACGTGCGCATCCAGCGCGTCGCGGAGCAGGCGCTGGAAGGGGCCACGGGGGCCGTCGTCGCACTGGATCCCCATACGGGCGAGATCCTGGCGATGGCAAGCACGCCGACGTTTGACCCGAACTTCTCCACGGAGGAGTGGGAGCTGCTGCGGACGGCGGAGGGCAGTCCCCTGCTCAATCGCGCGACGCTGGGTCTCTACACACCCGGGTCGACCTTCAAGACGGTCACGCTCGCAGCGGCGCTGGAGACAGGCCTCGTCACCCCGGAGACGCCCGCGGAGTGCCCGGCCGAGGTGTTCATCGACGGCGTCCGGATCGTCTCGAACAACGAACCGCCGGGGCGCACGACCCAGACCGTGGCCGACGCCTACGCGTACTCCTGCAACACCTTCTTCGCCCAGCTCGGCCTCGAGGTGGGCGAGGAGCGCCTGCGCGAGATGGCGGAGGCGCTGGGCCTGTCTGACGAGGTGCCGTTCACGCTCCCGACGAGTCGCGGGCGGCTCAGCAGCTCGGAGGGCTTCCTCGGGACGGATGCCGGCCTCGCCGCGACGGCGTTCGGGCAGGGTGAGCTCCAGCTCAGCCCGCTCCACCTCGCCCTCCTCGCCGGCGTGGCCGTGAACGACGGCGTCGTCCAGCGGCCCACCCTTCTGCTGGGAGAGCAGCCGGAAGCGTGGCGGCGGGCACTGTCCCCGGGGGCGGCGGCCGACCTCGAGGAGATGATGCGCTACAGCGTCGAGGCGGGGTGGGCGTCGACGGTCGCGATCCCGGGACTCGAGGTGGGCGGCAAGACCGGCTCGGCGGAGGTGATCGTGGAAGAGAACCCGCACGCGCTGTTCATCGCCTGGGCCGAGCAGGACGGGCGCGCGATCGCGGTCGCGGTGATCAAGGAGTTCGCGGGATCGGGCTCCCAGCAGGCCGGGCCGGCCGCCCGTGCCGTCATCGACGCATGGGCGGCCACGCGCGACTGACGGACGCCGGGCACGCCAGCCTCGAGGGTTACGAGCGGCGAGGCAGCCCCGTCGTCGGATCGATGTCGACGTTGCCACCGGGCGCGCCGCCCGGCGCGGACGGATCCGCCTGGCGCTCCTCGGCCCGCTCGCGCTCGACGTCGATGTGCGTCTTCTCCACTTCCGGCTCGCCCGGCGGCGGCATGACCGGATGACCGTCGCGCACCTCCGCGGAGTGGATCGCGCCCCGCCAGGCGCCCGTCTCGTGCCCGCGCCCTTCGATGAACTCCTTGAAGCGCTCAAGGTCGCCTTCGACGCGGCGGTCGACGATGCCGAGCAGATCACCGATCTGCTCGGTCCAGCTCTCATGCTCGTAGCTCATGTCGAGGGTGATCCGTGTGCGGTCCTCGCCGGCCGGCTGGAAGGAGACGGCTCCATCGATGCCACGGCCGGAGACCGCGTGCCATGAGATGACCTCGTCCGGCTCCTGCCGGTCGATCTCGGCCTCCCACTCCGCCGTGTTTCCGGCGATCTCCGCCTTCCACGCGAGGCGCCGCGCGTCGATCTGGCGGACCTCGGTGACGCCCTCCATGAACCGGGGAAACTCCTCGAACTGCGTCCACTGGTTGTAGACCGTCGAGAGCGGCGCTTCGACCTCAATCTCATGGGTGACGTTCGGCATCTTCGCCTCCTTCGGCTCGATGCGAACCGTAGGGAACGGAGGCGGGTGCATCGCATCAGCCGCGACGCCACCGTCTCGCAGTGGCGTGACAGCCGCGCGAGCGGCGTCTAGTCGCCGGCTTCGGTCGGTTCGCGGACGATCAGGCGGGCCGAGCGGTTACGGGTGAGGTACGACCACGCCCACTGAGTGAAGACGAGCGCGCGGTTCTCGAACTCGTTGACCTGCATCAGGTGGACGAAGAGCCACCCGAGCCAGCCCGGGAGCCCGGACAGCCGGATCCACCCACGCGAGAGGACCGCGAAGCCCCGTCCAACCGTCGCCATGCTCCCGCGGTCGAAGTAGCGGAACGGCGGGATGCGCCGACGATCGAGGTCCGCGGCGATGCTCCGAGCGACGTACTGCCCTTCCTGAATGGCGACGGGCGCGAGGCCCGGAAGCGGCCGGCCGCTTCCGTCGTCGACGGCGGCCATATCGCCGATGACGTAGACGGGCCGCTCGCCCAGGCGGAGGTCGGGGCCGACCGGTACACGCCCACCGCGGTCGGGCTCGATGCCCGCGGCGGCGGCGATCTGCTGCGCGAGCGAAGCGGCCCGGACCCCGGCAGCCCAGATCACGGTGCGCGCGTGGATGCGCTCGGTGACGCCGCCGGGCCCGGTCACGGAGACGCTCTCGCCGTCCACGTCGGTGACCAGGGTCCCCGTTCGCACCTCGATGCCGTGGGCCTCCAGTTCGGCCTGCGCCTTCCTCGCGAGCTGCTCGGGATAGGACGGGAGGACCTGCTGGGCCGCCTCGAGCAGGACCACCTTCGCCGACGCGGGGTTGATGCGGCGGAAGTCATGCTTGAGGGTGTCCCGGGCGAGTTCGGAGATCGCTCCGGCCAGCTCGACGCCCGTGGGCCCGGCGCCCACGATCGCAAAGGTGAGCTGCCCGGGCGAGCTGAGCATGGTCGCCGGCTGGAGCTCTGCCTCCTCGAAGCGCCGGAGGATCTGGGCGCGGAGCCGGGTCGCATCGGCCACGTTCTTCAGCCCCGGCGCGTGCTCCCGCCACTCCTCATGGCCGAACCAGTAGTTCCGCGATCCGGCGGCCACCACGAGGTAGTCGTACGGCAGCTCCTGCCCGGACGCTGTCACGACGCCGCGTTCGAGGTCGATCGACTGCACCTCCGCGAGCAAGACCCGGGCGTTGTGCTGCTTGCTCAGCAGACGCCGCAGTGGGACGGCGATGTTCGCCGGCGAGAGCGCGCCCGTTGCCACCTGGTAGAGCAGCGGCTGAAACAGGTGATGGTTGCGGCGGTCGACCAGGGTGACCTCCACGGGGGCGTCGCGCAGCGCCTTGGCGGCGGCGAGCCCACCGAACCCGCCTCCGACGACGACGACGTGGCGGCGCGTGCGCGCCGGCGCGGCCTCGTCGTTGTCGGGAGCGCCGACGCCGGCGACCGGCGTCCAACCGGGCGCGTCGCTCGCCGGGAACGACTCCCAGCTCGCTTCCGCGACGACATCACGATCCGCCTCGGCGGCGTCGCCGGAGCTGCCCGGGCGCAAGGGAGGGGTACCGAAGTCATCTCGTGTCACACGTCGCTCCGTCGAAGCTCGGCCGAGGCGCCCGCCCTCGCTACGCCCGCGAGACCTCGCGAAGGCGCCCCGTCAGCCGGGCGGGCGAGGCGTCCAGCCGCGGAGCCAGCTCTTCCTCGAAGAATCGCAGGAACCCGGCCTGCTCGGGGCCGATCTGGTGCAGGATGACGTGGTCGTACCCGGCGTCTTCGAACTCGCGGATCTTCTCCAGCACGCGCTCGGGGTCCGGCCCGAGCGGCGTCTCGTCGCCGTAGTCCTCCAGCCGGATGAACTTCGAGGCGGCCATGAACTCCGCGGGGCGACGGAGGTCGGCGTTGAGGCTGCCCGGGAGCGGCGCGTGCGACCAGTGGCGCGCGAGCGTCTCGCGGGCGCTCGACTCGTCGCGCGCGTACACGAGGTGGAGCATGCCCATCCGGGGGCCCTCGCCGCCCGCGTCGCGCCACTCCTGCAGCAGCTCGGCGTCGGGCGCGGTCGCGATGATGCCGTCGCCGGAGCGTCCCGCGAGCGCGCCGGCCTCCGGTCCAGACGCCGCGACGAGGAGCGAGGGCGGCGCCTCCGGGAGGCTGTAGAGCCGCGCCCGGTCGACGGTGAAGAACTCACCATCGAAGTTCTGCTCGTCGCCCGTCCAGAGCGCACGGATGACGTCGATCGCCTCCTCGAGCATGCGCAGCCGGATCGGCGGCGCGGGCCACGGGTCACCCAGGACGTGTTCGTTCAGGTTCTCGCCGGTACCGACGCCGAGGAAGAAGCGGCCGGGCGCCATCGTCGCGACCGTCGCCGCCGCCTGCGCCACGATTGCCGGGTGGAAGCGGATCGTCGGGCACGTGACGGCGGTCCCCAGCACCAGGCTGTCCGTGGCGTGCGCGAGCGCGCCGAGGACACTCCATGCGAAGGGACTCTCCCCCTGGCTGTCGAGCCACGGATGGAAGTGATCAGAGATCGTTGCAAACGAGAACCCGGCCTTCTCGGCCTGCACCGCGTTTCGGACCAGTTCGCGCGCCGAGTGCTCCTCGGTCAGCAGCGCGTAGCCGAGGGAAACCATAGCGATACCTTTCGGGCGGCACTTCGGGGTGAGTTGGAGGGCTCGTGGTGGCGAACGCCGCCTGTCTCCGGGACGGACGCCCACTCTCGCCGACCCGACGGCGCGGCGCGGTAACACCGCCGCAGCCCTCGTCGCGGTTTCGGTGCAAACGCCGTGGCGGCGCGATGCCACTGGCGAGGTGTGCGGAGGGGGCCTTCAGGGCTACGGGCCGCGAAGCCGAACGGTCACGCGCGGCGGATGTAGACCCCGTCGAGGCCGCGCAGACGGCCGCCGCTGTCCATCCCGAAGCCGATCAGCCACTCGTCGCCTTCGAGGTGGAACGCGCAGAAGTCCGGATGGAGCGGCGTCTCACGCTCGCGGACCCGCTCGATGAGGACGCAGAGACGCACGTCGGCAAGCCCGCGCGCGCGGAGGGCGGCGAGCAGGACGCTCATCGTGGCGCCGCTATCGAGGAGGTCGTCGACGACGAGCGTCGGCATCCCCGGCGCCAGTCGGCCATCGAATCCCGGCGGGAAGTCGATCGCGGTCGCGGCGCCAAGCTCGGCGTCCCCGGCGTACGCAGACGCGAAGACCGGTGCGACCACCCACTTGCCGGGCGAGCGGCGTTCCAGCGCCTGCGAGAGCGCGGCGGCCGTGTGCAGTCCGCCGGTGAGCACCGGCACGAGGTTCACGGCGGGGGCGTCGCGGAACGCGGCATCGACCTCGCCGGCGATGGCCTCGATGCCGCGCCGGACGTCCTCGGTGCTCCACAGCACCTCGAGGCCCTCCGGGACAAGGCCCTCGGGGACAGCGCCCTCCGAAACAACGCCCTCGGGCGCGGGATCCTCGGGCGCGGGATCCTCGGGCGCGGGGTCTGCGGCGTCGGCGCTGGCCTCCACCTTAGAGTCCGTAGTCACCGGCGCGTGTCCTCAGCCATTCACCAACTCGTTCACCGATCATGATGGCGGTGAGGTTGGTGTTCGCGCGAGGCACCTCGGGCATGATCGAGGCGTCGGCGACCACCAGCCCCTCGACCGCGTGCGCCCGGCCGAACTGGTCGACCACCGCCATCGCGTCCGAGGCCGGCCCCATCTTCGCCGTTCCACAGGGGTGATAGCCACTCCGGGAGAACCGCCTCACGAGCGCCAGCAGGGAATCGTCGTCGATCCCGCGGGTCGGGTCCGGGAACGCGATTCGTGCGATGTAGTCCGAGAGCGGCTTCGCCTCCGCGAAGCGGAGACAGTCCCGGACGTTCGCGACGAGCCGCGTGGCGTCTCGGTCGTCCTCGCAGAAGTGCTGCTCGACGAACGGCTGGGCGCGCGGACCGGCGGACTCGAGGCGGACCACACCACGCCCGTATGACTGCTCCACGACCGCGGAGATGCTCACGGCGCCCTCCTGGCCCTGCCGCTGCACCCAGGTGATCAGCTCCACCTGGAGGTCGTTACGGTGTTCCGAGCCGGGGGCCGTGTACCGCAGGATCGTCTGGATGAGCGGCATCGAGGCGACCGCGAGCGACGGGTCCTTCAACTCGCCGATCACGCCGATCGCGGGATGGTCGCACAGGTTCTGGCCGACGCCCGGAACGTCGCGCACGACGTCGATCCCCAGGCGTTCGAGGTCGGCGCGGGGGCCGATGCCGGAGCGCATCAGGATCGGCGGCGTCTGGATCGCGCCGGCACACAGGACGAACAGCTTCCCCTCGATGCGCGAGACCTCGCCGTCCGTCTCGACCTCAGCGGCCCGCACGCGGCCGTCCTCCACGATCAGCCGGCGGACGTGCGTGTTCGCGCGGATCACGAGGTTCTCGCGGAGGCGCGCTGGAGCGAGATACCCGATCGCCGTCGAGACACGGAGGCGCTGGAGCTTGTTCATCGGCTGCGCGCCAGCGCCCCAGCCGTCGGGGTCGTTGTGGTCCGCGCATTCGGGGAACCCGAGCGCCTTCGCGGTCTCGAGCCAGGCCTGGTGGGTCTCGGTCAGCTCCTCCCAGGGGTAGCGGCGGATGAGGATCGGACCGGCGTCACCGTGGTACGGCGCGTCCGGGAAGTCGAGATCGCGCTCCAGGCGCTTGAACGCCGGGAGCACCTGCTCCCATGCCCACTCCGGGTTCCCCTGCGCTGCCCAGCCGTCGTAGTCCTCCGGCACGCCGCGGAGGGCGATCGTGGTGTTGACCGCGGAGGAGCCGCCGGTGACCCGCCCGCGCGGGAACGGGGTGGACGGCGCCTGCGCCGTCGGCTGGTACTGGTGCTTCCAGTCGTGATCGACGAGCGAATTCTGGTACGAGTTGCGGAGGTCGTACGGCGTGTCGGCGAGCGTCCCGTAGTCCGGGCCGGCTTCGACGAGCAGCACGCTGCGGTTCGGATCCTCCGAGGCTCGGGCGGCGATGACCGCGCCCGAAGACCCTGCCCCGAGCACCACGATGTCGTGCACCCGCACCTGGTTCGCTCCGACGTCGCCCGCGGCCATCCGACCTCCCTCGCCCCCCAGGCCCCCAGGCCCCCTTGCCAGCCGCCCCTGCTAGGCGTCGACGCCGCGGCGGACGGGCCGGCCCGCACGACGCCGCGTGTGCTGGCCCAGCCGCACGACGGCCTCGCCGTTCACGAACACCCACGGGATCCCGATCGGCGTGCGCCGTGGATCCTCGTACGTCGAGACCTCGGTGACCGTGTGCGGGTTGACCACCACCACATCGGCGATCGTCCCCTCGCGGATGAATCCGCGGCCGGGGAGGTCGAACTTCGTGGCCGGAAAGCCGGTCATCTTCCAGATCGCGTCCTCGAAGGTGATGACGCCCTCCTCGCGGACGTACTTCTGCAGGATGCGCGGGTAGGTGCCGTAGTGGCGGGGGTGCGGCCGCGAGCCGAAGCCCAGGCCGTCGGTGCCGATCATCGTCGTCGGGTGCGCAAGGATGGTGCGGACGTCCGCCTCGTCCATCGCGAACTGGACGACGATCGTGCCGGACCCGCCGTCCTCGATGATGCGCTGTGCCGCCTGCTCGTCCGGAATGTCCCACTCGTCGGCCAGGTCCGCGACTGACTTGCCCTCCCACTCGGGATGCTGCGGCACGGAAGCGAGGAGGATATCGGCGCCGGCAATCGCGTCCGGGCCGTCCGCACCGACGCGCCCGTTCTGCACGAGCGCGAAGAGGCGCGTGCTTCCCGCGGTGTACGGGTACTGGTCCGCGGTCACGTCCTCGCCGCGCGCGCGGGCTTCCTCGATCTGGGCGATCGAATCGCTGACCCGGCCCCAGTTGCCGCGGCCACTGGCCTTGTGGTGCGAGATCTGCACGGGGACCCCCACGCGCCGTCCGATCTCCATCGCCTCCGCGTGCGCCTCGAGGAGCGTGGCGCCCTCGCCGCGCACGTGGGAGGCGTAGAGCGCTCCGAACTCCGCGAGCGGCTTCGCGACCTCGGCGATCTCGTCCGTGGTCGCGTAGCGGTCCGGTTCGTAGATCAGCCCCGTGGACATGCCCACCGCGCCCGCCTCGAGCGCCTCCCGCAACCACGCCTGCATCCGCGCGGCCTCGTCGGCGGTCGCGGGCCGTTCGACCTTGCCACCTCCGAGGGCGCCGGCGCGCATGGTCCCGAATCCCACGAGCGTCGCGACGTTCTGCGAAGGCGGCTGCTGGGCGATCGCCTCGAGGTAGCCAGCGTAGGACTCCCACTCCGGAATGCTGGCGCCGGCGACCTCGCCGAAGCGACGGCTGTAGCGGGCCGGGACGACGCCCGCGCCGCAGTTGCCGTTGATCACCGTGGTGACGCCCTGCATGACCTTGCCCGCCACGTCCGGTTCCACCAGGACGAGCGTGTCGTCGTGCGCGTGGACGTCGATGAAGCCCGGGGTAACGGCGAGGCCGGATGCGTCGACGACCTCCTCGGCGGTCGCGTCCTCGGGGATGGCGCCGATGGTGACGATGCGGTCGCCACGGATGCCAAGGTCGGCTTCCGCGCCGGGGGCGCCGCTCCCGTCGTAGACGGTGCCGCCGCGGATGATGACGTCGTACTGCTCGGGCATGTGAGCCTCCAGGCCGCCGGTGATGCTCGGCGCGCTACGCGCTACTGGAGCATGCCTGCGGCAGTGATCGGCCAGACCGCCTCCACCACGCCCTTCCTGACGGCATACAGGGTGCGGTGCAGCAGCATGGTCGAATCGGAGTAGTGCGGGATCATCGTGACCCGGTCGCCGGGATCGATGCCCGCACCCTCCGCGCGAGACAGGATCGTGTGCTCGGCGTTCAGCCTCAGCACCTCGAGGCCGCCGGGATCGACGACGCGGGGCAGGCCCGTGTGCATCCCGCTCGCCTTCCAGCCGGCGTCCGCGATCGCACGGCCCGCGACTGCGGTCGAGACGATCTGCGCGGTGAGGAAGAGCGCGTGGCGGTGGCCCGGCACCTTCATCTGGTCGCTGTAGGACTGGTCCAGGAGCACCCCGCCACCGGCCTGCAGCTCCGTGAGCGCACCGAGCATCGATGCGATCCAGTAGTTGCCGGTGCCGCCGCCGCTGACGACGCGCGGCTCGATGCCGGCGGCGCGGAGGCTCGCGATCGCCTCGCGGAGGATGTCCGCGGCGCGAGCCGACTCCGCTTCCTTGTCCTCGGGGCCCATCCCCATCACGTGGCCCTCGTAGCCCATGAGGCCACGGAGGGCGACGCCGGGGAGCTCAATCGCGAGCTGAGCGAGCTCGGCGGCCTTCGCGGGGGAGACGCCGCAGCGGTTGGCGCCGACGTTGATGTCCACGAGCACATCGATGTGCACACCGGCGCGGGCGGCCGCGGCGGAGACCTCGCGGAGGTTCCGTTCGTCGTCGACGGCGACGCAGAGCGTCGCGCGCGCGGCCAGGCCGACGAGGCGGTCGATCTTCCTCGGGCCCACGATCTCGTTCGCGATGAGGATGTTCGTGACGCCGGCCTCGGCCATCACCTCCGCCTCGCCGACCTTCGCACAGGTGATGCCACAGGCGCCGCCCGCGATGAGCCGTTTCGCGAGGTCCGGTGACTTGCTGGCCTTCACGTGCGGCCGCCAGTCGATGCCATGCTCGGCGCAGATCCCGGCCATCGTCGTGATGTTGTGATCGAGCGCGTCGAGGTCGACCCAGAGCGCGGGTGTATCGAGGGCCGCGACGGGCTGGCCGATGAGATCGCTCGTGGCAGCAGTAGTAGTCATGAGCCCCTCGATCCCGTGTGGGGATTCTAGGGGGCATGGCCAAGCGGTCCGACCGTCGCCATCGGGTCGTACACTCCCGCCGCCGAAGCACCGCGCCCGGAGGACAGCATGACGGAATCGACCGCGAGCGAGCCGCAGACCTTCAACCTCGAGGACTTCGTCCGCGTCGAGAGCAGCGACACGCCCGTTTTCGACGAGACCGGGCGCTGGATGGCGTTCCGCTCGAACCGGAGTGGGGTCTGGCAGGCGTGGCTCTGCGACCTCGAGCACGGGACTGTCGAGCAGCTCACGGACACGGGGGGCGTGATCTACGACCTGGCGGTGCGTCCCGGCCGCCGCGAACTGCTCTACGTTGCGGACGACGGCGGCGACGAGCAGTACCAGCTCCACCTGCTGGACCTGGACTCGCGCAGGTCGCGCGCACTGGCGTCGCGGCCTCGCGTGATCCACGGCCTCGGCGCGTGGTCCGCGGACGGACGGCTGCTCTCGTACACGTCGAATCTGCGCGAGCGGTCCGCGTTCGACCTGTACGTGCTGGACGTGGAGAGCGGAGAAGAACGTCTGCTCCTGGAGCACGAGGGGATGCTGGAGGCGGGCCGGTTCACGCCGGACGGAACGCACGTGTTCGCGCGACGCATCAACCTCGAAGTGCCCGGGGACGCGATGCTGCTCCGTGTCCCGCTCGAGGCGTCGCAGCCCCCGGTCGAGCTGACGGCTCATGACGACCTCTCCGAGTGGTTCGACGCGCGCGAACTGCCGGGCGGCGCGATCCTCGCGGTGACCAACGACGGTCGTGACTTCGCCGGCCTCCAGCGCATCGACCTCCACTCGCACCGGCGGAGCTACCTCGTCGAGCGCGACTGGGACATCGAAGGGATGGCGATTCCCGCGGAAGGCGACCGGGTCGCCATCACCGTGAACGAAGACGGCTACTCACGGATCGAAGCGTACGAGCTCACGTCGCACGGCGAGCTCGGCGCCCGGATCGCGCTCCCCGACCTCCCGACCGGCGCAGTGGCGACCGGCGCCACCTGGCGGCCCGGTGCCGGGAGCCTCGTCTGCTCGGTCGAGACGCCGCAGCACATCCCCGACATCTGGGAGCTCGCCGTCGGCGCGGCCGAACCGCGACGGATCACCTCGGGGGACGCGCGGGGCCTGCGACCGGCGTCGCTGCCGCTGCCGCGCGTGATCCGCTACCAGTCGTTCGACGGCCGCGAGATCCCGGCATTCCTCTACCTCCCGGAGCATCCGACGACAGACGGCCCGCTCCCCTGCCTGGTGCTGGTGCACGGCGGTCCGGAAATGCAGAGCCGCCCACCGCTGTGGGCGCGCTATCCGGGGCCGCACTACCTCCTCGCGCGCGGCGACATCGCGCTCCTCGTCCCGAACGTCCGGGGCTCCACCGGCTACGGCAAGGCGTACTCCCACGCGGACGACGTCGAGCTGCGCATGGACTCGGTCCGTGACCTCCTCGCCGCGACAGACTGGCTCGCCGCGAGCGGTGAGGTGGACCCTGACCGCATCGGCGTGATGGGCGGCTCGTACGGCGGCTTCATGGTGCTCGCGGCGATCACGGAGGCGCCGGAGCGCTGGGCAGCGGCGGTGAACCTCTACGGCATCGCCAACTTCGAGACGTTCCTCGAGTTCACCGGGCCGTGGCGGCGCAAGCACCGGGCGCGCGAGTACGGGACGGATCCGGAGTTCCTCCGGTCGATCTCGCCCATCCACCGGGCGGACCGCATCCGCTGCCCGCTGCTCGTGTTCCAGGGCGACCACGACGTGCGCGTCCCGCCGGAGGAGTCCGAGCAGATCGTCGAGACCGTCCGCCGCAACGAGGGGGACGTGGAGTACGTCGTCTACCCCGAGGAAGGCCACGGCTTCCATAAGGTCGCCCACCGGCTCGACCTCGCCGGCCGTGTCGTCCGGTTCGCGGAGCGTTACCTCGTCGCCGGGGGACGCGGCGGGTAGCGCCTCGGGCCAGCGCGGCGGGCTAGGCGGCCGGCGACTCCTCGACCCGCTGGGGGGTCGCGAGGGTGCCGGGCTTCGGCAACGCGAAGAGGAAGAGGGAGCCGAGGCCCGCGAGGACGGCAAGGATCACGAACGCGGCCGTGTAGCTGCCGAGGACGTCGTAGGCGATGGCCGCGGCGATGGGCGCGATCACCGCGCCCGTGGTCACCACGAGCGACGACAGCCCCATGATCGCGCCGAACGAGCCTGAGCCGAAGTACTCCGCACGCATCGAGACGACCACGGGGACGCGGGCGCCCCAGCAGGCGCCGTTCAGCAGCGCCGCGACCGCGATCCCGGTGTAGCCCGTCGAGAAGGCGAGGATGATCAGCGCCACCATGTGCCCGAGCATCGCGACGGCGGTGACCATCCGTGAGCTCGTGCGGTCGGCGAGCCAGCCGCCGACGGGCCGGAAGACCAGGTTGGTCGTCGTCTGGAGCGTGACCATCCACCCGGCCGCGACGAGCGTGAGGCCAAGGTCCTCCGTGACGTACGCGACGAAGTGGACCTGGATCACCGACACGACCAGCACCGAGCCGGTGTGCGCGATCGAGATGAACCAGAACGCCTTGGTGCGCAGCGCCTCCTTCGCCGTGAAGGCGGGGCCCGCGACCTCCACCACCGGGCTGCCGTCAGCGGCCGTCACGACCTCGCCCGGCTGCCGGCCGTCGGGGAGCCAACCGTATTGCTGAGGGCGGTGGCGCACGATCTGCGTCGTCGGCAGGCCAACCACGAGGATGATCACGCCGGAGATCGTCGCGACCGTCCTCCAGCCCCAGTGTTCGAGCCCCCACACGACGAGCGGCAGCGCGAAGCCGCCGATGGCGGTGCCGAGGAGCGCGATGCCCATCGCCATCGACCGCTTCTTGTCGAACCAGTTGACGATGGCGGTGGTGATCGAGAGGAAGCCGCCCATCGAGGCGCCGATCGCCATGATGCCGAAGACGACGTAGAACTCGACCACGGAGTCGATGCGGGCGAAGAGCAGGAAGCCGACGCCGAAGATCAGCACCCCGGCGCGCATGACCGCGCGCGGCCCGAAGCGGTCGAGCATCCAGCCCTGCAGCGGGCCGAGCAGCCCCTCCTCCGCGCGGATGACGGAGAACGCCGCTGAGAGCGTGGTGCGGCTCCAGCCGAAGTCGCGTTCGAGCAGGACGACGTACGAGCCGTAGGCCTGCTGGAGCAGCCCGGCCGGGAGCGCCTGCAGCACGATCGCTGCGCCGACGATCCACCAGCCATAGAACGGCCGCTTGAGCCGCTGCACTGTGGGGCCTCGGATCACTGAGGGTCGCTGGACGGGCGGAGTCTAGGTCGGCGTCACCTCACGATCGAGGCGCACCATCGTCACGGGGTGCCACATAGGGGGTGGATCATTACCCCGCGATCGCGGCCGGGCAGGCCGCATCTGCGAGGCAAGCGTCCGGGGCGGAGGACAGTGTGGTCGACCTCTCGAAGAACCAGCAGCTCATCGCGGGACTGCTGGCGAAGCGGCAGCGCCTGCACGCCTACGAAATCAAGAAGATCCTGCAGGGCGTGCTCGGCCATGGGTCGGTCTACCAGGCGCTCACGGCCATGGAAGGCAAGGGCGCCGTGACCTCCCAGTGGGAGCTGCCGGGACAGGGCAGCGAGGGTGGCGGGCCGCCCCGCAAGTACTACCAGCTCACGACGCTGGGCAAGGACCTCCTGGAGATCGCGCACGCCCGCGACCGGGCGACCGCGCGCGCCGAGCGCCGCACGAAGCGTTCGGCCGGGAGCACCCGCTAGCCTCCTCACCTGCTCGTCGTCCCGCGCGCGGGCGGGGTCAGTCCACGCGCCGCGCGACGTCCTCCCGCGCGAGCCGCGCCGCGTTCACGAGCGTGCGGCCGAGGTACGGCACACCCTGGGCGATCGGCGCCGTGGAGATCCACTCGCGCGGCGTGTGCGGCTCGCCGCCCGTCGTGATGCCGACGCAGGTGGCGGGGTAGCCAAGGTCGAGCGCGGCGTTGGCGTCCGTCGACCCGGCGTTGAACTCTGGCGTCGGCAGGTCGAGTCCGTCGCGGGCCTGCACCGCCGCCTGCACCAGCGGGTGCTCCTCTTCGATCGTGCCGCCGGGGCGGTTCCCGATGCGACGGAACGCCATCTCGCCCTCCTCGCCGACGGCGTCGCGCATCGTCGCGCGGACGGAGCGCAGCAGGCTCGTGACGCGATGGGGATCGACGGAGCGGATGTCCAGCTCGAGGGTGGCGTCTGGCGCGATCGTGTTCACGCTCCGCCCGCCATGGATGACGCCGACGTTCATGGTCGTGCGAGGCTCGACGCCTACCTCCGGCATCAGCGGTTCGATCGCCGTGATCGCACGGGCGAGGAGGGCGATCGCGTTCGGGCGGCCATACGCGCCCCACGAGTGCCCTCCGTCCGTGCCCACGGAGATCTCATAGCGAAGCGAGGCGACACCGTGGAGCTGGATACGGTTCAGCGCGTGGCCCTCGACGGCGATCACCGCGTCGAACTGGCCGTCATAGTCCTTCAGCAGCCGCTTCACTCCGCGGAGGTCGCCCCGGCCTTCCTCGCCAACGTTCGTCGCGAGGATGAGGTCCCCCAGGCCCTTCGGTGCGTGCTTCTGGATCGCTTCGGCAACCCCGAGCAGCGCCGCGACGCCGAGGCTGTTGTCGCCGACCCCACGTCCGGTGAGCCGCCCGCGCGAGCGGGTGACCGGGGTTGCTTCGTCCGGGAAGACCGTGTCCAGGTGCGCGACGACCAGGAGCCGCGCCCGGTCAGGCGCGCCCCGGCGGACCGCGACCACGTTCGAGATCGAGTCGACCGCGAGCTCGTCCCACCCGCCGATCGCCTCGAAGCGTGAGCGCGCGTACTCGGCTCGGACGCCTTCCCTGAACGTCGGCGCCGGGATCTCGGTGACGCGGATGGTCTCCTCGATCACGGAGGGCGCCAGGCGGCCGAGCGCCTGATCGAAGGCGGTGGACGGTCCGGGCATGGGAGCTCCTCGCAGCTATGGCGTCCGCGACGCCGGCCCGCCGCGGGGACGAGCCAACGAAACGGGCGCCCTCGGGGGCGCCCGCATCATAGGTCGCGGTCAACGGGCCGATCGTCGATGCGGCCCCGGGTGCGGAGACGGACTAGCCCTGCTGCTTCCGCAGCCGCCGTTCCGTCGCCAGCCGCGCGGCCTGCGAACGGCGCTCCACGGAGAGCTTCGAGTAGATCTGGGAGACGTAGTTCTTGATGGTCTTCTCGGCCAGCGAGAGCTTGCCGGCGATCTCCGCGTTCGTGAGCCCGTCCGCGATGAGCTCGAGGATGCGGTCCTCCTGCGGCGAGAGCGTCGCGAAGGCGTCATCGGCCGGGTGCGCCGCGTTCCCGTTTCGGAGCCGCTCGAGCACCTCGGTCGCCATCTGCGGGTCGAGCAGCGACCCACCGCGGGCGACGGTCCGGACGGCGTCCTGGATCTTCGTCGGGTCGAGGTCCTTGAGCAGGTAGCCGGCGGCGCCGGCCATCACAGCCGAGAAGAGGGCGTTGCGGTCAGCGTGGGACGTAAGGATGAGCACCTTCGTCTGGGGACGCACACTGCGGACCTCGCGGCACGCCTCGATGCCGGTCCCGTCGGGCAGCCGCAGGTCCATGATCACGATGTCAGGCTCGACGCGCTTCGCGACGTCGACCGCCTCGCGGACGGACCCAGCTTCACCGACGATGACGAACTCACGACGCTCCGAGAGGAGATCCGCGAGACCGCGCCGGACGACGGCATGGTCGTCCACGATCATCACGCGCGTCTGCGCGGTTCCAGCCCGGTCCAACGGCGCGTCCCCTCTGTCCGGCAGCACTGGTGGAGTCTGCGACGGAGCAATGATGCCGACCACGATTATCCGTCCTTCTGCCCGCTACTACAGATTGCCGCGAGCCGTCGCCGGTTCACCCAACCCCGCTGCTTGCTATGCTCGTTCGCGATAACGAACGCGTGATGTGCGAGAAGTCCCGAGGCGCACGGGACTTTTCCGGGACCTACCGGAGCCGTCCGTGGCGATCCCCGAAGCCCTCTTCCGCACCCTCGTCCAGTTCGCGCCCGATGCATTCATCGTGACGGACCGCGGTGGCGTCATCATCTTCGCCAACGCCCAGGCCGAGCACCTCTTCGGGTACGCCCGCGAGGAGCTCGTGGGCAGCCGCATCGAACGCCTCGTGCCCGAGCGATACCGCGAGGAGCACGAACACGACCGCGTGCAGTACGCCTCGGCGCCCCAGGCGCGCCCGATGGGCATCGGCCTGCAGCTCACCGCCCGCCGCCGCGACGGCAGCGAGGTACCGGTGGAGATCAGCCTGAGCCCGATCTACTCGGACGAAGATCGCTACGTGGCCGCGACCGTGCGCGACGTGAGCGAGCGGCGCACCATGGAGTCCGCGCTGCGCGGAAGCGAGGAGCGGTACCGCCTCCTCGCCCACAACGCCGACGACGTGGTCTACCGGCTGTCGCTCCAGGACTGGCCGCCGACGTTCGACTACCTCAGCCCGTCCGTCGCGCGCCTCACCGGTCACTCGCCCGAAGCGTTCGTCGAGAACCCGAACCTCCTCCTCGAGATCACCCACCCGGACGACCGGCCACTGCTGGAAGCGTGGCTGCGTTCGCCGGCGAGTCACCGCGAGGACCTGATCCTCCGCGCCGTGAAGCCGGATGGGGCCGTGGTCTGGCACGAGCAGCGGTTCACCCCGATCGCGGACGAGAGCGGACGCGTCGTCGCCATTGAGGGCATCGCCCGGGACATCACCGAGCGACGGGAGCTCGAGGACGAACGACGGCTGCTACTCGCCGAGAGCGAGATCGAGCGTGAGCGCGAGCGCATCGCCGCTGACCTCCACGACGGCGTCATGCAGACGATGTACAGCGTCGGCCTCCAGATATCCTCGATCCTGCGGCGCGTCCCGGACCTCCCGGAGGAGACCCGTGGCGGGCTCAACGAGGCCGTCGGTTCGCTGAACGACGCGATGACCGACATCCGACGCTATGTCATGGACCTCCGCCCCGCCGACTTCACCGGCGACCTGGTGGAGTCGCTCTCCTCGCTGGCCCGGCTCTTCGAGTCGACCTCCGGCATCCCGGTCACGTTCACCGTCGATGCGGACGTCCCGGTGCTGGACGAGACGGCCGCCGTGGAGCTGTTCCTGCTCGTGCGCGAGGCGCTCTCGAACGTGCGCCGCCACGCCCACGCCACGGCCGTGACCATGTCGCTCACCGACGGCGACGATCAGCTCAAGCTCCGCCTCACCGACAACGGCGAGGGGTTCGACCTGTCCGCCAAGCGGCGCGACAGCCAGTTCGGGCTCCGGAACATGGAGACGCGCGCGCGGCTGATGGGCGGCGCGTTCGACCTCCAGAGCACCCCCGGCGCCGGCACCACGGTCTGCGTCACCCTCCCGGTCGCGCGCCGGGACGGCGACGACTAGCTCCCGCCCTCCCCTCCTCGCACCGGACAGGTCCCACGCGTGCTCTCCGTCTTCTTCGAGGTCGTCTTGCCGGTGGCCCTGATCGCGATCCTGGGCGCGGCCGTCGGTCGCTGGCAGTCCATCCCGGTCCGTCCGGTCTCCGGCCTGGTCTTCTACCTGTTCAGCCCGTCGCTGGTCTTCCACTCGCTCTCCACGACCGAGGTGCCGGGCGGGGATGCGCTGCGCATCGTCGCCGTCGGCGTCCTCACGTTCGTCGCGATGTACGTCGCGGCCACTGCCTGGTCGACGGCGTTCCGGCACCCCCGGGCGCTCCGGGCCGGCTTCGCGCTCGCCGCCGTCACGCCGAACGTCGGCAACATGGGACTGCCGGTCGCCCTCCTCGCCTTCGGACAGGCTGGCTTCGACATTGCCGTCGTGAACTTCGTCGTCGGGGCGGTGCTCGCGTACACCGCCGGGATCGCCGTCGCGTCGATGGCGGGCGGTTCCGCGGCGAGGGCGCTCCAGGCGCCCTTCCGCTACCCCGTCGTCTACGCCGCCGCCGCGGGCGTGGCCGTGAACGCGTTGAACGTCGACCTCCCCGTGACGATCGAGGCGCCCGTGGAGACGCTCGCCGGCGCCGCCGTCCCGGTCATGCTCGTGGTGCTCGGCCTGCAGCTCCACGTCGCCGCGGCGATGACCGAGGTCCGCGACACGATCGCGTCGAATGCGCTCCGGTTGCTGATCGCGCCGGTCGCTGCCTGGCTCGTCGCGAGCGCCGTGGGGCTGGACGAGCTGGCGCGGGACACGCTCGTGGTCCTGGCGGCGATGCCGACGGCCGTCGTCGCGACGGTCCTCGCCACGGAGTTCAACGCCCGGCCTGACTTCGTCACGCGCTCCGTGGTGCTCTCGACGCTGCTGAGCATGGTCACCGCCACGGCGCTCATCACCCTCGTGCGCTGAGCACTCCTGCGAGGTGCACCGCTCGGCCTATCGTGGTGACGAAGGGGACGCCCATGAGCCACCTGCGAACGCGCCGCCTCGGCCGCACCGGCCTGATGGTCACCGAGCTCGGCCTCGGCGCAATGGACACACCGCATTCCGACGAGTCACACGCCACCATCGAGGCGGCCCTGGACGGAGGCATCACCTTCATCGACACCGCCCGCGACTACGAGGGCAGCGAGTTCCTCATCGGCGAGGTCGTCCGCGCCCGGGGCGGCCTGCCGGATGGCGTCTACCTCGAGAGCAAGACGTTCAGTCACACCGCGGCGGGGGCGCAACGTGACATCGACCGCGGCGTCTCCTTCCTCGGGGTCCCGCAGATCGCCGTCTACCAGCTGCACGACATCTCGACGCCGGAGGCGTGGGCGGAAGTCCGGGCCGAGGACGGGGCGCTGGAGGGACTCCAGGTCGCCCAGTACCGCGGCCTGATCGGGCATATCGGGGTCTCCTGCCACAGCACCGATCTCCTCCGCGAGCTGATCACTTCGGACGTGTTCGACGCGGTGATGCTCGAGTACTCCGCGTTCTTCACCGAGACCGCGCCGATGATCGAGCTGGCCAACGAGCACGACGTCGGCGTGATCGTGATGCGCCCGCTTGGCGGATCCGGCAGGACGAGCGTGATGCGCGGGCGCATCGACGAGGGGGTCGCGGGACTGCTCACCCCCGCCAACCTCCTGCGTTACGTGCTCGCGCACCCCGGGGTGTCCGTCGCGATACCAGGCGCCCGGCGCCCCTCGCGCATCCACGCGAACATCGCGACGGCGACCTCAGCGTCCCCGATGGACGAGGGCGAGCGCCGCGAGCTGGAGGAAGCCGCGGCGCGGCTCTACTGATCGCGCGCCGCTATGCTCCGGCGGATGGACGCGCTCAACATCCTCCTGGTCCCCACCCTGCAGATGCCGCGACCGGACACCGAGGTCCTCGCCCGCATCGAGGCCGCCGCCGGGCCCGGCGCCACCGTGACGATCGCGGAGTCACCCGGCGAGGCGTACGAGGCGATCGTCGACGCCGACGTGCTGCTCGGCCGGATCGACGCCGACCTGCTCGGCCGGGCGAAGCGCCTGAAGTGGGTGCACGCGACGACTGCCGGGGCGGACGCGTACCTCTTCCCGGAGATGATGGAGTCGCCCGTGCTGCTCTCGGGCGACAAGGGACTCGTCGGCAGCCACCTCGCCGAGACGGCATTCGGCCTGCTGCTCGCGATCACCCGGCGCATCGCGGACGCCATCCTCGATGGCCCGAGGTCGTGGGAACGCCGCGTCGCCTACCGGGCGGAGGAGTTCGAGCTGGAGGGGCTGACGATGGGCATCGTCGGCTTTGGCGGCACCGGCCGGGCGCTCGCCCAGCGGGCCGTGGGCTTCGACATGCGCTGCCTCGCGGTCGATGCCTTCGAGGTGCCACCCTCGCCCCACGTGCGCGAAGTGTGGCCCCCCGACCGCCTCGATGAGCTGCTCGGGCAGTCGGACGTGGTGGCGTCGGGCCTGCCGCTCACACCGACGACCGAGCGGATGTTCGACGACGTGCGCTTCGCGCAGTTCAAGCCCGGCGCGATCTTCGTGAACGTGACGCGGGGCGAGATCTGCGATCCTGATGCCCTCGTGCGGGCGGTCGAGTCGGGCCGCCTCGGGGGCGCGGGCCTCGACGTCGCCCACGTGGAGCCGCTGCCGGCCGACCACCCACTCTGGACGACGAAGCACGTGGTGATGACCCCGCACACGGCCGGGGCAAGCCAGCTCCGCCTCGGACGCAACCTCGACCGCTTCTGCCGCAATCTGGAGCACTTCCGGGCCGGCGAGCCGCTCGAGGGCCTGATCGACAAGGAAGCGGGCTTCTAGTGACACGCCTCCCGAACCTCGTGCACCGAGACGATGTCCCTGCGGAGCTCCTCGAGGCCTACGACCACGTCGCCGCCGCCCGGCAGGGCACGGTGTCGGGGCCGTACGGGATCCTGTTGCACAGTCCAGAGCTCGCGCACCGCGTGGCGGTCCTCGGCGAGTACACGCGCTGGAACTCCGCGCTGACTCCGCGGCAGACCGAGACCGCGATCCTCGCCGTCGCGCGCGAGATGGACGCCGCCGTGATGTGGGCGTCCCACGTGAAGCTCGGGAGCGATGCTGGCGTGCCGAGCGGGACCATCGAGGTCATCGCCTCGGACGGCGACCTCGCCGGCCTCGCCGCGGAAGAGGCCGTCGTCGTGCGCTACGTGCGCGAGCTGCTCGGCCCGACGCACCGCGTCTCGGACGCGTCGTTCGAGGCGGCCCGCTCGCTGCTCGGCGACCAGGGGGTCGTCGACCTGACCGGGCTGCTCGGCTACTACGCGATCGTCGGCTACACCCTCAACGCGTTCGAGGTCGCGCCACCCGAGGGCGCGCCGGCGCTGCCGCCGCGATAGCGCGCCGCCCGGCCCGCGCTCAGAGGTGGCGCTGGATCGGTAGTTCGCGATGGCGCTGACCCGTCGCTCCCCAGACGGCGTTCGAGATCGCCGCCGCGATGGGGACGATCCCGGGCTCGCCTGCCCCCGTGGAAGGCGTGTCTGCGTCACCCACGAAGCGCACGTCGATCCTCGGCGCATCGGTGATCCGCGGGACGCGGTAGCGTGCGAAGGTCGCGTTCAGCAGACGGCCGTCCTGGAAGTCACTCGCCTCGAAGAGCGCCCCGCCGATGCCCATGACGATCGAGCCCTCCATCTGGTTGAGGGCGCCCTCCGGGTTCACCACCTGGCCGCAGTCCAGCGCCGCCCCCACCCGGTGCACGCGCACCTCCCGCTCCTTCACGGAGACCTCGACGGCGGTCGCGACGTACGAGCCGACATCGATCCCGAGCGCGATGCCAGCGCCCCGCCCCTCCGCGGGGCGTGAGCCGCTCCAACCGAACTCGTCGGCGGCCTGTTCGAGCACCCGGCGGAAGCGGGCTTCGGAGAGGTTGTGCAGGCGCAGCTCCACCGGGTCTCTCCCCACGACCTGCGCGATCTCGTCCATGTGCACCTCGCGCGCGAAGTGGTTCACGGCGGCGCCGAGCGAGCGGTACGAGCCGGACGGCAGCGGGCTGTCCGAGCGGTAGACGAGCGAGCGGATGTTCATCGCGTCATACGGCGTCTCCGCCCCGCGCCGCCCGATCATGACGCGCTCGCCCGAGTGGTACGCGTCCGACTCCCACGCGACGAGCCGCCCGTCCGAGGTGAACCCGCTGCGGATCCGGATCAGCGCCGACGGTCGGAAGTTCGACCACATGCTCTCCTCGGCGCGGGTGAAGGCGATCCGCACTGGCCGGCCAGCAACCCGCGCGAGGCGGGCGGCGTCGTGCGCGAGGGCGTAGGGCGACTTCGCGCCGAACCCACCCCCGATCTCCGGAGCGATCACGCGCACCGCTGACTCGTCGATCCCGAACAGCGCGGCGAGCTCCTGGCGGAGCCCGAAGGGGCGTTGCGTGCCCGCCCACACGGTCAGCCGGTCGCCCTCCCACGCCGCGACGGCAGCACGCGGCTCCATCGGCGCCGGGGCGATGTACGGAAGGTAGTAGGTCGACTCGATGACGTGGTCTGCCTGGCGGAAGCCCTCGTCCAGGTCGCCCGCCTCGTGCATCGGGTGAGGCTCAACGCCGCTCTCGACGAGCAGCGCGGACATGTCCCACCGCGACGGCTGCCCCTGCGGGACTTCCCAGTCCACCTGCACGACCCGCGCCCCCAGCGCGGCGGCCTCGTCATCCTCCGCGAGGACGGCGATAAGGCCGTCCTCCTGCACGACGGAGACGACCCCTGGCAGCGCCTCCGCGGCGGCGGCGTTCACTGAGCGCGCCTGGGCGCCGTAGGCGGGCGGGCGGACGATCGTGGCGAAGAGCATCCCCGCGAGCTGGATGTCCTGGGAGTACCTCGAACGCCCGGTCACCCGATCGATACCGTCGAGGCGGCGGCGGTGGGGCCGTCCCATCACCGTCCACTCCGCCGGCGGCGTCACCGGCGGGCGGTCCGCGATCTCGCGCTGGAGGTCGTCGCCGCGGACCAGCTCTCCGTAGTCGACACCCCTCGACGCGTCGCTCCGCGAGGAGACGCGGCCCTCGCGCGCCTCGAGATCGGACGCCGGGAGGTCGAGGATGTCGGCCGCCCGGGCGATCAGCAGCTCGCGCGCCGTGGCGGCCGCCTTGCGGAGCTGCCAGCCGATGCGCGCGGTGGACTGGCTGCCGAACGTGCCCATGTCCCACGGCACGCGGTCCGTGTCGCCGAGGACAACGTCGACGTCCGCGAGCGGGACCCGCAGTTCGTCCGCCACTTCGATGGCGAGGCCGGTGCGAATGTTCTGGCCGTACTCGACCTTGCCGGCGAAGACCGAGACGCGGCCGTCGTCGCCAACGATCAGCCACGTGTACCGCTCCACCTGCGGCGAGGTGTTTCCGTATGTCTGCTGGCCGTAGCCCGTGCGGACGGCGGGGAAGCCGACCTGGACGTCGCCGACGATGCTGAGGCTCATGCCGCGCCTCCCGTCGTGCCAGCGTCACCACGCATCAGGCCCGCGGCGCGCTCCACCGCGCGCTCGATGCGCTGGTAGGTGCCGCAGCGACACATGTGCTCGGCCAGCGCTTCGCGGATCTGCCCTCCCGAGGGCGCCACTTCGCGGTTGAGGAGCCCGACGGTGCCCATGATGAAGCCGGGGATGCAGTAGCCACACTGCATCGCCTGCTCATCGACGAAGGCCTGCTGGACCGGGTGGAGGTCCTCGAACGCGGCGCCCGAGGCGAGGCCCTCGATGGTCGTGACGTCGCCGCCGGCGACCGCGCCGACGGTGGTCATGCACGAGCGCAACGGCTGGCCGTCCACGAGCACGGTGCAGGCGCCACAGAGCCCCTCGCCGCAGCCGTACTTCGTCCCGGTCAGCCCGAGGTCGAAGCGCAGGTATGAGAGGAGGTTGCGGTCGCCCCGGGGCGCCTCGCGTTCCTCGCCGTTCACGTTGACTGTCAGCACCCGCGTCTCCCGTCCGAATCGTCGCGCCGCCGCCTAGAAGCCGCCGCCGTTCACGGTGATCCGCTGGTTGGTGAGGTATCGCGCCTCGTTGGAGACGAGGTAGGCAACGGCCGCTGCGATGTCCTCTGGCTGGCAGACGAACCCGAAGGGGGCGGTCTTGTCTCGCTCGCGCATGTCGTCCGGGCCCGGTAGCTGGCGGATCAGGTTGCGCCCCATGTCCGTCTCGACGAGTCCCGGGGCGACGACGTTCACGCGCATGCCGTACTCGCGCTCCTCCTTCGCCAGCGTGTACGCCAGCGACTCGATCCCGGCCTTCGTGATGCTGTAGAGGCCCATCCGCGGCCCGTGGTTCTGCGCGGCGATCGATGAGATCACCACGATGTCGCTGCGGGCGGCCTGCCGCATGTGCGGCACGAGCCGCCGGCAGAGGTGGATGGGGCCGAGCAGGTTCGCGCCCATCAGCAGGTCCACCTGCTCCTGCGTCGACTCGGTGATCGTGGGACGGCCGATGCCACTGCTGCCGATGCCCGCGTTGTTCACGAGGATGTCGACCTGGCCGAAGTCGGCGATCACCGCTTCGAGCATCCGGTCGACGGCGGCGTAGTCCGCGACGTCCGCCTGGTACGCCTTCGCCTTCCGCCCCATGCCCTCGATCTCTGCCACCAGCGAGTGGGCGTCCGCCTCGGAGCCGCGGTAGTTCACCGCGACGTCCGCACCGTCGGAAGCGAGCCGGAGCGCGACCGCCCGCCCAATCCCCCTGGCCGCTCCCGTCACGAGCGCCGTCCGTCCGTCGAGCATCGCGAGCTCCTCCCTCCGACGCCGGCCGGCGGCCGGATCGCCGGGAGGATACGCCCCTGCGAGGCGCGCGGTGGGCTAGCTCGACGGGACTACGATGCCCCGCAGGACGACGGTTCGGCCGAGGAGGAGACCATGACGACGACCATCGATTCGCTCATCCAGGCGGCGCCGGAGGAAGTCGGCATGTCCTCGCGGGCGCTCGAGAACGTCGGCCGCGTGGTGCAGCGCTACATCGACGACGGCAAGTACGCCGGGGCAATCTCCATGATCGCGCGGCACGACCAGGTCGTGCACTTCCAGACCTACGGGAACATGGACGATGAGGCCGGCAAGACGATGCGGCCCGACGCGATCGTGCGTGCTTATTCGATGACCAAGCCGATCGCCTCCGTTGCGCTGATGCAGCTCTACGAGCAGGCGTTGTTCCAGCTCGACGACCCCGTGTCGGCGTACATCCCCGAGCTGAGCGACCTCCAGGTGATGGCGGGCGGCACCGCCGACTCGCCTGATGTGCGCCCCGCCGCGCGGGAGATGACGATCCGGGACGTGCTGATGCACACGAGCGGCCTGGTGCAGCGCGGCAGCGGCAGCGCCGTCGCTGAGCTGTACGACCGCGCCGGCTTCGTCGGGTCGGACACGCAGTTCAGTCTCGCGGAGATGGTGAAGAGGCTCGGTCGGATCCCCCTCTACTGCGACCCCGGTTCCGAGTGGAACTATGGGATGTCCACGGACATCGTGGGCTACCTCTGCGAGGTGCTCTCCGGCCAGACGCTGGACGTCTACCTCCGGGACCACATCCTCGAACCGCTGGGCATGGTCGACACCGGGTTCACCGTGCCGCCGGCCGACCTCGACCGTTTCGCCGCCTGCTACAAGCGCGACGAGCGCGCGTCGCTGCGTGCCGAGACCGGGAAGCGCTACTCGCTGCAGGATGCACCGGACACCAGTCCCTACCTCGGCCCCCGTCCGTACCTCTCAGGGGCGGGCGGCCTCGTGACGACTGCCGCGGACTACATGCAGTTCTGCCGGATGCTCCTGAACGGCGGCACCCTCGATGGCGAGCGCATCCTCGGACCGCGCACGGTCGAGTTCATGATGCTCAACCATCTGCCGACCGGCGGGGACCTCGCCTCCATGGGGCAGCCGCAGTTCGGCGAGAGCACGATGGAAGGCATCGGCTTCGGCCTCGGCTTCGCCGTGCTCATGGACCCCACGCGCGCGCAGCTGCTCGGGACGCCGGGCGAGGCGTACTGGGGCGGAGCGGCCTCCACGGCGTTCTTCGTGAACCCGGAGGAAGACCTCGCCCTGGTCTTCCTGACGCAGCTCCTGCCGTCCTCCTCCTACCCGGTCCGCCGCGAGCTCCGCATCGCGACGTACCAGGCCATCGAGGACTAGCCATCGAGGACGAGCCATCGAGGACGAGCCATCGAGGACGAGCCGTCGAGGACGAGCCGCGCGGGCGATCGAGCTACCGCGGGCGGAGCTCGAGTGTCGTCCGCGCGGCGCGGCGGGCCGCCTCTGGATCCAGGTGCATCGGCACGCGCTGGTTGAGCCGCCACAGCTCCTGCTGGTCGGCAGCGTGCGCCGTCCCGGGGATCGCGGACGCGCCTCCGGGGATCACCCACGACGCCTCCTCGGGCGCGGCGAAGTCGACGACCTGCCGGTAGACCGAGAGGTTCGAAAGCCGGAAGTTCGTGCCCGGCACCGCCCGCCAGGACGACACCTGGAGCGTGTCGTGGTCGCCGCCGACGGCGACTGGGGCGGGATCGAGGGAGTCCGCGAGCGCGGGGAACGCCCCGCTGAGCGTGTGCTGCGCGTCGGTGCGGTGCACGCTGTCCCAGCGCCACGCGGCCGGGTCGGCTGCGCCGAGCTCGGTCGCCCGCACCCACGCCGCCTGGAGGATCGCCGGCAGCACCTCGTCCCACGGGCGTCCGTCGGGCGTGGCGGCGGCTCCTGCCGGCGTCTTCAGCGCCTCGCCGAGGTAGTACCACCAGCGGAGGAGCGTCGCGGGGCCCTGGTCGTTGCCGCCGTTCAGCGCCCAGTCCCAGGCCCGGTCGCCGAGGATCGGACGGAACACCTGCTCCATCCCGCGGATGCGGAAGCAGGCGTAGAGGAGCGCCTCGGCACTGGCGGCCGCGAGGTCTCCGTCCCAGCCGGCGAGCAATGCCCGCGCTCGCTCGGCGTCACCGGCGAAGGGGCCGCGGTCGCGGAGGAAGACGGCCCAGCCGCGCGCGCGGATCGAGGTGGTGTCCGCCTGCAGCGCGGTGATCTCGTCGGGGGTGAAGCTCGGCTTCGAGGAGAGCACCTCGGCGATACGGGTCGAACGCCCCGGCGTGGTGAACTCGTAGGCGAGGTAGGGCTCGGTCGCCTCGGCCGGCCGCTGGTTGGCGGTGCCGACGAACCCCTCGGGCGGGTTGATGACCTGCGGCAGCTCCTCGAACGGGACGTCGCCCGTCCACGTGTGCTCACCCGTCCACCCGGCGACCGGGAACTGCTGCGCCTTCGTCGTCGATCGCATGGGGATCCGCCCGCGGTAGAGGAAGCCGATGTTGCCCTCGGCGTCGGCCGAGACGAGGGCGTTCACCGGCTCCTCCCAGCCTCGCTGCGTCTCGTGCAGCTCAGCGACCGTCGAGGCGAAGAGCATGGGGCGCAGCGTCTCCCACTGCCGGTTGGGGCGGTCCGTCGCCGTGTAGCGCATCGCGATCGCGGCGCCCGATTCCGGCGCGCCGTGGACGACCTCGCCGTTGCGGGTGCGCACCAGCGTGACCGACTCGGCAGGCGCGCCACGGACCTCGATCGTCTCGGTCCGCACTTCAGCGTCCGTCCATCCGTGCTCGGTGCGGACCTGCAGGGCGTCACCAGCGCCGCGGAACTCTTCGAAGAAGAGGTCCTGGTAATCCGCCTGGCCGTGCGTGATGTTCCAGGCGAGGCCGCCGCTGAAGCCGAAGTGCGGGAAGGCGGGCACACCCGGGAAGGCGCCCCCGGCCACGTTGAACTCCGGGCACCAGAGGTGCGCCTGCCAGTAGACGTTGGGGACGTCCAGCGGTCGGTGGGAGTCGTTGCAGATCACGGGCCGGCCCGTGGTGGTGTGCGAGCCGTGCACCGCCCAGGAGTTCGAGCCGCCCTCGTCGCTGGCGAGGGTGCCGAGGTCGGCGGCGGCGGCCCGAACCTCCTCGGCGGTGGGGGCGTAGCTGCGCTCGGGCGCACCGCCGGGTGGGAGGATGACGTTGATGCCCCCCGGCTCGATCCCCTCGAGGAGCGCATACGCGTCCGGACCGGCGAGTCGCAGGAACTCGAGGCGGGCGAGTTTGAGCAGCCGCTTGCCCATGATGGCGTGACGCACCTTGAAGACCATCACGCAGTCCTCGGGCGTCCAGGGCTCCCACCCGATCCCGGCGAGCGCGAACTCCGGCGGCAGCGGCTCGCCGGCGGCGGCCAGGGCGTTCACGCCGTCCGCATACTGCTCGAACATCGCCCGTGTCTCGGGGCTCATCGCCGCGACGTCTGCGGCGCAGGCCTCGACGAGCCGCAGGCGACGGAACATCCGGTCGCCGGGCAGCCCGGAGGCGCCCACGACCTCGGACCAGCGGCCGCGACCGCGGCGGCGGTACCACTCGAGCTGCCAGAGCCGGTCCTGGGCGCAGGCGTAGCCCATCCCGAACCACGCCGACGCCTCGTCCGGCGCCTCCACGTGGGGGATGCCGTGCGCGTCGCGGTGGATGCGGACGGCGCCGCCGAGGCCTGCGACCCCGATGCTGCCGTCGTACCGCGGAAGGTGCTCGCGCGGATCGAACGTCGTCGGGGTCGCCTCGGCCATTGGTGTCTCCATCCCTGCGCCGCCGCTCGGCGTGCGCTGCGAGCGCGGATGCCCCCGCCGCTCGTCGTCCTCCCGCCGCCCCGCGGACGGCACGCGCCATGACTATCGAGGAACCTCGGCACGTCCCGAGATTCGGCACCCGGTGCTTCACGTCAGTGAAACGAAGAGTGGCGCGCCCTGCTTATCATGCGCGCGGAAATTACGCCCGTGCTGGACAGACGGTAGCGGGTGAGAGCGAGGGGGATTGCATGGGAGCGTTGGACGGCAACGTCGTCGTCGTCACCGGCGGCGGACGGGGCATTGGCCGCGAGGTTGCGCTGCTCGCCGCCGCGGAGGGCGCATCGGTCGTCGTCGCGGACAACGGCTGCGAGGTGGACGGCACCGGGTCGAACCCGGCGATCGCCCAGGCGGTCGTCGACCAGATCACGGCGCAGGGCGGCAAGGCGACCGCGGTCACCGAGGACATCGCCACGCTCGCCGGCGGCGAAGCGGCGATCCGCGCCGCCCTCGACGGCTACGGGCGGATCGACGGCCTGGTGTGCGCGGCGGGCATCCGGCGCGACACGCCGATCTGGGAGATGACCGAGGACGACTTCGAGAGCGTGGTGAACGGCAACACCAAGGCCGTCTTCACGGTGACGAAGCCGGCCTCGATCGCGATGCGCCAGCAGCGCCACGGGCGGATGGTCTACCTCGCGTCCGACTTCGGCCTGGGCTCGGTCGGGGCGTCGAACTACGCCGCCGCGTCCGAGGGCATCATCGGCCTCTCGCGCACCGTCGCGCGGGACCTCGGCCGCTACGGCGTGACCTGCAACGCGGTCTCGCCGCTGGCGCGGACGCGCCTCTTCAGCGGCTTCTCCGAGGAGATCCGCCCGCCCGCCGGCGTCATGTCGGCGGAGTCGATGGCAGGCATCGCGCCGCCGTTCCCGACGCGCCACTGGGAGGGGAACACCCACCCGGACGACCCGAGCGGCGTGGCGCCGCTGGTGGTCTACCTGCTGAGCCCGGGAGCGGGGGACGTGAACGGACAGCTCTTCGGCGCCCGGGGCGGCGAGGTGTACCTGTACACGTACCCGGAGATCGAGCGGCAGATCCTGACGTTCGAGCGCCGCTTCACGATGGACGAACTGGACGAGCAGATGCCGCGCACGCTGGCCAACGGCGTGTCGAACCCCCTGCGGGCCTAGGCGCAGGGAACGGAGACGAAGATGGGCAACCGACTGGCAGGGCGCGTCGCGGTGGTGACCGGCGCCGCGCGCGGGATCGGCAAGGGCGTCGCGCTGCAGCTCGCCGAGGAGGGCGCGACGATCGTCGTCGCCGACTTCGGCGGCAACCTGGACGGCACCGGGGGCGACCTCGGCCCGGCGCAGGAGGTGGTGCGCGAGATCGAGGCGATGGGCGGCCGCGCGATGGCGCACGGCTGCGACGTCTCGCAGTACGACCAGGTCGCGGACCTCGTGGAGAAGACGGTCAGCGAGTACGGCCGCCTGGACGCGATGCTCCACGTGGCGGGCATCCTCCGCGACCGCATGGTCTTCAACATGACCGAGGAGGAGTGGGACGCCGTCCTCTCCGTGCACCTCAAGGGTGCCTTCAACACGACGCGGCTGGCGCTGCCGCAGATGCTGAAGCAGGGGTACGGCCGCGTGCTCCTCTTCTCGTCCGGGTCGGGCCTCGGCTCCACCGGGCAGGCGAACTACTCCGCGGCGAAGGAGGGCATGGTCGGCTTCGCGCGCGCCCTTGCCCGCGAGGTGGGCCCGCACGGCGTGACCGTGAACGCGATCTACCCCGGCGGCAACACGCGCATGACGCAGTCCGTCCCCGCCGCTGCGCAGCAGATCCGCGCCGCGGCCGGCATCTCGCGCGCCGGGCGCGCCGCCGAGGCCGTGGCGCCTCAGCCGGACGGCCCCACGCCCCGCGACCCGGAGAACAACGCCCCGACGGTCGCGTGGCTGTGCACCGAAGCCGGCGGCGCGATCAACGGCCAGGTCATCGGGACCAGCGGCTGGCAGGCCTCGCGCTACAGCCAGCGGCACGTCTCACGCTCGATCCACCTCGCGCGTCACTGGAGCGTGGACGAGCTCAGCCGGGCAGTCCCGAACCAGCTGGTGAACGGCATCACGAACCCGGCGCCGAACCAGCAGCCCAAGTCCGAGGGGTAGGAGTCGACATCACCCGGTGGAGGAGTACCCTCCGCCGGGTGTCTCGGACGCCGCGGGCTCGGATGGCCGGGAGCGGCAGCCCAGCAGCAACACCGTCCGAACGGACGTGCAGGAAGAGGAACGATGGCCGACTACAACAAGCCCATCCCGGTTCCCGACCCCTACGTGAACGGCCCCTTCTGGGCCGGCGCGAAGGAAGGGAAGCTGATGTTGCCGCGTTGCACCACGTGTAACCGGTTCCATTTCTACCCCCGTCTCGTCTGCCCCGTGTGCGGTTCCCGCAACATCGTGTGGGAGCAGGCGTCCGGCGAGGGCTACCTGCACACCTTCGCGGTGCAGCACCGTGCCTTCGGCGCGTGGGGTGAAGAGACCCCGTTCGTGACCGCCTTCATCGACCTCAAGGAGGGCGACCGGATCTTCACGGTCCTCCGCGGCGTCGACCCGAACCAGCCGGAGGAGATCTTCAAGAAGATCGGTGGCCTCTGCCAGGTCGAGTTCGACGAGGCCAACGACGAAGTCAGCATTCCGTACTGGCGCCTGGTCGGTTAAGGGAACGGGAGCGTAAACATGGCGAATCCATCCAAGCGCGCAGCCATCGTCGCTGCGGCCGAGGCCGACAAGATCGGCTACCTCGAGACCCCGAAGACCGACTTCATGCTCGGCGTCGAGGCGATCCACAACGTCTGCAAGGCGGCGGGGATCTCGACCAAGGACATCGAGGCGATCGCGAACCCCGGCAACGCGAACGCGTACGCCGAGTACCTGGGCATCATTCCGAAGTGGGTCGACACGACCGCCGTCGGCGGCTGCTCGTACCAGATCCACGCGGCGCACATGCTGGCGGCGATCAACGCCGGCATGTTCGACATCGGCGTGATCGTGCACGGCGAGGCCGGCTACTCGCGGCGCAACTACCCGCGCGGCGGCCAGCCGCAGCGCGGCGGTGACCCGCTGGGCCCGGACGCGCAGTTCATGACCCCCTACGGCATCGCCGGGGCCCCGTCCAACTACTCGCACGCGATGACGCGTCACATGTACGAGTACGGGACCACCAAGGAGGACTACGCGCAGATCGCGGTCAGCACCCGTCAGTGGGCCACGCTGAACCCCCGCGCCGTGATGCACTCGAAGGAGACGCACCCGGCCGGCGGCCCGCTCACCGTCGAGGACGTCTTGAACTCGCGCGTGATCTCCTGGCCGCTGAACCTGCTGGACGTCTGCCTGGTCACCGACCACGGCGGCGCGGTGATCATCGCGTCGGAGCGGGTCGCCCGCTCCTTCCCGACGCCGCCCGTGTGGATCGCGGGCGCCGGTGAGGCCATCGGCCACGCGACGATGCTCGAGATGCGGGACTTCACGAAGACCTCCGCCGCCCAGTCCTCCAAGCTGGCCTACGCCATGTCCGGCATGGGCCCGTCGGACATGGAGATGGCGATGATCTACGACTCGTTCACGATCACCGTCGCCATCACCGCGGAAGTCCTCGGCCTCGCCAAGCCGGGCGAGGGCCACACCCTGTTCCAGGACGGAAAGGCCGCCCCGGGCGGCTCGTTCCCGATCAACACGAACGGCGGCGGCCTCTCGTTCAACCACTCCGGCATGTACGGCATGCAGCTGCTCGTCGAGTCGTACCGCCAGCTCTCCGGCACCGCCGAGGACGGCGTGAACGGCCTGCCGGGCAAGCAGACGAACGCGAAGAGCCTCGTCGTGAACGGCACGGGCGGCTCGCTGTCCGCGACCGGCACGCTGGTGCTCACCGCCGACAACTAATCGACGGTCCCCGCCTCCGCGGGAAGCCAAACGCAGGACGCCCGCCTCTCACGAGGCGGGCGTCTTCGTGTCTTCGTGGCGTCGTCGATCGCGGCAGGGGGCCGGCGGCGCTCCCCTGGAGGCTACTGCTTCGTGTTGTCCCAGGACGCGAGCTTGTCCACCTTCACCACGGCGAAGTTGCGACCGCGACGCGCCTCCGTGGGCAGCTCCGCCTCCGCCACGCCGCGCTGGCGGGCGCCCTCCCGCGTGAGCTCGAGGCAGCCCGCCGGGTCGTCCACCATGCGGGCGGTGCCGCGGATCACGACGCCCTTGAGGTCCGCCATGCTCGTGCCGGCATCCCACGTGAGGCACACGCGCGGGTCACGGCGGACGTTCGCCTCGCGCTGCCCGCGCATGTTCAGGACAATCTCCTCGCCCATCACGAAGTAGCCCAGCGGCACCACGTGCGGGTAGCCGTCCTTCCCGTTGGTCCCGAGGCGGACGTAGCCCGCCCCGTCCTTCAGCCACTGGAACACCTCGTCGCGCGTCATCTCGGCCATGTGCATCCCCTCCATCACGTGCGTGTACCTGCGCAGCCTACTGTCGGTGCGCTAGAGTGCGGCCTCCGCGGGAGGCCGCATGATCGACAAGACCGTCGCCAGCTTCGACGAAGCCGTCTCCGACATCGCGGATGGTGCCGTTATCCACCTCGGCGGCTTCGCCTCGCCGTTCAACACGCCCTCCTACCTCATCGCCGCCCTCGCCCGGAACGGCGCGCGCGACCTCACCGTCGCCACGACCTCGGCGAGCACCGGGCCCCAGAACGCCGAGGTCCTCGCCCGCGCGCTCGCTGAGATCGTGACGTGGCCCTCGGACTACTGGGAGGCGGGGCTGCTGGCCCAGCAGGGGCAGATCCGGAAGCTCATCACCTCGTTCCCGGTCGGCACTGGCAAGGTCGTCTGGCCGTTCGAGGAGCGGCTGAACGCCGGCGACGCGGAGGTGGAGGTCACCGGCCAGGGCTCCCTCGCGGAGCGCATCCGCGCCGCCCGGGCCGGCATCGCGGCGTTCTACACGCCCGTGGGCCCCGGCACCGTGGTCGCCGAGGGGAAGGAGACGCGGGACTTCGACGGCGTCCCCCACGTCCTGGAGCACGCCCTGCACGCGGACTTCGCGCTGATCCGCGCGTGGAAGGCCGACCGCTACGGCAACCTGGTCTTCCGGGGGCCGCGCACCTTCAACGAGACGATGGCCGGCGCCGCACGCGTCACCGTGGCCGAGGTCGACGAGGTTGTCCCGCTGGGCGACCTCGCCCCGGACGCGATTCATGCGCCCGGTGTCTACGTCCAGCGCGTGGTCGTGCGTCCCTCGACGCCGCCCGCGACCTGGCAGGAGCCCTGCTGATGCCCGCGGGCCGCGATCCGGCGCCCCGCCTCGATCCCACGGTGATGGCGATGGTCGTCGTGCGCGAGTTCTTCGACGGCGCGGTGGTCAACCTCGGCATCGGCATCCCCATGCACTGCGCCGACGCCATCCCGCCCGACATGGACGTGCTCTTGCACTCCGAGCACGGCCTGCTCGGGTTCGGCCCCATGCTCCGCGACCCCGCCGACGTCGACCCGTACGTCTTCATCGTGGGGAACCGGCCCGTCGAGCCGCGGCCGGGGATGGTGTTCCTGAGCCACGATGAGTCGTTCGCGCTGATCCGGGGCGGACATATCGACGTGACCGTCATGGGCGGCATGCGGGTGGACGCGGAGGGGAACCTCGCGAACGCGCACGCGCCGGGGAAGCCCGCCGCGAACCTCGGCGGCGCGCCGGACCTCGCGACGTGCGCGCGGCGGACGATCATCATGATGTTCCACACGACCGCTGACGGGGCGCAGAAGATCCTCGAACGCTGCACGCTGCCGCTGACCGCGCCCCGCTGCGTGAACCGCATCGTGACGGACGTCGCGGTGATGGACCTCGTCGGCGGCCGGATCGTGCTGCGCGAGGTGGCGCCCGGCTGGTCACCGGCGGACGTGCAGGCGATCACGCGCGCCCGGCTCGTCGTCGCGGACGACGTGCGAGAGATCGCGCTCGGCTGACGGCGGCGTGCGGCCCCGCGGCTACCGCTGGACGAGGACGCCCTCCGCGCATAGCCGCGCCACCTCCTCGGGCGGGCAGCCGGCTTCGATCAGGATCTCTGCGGAGTGCTCGCCCAGCGCGGGCGCGGGGCGCTGCACGGCAGTCGGCGTCTGCGACATCACCACCGCCGGCCCTACGACGCGCTGGGGCCCGGTGACGGTGTGCTCGACGTCCCAGATCATCCCGTCCGCCTGCACCTGGGGATCGTCGGCGAGCTCCTCCGGCTGGCGAACCGCCGAGACCGGGACGCCGGCGGCGTCGAAGTCGTGGACCCATTCCTCGACGGACCGCTGCATGAAGCGGTCGCGGAAGCGCTGCTTCCACTCGATCGCCCGGCGCTGGTTCTCCGGATCGAGCGCGTCGTAGCCGGGGGTGTCGCTGTCCTCCTCCGGGAAGCCGAGGACCTCCCGCATGCGGTCGCGGTTGGTCTTCGTGAGCGCACCGAGGACCACGGCGCCACCCCGGGCGCGGTAGCCGCCGTAGTACAGGCGAAAGGCGAGACGGGCGTTCTGCCCGGCCCGTCGCGCCTCCAGCAGATCGGGATAGGACGCGCCACCCTCGACCACCGCCTGCGCGCGCTCGAGCATCGGGTCGCGAAGCACGGCGTCGGACACGGGCTCGCGCATCACGGCGGCGGCCTGGAGGAAGAGCGCCGTCCTGAGCAGCGAGGTGCTGAGGTACTGCCCCTCGCCGGTCCGCGCGCGGTGGTAGAGCGCCATCCCGACGGCCATCGCGGCCGCGAAGCCCGAGACGATGTCCGCGATCGGCACCGAGATGAGGTCGGGCGCGCCGTCCTCGTCGACCTTCGCATCCGTGACCATCAGCCCCGAGTACGCCTGCGCCACGATGTCCGAGCCGGCGCGGAATACCTCCGGCCCCTGCTCGCCGAAGCCGGTGTTCTGCCAGTAGATCAGGTCAGGCCGGAGCTGGCAGAGCGAGGGGTAGTCGATCCCCATCCGCTCGGCCACGCCGTAGCGGTAGTTGATCAGGACCACGTCCGTCTGCGGGATCAGCCGCCGCAGGACCGCCTGCCCGCGCTCATCATGGAGGTCGATGACGAGCGAACGCTTGCCCCGGTTGAGCGCCTGGAACCCCTTGCTCTCGCCCGGCACGACGGAACCGGTGCGGCGCGTCTGCTCGCCCTCGGGCGGCTCCACCTTCACCACGTCCGCGCCGAAGTCAGACAGGTTCACACCCGCGACGGGCGCGGCGACGATCTGAGAGAACTCGAGCACTCGGATCCCTGACAGCACTCCCGGCACCGCGCACCTCCCGTCGACGTTGACGATGACGTATGTGATTGCGGGGGAGCGTACACCGTCCGGGACCGCGTGTGAGCCAGCCACGTTGATAGTCCGTCTGTAACTTTTCGCCGAAATCTCATCGTCAGGTGTTGAAGTGATCGTGCCTATTGGCGCATTCTTGCGTGGGCGGGCAGGAGACGGCTCGAAAGGGTTCTCGTGACCCAACCTGTGGGTCGGACGGCGCTGCCGTACGTAGCAGCGATTGATGGGCTGCGCGCGCTCGCCGTCCTCGCCGTGGTCGCGTATCACGCGTCCCTGGACGAGGTCCCCGGCGGGTTCTTTGGCGTTGACGTCTTCTTCGTCATTTCCGGCTACCTGGTCACGGTGCTCTTCCTCGCCCGCGCCCGCACGCAGGACGGCGGCGTGCCGATCCCGGACGGCGACGAGACCCGCGAGTTCTGGCGCCGGCGCGTGCGCCGGCTCGTCCCGGCGGCCGTGGCCGCCGCGACCCTCACCTGGGTCGTCTATGCGGCGCTCGGCGTCCGCAGCATCGGTGACCTGACCGCGGAGGCGCTCGCCTCCCTCGGCTACGTCGGCAACTGGTTCTTCCTCGTGCGCGACCAGTCCTACTTCGAGACGATCACCTCACCGTCCCCGTTCCTCCACTTCTGGTCGCTGGCGGTCGAGGCGCAGTTCTACGTCGTCTGGCCGATTCTGCTCATCGGCGCGCTGAAGTTCGGCGGCCGTCTCGCGGCGTTCGCGCTCGCGGTCTCGCTCGCCGCGATCAGCACGCTCGTCGTCGCCGGCCTCTACAGCCCTGAGACGGACCCCTCGCGCGCGTACTACGGGACGGACGCCCGCGTGGCGGGCCTGCTGCTCGGCGCGGCCCTCGCGATCGTCCTCCGGCCGGCGCTCGCGGCGCGGATCCCGCGCCCGGCCGTCGAGGTTGTCGGGTGGGCTGGCGTGGCCGCCCTCGCCTTCCTCACGCTCCGTACGAGCGAGTTCGACCCGTTCATCTACCGCGGCGGCTTCTTCCTCGCCTCGACGGCGACCGTGCTGGTCATGGTCGGCGCCCTGCATGGCCGCAACACCGTCGCGTGGACGCTCTCGCGGCCGGCGCTCCGCTGGCTGGGGGAACGCTCCTACTCGATCTACCTCTGGCACTGGCCGGTGTTCGTGCTGAGCCAGCCGCAGCTCAGCGCCGACCTCCAGTCCTACTCGCTGCTGGCCGCACGCCTCGGCGCCACGCTGATCCTGGCCGAGCTCTCCTACCGCCTGGTGGAGAACAGCTTCCGCGGCCGCACCGGCTGGCGGCTCCCGGCGTTCGAGCTGGGTGACGGCCCGTACCTCCAGCGGCCCTGGGCGCGTCCGGCCGGCGTCCTGGCCGTGGGGCTCGTCGCAATCGTGGCCGCGGGAGGACTCCCGCTCCGGATCGGCCTCGCGGACGACCTCGCCGCGATCGAGCAGCAGGTGAGCGCGAGCGCGTCCGACGCGCCGGCGAGCGACCTGGTCGCCGGCCCGACGCGGACGCCGCGGCCCATCAGCACCGCCGGCACGCCGACCGATACGCCCTCGACGTCCACCGCCAGTCCGACGGCCACACTGGCCCCTGCCCCGTCCCGCGCCGCTTCCGCAGACGCGAGCACGCCGGGTTCGACCGCACCGGCCACGCCGGGCGCCGAGGACGTCGCGCCCGAGCCGACGCCCGCTGACCTTGGCCCGTCGTCAGCCGCCTCCGCCTCCTCCGGCAACGTCGACGGTGGGCTCACCTCCGCATCGCCGAGCACGACCCCGAACGCGGACAGCCTCGGCGCGTCCGTGACGGTGATCGGGGACTCGGTCGCCCTCGGCGCCCTGGGGGCGCTTCAGGCCGCGCTGCCCGGCGCCGTGATCGACGCCGAGGTGGGACGCCAGTTCTGGACCGCGACCGAGGTCATCAGCGCGCTGGAGGCGCAGGGTGCGCTCGGAGACGTGGTCGTCCTGAGCCTCGGCGCGAACGGCACCTTCACCGACGGCCAGTTCGGGGAGCTCATGGCAGCGCTCGGCGACCGGACGGTGCTCTTCGTGAACGTGACGGTGCCCCGGCGCTGGGAGGGCGAAGTCAATGGCTCCCTGGAGCGCCAGGCCGCGTCCCACGGCTTCGGGATCATCGACTGGCACTCCGCCAGCACGGGGGTCGGCGACTACTTCGGCGCGGACGGCGTCCACCTCACGCCGTCAGGCGGCACCGCCTTCGCCTCGCTGATCGCGCAGGCGGTGCAGGCCGCGATCGCCGCCCGGGGCTAGCCCCGCGGCGGCCCTCCGCGGCTGCTCCGCGCAGGCTGCCCTCGCCCGTTCGGACCGACATCGCCCCCTCCCGGAGCGCGAGCCGCCTCGCCCGGGGGTGGCGTCGCCCCCAGCTCGTGCCAGGCGCGTCGGTCGCAGCGCGTCGGGTGCGGCGCCGTCGGGGTGGAGGCGCGGCTAGACGCCCCGAGAGGGGCTCGCTGCGCGGCCCGGCGCCGCGAGGAGCGACAGCGCCACCCACACGAGCGCGATCCACAGCGCCTGCGCGATGAACAGGTGGATCAGCCCCGTCACGACCGGCGTGAGGAGCGCCACGTGGACGAAGCCGAGCGTCGCCTGGATCGCGATGCCCAGCAGCAGCACACGGGCAGCCCACGCGTGGCCTCGCTCCTCGATCTCGTCGAGGTGACGCCAGGCGAACCACGCGATGAGCGCGCCACCGAGGATCGCGACCACGGGGTGCAGGATGCGGAGCTGGACGATCAGGGCGGACTCGCTGTCGAAGTCCTGACGGATCCCCTCGCCCAGCGTCTCCGCGGCGAACAGCGTGTCCGCCAGGGAGGTCGTCGCCCCCGTCGCCGCGATCAGCAGCAGGACGAAGGCCAGCCCGAGCAGGACGCGCGTGCGCCGTGGGACCGAGGACAGCGCGGGGCGCGCGTACCCCTCGATCAGCCACACGGTGTAGGTGATGGCGCCGGTCAGCAGGAACGTGTTGACGAGGTGGAGCGGCACCGACACCTGCCGCGCGGCGGAACGGTCGTGGGCGACCCACCCGTAGACGACGATCAGGGCGCCGATGAGCGCCTCGAAGATCATCAGGCCGACGCTCCACAGCGCCGCCTTCCGGGCGGGATGTCCCGCGACGTAGGTGCGATAGACCATCACCGCGAGGATCACGACGGCGATCAGACTGAAGCCGGAGATCGCGCGGTGGGAGAACTCGATCAGCTGTGCCCGCTCGCCCGTCCCGGGGAGCACCAGCGTGCCCTCGCAGGTCGGCCACTTCGGGCCGCAACCGTCCCCGGAGTGGGTCGCGCGGACGACTGCCCCCATCACGATGGTCGCGATGGTGAGCGCGAGCGTGAGCCACGCCATGCGGCGCACGCGCGCTTCAGCGCTCGATCGGTCCGAGGAAAACGCGACGGTGCGTGTAGCCATGCGCAGAGATTCCTCCCCGGCGGCGTCACCCGCCAGCGCCGGGGCCGGACGAAGGTCCCGATTCTGGCGGGGCGATATTCGTGCGGTCAGCTTCCGGAGGGTAACGGGCGCAGCGCGATCGCGACGGGAAACGCCGTCGCGCGCCACCGCGCCAGGTCGTAGTCGGCCCGCTCGTACTTCGGGACGAGCAGCTCGCGCGCCCGCTCGTGCTCGGGCTGTCGAACTCCACGGGCCGGGCCTCCCCGGCGAACGTCTCATCCCCGATCCGCACGCGGGCGCTCGGGTTCGCGCGGAGGTTCTTCGCCCAGTCGGACTCGCCCGCCGCTGCGTCCTCGCCGCCGTCGTTCATGAGATAGATGGTGTCCCCCACGGCGGCGAACCAGATCTCGATCTCGTGGGGCCTGCCCGTCCGGCGGCCGACCGTCGTCAGGTAGCAGTACGGCTCGGCGGCCCAGCGCTCCTCGACCGTGGCCATCGCGCCCCCTTCCTCTGCCCGCGGGCTCCACGTCGAGGATAGCCATCGCTCGGCCCCGTGTTTGGCCGCCGCCGCTGCGGATGGTCTACTCGACGCATGGATCCAGAGGCCGACGACCACCGCGACGAGGCGGCGACCGCCCGCGCGGCCGCCCTCGACCACATCGACATGCTGCGCGCGGGGCCGTTCCCGTGGTGGATGCGCGGTGGGCACCTCGAGACGATCCTCGCCTCGGCGCTCCCGCTCCCGGTCGGTCCGCTCGAGGCCGACCGGCGCCTCGTGGCGGTCGGCCCCGGGACACGCGTCGAGACGTTCTGGTCGGCGCCGCCGGAGCGTGTCGGCGGCTCGCTGCTCGTCGTCCACGGCCTCGGCGGCTCGGCGGAACGGCCTCACGTCGTCGCCATGGCCGACGCGGCGGTGCGGCGGGGCTGGCACGCCGTCCGCGTGAACCTCCGCAACCACGGCGGCACCGAGCGCCTGGCATCGACGCTCTTCAGCGCCGTCCAGAGCGACGACCTCGGCGCGGTGCTCACGGAGATGGAGGCCCGGGGCCTCCCGCGGCCCTACGTCCTCGTCGGAGGGTCCCTGGGGGCGAACATGGCGCTGCGCTACGCCGCCCTCGCCGGCGAGAGCAGCCGCGCCGACGCCGTAGTGGCGATGAACCCGGCGCTGGACTTCTTCGTCATCGAACGTGAGATCCACCGCCCGAGCAACCTCGTCTACCGGCTCAACTTCATCCTCGGGCTCTGCGGGATGCTAGACCGCATCCGCGCGGTCCGCCCCGTCCCGGGGCCGCCCGCCGACCTCCGTTATGTCCGATCCATCCGCGACTTCGACGGATACTTCACGGCGCCCGCCGCCGGCTTCCCCGACGTCGACGCGTACTACGAGTCGGCCGGCGCAGGCGCGATCCTCGGGGGCCTCCGCGTCCCCGCGTATCTGCTCACCGCACGCAACGACCCGTTCATCCCGGCCGCCCTGGTCGCCGCGCACCACGGCGCCGCGGACGGCCGTGTCCGCGTCGCGATCGCGGACCGTGGTGGCCACGTGGGCTACCGCACGCGGGGTGAGGACGGCGCCGCACGCTTCTGGGCGGCCGGGCCCGTGTTCGACTGGATCGAGTCCACCCTCGGCGCGCGGCGCTAGCGCCACCCCAGCCTTCGGGCTCACGGGCCTCGGGGCGATGCTCCCGAGGTCGGTCGCGGGAGCGGGGAGGCGTCGCATGGAGCCGCACTGGGAGTCGTTCATCGGGCTGGCGGCGGTACCGGCGGCGCTGCCGGTGCTGGTGGAGCACCTCAAGCGGGCCGTGGCCGTGGAGGGTCGCTCGCCGTGGCCGCTGGTGACGGACTTCGCCGCCGTCGCGTGGGTGCTGGGGCTGTGGAGCGCCGGCCTCCTCGGGACGGACGGGGCCGGGCCCGCGCTGCCCACGGTGCTGCTGCTCGGCCTGGTCACCGGCGTTGCCGCCTCGCTCGGCTACGACGGCTGGCGGCGCCTGCGGGACGGCACGCCGGGCCGGGGCGCCCCCGAGAGCGACTGAGGCCGCATCGCCCTACCCTCAGCCGGAGGAGCGGGAGCATGGACCAGCGCAGGACCGGCGTCTCCACCGACCCACGCGTCGAAGGGCCTCGGGAGCACAACGCGTCAGAGCAGCAGTTCCTGCTCGGGCCGGACGACCGCGGCTCCGAGCTGCTCCGCCTGCTCCGCATCGGCCGCGAGTTCTTCCGCGGGGTTCGCACGTTCCACTTCCTCGGCCCCTGCGTGACCGTCTTCGGCTCCGCCCGTGTCCATGAGGGCGACCCCGAGTACGAGATGGCGCGCGAGGTGGGCGCCCGCCTGGCGCGGGCCGGGTTCACCGTCATGACCGGCGGCGGGCCCGGGATCATGGAGGCCGCGAACCGCGGCGCCCGCGAGGCCGGTGGGCGCTCCGTGGGCTGCAACATCGTGCTCCCGCACGAGCAGGAGGCGAACCCCTACCTCGACCGCTTCGTGACCTTCCACTACTTCTTCGTGCGCAAGGTGATGCTGCTCAAGTACTCCTACGGCTTCATCGTCATGCCGGGCGGCTTCGGCACGCTCGACGAGGCGTTCGAGACGGCCACGCTGGTGCAGACCGGGAAGATCCGCGACTTCCCGATCGTGCTGATGAACGCCGCGTTCTGGGGCGACCTCATGGGCTTCTTCCGCTCCCGGCTCGTGGCCTCCGGGAAGATCGACGAGCACGACCTCCACCGCTTCACGGTCACCGACTCGCCCGCCGAGGCCGTCGAGGTGATGGTGCGGGCGGCGATCGACCGCTTCGGCCTCACCCCGTCCTCCGTCCCGCCACGCCGGAAACGTTGGTGGCTCTTCGAGTAGCCTTCGAGCCATGCTCCAGCGTCGCGCCCGTCCCCTCCCCGCCGTGCTCGTCCGATTCGCGCTCCTCGCGCTCGTCGCGACGGCGCTCCTGTCCGTCGCCTGCGAGGGCGATGCTGACCTCGAGGCGGCGGGCGGCACCGCGGCCGCTGCTACGCCGGCCCTCGCGGGCGCGTCGCCTCCCCCCGCGCGTTCGGTCGCGGTCGAGGTCGCCGACCCGGCGGAAGCCGACCGGTACCGGGCGGCCCTCGAAGCGGCGGGGTTCACCGTGGCCGACCACGCCGAGACGCGCGTGACCGACGCCGCAGCCGGGATCGGGGCGTCCGAGGGGTTCCTGGCGCGCTCGTGGGTCATCGTCACGCATCCGCGGAGCGCGCTCCTCGACGCCGGTGACGACCTCGCGGGGCTGCTCCACGGCCCGGGGCCCATCGTCGCCACCCCGGCAGCTGCCGCGTGGCTGGCGGGCGCATTCCCCTCGGATTCGAGGGAGCTACAGACCGCATCGCTCGCCGAGGTCATCGGGGCCGTCGCAACGAGGCCTGACGCGCTCGGAGTGATCCCGGCGGAGGAGCTGACGCCGGAGGTACGCGCGCTCGTGGTCGCCGGGTTCGACCCGTACCGAGACGCTCCCGACGCGAACCCCCTCGCCGAGTACCGCCGGGCCGACGGGCCGCTCGCGGGCGAGGTGCGCGAAGTCATCGCCGGCGCCGTGCCGCCCGAGGAACCGGTGCTCTTCCTCGCCACGGGCGAGCTGATCCCCGCTCGCTGCGTCTCCGACCGGGTCGCCGGGCTCGAGGAGGGCTACGGGACCACATACGACGGCACGCGCGACCTCATCGCGGGAGCGGACCTCGTCGTCGCGCACTGGGAGCCGGCCGTGATCGAAGGCCCACCGACGCCCTGCACGCCCACGTTCAACCTCTCCACGCGGCCGGAGGCGGCACGCGCGGCGGCTGAGGCGGGCGTCGATGTCGCGCTGGCCGTGGGGAACCACGTGGGCGACTGCTGGCCTGGCTGCGCCTACCAGTCGGCCGTCATCGAGACCGTGGCGCACCTCGAGGCCGCCGGACTGCTGACCGTCGGGGCGGGCCCGGACCTGGCAGCGGCCCGGGAGCCGGTGATCGTCCAGGTGGACGGGGTGACGTTCGCGATCCTGGCCTACGACGACATCGCCTTCCAGCACTACGGCGCCACCGCGACGACGGCCGGGACGGCGCACGCCGACCTCGACGGCCTCGCCGAGGACGTCCGGCGCGCGGCGGAGCGGGCGGACCATGTCGTCGTGGGCTTCTCCTGGGGGATCGAGTACACGGCGACGCCGAGCGCGCGGCAGCGCGAGCTGGCGCGGACGGCGGTCAAGGCAGGCGCCAGCCTTGTCGTCGGCAACCACCCACACTGGGTCCAGGCCACGGAGTGGATCGGGGACGGGTTCGTTGCATACGGGCTCGGCAACTTCGTCTTCGACCAGGACTGGTCCGTGGAGACGACGCAGGGGGCGATCCTCGAGGTCGGCTTCAGCCGTGAGCGCATCCTCGGAGTCCGGCTGCGGCCGACGGTCGTCCGGCAGCAGTACGCCGTCGAGCTGCTCGACCCAGCGGACGCGGAGGGCGGCGCGATCCTCCAGCGGATGTGGGACGCTTCCGACGCCCTCTCGCCCTAGGCGCGGGCCGCGGCGACGGGATCGTGTTCGTCGTCGCGGTCGCTGACCGCGCCGGAGCCGACGAGGAACGCCGCCAGCCCCGTGGTGATGGGCACCGCGGCGACGATCCCCATGCTGCCGACGAGCGTGCGCACTACCTCGGTCGCGAGCTGCTCGTAGGAGACGAGGATGCCGAGCGGCTCACCCTGGCCGGCGAGGATCATCAGGAGGGGCAGCGAGGCGCCGGCATAGGCGAGCACGAGCGTGTTCGTCGTCGAGGCGATGTGGTCGCGGCCGACGTTCATGGCGCGGGCGAAGAGCTGGGCCGGCCCGAGCGCGCGGTTCGCGCGGTGGATCTCCATCACCGTGGACGCCTGCGTCGTCGTGACATCGTCGAGGACGCCCAGCGCGCCGATGATGATGCCCCCGAGGAGGAGGCCGCTCGCGCTGACGCCCTGGACGAGCATCTGGAGCGTCGCGCCATCCTCGTCGCCGAGGCCGGTGAGCTGGCTGAAGCCGACGGCGAACACGGCGAGCGCCCCCGTCAGCGCGAGGGCGAGCGCGGTCCCGCCGAACGCGATCCACGTCTTGGCGCTCGGCCCGTGTCCGATCACGAGCGCGGCGGACATGATCACGAGCGCCCCGAGGATCGCGGCGAGGACCGGATCCCACCCGGAGTAGATCGCCGGGACGATGAACCGGACGATCACGAGGAACGAGATCGCGAGCGCGACGAGGGACAGCGCCCCCTGTCGCCCGCCGACCAGCACCACGAGCAGCGCGAAGGCGAGCGAGAGCGCCCAGATCGAGGTGCGGCGGACGCGCTCCTGGATGAAGTAGGTGGTCTGCCCGTTGAACTCGTTGCCGACGACGAGCACCTCGTCCCCGGCGGCGAGCGTGAACCCTCCCGCCGAGCCCTCGACGAAGACGTGCTCGACCTCGATCGTCTCGCCGCCGACCTCGACCACGGCAAGCTGCCGGCGGACGTCTCCGCGCTGGGACGCCTGCAACTCGTCCTGGAGCACCTCGACCACGCGTCCTTCGCGGATGTCGCCGAGGTTCACGGGGAGGCGGGGGACGTCGAGCGCCCCGGTCATCGGGAGCAGGACGACCACGATCAGCACCAGCAGGCCGACCGTGCCGTACGAGATCATCCGGGCGAGGGAGGGCATCACGCCGTCCATCCTCCGCCGGCGCCCGCGACAGGGGAAGTCCCGAGGGCGTCTCAGCCTGCGACGGACAGCGTGAAACGAAGAGGCCCGGGCGTCCCCGGGCCTCTAGCGGAAGCCGCTGGTCGATGTGCACATGACCGTTACCGGATCAGGTGGGCGTCGACTTGCCGCTTGAGGTCACGCCGGTAGTCGGCGCGCACCTCGTCGATCGACGGGCGGCCGTTGCGGCCGTCGCGTACGACGCGGCTGTAGTAGTCCCTCAGACGCACGATTCGCTCCTTCCACTCCGCGCCGAGGCCAACCCCGGCGCGTGTGCTCGGTGCCTCACTTGTGACGATGTGCACGTGCCTATCCGACAACGCCGCCCGCGTACGAAAGTAAACCGGCGGCTCGTCGAATTTCGGGAACGACCGTACCGTCCGCACCGGCCAGCTCCGGCGGCGGGCTGTCACTCCCAGGGAAGCCGGGCCTAGGCGGGCATCCGCCCCCAGAGGAAGACGCGCGGGAACGGGTAGTAGTACGGGGCGCGCTCCCCTACCTCGGCAACAAGCGCCTCGGTGTACCGCTCGAGGAACGGCGCGTGGAGCTCCTGGGGAAGCCGCGCGAGGTAGGCGGTGAGCAGCGAGCCCTTCACCCACTCCACCGCGGAGCGCGTCTCCGCGAGCTCGTGGTCGTACACCTGCAGCCGCACGAGCTGCTCGGCGCACCCGACCCGCTCGCGGAGCAGCGCCGAGTAGAACTCGGGGTCCTGCACCGGGTCCTCGCGGATCCACCCGCCGAGAGCGGTGGCGAAGGGCTCCTCCGCCGCCACGACGGCCGCCATGCGATGCGACGGCGCCTTGCCGTTCGCCGGCATCTGCACGGCGAACTGCCCGCCCGGCTTCACCATCCGCGCGATCCGCGGAAAGAGCGTCTCGTGCCCGAGGATCCACTGGAGCGCCGCGTTCGAGAAGACGAGGTCGAAGGCCTCCGGATAGGCGTCCGAAGCGTCAAGGATGTCCATCTGCCGGAAGGAGACGCCACCCCCGGCGTTCGCCTCGGACTTCGCGAGCATCTCGGCGGACGAGTCAATGCCCAGCGTCTCCGCCGCGCCCAGCTCGCCGTGGAGCCAGGCCGTCAGGCGACCGTCGCCGCAGCCGAGGTCGGCCACGCGCATGCCGGACTCGCGGCGGACCAGGGCCGCGAGGTCGTAGAACGGCTGCTCGCGCTCCGCCCGGAAGCGGTCGTACTGGTTCGGGTTCCAGCCGCCACGGCTGACCGCTTCCTCCGCCATCGAGCGCCTCCGACCCGAGCCCGGCGGGCTCCCCGAAACCTCCGCGTCGCGGAGCGCGAGCATACTGCGCCTGTCACCGCCCGCAGCAGCCGCCGCGGCGAGGAGTACCATCCCGGCGCACGCGCCGGACGCGCTCAGCACACGAGGAGGCCCCATGCCCGCCACGACCGACGACCACGCCGCCCGCTGGGCCTGGATCCGCGCCGAGACGCCGGTGATGCAGCGCCTCACCTACCTCAACTGCGGCTTCTCCGGCCCGCTCTCGCGGGGCGTCGCGGAGGCGATGGATCGTCGCTCCCGCCTGGAGCTGGAGGACGGGCCGACGACGCGGCACGTGATGGACGACAAGCAGGCGATCATGGCCCGGCTCCGCGAGGTCGGCGCGCAGATGCTCGGCGCCTCACCCGACGAAATCGCGATCACGGGCAACACGACCGAGGGCGTCAACATCGCCGTGAACGGCGTCGACCTGCAGCCCGGCGACCGTGTCGTCACGACCTCGATCGAGCACGGCGGTGGGATGATCCCCGCGTACTGGGCGCGCGAGCGACGTGGCGCCGACCTCGCGATCGTCCCGCTTCGCCACGACGACGGCCCGGGCGCGATGATCGAGAAGTTCGACCAGGCCCTGGGCGACCGCGCGGCGATGCTGATCGTCTCCGAGGTCTCGTACTCCACCGGTCAGCTCTTGCCGATGCGGCAGGTGATCGAGATGGCCCACGACCGCGGTGCGACGGTGATCATCGACGGCGCACAGACGGCGGGGCACATCCCGCTCGACCTCCACGCGCTCGGGGTCGACGCCTACGCGGTGCCGTCTCACAAGTGGCTGTGCGGGCCGGACGGCCTCGGCCTGCTCTACGTGCGGAAGGACCGCATCGCGGACATCGCCCCCGTGAAGGTCAGCGGCCGCCTGGCGGCAGAGTGGGACTTCGAGGGCGGCTTCGTCCCGAAGACGGACGACGTCTCCAAGTACGAGGTCTCCACGATGTCGACGCCGGCCGCCGCCGGGATGGTGGCGGCGATCGAGCAGTACCTGGGCCACGGACCCGCGGCGGTCTGGGACCGCGCGCGCGAGCTCACCCGCTACGCCGAGGACCGCTTCGAGCGCATCCCCGGCGTCGAGATCCGCTCCTCGCGGCACCCGGATGTCCGCACGGGGCTCTTCCTCTTCAGCGCTGCCGGCATCGACGCGACCGAGCTCGCGCCGTGGCTCTGGCAGACCGGGAAGGTCGTCTGCCGCTCGGTGAAGGAGGCCGGCGCCGTCCGGCTCTCGCTGAACGTCTACAACAACGAGGCGGACGTGGACCTCACCGCGAGCCTCGTCGAGCAGGCGCTGCGCGACGGCATTATGTCGACTGGTGGAGCCGGTAGGCCCGAGGAGGGCTAGCGGGTACGATGCCGGCCCAACTCCCCATCAGCGCGGACGCGCGCGCCACCGTCCGGTGATCCCGGCGGCCCCACGCGGCCGCCGGCCCCCTCTCCGAAGACGACGGGGCGCAGCGCACGAGGAGCGATGCGACCGATGACACAGGATGCCACGCCGACACGCGACCACGAGGGATCGCCGGACGAGTCGCGCCACCCGCTGGACGCGATCTTCCACCCGCGCGCCGTCGCCCTCGTCGGGGTGCCCTCGGGCGAGTCGCAGGGGGCGTCGCTCGGCTTCTTCACCTCGCTGCTGGAGCAGGACTTCCACGAGCGCCACGACAACCGGCTCTACCCGATCAACCCGAAGGCGGACGAGATCCGGGGCTTCAAGGCATACCCGAGCCTCCTCGAGACGCCGGACCCCGTCGACCACGTGATCTCGCTCATCCCGGCGCGCGCCGTACCGACGCTGGTCGAGCAGGCGATCCAGAAGGGCGTCCGCTCGATCCACTTCTTCACCGCCGGCTTCTCCGAGACCGGCGATGAGGAGATGGCGAACCTCGAGCGCACGATGGTCGAGAAGCTGAACGCGGCTGGCATCCGCGTGCTCGGCCCGAACTGCATGGGCCTCTACGTCCCCTCCGAGGGACTGGCGTTCATGAACCAGTTCCCGCGTGAGTCCGGGAACGTGATGTTCGTCTCCCAGTCCGGCGCGAACGCCGGCGACGTGGTCCGCGGCCTCGGCGCGCGCGGCGTGCGCTTCTCGAAGGTGATCTCGTTCGGCAACGGCTCCGACCTCCGCGCGCACCACTTCTTCGACTACGCGATCTCGGACAGCGAGACGGCGCTGGTGACCTCCTACATCGAGGGCGTCCAGGACGGCCGCAGGTTCCGCACCGCACTCCAGGCGCTGGCCCGCGTGAAGCCGGTGATCCTGCTGAAGGGCGGCCTGACCGGCGCCGGGGCACGGGCCGCGCACTCGCACACCGGCTCGCTCGCCGGCTCCACGCAGATCTTCGATGCCGTCTGCCGGCAGGTGGGCGCATGGCGCGCCGAGACCATGGACGACCTCCACGACGTCTCGATCGCCGTCACCACCGGCCTGCGCGACGTGCGCGGGCGCGGCGTCTGCCTCGTGGGCGGTGGCGGCGGCACCGCCGTGCTCGCCTCGGACGCCCTCGCCACCGCCGGCCTCGACGTCCCCCCGACGCCCGAGGCGACCCGTCGGGAGCTCTCCGAGTTCATCCCGGTCGCAGGCACGAGCATCAACAACCCGATCGACACGAACATGGGCGACGCGGAGACCACCGACCGCACGCTGCGGATCATGGCCCGCGCCGAGAATATCGACGTGATCGTGACGAACGCCTCGTGGGGCCGGAACGCCGACCGCCCCGACGTGGACGTCGAGGACCTCAAGCGCCGCGCCACGGAGCAGGTGGAGCGGCTCTCCGCCCTCCAGCGCGAGACCGGCATCCCGATCGTGATGCTCACCCGCGGCACCCCGCACCCGGTGCTCGAGTTCTTCCAGCACGAGGCGTACCGCTGCGGCCTCGCGGCCTACCCGACGATCCACCGCGCCGCGCGTGCGATCGCGGCGATCGTGGAGTGGCGCGAGCGACGTGCGGGGCTGCCGGCGATCTTCTAGCGAGTGGCGGCCTGCTCGCGCATCGGCCCTCGGAGCTCGGGCTGCGGCGGCTTCGAGCCGCCCCCCACGAGCGCTCTCCCTAGCGGGAGCGCTCGGGCCGGCCGAACGAACGGTCGAGCGCGGCCCGGCTCAGGTGGAGCATCGTCGGGCGCCCGTGCGGGCAGGACTGCGGCGTTTCGCACCCCTCGAGCGCAAGGAGCAGCGCGCGCTGCTGCTCCGCGTCCAGCCGGTCGCCGGCCATCACCGCCGCGCGGCAGGCCAGCGTCGCGGCGACGCGGTCCGGGCCGGTGAGCCGCTCCTCCGCCTCCAGTCGGTCGAGGTACTCCCGCAGCCCGCGCGCCGGATCGGCACGGTCCGGTCCGCGCAGTCCGGCGGGAACCGCCCGCACGATCAGCGCCGCCCCGTCAGTCTCGTCCAGCACCCACCCGATCGCCTCGAGCCCTCCGCGCTCCGCCGCCGCGAGGGCGGCCTGGGCGGGCGTCAGCGACGCCACGACGGCCTCCAGGAGCGGCTGGGAGGCCGCTTCCCCGCTCCGGCGGCGTGCCAGCGTCTGCTCGTACAGCACCCGCTCGTGGGCGGCGTGCTGGTCGACGAGGTACATCCCGTCCACGCCCTCCGCGACGATGTAGGTGAGGTCGACCTGTCCCATCGGCCGCAGCGCCGGCAGCCGCTCGCGCATGGACGTCCCCGGCGAGCCGGGAGCCGCGTCCGTCGAGGCGGCGGACTCGCCAGCGCCGGCCCCGGGAGGGCGCACGAAGCCGTGCGCCTGCGCCCCCGCCACGACCTCGCGGCCGGTCGGGGGCACGGGAGCGTCGAGGCGCGCCGCGATGTCGGCCGTGGGATCCCACGCGAACGGGAGCGCCCCGCGGGCCTCCTCGCCGGGCGGCGCGTCGACGCCCGCCCCGGTCGCGTCAGGGAGCCGGTAGCCGGCCGCGGGGGCGGCGCCGATGGCGTCCCGTACCGCGGCATGGACCACCGCGTAGACGAGCCGCTCGTGCCGGAAGCGCACCTCTGCCTTCGTCGGATGGACGTTCACGTCGACCTGGTCCGGCGGCACGGTGATGCGCACCAGCGCCACGGGGTGGCGTCCGGCCGGCATCAGCCCCGCGTACGCCTGCTCGACGGCGTGGGCGAGCGCCCGCGACTGGATCGCGCGGCCGTTGGCGACGAGGTGGAGGTAGCCACGGTTCGCCCGGTGCATCGAGGGCGGCCCGGCGAGCACGGAGACCTCCGCCGCGACGCCGTCCTCCTCGGCGCGGTCCGCGTGACCCGGCCGGAGCGCGCCGGCGACCTCGGCCCCGTGCACCGCGGCGACGGCGTCCCGCGGGTCGCCGCTGCCGGGGGACTGCAGCGCCGTCCGCCCGTCCGAGGTGAGCCGGAAGGCCACCTCCGGGTAGGCGAGGGCGTAGTCCGTCACGACCTGCGCCACGGCGCGCGCCTCGGCGCGCGGGGCGCGCAGGAACCGCCGCCGCGCCGGGAGCGCCGCGAAGAGGTCTCGCGCCTCGATCGAGGTGCCGGCCGCGCTCCCCGCCGCCCCGTGGTGCTGCACGCGCCCGTCCCGCACGCGCACCGCCGAGGCCGCGTCGTCCGCCGCTGGCCGCGTCGTGAGGTCGACGTCCGCGGCGGCGGCGATCGCGGCGAGCGCCTCGCCGCGGAACCCGAGCGTGCGCACCGCGTACAGGTCGTGCTCGGAGCGGAGCTTGGAGGTGGCGTGCCGCTCGAAGGCGTCCACCACCTGGTCCGGCGGGATCCCGCAGCCGTCGTCGCGCACGCGGATGCGGTCGATGCCACCCGCGTCCACCTCGACCTCGATCCGGCCGGCGCCGGCGTCGAGGGCGTTCTCGATCAGCTCCTTCACGACGCTCGCCGGGCGCTCGATCACCTCGCCGGCGGCGATGCGCGCGGCGACCTCCGGAGGCAGCAGTTGGATGCGTGGGCGGCCGGTCATGCGTCCGCCCCGTCGCGAGCGCGCGGCGCGCGCTTGTCGGTCGATCCAGCGCTGGGTACGCTCCCTGCGTGGGCGGCAGGGGGCCAGACCGCGCAAGGGTGGGACGTCTGAACGCACCTCGAGGGCCGGCGCGACGCGCCCTGCTGCTGCTCGCGCTCGCCGCCGTCCCCTGGCTCATCGGCGCCGCCGGCGCAACGGCCGGAGCGCCCGAGGTCGCCCGCGGCGCCGCCTCGCCGGGCAGCGACTTCCTCTACGTGCAGCCGGCCCCCGGGCTCTCCGCCGACGGCCTCCGCGACGCCCTGGCGCGCCTCGGGTTCGCCATCGACGCCGGCGGGGCCCTCGACGGCGCCCGCGTCCGGGTTGGCGGCGCCGACCCGGACGTGCTGGCCGCGCGGCTCGCTGCGACCGGCCTCGCGCGCAGCGTCGAGGACGATGCGGTCGTCCGCGCGACGCAGCTGCCCGTGTCCAGCACCGCCCCGCCCGACGACGCACTCTACGCGGAGCAGGCGGCGTACCTCGCGGCGGTCGGAGCGCCCGCGGCGTGGGCGCACAGCCGCGGCGAGGGCGTCCTCATCGCGATCGTGGACACCGGCGTCGACTACAACCATCCGGACCTGATCCCGCGCCTCGCGGTCAACTTCAACGACGAGTTCTTCGACGGCCGCGACAACGACCACACGGGGTGCGTCGACGACATCATCGGGTGCAACTTCGTGAGCCTCGCCACGGCCGACCCGTCCTGCGGCTACACCGCCGCGCCGCCGAACTGGCGGACCCTGGATGACGAGGGGCACGGGACGTTCGTCGCCGGCGTCGCCGCCGCGACGGGCGACAACGCGATCGGCGTCACCGGGGTGGCGCCGCTCGCCGGCCTGCTCCCGGTGAAGGTGCTGGACTGCACCGCGACGGGACGCATCTCGGACGCCGTCGCCGGGATCCGCTACGCCGCCGACATGGGCGCGGACGTGATCAACATCTCCTTCGGCACCCCGAACGACTCCCCCGCCCTTCGCGAGGCTATCGAGTACGCGCAGGCGCGGGGCGCGGTGATCGTCGCCTCGGCCGGGAACGACGGCAGCCGCGGCATCACCTTCCCCGCCGCCTATCGGGGCGTCCTCTCGGTCGCCGCGAGCGGCGTCGAGGTGAGCCCGGGGGACGGCCTCGAGTACCGCCGCGCGGCCCCGTTCGCGACATTCGGCATCGGCGTGGACTACCTCGCACCGGGGGTGGGCCTGCTGAGCACGCTCCCCGAGCGGGCGTGCGGCACGAACGAGTGGGAGTGCGTCGCCCCCGGCTACGCGCGCGGCACCGGGTCGTCCTTCGCCACGCCGGTCGTCGCCGGGGCGGTGGCGGTGCTGCTGGCCGCGCACCCGGAGCTCAGCCCGGACTACCTCGTGAACCAGCTGCGGCTCGCCCGCGCGGAACGGCTGCCATCCCAGCTCGGCCACCTCCTCGACCTCGAGGCGGCCGTCACGCGCGAGGTGTACGGGGCGGGCGCTCCGGGGACCTCGCGGTCCGGGGGCGGCGACCCGCCGGGCCCGGCGCCCGGCTAGCGCACACCCTCGTCCTTGCCCTCGTCCTTCCCCTCGACCGCCACGCCGCCCCGAGGCGTCCCCGTCGGCGCCCACGCTAGCCCTCGATCGCCAGGCGGCGGCGCGCCTGCGCGCGGAGGTCGTAGAGCGTCTGGAGCGCCTCCAGCGGCGAGAGCGCGTCCGGGTCGAGGTCCGCGAGCGCCCGAAGCACCGCCTCGTCCTCGGCCGCGAGGAGCGACATCTGCGCGTCCGGCTCGCGCCCGCTCCCGGCGTTGCGCGCGGCGGCGGCGCCCGCCTCGAGCTCCGCGAGTAGCTCGCGGGCACGCGAGACGACGGCGCGCGGCAGCCCCGCGAGCGCAGCGACGTGCACGCCGTAGGATCGGTCCGTGCCGCCGTCGACGATGCGGTGGAGGAAGACCACCTCCCCACGCTCCTCGCGCACGGCGACCGATCGGTTCGCGATCCGCGGCAGCCGCGAGGCGAGCTCGGTCAGCTCGTGGTAGTGGGTCGCGAAGAGCGTGCGCGGCGTCCCGCCGGGGCGGTGGTGGAGGTACTCGACCACCGAGCGCGCGATCGCGAGGCCGTCATAGGTGGAGGTCCCCCGCCCGACCTCGTCGAGGATCACGAGCGAGCGTTCCGTGGCGTTGTGCAGGATCGTCGCTGTCTCCAGCATCTCCACCATGAAGGTCGACTGCCCCGCGACGATGTCGTCCTGGGCGCCGACACGGCTGAAGATGCGGTCCACCATCGCGACCCGCGCGCGGCTCGCGGGGACGAAAGAGCCGCACTGCGCCAGCAGCACGACCAGCGCCGTCTGGCGGAGGTAGGTCGACTTGCCCGCCATGTTCGGCCCGGTGAGCACGACGAGGTCGGCGTGACCGCCTCCCTCGCCACCGACCGCACCACCACCGACCGCACCACCACCGACCGCACCGCCGAGGAAGGTGTCATTGGGGACGAACTCCCCGCGGCGCAGCTGCCGTTCGACCACCGGGTGCCGGCCGCCCTCGATCTCGATCGGACCGCCCTCGTGCAGCTCCGGGCGGACGTAGGCGTGGTCCACCGCGACCACCGCGAGCGCCGCCGCGACGTCGAGCCGCGCCACCGCCTCGGCGGCGCGTTCGACCGCCGTACCGGCGGCCACCACCTGCGCGCAGAGGCGGTCGACGACGCTCCGCTCGGCCTCCGCCAGCGCGTCCTTCGCCCCGAGGATCTCCGCCTCGAGCTCGGCGAGCGGCCCGAAACGGTAGCGCTGGGCGTTCGCGAGCGTCTGACGCGGCTCGTACTCCGGCGGCGCCTTCTCCGCCTGTCCGCGCGGACACTCGAGGTAGTAGCCGAACACGCGGTTGTACCCGACCTTGAGGGTCGCGATGCCGGTGCGCTCGCGCTCGGCACGCTCAAGGGCCGCCAGCGCGCCACGCGCGTCGGTGGTGAGCCCGCGCAGCCGGTCGACCTCGGCGTCGAAGCCGGCGCGGACGGTGGGCGTCTCGCCGATCTCCGCCGGGGCGTCGTCGTCCAGGCAGGCGGCGATCGCCGCCGCGATCTCCTCGGCGCCGCCGAGCCCGGCCGCGGCGCGCCGGGCCGCCTCGCCCGCCCGTGCCGCGGCGTCGCGCGCCTCTGGCAGGCGCTCCAGGCCCCGGCGGAGCTGGACGAGATGGCGGGCGTGCGCCGTCCCGGCGCGCACCCGTCCGAGCAGCCGATCGAGGTCCGCCATGTTCCGGAGCGCGTTCCGCAGCGCCTCGCGGGGGAGCGTCGCCTCGACGAACGCGGCGACCTCGTCGAGCCGCGCCCCGGCGTCGGCGGCGCGCCGTAGCGGCCGGCCGAGGCGGAGCCGCAGCAGGCGCGCCCCCATCGGGGTGAGCGTGCGGTCGAGCGCTTCGACCAGTGAGCCGGCCCCCGCCCGTCCGCCGTCGAAGAGTTCGAGGTTCCGCCGCGTCTGCGGGTCGAGGTAGACCACCTCGCCGCCGCGCACGGCGCGCGGCGCGCGCAGGTGCGCGAGCGCCTGTGGCCACATCTCCTCGAGGTAGCCGATGAGCGCCCCGGCGGCGCCGACGGCCGCGTCCAGCCCCTCCAGCCCGAATCCCTCGAGGGTCGCGACCTGGAGGCGCTCGCAGAGCGCGGTGCGGCCGCGGTCGGCCCGGAACGCCCGGGCCGGGCGCAGCGTGCGCATCGTGTCGCCGAGCGAGGGTGGCAGCGGCGGCAGCTCGACGCCCTCCGGGAGGACCGCTTCGCGCGGCCGGATCCGCGCCCACTCGCCCGGGACGGCGTCGGCGTCCACGACCTGCAGCTCGAGCTCGCCCGTGGTGACGTCGCAGGCGGCCATCGCCCAGCGCCGCTCCGGCGCGGCGCAGACCGCCAGCAGCCAGTTGTGCCCGCGGTCGGCGAGCAGCTCGCCGCGGTCGACGGTGCCCGGCGTGACGACGCGCGTCACGCGGCGCGCGACGAGCCCCGGCTCGCCGCCCTTCGAGGGCGGCAGGCTCACCTGCTCACCGATCGCGACGCGATACCCGGCCGCCACGAGCTGGTCGAGGTAGCGGTCGAGCTGGTGGTAGGGGATGCCGGCGAGGGGAATGCGCCCCTCGTCCTTGCCCATCGGACGGGAGGTCAGCGCGATCCCGAGGACGCGCGCGGCGACCTCGGCGTCCTCGTCGAACGTCTCGTAGAAGTCCCCCATCCGGAACAGCAGGAGGGCGTCCGGATGCTGGGCCTTCAGGTCCAGGAATTGCTGACGGGCGGGTGTCGCCACTAGTCGGTCGCCAGGGCGGGTGAGCCCTCTCGCGGGGAGTCGCGGTGGATGGCACGACGGTCGCGGCGCTCCCCGGCCTGCCGGTCATGGGGGACGCGCCGGCCCGCGGGCCTCGGCCCGACCAGTCTACGGTCGCCTCACCCCCCGCCTCAAGGCGACCGCGTCGCGCGGCCCGGCCACCGGAGGGGTTTCGTGCGTGCTCGTGAGGACGAGCACATCCGCGAGCGCCGGTGACGGCGGGCGCGGGGATCGCAGCGGGGGCGTGGCGGGAGGCGAAGACGGGGCGAGAGCGGCTCGCTGCCGGGTTGCCCTCTGCGCGCACACTGGTCGCAGACCGATCAACCGGACGGGTTGCCGGGAAGGGAGGACTCCGCCGTTGAAGCAAGACGAATCACCGGCATCACGGTCGTCCCGGGCCGCGAGCTGCTAATGCTGCGACTCCCCGAACGACAGTGGCCGTCTCTCCATCGAGGATACGCGCTGGTCTCGATGTGACGTGAGAGTGCCCGCCGACCGCACTCCGGCCGCTGAAGTCAGAGCCCACCGTCTTCACGGTGGTACGCGGCGCCGCGGCAGACGCCCGGAACGACTCGACGCCCCCTGGCCGTGAGGTCAGGGGGCGTCCTGCTTCTGACCCGGCCTGGCCGGCCCGCCCGGCCGCTAGTTGTGGCCGCGGCGCGTGCGGCCGCCGCGCATCTTTCGCTTGTCCGGCCGTCGCGACTGCTGCGAGAGCGACCGCAGCGACTCCGGCATCCCATCGCCCACCTGCTCGCGCCGCAGCTCGACGACCTGGTCGCGGAGAAGCGCCGCGCGCTCGAAGTCGAGCTCCTTCGCCGCGGTCTTCATCTGCTTCTCCAGCTCAACGATCATCCGCGCCAGCTCTTCCTTCGGCAGCTCGCGCGCATCGACGGCGTACTCGGGCGAGTCCTCGGCCACCTGGCGCAGCCGGTCGCCGATGTCGCGGATCGTCTTCTTGATCCCCTCCGGGGTGATCCCGTGCTCGGCGTTGTACGCCGCCTGCACCTCGCGGCGCCGGTAGGTCTCATCGAGCGCGAAGCGCATCGAGTCGGTGACGCGGTCGGCGTACATGATCACGCGCCCCTCCGGGTGGCGCGCCGCGCGCCCGATCGTCTGCACGAGCGAGCCGCCCGACCGGAGGTAGCCCTCCTTGTCCGCGTCGAGGATGCAGACGAGCGAGACCTCCGGGAGGTCGAGACCTTCGCGGAGCAGGTTGATGCCGACGACGACGTCGTACACGCCGAGGCGGAGGTCGCGGAGGATGTCGATCCGCTCGAGGGTGTCGATCTCGGAGTGCAGGTACATGGACTTCACGCCCATCTCCTGCAGATAGTCGTTCAGATCCTCCGCCATCTTCTTCGTGAGCGTGGTGACCAGCACCCGCTCGTTGCGCTCGATGCGCTCACGTACCTCGCCGAGGAGGTCGTCGATCTGTCCCTTCGTCGGGCGGACGTCGATCTCCGGGTCGAGGATGCCGGTGGGGCGGATGATCTGCTGGACGGTCCGCTCGGAGACCTCCGCCTCGTACGGCCCCGGGGTCGCGGAGACGAAGACCACCTGGTTGATATGGCGTTCGAACTCCGCGAAGTTCAGCGGGCGGTTGTCCATCGCGCTCGGGAGGCGGAACCCGTACTCGACGAGGGTCCGCTTCCGCGCGGTGTCGCCCTCGTACATGCCGCGGACCTGCGGGATCGCGATGTGCGACTCGTCCACGAACAGCAGCCAGTCGTCCGGGAAGTAGTCGAGCAGCGTCCACGGCGTCGACCCCGGCTCGCGGCCGGCGAGGTGGCGCGAGTAGTTCTCGATGCCGGAGCAGTAGCCGACCTCGCGCAGCGTCTCCAGGTCGTACTTCGTGCGCTCCTCGAGGCGCGCCGCTTCGAGGATCTTGCCGGCGTCGCGCAGCTCCTTCAGGCAGCCCGCGAGCTCCGTCTCAATCGACTCGATCGCGAGTTGCATGCGTTCCTCGGAGGTCACGAAGTGCTTGGCCGGGTAGATCGCGGTCTGCTCGGACTCGCTCAGCACCTCGCCGGTCAACGGGTCGAGCGTCTGGATCCGCTCGACCTCGTCGCCGAAGAAGTCGATCCGGATCGCGAGGTCCTCGTACGCCGGGAAGACCGTGAGGGAGTCGCCGCGGACGCGGAACGTGCCCCGGATCAGGTTGAGGTCGTTGCGTGCGTACTGCATCGAGACGAGCTGACGGACCAGCGACCCGCGGTTCACGTGCCGCCCGCGCCACAGCCGCGCCACGAAGGACTCGTACTCGCCCGGCTCGCCGAGGCCGTAGATGCAGGAGACCGAGGCGACGATCACGACATCCCGCCGCTCGAAGAGCGCGCGCGTCGCCGCGTGGCGCATCTTGTCGATCTCATCGTTGATGTCCGCGTCCTTCGCGATGTAGGTGTCGGAGCGCGGGATATACGCCTCGGGCTGGTAGTAGTCGTAGTACGAGACGAAGTACTCCACGGCGTTGTTGGGGAAGAACTCGCGGAACTCCTGCGCCAGCTGCGCGGCGAGCGTCCGGTTCGGCGCCAGCACCAGCGTCGGCCGCTGGTAGCGCTCGATCACGTTCGCCATCGCGAAGGTCTTGCCGGTGCCGGTGGCGCCGAGGAGCGTCTGCGCGCGCAGGCCGGCCTGGAGGCCGTCCACGAGGCCCTCCACGGCCTCCGGCTGGTCACCGAGCAGGCGGAAGTCGGAGACGATCTGGAAGGGCACGGCGCTGGTGGCCGGGCGCTGCTCACTGGTGGTCACGGGAACCCCCTCGCCACGCGGGGTCAGGGCGCGCGGCGTCGCCCGTCCAGTGTACGCCGGGCGACGCATCCAGAACAAACGTACTGATAGCAGCGGGCGGTAGTCGGCGGCGGGGGACGGGTGTAGGTGGCGGGTGTGGGCGATGGACGGGTGGCTAGCTGTCGGGGTGCGCGCGCTAGGACGCGTCGGAGATCGCCTCGGCGGCCGGGTCCACCATCTCGGTGGTTTCGGGCGGCGCGAGCCCGGCGGGCTTGCGGTACGCGATGACACGATTGCGCCCCGTGCGCTTCGCCTCGTAGAGCGCCTGGTCGGCGCGCCCGATCAGCTCGACCTCGTCCTGGTCCGCCTCGATCGGGAGCGAGGCAACGCCGATGGAGATCGTGAGGCGCACCGCCGCCTCGCCCGGCGGCGGCGTGGTCTCCGTGCGGAACTCATGCGCCTCGACGGCCGCGCGGAGCTTCTCCCCCACGGCGAGCGCCGCCTCCTCGCCCGTCTCCGGCAGGGCGAGCGCGAACTCCTCGCCGCCGTAGCGCCCGAGGATGTCGGACTCGCGGACGTTCGCCGTCACCACCGCGGCGGTCTGCCGCAGCACGTGGTCGCCGAAGGGGTGGCCCCAGCGGTCGTTCACGCCCTTGAAGTGGTCGAGGTCGAGCATCAGGACGGAGAGCTCGCGCCCGTAGCGTCGCGACCGCCGGAACTCGATGCCGAGGAGGTCGAAGTAGGCGCGCCGGTTCGCGATGCCGGTGAGGGCGTCCGTGCGCGCGAGGCGGTCGAGCTCCGCGGAGACCTCGCGGAGCTGGGCGGCGGTGCGGACCAGGTTCCGCTCTCGTCGAAAGGCAGCGCGGCTGTTGATCACGAGCTGGCCGCCGAGGCCGAGGGCGAGCGCGACGAAGGCGAGCGCCCAGTACTGGTCTTCGATGCCGAGGAGGTGCACGTGCATGACCGTGTCGTCCGAGACGACGCCGATCAGCAGCAGGACGAGCGAGACCACCGCCCCCGCGATCAGCGCGAGCTGGGCGCGCACCACGTAGCTCACGAGGCGGCCTCCGCCGGCGCCTGCTGCTCGAGCACGGCGCGCAGGAGGTCCTCCAGCGCCGCGAACTCACGGCCCGTGGCCACCGCCTGCTCGACCGCATACTCGGCGTCGCGCCGCGAGTACTGGAGGGCGACGAGCGCGTCGACCGCGTCCTCGCGGATCCCCGCGGCGTCCGGAGCGGGCTCGACGGCCGCCTCGGCGCCCGCGCGGAGCAGCGCCTCCTGCGTGAGCTTGCCGGCGAGCTGGGCGACGATCGTCTGCGAGAGCCGCGCGCCGATGCCCGGCAGCAACTGGAGCGACTTGACGTCGCCGGCCTCGATCCAGCGGGCGATCTCGGAGACGGGCTTCGTGAGGGCGCGCACGGCCTTGGTCGGGCCGACGTCCGGCACCTCGATGAACTTGCGGAAGAAGTCGCGCTCGGCGCGGTGCTGGAAGCCGACCAGCAGCGGCGCCGGGTTGCGCTCCGAGACGTGGTAGTAGGTGTAGACGGTCGTCGGCTCGGGGGACTCGAGCTCCGTCGCCACCCAGTCGCTCGCGAAGGCGGGCACGCGCACCTCGTAGGAAACGCCCTGCACGTCCACCCAGGCGGTCGCGGTCTCCGCGTCGAAGTGGGTGACGTCCCCCCGCAGCGCCGCGATCATCGGGCCATCGCCTCCTCGAGCCGTGCCTCGGCGAGGCGCGCGAGCGCGACCGCCGCCGCGTCGGAGACGTCGAGCGGGCCCGGCACCTCGGTCACGCCGAGGTGGATCGCCACCATCTGCGCCACCTGCTCCTTGGGCGCCCCGCCCCAGCCGGTGACGGACTCCTTCACCTCCGCCGGGGTCAGCTCGTAGACGGGGATGCCAGCGGCGGCGGCGGCGACCATCGCCGCGGCGCGGGCCTCGCCGATCGACATGGCGGAGCGGGGGTTCTCGGCGACGAACTGCTGCTCGACGGCCAGCTCGACCGGGCGGTACTCGGCGATGAGCGCCATCACCATGCCGTAGATGCGGTAGAGGCGCTCCGCGCGGGGCTGCTTCGCCGTCGAACGCAGGGCGCCGCAGTGCACCAGGTGCCCGCCGCTCCCGCGCGCGTCGACGATGCAGTAGCCGGACACGGTGAGGCCCGGGTCGACACCCAGCACGCGCCGCGGCAACGCCGTGGTCCGTCCGTCCATCGTCTCCCTCGCCCCACCCCGTAGCGAAGGTGCATGGGCCCGCTGGGGTTAGCCGGCGTACGCCTCGAGCACTGCCTCGTCCCAGTCCGCGTTCGAGTAGACGCGAGACACGTCGTCCAGCTCGTCGAGCCGCTCGAAGAGGCGGAGCGCCGCGATGGCGTCCTTCTCCTCCAGCGCGACGCGGTTCTTCGGCACCGGCGCCAGCTCCGCGGCGTCCACGCTGAGGCCCTCGGCCTCCAGCGCTTCGCGGACGCGGTGCAGGTCCGCCGCTTCCGTGACGACCTCGATCGATTCGCCGCCCGAGAGGTCGACGTCGACGGCGCCCGCCTCGATCGCGACGAGCGCGAGCTCCTCCGAGTCTCGGCCGCCCGTGACCACCGTGATCAGGCCGCGCTGGTCGAACTGCCAGGAGACGGCGCCGGAGTCCGCCATGTTGCCGCCGCCGCGGGAGAACGCGTGCCGCACCTCGGCGACGGTCCGGTTCCGGTTGTCGGTGACGGCCTGCACGATCACCGCCGTGCCGCCCGGCCCGTACCCCTCGTAGGTCACTTCCTCGAGGTTGTCGGCATCGCCGCCGCCCGTCGCCTTCTTGATGGCGCGGTCGATGTTGTCGTTGGGCATGTTGGACTGCTTGGCCTTCTGGATGGCCAGGCGCAGGGGCGCGTTCAGGTTGGGGTCGGGATCACCCTGCCGCGCCGCCATGGTGATGTCGCGGGCGAGCTTGGTGAACAGCTGCCCCTTCTTGGCGTCGGTCGCGGCCTTCTTGTGCTTGATCGACGACCACTTGGAGTGACCGGACAACAGCAACCCCCAGGGTGAACTCGGTTGGCGAGACTCGGCCGGCCGCCGATCTGATCAGGCGGTCAGCGGATGGACTGTCCGTGGATGTTACCAGCGGCGGAAGGAGGCGTCAGGCAGGCACCCGCAGCACGCTGTTGTCGATGAGCCGCGCCCGCCCGAACTTCACCGCCACCGAGAGCAGCGCATCCCGGCCGACGCGCCCGTCGCACTCCGCGAGCGTCTCGAGGTCGGCGAGCGAGACGTAGTCGATGCGCGCGAGCGGCTGCGCGGCGATCTCCTCGTGCACCATCCCCCGGATCGCGGAGGCGTCCCGCAGGCCGCCGAGCCACCCCGCCTCGGCGCGGCGCAGGCCGCGCGAGATTGAGAGCGCCTGCTTCCGCTCCTCGTCGCTCAGGTAGATGTTGCGCGAGGAGAGCGCGAGGCCGTCCTCCTCACGCACGATCGGGCACCCGACCACCTCGACGCCCAGCCGGAGGTCGCGGGCGAGGCGGCGGATCACCATCAGCTGTTGCGCGTCCTTCTGGCCGAAGTAGCCGCGGTCGGGGCGCGTGATCGCGAAGAGCTTCGTGACCACCGTCGCGACGCCGTCGAAGTGCCCCGGGCGGGAGGCGCCTTCGAGGATCGTCGAGAGTTCCCCGACGCTGACGGTGGTGGTGGCGCCGTTCGGATACATGTCCTCGACGGAGGGCATGAAGACCAGGTCCACGCCCTCCGCGTCACAGATCGCGAGGTCTTCCTCCTCGCGGCGCGGGTACGCGGTGTAGTCCTCGCCCGGCGCGAACTGGGTCGGGTTCACGAAGATCGTGGCGAGGACGGCGTCGCACTCGCCGCGCGCGCGGCGCATCAGCGAGCGATGTCCGTCATGAAGGGCGCCCATCGTCGGCACCAGGCCGACCGCGCCCGGCAGCGCGGCGCGGAGCGCGCGACATTCGTCGACCGTGCGGGCGATCTGCATGCGGACTCCAGGCAGCCGTGCGGCCCTCGGGAGCGGGAGGTCTGCGGCAGTCTACGACGCGCCGCGGGCGACCGCAGCGTCGCCCACGGTGCGAGCAGTCCGTGCTACGGCTGGCGGTCGGCCGGGGACTCCTCGAGCTCGGCGAGCACCTGCGCCGCCTCGCTCATGTCCTGGTCCACGCTCGGGGTCATGCGGCGGATCAGCTCCAGCGCGCGCTCGTCCATGTAGAAGGACTCCTTCGCGGTGGGGAACTGGCCCTCGCGGACCTGTTCGACGTACTCCCGCAGCGCGCCGCGGATCACCTCGCCGACGTTGGCGAACTTGCGTGCGTGCTTCGGCTGGAGGTCGTCGTACATGCCGAGGATGTCGTGCCAGACCTGGACCTGCCCGGAGGCGAAGGGCCCGGCGCCAATGCCGATCGTCGGCACCTTCACGCGCTGGGTAATCATGTGCGTGAGCGCGGTCGGCACCAGTTCGAGCACGATTGCGTAGGCCCCGGCGTCAGCAAGCGCCTTCGCGTCGTTGATGAGGTGCACGGCGTCCCGCGGGGTCTTGCCCTGGACGCGGAAGCCGCCGGTCTGGTTCACCGACTGCGGCGTGAGGCCGATGTGCCCCATGACGGGGATGCCCGCCTCGACGAGGTGACGCACGGTCTCCGCCGAGCGCTGACCGCCCTCCAGCTTCACCGATCCGGCGCCGGTCTCCTTCATGATGCGCATGGCGTTCTTCATCGCCTGGCGCCAGCCGCCCTGGTAGGAGCCGAACGGCATGTCCACGACCACGTGCGCCCGCTGAGCGCCGCGCACCGCCGCGCGGCCGTGGTGGATCATGTCCTCCACGGTCACCGGCAGCGTCGAGTCGTAGCCGAGGATCACCATGCCGAGCGTGTCGCCGACGAGGATGAGGTCCACGCCGGCCTCGTCGGCCATCTTCGCGGTCGGGTAGTCGTAGGCCGTCACCATCGTGATCGGCCGACCCTCGTCCCGCATCTTCTGCAGGTCGAGGATGGTCACGGGTCGCGCCATCGGGATGAGTCCGTCCCTGCCGGGCACTCCGCGGCCGATCGACGTCAGCCGCAATGGAGGCCGGTGGAGAAGCCTCGCCGCCTCGACGGGTCGACGGGCTGCGTCCTGTTAAGGCGAGTATAGGAAGGCGGCTGAGCGCGTCAACGTCGCTGACGACGGGGTGAACTACTTCCGCTCAACGCCCCGAGGCAGCGGAGACGTCCCGCCATCGGCCAGGCCCGGCACGCCCGCAAGCCCCCGGGCGGCGCGCACGCCCGCGAGGATCGCGCGCTCCACCGCCCTCGCCGCCATCGCCTCGATCGAGGGGTACTGGTCGTCCGTGACCTCGTGCTCCCCGGTCGCGAGGGCGAAGACGATGTCGCCGTCCGCGCGGGTGTGGACCGGCCAGATCGCGCGCGCGAAGCCGTCGTGCGCGACGGCGGCGATGCGGTTCACCTGGGCCTTCGTCAGCTTCGCGCTCGTCGCGACGACGGCGAGCGTCGTGTTCGAGGGACTCTCGGCGGCGGCCTCGATCCGTTCCTGGACCTGGCGGCGTCCACGCCCGAGGCGGAGCAGCCGGTCGACGTCGAGCGGCTTCCCGTCGTCGCCGCGCGGAGCCGCGACGACCTTTCCGGTGCGTCCGTCCCGGATCGATCCGACAGCGTTCACCGCCGCGATCGCACCGACGAGGATCCCCGTGTCGAGCCGCTCGGACGCGGTGCCGATGCCGCCCTTCCACGCCCGCTCGATGCCGGCCATCTTCGCGACCGTCGCTCCGGTGCCCGCGCCCACCGACCCCTGCGCCACGCGTCCGCCCTTCGCGGTCGAAGCCGCGCGGTAACCGGCGTCGGCGTCCGGCCAGGCGGCGCGCTTCAGGCTGAGGTCGAACAGGATCGCGCCCGGGACGATCGGCACGACGCCGGTGGCGTAGCGGAAGCCACGGTCCCGCCCCAGCAGGTACTGCATGACGCCCCCCGCCGCGTCGAGCCCGAATGCGGAGCCCCCGGCGAGCAGGATCGCGTCGACGTGCTCGACGAGGTTGCCGGGACGGAGGAGCTCCGTTTCACGTGTGCCGGGAGCCGCACCGCGGACGTCGACCCCGCCGACAGTGCCTTCCGGGCAGAGGACGACCGTGCAACCGGTCGCGCCGGAGCGGTCCGTCCAGTGGCCGACACGGATGCCGGCGACGTCCGTGATCGCGTCGTTCGGACCGGTACGGGGGCGCGAAGCAGGAGACACGGGGGCCGACCCAATCCAGAGGGCCGCAAGCCGACGTCGCCGAGGACGGGCGCCCTCGGCTGGACCGATCGGTTAGACGGCTTCGCTGACCGTCGCGGAGGGTACCGCGAACAGCGTCCGCGCCGGGACGACCTCGTCCACGAACTGGAGGCAGCGACGCATGTACGCCTCGGACTGGTCGGCATATGCCGTGCCGTGGCCGACGTGGTCGTCGACGATCCAGACGCGCATGCGCGGGTCGAGGGAGGCGGCCGAGAGGTTGAGGGTGTGCGATGCCGGGATGACGTCGTCCACCTGGGAGTGGATGAAGAGCACCGGGACGTGGACCTTCTCGATCGAGCGGATCGGGTTCAGGGCGCTCGGGTCGCCGTGGAAGAGGCGGCGCGCGACCCAGACGGAGGCGTGGAAGATCGGCGTCGGGACGTGGCGGTGGCTCGCGCGCAGGAACGACTGCATCGTCGCGAACGGAGAGTCGGCGATGATGCCGGCCACGTCGACGCCACGCGCGACGGCGTCGATCGCGAGCGCCGCGCCGTAGCCGAAGCCGTGGAGGAGGACGGGCGTCCGTCCCGAGCGACGGCGGACGTAAGCGACCGCCGCCTGGACATCGAGGCGCTCCTGGCTGCCGAGGGTGTCGCGCTTGCCGCCGGACTCGCCGTGGGCGCGGAGGTCGAACGCGAAGACCGAGAAGCCACGACGCACGTAGTCACGCTGCAGGCGGAGCAGGCCGCGCTCACGGTCGGCCCGCGTCGTGCCGGAATCATGCACGAGCACGACAGTGGCGCGCGCCCCCGGCGACTCGAGGAACCACCCGCGCAGCGTCAGCCGGTCGGCCGTGAGGAACTGGACTTCTTCGTAGCGCAGGCCGAGGTCCGCGGGCGTGCCCTGGACGCGGGTCCGCCGACTACCGGTGAGGGCGTCCGCGAAGTAGACCGAGGCAAACAGTGTGCCAAGCGCCGCCAGGGCGACGAGCGCCAGGATCATCCAGAGCATGCGCGATTCTCTCGCCACCCGCCCGCCGAGCGCATTGTGCGGCCCGACACGAGACCGCAAGACACTACCAAGCCCCCTGTGGCGCAAACAAGCGAGTTATGTAAGGTGAATCCCTGACGTACACGAACCTATCAAATCCATCGCCACGCCACTCCACGACCCTAATTGACACGATCTTGATGGGAGGGAGCCTCACCCACGCTGGCAGCGGGGGCAGAAGTGCGTCCCCCGCCCGGCCACACGGGCCTTCTCGATCGTCGCGCCGCAGCGCTCGCACGCCTGCCCCTCCCGGCGGAACACGTGCACGCGCACGTGGTGCAGCCCTTCGGCCCCGAGGCCGTCTCGGTAGTCGCTGAACGACGATCCCCGGTCCCCGAGGGACTCCTCCAGCGTCTGGAGGACAGCGGCGTGGAGCCGCTTCACCTGTGCTGAACCCAGGCGTCCGGCAGCCGTCGCCGGGTGCACCTTCGCGATCCAGAGAGCCTCGTCGGCGTAGATGTTCCCAACCCCGGCGGCGATGCGCTGGTCGAGCAACAGCGCCTTCACCGGCGCCACGCGGTCCTTCAGCCGCGACCGGAGCCACGCCGCGCTGAATTCCGAGGAGAGCGCGTCGGGCCCGGACGCCGGCATGGCGTCTCGTGGGTCTTCGACCAGGTGCCAGGTGCCGAACTTCCGGAGGTCGTTGAAGCGCAGGCTCGTGCCGTCGTCGAGGTCGAGGCGGGCCCGCTCGAAGCGATGCGCGGAGGCGTCGGCCGTTGTGTGGACCAGGGAGCCGGTCATCCGGAGGTGCACCACCCAGGTGCGGTCGTCGTCGAGGCGGAGGAGGAGGTACTTCCCGTGCCGCCCGATCTCCTCGACGCGCCGTCCGGCCAGCTCGGACTCCAGCTCGCGAGGGCTGTGTGTCACGGCGAGGCGCTCGCCGCCCGGGTGGATCGAGACGCGGCGCAGGGTCCGCCCCTGGAGCAGCGGGACGAGGTCGCGGCGGATGGTCTCGACTTCGGGGAGTTCGGGCATGGGAGTCGGCGTCCGCCGCTACTCCATCTCGCCCCAGGAGCGGCCGACCTTCTCGTCCAGCTCGAGGGGGACGGCGAGCTCCATCGACGGCATCAGCTGCTGTGCGATCTCGCGCACTTCGTCCAGCTCGGCGCGCGGGGTCTCGAAGATCAGTTCGTCGTGCACCTGCAGGAGCATCCGCGCGAACTTCCCCTGCGCCCGCCGCTCCAGCATCTCCGCGTCGATGCGGTTCATCGCGAGCTTGATGATGTCCGACGCGGTGCCCTGGATCGGCATGTTGATCGCGATCCGCTCCGCCGCCTGCCGGACGACGCGGTTGCTCGACTTCAGGTCTGGCATGTACCGACGGCGCCCGAGCAGCGTCTCCGCGTAGCCGCGTTCCCGTGCCTCCTCCACGGTGCGCTCGCGCCACTCCTGCACCTTCGGGTACGCCTCGAAATAGGCGTGGATGAACGCCTCGGCCTCGTCCCGCGGGATGCCCTCCCGCGTCGACATCCCGAAGGCGGTCAGCCCGTAGAGGACGCCGAAGTTGAACACCTTGGCGCGACGGCGGTCCTCCGCGGTCACCTCGGACTCGGGCTTCTTGAAGACGTTGGCGGCGGTGGCCCGGTGGATGTCCTTGCGGGCGAGGAAGGCGCGGCGCAGCTCGGCATCCTCGGAGATGTGCGCGAGCACGCGCAGCTCGATCTGCGAGTAGTCCACGGAGAGCAGCACCGGGTCGTCGCCGCAGTCCCGCGCGACGAAGGCGCGGCGGACGAGCTGACCGACATCCGAGCGGACGGGGATGTTCTGGAGGTTCGGGTCGTTCGAGGAAAGCCGGCCCGTCGCCGCCGTGACCTGGTTGAACACGGTGTGCACGCGGTGCGTCAGCGGGTTCACCTGCTGCGGCAGCGTGTCGACGTAGGTCGACTTGATCTTGGTCAGCTCGCGCCACTGGAGGATCGCGTCCACCACCGGGTGCGCCGTCCGCAGCGGCTCGAGGGCATCCGCGTCCGTCGTGTAGCCGGTCTTGGTCTTGCGGGTCTTCGGCAGTCCGATCTCCTCGAACAGGATGTAGGAGAGCTCCTGCGGCGAGCCGATCTTGATCTCGTGGCCGACCGCGTCGTAGCAGGCCTGCTCGGCGCCCCGGATCCGGGTGATGAGGTCTTCGTCCATCCGCCGGAGGACCTCGAGGTCGAGCCCGATGCCGAACTCCTCCATTCGCGCGAGGACGGGGACGTGCGGCATGTCGACGTCCCGGAAGATCTCGAGGAGCGACGCCTCCGCGAGCTCCGCCCGCAACGGCTCGACCAGGCGGAAGATCATGTCCGCCTCGATGCACGCGTAGCGCGCGACATCGTCGATCGGGGCGCGCGACCATGTGATCGCCTTCTGGCCCGTCCCGAGGATCGACTTCGGTTCGACCGTGTCCTTGCGGAGCCTCGTGAACGCGAGCCGCTGCAGCGAGATGTTCTGGTCGCCCACGAGGTACGCGGCGACCTGCGTATCGAAGTCAGCGGTGGCCGGCCACATGGAGGCGTCCGCCATGCCGAGCGCGAGCATCCCGTACTTCGTGTCGTGCGCGAGGCGCTCGATGCCCGGTCCGCGGAAGACAGGCCCGAGCACCTCGAAGACCTCGTCCCGGGAGAGCTGCTCGATCCCCGTGTCGCCCTCGTCGGCGAGGAGCTTCGCCTGGCCCTCGACGCGGTGGCCGAAGGGCACGTAGACGGCAGTCGCGTCCGCAGCGGAGATCGCGATCCCCACCAGCGACTGCGAGGCGCGCACGGGGTGGGCGTCTTCCGCGATCACCTGGTAGGCGAAGCGCCCCGCTGCGCGGACCTGCTCCACCAGCGCGTCGAGGTCGGCGCGCGTCGTGATCGTCCGGTACTCGCCCTCCGGCTCGTTCGACGGCACCTCCGCTTCGGCCTGGTCCGACTCCGGGAGGCGGTTCAAGAGCGAGCGGAACTCGAGCTCGTGAAAGAGGTCGACCACCGTCTGCCGGTCGTAGTCGCGCAGGCGGGCGGCGTCCATGTCGAGGTCGACCTCCGGCACCTCCCGGATGATCGTCGCGAGCTCCTTCGACAGGATCGCGTCGTCGACGCCGCTCTCGAGGGCGGTGCGGGTGCGCTTCGGCTCGACCTCCGCGAGGCTCGCGAGCATCTCCTCGAGCGTGCCGTACCGCTCGATGAGCGCCTTCGCGCCCTTCTCGCCGATCCCCTTCACGCCGGGGATGTTGTCCGACGTGTCGCCCACCAGCGCCTTGTACTCGACCATCTGGACGGGCTCGAAGCCGAACCGCGTCCTGACCTCGTCCACGTCGTACATGATGTAGTCGCGCTGATACGGGCGATACATGTAGACGTTCACGCCCGGCCGCACGAGCTGAATCAGGTCGTTGTCGAGCGTGACGATGATGACCGGGATGCCCTGCTCCGAGGCCTGCTCCGCGAGCGTGCCGACGACATCGTCGGCCTCGTAGCCGGCCTTCTCCACGAGCGGGATGCGGAACGCCTCCAGCAGCTCGCGGATGCGCCCGAACTGCGGCAGCAGGTCGTCCGGCGTCGCGTCACGCGTCGCCTTGTAGCGCTCGTCCCTCGTCTTCCGGAACGAGGCCGCGGCCGCGTCCCACGCCGCGATGACGTGGGTCGGCTGCAGCTCACGAAACACGGTCAGGAGGCTGTTCGCGTAGCCGTACACCGCCGAGATCGGCTCCTGCGTCCGCGTCGGTGGCAGGATGTCCCGGAGCGCGTAGTACGAGCGGAAGATGATGCCGTGCGAGTCGAGGATGACGAGCAGGGGCGGCTCGGCCGCCGCCGGTGCGTCCGCGCCGCTGGGGTCCTCGGTCGGCTTCGTGGAGGTCGGTGTCACCGGGCGAGTATATCCCGAGGCCTGCTCGCCCCCGGGCGGTCCGTCACTGCGTACTATGCGCGGAATGATCCGGCTGCGCTCGCTCCCTCGGCTCGCGGTGCGGCGCATGCGCCGGAACTGGAAGCTGCTGTCCTCGGTCGCGACCGGCACGCTGGTCGCCGCCGCGATCCTCTCCGCCACGGCGATCTACTCCGATGCGATCCGTGACCTGGGCCTGAAGCACGCCATCGAGCAGCGGGACCTGCGCGAGCTTGACCTGCGCATCACGCAGAGCAACGCGCCGCTCAACCCCGCGGCCTACGAGGCGACCCGTGAGCGCCAGTCCAGCGCCGTCGAGGAGCTCGGACGGGGCGCCCTCCAGCCGGCCGCGCGCCAGGGGATGAGCGCCACGTTCTATCCGACCGCCCCCGGCGTCTCGCCCGACCTCGGCGACTCCGGTCGGGACCGCGCCAACGTCCTCTTCCGCACGGACCTGGACCAGCACATCGAGGTCATCGAGGGCGTCTTCCCGCCGGAGGTGCTCGCCGCGCCGGACGGCCCGCTGGAGGTCCTCGTGGGCGCGGCGACAGCGGAAGCACTCGGGGTAGCCGTGGGCGACGAGTTCGACCTCCACCCGTTCTGGGCGCCCGGCATCGCCCCGACTCGCGTCCGCGTCGTCGGCGTCGGGCGTGAGCGCGATCCGGAGGCGCGCTACTGGGGACTCGTCGACGAGCGCCTGGACCAGCGCGAGCGGTCCTGGGAGACCTACCGGCTGTGGGTCGCGGAGGCGACGTTCCTCGGCGGCTTCCGTGCCCTCGTCCCCACCGCCGCAGCCGACTACGTCAGCTTCTACGAGGTCGACCCGGAGGCGCTGGACGCGCGGAACGCGCTGGCGGTCGCGAACGGCATCGACGCCCTGACGCCACGGATCGCCACCACCGACGGCCGCAGCTCGGCGGAGACGGCGCTGCCGGGACTCCTCACGAGCTACGACGAGAAGCTCTTCTTCACGCGCATCCCGCTGCTCGTCCTGCTCCTCCAGATCGGCGCGATCGTCGCGTACTACCTGGTGATGGTCTCGACGATGCTCGTCGAGCGGCAGGCCGCCGAGATCGCGACCATGCGCAGCCGGGGCGCGACGACGGTCCAGCTACTCGGCATCTACGGCGTCGAGGGGACGATCCTCGCCGCGCTCGCCGCGCTCGTGGGGCCGCCGATCGCGGCCGGCGTGATCTCCCTGCTCGGACCGACCCCGGCGTTCGACGCGCTCTCGGGCGGAGAGCTACTCCCGGTCTACATCGGCCGGACGGCATTCCTCCTCGCGGGCGTCGGCGCGCTGATCGCATTCGTCTCGCTGATGGTGCCTGCCTGGCGCGCGACGCGGGACAGCGTGGTGGAGTTCAAGCGCGGGGCGGCCCGGCCGGGCCGGACGCCGCTCTTCATGCGTTACTACCTGGATGTCGCGTTCGTGCTGGTCGTGGCCGCGGTGTTCTGGCGGCTCTCCCAGCAGGAAGAGCTGTTCACCGAGACGCTGTTCGGCGAGACGCAGGTGGATCCGATCCTGCTCGCCACGCCGGCGGTGTTCATGATCACCGTCGGGGTCCTCTTCCTCCGGCTCTTCCCGCTGGTGCTCCGGCTCATTGCCTGGGGCGTCGGCTGGACGCGGAGCGTCGCCATCCTCGTCGGCATGCGGTCGCTGGTGCGGCAGCCGTCCCACTACACGCGGCTGATCCTCCTGCTCATGTTCGCCACCGGTGTGGGCATGTTCGGCGCGACGTTCTCCTCCACGCTCGGTGCGTCCTACGGCGACCGCGCGGCCTACGAGGCCGGCGCCGACGTCCGCGCGTCCTTCACGCTCTCGGAGGTCGGCGGCGGCGACGAAGCGGCGAGGGCGCTCCTTGCCACGATCCCGGCGGACGCGGTCTCCCTCGCCGCGCGCGTGGACGGCACCGGGTTCCGGGACGTGAGCCTGCGCCAGACGTTCCCGATCCTCGCCGTCGACTCGGCGACCTTCGCTGATGTCGCGTTCGTGCGTGACGACTTCGCCCCGCAGTCCCTGGAGGCGATGAACGCCCGCCTGGCCGAGGACCAGGTGGTCACGCCCGCCGGGCCGGTGCTCCCGGCGGACACCGAGCAGATCGGGATGTGGATCCGGTTCCCGGACACGCGTGGACGCATCGATGTCGTCGTCGCGCTGCGCGACGCGACGGGACGCGCGTTCGAGCGGACGCTCGCCTCGGTCGCGCCGACGGCGGAGTACGCACAGGAATGGCGCTTCTACGCAACGGCGATCCGCGGCGGCTCCAGCGTGAACCCGCCCCAGGGACCGTTCGAGCTCGTCGCCGTGCTCTTCGACCCGACGGGACGCATCGCGGCGCAGCGTGGCGTCGTCCAGGTCGGCCCGCTCCAGGTCTCGACCACGCCCGCCCCGACGACGACCGGGCTCGCCGCGCTCCAGGTCCTCGACGCGCCGTGGCCGGACGGCGAGGTGATCGCCTCCTTCGACGACCCTGCGTTCACCGTCATCCAGGGGACGCGAGTCGGTGGCTCCGACGACACGGCGCGCCCGGTGGACGACGCGCCGCCCGGCTTCGACCGTTCCCTGCGCTACGAGTGGCTCGACTCCACCTTCGCCCCCGGCGCGCGCGGAATGGGCCTCGCGCTCGAACCCAGGACAGCCGGGATCTACCTCGCGCGCGAGACCGCGACGCAGCTCGAGCTGGAGGAGGGCGACAGCTTCACGCTTTCCGTGCTCGGACGGTTCATGTCCGTGCAGGTGGCCGGCATCTTCGACTACTTCCCGACGTGGGAGGGCGGGTCCGGCTTCGCCGTCATGGACGCCTCGCGCCTGTTCGCCCAGGTGAACGTCGCCGCGCCCGACCGCGCGCTCGTCTACCAGGAGGCGTGGTTCGAGACCGGCACGCCCGAGGAGACCGCGCAGGCGCTCGCCGACGCGGGGCTCGCGGACGTGGTGACGCGGCAGGCGATCGAGGAGGCGCAGCAGCAGGACCCGCTGATCGCCGCCGGGTGGTCGGGCATCCTCGCGATCGCGTTCGCGTCCGTGCTGCTGCTCTCGGCGATCGGCTTCGTCGTCTACTCGTACCTCACGGCGCAGCAGCGCGGCCTAGAGTTCGCGATCCTGCGGACGCTCGGTTTCTCGAAGGCGCAGATCTTCTCCGTCGTGATGTTCGAGCACCTGTTCGTGATCGTCGCCGGGATGGGCCTCGGCACGGTCGTCGGCCTGCGGATCGGCGCGATCATGATGGGCTTCCTCGCCACCGATGAGCGCGGCGCGGAGGTGGTGCCCCCGTTCATCCTCGGCGTCTCGTGGCCGCAGGTGTTCATCGTGTGGGCGATCCTCGGATCGGTCTTCGTGGGTACGATCGCCGCCGTGGTCGGCATGTACTTCCGCCTGGCGGTGCACCGCGTCCTGCGGATCGGCGACGCGTGATGCGGACGTACTACGCTGCCCCCGCCGGTGCTGCCCCCGCTCCGGCCCACCCGACGATTGGCACGCGCCGATGACGACCAGTGGGAACGCCCTCGCCGCCTCCCTCACGGAGGGGTCCGACGCGCCGTACATCCACGCGGAAGACCTCTTCAAAATCTACAAGAGCGAGGACCTCGAGGTGGTCGCCCTGCGCGGACTCGATCTCCGCGTCGCGCGCGGCGAGATGATGGCGATCGTGGGTGCCTCCGGCTCCGGGAAGTCGACGCTGCTGAACATCCTCGCCGGCCTCGACCAGCCCTCCGCCGGGAGGATCACCGTTGGCAGCCGCGACCTGCTCACGATGACGGACGACGACCTCGTCGACTACCGACGTCGCGAGGTCGGGTTCGTCTGGCAGCAGACCGGACGCAACCTCATCCCCTACCTCACCGCCGAGGAGAACGTCTCCGTCCCGATGGCGCTCGACGGCCAACCGGCGCGCGCCGCCCGTGACCGCGCCCGGATGCTCCTCGATCAGGTCGGGCTGTCCGAGGAGCGCCGCCGGCGGCCGACGGAGCTCTCCGGCGGCCAGCAGCAGCGCGTCGCGATCGCGGTGGCGCTGGCGAACAACCCACCGCTCCTCCTCGCGGACGAGCCGACGGGCGAGCTGGACTCAGCGACCGCCGACGAGGTCTTCGAGGTGCTGACCCACCTGAACCGCGACACCGGCGTCACGGTGGTCATCGTCACGCACGACCGGGAGATCACGCGCCGGGTGGACCGCGTAGTCGCGATGCGGGACGGGCGCACGAGCACCGAGATCGTCCGGCGCGCCGCCTTCGCCCGCGGCCAGCAGGTCCAGACGGACGAGTTCGCCGTCGTCGACCGCTCCGGCCGCCTCCAGATCCCGCGCGAGTACCTGGACAGCCTCGACATCGGCCGTCGCGCCCGCGTCACCCTCGGCGGCGACCACGTCGAGATCCGCGCGGGCGACGAGGGGGAGGCGCCCCGATGAGCGCAGAGCCGCCACCGGGCGAAGTGATGGTCGAGGTCGCGGGGGTCACGCGGATCTTCCGGAGCGCGGGGTCCACCGTGCGCGCGGTGGACGATGTCTCGCTCACGATCGTCCGAGGCGAGTTCATGGCTATCGTCGGCCGCTCTGGCTCCGGGAAGACCACGCTCCTGAACCTGATCGCCGGGCTCGACCAGCCGGACGAGGGGCGCATCCTGGTGGACGGCCAGGAAGTCTCGAGGTTCAACGACCGCCAGATGACCGAGTTCCGGCGGCACCAGGTCGGCTTCGTCTTCCAGTCCTTCGGGCTGCTGCCGCTCCTCTCCGCCGAGGAGAACGTGGACCTTGCGCTGCGCATCGCCGGGGCCGGGCTAAAGGAGCGCCAGCAGCGGACGCGCGAGCTCCTCGCCCTCGTCGGGCTGACCGAACGCGCCCACCACCGCCCCTACGAGCTCTCCGGCGGCGAGCAGCAACGAGTCGCCGTGGCGCGTGCACTGGCGAACCGGCCGGCGCTCGTCATCGCCGACGAGCCGACCGGCGAGCTCGACTCGACCACGGGCGCGCAGATCTTCGCGCTGCTGCGCGACGTCGCCGCCGCCGGGGTGACCGTCATCGCCGCAACGCACGACCCGTTCGTCATGGAGCACGTCGACCGCGTCCTGGAGATGTCGGATGGGCGGATGCTCCCGGAGGGCGAGGGGCTGATCGTCTCCCAGCACGTCACGAAGCGGGCGCCCCGCCCCGCCCCGACTCGCGCGGATGTCCCGCCTGCGCGACCATCCCCGAGGTGAGCACCGGAACCTCCTCCGTCGTCCACGTGATCGCCGCCTCGTTCCGGCCAGACATCCCGGACGACCTCGTCGCGTCCACGCTGGCGAAGGCGCGCGCGCTGCGCACGGCGCCGGGCGCACAGGCCGGGATCGTCGCGCGCACCGGCCGCTCCGCGATCGTGGCGACGTGGCTGGACGGCCGCCGCGGGCTGGAGCCGTTCGCCGCTTCCGCCCCGCACATGGAATTCGTCATGCGGGGCCTCGCGCCCAGCATTTCGAGCATGTGGAGCGCCGGCTTCGAGACCGCCGTCGCCGCGCCGGCCCTCGCCCCGGGCGACACCCTCTGGGCGCTCGCCGTCCGCACCGCCGAGACCGCCTTCGAGTGGCAGGTGCGCGAGGTGCTCGCCTCCCTCGGCGCGCTCCCGGCGGTCGTCGCCGCCGGCCCCACGTTCGAGGAACGCGACCGCTACCGCGCCGGCGGCGTGGCCTGCGTACGCGCGGGGGACCTCCCCGCGTTCCACGCGGCCCTCGAGCAAACACGCGCCCGCTGGGGGGACATGCGTCCCCACGTCGTCGAGTCCTTCGCCGAGGTCGTCGCGTGAACCGCCGCTACCCGAACCGGCGCCACGTCGACATCGACCTCGGCCCGGAGCGACGACACCGGCGCAACCTGAACCGGGTCTCGATCAGCATCGCCGCGATCTTCGCGCTGCTGGTCCTCGCCTCACCGCTCCTCACCGACCTCGCCAGCGACCGCGGCGCCGATCCGCCGGAGACCCTCACGCCCGTCCTCGGCGCGGTGGCCGTCGAGGTGCTCGACATCGTCGACGGCGACACCCTCGACGTCCGCAGCGCACAGACCGAGCTGCGGGTGCGTCTCTACGGAGTGGACACGCCGGAACGCGGCGAGGCGTGCTTCGAGGAGGCCGCGGCCCGGCTGGCGGAGCTCGCCGGCGCCCAGGTGCAGCTGTTGCCGGATGCCCGGCTCGCGGACGCATTCGGGCGCGAGCTGCGCTACGTCTACACCTCCGGCGGCGTCCTCATCGACGAGCAGCTCGTCGCCGAGGGGCTCGGGTACGCGTGGACGGAGGACGGCCAGTTCCGCGCGCAGATCGTCGCCGCCGAGGTAGAGGCACGCGACGCCGGGCGCGGCTGCCTCTGGAGCGGCTGAGCGCCGCGCGCTACGGGAGCAGTTCGAGGATCGACGAGCCGTTGTCCCAGCGCAGCACGCGGTGCGGTTCCGCGGCCTCGATCCAGGCGGTGCGCACCGCGCGGCCGTTCCTGAACAGCAGGCGGTACGCCTCGAACTCCCCGGCCGGGACGGTGACCACCTCGGTCTGTGGGACACGCAGGTTCACGGTTTGCTGGCTGCGCTCGAGGGCGTTCACCGAGACGTAGAACGCCTCGTGCTCCTCGCTGAGGTCCACTGAGCGCCACAGCCACAGCGACGACTCGTTGTCGTAGTAGTGGTCGCGGAGGCGGAGCGTGTGCTCCTCCGGTTCGCCCTCGCCGTCGTCATGGACCACGGTGATGACGGTCTCGCCATCCTCGACGCCGTACGTCCACTCCCACCGGTCGGTGGTGACGTTTCCGTCGTCGTCGCGTCCGACGGCGATCCGCTCGCCGCGCTCCGGGCGGAACGTGGAGGCGTTCACCCACACCGTGATGTCGTCGCGCACCTGCTCCGCGCCCGCGGGTGTCTCAGCCTCGACGTACCGCTGGTGCAGGGCGATCACGCCGGCGTCCGCCATCGACTCCAGCGTGCCCGTGCCGAGGCGGTCGCCCTCGGCGTTCACCACCTGGTACTGGAGCGACTCGCCGCTCGGCCAGGGGGCGGCCTCGAAGATGTCGGAGGTCTCCGCGCTGGAGGTCTCCGAGGCGCAGGCCGTCGTGACCGCGAGGAGCAGGCCCGCGGCAGCCGCGAGCAGGGGAAGGCGTCGGAGGTAGGTCATGCGGTGGCCGGTAGCGCTTCCAGCACGCGGGCGACCCGCGTGATCGCTTCGTCGATGTCGTCCCGGGAGACGTCGAGGTGGCACGCCATCCGCACGCGCTGAGGGTGCGTGCCGCTGCACAGCACGCCCTCCTCCTTCAGCCGAGCACGGAACTCGTTGCCGTCGACACCCCTCAGGGTGAAGAACACGAGGTTGGAGTCGGTGCCGGCGGGGTCCATCTCGACGTGCGGCATCTCCGCGACGGCGGCGGCGAGCCGCTGCGCATTCGCGTGATCCTCGGCGAGACGCTCCACGTTGTGCCGCAGCGCCCAGAGCGCCGCCGCGGCGAGGACGCCCGACTGCCGCATGCCGCCGCCGACGAGCCGGCGGTTGTACCAGGCGCGGTCGATGAACTCGCGGGGGCCGGTGATGACCGAGCCGACGGGGGCGCCGAGCCCCTTCGAGAAGCAGAAGTCGACGGTGTCGGCGCAAGCGACCAGCGCCTTCACGTCCGTCTCGAGGGCGATCGCGGCGTTGAAGATGCGTGCGCCGTCAAGGTGGACACGCGCGCCGCCCTCGTGCGCCACGTCCGCGACGGCCCGCAGCTCGCTCTCGAGGATCGCGGCGCCGCCGCAACGGTTCTGCGTGTTCTCGAGGCAGACGACGGCGGTGCGCGGCCATTCCGCGCGGAGCTTCGCGCGCACCTCGGCGGGGTCGATCCGCCCGCGGGCGTCGTTCTGCACGGAGCGGATCGAGAGGCCGCCCAGGACGCCGGCGCCCATGCCCTCGTGGTTCGTGATGTGGGACTCGGAGCCGGCGATCGCCTCGTCGCCACGGTCGCAGTGGGTCAGGAGCGCGACGAGGTTCGCCATGGTGCCGGAGGGGACGAAGAGCGCCGCCTCCTTCCCCATCACCTCCGCGGACGCCTCCTCGAGGGCGCGCACGGTGGGATCCTCGCGCATGAGGTCGTCGCCGACCTCGGCGCGGTGCATCGCCTCGCGCATCCCCTCGGAGGGGCGCGTCACGGTGTCGGAGCGGAGGTCGATGATCTTCGTCGCCACGGCGGCGAGCGTAGCATCGGCGGCCGTCAGCTTCCTGCGGTCCACGCCCGCAGCTAGCGCTGGCGCTCCCAGAGCGTCTCGTACCCCTCGCCGCCGCGGATGAGGGCGGCGGTGTCCGCGCGCTCGAGGCGGCGGCCTTCCTTGTACGCCGCGGTGGCCTGGTTGCGCCCCGGCTCACCGACGATCGACGCGAGGCGCTCCTCGATCACCGCCCACAGGCCGGAGTCGCGCAGCACGGTGATCGAGCGCGGCCATTGGAAGACCGTGATCTGGTCGGGGGGCGCCAGGCCGGGACGTTCACGCTGGAGGAACCGGTAGCGCTCCTCCGGCGAGGAGACCGGCGGCACGATCTTGATGTAGACGCGCCCCTCGTTGTCCGGCCGGAAGTCCACCATCAACCGGTGCTCGACGAGCGCGAAGCGCACGACGAAGACGTCGGCGGTCTCGATCACCTGCTTGATCGCGGCGAGGTCGATGCCTTCCGGCTCGGGGTCAGCCATGACGTCGAGTCTACCGTGCGCATGCGGCGGGGCGAGGCTGGCGAATCTACGCGGGGAGCTGGTAGGTACGGTCGAGGTAGGGGATGTGGATGAGGCCGGTCATCTGCATGCCCAGCACGATCAGCACCACCCCACCGGCACGGGTCAGCAGGTCCAGCTGCTCCGTGACCAGGCTGCCGGCGAATCCGGCGGACGCCCCGATGAACGCGAACACGAGCGTGAAGCCGATGACGAACGCGAAGGCGTTGCCGATCACGCGCGCACGCGCCGCGGAGTCCGCCGTCCCCAGGACCGCCTCGCCCCCGATGTTCACGAGGTAGACCGGCACGAGCGGCAGCACGCACGGCGACAGGAACGACACGACGCCACCGAAGAAGGCGATGGCCGGGCCGAGCCAGCCCTCGAGGCCGTCCGAGAGCTCCTGCTCGACCTCCGCCGTGCCCTCGAAGAAGAAGCCGGCACGCTGGAAGTACTGGTTCAGGCGCTCGAACTCGCCGAGGAACATCAGCGCGCCGACGACGATGAAGATCGCCCCGGCGCCGATCATCAGCTTCGGGAGGTAGGGTCCGAGGCGGCGCATCCGGGGCGAGAGCCAGCCAAAGAACGCGCCGAACAGCATGAACCACACGCCCAGGCCCAGCGCGTAGCAGACCAGCAGGAGGCCGCCCTGCTGCCACGATCCGGTCGCCGCCGCGAGCGTGAGCACTACTCCGAGGATCGGGCCGACGCACGGCGTCCAGGCGATCGAGAACGTGGCCCCCACGAGGAACGACCGCGGATAGCCACGCCCGACGGCGCGGCGCCAGGCGGAGGTGGGAGGCGTCTCGGCGGGAGAGGCCGCCACGCTAGCCGTCGATCCCCAGGAGCCGCCGACGGGCGACGTCGTACCGCTCCTTGGCGCGCGCCTCGCGATTGAGGAGCCCCTTGATCTGCTCGGGCGGGAGGCGGTTCCCCTCCAGCAGGAAGTCATGGACCCCGGCAAGGTGCTTCTGCCAGGCCTCGTAGGCCTCGCGGTACTCCTGCTTCGGGTCGCCCTCGGTGGTCATGGGTTCCAGTGTAGGTTCGGCGGAGCGGAAGGGAGAACGAAACGAACGAGCCGCCCGGTGGGCGGCTCGTGGCTGTCCTGGTGACCCATGGGGGATTCGAACCCCCGATCTCCACCGTGAGAGGGTGGCGTCCTAGACCGCTAGACGAATGGGCCGTGCGTCCAGTTTAGGAAACATTCACGCTCCGGCCAACCCCGCGGGCGCGGCACGCGCGTCAACGCCGGTGCGGTAGCATCGCCGCCGGCAGGCGACGGCGGTTCCGAGGAGGCGGCGATGGATCTCGGCGTGATGATCGAGGGCCAGGAAGGCCTCAACTGGGACCGCTGGCGGCGGATCATCCGCACCACCGAGGACCTCGGGTACGAGTCGCTCTTCCGCTCGGACCACTTCTTCTCGCTCTCCGGCCCGCACGACCGCGACGCGCTGGAGACGTTCATCTCCTTCGTGCTCGTCGCGGAGGAATCGAGCCGCATCCGTTTCGGCCCGCTCGTCTCCTCGATGACGTTCCGGCACCCCTCGCTGCTCGCGCGGATGGCCGCGCAGATCGACGTGCTCTCGGGTGGTCGCTTCATCCTCGGGATGGGCGCCGGCTGGAACGTGCCCGAGCACGAGGCGTTCGGCCTCCCCTTCCCCCCCGTCCGCGAGCGGATGGACCGGCTCGAAGAGGGCATCCAGGTCGTCCGGACGCTGTGGGGCGAAGGCCCCGCCTCGTTCGAAGGCCGCTACTACCAGCTCCGCGACGTGGAGTGCTACCCGAAGCCGCTCCAGTCCCCTGCCCCGATCCTCGTCGGCGGCTCCGGAGAGAAGCGGACGCTGCGGATCGTCGCGAAGTACGCCGACGAGTGGAACGCCGTGGGCCAGACCGTGGAGGGCTACCGCAACAAGGACCAGGTGCTCCTTGGACACTGCGAGGCCGTCGGGCGCGATCCTTCGACGATCCGGCGGTCGATGATGTGCGGCTTCGTGATCGGCCGCGACGATGCGGCCGTCCGCGGCCACCTCGCCCGCATTGGGGAGGCGCTGCCGATGCTCGGGCGCGGCGACCCGGACGAGGTGCTGGAGGGCGTCCGCAACCGCGGCTGGCTCGTCGGGACGCCCGCGCAAGTGGTCGAGCAGATCGGCCGGCGGGCGGAGCTGGGCGTGCAGCGGATCATGCTCCAGCACCACGCCCAGGCCGACTTCGACACGCTCGAGCTGATCGCGAAGGACGTGCTGCCGCAGGTCCAGCGGTAGGCCTACTCCTCCACCGGGATCACCAGCACCTGCCCGACCTCGAGGACGTAGGGCGCCACGAGGCCGTTCTCCGCCACGATCGCGGCGGACGCGACACCGAACTCCGCGGCGATCAGGTCGAGGGCATCCCCGGGGCGCACCGTGTACTCCACGCCCGACGCCGGAGTCGGCGTCGGCGTCGGCGTTCGAGTCGAGCGCGGCGTGGCGCTGGGCGTGCCGGTGGGGACCGGAGTCCCCGCGGACGTCGCCACGGACGAGGGCGTCCCGGTCGCGGTGGCGGACTGGCCGGACGCGGCCACCTCGGCCGCCGTCGCGGAAGGAGCCGCGGAGGTGGCGCTGCTCGGCGCCTCCTCGCGGAGGACGAGGAGGGCGGAACCGCTGAGGACGATCGACCCCACGATCACGGCCACGATGGCGACGAAGATGGCGGATGCGCCTTCGGTCTGCACGAAGCGAATGCCGGGCCGCTACGCGGCGTCGGTGCGCGTGAAGACGAACTGCTGGCATCCGCACACGTCGCGCGCGCAGGATGGGTGCCACTCGTAGGTGTGCCCACAGCGACACCAGTCGCGCGGACCGGGGTCGGTCGGTACGGCAGGCACGTCGGCGTTCGGTGCCGACTCGGAGGCGCTGACCGCGCGCTCATGCAGCGTGAGGTAGACGACGAGCATCGCGATGAGCGGCATCGCGAGCGCCACGACGGCGTCATTCACCATCTGGGGGTCTTTTCAGACTTCCCCGCCCCCAGGTTGATCGGCGGAGAGGATAGCCGCCTTCGGCCGTCCAGGCATTGCAGGCCCGTGTCGCTTCACGCGACCTCAGGGCAACTCCTCGCACGCGAGGCCGTCGCCGTCGGCGTCGAGTCCGTGGCGGTCCACCTCCGGTCCGCCCGCCGCTTCGAACAGGATCTGCGCGTCTGCCTGGGTCGGGAAGTCCGAGCATTCGAGGTCGTTGCCGAACGGGTCATACAGCGGCGTGGTAGAGAAGGGCGGCGCCGGCGAGGGTTCCCCGGGAGCAGGCGGGGCGGCCGGGGGCGGATTCGGCACGGGGCCAGGCGGGACCGTTGGGGTCGCGACCGGCGGCGCGGGTGTCCGAACCACGTCGCCGGCGCACACGATGAGCAGGACACGACTGGGGCGCAGCGTCGTCCCGGCGATCGCGTCGAAGTTCGCGTTCACGAACGCCGGCGCGCCCACGGTGTACCCGAGGAAGCGCCCATCGACGGTGATCCACGCCGACTCGAGCCGGCAGCCCGCCGCCGCGGCCTCGACGCGGAGCTCCTCGATCGTGCCATCCCAGGCGACGAGGCCAAGGCCGGCTCCCGACGGGATCGCACCCATGGCCACGGGCCGCGTCTGCCCCTCGGCGGTACCGGACGCGGCGAGCAACAGCGCCGCGACGATGGCCGCCGCGATGGCGATACGGTGCGGGTGCGTCGGACGCACGCTCATTGGCGGAGCGTATGGACGGCGCTCGGAGAGCGGGTTGAGGCAGGGTGACACGGCTCCCGGCCCTCGCGGGCCCCAGCAGCACGAAACAGGGCAGGCCTGAGGCCTGCCCTGTCCTGCTTCACCGTGGTGCTCCCAAGGGGAGTCGAACCCCTGTCTGGACCTTGAAAGGGTCCCGTCCTGACCGCTAGACGATGGGAGCGGCGCTCACGAGCGTACCAACTCCCACCCTCGCGATCACCGCCCGGTCTCGCCGACCGGGCGGCACGCGGAGCTAGTAGCCGCCCCGCATCGGCGGGACGCTGCTCGGCGGCAGGTCCCACGCGGCTACCTGCGCGCGTGGCTGGTAGCCGACGCTCGCGGGACCCACCGGCGCCTGCGGCTCCGGCCGGTAGGACGCGCGCGGCTCCGACTCGGTCGACCCGGATGCAGACGACTGGATCGACGAGCTTCCCGCCTGGGTCGGCTGGGCCGGCTGCCCGGCCATGAACGCGCTGGCGCGCTCCGGAACATCCTCGCCGTTCACCGGCTCGGGGGACGGGACGGGCGCGTCACCGGGCGAGGAGCCGTTGTCGCCGCGCGACGAGCCGGAGGGCGCCGGCGCCGGGGAGGCGTCGGGCGCCTTCGGCTCCTGCCGGAGGTACGCCGGCTCCTTGTCCCGCTTCGAAAGCAGCACGTACGCCACCGCCGCCCCCACCAGCGCGAGGGCCACGAACAGGAACGGCTTCTTGCTCCGAGACTTCTTCTTCGGCGCGACCGGAGTCTTCTCGACCTGCTCGCGCGCCGCACGGATCACCGGCTCCGCCTGCTCGCGAAGCTCCTCGCGGAGCTCGGCGATCAGGTCGGCGGCCTCGGGGAGCGCGTCGCGCAGGGCTTCGGCCCGGTCACGTCCCCGCTTCAGACCTCGGTGCGCCATCGAGCGAGCGTCATGGCGCACTCGGTCGGCGCGGGATGCGTTTCGTCCAAACATGCGTCACCGCCTCGTATGCGCTCCCCGGGGCCGATCACGATGTTGAGCCCGAGTCGAGGAGCAGGCGTCCATCCGCGCCAGGCGTCGGCGCGAATCCGTGGTGGGACTCCACGATAACACCGGCTCAAGGAGCGCCTTCTCCGAATTGTCCACAGTCGACGTTACAGAGGGGTAACGGTCGCCCGGCCAGCCGGCAGTCGCCGTGGACAGTCTGTGGACTCGGGCACGAAACGCGCCGCCCGAACGAGGTTGCGGTCAGGCGGTCCGAGGGCTGTTCCCTGAGAGGGACAGGGGTATAGTCGGGGAACTTATCTTCGAAGGGCCGTGGCCATGATTACGGATCGACTCGATCGGCTGGTGAAGCAATACCCGGACCGGACCAGTCCGAACCCGGGCGCCGGCTATCAGCTGCTGCTCCGCCTGCGCATGGACAACAAGCCCGGCATGCACGGCCGGGTCGCCACGGTCCTCGGTGACCTCGGGGCGCAGATCCTGGACATCGACATCGCGGACGTGAACCCGGACGTCATCGTCCGCGACTTCATCATCCTCTGCGACGACGAGGCCCGCGCCCACGAGATCGTCGGCGCCGTCCAGAACATCGAGGGCGTCGAGGTCCAGCACGCCTCCGACCGGACGTTCCAGCTGCACCGCCGCGGCAAGATCTCCGTCGCGAACAAGGTGCACATCCGCACCAACGCGGAGCTTGCCCACGTCTACACCCCGGGCGTCGGCCGCGTCTCCATGGCGATCCACAACAACCCGGACGCGGTCTGGTCGCTCACGATCAAGCCGAACACCATCGCCGTGGTCACGGACGGCACCGCCGTCCTCGGCCTCGGCGACATTGGTCCGGAGGCGGCGATGCCGGTCATGGAGGGCAAGTCCATGCTCTTCAAGTCCTTCGCCGACATCGACGCGTGGCCGATCTGCCTCAACACGAAGGACCCCGAGGAGATCATCAGCATCGTGAAGGCGATCTCGCCGGGCTTCGGCGGGATCCTGCTCGAGGACATCTCCGCGCCCCGCTGCTTCGAGATCGAGGACCGGCTCCGCGCGGAGCTCCCGATCCCGGTGTTCCACGACGACCAGCACGGCACCGCCGTGGTCGTCCTCGCCGCGCTGATCAACAGCCTCAAGATCATCAAGAAGCGCCCGGAGGACCTGAAGGTCTGCGTCCTGGGCGTCGGCGCCTCCGGCGTCGCCTGCTCGAAGATCATGATGAACTTCGGCGTGAAGAACGTCATTGGCTTCGACCGGCAGGGCGCGGTCTACCAGGGCCGCAAGGAGCACATGAACGAGGCCAAGGAGTGGTTCGCGGAGCACACGAACCCCGAGGGCTTCGACGGCACGATCGAGGAGGCCCTCCAGGGCGCCGACATGTTCCTCGGCCTCTCCGGCCCGAACCTCATCCAGCCGGAGTGGGTGGACAAGATGGCGAAGGACGCGATCGTCTTCGCCCTCGCGAACCCCGTTCCGGAGGTCATGCCGTACGACATCCTCGGCAAGGCCCGTGTCATCGCCACCGGCCGCTCTGACTTCCCCAACCAGATCAACAACGTCCTCTGCTTCCCGGGCCTCTTCCGGGGCGCGCTGGACGCCGGCGCGATCAACATCACCGAGGAGATGAAGATCGTCGCCGCCCGCGCCATCGCGGAGACGATCCCGGACGAGCTCCTGACGGAGGACTACATCCTCCCGTCCGTGTTCAACGAGGAAGTCGTGACCCGCGTCTCCGAGGCCGTCGCCGAAGAGGCGATCCGCTCCGGCAACGTCCGCTCGAAGGGGTCGCGCGTCTTCATCTAGCGCGGCCACCCGGGCCGATTCGGCAGCAATCGGATAGCCTCCACGCGCAAGCGTGGAGGCTATCTCGTATGACCCAGACCGACACCCGCGATCTCCCGGACGGCCCCCGGGCGGAGGTGCGCCCCGCTACCGCCGAGGAGATGCCCGCGGTGATCGAACAGGCCTCCCGCCAGCTGGGCCTCTCCCTCGACTTCTTCGGCGGGATGGCCCCCCAGTGGACGACCTGCGTGTTCGTCGACGGCGAGGTCGCGACGACGTACGCCGCGTGGTCGCTCCAGATCCGGTTCAACGGCCCCGCCGTCCCGATCCAGGGGGTGACCTGGGTCTCGACGCACCCCGCGCACCGGCGGCGCGGCTACCTCCGGGCGGTGGTCCGGAGTCACTTCGAGCAGATGCGCGAGCGGCGCGAGGCGGCGATCGCCGCCCTGCATCCCGCGTGGATGGCGATCTACAGCCGGTACGGCTACGCCAGCATCACCACGCGCACGACGTACACCCTGGCGCCGCGCGACGTGCAGTGGCGTCATCCCATCTCCACGCCCGGTCGCGTCCGCGAGGTGGACCTCGCGACCGAGTTCGGGCTCCTCGTCGAGGTCTACCGGAAGTATCGCGAAGAGCGGAACGGCCTCATCCACCGCGGGCGTGCGATGTGGGACGCCGGCCCGACAGGCAAGCCACCCGCCGGTCACCGCCAGGTCGTCCTCGCCTACGAGGAGGACGGCGAGCCGCTTGGTTATGTCGTCTTCCACCACGGACCGGGGCTGGAGACAGGACGCGCCGGCGCCGGCCAGTACCTCCGCGTCACCGACTACTTCGCGCTCACGCCGGCAGCCCACCAGGCGCTCTGGACGGTCCTCGGCGGCTACGACAACGTCGGCGAGATCCGGCGGCCGAACGCGGCGCCGGACGATCCGCTCCCCGTGATGCTCGTCGAGCCGCGGCTGCTCAACGCCAGGACGGCAGACGGCATCATGGCGCGCCTCGTGAACGTGGAGGACGCCCTCCCGCTGCGTCCCTATCCGGTGTCGACCGAGCTCACGTTCGACCTCGCGGACGACTTCTGTGAGTGGAACGCGGGCGCGTGGCGCCTCCATACCTCGCTCAGCGCGGGCGGCGCGGAGGTCGCCCGGCACGACGGCCCGGTCGACCTCCGCCTGGGCGTGGACACGCTCGCGCAGCTCGCGTTCGGGCGGATTTCCGCGACACAGGCGGCGGAGGCGGGATTGCTGGAGGCCGTGCGCGACACCTCGGTCCTCGAGCGCTGGGATGCCGCCTGGCGCACGACGTACCCGCCCCACGAGAACGAGCACACCTGGTAGCCGCCGGACCTGACTAGACCCAGGCGCGCGGCTCTGACGGCTGCCAGTCGATCCACCACCCATGCGGGTCGGCCACGGCAAGCTGTCGCCACGTGCCCTGTCCGCCCTCGAGGCGCGCGCGGATCACCGGCGCGGAGCCGAAGTCACGACGCTCCCCGATGAACCACTCGCTGCCCCCGACGACCACGACGTCGATCGCGCGCTCTCGCGACGCGTCGAGCAGGAGCTGCTTCAAGCGCGCACGCATCTCCTGCGTGAACTGGTTCAGTACGAACGTGGCGAACACCACGACGCGGGCTCGGGCTGGCGCGGCGGTGATCGCTCCCGGCAAGTGAGTGAAGAGGTCCGCCGTGCGGACCTCGGGCGGATCGATCCGGGCGATGTCGACCGCGGCCTGCAGCACGCGACGGCGTTCGTCGTGCTCGGGCCAGACGAGCGCGCGTAGCCAGCGCATGTCCGCCTCTGAGCGCACGTCGAGCGCGTTCAGCTCCAGCCCCAGCCGTGACACCACCGCCGGCACGCGCTCGACCGGCAGCGGCGCTCCGCGCGCCTCGCACTCCAGGACCAGCGATGCAGTGGCGTGCCCCGCGCTCCGCTCGGAGTAGCGGTAGCCGTAGCGGTCGAAGAGCAGATTGAGGCCGGCGGAGGCGCCGATCTCGATCAGCGCGATCGGCGCGCCGTCCGCCTCCGCTGACGCCGTCGCGAACACGGGGAACAGCACCGCGGAGCGCCGCACCTCGTTTGTCTGCACCAGATGCGTCCGGAGCAGCGCAAGGACGGCGTCCCGCCGCGGGAGGACGAACGCCCGGAACGCCTCGCCCAGCGCGTCGTCGACGGAGCGCGTCCCGCCCACGCTCCGGTAGTACGCGGCGAGGGGATCCGCGGGATCATCCTCCAGCAGGGCATGCACCGATCCGAAGAAGAGGTTGGGCGCCGGCTGTCCCGGGGCGGCCTCCGCCGCGAGGTCGAGCAGCGCGTCGTCAGACGCGACGACCTCGCAGAGGCGCTCGTAGACCGCCGATCCCTGGGGCACGGCCTCGGCCTCGGCGAAGCGGCGAAAGGCGCGCCGGAGCCGATCGCGACCTTCCTCGTCCGTCATCACGCCCTTCCTCGCAGGCGACACCTCGTGCACGCTTGGCCAAGGCTACGCGCTCTTGTAGTCTGCCCGCGCACCGCTGCGCGCAGCCGCGCGCGCCGCCCACGGTTCGTCTTGCACGTCAGAGGCACGTTCGGGAGGGAACAGCACGATGCCGCTCGTCCTCGGAGTGACCGGGTCCATCGCCACCGGCAAGTCGTACCTCTGCCAGTACATGGTGGAGAAGTACGGCGCGATCCACGCGGACGCCGACAAGGTGGTCCACCGCATGTACGACCCCGGCAAGCCGGGCTTCGACCGCATCGTCGCCGAGTTCGGCGAAGAGGTGATCGGCGAGGACGGCTACATCGACCGCAAGAAGATCGGCGCGCAGGTGTTCGGCAAGCCCGAGCGCATGCGGGACCTGACCCGGGCGATCGGGGACATTGGCGGAGAGATGAAGCGCGTGATCGACGAGTGGCGCGCGACCCTCAAGGACGACGACATCGCGATCCTCGAGGCGGTGAACCTGATCGAAGCGCAGTACTCCGGGTGGACGGACGCGACCTGGCTCGTGGGCGCCGACTACGACGTCGCCCTGCCGCGCCTCATGACCCGCAACAACTTCACTGAGGAAGAGGCGCGCCAGCGCCTCGACGCCGCCCGCACGTGGCAGCAGCGCGAGCCCGCGTCTGACCGCCTGTTCATGAACAACGGCACGCTGGAGGACCTCCAGGCCTCCATCGACCGCGCGGTCGAGGAGACCATGGCGATGTTCAAGGCCGGGACGCTGCCGAAGTCGCGCTGGCACGATTGGTGGGAGGCCACGGCCCCCGAGCGCGAGGCGGCGGCCCAGGCCGCGAAGGAGAAGGCCGAGAAGCAGTCCTAGCGCCGAGGAGAATCGCGCACGGCACTTGTCCGACCGGCCCGCCGCGATAGAATGGTGCTTCCGCGGAAGTAGCTCAGTGGCAGAGCGCCTCCTTGCCAAGGAGGAGGTCGCGAGTTCGACCCTCGTCTTCCGCTCCATGAACGAACGAAGGCCCGCCGTGAGGCGGGCCTTCCTGTTCCCAACCGACGTCACTCCCGCCGGGCGCCAATCCACACGCGCGACGGCGGCCGTCAGCGCACGGGGTAGCCGCGCACGCCCGTGAGGATTGCGTCGTCGACGTCGGCTGCACCGTCTCGGGCGTGGAGCACAGAGACATCGCCGGTGCTCTCCAGGACGACCGCTCGGACGTTCCGCACGCTGAGCACGTTCGCCTGTCGGAGCTGCCCCCAGACATCTTCGCGGGTCATCCGGGCGCGCTCCATGTTCTCGGCGAGGAAGACCCCGTCACGCATCAGCAGCAGCGGTTCGTTGTCAACCGCCCGACTGAACGCGCCGGACGCCCGCCGCAGCCTCGCGACGACCTGCTGGAGCACGAAGAGCGACGCCAACGAGACAAGCCCCTGCAGCAGCGGCGGGTCCTGGGTCGCCAGCGTCGAAGCCAGTACGGTGCCCATCGCCACCGTCGTAGCGAAGTCGAACGCCGACATCTTGGCGAAGGAGCGCAGCCCGTTGAGGCGCGTCAGCGCGATCGTGGCGGCGAAGATGCCGAGGGCGGACACCGCCACCATCCCCACGTCGCCCCAGGTCGTCAGCAGCCAGTCGTCGGCGGAGTCCATGCGCCCTCCTCGTCGGCGCCGCCCCCGCAGTCGCTAGCTCAATCGTCGCACGAGGAGGTCGAGGTACTCCTCGACGCGCGTGCGGATCAGCACGGCGTCCAGGTCGTGGCGCCCCACATCGTGCCACTGCCCCGACGCCGGAGGTCCCGTGTCGAGCGCGTCGAGGAGATCCCAGTACGGGTGCTGCTCCACGCCGGCGACCGCCTCGTAGGCGTGACGGAACGCCTCAGCGACGGCGATGCCGAAGAGCACGGAGAGGTTGACCCCGCAGTGGGCGACATCGATCCCCGGCGGGCCGTTGCAGGCGTTGACCCAGTCGGTCACGCCGGAGAGCCGTCCTCGCGTCCAGAGCACGTTCGCCGGGTGGTAGTCGCGGTGGATGAACGTGGGCGTGAACGGCGGAGCGGGCTCCCGGGCCAGCTCATCCGCCCGTCGCCACAGCTCGGGCCGGCGCGACCACGCGGGCGGCGCGAACGGGCGCGCCCGGAACCAGGGGCGGTACGACGTCATGCCGTCGATCGCTCCGACCGCGTGCAGCGCGGGGAGGACCGCCGCCAGCGCGCGTACGTACGCCTCGCGATCGCGCGGTGCCATCTCAAGGCGACCGGCGACGCGCGTCATCAGCACGGCCGGGACGTCAGCGTCGCTCCCGCCCTCGTCGACGGCCAGGAGCCGCGGGACAGGCAGGCCGCACCCGTCGAGAGCGTCGAGGATGCGCGCCTCACGGGCCGCGACGTCCGGCTCCTCGGCCAGCCAGTCCGCACGGACGAAGCGCCGGAGTACCACCCATTCCACGCCGGGGACGCCCTGGACGCGCAGCAGGTGGACGGCTGCGGAGGTACCGCCGCGCAGGCGGCGCACCGAGACGACGGACGCGCGCCGACCAAGCACGTGCTCCGCCCACGCGATCGCCTCGGGCGGAGGCCGGCGACGGAGGGCGAAGGGAATCGTGGGCACGCGTGACCTCGCAATCGGATCGGCGCAGGAGCGGGAGTCTACGTTAGGATTGAGCCTCATCCGCGCCGGGGTGGCGAAATGGCAGACGCAGCGCACTCAAAATGCGCCGGGTAACTCCCGTGTGGGTTCGAGTCCCACCCCCGGTACCATGCAGCCCGCGCCTTCAGAGCAACGCCGGACGACGATGCACACTCCCGAGATCCTCGGTCAGCTCGCCATCGCCGCCGCGGCAGCCGTGGTGCTCGCGGTGCTATTCGCGCGACTGCACTTGCCCACCACCATCGCTTTCCTCGCGGCCGGCGCTTTCGTCGGCCCGAACGGCTTCCACTTCGTCAGCGAGAGCGAGTCGATCACCCTCCTTGCTGAGTTCGGGGTGGTCATGCTGCTGTTCGGGATCGGGCTGGAGTTCTCGCTCAGCCGCCTCGCGTTCATCTGGCGACCGGTCGCCATCGGCGGGACGGTGCAGGTCGGCCTGACGACCGCGATCGGATTCGGATACCTCCTGCTCGTTGGGGGAGACACGCCTTCGCGCGCGTTCCTCTTCGCCGTCGCCTGTGCACTTTCATCAACGGCGATCGTGCTCAGAGCGCTTGCTGACCGCGAGGAGGTCGACGCGCCACACGGAAAGTTCACCGTTGGCGCGCTGATCTTCCAGGACCTGCTCGTCGTCCCGCTCACCATGATCGTGCCCACGCTCGACCCGAGCAGTGACGCGAATCCGGCCATCGAGGCCGGGATCGCCGTCCTCAAGGCGTCGGCCGCCGTCGTGGTGACGATCCTCTTCGCCCGCGTGGCGATGCCGCGGCTCTTCCATGAGGTCGACCGCGCCCGCAGCCGCGAGTTGTTTCTACTGGCGGTCCTCGGGGCCGGCCTCGGCAGCGCGTGGGTAATGTCCGAATTCGGGCTATCGCTGGCGCTGGGCGCCTTCCTCGCCGGCGTTGTCCTGGCGGACACCGACTACAGCGAACGCGCGATCACCGACGTCGTCCCGATCCGAGACGCGCTCACCAGCATCTTCTTCGTCTCGCTCGGCATGCTGTTCGACCCACGAGTGTTCATCGAGGACCCCGCGAAGGGCGTCGCGATCGTGCTCGCGCTCGTCTTCGGGAAGTGGATCACGGGCTCCGTCGCCGCGATTGCCACAGGGTTCGCCGCACGTGCTTCCTGGCTCGGCGGCATCTACCTCTCCCAGTTCGGCGAGTTTGGCTTCGTGGTCCTGACCCTCGGCGCTGCCGCCGGCCTCGTCACGCCCGAGGAGACCAGCCTCGTGGTCACCGCTGGCGTCGCCAGCATGGTGGTCTCGCGCACGCTCATGGCGCTCGCTCCCCGACTTCACGCCGGCGAAGTCATCCTCCGCCCGCTCGAGCGCATCCTCCGCGCCCGCGGCATCGACGACCCCCGGCGGCAGGAGCGCGACCTGGGCGACCACGTGATCGTGGTCGGATTCGGCGTGGCGGGACACTTGATCGCGCGCGCCCTCCGGAGCGGGGGCGTGCGCTTCATCGTGCTGGAGCTCAACGCCGACCGCGTCCGCCTGGGCCGCGCACAGGGCTACCCGATCTACTACGGCGATATCACGAGTCCGGAAGCACAGCACCACGCCCACATCGAAGAGGCGAAGGAGATCGTCCTGGTCATCAATGACCCGGATGCGGCCCGCCGCGCGATCGCGGCAACGCGGGCGATCACACCCGACGTCCCGATCATCTGCCGGACGCGCTACGTGCGCGACCGCGACACGCTCCTCGCGCTCGGAGCAACTGAAGTCGTCTGCGAGGAGCTGGAGGGCGGGACAGAGATGGCCGCTCAGGTGCTCCTTCGCTCCGGCCTCGACGCGCAGACCTCGCGGCCTCTCCTCATTCAGGCGCTGGAGGACACCGGCCACGCCCGCCTTTCGACACGGCGCGAGGAGTGGGTGACAGCCCTGGCGCATGAGCAGGAGCACCGCGCGGGGACGACCTCCGCCGACTAGCGCCCCCGGGCCACGCCCGCCGACTCCTCGGCGGCCTCGGCGGCGTCACCGAGCCGGGCGAGCCCGAGCACGAACACCAGCCCGCCGAGGCCGAGCGCGAGGGCGAGCAGCACGGGGTCACCCTCCTCCGGCAGGCGCAGGCCGCGGTCGTCCTCGAGGAACGGCCAGAGCGCTCGCAGCGAACCGAGCATCAGCCCGACGAGTGCCGCCATCGTCAGGTCGTGCACGTGGACGAGGAGCCAGCGCAGGACGACGGCGAAGAGGGAGATGCCCACCACCGCGCCGGCGAGGAACACCGCGAGGTAGGCGACATCCCGCTCATGCACGGCGTCCAGCGTCGGCTCGTACATGCCAAGCACGAGCAGCAGGAACGAGCCGCTCACGCCCGGCAGGATCATCGCGCAGATCGCGAGCATCGCTGAGCCGAAGACCTGGACCATGGACGGATCGCCGACCTCGGTGTCCGGCAGGCCCGAGAAGATGAAGGCCGCGACGGCAGCGACGGCGAGCAGCCCGAAGGTGCGGGCGCTGTGCTCCTGGATCCGCTGCCAAGGCAGCGTGAGCGATCCGGCGATGAGCCCGAAGAAGAGCGCCCGCATCACGACCGGGTGATCCTCCAGCAGCTGTGGGATGAACGCCGAGGCGACCACGATCGCCGTGAGGATGCCCAGGCCCAGCGGGAGCACCAGCGTCCATTCGACCGACAGCAGCGAGCGGATCGCTGCTCCCGGACGTCCGCGGACGGCCAGCGGGACCGCCGCAACGGCCCGCCCAATCGAGTCGATGAGCCGGGCGTAGATCCCCACGACCAGCGCCATCGTCCCGCCCGACACCCCGGGGACGACGTCCGCGGACCCCATCAGCAGGCCGAAGAGGTAGTGCCGGAACAGGAGATCGGGACGCATCGGGCCTCGTGGTCGTCGGCGCGCTGGGTGAATCCTCGACGGGGCGAGCGTAGGCGGCCCTCCGCCCGGGAGCGAGCGGCTAACGCCCGATCGCTGAGCCGCCGTCCACGTTCGTGTACCCCGAGATGAAGTCCTCGACGTGGTGCTCCTCGGGCTCGAAGGCCTGGCGCTCCACCGTCCCCAGGTCGTTGCAGAGCACGTGCAGGGAGACCGAGGGCACGGCCGAGGCGGTGATCACCTGGTGGATGTCCTCGTCCGGGTGCCGCAGCGGCGTGAGTTCCCCGAGGCGGATCGGGTCTTCTGAGATCAACTGGAGGTCGGCGTATCCCGCCCGCGAGCCGTCGTCGCGGCGGAGGAACTTCCGCTCCACCTGCTCGCCCTGGACGAGGCCAACCCAGCCATCCGTGAGGTGGTTGTGGACCTTCGTCATCGCCATCGGCGGAACCACCATGGTGAAGATGCAGAGGTCTGGCTCCTGCGAGCGGTAGATCGCCCAGGCGGCGGTGGTGTCCGGGACGGGACGGCGGTACTGCTCCGTGATCCACGTCGGGTCGTACAGCAGCTGCTCGACCGGCGCCTTCAGCGCCTGGAGGATCGATGCGCGGTCCTCGCGCGCGACGATGTTGCGGAAGTCCTCCACGAAGCGGCGGAGCACCGGCTCCACCGGCTCGACGTAGAACGACTCGGGCATGGGTCACCTCCGGCTGCGCGCTGGCTCAGCCTAGTGGATTCCTCGGTCACGCGAGGTACCTCGGAGTAGCGGTCGTGCGGGCGGTCTGCGACGCTACGTGACGCTGCGGCGCCCCTCGGGAGCCGACGCTGGCGGATGGTGTAGCGGTAGCACAGGGGACTTTGGATCCCTTAGCCCAGGTTCGAATCCTGGTCCGCCAGCCAGCGGTCACCCCACCCCGCGCTCAGGCCCATGCCGACGCCGGAGACGCAGCTCGGGACGGGCGCGGCGATGGTGCGGCGAGGGCGCGCGACGTGTTGGCTGTTGCTCGCTGGTCGCGCGTGCGGGAAACTGATCGGACGCCGTTCCCCGATAGCTCAACGGTAGAGCAACCGGCTGTTAACCGGTAGGTTCGTGGTTCGAATCCACGTCGGGGAGCCACTCCAATCGCCCGCGCAGTCGTTGACGATCCGGGGCCTCCGCACCGCCCGACGCGCCGCCGGCATGGATCTCCCTACATTCCGGCAATCCCCCAGTCGCCAGGCGGCGGAGACGGTCGCCGAGCGCCCACGCGCGGCCTTCACGCGCGACGGGGTACCTGTTGGCGCGAACCGCCGGCCGCGTTCTAGGATGACGAACGTGGTCACCGACACGTCGAGGATCACCGCGCCGGCCAGCTGGGCCGGCTTCATTGATCGCGCCGATTGAGTAAGTCATTTCTTCTTCAAACCTTCGCCTTGCAAGGGGCAAAAGTTCCCCGACGGAGTAGCATCGTGGTCAGCAGATCCCTCCAGAGCCAGGTGAGCCGCTTGCGGAGCCACGACAGCACTCGCGCCGAGATTGCCCGCGCCGCGATCCGCTCCTTCCTCCGCAACGGGTTCGAGCACACCACGGTCGACGACATCGCGGCCGCTGCCGGCATTTCGCGCCGGACCTACTTCCGCTACTTCGCGAGCAAGGACGAGTCGCTCCTCTCCGGGATGCAGGAGATCGGCATCAGCGTCGCCGAGGCGTTCCGGCGTATGCCTACCTCGGTGCCCCCGATCGCTGCGATGCGGGACGCGTTCCTCGAAGTGGAAGCGGCGCACGCCGCCGTGCCGGAGCGCCAGCGCTCCCTGGGGGGCATGCTCCGTAACAACCAGCGCGTGCACGGCGCGCTCATGCTCGTACAGCTCGAGTGGGTCGAGGAGCTCGCGGAGGTCCTCGCCAGCCGCCGGGCGGACGGCATCGAGCAGCCGGCGGATCGCCTCCTGGCCCACATGGCAGTGGACGCCTGGAACTTCGCCGTCGACGAGTGGCTGAAGAGCCCCTCTTCCAGCCTCGCCGACCAGGCGACCCGCGCGTTCGACGAGCTCATGAAGCTAGTGCCCGGCGCCTGACTCGGATCGTCCGCGCTGAGGACAACCGCGCTCCCTGGCGAGGGCTGCCCGTCCCCGGTCGGCCTCCGTACTATGCTGGCTGTCCAGGGCCCGGCCGGTCGCCGCGTGCGTCCCGGTCGAGCCTCGCCCTCGGAGGAACTCGATGGCCGACTTCGAAGCGCTTCGCGTCGTCCAGCAACCGCACCTGCGGAAGCCTCTGCTCATCGCGGGCTTCGCGGGCTGGAACGACGCGGGTGAGGCGGCGAGCAGCGCCGTGCGCTTCATCCAGCGACGCTGGCGCACGGAGACCATCGCGGAGATCGACCCCGAGTACTTCTACGACTTCACCCAGATGCGTCCGCAGGTCCGACTCAAGGACGGCGAGCGCATCGTGGAGTGGCCGCCCAACGTGTTCAGCGCGAAGCGCGTCGATCACCTTGAGCGCGACGTCATCCTCCTCGCCGGTGTCGAGCCCCACCTTGCCTGGCGCTCCTACGTGGAGGCGATCCTCGAGGTATGCGAGCAGTTCGACGTCTCCGGCGTGATCTTGCTGGGAGCGCTGCTGGGCGAGGCGAGCCACGCGAAGCCCGTCCGCGTGAGCGGGTCTGCGACCGTCGACTGGCTCGCGGAGGCGCTGAGCCTGGGCGAGCGCACTCGCAGCACCTACCAGGGCCCCACGGGCATCGTCGGCGTGCTGTCACAGCTGTTGCGCGAGCGGGAGATCCCGAGCGCCTCGCTCTGGGCGAACATCCCGTTCTACGTCCAGCGCACCCCGAACCCGAAGGGATCACTCGCTCTGCTGGAGCGGCTGAACAGCGGGCTTGACCTGAGGCTGACCCTCCACGACCTCGAGGTCTTCGCGGCGCGGTTCGAGGCCCAGGTCGCGGCGGACATCGAGCAGAACCCTGAAGTCGCCGAGTACGCGCGCCGCGTCGCTGACGCGGCTGACGAGCTCGACGATGACGATGACATCGAAGAGCTGTTCGAAGAGGCCACGGACGAAGCCGAGGAGCTCCCGGACGCCGCCTCCATGGTCGAGGACCTCGAGCGCTTCCTCCGCGAGCAGCGCGGCGGCGACGCGTCCTAGCGGTTCGTACCGGGGCGTCCGGCAGCCGTTCCTCGCGATATCACTCATGCAATTGAGCGGTTGGGCTTGAGCATCGCCCGCCCATATGCGTATCCTGTCCGGAAGCACACCGCGTTTGCTTTAAAGCCGGTCCAGTGAGGCCGGGAAGGAACGCCAGGCATGGATGTCTCGCGCCTCGGCGCCCACCGCTCCGCACACCCGCCTCGGCGGCCCGATCGAGATCTCCCCTCCCCGATCCGTGGGAGGGTTTTTTGTAGCTCCCCCCGCGTCCGAGGCAGTCACCCCGATGAGCAGCGCGGTGAATAGCGCCCCCGTCCTCGACCCGCAGGCCGTGCGTCGCACGCTGCGCCGGCTCGCCCACGAGATCGTGGAGTCGAACCAGGGCGTGGACGACCTCGTCCTGGTGGGCATCCAGCGCGGCGGCGCCGCGATCGCTGCCCGCATCGCCGACGACATCGGGGCCATCGAGGGCAGCCGGCCGGGCGTCGGTGCGCTCGACGTCACCCTCCACCGCGACGACCTGGACCGCCGCCACCCGACGCCGCAGCCCTCCAGCCTGCCGGACGTGGACGGCAAGGTGGTGGTGCTGGTGGACGACGTCCTCATGACCGGTCGGACGATCCGCGCGGCGCTGGACGCGCTCAACGACTTCGGCCGCCCCCGCATCGTGCGCCTCGCCGTCCTCGTGGACCGCGGTCATCGCGAACTCCCCATCCGCGCCGACATCGTCGGCAAGAACATCCCGACCTCGCGCGAGGACAACGTCCGCGTGCTGCTGCAGGAGGAGGACGGCCGCGACGCCGTGGTGGTCCTTCCCGGGAGGATGGAGTCATGACCTCCACCGCACCCGCCCCCACGACCAGCGAGGGACGCCGCCCGGACGGCGTCTGGCATCACCAGCACGTCCTCGACCTGGACGACTTCTCCATCGAGGAGATCGAGACCGTCCTCCACCTCGCGGCGCGGATGCGAGAGGTGCTGGACCGGCGGATCGCCCGCGTGCCCGCGCTCCGCGGCTACACGGTCGTCAACCTCTTCTATGAACCCTCGACGCGCACGCGCGCGTCGTTCGAGCTCGCCGGCAAGGTGCTCGGCGCGGACGTGCTCAGCATCACCGCCAGCACCTCGTCCGTGGTGAAGGGCGAGTCGCTCATCGACACCGTCCGCACGCTGCGCGCGATGCGCGCGGACGCCATCGTCATGCGGCACAGCATCTCGGGCGCTCCGTACCTCGCGGCCGCGAACACGGACGCCTCGATCATCAACGCGGGGGACGGCTTCCACGCCCACCCGACGCAGGCCCTGCTCGACCTCTACACAATCAAGAGCCGCCTGGGCACCATCGCCGGCAAGCGGGTGGTGATGATCGGCGACATCAGCCACTCCCGTGTCGCGCGCTCGGACATGTGGGGCCTCACGGCGATGGGCGCGGAGGTGGTCCTGTGCGGACCGCCCACGCTGCTGCCGCGCGGCCTCCGCGCGCAGGACCGGCCAGCGCACGCCGAGACGGCGCTGCCGAACGTCACGATCGAGACCGACATCGACCGCGCGATCGAGGGCGCCGACGTCGTCATGGCGCTGCGGCTCCAGAGCGAGCGCCAGCAGGGCGGCCTGCTGCCCTCGCTGCACGAGTACGCGCAGCTCTACCAGGTGACGGAGAAGCGTCTCGCCCGCGCGAAGCCGGACCACGTGCTCATGCACCCCGGGCCGAAGAACGAGGGCATCGAGATCGCCGGTTCCGTCGCCGCCGGCCAGCACTCCATCATCGAGGAGCAGGTCACGAACGGCGTCGCCATCCGCATGGCGCTGCTGTATCTGCTCTCCGGCCGCACCGATCTCCCCGGCGATAGCGAGGCCCGTCCGTGACCACCATCGCGATCCACAACGGGCGGGTGATCGACCCGGCCCTCGGCCAGGACGGCATCGCCGACGTCGTCATCGTCGACGGTCGGATCGCGCGCGTCGGGCCGGGCGAGGGCGACGCCGTCATCGACGCCGAGCGCATCGACGCGACCGGCCTCGTCGTTTCGCCGGGTTTCGTCGACCTGCACACACACCTCCGCGAGCCCGGCTTCGAGGGCAAGGAGACGATCCGCACCGGGACCGAGGCGGGCGCGCGCGGCGGATACACCACCGTCTGCGCGATGCCGAACACGATGCCCGCGCTGGACAGCCGCGCCGCGATCGAGTCGGTCCTCCGCGAGGTCGAAGCCTCCTCGAGGATCCGCGTGCTCCCGATCGGCGCGATCACGGTCGGCCGTCGGGGCACGGAGCTGACGCCCCAGGGCGAGCTGAAGGGCGCCGGGGTCGTCGCGCTCTCCGACGACGGCGACGCCGTCGCGGACGCGAGCCTGATGCGCCACGCACTCGAATACTCCACGCGGTTCAACCTCCCGGTCGCCCAGCACTGCGAGGACCCGAGCCTCGTCCGTGACGGCCAGATGCACGAGGGCTGGGTGGCGACCCGCCTGGGCCTGCGCGGACGGCCGGCCAGCGCCGAGGAGACGATGGTCGCCCGCGACATCGCCCTCGCGGAGCTCGTCGGCGCGCACCTCCACATCTGCCACATCTCCACCGCTGGCTCCGTCGCCCTCATCGCCGCCGCCCGCGAGCGCGGCGCGCGCGTCACCGCCGAGGTGACGCCGCACCACCTCACGCTCACGCATGAGGAGGTCGGGTTCGGCGATGACTACGTACACATCGGCTACAACACGAACGCGAAGGTGAACCCGCCCCTCCGCGAGGAGGGCGACCTGGAAGCGCTGGCGATCGCGCTACGCGACGGCGTCATCGACGCCATCGCCACGGACCATGCCCCGCACGGCGTGAACGACAAGAACATCGAGTTCGACCTCGCCGCGCCCGGCCTCACCATGCTGGAGACGGCGTACGGGCTCAGCATGCGGCTGGTGCATGACGGCAAGCTGAGCTTGCCCACGCTGATCGAACGGCTGACGATTGGGCCCGTCCGCGCCTGGCGGCTCGACGAGATCCCCGGCCTCCAGGGACTCGGAACGCTCGCCCCCGGCGCGCTCGGCGACGTCACGATCCTCGATCCAGACGCCAGCTGGACGGTGGAGCCGGAGTTGTTCGCCTCCAAGGGGAAGAACACGCCACTTCGTGGCAAGACGCTCAAGGGACGGGTCGTGGCGACGATCGCCAACGGCCGCATCGTCCACGAGACGGAACGCGTCGTCGCGCTCTAGGCGCGCCGGGGCACGAACGACCGCAGGGGAAGGTATCGAGTGAGCTTGCTCCAGACCTCCACCAGGCCGCCGGCACGCCTCGTATTGGCGGACGGACGGGTGTTCGAGGGTGTCGGCGTCGGCGCCGATGTCCCCGCCACGGGCGAGGTGGTGTTCACGACGTCCATGACCGGCTACCAGGAGGCGCTGACCGACCCTTCCTTCCGTGGCCAGATCCTCACGATGACGTTCCCGCTCCAGGGGAACTACGGCACCAACCTCTTCTCGGATGAGAGCGGCGAGGTCCAGGTGCGTGGCTTCGTCGTGCGCGAGATGACGGATCTGCCCTCGCACTGGCAGTCCATCCAGACGCTGCACGAGTACCTGCTCCAGCGCGGCATCCCCGGCATCGCCGAGCTGGACACGCGCGCCCTGACGCGCCATCTCCGCTCCCGGGGCGTGGTCATGGGCACCATCACCCGCTCCGAGGCGCCGGACGCCGCCCTCGCGCGGCTGAACGCGGAGCCGGACTACGCCACCATCGATTATGTCTCCAGCGTCTCGACGCCGGTCGCCTACGACTTCGAGGACCCGCGCGTCCCGCTCGGCGTCTCGCCTGACGGCAGCGCCCCGCATGTCGTCGTGCTCGACCTCGGCGTGAAGCGCAACATCATGCGCATCCTGCGCGCCCGCGGCTGCACCGTGACCGCCGTGCCGCACGACACGGACGCGGAGACGATCCTCTCGCTGCGCCCGGACGGCGTCCTGCTCTCCCCCGGCCCCGGCGACCCCATGCTCCTCGACCACGTCGTGAGCACGTCGAAGGGGCTGATCGGGCGGACGCCGGTGATGGGCATCTGCCTCGGCCACCAGGTGGTCGGCCGGGCGTTCGGCGCCGACACGTTCAAGCTGAAGTTCGGCCACCGCGGCGCGAACCACCCGGTGCTCGACCAGATCACGGGCCGCGTCCACATCACGTCGCAGAACCACGGCTTCGCCGTCGACGGCGACCGGCTCGGCTCCGCGATCGAGGTGGCGCAGGTGCACCTCAACGACGGCACCGTGGAGGGGCTCCAGCATCGCGAGGAGCCCGTGTTCACCATCCAGTACCACTCAGAGGCCTCGCCCGGACCCAACGACACCGAGTACCTGTTCGACCGGTTCCTCGAGTCCGTGCGATCCTTGCGCACCGCATCCTCTGGCCCCGGGGCCTGAGCACGGGCGTGTAGCAGCGGCGTCTCCACGAGGTGCGGGACGCCACCGGAGAGAGATCGAGGGAGGACCCATGGCCGTCGAAGTCCGACGCGGCACCAAGAGCGACGCCGCCCAGATCGCCGAGATCATCGCGGAGCTGCTTCACGAGCCCACGCCGATCACCTTCTCGCGCGCCCAGACCACCGAGGAGGTCGAGACCTGGATGGAACGCCAGGGCGAAAGCGGCGCGTTCTTCGTCGTGGAGGAGCGCGGCAAGCTCCTCGGTTTCGCCACGGTCGACTTCAACTCGGCCGAGCCGGACGCCGCCACCTTTGGCGCCTGGATCCGCTCACAGAACCGCCGGCAGGGTCACGGCACCACCCTCGCCGAGGCGAGCCTGAGCTTCGCCCGCTCCAAGGGCTACAAGCGCATCAAGGCCCGCCTCCCGCAGGACAACGAGCCCGCGCTCTCCTACCTCTCCGCCATCGGCGCGATGGTGCCGCTCTTCAACCCGGGCACCAGCTTCGAGCTGCCGATCTACCAGGAGGGCGACGACGCGCCGGACGGGGGCAACGGATGACCGACGTCGACGTCGACACGACCGCCGAGGCGTACGCCGAGCAGCGGGAGCGCGACTGGAACAGCTTCGTCACCGGTTCCGGCCCGCTCACCGACTTCTGGGCGGCGTGGGAGGAGCGCTCCTTCGGGTGGCGCGTGCCGATCGAGTTCCTCCAGCCGCTCGGGCTGGAGTCAGCGGACACGTTCGCGAACCTCGAACCGGTGCTGGACGTGCTCCGCGGCATGCCCGAGGTCGACATCATCCCCACCGAGTGGCTGCACGCCACCTGGGTGCGCGTCGGCTTCCTCATGTCCACGGACATCATGTGGTCGCAGGTGGAATCGTTCTACGTGAACGCCGCCCCGCGGCTGCGGCGGATCGAACCGTTCACCCTGACGCTCAAGGGCCTCTCGGTCGCAGGTGACGAGCGCATCTACCTCGGCGTCGAGGACGCCGGCATCTACCGGGAGGCGCGCCGTCTCGCGAAGCTCGGCGTCCCGAAGGTGTGGGAAGTCCTGAAGCAGGACCCGCTCATCGACGCCGGCGGCAACGACGCCTTCGTGCCGGTGGTGGACATCGCGTACTTCACCGGCAAGGGCGACCGCGCCCGCGTCGCGGCGGCCCTGGAGCCGTTCCGCGACATCGAGGTGGGCCAGGTCTCGCTGACGCACCTCAAGCTCGCGCGGCTGCCAATCCTGCCGCACAGCCACTACGAGATGATCGATGTCGTCGCCGAGATCCCGATGCTGGGAGCGGCACACCGCGGGGGGTACCACAACTGACGACGACGAGTCCCGAAGCGGCCGGCGCCACGTCGCCGGACGCCGCTGCACGCCCGGAACGCATCCAGAAGCCGAAGTCCGTCCTGATCATCGGGAGCGGGCCGATCGTGATCGGCCAGGCCGCGGAGTTCGACTACGCCGGCACCCAGGCCTGCAAGGCCATGCGCGAGGAGGGCATCCGCTCCATCCTCGTGAACTCGAATCCGGCGACGATCATGACCGACGAAGGGGTCGCTGACGTCGTCTACATCGAGCCGCTCACCGTCGAGGTGATCGAGCGGATCATCGCGCGTGAGCGCCCGGAGGCGCTGCTCCCCACGCTGGGCGGACAGACCGGCCTCAACCTCGCCGTGGAGCTGGCCGAGGCCGGCATCCTCGACAAGTACGGCGTCCGCCTGCTCGGATCGAGCGTGCGCACGATCAAGCTCGCCGAGGACCGCGAGATGTTCCGCGACCTCCTCCGTGAGATCGGCGAGCCCGTCCCGCCCAGCGAGGTCGTGGAGACCTGGGAGGAGGCGCAGGCGGCGCTCGAGACCGTGGGCCTACCCGCCATCATCCGCCCCGCCTACACCCTCGGCGGCACCGGCGGCGGCATCGCCCGCACGATGGAAGAGTACGAGCGCATCTGCAAGGGCGGCCTGGCCGCCTCCCCGATCCACCAGATCCTGGTCGAGCAGTCGCTGCTCGGCTGGAAGGAGCTGGAGTACGAGGTGATGCGGGATGGCAACGACACCTGCATCACAATCTGCAACATGGAGAACCTGGACCCCATGGGCGTCCACACCGGCGACAGCATCGTCGTGGCGCCGTCCCAGACGCTCGCCGACCGTGAGTACCACATGCTCCGGAACAGCGCGCTGAGGATCATCCGCGCGCTCGGCATCGAGGGCGGCTGCAACGTGCAGTTCGCGCTCGCGCCGCGCCCGGACGTCGTCGAGTGGCCGGACGCGGAGACCGCGCCCGTCCTCCCCTACCACGTCATCGAGGTGAACCCGCGCGTCTCGCGATCGTCGGCGCTGGCGTCGAAGGCGACCGGGTACCCGATCGCCCGGGTCGCGGCCAAGATCGCCGTTGGGAAGCACCTCCACGAGATCGAGAACTCGGTCACGCGCCGCACTACCGCGGCCTTCGAGCCCGCCCTCGACTACGTGGTGGTGAAGATCCCGCGCTGGCCGTTCGACAAGTTCGCAACCGGCGACCGCCAGCTCGGCACGCAGATGAAGGCCACCGGCGAGGTGATGGCGATCGACCGCACGTGGGAGGGCGCCCTCCAGAAGGCCATCCGCTCCCTCGAGTTCGGCCAGCGCTCGATCCTGTGGCAGCATCCGGAGTGGGACGATGAGCCGCCCCTCGACGCCACCGACGAGCGCATCTGGGCACTCCTCGCCTCGATCCGGCGAGGGGTCCCGCTGGCGGAGATCTCCCGCCGCAGCGGCGTCGACCCGTGGTTCGTCGAGCGCCTCGCGCGCATCGTCGAGATGGAGAAGCGCCTGCTCGCCGAGGACCTGACGCCCGCGCTGCTCCGCGAGGCGAAGCGGCTCGGCTTCGCCGACCGGGACATCGCGACGCTGGCCGACCGCCTGCCCTCGCAGGTACGCGCGCTCCGCGACGACTGGGACATCCGCCCGGTCTACAAGATGGTCGACACCTGCGCCGCGGAGTTCGACGCGGTCACGCCGTACTTCTACTCGACGTACGAGCTGGAGAACGAGGCGCCGCCGTCCGGACGGGAAGGGATGCTCGTCATCGGCTCCGGCCCGATCCGCATCGGCCAGGGCATCGAGTTCGACTACTGCTCGGTGCGCGCCGCTCGTGCGCTGCAGGAGGCCGGCGTCGAATCGATCATGGCGAACTCGAACCCGGAGACTGTCTCCACGGACTTCGACACCTCGGACCGGCTCTACTTCGAGCCGCTGGACGAGGAGTCGATCCGCGATCTCCTCGAGAACGAGGCGGGCGACCAGGGCGAGGCGCCACCCTCGATCGTCCAGTTCGGCGGCCAGACCGCGGTAAACATGGCCCGCCCGCTCCACAACGCCGCCCTGCCGATCGCCGGCTCCTCCGCCGACGCGATCGACATCGCCGAGGATCGCGGCCGGTTCGGCACGCTGCTGGCCGAGCTGGGCATCCCCCAGCCGCCGGGCGCTGCCGTGACCACGCTGGAGGACGCACTCAGCACCGCCCAGGCGATCGGCTACCCGGTCCTCGTGCGCCCGTCGTATGTCCTCGGCGGCCGCGCGATGGAGGTGGTGCAGGACGCGAACGAGCTCGTGCGCTACTTCGCCGCCGCGCTCGCCGAGAACACCGGCTCCGTGCTGATCGACAAGTTCCTCGTCGGCCCCGAGGTCGAGGTGGACGCGATCTGCGACGGCGACCGTGTGCTGATCCCCGGCATCATGGAGCACATCGAGCGCGCGGGCGTCCACTCGGGCGACTCGATGGCCGTCTACCCGCCGCAGAACCTCACGGACGCCCAGCGGGCCGCCCTCGTCGAGTACACGACCAAGATGGCGCTGGGCCTGGGCGTCCGCGGGCTGATGAACGTGCAGTTCGTCATCGCCCCGGACAGCGACCCCACCGGCCCCGGCGTGTTCGTCATCGAGGTGAACCCCCGCTCCTCGCGCACCGTGCCGTTCCTCTCGAAGGTGACGGGCGTGCCGATGGTGTCGCTCGCGGTGAACATCATGCTCGGCCGGTCGCTCGCCGATCAGGGCTACGAGGGCGGCCTCTGGCCGGAGCGGAACCTCGTCGCGGTGAAGGCCCCGGTCTTCTCGATGCAGAAGCTCGTCGACGTCGACACTTTCCTCGGCCCGGAGATGAAGTCGACGGGCGAGGTGATGGGCGTGGACCACACCTTCGAGCCGGCGGTCCGCAAGGCGATGATTGCCTCCGGACTCGACGTGAAGGCGGGCACCGGCTTCCTGCTGTCGATCTCGAACCAGACCAAGGCGCAGGCCATGCCGCTCATCCGCCTCCTCCACGAGGCCGGCTGCCCGCTCTTCGCCACGGAGGGCACGGCGGCGCTGATCGAGCAGCTCGGCATCCCCGTGCAGATGGTGACCAAGCGCCTGACCGAGGGCCACCCCAACGTGGTCGACGTGATCCGCGACGGCACCGTCGGCGCCGTGATCAACACCATCGAGGGCGGCCGCGCGGACGTCCGGCGGGATGGCTTCCACATCCGGCGCGCGGCGACCGAAATGCGGGTACCCTGCTTCACCTCCATGGACACGGCCGCCGCGGCGATCAATGCGCTCGTGCAGGCCGGGGACTACGAGGTGGCGCCGCTGCTGGAATACCGGGATGGTCCCCGCGCGTGAGCGCGACGGTGGCCGTCAAGGCGGCACTGTTCGACCTCGACGGCACGCTCGTCGACTCGCTGCCAACCATCGCCGACGCCATGGCGGAGGCCGCGCGGATGCACGGCCTGGACGGGAACGCCGAGGAGATCATCCCGCTCATCGGCGCGCCGATGCACATCCTCGTGGAGGAGCTGTACGGCGTGAGCCGCGAGGTCGCGAATGCGGTCAACGAGGACTATCTGCGGGTCTATCACTCGACCTACATCCTCGCGACACCGCCCCACCCCGGCGCGAGTGAGCTCCTGGACACGCTCGCGGAGGCCGGAGTGCGCCTGGCGATCGTGACGAACAAGCGCGACGAGGGCGCGCGCCTGATGGCCCACCTCATGGGCTGGCTCGACCGCTTCGAGGTGATCCACGGCCGCGATTCCGGCGCGCCGAAGCCGGAGCCGGAGGCGGCCCACGCCGTCCTCCGCAAGATGGGCGTCGCGCCTTCGGAGGCGGCGTTCGTGGGCGACACCGAGTTCGACATGAACTGCGGGCGGGATGCGGGCCTCGCCGCCGTCATCGGCGTCGTCGGCTCGCGGGACGAGGAGCGGCTCCGCGCGGAGGGCGCCACGCACATCGTGCGTTCGCTCCACGAGATCGCCCCGCTGCTCGCTGGAGCACAGGTGCACGGATGAAGTCGTTCCACGCCGAGGTCACCGAAAGCGTCCGCCTCTATGGCGACACGCACGCGGTCTGGTTCACGCGTCCGGACCACCTTGCCTCCGCGACGCCGGGCCAGTTCGTGATGGTGTACGCCGGCGAGTCGCACGACCCGCTGCTCGGCCGCGCGTTCTCGATCTACCGCGTCCGCGAGGGCGCATCCGGCCCCGAGTTCGCCGTCCTGTTCGACGTCGTGGGCCGCGGGACGGACTGGCTCTCACGCCGCCGCCCGGGCGACGAGGTGCGCATCGTCGGGCCGCTGGGCCGCGGCTTCGAGCCGCGTGAACGCGTGCAGAAGATGCTCCTCGTGGGCGGTGGCATCGGCGTTGCCCCGCTGGTCTGGTTCGCGGACACGCTCGTCGCGCAGGGGCGCGAGGTCACGATGGTCCTCGGTGGCCGCAGCGCCGCGCAGATCTACCCCGCCGCGCACCTCCCCTCCGAGGTCGAGGTGGTCGTGACCACCGAAGACGGCTCGCAGGGTGAGACCGGGCGTGTGACCGCACCGTTCCAGCGTCTGCTCTCCTGGTGCGACCAGGCCTTCGCCTGCGGCCCCGAGCCGATGTTCGAGGCGCTCTACGAGGTCTCGCGCGACACCGGGACGAACAAGCCCGTGCAGGGGCTCCTGGAGGCGCGGATGGCATGCGGGCTCGGCATTTGTTACTCGTGCGCCGTCTTCCCACGGAAGGGCGGCGTTAAGCTGGTATGCCACGACGGCCCGATGTTCGACCTGAGGGACCTGTACGCATGAGCCGCTACTTCCAGATCGGCCTGCTCCCCGTGCCGCTCGGCCTGCTGATCGGCGTCCTCGCGGCGGCGACGATCGTCGACCGCGGATTCATCGGCTGGGTGCTCTGCATCGGCCTCGGGCTGATGGGCGGCTCATTCCTCGCCGCGATCGCGAGCGGCGACGCCCTCGTGGGTGGCCCGGCGCCGAAGCGCGGCACCGTGAGCGACGCCCCGTGGCTCACGCGATCGTCCGAGGATGACGACCGGTAGCCGCACCCGCGGCCCCGTGCCTGAGAGAAGCGAAGAGGCGGCCCCGTGGGCCGCCTCTTCAGTCTGGCGCACGACCTCGCGCTAGAGGACCTGCTTCACCACCCGGTCGAGCTCGACGTAGTGGTCGGCGAGGGCGCGCATCTCGATCGAGGTGCTGCCGGCGAACGCGACGACCTCGACGCGCACACCCTTCTGCTGCACGACCTCGACGGCCCGCGCGAAGTCCGCGTCACCGGAGACGATGCAGATGACGTCCACGCGGTCCGCCATCATCACCATGTCCACGGCCATCTCGACGTCGAAGTTGCCCTTGATCGACCCGTCCGAGAACCGCTTGAGCGGCTTCGTGACGATGCGGTACTCGTGCGGCACGAACGGGGCGACGAAGCGCTGCTGCTCGACCGGCTCACGCGGGTCGTCCGAGACCGGCGAGTACGCGGTCGCACGGACGAGGTCGCGGCCCTCGGTGATCAGCTTCAGCAGGCGGCCCATGTTCAGGGAGCCGTCCCCCTCGTAGCCGTAGATCAGGTTCGGCACGTCGACGAACACGGCGACTCGGGGCCGGTAGCCGCTCGTCACGATCCGCGTCCCGAGCTGTTCGATGCCCTCGCGGAGTTCCGCGATCATCGACTCCTGGCGCGAAAGTGCCTCCCGGAGCGCCTCCACGTCCCGGTCCGGGGCGGCGGCGGTACGAGCCGAGCGGGTCCGCGGACGGGTCTCGGTCACGGCGGCGGGCTCTTCGGTCGGATCCTCGGCCTGCGGTTCAGTGGCTTCCGCCTCGCCCTCGGCGCGCGGGGCGTCCTCGGCACGGCTGCGGCTGCGGCCTCCACGACGCGTCCGGCGTACGCGCGGCCGATCGTCCTCGGACGCGTCCTCGTCGGGAGCGGCGCTCCGGCGGCTGCGCGCCGGCTTCTCGTCCTCCTCGGTGCGCTCCTCGGAGCGGCCGGCGGAGCGGCTCGACCGCGACGAGGTGCTCGACCGTGCCGAGCTGGAAGCCTCCGAGCTCGAGGCGTCCGAGGCGCGACGTCGGCCGGCGATCATGGAGTCCAGCCGGCGGCGCGGTGGTGTGCCCTCCTCGGACGGTGCGAGGATCGGTTCGGGTGGGGTCACAGGGCGCCTGCCTCTCCGGCAAACTGGAGCACGGAGCAGCGGGCCGCCACCTGCTCGGCGAGGTGAATAAACGCCTGGGTCTGCTCGGACTCGGGCTCGGCGACCACCACCGGCACGCCCTCGTCGCCGCCCACGCGGACGGCGGCCGAGAGCGGGACCTCCCCGAGGAACTCGACGCCCAGGGCGTCAGCCGCGTCGCGGGCGCCACCGCGGCCGAAGATGTCGCTGCTCATGTTCTCGACGACGCCGAAGATCGGGACGCCAAGGCGGTCGAACATCGCGACGGCCTTCGAGGCGTCCTCGATGGACACCTTCGACGGCGTCGAGACGATCACGGCGCCGGCGATGAGCGCCTCCTGTGCGAGGCTCATCGAAGCGTCCGAGGTGCCCGGCGGCAGGTCGACGATCAGGTAGTCGAGGTCACCCCAGTCCACGTCGTGCATGAGCTGGCGGACGCCCGAGCCAATCATCGGTCCGCGCCACACCACGGGGGTGCCGGGCGGCAGGACGAACCCGAGCGAGACAGCCTTGATGCCGTGCGCGTCGAGCACCTTCAGCCCCTGCTCGCCCGAGGCGAGGATGCCGCCCTCGATGCCGAGCATCGTCGGGATGTTGGGGCCCGTGATGTCGGCGTCCAGCAGCCCGACCGAGGCGCCGAGCTTCGCGAGCGTGACGGCGAGGTTCACCGAGACCGTGGACTTGCCGACGCCGCCCTTGTTCGAGGCGACGGCGATCACGTTGCGGACGCCCTCGATCGGCCGCGGACCGCCCTCGCGCCGGGTGGATCGCACTTCGGCGCCCCAGTCGATCTCGATCTGCTGCACGCCGAGGGGCGCGAGCGCGGTCCGTACGTCCTTGTCGATCGTCTCGCGCAGCGGACACGCTGGTGTGGTGAGCACGAGCTCCATGGAGACGCGATCACCGTCCACGGCGAGGTTGCGGACCATGTTCAGCGAGACGATGTCTCGATGCAGCTCGGGGTCGTTGACGGTCTTGAGTGCCGTGAGCACGGCGGTCTGTTCGACCATGATCATTCCTTACGTCAAGTAGCCAGCGTACACGCTCCTCGGGGGCCGTTGCTTGCAGGCGAGGCTGCAAGGCCAGAGCGAGGGCTGGGAACCATCAGAGCGCTCCGTGCGTTATCTCGTGACACGGGATGCCTGACGGGTATGTGCGGTCGCGCCGAGGGCGGCCAGGATTGCCCGGCATCACGAGTATAGGGAGCCGGATCGCTAGGGCGAAACGGACTCGGAGCGGCAGGTGTGATGGGCCGTTAACTGCAACTTAGCGAACCACCGCAGTTGCTTAACACCCTCACATTGACCGCGCTCGGCAGTGCCTCGGATGATCTGCAAGCCGGACGTGCAGGTCCGGTGCGGCACGGAAGGCCGCTCAGGCGCGGAGGCGACGACAGGCTGCACCCTGCGGGGTGTCGTCACCGCAAGAAGGATTAGCTGGGATGGCTACTACCAACACGAACAACGTCGAGACCAAGCCGGTCGCGAAGGGGAACTGCGTCCATCACTGGATGATCGACACCCCCAACGGCCGTGAAAGCACGGGTGTCTGCAAGCGCTGTGGCGCGACCAAGTCGTTCGCCAACTCGACCGAGCAGGTCATGTGGGAGCAGACGAACACCCTGCGCAACGACCTCGCCCGCCCGCACCGCTCGTCCAAGGTGGACGAGTACTCGTTGGCCGACGAGTCATAACCCGCACCGTCCAGGTGTGACCGCGGAAGGCGGCGCCAATCGGCGCCGCCTTCCTGCTTCTGCCTGCGGCCTCCCGGGAGGTACGATGAGGCTCCCCTCACGAGGAGCTCCATGGACCTCTCGGTCGACCTCGCCCCGCAGCACAAGACGGAGCTCCGTCTCCGCAATCCGATCCTGACCGCGTCCGGGACGTTCTCCAACGGCCTCGAGATCGCGAAGCATTACGACGTGGGGCAGCTCGGCGCGCTCGTCTCGAAGGGCACCACCCTCCGGCCGCGGCGCGGGAACGGGACGCCGAGGACGGTCGAGACGCCGGCCGGGATGATCAACTCCATCGGCTTCCAGAACATCGGAGTCAGCGCGCTCATCAAGACGCTCGCTCCGGTGTGGGAACGCTGGGACGTGCCCGTCATCGTGAACATCATGGGCGAGACGCTGGAGGAGTACGGCGTCCTCGCCGCCCGCCTCGAAGGCGTCCCCGGCGTCGCCGGGCTGGAGGTCAACGTCTCCTGCCCGAACGTGGAGGCCGGCGGCCTGGAGTTCGGGCAGGTGCCGGCGCAGGCCGCGAGCGTCGTCCGAGAGGTCGCCGCGAACTCCTCCCTGCCGCAGATCGTGAAGCTGACGCCGAACGTGTCGGACATCCGCCCGATCGCGGAAGCGGTGGAGGCGGCCGGCGCCCAGGGCATCACCGTCTCGAACACGATCCCGGCGATGGCAATCGACATCCGGCGACGCCGCCCGGTGCTCGCGACCGGCTTCGGCGGGCTCTCCGGCCCGGCGGTGAAGCCGGTCGCGCTCCGCAACGTCTACCTCGCCTCCTCTGTCGTCGACATCCCGGTGGTCGCCTCTGGCGGTGCCATGAGCGGCACGGACGTCGTGGAGTTCGTGATGGCCGGCGCGACCGCCGTGCAGATCGGCACCGCGACCTTCCTCGACCCGGCGGCGCCCTGGCGCATCCTCGAGGAGTTCGAGGCCTGGTGCGCCGCCGAGGGCGTGAGCTGCGTCGATGACATTCGCGGGGTCGCGCGCCGCCGCGACTAGCCGCGGGGGCGCTTCCGGCGCGATGATGTGAAGGCCAGTCCGGTCGACGGGGCGTAGCTCAGCCTGGCAGAGCGCTGCGTTTGGGACGCAGAGGCCCGCGGTTCGAATCCGCGCGCCCCGACCATCCTGCGACTGCGTGCCCGGTTGCCGAAGCGGCCGAGGCTGGGCGTCAGGCGGCGTCGCGCTTCCGGCGTTCGCCGACGGTGCGCACGACGTCCACGATCAGCGGCCACATCGAATCGTCGAGCGAGCCGGTGAACCGCTCCGCGGCCCGGGCGAGCGCCTCGTCCGCGGTGTAACCGGCGCCAAGTGGCCGCGGCAGCCGAAGCCACGCGATCTCCACTAGCGCCTTTGAGAGCAGATCGAGGTGCTCGCGCTCTGGGCTCGCGAGACTCGCCCAGTCTTCGCTCACCTGCTGGACCAGGTGGCGGGCCAGGACCTGGTCACGGTCACCCTTCGGCGCGCGGAAGCGGCTGGACGCCTCTGCCGCGATCACGAGCCGTAGCTCGGGCAGACTGTCCGGCGGCAGGTCCGTCCGTCCGGCGATCGTCCCCGCCCAGCGCTGCGCCAGTGCCAGCGCGTTCAGCTCATCCGAGCTCGCGCCCGCGGCCAGGGCGCGGATCAGCGTGTCTGAGAGCCGCGTCCCGCGGCTGCGGAGCGCGCGCGGCTGCGTTGTCCCCATCCGTTCGCTCGCGGTCCGCGTGCACTGGCCGCCCGCGAACTTCGCGTCGTACATCGCCTGGTCGGCCGCGTGGAGGAGGTCCGCCGTGCTCGCCGCATCGCCGGGGGTGACCGCGACGCCGATCGAGACGCCGATGCGCGTGGGAGCGCCCTCGATCTCACGGTGCGCCTCCGCCAGTGCGGCGTGGATGCGCTCGCTCACTGCGACCGCCGCGCCGACGTCGGCGTCCTCCATCAGGACCACGAACTCGTCGCCGCCGGTGCGCGCGACGAAGTCCTCCTGCCGGCACGAGGAGCGGAGGACCTGCGCGACCATCTGGATCACGCGGTCGCCCACCTCGTGCCCCAGCGTGTCGTTGAAGAGCTTGAGGCTGTCCATATCAACGACCATCAGCGCCGCCTGGCCGCCCCGTCCGACGCCGCCCTCGAGCTCCGCGAGCCGTTCCTGCAGGTAGCGGTAGTTCGGGAGCTCCGTGAGCAGGTCGTGCTTGGCGCTGTGATCCGCGCGCTCGTAAAGGCGCAGGCGCTCGATCGTGACCGCGAGGAGTCCCGCCACCTCGTCGAGTGCCGCCAGTTCGCTCGCCCCGTAGACCCCGGCCGTGTTCGTGACGAGGGCGAAGACGGCGGACGTGCGGCTCCCCTGACGCACCGGCACCGCGGCCACCTCGCGGGCCTCGTCACCCAGGAGGCCCCAGTCGAGGTGGGCGAAGCGGGCATCGTCGCGGCGGAACGTCACCGCCGAGCCGACCTCGATCGCGACGCTCGCCACCGAGTCGGCGAGTGGGGCGACGGCCGGTCGTTCGTCCGCCTCCGGGTACGTGGCATACGGCTGCACCCACTCCTCCTGCTCGTCCAGGAGGAACATGACGGCGCGGTCGAACGGGATCAGCCAGCGCACCTCCTCGGAGAACGCGCTGAACGCTTCCCGGAGGTTCACGACGGACGCGACGATCCGTGCGAGGTTGCTCAACGCCTGGATGTGCGACGCGCGCTCCGTCGCCTGCTGGTAGAGGGCGGCGCCGTCGAGGGCGAGCGAGAGCTGCTCCACGGCCTGCTCGACGATGCGCAGCTGGTCCTCACGGATGAGGCGGGAGACGACCACCACCACGAGGCCGAGCATCTGCCCTTTCGGACGCATCGGCACGACCACCGCGTAGCGCGACGCTGCCGGCAAGAACGCCGGCGGATCAACCTCGCCGCGACGCCACAGGAGCGGCGAACGCAGCGCAAACCACGGGTGCCGGGGGTCGAACCGCTCCTGGAGCGGGGTATCGTTCGGACGGCCACGCGGGCCGAAGCTCGGGATCTCCTCCACGTCGCCCATGTCGTCCAGGCGCGGGATGTAGAGCGCTTCGTACGGAAGGAGACGCTGCAGCGCTGCCGCGAACCCGTTGTAGAGACGCTCCACGTCCGCGCCGGACTGCATCGTCCGCGCGACCTCGGCCAGGCCGGTCAGCTCGCGGATGCGCTGCTGCTGGACCGCGACGAACTCGTCCGCCTGCACGCGCCGCGCCACGATGTCCGTCACGCGCTCCAACAGCTCGGTCTGCGAGGCGTCCCATTCGGCATCCGCGCCGACGCCGACGATCAGCGCGCCGGCCAGCGAGGGCGTCGCTCGCACGGCAGCGCCGTCACGGTCGCGCAAGCTGGGTCCGGGATCCACCGCGAGGTGGCCCCGCGTCGTGAGGATCGGTGCGACGGCGAGCGTGGTGTACCCCTCCACGGCGAGCTGGTCAGACAGCGGCGCCTCGCCGGCGACGCCGAGCACCATCGGCCGGCCACGGTCGCCCACCATCCGCGTGAGCGAGCGCGCGTAGGGCTCAAGGCGGGACTCCACGCCCTGGGCTGTCGCGCTGCCGGCGACCAGGACATCGCGCGACCCGTCAGGGATCGAGACGAGGATGGCGTCCGAGCCGGCCGTCTGCTCCAGCAGCGACTGGAGGACCGCCGGCAGCGCACGCTCACCCCGCCCCGATCCGTTCAGCAGCCGCGTCACCTCCGTGAGGAACTCCTCGCGGGCGGCCTTCTCGATGGCCTCGCGGTAGAGGCGCGCGTTCTCCAGGGCGACACCCATCTCGCGCCCGACGAGCAGCAGCAGGTGCCTCCCGTCGTCGTCGTCCCGCAGTGTCCCGGTACCGATGAGCGCGAACGAGCCGAGCACGCGGCCCTTCGCGACGAGCGGCACCACCTGGTACGGCTCACCCAGGTCGGGAATGTCCGCCTCCCAGCTCGCCGGCGCGGTCGACTGCGCCGAGGAGAGCGGACGGCCCGTCTGCGCGACCTCGAGCAGCACCGTCTCTGGAAGGCGCGGGGCATGCAGGTCCTCAGGAGCGACCGTGACGAAGAGGTCGATGACATCGCCGCCCCGGGGGCGGGTGTAGGCCTGGGCGGCGCGCACGCCGAGCAGACGCGCCACGAGCCGCACGGCCCGCTCCAGCGTGCGCGCGTCGTCCATCGGCTCCGCGAGGGCGAACGAGACGGCGTTGATGATCGAGAGGTAGCGGTTGCGCTCCTCCAACGCGTGCGCCTGGCGGTCGACCTCCGAGTTCAGCTCACGGTTCCACCGCTGGAGCTGCTGCTGCGAGCGCTGGAGGTCGTCGCGGGCGGCGCGGAGGCGCATGACGGCGCCCTCGAGCGCTCGTCCAGCTTCGCGGGTGGCGGAGGCGCGGGCCCAGATGGCCAGCGCGAGCGCAGGGAACCCGAGGAGGGAGATGAGGAACGCCGAGGACAGCTCGTAGCCCCCACTGGCCTCACCGCGCGCGAGCGCACAGAGGACGGCCGCGATCACGTTCGCCAGCGAAGCGCCGCCCGTCACGGCGAGCGCGGCCCGACGCGGCATCCAGAGGGCGGCGTACGACACCTGGGCGCCGAGCAACACGGGAGCGACCCAGGGCCACTCGAGCGCGAACGGCGCGGCGACCACCACGAGGCCCGAATAGAGCCAGCGGAACCCGATGCGGGCAACGGTCTGATGGCCGGCGCTGACGCGCTCGACGGTGCGGCCTTCCGCCTCACTGGTGACGAGGAAGACCACGGCGAGCGCGAACAGCTCCGAGCGAGCGGGCCAGCCGGCGAGGGACAGGCCGGGCGGGAGGAGCAGGAGGGCGATCGCCAGGGGACGAGCACCGTCAGTCAGCCGGCGGAAGGCAGCACGAAGCCCGGCGGGGCCTTCGCCTCGCTCGACAGCCGGTTCGTTGTCCGGCTCGGGGTCCATTGCTACGATTCCCTGCAGACCCATGCCAGACGGAATCCCTCCCTACGTCCTCGTCGCGCGGATCGGTTCGATCCTCGGGATGTCCTTCTCCCTCGCGATCGGCTTGCTCATGCTGATCGGCGGGTGGTGGATCGCGTCGCTCGTTGCGTTCGCCTTCTTCATCCCCTCGTTCGGCATCATGGCGTTCGTGGAGCGAAAGGCGTCGCGTGACCGCATCGCCGCCCGCTCAGACGCCGCCTAGGCAGCCTCGCCCTTCACCCCGTTGGCCTCGCTGAGCGCCGCGGCGAGGGCAATCAACACCTCTGGCGATCCGTTCGCATCTCGTGTTGCCTGGGACGCGGCCTGTACGCCGCGCATGACCGCGTCTTCGACCCCCACCTGCGAGCGCGTTGACCACCGCTGCACGGAGCTGCGGAGGACGGCCGCCAGCCGCCGCTCCGCGAGGAGCCACCGGGTCGCCTCCGCGTCGAGGGGGTCTTCCTGGAGCAGACGGACGGCGCCGTCGCGCTCCGCGGCGTAGGCCTCGCGCGCGGCATCCACCCGAGTGACGAGGTCCACCGGCACGACCGGATGGCGCATGACGGTGAAGGCCGCCTGCTCGACCAGCTCCCAGCCGGCGGTGCGGGGTTCCTGGTCTGCGGGCATCAGGACGATGCCACGCGTCACGGGCCGGGCCCGACGCGCCGCGCGAAGCAGCGCCAGGGCGTCCTGCGCGGAGGCGACGTCCGCTACGAGCGCGCCGAACTCCTTGAGACGCATCGCCGCGATGGCCGCGGTCAGCCCCTCGGCCACCTCGATCGTGCCGGGCAGGCCGGCGCGGACCGCGGCGAGGTCGGCCTCATCGTCACCGGTGACGAGCACACGGATCCCAGAGAGTTCGGGCATGGACCTCCCCTTCGCCGTAACTATCGGCGGAGGAGTCTGCGTCCGTACCTTCCGTCCGGGATGAGGGCAGCGCGTCGGGCGGCGGCTACGCCTCCTGGATCGTCACCGTCAGCATCTGATCGCCGGGCTCGCGGTCGGCCTCGGGGTTCCGGGGGCGGAGGGCCTGGACCACGTCCATCCCCTCGCTGATCCGACCGAACGCCGTGTAGCGATTCGTCAGGTGCGGGGCGTCGCCCAGCATGATGTAGAACTGCGAGCCGTTCGTGTTCGGCCCGGCGTTCGCCATGCCGACGATCCCCTCGACGAATGCGACGTCCGAGAGCTCGTCCTGGAAGCGGTAGCCCGGGCCGCCACGGCCAGTCCCCGTCGGATCACCGCCCTGGGCGACGAAGCCCGGGATGACGCGGTGGAAGGTGGTGCCGTCGTAGAAGCCCTCGCGCGCGAGGAAGACGAAGTTGTTCACCGACTTCGGCGCCACGTCCGTCAGCAGCTCGATCGTGAACGAGCCCTTGTTGGTCTCCACCACGGCCGAGTAGCTCTTCGACGTGTCGATGCTCATCTCGGGTGCGGCGTCGTACTGCTTGGCCATGGGGCTCCCTCGGATCGCGGCGGCGCCGCGGCTACTGGTTCGGCGTGCCGGTCGGTGTCGCGGTGGAGGTCCCCGTGGCCTCGGCGGTGCCGGTCGCGTCCGGCGTCGCCTCGGCCTCGGGCTCCTCGATCTCGATGATGTCGATGCCGGCGATGACGTCACCCGCAGGCCGGTTCGACTGCTCCGGGTCGCGCGGCGTGATGCCGTCCACGACCCCCATGCCCTCGATCACCCAGCCGAAGACTGTGAACTCGCCGTTCAGGTGCGGCGCCGGCCCGGTGGTGATGAAGAACTGCGACCCGCTCACGCCCTGCGCGGACTTCGCCATCGCGAGGGCGCCGCGCTCGAAGCTGAGCGTGTTGCTCTCCGACGTCAGGAAGTAGCCCGGCCCGCCGGCGCCGGTGCCGGAGGGGTCCCCGGCCTGGGCGACGAACCCGGGCAACACGCGGTGGAACGCGAGGCCTTCGTAGAAGTGGTTCTGCGCGAGGAACACGAAGTTGTTCACGTGCACAGGCGACTGGTCTTCGAGGAGGTCGATGCGGATCTCGCCGCCCTTCTCAAGCCGGATCACCGCCTGGTAATCGATACCGTCCTCCAGGGCCATCTCTGGCTCCGCCGAGTACTGGCGGTTGATGGTCTCCTCGGTCGGGGTGGCCTCGGCGGTGCCGGTCGCCTCCCCGGTCGCGGTGGCCTCGGCGGTCTCGGTGGGCTCCGGCGTCGCCGGGTCACTCGTGTCGAGGCCGGTCGCGAGCGCGCCCGCGCCGACGCTGAGGATCATGAAGACGATGCCGACGAGGAACAGGACTCGCCCGTTCCGCTGCATCCACCCCATGATCCCGGGGAACTCGATCTGAGACAGGGGGGGTTCGTTCCCCTGGCGGCGCTGCTGACGCGCGCGCTCGCGGCGTTCTCGGCGGTTGTCGCTACCCAAGGGGCCTCCGCGCACCTGACCAGGGGCCTCGGCCTTCGGCGCGCTCGCGATCCCTGGGGACGGGCGCGTGCATCGGGCGGGCGACGGTCATCCGGTTGGTCAGTGGTACCCCCGGCAGGATTCGAACCTGCGCTCCTGGCTCCGGAGGCCAGTGCTCTATCCCCTGAGCTACGGGGGCGTCCTCTCAGTGTATCCAGCGCCTCGCGCGGGGAACAATCGGCCTCACGCCAGGCTGGCGAAGAACCTCGCCACGTCGTCCGCGAACAGCTCCGGCTGCTCCATCGCCGCGAAGTGGCCGCCGTGTGGCGGCTCCGCGTAGTGCACGAGGTTGAACGCGCGCTCCACCATGGACCGGGGCGCGGCCCACGGCTCGCGCGGGTACTTGGCGTAGCCCAGGGGGACCTCCAGCCGCTCGACCGGCCGCGGGGTGCGGTCACGCTCGGAGTAGATCCGGGCCGCCGACGTCACCGTGTTGGTGAGCCAGTAGATCATTACATTCGTCAACAGCAGTCCGCGGTCGAACGTCTCCCATAGGTCGTCGCCGTGGTCCGACCATCCCCAGAACTTCTCGAGGATCCACGCGAGGAGGCCGACGGGAGAGTCCGTGAGCCCGTAGCCGAGCGTCTGCGGCTTGCTCCGCTGCATCCAGGAGTACCCGGTCTCGACGCGATCGAATCGGCTCCGGTACTCGAGGAAGGCGCGTTCCTCCTCGCTCGGATCGCCCTCGGGCGACGCACCCATCGCGAAGTTCACGTGGACGCCGACGACGGCCTCGGGGTGGCGCCGCGCGATCAGTGGCGCGATCCACCCGCCCCAGTCGCCACCCTGCACGCCGTAACGCTGATAGCCCAGCTCGCGCATGAAGCCGTGGAGGCGATCCGCGATCCGCTCCGGGGACATCCCGGGCGCCCTCGCCGGCTCCGAGAATCCGAACCCCGGCAGCGACGGCACGATGACGTCGAGGCCGCGCGCCGCGAGGAGGCGCGAGGACTCGAGATGCTCCACGAAGGAGCCCGGCCACCCGTGGATCAGCATGATCGGCAGCCGCCCGGCGGAGCCGAGCGAGACCATCGCGTGGATCTCACCATCCGCGTCCGGCCCGCGGACGTGCGAGCGCTCGTTCAGCCGCGCCTGCCACTCGAACCAGTCGTAGTCGCGCGCCCAGTACGCGACGAGGTCACGCAGGACCACGTCGCTGGTGCCGGTCGCCCAGCCGGTGTCCCATCCCACGTCCGGCCAGCGCGTCGCCGCGAGACGGCGCTGGAGGTCGTCGATCGCACGTCGGGAGAACTCGATGCGGAAGGGGCGCAGCTGATCCATCGGCGGCATCCTAGCGGCTCTCGCAGCGCGGGTCGCCGCCACCCCGCTCGGAGGGTCGCCCGATGCCCGGGACGAGCAGCGCCTCAGCCTCCGTGGTGTCCGGGCGTGTACGCGATGCCAACGAGGAGCCCCTCCGGGCTCAGCAGACGGGCCACCGTCTGGTTCCAGGGCTCCGTGCGCGCACCGTGCAGCAGCCGATAACCACGCCCCTGGAGTTCTGACGCCGCCTCGGCGACCTCTTCGGCGGATCCAAGGTCGAACTCGATCGTCGCCTGGGGCGTCGGAATCTCCTCGGGCCACTCGGGCCGCCCGAAGCACGCTTGCGCGGCTTCTGAGAGCGGCCAGAGCCCCATGTGCTTCACGCCATCGAGCGCCTCCGTGTAACGGTAGTCGCCGACCTCACTCTCGAATCCCAGGCCGAGCGCGTCCGCGTAGAACGCACGGCTCGCCTCGACATCCCGGACGAGCGGACCGAACCCGGCCACGAAGCGGATATTCATCGGGAATTCCTCCTCAGTCGGCGCCGCGGCGGCGGTACTGGATCGCCTCGGCGAGGTGCGCCGTCTCGATGCGATCCGATCCGGCGAGGTCGGCGATGGTGCGCGCGACCTTGAGGACGCGGTGGAAGGCCCGGGCCGACAACCCCAACTGCTGCATCGCGCTGTTCAGCAGCGGCTGCGCCTCCGGCACTAGCGCCTCCTGGCAGAATCGCCGGACCTCCCGCGGCCCCATCTCCGAGTTCGTGATCAGCCCCGTCCCGCTGAACCGGTGCGCCTGGCGCTCCCGAGCCTCGATCACCCGCGCACGGACCACCTCGGACCGCTCACCGGAGGGCTCCCCGGTCAGCTCCTTCAGGTCGACCCTCGGGACGTCCGAGAATAGGTCGATACGGTCCATCAACGGCCCTGAGACGCGGCGCTGATAGCGCGAGACGGCGGCCTCAGGGCACGTGCAGGAACGCACGGAGTCGCCGTAGTAGCCGCAGGGGCACGGGTTCATGGCGGCCACGAGGAGAAAGCGCGCCGGGAACGTCACCGACCCTCGCGCCCGCGAGATCGTCACCAGCCCCGACTCCAGCGGCTCCCGCATCGACTCGAGGGCGTTCGTCGAGAACTCCGGGAACTCATCGAGGAACAGCACGCCGCGATGCGCGAGGCTGACCTCCCCCGGACGGATGCTGCTGCCGCCACCCACGAGGCCGGCGTGCGAAATCGTGTGGTGCGGGGACCGGAACGGGCGCTCGCGCAGCAGCGGGTTCTCGCGGCTCAGCAGCCCGGCGACCGAGTAGATCTTCGACACCTCGATGGTCTCGACGGGGGACAGCGGCGCGAGGAGCCCCGGGAGCGCCCGCGCCAGCAACGTCTTGCCCGAGCCCGGCGGCCCCTGCATCAGCACGTTATGTCCGCCTGCCGCTCCGACCTCGAGCGACCGCTTCACGTGCTCCTGCCCCTGCACCGTCCCCAGGTCGTGCGCATGCAGCGGCGCCTCGCAGGCCGTGGGCGGGAGGGGCGGGGGCCATGCCTCGGGCCGCTCGCCCAGCTGGCGGAGCGTCTCGAGCCCGAGCACCCGCAGGCCGCCGACCAGGCCCGCCTCGGCCGTGTCCTCGTGCGGGACCACCACCGTCGAGATGCCCTCGGCGCTGCACATCGCCGCGAATGGCAGCACGCCCGCGACGTGACGGAGCCGCCCGTCCAGCGACAGCTCCCCGGCGAGGGCAGCATCCGCGAAGTGGTTGGGCACCTGACCGGAGGCGACGAGGACCGCGACGGCGATCGGGAGGTCGTAGACCGGCCCCTCCTTGCGCACGTCGGCGGGGGCGAGATTCACGGTGATGCGCCGCAGGGGGAACTCGAAGCCAGCGTTCTTGATCGCCGCTCGGACCCGCTCGCGCGCCTCCTGCACCGCCGCGTCCGGCAGCCCCACGATGTTGAACGCCGGCAGCCCGCTCCCAATGTCGACCTCGACGTCGACCGGGATGCCCTCGATGCCGCGGAACGCGACGGATCGGACCTTCGCGAGGCTCATGCCGCGCCTTTCGTGCGCGGCGCATGCTAGGCGAGGCCTTCCAAAGCTCCGCCGGGGGAGTGGCGCGGATCACGATTTCATCGCACTCCGGTGGCAAGTCGCGTTGCGCGGGCCTGATCTCCCTCGTAGGCTGGTAATTGCTCAGGTGAACAATCACCTGCTCGTATCCACCGCTCCCCAGCTGCGGAGGAATGATCATCCGGGGCTCGATCTTCCCTCATCGCCCGAGGCGATCCCGGAAGCTGCTGCGGGCGCAGCGCTACCCGGCGCCCGCCGGCCGACAGCAGTGGAGCGCCCGCGTCAGCCTGGGACGCGCCGTCCCGATGCTCGTCCTCCTCTTCGTCGTCGCCGCCGGCGCGCTCCCCACCGGCGCGATCGAGGGCGTCACCTACGCAGGCCTCCCGGCAACTGAGCGCGCGATGCCGGGGAGTTCCGAGCTCGCCTCGGACATCGCCATCGATCCGCGTACCGGCGCTCCCGCCGGGCGGGCCGTCCCTGCGGGAGCGTCATCGGGCGCCACCGGGTTCGGCGCTCCCGGCGCCGGGTCGTCGCCCGCGGCGTCGTCCGAGGACGGCGCGCCGACCGAGAGCGGCGCTCAGGCCCAGACGCAGCAACCCCCGCCCGTCTTCTACGAGTACGAGGTGCAGCCGGGCGACACCGTGAGCGGCATCGCGGCGCAGTTCGGGATCGGGATCGACTACATCCTCTGGAACAACGTCGACGTCATCGACGACGCCGACTCGCTCATGGTCGGCGCGAAGCTCCAGGTCCCACCGATCGAGGGCATCATCCATTCGGCGAGCTTCGGCGAGACCGTGTCGGATCTCGCCGTAGAGTACGACTCCACCACCGAGGCGATCGTGAACTACGCGGCGAACGGCTTCGGGGGCGACCCGAACCTGTTGCCGGTCGGCGCGCTGATCCTCATCCCCGGCGGCCGTGTCATCCCGCCCGAGCCGTCCGCCGTCGTCCCCGGGTCGTCCGAAGATCCCGCGTCGCCCTCCTGGACTCCACCACCGCTGTCGCTCCCCTCGTGGAGCTGGCCGGCCACGGGTCGGATCACCAGCCCGTTCGGGCCGACGCATCCGCTCGGGATCGACATCTCGATGGTGGTGAACACACCGATCGCCGCCGCGATGTCGGGGACCGTGACGTTCGTCGGAGGCAACCCGTGCTGTTCCTACGGTTACCACGTGATCATCGACCACGGTGACGGCACGGAGACGCGCTACGCACACCTCAGTCAGTTCTACGTGGGCGCGGGACAGTGGGTGAACGCAGGCGACCTGATCGGTGCGAGCGGCAACAGCGGCTACTCGACCGGGCCGCACCTGCACTTCGAGATCCGCCTGAACGACATCCCGCTCAACCCGCTGGCATATCTGCCATGACGCGACGGACAGGCGTCAGGGGCTAGCCGGCGCCGTTGCCGCCCGTGCGGCGCACGGAGATTACGCCCCGCACCGAGTCGAGGTGCGTCAGCAGCCGCGCGAACTGGCGGCCGCCCTCGGTCTCCACGGTGACCTGCACGATCGTCGTGCGGTCCTGCTGCTCGATCGTCCGGACGCCGATCATGTTCACGCCGTACGACGCGATGATCGTGCTGATGTCGCGCAGGAGGCCGACGCGGTCCCACGCGACCACCTCCACGCTCGCGGTGTAGATGTCGCCGGCCGGGCCCCAGTCGCAGTCCACCACACGGTCGCTGTTGCCACGATGGACGTTGCGGCAGTCCGCGCGATGCACAGTGACACCCCGGGCGCGGGTGATGTAGCCGACGATCGAGTCGCCCGGGAGCGGACGGCAGCAGCGCGCCACCTGCACCTGCATCCCCGTCTGGCCGAGGACGCGGATGCCCTTGCCGCCGCCGGTCGCGCCGGTGCGGCTCGGCTGGGCCGGCGTCTGGCTCGGCGTGTGCGGCTCGTGCACCACCTCGTGATCCGGGACGAGCTCGACGAGGCGGTTCGAGAGCCGCTGCGACGAGTAGTCGCCAGAGCCGAGCGCCGCGTACAGGTCGCGCGCGTCGGCGAACCCCTGCGAGCGCGGGAAGTCCGAGGGCAGCTCGCGGAGCCCGAGCCGCTTCAGCTCGCGCTCGAGGTGTTCCTTGCCGCGGTCGATGTTCTCCTCGCGCCGCGAGCGCCGGAACCACTGCCGCACTTTCTGCCGCGAGTGGCTGGACCCGAGGTAGCCGAGCGAGTTGATGAGCCAATCGCGCGAGGGCCCACGCGGGGTCTTCGACCGCACGATCTCGACGACATCGCCATTTCGGAGCACGGTGTTCAGCGGCACCATCCGGTCGTTGACCTTCGCGCCGACGGTGTTGTGGCCCAGGTCGGTGTGGATGCGGTACGCGAAGTCCACCGGCGTCGACCCGGCGGGGAGGACACGCACCTCTCCCTTCGGCGTGTAGACGAACACCTGGTCGCGGAAGACATCGGTCTTGATGGACTCGAGGAAGTCGTCTGTGCCGGAGGCTTCCTGCTGCCACTCGAGGAGGTGGCGTAGCCACGCCATCCGCTCCTCGTACTGCTGGTCGCGCTTGGAGCGCTCTTCCTTGTACTGCCAGTGCGCCGCGACGCCGTACTCGGAGACCTGGTGCATCTCGTAGGTGCGGATCTGCACCTCGAATGTCCGCATCCCGGGACCGAGCACCGAGGTATGCAGCGACTGGTAGAGCGACTCCTTCGGCGAAGCGATGTAGTCGTCGAACGACCCGGGGAGCGGGCGCCACTTCTGGTGGACGATGCCGAGGGCGTTGTAGCAGTCCTGGATCGTCGGGACGAGCACGCGCACCGCGAGGAGGTCGTGGATCTCGCTGAACGTGCGCCCGCCGGCCTGGTAGCGCTGCATCTTCTGGTACACGGAGTAGAGGTGCTTCGCGCGCCCGGCGACTTCCGCCTGGATCCCCGCCTCCTGCAGCGACTCTTCCAGCTCGCTCACGAGCTGCTTCACGTAGCGCTCCCGCTCGCTGCGCTTCTGCGCCACCATGCTCGCGACGCGGCGGTACTCCTCGGCCTGGAGGTAGCGGAAGGCGAGGTCCTCCAGCTCCCACTTGAACTGCCACACGCCGAGGCGCGAGGCGAGCGGGGCGTAGATGTCCATCGTCTCGCGGGCGAGCGCGCGCTGGCGCTCCGGGCTGAGCCACTCCAGCGTGCGCATATTGTGGAGGCGGTCCGCCAGCTTCACGATGACGACGCGGACATCCTCCGCCATCGCCAGGAACATCTTGCGCAGCGTCTCGGCGTCGGCCTGGGCCGTGTCGAGGGCGCGGTCCGGCATCTGGTCGATCTTCGTGGCGCCCTCGACGAGCTGCTGGACGTCGGCGCCGAACTTCTGCCCGATCGTCTCCGGGGCGACCTCGCAGTCCTCGACAACATCGTGGAGGAGCGCCGCCGCGATCGTCGGCGGGTCCATCCGCAGCGAAGCGACGAGACGCGCGACGGCGATCGGATGCGTGACGTAGGGGTCGCCGGATCGGCGCTTCTGCTCGCCATGGGCGGTGATGGCGAAGTCCAGCGCGCGCTCGACCAGCCCCACGCGATCCTCCGGGAGGTACTGGTGCACCTCGTCGAGGAGTTCGCGGCCACCGGCCGGGAGCGGCCTGGAGACGACCATAGAAACCCAGTCTAGCGTCGGCCGCCGGTTCCTTCGACCCCGCCCGCCGGCGCGATCTACCCGGCGATCTCCACGAGCTGGATCAGATTGCCGAAGCGGTCGTCGAGCACAGCCATCTTCACGGTCCCCATGTCGAGTGGGTCCTGCGTGAACCGGACACCCAGCGCCACCAGACGCTCGTGCTCGGCCGCGAGATCCTCCACCGCGAACGACGCGCACGGGATGCCATCGGCGGCAAGCGCCTCCCGGTAGGGGCCGACGGCGGGGTGCTGGTCAGGTTCGAGGAGCAACTGGGGCCCGTCTGGGTCCTCCTTCGAGACGACCGTCAGCCAGGAGTGCTCCCCCAGGGGGATCTCCAGCTTCTTCTCGAACCCGAGGACGTCCGTGTAGAAGGCAAGCGCCTCTTGCTGGTCGCTCACGAAGATACTGGTGATGTAGATACGCGGCACGAGTACTCCTATCGGTCGTCATCGGAGACGGGCCACCGCTCGGCGATGGCGCGCAGTGGCGACGTGTCTGCATCGTGAAACTTGAACCGTCCTTCGCGCCTCGACCGCACGAGCCCGGCTCCCTCGAGCACTTCGAGGTGCTGCGAGATCGCCTGCCGGCTCGACCCGATGCCGTGACGCGTGGAGAGCCGCGCGCACAGTTCGAACAGCGTCTGCCCGCTGTGCTCGACGAGCTCGTCGAGGATGGCGCGGCGGGTGGGATCGGCGAGGGCCTTGAACAGCTCTTCGTCCATCGCGGCGCATCATAGGCAAGTCCCTACTTGCATGTCCAGGGCCGCGCTAGCGGCACACGGAGGCCGCTCGTAGCATGCCGCCATGCCCTCCTACCAGGCGCCACGAGGCATGAACGACACGCTCCCGGAGGATGCCGCCCTCTGGCGGCACATCCGCGATACGGCCGAGCGGGTCGCGCGGCTCTTTGACTACCGGCAGATCACGACGCCCATCGTCGAGGACGCCGGCGTCTTCCTCCGCACCGTCGGCGACGAGTCCGACATCGTGCAGAAAGAGATGTATGTCTTCGAGGACCGCGGCGGGGATCGCCTCGCGCTGCGGCCGGAAGGTACTGCGGCCGTCTGCCGCGCCTACATCGAGCACGGCATGGGCTCATGGCCGCAGCCGGTGCGACTGTTCTACTTCGGCCCGTTCTTCCGTTACGACCGCCCGCAGGCCGGGCGCTACCGCCAGCTCTGGCAGTTCGGCGCTGAGTCGATCGGCTCCGAGTCGCCGGCAGCCGATGCGGAGCTGATCGAGCTCCAGCACACGCTCTACCAGGAGCTGGGGCTCCGCGATGTCGTCCTGCGCGTCAACTCGATCGGGAACCTCGAGAGCCGCGGACGCTACATCGACGCCCTCCGCGAGTATTTCCGCCCGCTCGTCCCGGGCCTTTCCCGCGATTCCCAGCGCCGCTTCGAGACGAACCTCCTGCGCGTCCTCGACTCCAAGGAGGAGCAGGACCGCGCGGCCGTCGAGGGCGCCCCGTCGATCCTCGACTTCCTCGACGACGAGGACGCCGCGCACTTCGAGGCGGTGAAAGCAGCGCTGGACGCCGTCGGCATCGCCTACGAGGTGGACCCGTACATCGTGCGCGGCCTCGACTACTACTCGCGCACGGTGTGGGAGTTCGAGCCGCCCGAGGCACGCGGCCAGTCCACGATCGGCGCCGGCGGCCGCTACGACGGCCTGATCGAGCTGCTCGGCGGCCAGCCGACGCCGGGCGTCGGCTTCGCCACCGGCATCGAGCGCATCGCGCTCAACCTCAAGACCCGTGGTCTCGAGGCCCCCGAGGCGGAGGCCGTCGACGTGGTCACGGTGCCCCTCGGCGAGGCGGGCGCCGCCGCCTGCCTCCGCGTCGCCCGCGACCTCCGTGCTGCCGGCCTCACGATCCGCGCCGGCACCCCCGGCCGCTCGATGAAGGCCGCCCTCCGCGCGGCGGACGCCTCGGGTGCTGCGTACGCCGTGATCATCGGCGACCGCGAAGCCGCCGAGGGCGTCGCGACGCTGAAGCCCCTCCGCGGCGACGGCGAGCAGCGGACGGTGGCCCTCGGGGAGCTCGTCGGCGCAGTCCGCGGCTAGCCGCTGCCCTGAACGCCTCCGCGGCCCGGAGATACCCGGATATCTACGCCGAGTATTCCTCGCTTGTTCTATACGATTCTTCTCAGGTTCCCCGGGCTTCCTCCGAGCGCGACCTCACCTCGACGTTACTGCTACCACGTGCCCCTGCCGCCTCGGCCAGACTCCGCCCGTCTCCGCACGGCGGGGGCTAGCGGGGCAACCGAAGGAGCAGTGGAGTGAAACGTCTGGCGCTCGCGGGGACGATGTTCGCGCTCGGAGCAGCGCTCATGATCCTCGTCGCCCAACCCCTCACGGCGTCCGCGGATGAGCAGGAGTACGAGACCACGCTGGACGGGCTTCCGGGCCTGACCCCCGGCGAGATCGACCGCGTCGAGGATTACCTGAAGGACCACCCGGAGGCTGCGGAGATCCTCGTGGCCTACATCGCCGAACGTTGGCCCGAGGCGCTCCCGGACGGCGCTGGCACGCCGACCCCCACGCCGACCGGCACGCCCGACCCGACGGGCACCGTGACGCCGACTGGGACGCCCGAGCCGACCGGCACGGTGACGCCCACGGCCACGCCGACCGGGACGCCCGATCCGACTGGCACCGTGACCCCCACGGCCACGCCGACCGGGACGCCCGACCCGACTGGCACCGTGACGCCGACGGTGACGCCGACGGTCACGCCCGACCCGACTGGCACCGTGACGCCGACGGTCACGCCAACCGGGACGCCGGACCCGACTGGCACCGTGACGCCGACGGTGACGCCGACGGCATCCCCGACAGGGACGCCTCAGCCGACCGGGACCGTCACCCCGACGGTGACGGGGACGCCGGTCCCGTAGCCGCCAGCGCGCATGAGGTAGCCCGCAGGCCTCGCGACGAGTTCGCGAGGCCTGCCGCTACCCGTCAGCGGTGCGCCTGAGCCCGTCCTCCGCCGCCCGCGCATAGCCGTCGCCCGCCTCGCCGAGCACACGCGCCGCGTCGAGGGCGTCCCGGTACGACTCGGCGGCGCGCTCCGGGGAGCCGACGTCCTCCAGCGATCCGGCGAAGGCGAGGTGCAACGAGGGCCAGAACTCGAGCATCGCGTCGGGATCCTCGGCGGCCGCGAGGCGGCCCTGGTCCATCGCCGTCCGGTGCCAGTGGTGGCGCCCCGCGGCAGCGGGCTGCACGCCCGCGACGTAGTGCGCGGCGACGGCGCGTTCCCACGGCGTCGCGGCGTCCTCCCACGCCTGGCGCAGCAGCTGCCGGGCACGGTCGAGGTCACCCTCCACCCGCGCGGACTCCGCCTGGACGCAGAGCAGGACGATCGGGTTGGGCACGTCCGCCACGGCGTCGCTCCTCGTACCACGCGGCGATCCTCGGGCTGTCCGTAGGAGTATCGCTGATATCCTGACTCTCCCATGCTGGAACGACTGGCCGACATCGAGGCTCGATACGTCGAGCTGGAGCAGCAGCTGACCGATCCCGAGGTCATCGCTGACCATCGGCGTGTCCAGGAGCTGGCGCAGGAGCGGTCCGAGATCGAGATCGTCGTGCAGCTCTACCGCGAGTACCGGGACGCCTCGAAGCAGCTGGACGACGCAAAGGCGCTCCTCCGGGAGGGCGACGACGAGATGCGCGACCTCGCCCGGGAGGAGGTCGACACGCTGACCGAGGACGTCGAGCGCCTCGACCGCGAGCTGAAGTTCGCGCTCCTGCCCAGGGACCCGAAGGACGAGCGCGACGTGATCGTCGAGATCCGCGCCGGCACCGGCGGCGACGAGGCGGGGCTGTTCGCGGCCGACCTGTACGGGATGTACCAGCGGTACGCCGAGCGCGTCGGCTGGAAGACCGAGGTCACCAACACCAGCGCCAACGAGGCCGGCGGCTACCGCGAGATCGTGTTCGAGATCCACGGGCGCGGGGCCTACTCGCGCCTCAAGTTCGAGTCCGGTGTCCACCGCGTTCAGCGTGTCCCCGCCACCGAGGCGCAGGGCCGCATCCACACTTCGACGGCCACGGTGGCCGTGATGCCCGAGGTGGACGAGGTGGACGTGGACATCAACTGGAACGAAGTCCGCATCGACATCTTCCACTCGGGCGGCGCCGGCGGTCAGAACGTGAACAAGGTGGCCACGGCCGTCCGCATGACGCATCTGCCGACGAACATCGTCGTGACCTGCCAGGACGAGCGGTCGCAGGCGAAGAACCGCGCGAAGGCAGAGGCGCAGCTCCGCGCCAAGCTCTACGCCCTCGAGCGCGAGGCGCAGGACTCCGAGGTCGCCGCGCTGCGCAAGTCGCAGGTCGGCAGCGGCGACCGCGCGGAGAAGATCCGCACCTACAACTACCCGCAGGACCGCATCACCGACCACCGGATCGGCCTCACCGTCCACGGCATCCCGAAGGTCATGGACGGTGACCTCGACGCCCTCATCGACGCCGTGGCCTCCGAGGACCAGGCGCGTCTCCTCGCCGCGACCGCGTAGATCCCACGGCCCCCGTCCGGGAACACCCACAGGAACCGTATGCCCTCCCTCATCACCTCCGTCGCCAACGAGCGGATCAAGCGGATCCGCGCGCTGCGCATGCGCAAGGAGCGCGACAAGACCGGCCTCACCTTCGTCGAAGGCATCCGCTCCGTCGTCGAGGCGGTCCAGGTCGAGGCGCCGATCGACGTGCTCGTCGTCTGCCCGAAGCTCCTGAAGGGGAAGCCAGGCTGGGACGCCGTCGCGATCGCCCGCTCGCGCGAGGTCGAGGTGATCGAGGTGGACGAGACCGTCTTCCGCACGCTCTCGAAGCGCGACGGACCGCAGGGGATCGCCGCCGTCCTCAAGCAGCGCTGGGAACGGCTCCGCGACATCGAGCTGGAGGACGCCGCGACGTGGGTCGCCCTGGAGTCCGCCGCCGACGCGGGCAACATCGGGACGATCGTGCGCACCTGCGACGCGACGGGCGCCGAGGGCGTCATCCTGCTCGACCACACCGCCGACCCGTTCGACCCGGTCGCGATGCGCGCCTCCACCGGCGCCGTCTTCACCACGCGCCTCGTGCGCTCGTCGTTCGCGGAGCTGCGGGAGTGGGCGCAGGCGAACGGCGCGACGATCGTCGGCACCGCCGGTGACGCCACCGAGGACTACCGCACCGCGGACTACGGTGCGCGCACGGTGATCCTCATGGGCAGCGAGCGCGCGGGCCTGCCCGAGCCGTACCAGGCGGCATGCGACCTCGTGGTCGCGATCCCCATGCGCGGCCGCGCCGACTCGCTCAACCTCGCGGTCGCGACCGGGCTCGTCCTGTACGAGGTGCTCCACCACCGCGAGCGGGCCGGCGCGTGAGCCTGCGCGAGACGCTGCGGCAGGCCGCGGAGCGGCTCGTCGTCGGCCAGGCCGCCGAGGACCTCGACGATGCCGTCCTGCAGGCGGACCTGCTCTTCGCGGAGGCCAGCGGACTCGACCGCGCGCAGGTGATGGCCGCCACCGAGGGCAGCCCCGAAGCGCTGTCGAAGTTCGATGAGCTGCTCGGCCGGCGGCTCAACCACGAGCCCCTCGCGTACATCCTCGGACGCCGCGAGTTCTACGGCCGGACCTTCGAGGTCGGCCCCGGCTGCCTCGTCCCCCGCCCCGAGACCGAGGAGCTCGTCGAGGCCGCCCTCGCGGCGGTGCGGGAGCACCCGCGTGCCGGTCGCCTCGTGCGCGTCGCGGACATCGGCGCCGGCTCGGGCATCATCGGCCTCTCGATCGCCGCTCACGCCCCGAACGCGAAGGTGTGGTGCGTGGACGTCTCGACCGAGGCGCTCCAGTGGGCGGGCCGCAACATGCGTCGCCACGGCCTGCAGGACCGTGTCGTCCTCCTCGCCGGCGACCTCCTCGAGCCACTCGATCAGCCGATCGACGTGCTCTGCGCGAACCTGCCGTACGTCCCCACGGAAGAGTACGAGGACCTGCCCCCGCAGATCCGCGAGCGCGAGCCGCGGATCGCCGTCGAGGGCGGCGTGACGGGCATCGAGCTGATCCGCCGGCTCACCGAGCAGATGGCGGCCAACCTCGCGCCCGAGGCCGCCGTCCTCCTCGAGGTGGGCGCCGGGCAGATGTCCTGGGTCGAGGAGCTGACCGTGGGCGCCCTCAGGGCGGCTGGCCGCGAGGTCACGAAGGTCGAGGCACACCGCGACCTGTACGGCATCCGTCGCTGCCTCGAGGTGCGGACGGGCTACTGAGGTGGCGGCGGACGCGCTGAACGAGGCGTTCGCCATCGACGGCCTGCGGTTCGAGGACGGCCCGGGCGGCCTCGTGCGCGGCGTGATCAGCACTCCGGCATGCGACGCTGAGTTCTTCCTGCACGGCGCCCAGGTCACGCGCTGGCGGCCCTCCGGCCACGATGACGTGCTCTGGCTCAGCCCAACCACGCGATACGAGGTCGGCCGCGCGATCCGCGGCGGGATCCCGCTCTGCTTCCCGTGGTTTGGCCCTCACCCCACCGATCCGTCAGCACCCGCGCACGGCCTCGCTCGTACCCGGGCGTGGGATGTCGGCTCCGTGCGGCGGTGGGACGACGCGATCGAGGTCATCCTCGCGACCCGCATTGCCGACTGGACGTGCACGCTGGGCGCGACGTTCGGTCGCGAGCTGGCCGTCACGCTCTCCGTGACCAACGCTGGCAGTGGCGCGGCGACCTTTGAGGCCGCCCTGCACTCCTACTTCGCCGTGGACGCGATCGACCGTGTCGCGGTGACGGGCCTCGAGGCGTCGACCTACGTCGACCAGGCCGCCGGCGATGTCGCCCGCGCCGCCTCGGGCGCTCCAGTCCGCTTCACGGGCGAGGTGGATCGCATCTACGACGCACCGGACGCGCGGGTCACGATCGAGGATGGCCGCCGGATCATCGAGGTCGAGGGCGGGGCTTCGCGCTCAACCGTGGTGTGGAATCCGGGCCCGGTCAAGGCCGCCGCGCTCGCGGACATCGGCGAGGCCGAGTGGCGGCGGTTCGTGTGCGTCGAGACGGCGAGCGTCCGCGAGGGCCGCGTGCGCCTCGAACCGGGCGCGTCTGCGAGCCTGGCGGTCCGGGTCGCCGTCCGCGCCTAGAGCGGGACGCGTCCGGTGACGATCATCATTCGGTCGTCCTCGGCGTCCTCGTCCCGCGTGAGGGATACGGGCCAGGATTCGCCGTAGCGCGCCATGACGAGGTCGTAGCGCCCGGGCATCAGGTGGCGGAACGGCAGGAGCCGGTAAATACGCTGGTGACGACCACCGCCGTCGCCTTCCTCGTAGACCGAGAGCCAGCCGATCGCGAGTGCGACGCTCCCCCGGTTCCGGTAGACCCAAACGATGCGACTCGTCCCGTGATCCAGCGACGTGCGTGCGCTGACCATGAGGCACCTCCTGACTGCGTCCGCCTCGATGGTAATGGGGGCGTGAAACCGCTCAGAGACCCCGCGGGGACGCCGAAGGGGCGCCTGCCGGCGCCCCTTCTGAACTGGACGGACGAGCGGGCCAAATGCCCGCCGGGCGAGTCTAGATTCCCGCGGGGCGAGTCTAGATTCCCGCGGGGCGAGTCTAGATTCCCGCGGGGCGAGTCTGGGCCATCTGATAGACCTTGCCCTCCGTCTTGATGGACGGGGCGATGATCATCCGGGACGAGTGGAACTCCTTGATGGTCGTCGCGCCACACGTGGCCATCGAGGTCCGCAGCGCGCCGACGAGGTTCTCGGTGCCGTCCGTCTTCGACGTCGGTCCGAAGAGCAGCGTGTCGAGCGAGTGCTTCTGGCCGACGTGGACGCGGACACCACGGGGGAGCTCCGCGTGCGGGGTCGCCATGCCCCAGTGGTAGCCGCGGCCCGGAGCGCCCTCGGTGGCTGCGAACGGTGAGCCGATCATGACGGCGTCAGCGCCGGCGCAGATCGACTTCGAGACATCGCCGCCGGTGCGGAGGCCGCCGTCAGTGATGATCGGGACGTAACGGCCGGTGCGCTCGAAGTAGACGTCCCGGGCGTAGGCGGTCTCGATCGTCGCCGAGACCTGTGGCATGCCGATGCCGAGCACCTCGCGCGAGGTACACGCGGCGCCGGGGCCGACGCCGACGAGCACGCCGTGGATGCCGGTCTCCATCAGCTCGATGGTCGCCTCGAAGTCTACGGTGTTGCCGACGAGGATCGGGACGCCCGACATCTGCTGCACGAGCTCGTCAAGCTGCAGGCCCTTGAGCGAGCGCGACACGTGGCGGGCGGTAGTGACGGTGGAGGCGACGACGAGGAAGTCGACGCCGGCTTCCTTCGTGATCGGGGCGAAACGCTTCGTGTTCTGCGGGTTGACCGAGACGATGGCGGTCCCGCCGTTCGCCTTGATCCACTCGATCCGCTCGGCGATCAGGTTCTCCTTGGAGGGCTCCTGGTACACCGTCTGGATGATGCGGGTGGACTCCTCGAGGTCCGCGGAGGCGATCTCCTGGAGGATGGCGTCAGCGTCGTCGTACTTCGCCCAGAGGCCGTCCAGGTTCAGGACGGCGAGGCCGCCGGCCTCCGACATACGCACGGCGAACTTCGGGTCCACCACGCCATCCATCGCGGAGGCGAGGATCGGGATGCGAAAGGACTGCTCGCCCAGGGTGAAGGTTGGCTCGACGAGCTCCGGGTTCGTCGTCACTGCCCCCGGGACGATCGCCACGTCATCGAAGCCGTAGGCATGCTCCAGGCTCTTCGGGCGGACGCTCGAAGACGAGAGGTCAATGTTGGTTCGTTCGCTCGTAACCACGGTTGTCACCCCACCCGTTCGCGACGCTGACGCGATGCTGCTTGCTTGAATCGCCCGAAAACGCGCGACCCCCTCAGGCGAGGGGGTCGTTCTTGGACACACACTGCCCCGCAGAGCGGGGAAAGGAATGAGCTACTGGGACTCGACGCATGTTCGAAGCCTGAACTGTGCCGTCGGGGAGATTTCTCATCAGGATAGGACGGCCTCGCGACGATGGTCAACGAGAACCGTTAAGGCTTCTGTACGGGATCCTTTCGCGCTGCAAGGTTTCCGCAACCTCGCACGGCCCCCCGTCCGTACCGGGGGCCCGTGTTACGATGCCGCTCCCGATGCCCCAGCCTGACGTCGCACCCCGGCCCGACGGAAGTGCTCCGACCGCGATCCTCGTGGCCGTCGCGTGGCCCTACGCGAACAACCACCTCCACGTGGGGCACCTCGCCGGGGCGTACATCCCGGCGGACGTCTTCGCGCGCTACCACCGGATGCGCGGCAACCGCGTCCTGATGGTCTCCGGCTCGGACTCCCACGGCACACCGGTCACCGTGCGCGCCGAGGAGGAAGGCACCACACCGGAGGCGGTCTTCCAGCGCTATCACGAGTCCTTCCTCCGCACGTTCGAGGGCTACGGCATCTCGTTCGACCTCTTCACCTCCACGGACACCGCGAACCACCGCGAGGTAACGCAGGACATCTTCCTGCGGCTGCTGGAGCGCGAGTACCTGTACGAGGCGGAGCAGGAGCTGCTCTACGATCCGAAGGTCGCGCGCTTCCTCCCGGACCGGTACGTCGAGGGCACTTGCCCGAAGTGCGGGTACGAGAGCGCGCGCGGCGACCAGTGCGACAACTGCGGCTCCACCCTGGATGCCGTGGACCTCATCAACCCGCGCTCGCGCCTCTCGGACGCGACGCCCGAGCGCCGTCGGACCTCCCACTTCTTCCTCAAGCTCTCCGCCTTCAACGACCGCCTGCTGGAGTGGGTGGAGGCGAAGGAGGGCTGGCGGCCCCACGTGAAGAACTTCACCGTGGGCATGCTCAAGGAGGGCCTCCACGACCGCGCGATCACGCGCGACCTCACCTGGGGCGTCCCGATCCCCCTGGACGGATACGACGAGAAGCGCATCTACGTCTGGTTCGAGGCGGTGATCGGCTACCTCTCGGCAGCGAAGGAGTGGGCCGCGAGCGCCCTCAACCCGTCCGGAGACGCCGAGGCGTGGCGGGACTGGTGGCAGTCGCCGGGGGCGGGCACCTACTACTTCATCGGCAAGGACAACGTGCCGTTCCACACGGTCATCTGGCCCGCCATCCTCATGGGCTACGGCGAGCTGAACCTGCCCACGGACGTCCCCGCCAACCAGTACCTGACGATGTCCGGGGCGAAGGCCTCAAAAAGCCGGGGCGGCGTCGTCTGGGCGCCGGACGCCCTCGAGCGGTACGACCCGGATCCGATGCGCTACTACCTCACCGCGGCCGCGCCCGAGACCAGCGACTCCGACTTCACGTGGGACGAGTTCGTGCGCCGCAACAACGACGAACTGGTCGCGCGCTGGGGCAACCTCGTGAACCGCGTGCTCACGATCACGCGCCGCAACTTCGAGGAACGCGTCCCCGAGCCGCCGGCGCAGCTCTCCGAGGAATCGACCGCCCTCCTCGAGCGCGTCGACGAAGCGTTCACCACCGTGAGCGAGGCGTATGCCGGCGTGCAGCTGCGACGCGCCCTCAACGGCGCCATGGAGGTCGCGACCGCGGCGAACCAGTACCTCGACGCCCGCCAGCCATGGGTGCGCGTCAAGGAGGACCGCGAGCACGCGGCCGAGACGCTCTTCGTCGCGCTCAACGTGATCTCCGGGCTGGCCTCGCTGCTCAACCCGATCCTGCCGTTCACCTCCCAGAAGGTCTGGGCCCTCCTCGCGCAGGAGGGCGGCGTCCAGGCCGCCGGCTGGCAGCGCACCCCCGTCCGCGCCGGGACCGCGCTCCCCCCGCCCGAGCCGCTCTTCAAGAAGCTCGATGACTCCGTCGTCGAGGATGAAGCGGCGCGCCTCGCCCGGTAGTCCGAGCGGCGGATCGTGAGCAAGCACAAGAACCGCAAGAAGCCGCTGGCGCCGCCGCCCGAGCCGCTGCCGGGCGTCGTGGACGCGCACTCGCACACCTGGGACTCCCAGCTCCAGCCCGACCACGACGAGGTGCTCGCCCGCGCCTGGGCCACCGGCCTCGCCGCGATCGTGCAGGTCGGCTGCGACCTCCGCACCACGCTCGCCTCGCGTGACATCGCCGCCACCGACTCGCGCATGTACGCCGTCGCCGGCCTGCACCCGCACAGCGCCTCTCACCTCGCCGAACAACGCGATGCGATCGAGGGCGCCGTCGCCGGTGGTGGTTATGTCGCCATCGGCGAGACCGGGCTCGACTTCTTCCGGAATCTCTCACCGCCCGAGGACCAGTACGCCGCCCTGCTCTGGCAGCTCGACCTGGCCCGTCGCCACGACCTTCCGGTCGTGATCCACTCTCGCGACGCCGACGAGGACTGCTTCGCAGTGCTGAAGGAATGGGCGGGACGCGTCGGCCGCTATCTCGGGCCGGACCGCGAGATCGGGATGATGCACTGCTTCGCAGGCGACCTCGAGCTTGCCGAGCGGTACATGCAGCTCGGCTTCCTGATCTCCATCCCCGGTCCGGTCACGTTCCCCGGGAACGACCGTGGACAGGGCGTCGCACGGTCGATCCCGCTCGACCGTATGCTGGTTGAGACGGACTGTCCGTACCTGACGCCCCTTCCGTGGCGTGGACGGCGCAACGAGCCGGCCTACGTCGCGGAGACGGCGCGATTCATCGCGGGACTTCGGGGCATCGACGCCACGGAGGTCGCGCGGCACACTGCTCACAACGCGGCACGCTTGTTCGGGTTCAGCCTGGACGCACCGGAGACGTCATGACCACCAGCACGTCGAGCGACCTCGCGCGCCTCTACGGCCCCGTGGCCTCCGATCTGCCGCTCGTCGCCGACAAGATCCGCTCCATCACCGATGCGACCGACTTCGCCTTCCTCCAGCGGATGCTCGAGACGGCTCTCGCAGGCACCGGAAAGATGATGCGCCCGGCGATCGCCCTCATGGGCGGCCGCCTCGGCGACTACGACCTGTCGAAGCTCGTGCCGCTCGCCGCGAGCGTCGAGTTGCTCCACACCGCCACGCTCGTCCACGACGACGTGATCGACGAGGCGGAGACGCGTCGGGGACAGCAGACGCCGAACGCGCTCTTCGGCAACGCCGCCTCGGTGATGCTCGGCGACTACATGTTCGCCCACGCCGCCGACTTCATCGCCCAGACCGACAACCCGAAGGTCGTCCGCCTCTTCGCCCGCACCCTGATGACGCTGGCGAGCGGCGAGCTGACCCAGGACATCACCGTCTTTGAATACTCCGAGGACGTGACGCGCTACCTCGACCGCATCACCGGCAAGACCGCCTCGCTGTTCGGGACGGCCGCCGAGGGCGGCGCGATGGCGGCCGGCGCGGACGCAGCCGTGTGCGAGGCGATGCGCCTCTACGGCCTCCGCCTTGGCATCGCCTTCCAGATCGTGGATGACATCCTGGACTTCACGGGCGACCCCGAGGTGATGGGGAAGCCGGTCGGCTCCGACCTCCAGGGTGGCACCCTCACCCTCCCGGCGATCCTCTACATGCAGCAGCGCTCCGAGGACAACCCGATCCGCAAGGCGTTCGAGGGCATCCGCCGCAAGGCGAACCTGGACCGCGCCATCCGCGAGATCCTCGAGTCCGATGTGATCGACGAGTCGCGACACACCGCCCGCCAGTTTGGCGACCAGGCGGTCGACGCCCTCGACGCGCTCCCCGCCGGCGAGGTGCGCGACACGCTCACCGGCCTCGTCGAGTACGTCCTCGACCGCCGCAATTAGCGCCAGCGCTGACCTCTAGTACCCGCGCTCGGCGCGCCACTCGCGGATCCAGCCGGCGTGCTCCGCCTCGTGCCCGCTCGTCAGACCGGCCTCCCCGTAGCGCGACGCGTCGAGGCCCTCCGGCGTCGCCCGTGCCAGCACCTCGAGGAAGCCGCGCTTGGTCTCGTCGAACTCGCGGCGTACCTGGGCGAGTGAGAGGTGCCACCGCGCCCGCGTGACCATGTCGTTCAGCTGCTGGTCTTCTTCCGGCGACAGCCGCCAGGCCGACTCGAGTCCCGCTGAGATCCGCTCGACCTCGGCGGCGCGCACCTCGTCCCAGAACGCGATGTGCGCCATGTGGTCCTTCACGGACCATCCGTTGTGCGACCGCTCCGCGAGCTGTTCCTCACTGAGGCCAGCAATCGCCTCTTCGAACTCGGCGCGCATCTGGCGGAAGTGCGCCAGCAACGCCTCGCGATCTTCCGCCATGAGCGCCTCCCTCGGGTCAGCGGGAACCGTGATCCTGCCACATCGAGCGTGGCGGCGCTGAATCTGCGGGCTCACCTCCGCATGAAATCGACACGAAGCCCGGATCCTCGCAAGGAGCGCGCGACGGGGACGCCGCGGCCGCCCCCTAGCGTGGGAGCACGCTCTCTTGTCGAAGCCAGGCACACCTTCGACCTGTATCGCCGCCGACGCGGCTGAAAGGAGGAGGTCGGTGTCAATTCCGGCTTCCACGTACACAGGGTCTCGCTCGCCCGCCCGGATGCTCCCGAGGTTCCTCGGAGCCCTGGGCGCAGCGGCCGTTGCCCTGATCGCTTCAATGGCGCTCCTCACATCCGCCTCGGCCCAGACGTCCGGGGACTTCTTCGCGGGCGACATCCCGGAGGACGGCGGTGTGGCCATGGTCACCGTTGCCGGCGGGAGCATCGAGGATCTGCGCACCGCTGCCGAGGCGATGGGCTTTACGACGGTCTTCACCACGGTCGACGGCGCATTCGTCGGGTTCTCGCTCGATGTGCCGGACTTCGTGAACGACGCCTTCCGTGAGGCCTTCCCGAACGGGATTCCCCAGGGCACTGCGATCCTGGTGTTCGTCCCGGGCGACGGCGGCATGGGCGGCACTGGCGAGGCGATGACCTACAGCGCCACCCTCTCGCCGCTGAACTTCTCCGTCCAGAACGTCGGCAGCGCCAGCGGCACCGCCACCTTCACCGTGGACGGCGACATGCTGACGGTCTCGGTGGAGGCCACGGGCCTCGCCCCGAACATGCCCCACGCGCAGCACATCCACGCTGGCGATGTCTGCCCCGGCCCGGACGCTGACGCGAACGGTGACGGCTTCGTTGACGTGATCGAGGGCGTCCCGTCCTACGGCGAGATCCTCGTGCCACTCGACGATGACCTCGCCGACACCACGTCCAACGACTTCCCGACCGCGGACGCGGACGGCAACCTCTCGTACGAGGCCACGGCGTCGATCCAGGCGATCGAGGACGCCCTCGGCGAGGAGCTCGCCATCGACACGCGCCACGTCGTCCAGCACGGCGTCGGCTCGAACGTGACGGTGCCCTCGACCGTCCAGTCGCTCGGCGACCTCCCGGCTGCCGCGACCCTTCCGGTCAACTGCGGCCAGATCACCTCGGGCGCGCCTGACGCACCGCAATCGTTCTCGGCCAGCATTGGCGCGCTGAACGACTCGGGTGACGAGGTGGACACCGCCAGCGGCACCGCGACGTTCACGGTCAATGGCGACATGCTCACCGTGACCGTGGAGGCCTCGGGCCTTGAGCCGGGCATCGCCCACGCGCAGCACATCCACGCGGGCACCTCGTGCCCGGGCCCGGAGGCGGACGCCAACTCCGACGGCTACGTGGATGTCGTGGAGGGTGTTCCCACCTACGGCGAGATCCTCGTCCCGTTGGATGATGACCTCGCGGACACCGCATCCAACACCTTCCCGACCGCCGACGCCGAGGGGAACCTGGCGTACACCTCGTCGGTCTCCCTGACCGAGCTCGAAGACGCGCTCGGGATGGAGCTGAACATCGGGGCGCGGCACTACGTGGTCCACGGCGTGAACGCGGACCTGTCGCTGCCGGACACGGTGCAGAGCCTCGGCGACCTGCCCGCCGTCGGAACGCTGCCGGTCGGCTGCGGCACGATCACGGCGACGATGCGCTAAGACGCCTCGTCAGCCGGCGTAGCGCGAAGGCCCGGGCTGCGCCCGGGCCTTCGTGCGTGGCCCTAGGGCGAGTCGACCTCGACCGCGTCGACCTCAGCCAGCGCGGAGACGGCCTCGGCATTGACCCGCGCGCGCCGCGTCGCACTCACGAAGCGGGCGCTCCCAATCTCACGCTCGACGACCGCGTGCATGAGCGCGTGCATCGTCGCCTCGAGCCGCGCCGCGAGGTCGTCGGTGAGCCGGATCCGCCCGGCCTCCTCGTAGGGCTGGGACTGGTACGCGCGCAGGACGCGGAGCACCGTGCCATCGATCGGCGACACGCCCGGCCGTCGTCCGGCGCAGTCCACGCAGTACACGCCGCCTTCGAGGGGCGACCAGCACGCCCGCGCCGCATCGACCGGCTCGGAGCAGCCGAGGCAGACCGCGAACTCCGGGCGGAACCCCGTCGCGTCGAGCACGGCCAGCTCGTAGGTGCGCGCCACCAGCTGGAGCCCATCACCCCTCGCGAGGCGGACGAGCGCGGCATGCAGGTGGCGGTAGAGCGCATGGGCATCCGCGTGCTCGACGGTCAGGCGGTCCGCCAGCTCCAGCACGTACATCGCCGTGCTCAGCCGGTCGAGGTCGTCACGGAGCGCCGGGAACGAGTCCAGGCCCTGCGCCTGCGTAACGATGTCCATGCTGCGTCCGGCGGCGAGGGCCACCTCGAGACGCGTCCCCGGCTCCAGGTGACCCGCAAGCTTCGAGCGGGACCGCAGGACCCCGCGCGCGACGACATCGATCTTGCCGCGGTGGGGGGTGAGCAGCGAGACGATGCGATCCGCCTCGCCGAGGCGCCGGTAGCGGAGGACGATGGCCTCGGTCTTCGTGACGCGAGGAGGTCTACCGGGCACGGTCAGACCTCCTGGCGGAACTCCATCGCGCGTCCGAGCGTGACGTCGTCAGCGTACTCCAGGTCCGCGCCCGCGGGCAGGCCGCGCGCGAGGCGCGTGACCCGCAGGCCCAGCGGACGCAGCAGCCGCGCGAGGTACATCGAGGTGGCCTCACCCTCGAGGTTCGGGTTCGTCGCCACGATGATCTCGGTCACGTCCATATCGCGGTCGCGCAGCCGGCGCAGGAGCTCCTCGATCTTCAGGTCCTCCGGGCCGATGCCGTCGGAGGGAGAGATCACGCCGTGGAGGACGTGGAAGAGGCCACGGAAACCGCCCGTGCGGTCGATCGCGAGGACGTCCAGCGGCTCCTCGACCACACAGATCACCGTACGGTCACGGCCCTGGTCCGCGCAGATCCGACAGGGGCTCGCGTCCGTGAGGTTCTGGCAGAACGCGCAGAGGACGACCGACTCCTTGACCTCGATCAGCGCCGCCGCGAGCTCCCGCGCCTCTTCCTCCGGCGCGCGGAGCACGTGGTACGCGAGACGCTGCGCCGACTTCGGACCAATGCCGGGCAGGCGGTGGAAGGCATCGATCAGCCGCTGGATCGGCGATCCGCCGGGGCCGGAGAACTCGGGGAGCACCACGTGCGGAGGCTACCCGTCCATCCGACGGGCGCCCTGCTTGAGGGCTTCCTCGACGAGGTGGCCACCGGCGCTCTTCGTGGGCGCGGCCGTCCCGGCTCCTGCCAGCTCCGGCCACTCCTCGAGGTCGACCTTCACGGCCCGTCCCAGCACCTCCGAGATCGCGTCTCGGAGCGCCGCATGCACCTCGGGCGTGCCCTGGACCTTGTCCCGGTGGGCCGGGAAGAGGAATCCGACGACCGCCCGGTCGCCTTCGAGCGCCTTCGGGAACGCGCTGCTCGCGCTGCTGAGGAACGCACCGGCGCGCACGTCCTTCTTCCGGGCCAGTGCCTGGACGTCGGGCCACTTCGCCCGCAACGTCGAAAGCTCGTCCGATACCGCGCCGCCGTCGGGCGGCGCGAACGGACGCGCCGGCTCCTCCTCCGCCGGGGGCGGTGGCGCCGGGGGGCGCGAGGCTGGCGGCGCGGGCGCCTCCTGGCGCGGCGGTGGCGCTGCGGCAGCGGATCGCGCGGGCGTGGTCGGGCGCACGGCGGCGGCGCGTCCGGGGGTCGCTGGCATCGGCGCGGCGGCCACCGGAGCGGCCGCGGCTGCGCCCAGCCCCGTCGCGAGGCTCGCGAACGCGATCTCCGCCGGCAGCGAGTCGTAGGCGTCGCCAGCGAAGTCGATGTCGCCGAACGCCTGCAGCGCCGCGACGATCTCCGCCACCTGGGCGGTGGAGGCGACGTTGTTCAACTCCTCGAGTTGCGCGTCGGAGAGGCCGAGCTGGTCCTCGGCGCCGGCCTTGAGCAGTAGCACCGTACGGAGCACGCGCACGACCTCGCGGACGAACGCGCGGATCTCGACGCCGTCGTCGCGCGCGGCGGCGAGGATCGTCAGGCCGGCGCGCAGGTCACGCTCGATCGCGGCACGCGCGAGGTCGGCGGCGCGGTCGTCCACGATCAGCCCGAGGCCGCTCCGCACCTGGTCGATGTCCAGCGTCGTGCCGTGGTACGCGACGAGCTGGTCGAGCAGGTTCACGGCGTCGCGGAGCGCGCCTGTCGCCTGCTTCGCGATGAGCTCGAGGCCCGCGGGATCGATCGAGAAGCCCTCGCCCGCGCAGATCGTCTGAAGGCGACCGATGACCGCCTCCAGCGGGATGCGCCGCAGGTCGAAGCGCTGACAGCGCGAGAGGATCGTCGCCGGGATCTTGTGCGGCTCCGTCGTCGCGAGGATGAAGATCACGTGCGGGGGAGGCTCCTCCAGCGTCTTCAGCAGCGCATTGAACGCCGCGTCCGTCAGCATGTGGACCTCGTCGATGAGGTAGACCTTGTACCGTCCGGCGGCCGGCGCGTACCCCGCGCTCTCGCGGAGGTCACGGATCTCGTCGATGCCGCGGTTCGACGCGGCGTCGAGCTCGATCAGGTCGATCGCGCGCCCCTCGTCGTAGGAGACGCAGGAGGGGCACCGGTCGCAGGGCTCGCCGGCCTCGGGCGCCGCGCAGTTCACGGCCTTGGCGAGGATGCGCCCGGTGGAGGTCTTCCCGGTGCCGCGCGGCCCGGACAGGAGGTACGCATGCGCCGGCGTCCCGTGCGCGACGGCGTTACGCAGCGTCGTGGTGACGGGATCCTGGCCGGCCACGTCGCCGAAGCGTCGCGGCCGCCACTTCCGGTAGAGGACTTCCTGGGCCAAGGCACCCCCGGCGCGCTCAGGGGGGAGTCCGGCGCGCCTGCTCGGGCAGTGTACCAACCGCCCTCCGTGCGGTCAGACGCGGGCGTCAGTCCTCGTGCGCGCCGCGCCCGGCGTGGATCGCCGGCCCGAGGACGGCCTCCTCGCGCGCCTTCATGACGGCTTCCTCCTCCGGCTCCTCGTGGTCGTACCCGAGGAGGTGCAGCAGGCCGTGGAGGATCACGTGCGCCAGCTCATCGCGCTCCGCGATCCCGACCTCTGCCGCCTGGCGCCCCACCATCTCGACAGACACCACGATGTCACCGAGGAAGCGCGGTTCGCCCTCGGGGGTTGGGAATTCCTCGCCCTCGTCCGCGGGGAAGGAGAGGACGTCGGTCGGGGCGTCCACCTCGCGGTGGCGGAGGTTCAGCTCGTGGAGCAGCGAGTCGTCCGCGAGGACGATGGCGACAGCCGCACCGTCCTCGACCTCGTCCTCGGCGAGGACGCGGTCCAGCATCGCCAGCAGCGCGGGCTGGTCGACGCGATGCGCCACGGCATCGTCGACCTCGAGGTTCAGCTCGTAGGGCACGGGACCTCCGGACGGACCGCGGCGCTCAGGCTAGAGCAGGGTCTCGGCGGCGCTCCGGGCGGCGTTGATGAGCGGCGCCGGCCACAGGCCGAAGAAGAGCACGCCGATCGCCGCAGCCACGAGGACGCCGCGGACGGCCGGAGCCGGCTCGAAGCGCGAGTCGTCCTCGGGCTCGTCGAGCCACATCGTGCGCATCCACCGCAGGTAGTAGAACGCGCTGATCGCGGTGTTCAGGACGGCGACGGCGACGAGGATCACGAGCCAGTCGTGGCCGGTCTGGATCGCGCCGTTGAACACGTAGACCTTCGCGATGAAGCCCGCGGTGGGTGGGATGCCGGTCAGCGAGAGCAGGCAGAGCGACAGCACCGCCGCGAGCAGCGGCGAGCGCTTCGGCAGCCCGGCGAAGTCCGAGATGTTCTCGGAACCGACGCGCTCCGAGACCACCTGCACGGCGATGAACGCGCCGAGGTTGGTCGCCGCGTAGGTGCCGAGGAAGAACATGACGCCGCTGGGGCCGATCGTGCTCCCCGCCGCGACGGCCGCGAAGCCGACGGCGATGTTGCCGGCCTGCGCGATCGAGGAGTAGCCCAGCAGGCGCTTGGCGTTCGTCTGGAGGATCGCGCCCGTGTTCCCGAACACCATCGAGAGCCCCGCGAGGACAGCGACGAACTTCGCCCAGTCCTCGGCGAGGAAGGTGTCGCCCCCGCCCAGGCCCGTGTAGAAGAGCCGCAGCGCGACGGCGAAGCCCGCCGCCTTCGACGCGACCGAGAGGAACGACGCGACCACCGTGGGCGAGCCCTGGTACACGTCCGGCACCCAGGCGTGGAAGGGAGCCAGCGCCATCTTGTAGCCGAAGCCGGCGACGACGAACACGAGCGCGAGCAGCAGCGGCAGCCGCTGGTCCTCGGGCGAGGTCGAGAGGTACTCGGCGATGCCGGGCAGCGAGGTGGTGCCGGCCATGCCGAAGAGGAACGCGAAGCCGTAGAGGAGCACCGCCGCGGCGACCGCGCCCGTGAGCAGGTACTTCAACCCCGCCTCCGCCGAACGATCGGTGCGCGCGAGGCCGGCCATGATGAACTGCGCGATCGAGGTGGTCTCCAGCGCGACGAAGATCGTGATGAGGTCGTTCGCCTGCGCGAGGATCACCATCGATGCGGCCGAGACGAGCATCAGCGCGTAGAACTCGGCGCCCTGCTCCAGGGAGTCCGTCCACCGCTTCGAGGCGAGCGCGACGGCCAGCGTGGAGGCGATGATCAGGAACGCGAAGAACAGCGAGAAGTCATCGACGCGGACGGCGCCGGAGAGCGCCTCGCCGCGCGTGTCTCCGAGCGCGAGTCCCCACGTCCAGCCGAGCCCGGCGACGAGGGTGAGCAGGGTGAGCGCCCAGCGCGGGGCGCTGCGGCCGGAGAAGAGGTCGGCGGTCAGGACGACGCCCGCGCCGATGTAGAGGATCAGCGCCGGGCCGATGTGGTTCAGGTTCTCGGCGAGGCTCACGCGACGCTCCCGACGATGGCCGCGATCGGAGCGATGCCGCTCTCGATCGCGTCGGTGAGGATCGGCGGGTAGATGCCGACGGCCATGATCGAGACGACGAGCACGCCCATCGCCACCAGCTCCGGCCACGTCTTCGCGTCCTCCAGGTGCGCCCAGGCCGGGTCAGCCGGGCCGTGGAAGACGCGTTGCACCGTCCAGAGGATGTAGCCGGCGGAGAGGACCACGCCGAAGATCGCGGCGATCGTCGCGGCGGGATGCGTCTCCAGGGCCCCGAGGAATGTCGTGAGCTCCGCGACGAAGCCGGACATGCTCGGGAGGCCGAGCGACGCCAGGCCGGCGATCATGAACACGATGCCGGCGAGCGGCATGTGGTGCATGAGGCCGCTCATCTTCGCGATCTCGCGCGTGTGCGTGCGCTCGTAGACGACGCCCACCATCACGAAGAGCAGGCCGGTGATCGTGCCGTGCGTGAACATCTGCAGCGCCGCCCCGGCGAGGCCCACCTCGGTCATCGCGGACGCGCCGAGGAGCACGTAGCCCATGTGCGAGACGGAGGAGTACGCGACGAGCCGCTTCAGGTCCGTCTGGCGCAGCGTGATCACGGCGCCCCAGATCACGGAGAACCCGGCGAGCGCGGCGAGGACCACCTTGAAGTCTTGCGCCTGCTCGGGCAGGAGCGAGAGCGAGATCCGCAGCAGGCCGTAGCCGCCCATCTTCAGCAGCACGCCGGCCAGCATCACGGAGACGGCCGTGGGCGCGTCCGTGTGCGCATCCGGCAGCCACGTGTGCACCGGGAACACCGGGAGCTTCACGAGGAACGCCAGCGTGATCGCCCAGAACACGATGCCCAGCGGGATCACCGCGTCTGTGACCGGATTCTCCGCGAGCTCGGCCATGTCGAACGTGCCCGCCTCGAAACCGATCACGAGGAATCCGAGCAGCATGAACGCCGACCCGGCCAGCGTGTACACGAGGAACTTCGTCGCGCTGTAGAGCCGCCGTCCGGAGCCCCACTGACTGATGAGCATGAACATCGGGAGCAGCTCGAGCTCCCAGAAGAGGAAGAACTGGATCAGGTCGAGCGAGACGAACACTCCGGCGACCGCGGTCTCGAGGAAGAGCAGCCACGCGAAGTACTGCTTCGGCTTGACCTCGATGTTCCACGACACCAGCACCGCGACCACGGTGAGGATGCCGAGCAGGATCACCATGGGCGCCGAGATGCCGTCGACGCCCACCGAGTACTGGATCGCGAAGCCGACGGTGTCGGCGCCGATCCACTCGAACGAGTCGACGAACTGGTAGCCCTCGGTGTCCGGGTCGAAGCCGACGAAGATGGCGACGGAGAGCGCGCACGCGATGCCGGCGAAGGCAAGCGCGACGACGCGGGCGTTGCGCGCCTGCTCGGCCGGCAGGAGCGCGGAGACGAGCGCGCCGATGAGCGGGAGGACGAGGAACGCGGTCAGCATTACGGCATCACCCGATCCAGCAGCCCGCCGGCGAAGACGAACAGCATGCCCGCGGCGACCACCACCCCGAGCACGTAGACCGAGGTGTACGCCTGGAGCTGACCCGTCTCGGAGCGCCGGAACACGTCACCTGCGATGCGGGTGACCGTCGCAGCCCCATTCACGGCGCCGTCGACGACGTACTTGTCGAACGCCGCCGCCGCCCGGCCGAACCCGCCGTACAGGACACCGCGCACGATCACGTTCTCAGACAGCTCGTTCCAGTAGTAGAGCCGCGAGACGAGCCGGTGGACCGGCGCGATCGCATAGCGGATGTCCGTCGGGTTCGGCTTCCCGGCGTAGTACAGCGCCGCCGCGGCGCCGATGCCGGCGAGGGCCGCGAGCGTCGAGAACGTCACCACGACGATGTCGGCGTGGAAGTGGAAGTGCCGCAGCTCCGGGTCGAGCGCGCCCTCGACGAACTCCCCGAAGAAGGAGGACGGCGCCACGAAGCCGGCGACGATCGCTGGCACCGCCAGCACGATCAGCGGCAGGAGCATCGAACGCGGCGACTCATGCGGGTGCGCGAGCCAGCCGTGGCCGTCGCCGTGCGCATCGCCATGAGCGTCGGACGTCTCGGTCGCCGGCTCGTGACCGGCGGGGGTGGCGTGGACATCGTCCTCGCCGTGGCCACCGTGGCCCGGCTCCGGCGCAGCGCCGCCGCGGTACTCACCGAAGAAGGTCATGAAGATCGCGCGGAACATGTAGAGCGCGGTCATGAAGGCCACGATCGTGCCGATGACCCACAGGAACTTGTCGTGCTTCCAGGCGTCCAGCAGGATCTCGTCCTTCGACCAGAACCCGGCCAGCGGGAACACCCCGGCGAGCGACAGCGAGCCGATGAGGAACGTCCAGAACGTCACCGGCATGAACTGCTTGAGACCGCCCATCAGCGGCATCTCGAAGGTGTTGGTCGCGTGCGAGACGGAGCCGGCGCCCTGGAAGAGCAGGCTCTTGAAGAACGCGTGCGTGAAGAGGTGGAACACGGCCGCGACATACCCGCCGAGGCCGATCGCCATCACCATGTACCCGAGCTGCGAGATCGTCGAATACGCAAGCACGCGCTTGATGTCCGTCGCCACGATGCCCATCGACGCGGCGAAGATCGCCGTGAAGCCGCCGACGTACGCGATGACCGTGTGCACCTCGCCCGGGGCCGCCTCCACCGTGGGGAAGAACCGGGCGAGGAGGTAGACGCCTGCCGCGACCATGGTCGCGGAGTGGACGATCGAGGAGACCGGAGTCGGGCCTTCCATCGCGTCCGGAAGCCAGAAGTGCAGCGGGAACTGGGCGGACTTGCCGGCGGCGCCGGCGAGCAGCCCGAGCACGAAGCCTGTGAGGACGGCGGCCGAGATCGTGTCGTGCGCAAGGTGGTTGATCTCAGCGATGTCGAACGTGCCGGTCTTCGTCCAGATCAGGACCACGGCGAGCATGAAGCCGAAGTCGCCGAACCGGGTGACGATGAAGGCCTTCTTCGCGGCGGCGGCGGCGCTCGGGCGATGGAACCAGAAGCCGATGAGCAGGTAGGACGTCAGGCCCACGAGCTCCCAGTGCACGAACAGCATCAGGAGGCTGTGGTTCATCACCAGGCCGAGCATGGCCGCGGTGAAGAGCGACATGAACGCGAAGAACCGCGGGTAGCCGTGGTCCCCGTGCATGTAGCCGGTCGAGTAGATCTGGACGAGCAGCGAGATCGAGGTGACAACGAACACCATCATCGCGCTCAGGCCGTCGATCCTCAGGCCGACCTCGACATCGAAGTCGAAGAGCGACATCCAGAGGTGCGGCTCGAACGGCAGCGGCTCGCCCTCGTGGTCGATCGCGACGGCAAGCGTCCAGATCGCGAGCAGCCACGCGATGAAGATCGCGAGGATGGAGACACGCCCCGCCAGCAGCGGCTGGTGACGCAGCGCAGCGACGATCACCAGGAAGGAGATGATCGGCGCGAAGTAGATCGCCCAGACTGCTGCTTCGGGGATGTCCATTAGATCTTGTTCAGCACTTCACGCGCGACGTGCGTCTTGCCGTCCGGCACCCAGACCTCTCGCGGGTCGCGCATCGAGCCGACCTCCACGGGCGGCACGATCCGCACCGCCAGCGCCTCCTGGTTGAACAGCTCGCGCCACGTCTCGGCCGCGTAGCCGTCAGGGACGTCCATGAACTTCACCCACATCGCGTCGTCCCCGCCCTACCAGCGCAACAGGTTCACGCGGTCGAGGTCGACCGTCTCGCGCCGGCGGTACACGAGCACCGCGAGGGCGAGCGCGATCGCGGCCTCGGCCGCTGCCACGGTCAGCACGAAGACCACGAACGCGTGTCCGCTCAGCGGCTCTTCGCCCTCGGGGAAGGCCGAGGAGAACCGCGAGAAGGCAAGGAGCGTGAGGTTCACGGCGTTGAGCATCAGCTCCACACCCATCAGCACGGCGACGGCGTTGCGCTTCGCCAGCGCGACGACGACACCGATGCCGAAGATGAGGCCGGACACCACCAGGTAGTGGGCCAGCGTCACGGTCAGCTCATCGATGGCGGGGATCTCAGGCATCAGCCCTCGCCTCCGTCGCCGCGCGGGCTCGAGCGGCGGTCCTGCACCAGCAGGATGGCCCCGAGCAGCGCAAAGAGCAGAAGCACCGAGGCGATCTCGAAGGCCAGCACGTAGCGGCCGAGCAGGAGGTCGCCGATCACATTCACCGTGCCGGGGAAGTCGGTCGCGCTCAGGGCGTCGCCGGTGCGCTCCGCCCAGTTGGTGTCGACGGCGACGAAGCCGACCAGCGCGGCGATGCCGAGGCCGCCGGCGAGGCCGGGCAGCAGATAGATCGAGTTGCCGTTATCGCGCGAGGCGAGCGGGGTGAGCATGACGGCGAAGACCATGAGGACCGAGATGGAGCCGGCGTAGATCAGGATCTGTGCCACCGCGATGAAGTCCGCGCTCAGGGTGATGAAGAGCCCGGCCATCCCGAGGAAGGTCACGACCAGGAAGACGAGCGAGTGCAGCAGATTGCGCGCGAGCAGCACGAGCAGCGCCGAGGCGACGCTCAGGCCGCTCAGCACCCAGAACCCGATGACGATGCCCGTCGAATCCAACGGCCGCCGACTCCCCTACCCGCTCGCGCGGGCCCTCCGTGGCCCCCTTGGGAGCCTCAGAACTCTACGTGGCGCGAATCTTCTGAGCAGCCTTCAAGCCGCCCAGCGTCCCGTCCGCGATCAGCTTCGGCACGGTCCGGTGCTGCGACGGCGAGTAGCCCAGCCGGTCAGCCCAGAACCGCACGATGACGACCGTCACCGCCAGGTTCACCACCGCGAACGCGCCGAGGGTGATCAGCGCCGGCGCGTCCACGCGCGCGAACACCGATGCCTCGATCGCGACGATGAACGCCTGCAGGATGCCGATGGGGATGAGGAACTTCCACGCGAACCCCATCAGCTGGTCGAGACGGAACCGCGGCAGCGTGCCACGGAGCCACACAAAGAGGAAGTACACGGCGGCGATCTTCGTCGCGAGGATCAGGTACCCGGGCACCCATTCCTCGAGGCCGAAGAGCGTGTAGCCGCCGAGGAAGAACGTGGACATCAGCGCGCCGACGAGGATCGCGTGTCCCAGCTCGACGCCCATGAAGAGGCCGGCCTTCATGCCCGAGTACTCGGTGTAGAAGCCAGCCACGATCTCGGACTCCGCCTCGCCGATGTCGTTCGGCGTGCGGTTGATCTCCGCGGTGCTCGCGAAGAGGAAGGCGAACGCCGCGAACGGTACGAGGACGATCATCCAGACGTGGTAGTGGCCCTGCCACGCCACGATCTCCCCCAGGTTCAGCGACCCGGTCAGCAGCGCGACCGAGAGCAGCGAGAGGCTGATCGGGATCTCGTACGACACCATCATCGCGACGGTGCGCATCGCGCCCAGCAGCGAGTAGTGGTTGTTGGACGACCACCCGGCGAGGAAGACGCCGAGCACGCCGATCGATGAGATGGCGATCACATAGAGGATGCCCACGTCGATGTCGAGGTAGTTCATGTTCGGCGCCCACGGGATCGGGGCCCAGCCGAGCATGGCGGGGATGAAGATCAGCACTGGCGGGATGAAGTAGAGGAAGCGGTCCGCGCCGCGCGGGATCACGACTTCCTTGGTCATGAGCTTCACGGCGTCCGCGATCGGCTGGAGCAGGCCGAACGGGCCGGTGCGGTTCGGGCCCATGCGGATCTGGAACTTCGCGAGGACGCGCCGCTCCACCCACGAGCCGATGAGCAGCCATCCGCCCAGCACGGACATGATGCCGATGCCGCCGATGGTGCCCGTGATGATCCACGTGATGCGGTGGTCGACGCCCTGGTCGTTGAGCCAGTCACGCAGGCCCGCGACCGCGAGGCCGAGGTCGCGCACGTCGTACCACTCGCCGTCGAGCTGGCCGTCCACGACGAGGAAGCCGATGAACGCCATGACCGCGGCGAGGCCGAGGCCCATGACCGCACCGATGACCTTCAGCGGCAGCGGAACGCCGAGCGCCATCTCCTTCAGACCGGGGCGGTCCTGGATCTGGCGCAGCATCGGCGTGGCGGGGCGGCGCAGCGGCTGCTCGCTCATCGGTCGATCTCCCCCAGGACGATGTCGATCGACCCGAGGGTCACGACGGCGTCCGGCAGCGAGGATCCCTCGCCGAGCTCACGCAGCAGGGACAGGTTGATCAGCGCGGGCGAGCGGAGGTGGAAGCGATACGGCGCCGGCGTCCCGTCGGACACCAGGTAGAAGCCGATCTCCCCGCGCGGGCTCTCGACGCGGCTGTAGATCTCGCCGGGCTCCGGGCGCAGCGCCAGCGGGATGTCGTTCTTGTGCGGGCCGGCCGGGATCTGCTCCATGGCCTGCTTGATGATCCGCACGGACTGCTTCACTTCTTCCATCTTCACCATGAAGCGGTCATAGACATCGCCCACGGTGCCGACGGGAATGTCGAAGTCGAACCGGTCGTACACGCAGTAGGGCTCGGCCTTGCGCAGGTCCCACGGGACGCCCGAGCCACGCAGCGCGGGACCGGAGAGTGAGCCGTTGATGGCGTCCTCCGGCGTGATGATCCCGACGTTGCGCGTGCGGGCGAGGAAGATCTCGTTGTCGAGCAGCAGGGTCGCGTACTCGTCGGTGCGCTCCGGGAGCTCGTCGATGAGCTCCTGCAGCGCCGGCCAGAACTCTGCCGGCGGCTCGAACGAGACGCCGCCGATACGCATGTAGTTCGTCGTGAGCCGGGCGCCGCAGGTCATCTCGAACAGGTCGAGGATCTTCTCGCGCTCGCGGAACATGTAGAGCAGCGGCGTCTGCCACGCCCCGGCGTCCGAGATCAGCGTCCCGTTCGCCATCGCGTGGCTCGCGATGCGCTGGAGCTCCGCGAAGATCACGCGCAGGTACTCCGCGCGCTCCGGCGCCTGGACCCCGGTCAGCCGCTCGACCGCGATCGCCAGGCCGAGGTTGCCCGTCATCGCCGCCAGGTAGTCGGCGCGGTCGGTGAACGGGATGTTCTGCGTGTACGTGCGCTCCTCCGCGAGCTTTTCCATCGAACGGTGGAGGTAGCCCACGATCATGTCGAGGTCACGGATGACCTCGCCATCCATGACAACGCGGAGGCGGAACACCCCGTGCGTGGAGGGGTGCTGCGGCCCGATGTTGAGGACGAACGGCTCGGCGGAGGTGGTCACGCTAGTGCCCCCGTCCCGGCTGCGCGCCGGTGTTGCGCGCGCTCTGCGCGGAAAGCGCCTCGCCATGCTCGACCAGGTTGCCGGCGTTCATGATCCGATCCGGCGCGGACTTGTCCTCGTAGGGGAAGCGCTTCAGACCGGAGGTGTGGTCGCCCACCATCCCCATCCAGTCCTTGCGCAGCGGGTGGCCCGGGAAGCCCTCCCAGAGCAGCAGCCGGCGCAGGTCCGGGTGGTTCGCGAAGCGGATGCCCATCAGGTCGAAGACCTCGCGCTCCTGAAGCAGGGCGCCCTTGTAGACGGGGTACGCGCTCGGCAGCACCGGGTCCTCGTGGTCGTGGACGATCGCCTTGACGGCGATCTGGTGGTTCAGGTCGAGCGACTGGAGGTGATACACCACCTCGAAGCGGTCGTGACGGTCGACAGCGGTGAGGTTGCTCAGCTGGGCAGCGTCGAAGTCCGCGGAGTCGCGCAGCCACCGCAGCGCCTCGTCCACGCGGTCCGCCGCGACCTCCACCCACTCGTCGTTCGAGGCGGTCACGACGCCGGCGAGCGCGGCGCCCAGCGCCTTCGCGACGACCGTGCCTTCGAGCTGACGAGGACCGCGCGCCAAGGCTAGCGCCACTCCAGCGCGCGCTTGCGCCACGCATACGCGAGCCCGAAGGCGAGGATGCCGATGAAGAGCGCGGCCTTCCAGATCGTCCCGAGCGGCGCCTCCGCGTGTTCGACGGCCCACGGGTAGAGGAAGATCACCTCGACGTCGAAGATGACGAACCCGAGGGCGAACAGGTAGTAGCGCGCGTTGAACTGGCCCCAGGAGGTGCCCTCGGACTCCACGCCGCACTCGTAGGTCGCGTTCTTGATCGGGCTCTCGTTCACCGGGCGGATGCGCAGCCGGTAGAAGAGGTACGAGAGGCCCAGCGGCAGCATGGGGAAGGCGACGGCGAAGCCGAGGAGGATCGCGATGCGCCCGAAGGTGTCCGGGATCACCCACGCGTCCTTCCCGCACCCCATCCGCAGGCCTGAACTGGGCGCCCGCGGAAGGCCTCGAGGGGTTGTCTGCCGTGGTTCCCTCGGAGCGACCGGAACGTAGCACCCACCCCATCGAGGCGCAATGAAACGGACATCGGAGCGAGGTCGCCAGGATCGGGCTCGCGCCGAGTGCGGCGGCTGCCGCGGCACCAGAGTCCAGCTCGCCGATGTACCAGAGTCCAGCTCGCCGATGTACCAGAGTCCAGCTCGCTGATGTGCCAGAGTCCGGCTCGACGATGTGATGGCGTCGCCCGACGACGACCTCAGCTCACAGCGCCGCCCGCACCGCGAGAAGTTGACCGCCTGACTCGGGCGGGGATACCGTGCGCGGCGGTCGCGACCGGGTGCGCGAACTGTTCTTCCCGTGGCACATGACCTCTCGGGTGACACCGCCGTCCCGGCGCCTGTCTCCCCTGCCGTCCAGCACCGGGAAGCGGGCCACGCCCTCCGTCCGGCGACCTGGGACTAAGAAAGGGAGCGGACGTTGGCCGACTACAACAAGCCACTTCCGGATCCGGACCCGTATACGACGGGCCCGTTCTGGGAGGGCGCCAAGCAGGGCAAGCTGGTCTTGCCGCGGTGCACAGACTGCAACCGCACGCACTTCTACCCGCGCAACATCTGCCCGTTCTGCTACTCGATGAGCATCGAGTGGTACGAGGCGTCGGGCGAGGGGTGGATTCAGACGTTCGCGGTGCAGCACCGCGCCATGGGCGGCTGGGCGGACGAGACCCCGTTCGTCACCGCCTTCATTGACCTCAAGGAAGGTGACCGCATGTTCACCGTCCTGCGCGGCGTCGACGGCAACAAGCCGGAAGACATCAAGTGCGGCGCCCCGGTGAAGGTCGAGTTCGAGAAGGTCAACGACGAGATCAGCATCCCGTTCTGGCGTGTGGTCTAGGCGAGGCGGAAAGGAATAACCATGCCGACTAACCCGTCCATGGCCGCCGCGATCGTCGGGGCTGCCGAGTCCAACAAGATTGGCTACATCGAGGAGGGCGCCACCAACATGACGCTCTTCATCGAGGCCATTAAGAACGTCTGCGACCAGGTGGGCATCAAGCCCTCCGACATCGAGGGCATCGGTGCGCCCGGCTACGCCAACCAGCTGGCCGAGTACCTGCACATCCGCCCGAAGTGGATCGACACGACCTCCGTGGGTGGCTGCTCCTTCCAGATGCAGGTCCACCACGCGATGGCCGCGATCAACGCGGGCATCCTGGACATCGCCGTGGTCGCCCACGGTGAGTCCGGCTACTCCGCGCGCAAGAACAACATGAAGGGCCGCGGTCCGCGTCCGGCGGCCGACCCGTGGGCGCCGGCCTCGATGTTCGAGGGCCCGTACGGCCTCTCGGGCCCCCCGTCCAACTACTCGCACGCCTTCACGCGGCACATGCACCGCTACGGCTCGACGCAGGAGGACTTTGCTCAGATCGCCGTCACCACGCGCGACTGGGCCACGCTGAACCCCCGCGCCGTGATGCACTCCAAGGAGACGCACCCGGCCGGCGGCCCCATCACCGTCGAAGACGTGATGAACAGCCGCATGATCTCCTGGCCGCTGAAGCTCCTCGACTGCTGTCTGGTGACTGACCACGGCGGCGCCGTGATCATCGCCTCGGCGGAGCGGGCGCGCTCGTTCAAGACCAAGCCGGTCTGGATCGCGGGCGCGGCGGAGGCCATCAGCCACGTCTCGATGATCGAGATGGACGACTACACGCGTACGTCGGCGTGGCAGTCGGCTGACGCTGCCTACACGATGGCGGGCATGGGTCCGGGCGAGATGGAACTCGCCATGATCTACGACTCGTTCACCCTCACCGCCGGCATCACCGCCGAGATGCTCCGCCTCACCCCGCTGGGTGAAGGCCCGAGCCTCTGGGCGGACGGCAAGGCTGGCCCGGGCGGCTCTGGCATCCCGGTCAACACCAACGGCGGTGGTCTGTCGTTCAGCCACTCCGGCATGTACGGCATGATGCTGCTCATCGAGGCGTACCGGCAGCTGTCCGGCACCGCCGAGGACGGTGTCCACGGCCTGCCGGGCAAGCAGACGAGCGCCAAGACGGCGATCGTCAACGGTACCGGTGGCGTGCTCTCCGTGACCGGCACCCTCGTGCTGGTCGCCGACGACTAGGTCGTCGATCGGGTCGATTCGGGTGGGGGCGGTCCTCCGGGCCGCCCCCGCTCCTTCCCGGAAGGCACCGCGTCCGGTACACCTGACCCTCACCCTGCCGACCACGCCTGGGTCGCCCGAGCCTGAGTCGCCCGAGCCCGACCGGACAGTACGGACCTCGCATGCTGCTCGACCTCCACACGCATACCCACCCCGGCTCCTGGGACTCCTTCCTCTCGCCGGACGAGATGGTGGACCTCTCCAAGCAGTCCGGCCTGGACGGCATCGTGCTCGCCGAGCACGACTGGGCGTGGGACGGCGAGGCGGCGCGGGCGCTGGCGAAGCGCCACGACTTCCTCGTGCTGCCCGCGATGGAGCTCAACACGGAGGACGGCCACCTCCTGGTCTACGGCATGCACAAGTACGTCTTCGGCATGCACCGCAGCCACGAGCTCTGGACGCACGTAGAGGAGCTGGGCGGCGTGATGATCGCCGCGCACCCCTACCGCCGGCAGCACCCCTGGAACTGGGAGAGCGAGAAGGAGTGGGCTGACGCCATCGACCGCGCGAAGCGCAACCCGGCCTACCGCTTCATCAGCGCGATGGAGATCGGCAACGGCCGCGGCAAGCTGGAGGAGAACAAGTTCTCCACCCGCCTTGCCGGCCTCATGGGCTTCCGCGTCACCGCCGCCAGCGACTCGCACGCGAAGACGGACGTCGGCAAGTGCGCCACCTACTTCGAGCGCGACATCCGCACCGAGGAAGACCTCGTGCGTGAGCTCAAGGCCGGGCGCTTCTGGGCGCTCGACCGCACGCGCGGCACGATCCTCGCTGACCCGATCTACCACGACGTCCCCGCGGACCTGCACGACCGCTGGGCCGAGATGGACGAGGTCCACCGCCAGTACCTGGAGAACAACCCCTTCCACCGCCGCGACTAACCGGCCTCCGGTCGCCCGGACGGTCCCGGGCAGGCGCACGGCAACTCTGCACGGGGTGCCGCGCCGCGAAATTGACAGCGTGTAGGGGCGTCGATATCGTGCGCCCGGCCCTGCCTCCCGCACACGTGAAGGTGTCGCAGGCCAACGCAACGGTTACGCCGGAATCGACATTTCACTCGTTCAGAGGAGGTAGTCGATGGCGGAGTCCGCGGCCCCATCCGTCGTGACGGACGCGATGCGCGCCCAACTGGGCGTGGAGGGCCCCGAGACCACGCTCGAGGTCACGTCCACCGGATGCCGCCTCTTTGCGCGGGCCGTGGGACACATCGACGCGGCCTTCTACGACCGCGAGGTGGCGCGATCTCGCGGCTACCGTGATGTCCTCGCGCCGCCGGGCTTCCTCGGGACGCCGGCGTACCGGCCGGGGATGCGAGACGAGTTCGAGGCCGGGCCGCGGCTGAAGCTCCCGTACAAGCGGGTGCTCAACGGCGGGACCACCTACGAGTACGTCGAACCCGTGTGCGCGGGGGACGTGCTCACGTCGCGGTCGCGGATCTGCGACTACCAGGAGCGGGAGGGCTCGATCGGCCCCATGCTCATCGTCTACCGAGAGACCACGTACCGCCGGCCGGGCGGCGAGGTCGTGGCCCGCGTCCGCGGGAACGTGATCCACTACTAGGCCGGGGCGAGGCCGCGGGACGGTTCGAGGACCGAGGGGTACATGCCGGAGCAGGTGTTCTTCGAGGACGTGGAGGTGGGACAGTCGATCCCTACCCTCCAGAAGAACTGCTCCACACAGCAACTCGTGATCTGGGCAGGCGCCTCCGGCGACTTCTACCAGATCCACTACGACCAGGACTTCGCCCGGAACACCGGGTTGGAGAACATCATCGTCCATGGCGCGTTGAAGCACGCCTTCCTCGGACAGCTGCTGCACGACTGGGTCGCCCCCGCGGGGACCATCCAGCAGTTCGGCTGCCAGTACCGCGGCATGGACTACCCGGACCAGGACATCACCTGCAAAGGCGTGGTCACGGGCAAGCACGTCGATGGCGATCACCACGTGGTGGAGCTCGACGTCTGGACTGAGAACCCAAACGGTCAGAAGACCACGCCGGGGACGGCGCGCGTTATCTTGCCGAGCCGAGGGTAGCCGGGAGCACCCGGCGATTTGCCGGCCTGGCCGGCGACAACAGGGAGTGCCCCGAGAAGGGGCGGGAGAGGACCGAGACATGGGTGCGTTGGACGGCAAGGTCGCCGTCGTCACCGGCTCCGGCCGCGGTATCGGCGCCGGGATCGCCAAGCTGTTCGCGAAGGAAGGCGCCAAGGTCGTCGTGAACGACCCGGGCGTGAACGTGGACGGCTCTGGTGGTGACGCGGGCCCCGCTCAGCAGGTCGTGGACGAGATCAAGGCTGCCGGCGGCACCGCCGTGGCCAACATGGACTCGGTCGCGGACACCGCCGGCGGCGAGAACATGGTCAAGCAGGCGGTCGACACCTGGGGTCGCATCGACATCCTGGTGAACGTTGCGGGCATCCTCCGCGACCGCATGCTCTTCAACATGACCCAGGAGGAGTGGGACGCGGTCATCGCGGTCCACCTGAAGGGCCACTTCAACACCGTGAAGCCGGCTGCGGTGCTCATGCGCCAGCAGCGCTACGGCCGCATCATCAACTTCTCGTCGACGTCCGGCATCATCGGCAACACGGGCCAGTTCAACTACGGCGCGGCGAAGTCCGCCATCGCCGGCCTGACCCGCGTGCTGGCGAAGGACCTGGGCCGCTACGGCATCACGTCGAACGCGATCGCCCCGGGTGCTGCCACCCGCATGACGCAGTCTGTCCCGGACTCCGCGCGCCAGATCCGCGCGCAGGCCGGGATCCAGGGCGCCGCGGCCGCCCAGCAGCAGCAGGAGAGCGCCTACGCCGGTCTGCGTGAGCCCGGGTACGTCGCGCCGATGGTGGCCTACCTCGCGTCTGACGACGCGTGGAACATCAACGGCCAGGTGTTCAACGTCTCCGGCGGCACCGTCAGCCTCGCCCACTACCCGGTGGCGATGCGCACGGTCTTCAAGCCGGGCGTCTGGGACATGGGCGAGCTGGACGACGCCGTCCAGAACGTCCTCATGAAGGACATCAACAACCCCGCCCCGCCCAACGCGGACGTCGAGGTCGCCGGCCGCGACGTGCCCGCCCGGCCGCTGGCGTAGCGAGAGAAGGGAATCGAAATGGCAACTCCTCTCGAAGGACGTGCGTACGTCGTCACCGGTTCCGGCCGCGGCATCGGCAGTGAGGTCGCGAAGCTGATCGGCCGCCTCGGCGGCAACGTGGTCGTGAACGACCCGGGTGTGAACCTGGACGGCTCCGGCTCTGACGCCGGTCCGGCCGCCGAGATCGCCCGTGCGATCAACGACGCGGGCGCCGGCAAGGCCGTCGCCAACATGGACACCGTCGCCACCGCTGAGGGCGGCGAGAACATGATCAAGCAGTGCATGGACGAGTTCGGCCGCCTGGATGGTGTCATCCACGTCGCCGGCATCCTGCGCGACCGCATGGTCTTCAACATGACGGAGCAGGAGTGGGACGACGTCGTCGCCGTCCACCTCACCGGCTTCTTCAACGTGGTGAAGCCGGCGTCGATCATCATGCGCCAGCAGCGCAGCGGCCGGATCATCGGCTTCTCGTCTGGCTCCGGCATGAACGGCAACACGGGCCAGGCCAACTACGGTGCGGCGAAGGCCGGCATCACGGGCGGCGTCCGCTGTGCCGCGCGTGACCTGGGCCGCTACGGCATCACCTCCAACGCGATCTGCCCCGGCGCCAACACGCGCATGACGCAGTCCGTCCCGGAGGCGTCCCGCGACCTGCGCGCCCGCGCCGGGATCTCCGGCGCCCAGCGCCAGGAGAGCATCGTCAACCAGCTCCGCGGCCCTGAGCACGTGGCGCCGATGACGGTCTACCTCCTGACCGACCAGGCCTGGAACATCAACGGCAAGTGCTTCTACGTCACCGGCGGCAACGTCTCGCTGGCGCACGAGGAGACCCCGTACCGGACCATCGCCAAGGCCGGCATGTGGGACGTGGACGAGCTCCGCGCCCTGGTCCCGAGCCAGCTCATGCAGGGCACGGCCAACCCGGCCCCGCCCCCGGCTGACCTGGACCTCCCGGGCCGCCCGGTCGCCAAGGCGGAGTAACTCCCGCCGAAGCGTCGAGCACCGCTCGAACAGCAGGGCCGCCCTCCGGGGCGGCCCTGTTTCGTTGACTCGATGACGGCGGCCCTAGCCGCCGACGCCCGCCGCATCCGCGTCGTCGCGCGGTCCACCCTCCACCTCGTCGCCCGGGAACGCCTCCATGTAGAGGAAGTCGTACCCGCCGCGGCTGACGCGGCGCACGGGACGGAACCCCGCGTGTTCGAACGACGCCTGCGCGCGGTAGTTCCATGAGAGCGTGTGGAGGAACACCCGCTTCAGCCGCATGTCATGGAAGAGATGGCGGAGCATGCAGCGCACCGCGTCCGCGCCGTAGCCGCGGCTCCAGAAGTCGCGGTTGCCGATGGTGATCCCCAGCTCCGCCTCGCGGTTCACGGAGTCGTACCCGTAGTACATCACGTTGCCGATGTGCGTCCCGCTCGCGCGGTCCTCGATGGCGAACGTGCGCCGGTGGATCGTCGGGTACTGCAGCTCCTCGGACATCGTTGCGACGAAGTTCGAGAACCGCACGGAGAGCGGGCGTGCGGCGTCGTAGGCCGCGAGCTCCGGGTCGCAACGCCAGGCGTAGTCGCGCTCGGCATCGTCGATGTGCTTCTCGCGGAGCCGGACCAGCCGCCCCTCGGCGATGACCGCAGGCCGGGTCGAGGTCATGCAGGCATCTTAGCGATCAGCTCGGCCGCGCGGCTCAGAATATGGAGCTGATTCTTGTGCGTCAGGAGACGCTCCGCCTCCACGAGGTGGTACCAGCCCACGTCGTCGAACTCGTGGTCGTGGTCCTGCAGGCTGCCCCCCACCGGCCGCATCAGGAAGAAGTGCACGACCTTGTCGACGCGGTCGCCGGTCTCGTCCGTGAACCAGTAGCGCACCTCGCCCAGTCGCTCGAGGATCTCCGCCTGCAGGCCGGTCTCCTCGCGCACCTCCCGGAGCGCGGTCTGCTCGATCGCCTCGCCCGGGTCGACCTTCCCCTTCGGCAGCGCAAAGAGGCCCGTGGCGCGCCGGCTCACGAGGATGACCTCGACCCCCTCGGCGCCCTCACGGAACACGACGCCCCCGGCGGCGACTGCCTGGTGCGTCAATTGCGATCGTCCCGTCCGTCGAACTCGCCGTCGTCGAGGTCGGCGCCCAGGCCGGCGCCAAAGTCAGCACCAAAGTCCGGCGTCTCGCGGCCGTCGTCCACGAACTCCCCGGTCAGGAGCTGCACCTCCGCGAGCGCCTCGCGGATCGCCTCCTGGATCTGTGGGTCGCGGCGCTCGGAGAGCCAGCGCGAGAGCACCCGCTCGGCCTCGTCGTTCCCGATCTCGCCCAGCGCGAGGATCGCGGCGATCTGGACGTCCTCGTCCTTGTCCTCCTGCGCCAGCATGATCAGCGGCGGCACCGCCTCGTCGACGAGCAGCGCGCCGGCGGCCTCGGCGGAGACGGCGCGGATCTCCGCGTCGTCGTCGTCGAAGTGGTAGATGAGCACCTCGAGCCAGCCCTCGGACGCGGAGCGGCCCATCGCCCGCAGCGCGGCCACGCGCATCCGGTGGCTCCCGACCTCGTACTGCTCCGAGATCAGCTCGGCGGTCGCCTCGTCGGAGAACGCCCCGAGCGCCTCAAGGGCGCTGCCGCGCACCTCGTCCGGCTCCTCGATGTCCTCGATCACGTCGCGCAGGGTCGCGGCGAGGGTCTCGGCGTCCTCCTCCGGGATCATGCCGAGCTCGGCGGCGACGACGAACGTCGCGAGGACGTTCGTGATCTCCATGCGCACCCCCGGCACCTGGTCCTCCCGCAGCAACGAGAGCAGGAGCCGCATGTACTCCGGCCGGTCCTCGTTCTGGAGGGCGCGCACCGCGAGGATGCGCGTGGCTGGGTCGGCGTCGCGGAGCGCCGTCAGCGCGAGCCGGTGGAAGTCGAGCGTCGCGTCTTCTTCTGAGAGCCGCTCCAGGGCCGCCAGCAGCTCGCGGCGCCGTTCGGCGGGCACACGGGGCCACATCGCCATCACGCGCCGCAGCGTGTCATCTGAGGGGTCTGAGAGCGCTCGGAGGCGGCTCGGCTCCAGCGCTGCCCCGCGCTCGACGTCATCGACGACGGCGGCGGCGCTCGGTAGCGGCGCGCGATCCTCCGGATCGGGCGTGGGACCGGAGCCATCCTGCGTCATGCATCTCTCCTAGCATCGAGTGTAACAACGGCCCTCGGGCGCCCTCGGACGGCGGCCTGGCGGCCCCCCACGGGCCGGATCAGGAGGGCCGCAGCCCCGCGCGTTCCGCCCGCGGCTCCCGCGACATCAGCTCCTGCATCGCGTGCAGCGGCGCCTGCCCCTCGTAGAGGATCCGGTGCAGCCCGTCAGTCACGGGCATCTCCACGCCCAGCCGGCCAGCGAGTGCGCGCGCGGCCTCGATCGTCGTGGCGCCCTCGGCGGTCTCACCGAGCGCCGCCAGCGCGTCGTCGAGCGTGGCGCCGTCCGCCACCAGCTCGCCGAGGCGGCGGTTCCGGGCGAGCGGGCTGTAGGAGCTGGCGATGAGGTCGCCCATCCCCGCCAGCCCCTGGAACGTCAGCGGGTCCGCCCCGGCGGCGACGCCCAGCCGCGTCATCTCGGCGAGCCCACGCGTCAGCAGGGCGCCCTTCGCGTTGTTGCCGAAGCCGAGGCTGTCGACCATTCCGGCCGCGATCGCGATCACGTTCTTCAGCGCCCCGCCCATCTCCACCCCGACGACGTCCTCCGAGGTGTAGACGCGCAGCGAGGAGGAGTGGAACGCCGCCCGCAGCGCCTCCAGGTCCGCCTCGTCCGAGGCGATCACCGTGGAGCCGGGGAGTCCCGCGGCCACCTCGCGCGAGAGGTTCGGGCCGGAGAGCACGGCGACCGTTCGCCCGGGGACCGCGTCGGCCAGGATCTGGCTCATGCGACGGCCGCTGCCAACCTCGATGCCCTTGACGGCCGACAGCAGGACGGCGTCCGAGGCGATGTGCGGCGCGAGCGCCCGGGCGTTCGCCTCAAGCGTGCGTGACGGCACCACGAAGCAGACGAGTCCCGACCCGGCCAGCGAGGAGGGTTCGTGGGCGACGTCCAGCAGCGGGGGGAACATCACGCCGGGCAGGCGTCGCTCATTGCTCCGCGCGGCGCGCAGGGCGGCTGCCTCGTCAGCGGTCCGCGCGAGCAGCGTGGTCGGCTGGCCGTTGCGGGCGAGGTGGACCGCGAGCGTGGTCCCCCACGCCGTCGCTCCGACGACCGTGGCGGCGGCGTAGGCGGCACTCACGTTACGACGCGCCTGCCGGGCGCCGGCCGCCCCCCTGCCCGAGCTTCGGCTCGGTGCCCGCGAGCAGCCGGCGGATGTTGCCGATGTGGCTCAGCTCCACCAGCGACATCGTCGGGAGCGCGAAGAAGACGAAGTAGGTCACGTCGATGCGGCCGGTAAGCCACATCACCCCGAGGACGACGAATCCGGCAAAAACGCCGGTGACGGACATGAGCGAGGCGTACCGGAACAGCGCGAGGACCGTCAGGGACGCCGCGAGCACGATCAGCGCGACGACCGGCGAGACCGCGAGGAAGGCGCCGAACGCCGTCGCCACCCCGCGCCCGCCCCGGAAGCCGGCGAAGGCCGGGTAGATGTGCCCCAGCACCGCAGCGGCACCGGCGAGCGCGGCCGCCCCCGGCTCGTCGAAGAGCGCGCGCGCCACGAGGACGGCGACGGCGCCCTTGGCGGCGTCGCCGAGCACGACCATGAGCGCCCACTTCACGCCCATCGACCGCAGCGAGTTCGTGAACCCGGTCTTGCCCGAACCGTACTGGCGCACGTCACCCACGCCGGCGAGGCGGCCGACGATCAGCCCGAACGGGATCCCGCCCAGGAAGTAGCCGATCACCCCGCCGACGACCGTCGCCACGATCGGGTTCACGCTGAGACCTCGAACCGGTCCTCGGAGCGGCGTCGGTAGACGAGCCTGATGGCGGTGCCGGTGAAGTCGAACGCCGCGCGCAGCTGGTTCTCCAGGAACCGGCCGTACGAGAAGTGGACGAGCTCCGGGTCGTTCACGAAGAACACAAACGTCGGAGGGGCCACCTCGGCCTGCGTGACGTACATGACCTTCAGTTTCTTATGTCGAATGGTCGGCGGGCCGTGCTCGGCCATCGCGCGGTGCACCACGCGGTTCAGCTCGCTGGTCTGCACGCGTCGCTGGCGGACGCCCGCGACGTGGACGCACAGCTCCAGCAGGTCCTGGACGCCCTCGCCGGTTGTCGCGCTGGTGAACATGACCGGCGCCCATGGCGCGAACTTGTAGCGGTAGTCCAGCGACTTCAGGAGGTCCGCGCGCCCGGAGCGGTCCTCGGCGAGGTCCCACTTGTTCACGACGAGGATCATCCCCTTGCCCGCCTCGGCCGCGTAGCCGGCGATGTGGGTGTCCTGGGCGGTGAGCACTTCCTCGTAGTCGATCACCACCACGACGACATCGGCGCGGTCGATGGCGTGCTCCGCCCGCTGGACGGAGTGCCGCTCGACCCCGCGCTCGACGCGGCCGCGGCGACGGATGCCTGCGGTGTCCACGAGGAGCATCTGGTGCCCCTCGAACTCGAACGGGGTGTCGATGGGGTCGCGCGTGGTCCCGGCGACGTCCGAGACAAGCACGCGCTCCTCGCCGAGCACGGCGTTCACGAGTGACGACTTTCCGACGTTCGGCCGTCCGACGATCGCGACGCGGATACGCGGGTCCTCGGCATCCTCGGGGGCCACCGCCGGGATGTGCTCCAGCACCTCGTCGAGGAGGTCGCCGATGCCCTGTCCATGGATCGCGGAGACGGACCATGCTTCGCCCAGGCCGAGCTCGTAGAACTCAGCGAGGCCACTCCGTCCCGCGCTGGTGTCCGTCTTGTTCGCCGCGAGGATCACCGGGCGCTTCGCGCGGCGGAGCATCTCCGCGATCTCGAAGTCGGCGGCGATCGGTCCCGTCGTCGCATCGACGACGTAGAGGATCGCATCGGCTTCCTCGATCGCCTGCTGCACGCCGCGGCGCACGAGTGGGCTGAACGGGTCGATGTCCGACTCGATCAGGCCGCCCGTATCCACCAGCCGGAAGACACGGCCACTCCACTCCACGACGCCGTAGTTGCGGTCGCGGGTCGTGCCGGGCATGTCCTCGACGAGGGCACGGTTCCGGCGCGTGAGTCGGTTGAAGAGCGCGGACTTGCCGACGTTCGGCCTGCCCACCAGGGCGACCAGCGGCGCGCGCTCGGCGGTTTCGAGGGTCATCTCCGCGTGATCGTAACCGTGACCGTTTCCGGACGCACCGATTCCATGGAAACGCCTTCCGGCAATCTGACGATGAGCGGCAGCGTGTAGGACCCGGGCGCCAGTCCCGCGAGGTCCACGTCCACCCCGAACTCAGCAGCACTGAGGGCATTCAGCACTGGCAGCGGGCCGAGCAACTCCAGCTCGACGCTGCCCGGATCGAAGGTCGCCTGGAACGCCCCGTCGAGCCCGATGCCCACGGGGGCGACCGCGGTCCGCACCGAGCCGTTGACCGCCTCGACCGTGACCGTGATCGTCGCTCGTTCCTCGGAGACAAACTGGAGGTTGTCCGGCAGCGGGATCGCCACCGACCGCACGATGTCCGAGCGCGCGCCGTTCACGTTCACCGGCGCGAGCGCGATCGCGTCGACCTGTTGTGCCGCCTCCAGCGCCCCCTGCACCTGCACCGCCGGCGGCGAGATGCTGACCGAGGTCACGCGGAAGCCGGGCGCCGGTGTCCCGGAGACCTCGACCGTCAGCGGCACCGTGCGGACGATCGTGCTCTGGTTCACCTCGAGGGCGACCCGCACCGTCGTCGGTTCGATGCGGACACCACGGATCTCGGACCCGCCGGCCCCGAGCGGCTTGAGCGACACGGTCTGCTCGACGCTCACCGTGAGGCCGGTGACGTTCACGTCCGCCGCCGCCTCCGCCACCAGCTCGACGAGCGACTCGGGGCCTGTCACCGTCACGACCGGCTGCGCCGGCGTCACCTCGCCCAGCTCGTACCCGATCGGCAATGAGCCGACGGCGCGCGTCTCCACGGGCACCGTCTTGCTGACGAGGTCCTCGAGGTTCACGGTGATGTTGCGCGGGTCGGTCTCAACGACACGCGCGCCCCGCACGCCGGAGATCTCGACCTGCACGGGCACCTCCTGTGCCCGCGCGTCGAACCCGTTGAGGTCGACGAACGCCCGGAAGTTCGCGACGGAGATGTCCTCCCACTCGTCCGTGGGCGCGGAGATGCGGACGTTCACCGTCGGCAGCTGGTTCGCGACGCCGAGCGACTCGCGGACGTTCACCGCCTCCACCGGGATCGGCTGGGGGAAGTAGTCGACGATCGTCGGGTTCTCCGTGTCCGTGACGAAGACCCACAGCGAGATGGCGAGCAGCAATGAGATGACGAGGAGACCGGGCGTGCGACGGAACGACCCGGCCATCCGGCGCCACGAGTCGCGGCCCAGGTCGACGAGCTCGTCCCGCCGCAGGTCACCCATGCCGAGGAAGCGGCTCAGGAGGCCCGCCGTTCACCGCCGGACGGCGCCGTCCCCGAGGGTTCACCCGACTCCTGGAACTCGAGCTCGAACAACCGGTGGAGCTGCCGGCTCAGCCGGTGCTCGTCCAGGTTCGGGACCATGCGCCCGTTCGAGCAGAGCGAGACCGCGCCACGTTCCTCGGACACGACGACCACGACGGCGTCCGTGCGCTCGGTCAGGCCGACGGCCGCGCGGTGGCGCATGCCGTACTCGGCAGGCAGCGGCGAGTCGGAAAGCGGGAGGGTGCACCCGGCGGCGACGATCGTGCCGCCCCGGATCACGACCGCGCCGTCGTGGAGCGGGCCGGTCTCCGGGAAGATGCTCAGCAGCAGCTCCACGGAGAGCATCGCGTTCACGGGAATGCCGGTGTCGATGACCTCCTGGAGCCCGGTCTCGCGCTCGATGACGATGAGCGCACCCGTCGAGGAGCGCCCGAGCGAGAATGACGCCCGCACGATCATATTCAGCGTGTCCTGGCGCTCCTCGCGACGCAGGACCGAACGCATGCCCGTCCGCCCGAGGCGCTCGAGTGCTCGCCGGATCTCCGGCTGGAACACGATCAGCGCGCCCACGAGGAGGCCCGTGACCGAGTTCCGCAGGATCCAGTTGATGACGAGCAAGTCGAAGATGCGGCTGAGGGCGAACGCCCCGATGAGCAGCACCCCGACCCCGCGGAGCACCGTCATCGCCGTCGTGCCGCGGACGAGGAGCAGCAGCCAGTAGATCGACAGGGTGACGATCAGGATGTCGACCGCCGCCGAGACATCGAAGCGGACGAGGACGTCCCGTAGCCCCTCGGGAATCTCGGGCAAACGGAACCCCCTCAGCGTCCCTCGGTCACGCTCCGCCGCCCGGGACGGCCGGAGGATTCCCTATCCCGCGAGAATAGACGCAAGCACGGCCTGCTGCGCGTGCATGCGGTTCTCGGCCTGGTCGAACACCACGGATCGCGGCGACTCGATCATCTCGTCGCTGATCTCCTCGCCGCGGTGGGCGGGGAGGTCGTGCATGACGAGTGCGTCGACGGGCGCAGACGCCATCAGCTCCGCGTTCAGCTGGTAGCCCGCGAAGTCCTCGGCGCGCTGGGCCGCCTCGGCCTCCTGCCCCATCGACGCCCAGACATCCGTGTAGACCGCGGCGGCATCGCGAACCGCCTCGATCGGGTCGACGAGCTGGGTCACGGTCCCGCCGCCGCTGAGCGCGCGAGCGCGCTCCAGCGTCTCTCCCGGCAGCTCGTAGCCGCGTGGTGAGGCGACCGTGAAGTGCATCCCGGCCATGACCGAGGCGTAAGCGAGGGAGCGGGCGACGTTGTTGCCGTCGCCGACGTACGTCAGGCGAACGCCCTGGAGGTTCCCGAAGCGCTCGCGCAGCGTGAGGAGGTCGGCGAGGGCCTGGCATGGGTGCTCATCGTCGGAAAGGGCGTTCACGACCGGGACATCGGACCAGCGGGCGAGCTCCAGGACCGTCTCGTGCGCGAAGGTGCGCGCGGCGATCGCCTGGACCATCCGCGAGAGCACCCGCGCGACGTCGCGCACCGGCTCACGCTCCCCCATCCGCACCTCGTGCGCCGAGAGGTAGAGCCCGGTGCCGCCGAGGCGGTGCATCGCCATTTCGAACGAGGTGCGCGTCCGCAGCGACGGCTTCTCGAAGATCATCGCCAGCGCCTGGCCGCGGAGGACCTGGTTCGTCCCGTCGCGCTTCATCCCGAGCGCAAGGTCGAGCAGACGCTCGAGCTCCGACGGAGAGACGTCCAGGATCGAGGTGAAATCGCGGCCCAACACTGGGCAACTCCAGGGATGGCGAGGTCAGGACTCCGGCGTCTCGGCGGTCGACGGAGCGCACGACCCCAGGGCTGGGGGACGTGCAGTATACGCAGGCACGTTATGTACGGGTATAGGGAGGGACGCTACCCGCGCATCCGCTCGGCGATCCGTGGATAGAGGTTGTCGATGATGCGCGTGTTGAGGCCATCCTCGATCGGGAACAGCCGCTGACCGATGCGGTAGCGGTCCGTGGCCGGCCGCTGGGTCCGCGCCTCCTCCAGCGGCACACCCGCGCGGACCATCCCGGTCACGGCGTCCACCCAGGCCTGGATGATCTCCGCCTGCTCCGCGAGGTACGCGGTGGTGCATGGTTCGCCGTGGCCCGGCACGATGATCGCCGGGTCGAGCGAGCGGATCGCCTCCAGCGACTCGAGCCACTCCCACGGGTCCGCCTCCTGGATGAAGGTCTTGACCTGGTGGAAGACGTTGTCGCCCGTGAAGATGACGCCTTCTCCCGGCAGCCACACCGACGTCTGCGGTGGCGTGTGCCCCGGGTGATGGATGACCTCGATCGCCTGGCCACCGAGCGAGAGCGAGAGCCGGTCGTCGAAGAGCCGAGTCGGCGGGTTCGGCGGATAGGCCGGATGCGCGATGAGCCACGAGGAGTCGGGGTCCTGCTCCTCCAGCTGCTTCCGCCGCTCCTCGCTCGCCATGCGGGGCGCCATCTCCTCGTACCGAGTCAGCATCCCGCGTTGGCCGATCACCTCGACCCCCGGGAAGTAGGCGTTGCCGGAGACGTGGTCGATGTGTGGCTCCGTGTTCACGAGGTGACGGAGCGGCCCCACCGTCTCGAGGTGCTCCCGCCAGCGAATCGCATCGACCGGCTGCTGGGGCGTGTCGATCATGAACACCCCGTCGGAGGTCGCGAGGTAGCCGGGGTTGCAGCCCCAGAACAGGAACTCCGCGAAGACGTGATCGCTGACCTGGCGCACTCCCGCACCCTCCCTCACCCGCGACGCGGGAAGCGCGGCCATGCTGCCACCTCGGCCCCTCGCCTGTCACCCCGTGCCTCAGCCTCTCCGCGTGGGGCCGCACTAGACTGCTCCCCGCCCGCGGCGAGCGAAGAGAGGCGGTCAGGATGGTCGGAACGGCACGGCGCACGCGGAACGTCGCGCTCCTCGAGGCGCCGCTCTACACCGTCTACCGCGCGTTCGTGGAACCCGACCTCGTCGCGACATGGCTCGCGCCGGACGGCATGACGGCGCACGTTCACGAGTTCGACGCGCGCGAGGGCGGCGAGGTGCGCATCTCGCTCCGCTATCCGGCGGGATCCTCGGAGGCCGGGAAGTCCGGCGACGGCCGCGACGTGTACCGCGCGCGCTTCATCGAGCTCGAGCCGTACTCGCGCATCGTCGAGGCGATCACCTTCGACTCCGACGACCCTCGCTTCGCCGGCGAGATGCGGATGACCGTGTCGCTGGTCGAGGCGCGGCCGGGCACGCGCCTGACGCTGGACTTCGACGACATCCCGCCGGGGATCGACGTCGACGCGAACCGACTCGGCACACAGCAGGCGCTGGAGAAGCTCGCCGCGTTGGTCGACCGCCGCGCCTGCTGAGGCCCCCGTCTCGCCGAGCTATGCCGTCCCGCCCAGCCAGGCGTCGCCCGCCCGGACGGTCAGCCCCCAGGCACGAGGGCGATCGGCCGCATCGCCAGCGGCCGTCCCGAGCTCGGTCACGCGGCGAGGGTTCATGGCGCGATCAGCTGTTGAGCGGCCGGTCCACCTCGGTCGGGGCGTCGTAGTCGACGCCATCGACGCCGAACCCGAACAGCTTCTGGAAGTCGTGCTTGTAGCCATCCCAGTCCGCGAGGATGGGCAGCGTCTCGTTCGAGAGATTCCTCCAGGACTCGGCCACGACCGTCTGCACCGAGTCCGCCATCTCGCGGTCGTCCAGGCGGATGCGACCGCCCTCGTCCACCTGCGGCTGAAGGCCCGGCCCGGCGTGGTCATGGAAGAGGCGCACGATCTGCTCGATCACGCCCTCGTGGACACCCTGGTCCTTCATCACGCGGAATGCGACCGACATGTAGAGCGGCACCGCCGGGATCGCCGAGGACGCCTGCGTGACCACGCTCTTGTTCACGCTCACCCATGCGGCGCCCTCAGGCCCGGCGTGCTGCTTCATCAGCGCGTCGGCCTGCGCCGCCGTCTGCTCGAGGTGCTCCTTCGCCTTCCCGATGGTGCCGCGCCGGTAGATCGGCGCCGACACCTCGGGACCGATGTAGGAGAACGCGATTGCCCGGGACCCGGGCGCGAGGAGGCCCGCGTCGGCAAGCGCACGCAGCCAGTCCATCCAGTCCTCGCCGCCCATGACCTTCACGGTCGACTCGATCTCCTCCGGCGTCGCGGCCTCGATGCTCGCCTCGGAGACGGTCTCGGAGCGCAGGTCGAACGCCTTGCCCTCGTACCGCTGGCCGATGGGCTTGAGGACGGAGTTCCAGATCGTGCCGTCCGCGCCCTTCCGGCGCGGCGCGGCGAGCGAGTAGATGAACATGTCGACCGGGCCGAAGCCTCCGCTCTTCAGCGTCTCGACGACCTCCTGCTTGGTCGCCGGGTCGAACGCATCGGCGTTGATCGTGCGGTAGGTGAGCCCGCGCTCCTTCGCGAGGCGGGACGCTTCGGCGGCGTTGTACCACCCGGCCGTGCCGGTCTTCCCGTCCCCTGGCTCCTTCTCGAACCCCACCCCCAGCGTCTTCGCGCCGTAGCCGAAGCACGTGGCGAGGGCGCTCGCGAGGCCGTACCCGGTCGTCGAGCCGACGACCAGCGCCGTCCCGATCGCACCCTCCAGCCCACCGCGCTCGATCACCTCGATCTGCTCGCGCACGTTGGCGGCGCACCCATCGGGATGCGCGGTCAGGGAGATGAACCCACGGATCCGCGACTGAACGACCTGAAGCGACATAGGCCGACCTTTCCGAAGCGCGAACCGACTCTAACGCAACCGCGGCGCGAGCCCCACGTCAGGCACGCCCCGGCACCGCTGGCGCACGTCGGCACCAGCCGCACACCACGACACCAGCCGCACACCTCGACACCAGCCGCACACCTCGACACCAGACTGTGCCCCGCGCGTGAGCGCCTGATATCGCTCCGACACGGTGACATCCGTAGCGTCGAAGCCGGCGCGGCCCATCTCCCGGCCCGCGCCCGGAGCTGCCATGCTGATGACCCTCATCCCCCAGGAGCAGCCGCAGGAGCGAGACCCACGCCGCCCGTGGATCGTGCTGTTCGCGGTCATCGTCTCTGTCGGGCTCAACACCGTCGCCGCGGTCGTGGGGGCGCAGGCTGGCCAGGAGCGCGCCCCGACGCTGGCCGATCCGGCCGAGTACGCCTTTGGCATCTGGGGCGTCGTCTTCGTGACGAATGTCGTCTTCGCGCTGTACCAGGCGACGCCCTCGCAGCGCACCGACCCGCTCCTCGACCGCGTCGCCGTGCCGTTCGTCGTCGGACAGCTGTTCGGCGCGCTCTTCGCGGTCGCCTCGCTGGCAGACTCGAACGCCCTCGGGCAGCTCAGCACAGCCCTCTACTTCGCCGCCGCGGTGGCGACCTACCTCATGCTCGGCGTCGGTCGTCGGGACGACGGGTGGGGGCGACGAGCCGCCGCCTGGCTCCCGGCGTCGATGTCCGCCGCCTGGCTGCTTGCCGCGACGATCGCCGTCCTTGCCGGGTTCCTCCAGAACGGTCTCGAGGTGAGCCCTCCGTTCGGCGGCGGCGAGGACTGGGCGGCCGTCGCCGTCGGATCGACAGCGATCGTCGCTGCCGCGCTGCTCGTATGGCGTCGGGACTTCGTGTTCGCGGCGGTCACGGCGTGGGCGCTCGTCGCCATCGCGCAGGAACAGACGAACGAGGTGGTGGACACCGCCGTGGTGGCCTCCGTCGCGGCGCTTGGGCTGGTGGCGCTGGGCATGGTGCCGAAGGCCACCGCGGAGCTGCCGTGGCGTCGCAGCCGCCGGGAGCGGCCGCTGAACGCGCGCTAGCCGCCCGCCTGGCGCCCGGCTAGTCGTGGACCTTGAGGACGGCCATGAAGGCCTCCTGAGGGACCTCCACCTGGCCGAGCATCTTCATCCGCTTCTTGCCGGCCTTCTGCTTCTCCAGCAGCTTCCGCTTGCGGGTGATGTCGCCGCCGTAGCACTTCGCCAGGACGTTCTTGCGCATCGCCTTCACGGTCTCCCGCGCGACGACCTTCCCGCCGATGGCGGCCTGGATCGGCACATCGAACATCTGGCGCGGGATCAGCTCCTTGAGCGCGGAGACGAGCTTCCGGCCCTGCGCCGGAGCGTCCTCGGTCGGCACGATCGCGCTGAGGGCGTCCACCGCGTCGCCATTCACGAGGATGTCGAGCCGCGAGACCCGGGCCGCCCGGTAGCCATCCATCTGGTAGTCCATCGCGGCGAACCCGGAGGTGCGCGACTTCAGCTGGTCGTAGAACTCCACCAGGATCTCCGCGAGCGGCAGCTTGTACGACGCCAGCACGCGGGAGTCGCCCTCGTCGTCCGCGTGGTCGAGGTACTCCATCTTCTCGAACTGTCCGCGGCGCTCGTCGACGAGCCCCATGACCGCGCCGATGAAGCGCGCGGGGACGGTGATCGAGACGGACACCCAGGGCTCGCGGATCTCGTCGACCTCGTTCGAGGTCGGCAGCTCCGCCGGCGAATCGATCGTGATCACTTCGCCGTTGGTCTTCGTGATCTTGTACTCGACCGACGGCGCCGTCGCGATCAGGTCGAGGTCGAACTCGCGCTCCAGGCGCTCCTGGATGATCTCCATGTGCAGGAGCCCGAGGAACCCGCAACGGAACCCGAAGCCGAGCGCGGCGCTGGTCTCTGGCTCCCACTGCAGTGCGGCGTCGTTGAGCGTGAGCCGCTCCAGGGCTTCGCGCAGCTCCGCGTAGGAGTCCGGGTCCGTCGGGTAGATCCCGGCGAAGACCATCGCCTTCGCCGGCTCGTAGCCACCGAGGGGCGTCTGCGCGCCGTTCTGGTCCACCGTCAACGTGTCACCGACCCGGCTCTCCGCCACGCCCTTCAGGCCCGTCGCGACGTAGCCGACCTCGCCAGTCTCGAGCGACGGCACCTTCGTGAGGGACGGCGTGAAGAAGCCGAGCTCGACGGGCTCGAAGCGGGTGCCGGACTGCATCATCCGCAGCCGCTGCACGCTGTCCAGCCGCCCGTCGAACACACGGATGTACGCCATCACGCCCTTGAACACGTCGTACTTCGCGTCGAAGACCATCGCGCGCAGGGGCGCCTGCGGGTCGCCCTTCGGGGGCGGCACGCGCTTCACGACAGCCTCGAGGATGTCCAGCACGCCCTGGCCGGACTTGCCGGAGGCGAACAGCACCTCGTCCGCCTTGAAGCCGATCAGGTCCTGGATCTGCTTGCTCACGCGCTCCGGGTCGGCGGACGGCAGGTCCACCTTGTTCACGACCGGCACGATCTCGAGGTCGAGGTTCATCGCCAGGTAGAGGGTCGCGAGCGTCTGCGCCTGGATGCCCTGAGTCGCGTCGACGACGAGGATGGCGCCCTCGCAGCCGGCGAGCGCGCGGGACACCTCGTACGCGAAGTCCACGTGGCCGGGCGTGTCGATCAGGTTGAGCTGATAGTCCTGGCCGTCCTCGGCCTTGAAGGCCATGCGCACCGCCTGCGCCTTGATCGTGATGCCCTTCTCACGCTCCAGGTCCATCGAGTCGAGGACCTGCTCGCGCATGTCGCGCGAGTCGACGGCGCCGGTGAGCTCGATCATGCGGTCGGCAAGCGTGGACTTGCCGTGATCGATGTGCGCGATGATCGAGAAGTTCCGGATGTGCTGCTGGTCCACGCACCCATCCTACGTGCGAGGCCACCTACGCGGTGGATCCGCCCTGTCCGCGACGAGGCCCTCGTCCGTGATGGCTGCTACGCAACGAGGCCCCGCTCACGCGGGGCCTCGTTGTCATTGCGCTTTCGCGGACTATACGCGGTGGCAGGCCACCCAGTGCGCCGGCACCACCTCGCGCCACTCGGGGACGCGCTCGCGGCACTCGTCGACCGCGATCGGGCAGCGGGTGTTGAACACGCAGCCCGGAGGCGGACGCAGCGGCGACGGCACGTCGCCGGTGAGGATGATGCGCTCACGCTTCCGCTCCAGCTCGGGGTCCGTGATCGGGACGGCCGAGAGGAGGGCCTTCGTGTACGGGTGGAGCGGGTTGTCGTACAGCTCGTTGCGGTCCGCGAGCTCCATCATCTTGCCCAGGTACATCACGGCCACACGGTCCGAGATGTGCCGGACGACCGCGAGGTCGTGGGCGATGAAGAGGTAGGTCAGGCCGAACTGCTGCTGCAGGTCCTCCATGAGGTTGATGACCTGGGCCTGGATCGACACGTCCAGAGCGGACACCGGCTCGTCCGCGACGATGAACTCCGGCTCGACCGCGAGCGCACGGCCGATGCCGATGCGCTGCCGCTGGCCACCCGAGAACTCGTGCGGGTAGCGGCGGGCGAACGCCGGGTTCAGGCCGACGGCCTGGAGGATGTACTCGATGCGCTCGGCGCGCTCTGCGCCCTTGTAGAGGCCGTGGATCGCGAGCGGCTCGCCGATGATCTGCTGGACGCTCATGCGCGGGTTCAGCGACGAGAACGGGTCCTGGAAGATCATCTGCATGCGGCGGCGGAAGCGGCGCAGCTCGGTGCCGCCGAGCTTGGTCAGCTCGGTGCCGCCGAAGTTCACGGAGCCGCCCGTCGGGCGGTACAGCTGGATCAGGGCGCGGCCGGTGGTGGACTTGCCACAGCCGGACTCGCCCACCAGGCCGAGGGTCTCGCCCTTGGTGACGTGGAACGTCAGGTCGTCGACCGCCCGGACGTCCGCGACCTTCTTCTGGACGAACAACCCGGCGTTGATCGGGAAGTACATCTTCAGGCCCTGGACGTTGACCAGGGTCTCACCCTGCTTGACGGTGCTCTGGTAAGCGACCTTCGAGCCGGCGCTGCCTGCGGTGGTAGTGGTCATCGTTGGAATCCCCTCCGGCTAGTTCGCAGCGGCTGCGGCCTCGGCGGCCGGAACACGGGTCTTCTCGTCGACCTGGGGGTTGCGCCAGCACCGCGCCCAGTGCCCCGGCTCCTTCTCTTCGAGAGCGGGGTGATCCGTGGCGCACTTGTCGATCGCCCAGTCGCAGCGCGGCCGGAACGGGCACCCGGGGATGTCCTGGATCAGCAGGGGCGGCTGGCCCTCGATCGTGGCGAGGCGCACACGCTCCGTCGCATCGAGGCGCGGCACCGAGGCCATCAGGCCCACGGTGTAGGGCATGCGGGGGTTCTTGAAGACGTCGACGGCGGAGCCGCTCTCGACGATCTCGCCGGCGTACATGACGTTGACGCGGTCCGCGTAGCGGGCCACGACGCCGAGGTTGTGCGTGATGATCAGCACCGCGGTGCCGAGGTCGGTCGCCAGGCGCGCCATGATCTCGAGGACCTGCGCCTGGATCGTCACGTCGAGCGCCGTCGTCGGCTCGTCCGCGACCAGGAGCTTCGGGTTACAGGACAGCGCCATGGCGATCATCACGCGCTGGCGCATGCCGCCCGAGAACTGGTGCGGGTAGTCCTTGACGCGCTGGTCCGCCTCCGGAATGCCGACGAGCTCGAGGAGCTCGACTGCACGCTTGGTGGCGTCCTCGTCGTTCAGGCCGAGGTGGAGCTGGATCGCCTCGCGGAGCTGCTGACCGATGGTCAGCACGGGGTTCAGGGAGGTCATCGGCTCCTGGAAGACCATGGCGATGCGGTTGCCGCGGATGGACCGCAGCTCGGCGTCGCCCATCTTCAGCAGGTCCTTGCCCTCGAAGGTGATCGTGCCGTCCACGATGCGCCCCGGCGGGTTCGGGATGAGCCGCAGGATCGACATCGCGGTCACGGACTTGCCGCAGCCGGACTCGCCCACCAGTGCGAGCGTCTCACCTTCGTCGAGGTGCCACGTCACGCCGTTCACGGCGCGCACGACTCCCTCTTCCGTGAAGAAGTACGTCTTGAGGTTGTTGACCTCGAGCAGTCTCGCCATGGACCCCTCCGCGCGGCCATTACGGGCCAGCGTTTTCCACACGATGCCTGTCGCTGGCCCACTGCCGTGGACCTGGTGGGGAAGAGGAGACTCGAACTCCTACGCCTTGCGGCACGTGATCCTAAGTCACGCTCGTCTGCCAGTTCCGACACTTCCCCGCTCGGAACGGCCGTCGCGGGCCCCGGCTCTCGCGGCATCGTCTGACGCTCAGCCGGTTGCACCGCCTCCGCACCCCCACCGCGAAATCCCCGCCGCGGCCGAAGTTGAGAGTGGTGAGCCCCCTGGGATTCGAACCCAGAACCGGCTGATTAAGAGTCAGCTGCTCTGCCATTGAGCTAGAGGCCCCGAACTCGGCTGGAACGTAGCAGTGGGGTTATGGCGTGTCAACGAAACTGACAGGCCCGGGCATGCGCGGCGCGCACTACCTTCTACAGCACCCACCGCGACTGGCCCGCGCACTCCCGGAGGTTGGGAGGGAGTGCGTTGACCCTGTTCCGCGTGTAACGTAGTTTCAGCCGTCGACTCACTAGAGGCCAGTCCCCACCCCGCCAGTGGCGGCACAGACGGCCCCGGCGAGGGCGATCGCGGGCGGTTAGCTCAGTTGGTTAGAGCGCAGCGTTGACATCGCTGAGGTCACTGGTTCGAATCCAGTACCGCCCACCATCTACCGCGATCCCCGGCTACCGCGATCCCCGGCTACCCCGATCCCCGGCTACCCCGATCCCTGGCTACCCCCGGTCCCTGGTTCCACCCTCCACCCGTCGAAACGCCCGCCATCCGGAGGTCCGAGCGCGTCACGGCGTCGCCGAGGGCGTCCCATCTGGCGCGGGCGCCTCGCCCAGCACCACCGTCACGCTGACCTCCTCGCCCGCGCGGAGCACCACCAGCTCCACCTCGTCCCCTGCGTCCAGGCGGTCGAGCGCCGCCGGGAGGTCGGACTCGCCCTCGATCGGGTCGCCGTCGATCTCGATGATGATGTCGCCCGGCGCGATGCCTGCGTCGGCGGCCGGGGAGTCGGAAGCCACTTCCTGCACAGCAACGCCCTCCGAGACCGGCGCCCCCATCTGCCCGGCCACCGCCGGGTTCAGCGGAACGTAGAAGATGCCGATGTACGGGTGCGTCACCGTGCCCGTCGCGATCATCTCCTCCGCCAGCGGGAGCGCCGTGTCGATGGCGATCGCGAAGCTGATCCCCTGCACGGGCACCGACCCGGCGTTCCCCGCCCCCAGCGTGTTAATCCCGATCACCTCGCCCTCGAGGTTCAGGAGCGGCCCGCCCGAGTTCCCGGGGTTGATCGCGGCGTCGGTCTGGATGACATCGAAGAGGAACGCGCCCTGCCCGCCCTGCGTGGGCGGCTCCTGCACCGTGCGCCCCACGGCGCTCACCACGCCGACGGTCACCGTTGGCCCGCCGACGAGGCCGAGCGCGTTCCCGATCGCCACGACCCACTCGCCCACCACGAGCTCGCCGGAAGCGCCCAGCGCCGCGACCGGTAGGTCTTCGCCCTCGATCCGCAAGACGGCGAGGTCCGTGCGCGGGTCGGTTCCGACCACCTCGGCGTCGAACTCCCGCCCATCGGTGAACCGCACCACCACGCTCGCCGCACCCGCGATGACGTGGTGGTTCGTGAGGATGTGTCCCTCGTCGTCGATGACGACGCCAGAGCCGACGCCGGCCGGGACGAGCGTGTCCGACGCTCCACCCGGGGTCGCGCCCGGCACACCGCCCTGCGACAGCGCTTGCTGGTTCGTGATCTGCACGACGCTGGGCCGCGCGTCCTCGACGACCCGCTCGACGGCGCTCGTGAGGCTTCCCGCCACGTCGCTCGCATCGCCATCGTCGGACCCGTCACGCTGGCCACCGCCGGCAGCGCCCCCCGGACTGCTGCCGTCCGTGGTCGCGGCGTCCGTGGTCGCGGCATCGCTGGTCGCGCCGTCGGTGGCTGTGCCGTCGGTCCCCCCGGGGCCGTCATCGGTGCAGGCGGGAGCCAGGAGGAGTGTCGCAAGGAGCAGGCCGGCGATGGGCGTGAGGACGCCGCGGCGGCGCAGGACGCCGGGCAGGACGAAGGGTGTGACGAGGGGCATGGGATCTCCCGTGACTTGGCCGGGTTTCGTGATCGGGTGTCGTGATCGGGTGTCGTGACCTTGGAGTGACTCGATCAGGGCCCACGACCATTGCCTCGGAGGCGCACTCGCCGAGGCATAAGCACGGCGCGCTCCTCGTACCGAAGGCCTCGCAAGCCGCTCCGGGCAAGCGGAGCGGTAACCCACCCCCAGCGGCGCGCGTTCCCTACACTGACCGAAGACGGTGCCCGTCCGCCGAGAGGCGACGGACCATCCGAGCGACGACGGGGACATGCCCCGCGCCGGGACGCTCTCAGAGACCGGGGCCATCGAGGCACCTCGACCGGCTGCAAGCCCCGGAGCGCACCACGCGGCGGTACCACCTCCGAGCCCGCGGGCGAACCCGCGGCGGCCTGCCCCCGTTACCGGGCGAACGAGCCTCGCTCGCGCCGTGCCTTCGTGCCCGGCACGCGGGAGCGTGGAAAGTCGGGTGGAACCACGTGAGTGCGCCTCGCGTCCCGTCGGGACGGAGGCGCATTGTTGTTTGGCGTGGGCACAGGAGAACCCGACCGATGAGCGACGAACACGCGATCCCGTTCAGCGACCTGCCGCCGGAGGAACGACTCTTCCGGATGCGCCACTCCGCCGCACACGTGCTGGCCGAGGCCGTCCTGGAGATGTTCCCCGAGGCGAAGTACGCCATCGGGCCGCCAGTGGACAACGGTTTCTACTACGACTTCGACCTGCCGCGGACGCTGAACCCCGACGACCTCCAGAGGCTCGAGGCGCGGATGCGCGAGTCGGTGAAGGCGAACCTGCCGATCACTGGCGAGCAGATCCCGAAGGACCGCGCGCGGGAGATCTTCCGGGACCAGCCCTACAAGCTGGAGCTCATCGACGGCATCGAGGACGAGACCGTCGGCCACTTCAAGCACGGGCAGTTCCAGGACCTCTGCCGCGGTGGCCACACCGAGACCACCGGCCAGATCGGCGCCTTCAAGCTCGACCGTGTCGCCGGCGCGTACTGGCGGGGTGACGAGAAGAACCCCATGCTCCAGCGCGTCTACGGCCTGCTCTTCCCGACGAAGGAGGAGCTCGCCGGGTATGAGCAAATGCGCGAGGAGGCAGAGAAGCGCGACCACCGGCGCCTCGGCCGCGAGCTAGACCTCTTCCACCTCGACCCGATCGCCCCCGGCGCCCCGTTCTGGCACCCGAAGGGGACGCTCCTGTACAACGGGCTCGTCGACTACATGCGGGAGCTGTACCAGGTCTACGGCTACCAGGAGGTCGTCACCCCGCAGCTCTTCAACGTCGACCTCTGGAAGACCTCCGGGCACTACCAGAACTTCGCGGACGACATGTACATGTTCGAGTCCGACGAGGAGGAGATCGGCGTCAAGCCGATGAACTGCCCCGGGCACTGCCACTACTTCGCCTCGGGCCACCACTCGTACCGCGAACTGCCGCTCCGTCTGGCGGAGTTCACCCGCCTGCACCGCAACGAGCGCTCCGGCGTCCTCCACGGCCTCACGCGCGTCCGCGCCTTCTCGCAGGACGACGCGCACATCTACTGCACCCCCGAGCAGTTCGACGACGAGATCTTCGCCGTCTTCCGCATGATCGAGCGCGTCTACGAGGACCTCGGCCTCGGCCAGCCGACGATCCGCCTCGCCACCCGACCCGGAAAGGCGGTCGGGAGCGAGGAGGACTGGGAGCGCGCGATCGGCCTCCTCGGCAAGTCGGTCACGAATGCCGGCAAGGAGTACACGCTCGCACCGGGCGAGGGCGCGTTCTACGGCCCGAAGCTGGAGTTCCACTTCAAGGACGCCATCGGCCGCTCGTGGCAGCTCGGCACCGTGCAGGTGGACCTCGGCATGCCGACATCCTTCGGCCTGACGTACATCGGCGAGGACGGCGAAGAACACCAGCCGATGATGATCCACCGCGCGATCCTCGGGTCGCTGGAGCGGTTCATCGGCGTCTACATCGAGCACACGGGCGGGCACTTCCCGCTCTGGCTCGCGCCCGTGCAGGCCGTGGTCATCCCGATCGCGGACCGGCACCTGGACTACGCCCACCGCATCACCCGTGAGCTCATGGCGCGTGGCCTCCGCGTCCAGGTGGACGATGGACCGGACCGGATGGGCGCGAAGATCCGCAAGGCCCAGCTGCAGAAGGTGCCGTACATGCTCGTGGTGGGTGACCGGGAGATGGAGCAGGAGGCCGCCGCGGTCCGCGACCGCACCGGCGACGATCTCGGCGCCATCCCGATCTTCCAGATCGGCGACCGCATGGTGGACGAGCGCGACACGCGCACGATCCAGGCGCGCTAGGCGCCAGGGCCCCTCGGCGCGCGGGAGAGATCCTCCCGCTGCCGAGGGGTGTCTACCTCCCCCTCGGCCTCTCCTTCGTCGTCGCGTTCAGCCTGGCCACGGCCCTGAGCAACGCCTTCAGCGCCCCTGTGGACCCTTCTCCTCCGTTATGTCCTCTTCGCGCGGAACCGGCTCGCGCCGGGGCGGCTCTGCGCTTGCCGCCACTCCCCACACATGGGAGTCTTCCGAGTGGCCGCAGGCGGCCTCTCACTGACACGCGAACACTCTCTCTGAGTGGCTGAACAGGACGAGCATGTTCAAGCGAGTGCTCATCGCGAATCGTGGTGAAATCGCGCTTCGCGTCCAGCGCACCTGCCGCGAAATGGGCATCGAGACCGTCGCCGTCTACTCGGACGCGGACCGCAACGCCCTCCATGTGCGCAACGCGGATCACGCCGTGCGCCTCGGCCCCGGCCCGTCGAACGAGTCCTACCTCGTCATCGAGAAGATCATCGAGGCGGCGAAACAGACCGGCGCCGACGCGATCCACCCGGGCTACGGCTTCCTCTCCGAGAACGCCGAGTTCGCCGACGCGGTCGCCGCCGCCGGCATCACCTTCATCGGCCCGCCCGCGCAGGCGATGAGGGCGCTCGGCGGCAAGATCTCCGCCCGCAAGATCATGGAAGACGCCGGCGTCCCCACCGTCCCCGGCGCCAACGACATCTCCCTGGACGACTTCGAAACCGCGAAGCGCGAGGCGGACCGCATCGGCTTCCCGCTCCTCGTGAAGGCCTCCGCCGGCGGTGGTGGCCGCGGCATCCGCCTCGTCCAGACCGCCGAGGACCTCGAGGGTGCCATGCGCGCCTCCGCCTCGGAGGCCGCGTCCTCCTTCAAGGACGCGACGATCTTCTTGGAGAAATACGTCTCGCCCGCCCGCCACATCGAGGTGCAGATCGTGGCGGACAGCCACGGCAACGTCCGCGCCTTCGGCGAGCGCGAGTGCTCCGTGCAGCGCCGCAACCAGAAGCTCGTCGAGGAAGCGCCCTCGGTGGCCGTGACCCCGGAGATCCGGAAGCGCATCTGCGACGCCGCCATCGCCGCGGCGAAGAGCTCCGGCTACCGCAACGCCGGCACCGTCGAGTTCCTCATGGACAACGACGGCAACTTCTACTTCCTCGAGGTGAACGCCCGCCTGCAGGTGGAGCACCCGGTCTCGGAGCTCGTCTACGGCGGCGTGGACCTCGTGGCGCTGCAGCTGCGTGTCGCCGCCGGCGAGCCGGTCCCTGACCCGGACGCGCCGCTGGAGCCGACCGGCTGGGCGATCGAGTGCCGCATCAACGGCGAGGATCCATTCAACAACTTCGTCCCCTCGCTCGGCCTCGTGGACTTCCTCCAGCTCCCCGCCGGCCCGGGCGTCCGCTTCGACACGATGCTCTTCGAGGGCCTCGACATCCCGATCTTCTACGACTCGCTGCTCGGCAAGCTCATCGTCTGGGCCGAGGACCGCGAGAAGGCGGTCGAGCGGATGAAGCGCGCCCTGAAGGACCTCATCGTCTCCGGCCCCATCACCAACCAGGCATTCCACCTGGCCCTCTTCGACAACGAGGACTTCCGCCAGGGCAACATCTACACCTCCTGGCTGGAGTCTCACTTCACCATGCCGACGCTGCCCGAGGAGGACCCGCGCCTGGAGACGGCGCTGGTCGCGGGCGGCATCGCCGCCGGCCTCATCGCCGGCGCTACCGCCGAAGGCACCGCGAGGCCGGTGGGCCTCACCCGCTGGGTCGCCGCCTCCCGCGCTCAGGCGCGGCGCGGCATCCGCATTGAAGGAGGGAGCACCGGATGGCGTCGCGGTTCCGCTTCCAGGTAGAAGGCACCAACCACGCCGTCTCCGTCGAGGACACGACCGAGCAGGTCGCGGTCAAGATCGACGAGGGCGACTACTTCCCCGTCGACGTGACCACCTCCGGGGTACCGGGGCTCATCTCGATCATCCGTGACGGCGTGCCGACCCAGGCGTACGTCACCCGCGAAGGCCGCGCGCTGCGCGTCATCGTGGACGGGCGCGTGTTCATCCTCGGCCCCGTCGGGGGCGGCGCACGCGGCCGTGGCTCCTCGGGCGGCATGGCCGACCCGCCGGGCATCATCACCACCCCACTCGCCGGCGTCGTCGTCGATGTGAAGGTGAAGGAGGGCGACACCCTCCAGCCGCGGCAGGTCGTCGCCGTCGTCGAAGCGATGAAGATGCAGAACGAGGTCCAGTCCCCGCTCGGCGGCACCGTGAAGCGCGTCGCCGCCGTCGCCGGCTCTCGCATCGAGAAGGGCGACCTCGTGCTGGAGTACGAACCCGCCGAGGAGTAACGCGCTCCCCAGGGCTCCGATCCCGGGGAGTTGCGGCCGGAGGCCGCCGGACTAGTCCCCGGCGGCGTCCGTCCCGTTCGTCAGCACCGCTGCCTCTGCGTGCTTCGTGACGAGCGCGTTGAACGCCCCCGCGTCCGGCAGCGTGAACACCACCTCCAGGCTGCCGTTGGCGCGCAGGCGTGAGTTGAGCGTGAGGCTGGAGCTCGCGAGGAGTTCGTCGCCCAGCGCGGAGAGCACGGCGCGGAGATACTCCACCCGTGCCCGGCGTGGATCAGTCATGCGTAGCCCGGTTCTTGAGGGAGCACCTCGACCGGGTTCGCTACCCACGTCGGCCTTGCCACCACCTCGGAGTCGCCTCCTTCGAGCCTAGCCCCAGCGCCGGGCGATGCAACCGCCAGTCGCGCAATCCTCCGGCGAGCCGCCGGCCAGCCCTCGGCGCGTCGAGGATGATGCGGCAGCGTCCGAGCCGCTCGCCCTCGGGCCGTCCCCTCGGGTCGTCCCCTGGGGTCATCGCGTCCTCGTGCCGTCCCCCTCGTGATCGTCAGACGCGGAAATGCGAGACTGCGTACTCGCCCGGGCATCATTCCGGCCGCCCCTCGGGGGAGACCCGAGGACGCGACGATGCGCGGTTTGGTACGATTACGTCTGTATCGCTGCCGCTGCACACGTCGATCGCGTGTCACCGGGCCGGCAGCGTGTCATTGGAGGAAGCCCGATCGCTAAGGACCTTCGCGTAAACGAACAGATCCGCGTGCCGCAGGTGCGCGTGATCCGCGGCGAAGAGCAGCTGGGTGTCATGGACACCCGGGACGCTCAGCGCCTGGCCGACGACGCCAGCCTCGACATGGTCGAGATCGCGCCCACGGCTCATCCGCCCGTGGTCAAGATCATGGACTACGGCAAGTTCAAGTACGAACAGGCCAAGAAGGAGCGCGAGTCACGCCGCGGCTCCAAGCAGGTCGAGTTGCGCGAAGTCCGGATGAAGGTCAAGATCGACACTCACGACCGCGACTTCAAGATCCGCACCGCCCGGAAGCTGCTGCTCGAGGGCGACAAGGTCAAGGTCTCCGTCATGCTCCGGGCGCGCGAGAACTCGCACCCCGAGGTGGCGGAAGAGCTGCTCAAGAAGGTCTACGTCCAACTTGAGGACCTGGCGGACATGGAGCGCCCGCCCCGCCTGGAGGGTCGGTTCTTCAGCATGACGCTGGACCCGGCCAAGAAGGCGGCGGCGCGCAAGGTCGCGGAAGAGAAGCAACAGAAGCAGGCCGCGAAGGCTGCCCAGGCCAGGCCGCAGGAGACTGCGGAGGCCCCGGCCGCCGAGGCGGAGACGGTCGCGGCGGAGTAACCACCGCCAGCCCACGCAGGTGGGCCACCCAACGGGTGACACCACCGGGGCGACGGACCGAGGGGACCACAGCCGTGCCGAAGATGAAGACCCACAAGGGCACCGCGAAGCGCGTGCGCGTCACCGCCACCGGCAAGGTGATGACCCGCACCTTCAACCCGAAGCGTGCGAAGCGCGCCCGCACCAGCATGTACGGCAACCGCGAGGACCGCGCGATGCACCCGACGCTGGTGGACGCCATCCGCAAGAACCTGCCCTACGCCAAGGCCACCCCGGCCCGCCACAAGCAGACCGCGGACGACGTCACCCACGCCGACTCCGAGGAGTAGCTGACCCCGCCGCGCCCGCGGCGACCCGTCAGCCCCCTCCAGCCAGCACAGCCGTCACCACAGCCCCGAGGAACTTCACATGGCCCGCGTCCGCTCCCGCGTCCAGACCCGCAACCGCCACCGCAAGGTGCTCAACCTCACCGAGGGGCACAGCGGCAAGCGCCGGACCAACTACAAGGTCGCGCACCAGTCGATGATGCACGCCCTGCGCTACGCGACGATCCACCGTCGCGACCGCAAGGGGCAGTTCCGCCGCCTCTGGATCGTCCGCATCAACGCCGCCGCCCGTGAGCACGGCCTCTCCTACGGCCGCCTCATCGACGGCCTCAACAAGGCCGGCATCGAGCTGGACCGCAAGGTCCTCGCCGACATCGCCGTCCGCGAGCCCGCGGCCTTCGCACAGGTCGTCGAGCAGGCCAAGGCCGCCCTCGCCGCCTAGCCCCCCGCTCGTGCCCGACGGCGCGCCCCGCGCCGCCAGCAGCACGCAGAAGCCGCCCCTCGGGGCGGCTTCTTGCTGGCGTCCCATCGCGCCGAGGCGTCCCATCGCGTCGAGGCGTCCCCTACCCCCCGCCCCCGAGCCGCCCCTGCAGCGCGTCGAAGTCCACCGCGCGGACGGTGAACGTCACCGTCCGCAGCTGCTCCTCCATCGCCGCGCGCGCGTCGTACGTCCCCAGGGGCGGGTCGAACCCCACGGAGACGGGCACCCCCGCCTCCACGCACGCCTGCAGCGCGAGGATCGCGTGCTCAACCCGCCGGTCGGTCGGTGTCGTCGGTGTCTGCGTCATGCCTCGAAGCATGGGGACGCGAGGGACGGAGGGGGAAGGGGGAGTTGGCAGGGCATCGTGCGTTAACAGTCAGAGTCTCTAGGGGCAAGTTGCACTCCCGTGCCTGCCGGGAGATCTGATAAAGTGAGTCCGCTCATTGAGGTATTGGTGGAGGTACGCGAATGTCGGACGACCTTACGGAAGCGAGCATCACGAACAGACTCTTGGGCGCACTTATCACCCAGGACATGGGGACGAACGAAGGCGCGGCGACACTGGCGCGCCTCGGAATGGCGAATCGGGACATCGCCGCAGTGCTCGACACGAGCGAAGCCACAGTCCGCGCGGCAGCGAGTCGGGCGAAGGCTGCGAAGAAGTGAGCACCGAGCAGTTGCTCGCTGAGACGAAGCTGATTCGCGGATTGCTGACCGCGCTCCTCATGGAGCGGATCAATGCGGCGGAAGGAACGAAGAGGGATGCGATCGCCCTGCTCCATGCAGCTGGACTAGCTCCGAAGGAGATCGCCGAGCTAGTCGAGAGCACGCCGAACGCCGTTAGCGTCGCAATCAGTGACATGAAGAGAGCGAAGGGTAAGGCCAAGTCGGCCGGGAAGAAATGACGACCGAAATTCAGCGCCTAGACGAGATCGCGACGTATCTCCGAGCCCTGGTATCCCTTATCGGGAGTGACGTGACTCAGGGGATGACTCAGAAGGAGAAGATCGAGCGTCTCGTCGATGCCGGCCTTGAGTCCCCGATGATCTCCCAAATCACTGGCTATCCGATGACGACCGTGAGCCCTGTGGTGTCGAAGTACCGCAAGTCGAGTGGAAAGGTGCGTGGCGAGTGAGCGCCGGCGATTCCACTAGCGAGATCCTGCGAAGACTCGAGAACATTGAGTCACGAATCACCTCGCTGGACGAGACCGACGCGTTCGCCCTTCGTGCGAACAGAGAGACGTACCTCGAAATCATTTCCCAAATATTCGGGCGGAGCGAGGTGCGAGCCAAGGCGTACCTCGCCGCGGACGGGACGAAGACAGTCCAGGAGCTCGCGGATGAGATCGGGGTGAAACGCCCCAATGCGGGAACCGAGTTGAGGCTGCTGGCAGCCGAGGGCTTGCTAGAAGCCCGCCAGGACGGAGCTCAGGTCTTCTACGGGAAGAAGGCGCTCGATCGTACCTTGTCCGTTTCACGGTTCCTTCGGGAGAGATTCAACCTCTGAAGACTGAACCCGACCACGTACTGCAGGGCGTGGTGATGGACGTGTTGCGATCGATGGGGTTGCAGGCTCCGCGCGACTATGCCGACCGCGTTCTCCGAGCTTTCGAGACGGCGCCTCCGCACGCGTCCGCTCAGATCGTCGCCGTCGCAGCGGTGAGGGGGCTGGGGCGGCCTCGGAACGGTCTGTCGAAGTGCGCGATCGCCCGACGACTGGTCCACGCGCTACGGATTCGTGGGCGGGCGAACCGGCCGACCCAGCCGATGCGGTCGCCAACAGCCCGCGGACTCGAGGAGCGGCAAGACGCACCTACCCGTCGGAAACAGCGTCTGGACCTCAGTGCCGAGCTGGGAGAGTTCGCCAAGCACGTTGAACGCGACCAGATCGATCAGTTCTGGGTCGCCCGGGGCAAGGGCCAGCTGCGCGAGGCCCCAGAGCTGTACGCACAGGGGCTCCTTGCCGCGTTCCTCGCCCGGCCTGGCGCTCGCCCAGAAGTGTTCCGAGAAGTCAGGGCCGGCACAGGCTTTGTCGACATCTTGGTCCGGCGCCGCAACAGCGACCACGTCGTTGAACTGAAGGTCCTCAGGCGAGGCGGGATCACGGGCGCGAAGCAGGTGACTGCCTATGCGAAGCTCTATGGACACTCGGAGGCGTGGCTGGTTGTCCTTGACGCGCGACGACCGCCGCGTCGACAGCTGTCGCGAAGAGACCGGATAGTTGAGGGCGTGATCGTGCATGTCGTGGTCATCGACATCAACCCGCCGGCTCCGAGCTCTCTCGGTTGAGCCTAGCCAGCCTCGTAACACCCCACACCCCTACACTGCTCCCCCATGAGCGAGACCACCGAACGCATCGCCGCGATCGAGCGGGAGGCGCTGGCCGCCCTCGGGAGCGCCGAGGATGACGCGGCCATCGAGGCCTGGCGCACGCGTGTCCTCGGGCGGTCCGGGGAGCTGACCGGCGTCCTCCGCGGCATCGGCGGGCTCGACGCCGACGAGCGCAAGGTCGTCGGCGCCGAGGCGAACCGCGTCAAGGGCATCCTCGAGGCCGCGCTGGACGAGCGGCGCGAGGCGCTGCGCCGCGCCGCCCTTGCCTCCGCCGAGGCGGACGCGCTCGACGTCACCCTCCCCGGCCGGCCGCTCCGCCGTGGCCGCCTCCACCCGATCACCCAGGTGCGGCGGCGCATCCTCGACGTCTTCGAGCGCCTCGGCTTCCAGGTCATCGAGGGCCCCGAGGTGGAGCTGGACGCCTACAACTTCGGCGCGCTCCGCATCCCGGAGCACCACCCCGCCCGCGACATGTGGGACACGTTCTGGTTCGACGAGGTCGTCGACGGCCCCGGCGGCGGCGAGCGCGCGCCGCTGCTGCTCCGCACGCACACCAGCCCCATGCAGGTGCGCTTCATGCAGAGCCACGAGCCGCCGATCCGCGTCGCGGTCCCCGGCAAGTGCTACCGCTACGAGGCCACGGACGCCACGCACGAGTGGATGCTGGAGCAGGTGGAGCTCCTCGCGATCGACGAGGGCATCTCCATGGCCAACCTCAAGGGGACGCTGCAGGAGTGGGCGCGGCAGATGTTCGGCCCGTCGCGGAAGGTCATGCTCCGCAACTCCTACTTCCCCTTCGTCGAGCCCGGCGTCGAGGTCGCCGTGGACTGCTTCCAGTGCCCCGGCGACGACCCGTCCTGTGCGGTCTGCCGCGGATCGGGCTGGCTCGAGCTGATGGGGGCCGGGATGGTGCACCCGGAGATCATCGCGGCGCAGGGGTACGACCCCGAGCGCTACACCGGCTTCGCCGCCGGCATGGGCGTGGAGCGCGTCGCGATGGTGCTCCTCGGCGTCTCCGACATCCGCGACTTCCACGCGAACGACCCGAGGTTCCTCGCCCAGTTCTGAATCGACCGTTCTGAGTCGACCATTCTGAGTCGACCATTCTGCGTCGACCGTTCTGGGGCGCGGTCCGCGAAGCCCTGAGACGACGCCCCGACGAGCGGGTCCCCGCGACGGACGCACACGAACGCCCTCGACGCTGTCCGAGGGCGTTGCTGCGCGGTCGAGCGATGGCTGGGCGATGGCTGGGCGATGGCTGGCGGCGAGCCGGGAAGCTCACGGCAGCGGGTGCGCGGCTAGAAGGCTTCCGTCGCGGGACGCCCCTCCACCATGCGGTGGAACGCGTCCGGCTGGCTGAGCTTGAACGTCACCTCCAGCGAGCCGTCCAGCTGTCGCGAGTGAATCCGCAGCGGTAAGCCATCCTCGATATATTCAGATAGCGCGGCACAGACGCGCCTCAAGTACTCCGCCCGCAGTTCGTGCCGGTGATCCACGGTGCTCACACTCGATTCACTGTGCCCCGCCTTAATCGAGCCTACATGGCCCCAGTCACCCCTTCAGTCAGGGCGCGTACCGAGCCCCGGGTACCGGTCACGGGCGATGACCGATCGTCAGCGCACGTCAGGAATCGCCATCGTGGGGCGCTCAACGCCGTCCCCGGCCGTCCCGGCGCGGCTCCTTTGCGGCTCGCCCAGTCCCGAGAGTCCCGGGACTTTCTGGCTCTGTGTATCACCGCAGACAGAAGCTTCCACCGGTCGCGATTACTAACTGTGGAACGCACTTTCGCGGCGCGCGGACGTGCGACAACCATCGCAGTCGCTGCCCCCGCCGCTACCGATCGAGGTCCGGTTGGTCACTGGCAACACTCTCCTCGACTCGCTCCCGAGCCGTGAGCTGGCGTTGCTGCGGGCCGACCTCCGCCCAGTCGATACGCCCCGGCGCACTCGGCTGCTGGAGGCCGGCGCGCCGACGGATGCCGTCGACTTTCCCGTGTCGCTCGTCGTCTCGCTCACGCTCCAGACCGGCGAGGGCGACCCGATCGAGGTCGCGATGGTCGGGCCGGAGGGGATGCTCGGGACGTGGATCGCGAGCGCGATCGACACCGCACCGTGGTCTGCTGTGGCCCAGGTTGCCGGTACGTCACTCCGCTGCGGCGCTGCGGATCTCCGCCGCGTGCTTGCCCATGCCCCCGTCCTCAGTGCGCGCATCGAGCAATACGCCCTCACGCAGACGTACTTTATGTCGCAGTCGATCCTCTGCAACCGCTTCCACGAGCTTCTACAGCGCACGGCGCGGTGGCTGCTCATCCTCGCGACGAAGACCAGGACGGGAGCGGCGCCGCTGCCGGTGACGCAGGAGATCCTCAGCCAGATGCTCGGCGTCCACCGTCCGAGCGTGACGCTTGCGCTCCAGGCCCTCACCGAGACGGGCATGATCCGCAGCGCGGGGCGCGGGCGCATCGCGATCCTCGACCGGGACGGCCTCGAAGCGGCCGCCTGCGAGTGCTTCCGGCAGGTGCGCGCGTTCAACCTCGCCGTCACCGGCCACGAGGACGCAAGCTTCGCCCCGCTCACGGAGGACTAGCGCCCCCGGGCGGTGCGGTCCGTCCCAGGCCCTAGTTCAGCGAGAGGATGTACTGGACGATCGCGTCGATCTGCTCGTCGCTCAGCGAGTCCTCGTACGTCTGGGGCATGAGGCCGGCGGTGTAGCCTTCGACGACCTTCGCGTTCGGATCGACGATCGACTCGCGGAGATACGCCTCGTCCACGTCGACGGTGTCGCCGTCCTCCAGCGTCGCCTCCGCCCCGATCTCGTCGAACGCCGGGGAGATGCCGGCGCCGTGGCAACTGGTGCACCCCTGCGCGGTGACCAGCTGCTCACCCTGCGCGACGGCATCGCCGTCGCCACCGCCGCCGCCGTCCTCGGTCGCGGTGGCCGTCTCCCCGCCGCCCGTGCCTTCGGTCGCCGTGGGCGTCTCGTCGATGTCGCCCACGTCGCTGCCGTCGTCATCGCCGTCGCCGCAGGCGGCAAGCATCAGCGCCGTGCCAAGCAGCAGCGCCACGAGGAGCGCGAAGCGTCGAAACCCGGTGTCAGGAAGCAGGACGTTCAGGCGCACGAGGAACCTCCAGGGTTGCTCGTGCATTCAGTCACGCACGCCCTCGGCGGGGTGTAACAGGCGTCGCGGTGATCTTTCGATCCCGCTGCGAAGTCGAGCGCCTCGGTCAGCCGTCGCATGGAGCCCGCCACCATCGGCGGGACGGAAGCATCCGATCGCTACCGCGCTACTTGGCCTCGCCGCGGGCCACCTTCTCCGCCAGCTCGGCCATGTACTCCTCGTCGTGGTAGCGCGGAGGACGGCGGTCGCGGATCGCGTAGAGCGCCTCGCGGTGCTCGGCGGTCTTGCGCGCGTCCGCGAAGTTCTCGCTGGACCGCTTCTCGATCGTCGAGAGGTCCGTGGAGAGGAGGTCCTCCCACAGGTGGCGCTTGATCACGCCGAGCGTGCGCGCGGGGTTGTTCGCGATCTCCGCGCCCAGCCTCACCGCCTGCGGCAGCAGTTGGTCCGGCTCGAACACGTGCCGCACGAGGCCGATGTCGCGGGTCTCCTCGGCGGTCCAGATGCGGCCGGTGAGGATCATCTCCTTGGACCGCTGCACCCCGATGATCTTCGGAAGCATCCACGCGGAGTTCAGCTCAGGCGTCAAGCCGATCGCCGCGAAGCGCGCGGAGAATCGCGCCTCCGTCGAGGCGAGGATGATGTCGTGCCACAGGATCGAGGTGAACCCGATGCCGATCGCGACTCCGTTCACCGCCGCGATCGCCGGCTTCCCCTGCGCCATGTACCAGGGGTCGAACGGGGCGTGCGGTGCGACCTTCTGCTTCGGCATCTGCGCGCCGGTGAACGTGCTTTCGAACCCGCCGACATCGGCGCCGGCGCTGTAGGCACGTCCGTTGCCCGTGGTCACGACGGCGCCGATCGATGGGTCGGCGTTGAACTTGTCGTACGCCTCGATCCACTCGGCGTACATCGTCTGGTTCATCGCGTTGAGGACGTCCGGCCGGTTGTACCGCACGATGCCGACACGCCCGACGCGCTCCACCTGGATCGTGTCGTACTCGGTGTCGTCGTAGGCCTCGGTCGCGAGGTTCGGGTCGAGGCGGCTGTCGTCGGGCATCGCGGGATCCTCCTGCGTCACGTCCGCGCCGGGAGGTCGCGGGTGACGGCGGGAGTATAGGCGCGCGCCAGCGCCCTGCGTTGGCTCATCGCGGGAGCCCTAGTCGAACGGCGGAGCCAGCTCGCACCTGTCCTCAGGCGTTTCGCCCGAGGCACGAGTCGCCGTCCAATCGCCGCAGATGAGGCGCGTCGTGTCCACCTCGAGGTATCGGACCTCCTGCGGCCCATCGCTCAGTTCCACCGTCTCCGTGCGGACCCGCACCGGGAACTCGTCCAGGTTCCGGGGAGACGGGCCGAAGACCCTCGTACCGTCGGGAAGGAAGGTGCTGCCGCTGCACCCGCCGCGGAAGGCGCCGCCGGCGCGCTCGGCATCCGTCAGTTCCTGGTACTGCGAGAGGTCGAAGTCAGGGCGCCAGTCCACGAAACACCCGATCCGGCGAAAGTGCTCGTGCGGATCGCCGAGGTACAGCGCGCGGGCCTCGGCGGGATCCTCGAAGCGAGGGATGCAGAACCGGTGATGGTTGCTGCACCACATGTTCACGTCGGGCGCCCAGAAGAGGGACTCTGGCTCGGCACTGATCCTGAGGATCGTGCCGCGGTCTCCGGCGCCGCCCTCACCGTCCGGGTCGAGCATGACGAACGTCAGGATCGCCCCCACGATACCGCCGAGGAAGGCGATCGCGAGCATGGCGAAGGTGGAACGCGCGACCGCCATGGTGACTAGTCTAGGCGCTCCGCCGAGGGCGTCACCAGCACGCACGCCGGCCGCCGACTCGGCGCGGTGTATTATCCACTGCGACACACCGCGCGCCCAACGCCGGCTGCGCGCCCCTCACCGATCAGGAGGACAGCATGACCACGGTGGAGCGGCCCTGGAAGGTCGTCGGGACGCGGCCGGTACGGCCGGACGGCGTGGACAAGGTGACCGGGCGCGCCGTCTACGGCGCGGACGTGCGCATGGCCAACATGGTCTTCGGCCGCGTGAAGCGCAGCCCACACGCGCACGCCCGCATCAAGAGCATCGACGTCTCGAAGGCGCTCGCCCTCCCCGGCGTGCTCGCGGTCGTGACCCACGACGACCTCCCGCAGGTGCCGAACCCGATCATGTCGACCATCCGCGGGCCGATGCCCTCCCAGTGGGACCAGGACCGCATCCTCGCCCGCTACAAGGTGCTCTTCCGCGGCCACCCGATCGCGGCCGTCGCCGCCACGGACCACCACATCGCCGAGGACGCCCTCGACCTGATCGAGGTCGAGTACGAGGTGCTCCCGGCCGTCACGTCGATCGGTGACGCGCTGCTGCCGAACGCTCCCCTCCTCCACGAGGACGGCCTCGCCGACCTCGTCGAGGATCTGTTCCCGGAGGTCGAGGGGCGCACGGGCAACATCGCTCGCGTAACGGAGATGGGCTTCGGCGACGTCGACGCGGGCTTCGCGCAGGCGGACATCATCCTGGAGCACGAGTACTCCACGGCGATGGCGCACCAGGGCTACATCGAACCGCACAACGCGACCGCCATGTGGAACCGGGACGGCAAGCTCCAAGTCTGGACCAGCACGCAGGGCGCCTTCGGCATCCGCGACAATCTCTCGCGCAACCTCCAGGTGCCGCTCGGGGACCTCCGGGTCATGCCGGCGGAGATCGGGGGCGGCTTCGGCGCGAAGAACGTCGTCTACCTCGAGCCGCTCGCGGCGCTCCTCTCGAAGAAGACGGGACGCCCCGTCCAGCTCACGATGAACCGCACCGAGGTCCTCGAGGCGACCGGGCCGACGTCCGGGACGCGCTCCTGGGTACGCCTCGGCGCGAAGAAGGACGGCACCCTCGTCGCTGCCGACATCAAGCTCTGGTACGAGGCCGGCGCCTACCCGGGCTCGCCCGTCGCCGGCGGCGCGCGCTGCGCCCTCGGCCCGTACGCGGTGCCCAACCAGCGCATCCTCGGCTACGACGTCGTCGTGAACCGCCCCAAGGTGGCGGCGTACCGCGCCCCCGGCGCGCCGGCCTCCGAGTTCGCGGTCGAGTCCATCCTCGACGAGCTCGCGGAGCGTATCGAGATGGACCCGATGGAGCTGCGGATGAAGAACGCGGCCGTCGAGGGCACCCCCCGCTCCGACGGCGCGACGCACGGCAACATCGGTGCGCAGCAGGTCATGCAGGCCGTCATCGACAGCCCCCACTGGCAGTCGGAGAAGCCGCGCGCCGAGGTTGGCCGAGGCGTCGCGATGGGCTTCTGGCAGAACGGCGGCGGCGAGTCCTCCGCCTACGCCACGGTCCACTCGGACGGCACCGTGACGCTCACGACCGGCTCCGTCGACATCGGCGGCCAGCGTGCGTCGCTGGCGATGCAGTTCGCGGAGACGATGGGCCTGCCCTACGACTCCATCAACTCGCTCGTCGGCGACACGGACACCATCGGTTTCACGGGAAACACCGGCGGCAGCCGCACGACCTTCGCTACTGGTTGGGCCGCCTACCAGGCCGCGCACGACGTGCGCCGTCAGCTCGAAGAGCGCGCAGCGAAGATCTGGGGCGCGAACGTCGATGACGTTCACTACGATCAGGTCGACGCGACCATCAAGGGCCCGGACGGCAACGTCTTCACCTTCAAGGAACTCGCGCGCCGTCTGCCGGGCACCGGCGGCAACATCCAGGGCCGCGCGGACGTCGTCTCGACGAACGTCGGCAAGGTGGGCGCCTGCTACGGCGCGCACATCGCGGACGTCGAGGTAGATCGCGAGACCGGCAAGGTCACGGTGCTCCGATACACCGCGATCCAGGACGTCGGCACCGCCATCCACCCCGCCTACGTCGAGGGTCAGATCGAAGGTGGCGCCGTCCAGGGCATCGGCATGGCCCTGAACGAGGAGTACGTCTACAACGACGAGGGCCGGATGGTGAACGCCTCCTTCCTCGACTACCGAATGCCGGTCGCGAACGACCTGCCGTCGATGGAGACGATCCTCGTCGAGGTCCCGAACCCGGGTCACCCGTTCGGGGTGCGCGGGGTTGGCGAGGTGCCGATCGTGCCGCCGCTCGGCGCGATCGCGAACGCGATCTACGACGCCGTCGGCGTCCGTGTGCGGGACCTGCCCGCCTCGCCCACGCGGCTGCTCGCCGAGCTCATGGAGCAGGACGGCCAGGGGTAGGCATGCCCGTCCTGCACGTCCCCGCCAGCCTGCGTGACGCCTCGGGAGGCCGGGAGCGGTACGAGGTGGCGGGGACGACATTGCGGGAGGTGTTCGCGGCCATCCGCGAGACGTCCCCGGCGCTCTACGACCGACTCGTCGCGGACGGCGACCTTCGCCCGGAGATCGCCGTGGCGATCGACGGATCGATCCTCGAGGACACCGGGCTCTTCACGGACGTCGCTCCGGACGCGGAGATCTACCTCGTGCCGCCCATCGGCGGCGGTTAGCCGCCGGGCTAGCGCGCGCCGACGAGACGCGTCAGGCCAAGGACGAGCAGCCGGATCGCGGCCGGGTGGATCGCGATGAGGAAGCCCAGCGCCTGCGACTCGAAGAGCAGATAGGGCGTGCTCGCCTCCAGGCGGGGCGTCGGGTTCGGCGTCGCGCGCGCCCGGATCTCCCAGCCGCTCGCCATCGGCGCCGCCTTCAAGGCCGCCCACGTCAGCGGGAAGACATAGTCGATGCCGTTGAAGACCGTCTCCAGCCGGAGGTGGTCAACCGCGTGCGAGACGACGAGCGGTAGGACGTGGACGGGGCCGCCGCCGCGGGGGCAGATCAGTGCGACGAGCGCCCCCACGTCCGCAACGGTCGTCTGCGTCCGCGGAATCTCCTGCATTGCAGCGTCGACGAGGACGCGAGGGAGCGCGCCCGCGAGCTGGCTCACGCGGTCAAGCTCGGCACGCGTCGCCGCGTCCTCGGGCTCGAGCGCCTCGACCACGATCACCCGGGGGAGCTCCGTCATCGCTATCCCTGCGTCACCGTATCAATAGCGTAGAGACGAATAGTAACGCGCCGAAAGTCGGACAAGCGAGAGCGTGCCCCGTCCCGCGTCTGACAATGCCGTAAGAAATGTGAGCCTGCCGCCACTGGCGACCGCTCTGGTCCGCGCATCTCCAGGATCCATCGGTCGACGCCTCGAGGCGCTGTTCCGCCGGTGCGGAACCACGGCGCCAACCGGGATTGACGTCGAGGGTGGCAGGCAAGGCGCGGGTGTTCGAGACTTCCCGTAACGCTCGATGAAGCCCCGTGGGAGCCTCGCATGCTGGTGTCGCTGAAGTGGTTGCGTGAGTACGTCGACATCCCACCGGACGCGGACGTCGAGGACCTCGCGCACCGGCTGACGATGGCGAGCGCCGAGGTGGAGGGCATCCACCGCCGCGGCGCCCAGTGGGACCGCGACCTCATGCGCGTGGGCGAGGTGCTGGACGTGAGTCCGCACCCCGACGCCGACCGCCTCCGGCTCGCGACGGTCGACTTCGGCGGCGACGAGCCTCAGATGGTCGTCTGTGGGGCCCCGAACCTCGCCGTCGGTCAGCGGATCGCCTTCGCGCGCGAAGGCGCGAGCGTCTTCGACGGGCACACGGGCAAGCAGACCGTCCTCAAGCGCTCCAAGATCCGCGGGATCGAGAGCGCCGGCATGGTGCTCTCCGAGCGCGAGCTCGGCCTGTCCGACGAGCACGAGGGGATCATCGAGCTGCCCGCGGACGCCCCGGTCGGCACCCCGCTCGTCGACTACCTCGGCGACGTGATCATCGACGTGCACGTGTGGCCGAACCGCGCGGACATGATGAGCATGACCGGCATCGCCCGCGAGGTCGCCGCGCTCCTCGGGACGCGCGTGCGGATGCCGTCGACCGACTACCCGACCAGCGACGCACTCGCCTCGGACGCCGTCTCCGTGCGCATCGACGATCCGGACCTCTGCGCACGTTATGTCGCAACTGTGATCGAGGGCGTCCAGGTCGGCCCCTCCCCCGCGTGGATGCAGGAGCGGCTCCGCGCCGCCGGCCAGCGGCCGATCTCGAACGTCGTGGACATCACGAACTATGTCATGCTCGAACTCGGTCAGCCGCTCCACGCGTTCGACCTCGACACGCTGCAGGGCGAGGTGGGCGTGCGGCTGGCGCGGGCGGGCGAGTCGCTGCGCACCCTCGACGGCGTCGACCGGCCGCTCGCCGCCGACACGCTGCTCATCACCGACGAGCGCGGCCCGATCGCGCTCGCGGGCGTCATGGGTGGCGAGCACACCGAGGTCACGGAGCGCACGACGCGCATCCTGCTGGAAGCCGCGCGCTTCGACCCCGTCAGCATCCGCCGCACCTCCACCCGACTGGCGCTCCGCTCCGAGGCCTCCTCGCGCTTCGAGCGCGGACTTTCTCCGGAGCTCGCGATGGAGGCGGCCCGGCGGGCGACCAGGCTCTTCGTCGAGCTGGCTGGCGGCACCGCGCGCGCGGGCGAGGTGGACACCTACCCCATCCCCGAGGAGCGCCCCGAGGTTGCGATCGCGCGGCAACGGCTCGACACGCTCATCGGCGTCCACGTGCCGACCTCGGAGGTCGTTGGGATCCTTGAGACGCTGGGGTTCGAGGTCCTGGAGAGTGACCGGGAGCAGCCCGACGGCTCGTTCCGCGTCCGCGCCCCGTGGTGGCGTACGGACATCGGCATCGCGGATGACCTGGCGGAGGAGGTCGTGCGCCTCGCCGGCTACGACCGCCTGCCCGCCGCCGGCATCTCCGGCGCGATCCCGGACTGGGAGCCGTCCCCGCTGATGGCGCTGCGCGACCGCGTGGTGGACGCGCTCGTGGACGCCGGCCTGCAGGAGACGATCACCTACTCCCTCACCACGGACGAGGTGCTGCTGCGGGTCATGCCCCGCGAGGACCTCGAGGTGATCCGTCCACTGCGGCTACGCAACACGCTCTCCTCCGACCGCGAGGTGATGCGCCCAACCCTGCGTCACGCCGTCCTCGAAACCGTGGAGCGGAGCATCCGCGCCGGCGCCCCGCAGATCGCCGTGTTCGAGGCGGGACGGGTCTACCTCCCCTACCGTGGCGCCGACCAGAGCGCGGGCGACTACGTGCTGCCCGACGAGCGCGAGGTGGTGGTGGCGGCGCTCTCGGGCGCCGAGCTCGACCGCTGGTCGCGCCCGACCGACCGCGCACTCGACTTCTTCGACGCGAAGGGCGTCCTGGAGGCGCTCTTCGCCGGGCTCCACGTGGAGGTGACCTACGAGGCGGCCGAGGAGTACGGGTTCCTGCGCGGCCGCCTCGCCCGGCTCGCGATCGGCGGCGAGGCGATCGGCATGGTGGGCGAGGTGCACCCGGACGTGCTCGACCAGTTCGAGATCGGCCAGCCGGTGATCCTGTTCGAGCTCGACCTCAGGGCGATCCTGCCGCACCTCCGCGAGCGGGTGGACGCAAAGTCGCCGCCACGGTTCCCCGCGGTGGAGCAGGACCTCGCGGTCGTGGTGGACGCCGAGGTTCCGGCAGCGGCGCTGCAGGCGGTCCTCGAGGGCTCGCCGCTAGTCACCTCCGCGCGGGTGTTCGACGTCTTCCGCGGCGAGCGCCTGGGCGCTGGGAAGAAGAGCATCGCCTTCTCCATCCGCTACCAGGTACCGAACCGCACGCTGACCTCGGAGGACGCGAACAAGGAGCAGGCGAAGCTCATGAAGCGCCTTGAACGCGAGTTCGGCGCGGAGCAGCGCGCCTAGGGGGCTGCGGCCATCCCCCTCCCCCGCGTCAGGAGGGAGGGGGACATCTGAGAACGCTCGGCCTAGTGGCCGTCCGAGCGTTCCGCGAGCGCCGACGGCGCTTCATCGAGCACGATGCTCGGGGCGCCGCCGTCCGCGCCAGCGGCGAGCTGGACGACGTGCGGTTCCGTCCATGGGCCGAAGAGGGCGATGTAGTTGCCGGAGGCGAGCGTGGCGCCCGGCTCGAGCCGGACTGAGTCCAGCCGTCCCCGCCAGCCGCCCGAGGTCATCTCGTTCACCCGGAGATGCGCGCGGGCGCGCATGCGCCGCGACGGGACCTCCATCAAGCGGATCCAACCACCATCCTGGGGCATGTCTCCTCCCTTCACCGCCCGCCGCACGGGCGTTGCGTGGTGATCTGAGCGTGCAGAACCAAGATTTCGGGCGGGTTAACGGCGATCCCCCACGCCAGCGCGGTTTGGGAAGGTTCGCCCGCGGGACGCGGTCGCCGGGCGGTCAGTCGCCCCTCAGGCGACGGAAGAGGCGGCCGAGGCGGCCGTCCTCGCGCTCGGGCGTGGCAGAGCCGTCCCCGCCGGCCCTCGCCGATGGCTCCCGACCAAGCACCGCCGCGAGGATGCGCTCCGCGATGCCGTCGATGTCGCCCGGCCCGCGCTCGGCGAAGGCCGCCGCGAGGTCAGCCGGATCGAGGACGGCGAGCCGCTCGTGCGCGGGCATCGGGTGCGGCGAGCCCTCCGGGTGCCGCAGTTCGACGGCCGGCGCCCCGGCCTCCTCGTACCCTTCGGCGAGGATCACGTCCACGGCGGGGTCGATCCAGGCGACGACCTGCGCGAGGTAGCCGAGCGGCACGTCCCGCTCGAGGGTGGTGCGGATGCCGCTGCTGATCGCGATCGCGGTCAGCCCGGGGCCCCGGCTCACCGCGGTCGCGCTGCGGACGCCCTCGACGCGGAGGGCCTCCTGCAGCGAGGTGATGAGCAGCGTCTTTCCGGAGCCGGGCGGTCCAACGACACGGACGATCGGTGCAGGCATACCTCGATGGTACGGCGTGACGACCTCCATGCTCGCGCGGCGGCGGGATCGACGCAGCGGGTAGGATGCGCGGGCAGCCGAGAGGAGCCGTCGATGACCCGGCTGAGCCGCCTCCACGACGACGAGATGACGCCCGAGCAGCGGACGGAGTGGGAGAGCCTGCTCCGCCAGTACACGCCGAAGGATGACGGCCAGATCGGCGGCCCCTTCGACACATGGTTCCGCAGCCCGGAGATGTCGAACATGATGCGCCGCTTCGGCGGCTTCCTCTGGTCGCGGACGTCGCTCGACCGGGGGATCGTCGAGTTCGCGATCGATGTCGCCTCGGTGCACTGGCAGTCGAACTACGAGTGGAACGCTCACGGCCCGCGTGCGGTGGAGAACGGCATCCCGCAGTCGGTGATGGACGAGCTCGTCGCCGGGAAGAAGCCGACCACCGACCGCAACGACATCAACGTCGCCTACGACGTGTGCGTCGCGCTCCTCGAACGCAAGGCGCTCTCTCAGACGCTCTACGACCGCGCAGTCGCCGAGTTCGGGGAGCGCGGGCTGGTCGAGCTGTGCGGCACCATCGGGTTCTACACGACCGTCGCGTTCACCCTCCGCGCCTTCGATGTCGAGCCCGCCGAAGGCCAACCGAGGCCGTTCGCGCCGATCACCGAGGCGTAGCGACTAGCCCCTCGCGGGCGCGGGTACCGGCGTCTCCCGATCGACGAGGATGACGTCGCACTCCTCGCCGACCTCGACCGCCGGTCGGTCCTCGGGGCAGACGGCGTAGGCGTTGGCGAAGGCCATCGAGGTGAGCACGCCGGAGCCCTGCGGGCCGGTGAGGCGCACGTGCCAGCGGCCCTCCTCGTCCTGTGACGCGAGGCAGCGCGCGTAGAAGCGGCGGCCGTCAGTGTTCACAATCCGCTCAAGGGCGAGACCTCGGACGGTCGGACGCTGCCAGGCGTCCGGATCCGACTGCAGCTTGCCGAGCAGCTTGAAGAGCGCGGGGCGTCCGAAGAGCTCGAAGGTCATCATCGCGCTCACCGGGTTGCCGGGCAGGCCGAGGTGTGGGACGAGGCGGCCGCCAGGCGCGCGCAGGGCGCCGAAGGCGAGCGGCTTGCCGGGCTTCATGCGGACGGTCCAGAAGCCGATCTCGCCCTCCGCGGCGAGGACGGTCTTCACGACGTCGAAGTCGCCGCGGGAGACGCCCGCGCTCGTGACGAGGAGGTCGGCGTCGCTCACACCCTCCTGGATGCGAGCCGTGAGCGCTTCGACGGTGTCGCGGGCGACATCGAGGATGCGCGGTTCGCCGCCGAAGGCGCGCACCTGGGCCGCGAGGCTGAAGGCGTTTGCGTCGTAGATCTTGCCCGGATCGCGCGGCTCGCCCGGCCGCAGCAGCTCGTCGCCGGTGCTGAGGATCGCGACGCGAGGGCGTCGATGCACCCGTGCGCGGTCGCGGCCAAGGGACGCGAGGACGCCGATCTGCGCCGGCCCGAGCACCGTGCCAGCCGCCAGCACCAGCCCACCGTCGCGCACGTCCTCGCCGGCGTGGCGGATGTTCGCGCCCACGGCCGCGGCGACGTCGATGCGCACCTCCGCGCGCGGGTTGTCCTGCCACGAGCCGGGGTCGCGCGCGGACTCGTGGGTGGTCCAGTCGTACTCGTCCGTCTCCTCGAACGGCACGACGGCATCCGCGCCCGGTGGGATCGGCGCCCCGGTCATGATCCGCACCGCCTGCCCCGGCCCCACCTCGCCCGCGTAGACCGAGCCCGCCGGGAGGTATCCGATCACCTCGAGCGTCCGAGGAGAGTCATAGGTCGCGCCCGCCGTGTCCGCGGCGCGAACCGCGTAGCCGTCCATGCCCGTGTTCGCGAGCGGCGGGATGTCGAAGCCGGCGTGGACGTCCTCCGCGAGGACGAGGCCCTGCGCGTCGAGCAGCGGCGCGTCGACCGCCGGGAGCACCTCGAAGCGCCCGAGGATGCGCGCCCGCGCCGTCTCGACGGAGATCATGTCGGCGGGGAGGATGCTGCGAGGTTCGACGGAGGTCATACGTCGCATCTTAGCCCGTGGTGAAGCCGCCCTCGTGACGCCCTCCAGCCGCTCAATTCAGGAACGTGCCGGCGATCGTGGCGAGTCCGAAGACGACGAACAGGACGGCGGCCATGCGGCCAATGAGACGCGCGGGGAGCTGCTTCCCGGCCGCGAGTCCGATCGCGACGGCCAGCGCGTCAGCGAGGACCATCCCGATCGTGGAGCCGAGCCAGACGCCCACGAACGAGGACTCGCGCCCGGCGATGGAGACCGTCGCCAGCTGCGTCTTGTCGCCCAGCTCCGAGATGAAGAACGCGACCGCCACGACGCCGAACGCGCCGAGGGCGCTCGACCGCGTCCGCGTGTCGTCGTCCTCGAGCGTGTCGCCGCGCAGGCTCCACCACGCGAACCCGAGGAAGGAGAGGCCGACGATGACCAGGAGGAGGTCCTGGGGGACGAGGTTGTCGAGGACGCGCCCGGCAGCGACGGAGGCAAGGTGGACGATCAGCGTTGCGACCGTCACACCGGCGAGCACGGTCCACCAGCGATAGCGCGTGGCGAACCACAGCGCGACGAGCTGCGACTTGTCGCCGAGCTCGGCAACGAAGATCAGGCCCGTGGCGATCAGGAATCCCGACATCGATCCAGCTTTCAACCCATGCTGGCGTGTCGGGAGGGAGTCAGCAGACGCCCCGGCCGGACACACGCAGCGGCGTGTATCAGGCCGAACGTCTCGTCCACCACGTGGTCGCGCTGTCGCGCTCATCGTGGCCGCGTCGCCGCCCTCAGCGGAGGGAGTGTGTCGACGGACGCGCGAGGGACTACTCCCCTTCGGTGGGCTGAGCTTGCCACGCGGCGGCTTTAGGCGCATCCGCGGATCGGCGTCCGCCGGGGCGTCAGTCGAGGTTGACGGCGAGGCAGGTGGTGGTGCGCTGCACCCCGGGGACGGTCGCGATCTCGCCGGTGATGTGCTTCCCCAGCAGATCGAGGTCGGGCGCTTCCACCTGGACGATGACGTCATACGGGCCGGTCACGGTGTCGACCGCAGTGATCGCGCCGTGCTGCTCGGGCGTGTCGGGGGTCAGCGCTCGGATCGCCTCGGCGACGGCGCGGGTTCGCCCGACCTCGGTCTCGACGAGGACGAAGCCTCGGATCATGGGGCGCTCCTCGGTGCGCCGGGAGCATACCCCACGCTGGGGCCGGCTCGTCTGCGGTTGTCGGAGCTGCCCGGCGCAGCGCACACTGCCGGACATCAAGTGCATCCAAAATCGCGAGGCAGGTGTGGGATGACGTCGGAAGGAACGGTCGTCGAATACCTCGAGTCTCTGCCCGAGGAGCGCCGCAAGTCGATCCGGAAGGTGCGGGCGGCGATCCGCAAGTCACTGCCGAAGGGGTACGAGGAGGTCATGCAGTACGGGATGATCTCGTACGTCGTGCCGGCGAAGCGGCTTCCGAAGACCTATAACGGCCAGCCGCTCGCGCTCGCCTCGCTGGGCAACCAGAAGCACTACATGGCCCTCTACCTGAACAACGTCTACGCCGAGCCAGCCCTGTACGAGTGGTTCAGCGACGCGTACCGCGCGACCGGGAAGAAGCTCGACATGGGGAAGTCCTGCGTGCGCTTCAGGTCGCTCGATGACCTCCCACTGGAGGTTGTCGGCGAAGCGATCGCGCGCACTCCGGTCGACGAGTTCGTCGACCACTACCTCGCGACGCGAGGAGGGCGCGGCAAGGAACGCCCGGTGGGCTAGATGACGGCCTCAAAGCCGGAGTAGCCGCCGGTGTAGTCCTCCCACTGGAAGTTCACCTGGCGCACCATGGACATCGGCGGGCCTTCGCGGAGGCGCTCGACGAACTGGCGGAGCGTGCCCTCGTCCGCTTCGCCGACGACGCGGACGCGGCCGTCCGGGAGGTTCTGGGCGTACCCGGTGACGCCGAGCAGCGACGCTTCGTGGGCGCAGAAGGCGCGGTAGCCGACGCCCTGCACCCGCCCCTCGGCGAGGGCGACGATCTGCCGCTGGCGGCCGCGGGCGACCATCAGCCGCGCCCCGGGGAGGCCGTGAGAGAACGCGCGGGATTGCCGGCCCAGGTCTCGCCCTCCGGGATGTCCTTCGTCACCGCCGCACCCGCGCCTACGACCGCCTTTGCGCCGATGACGACCCCCGGGCGGGCGACGACGCCGGCGCCGATCGCGGCGTACTCGCCCACGCGGACGCCGCCCGGGAAGACGACGCCGGGGCCGAGCGTGACCCCTCGGCCGATGTCGCAGTCGTGATCGACGGAGGCGAGCGCGTTGAGGATCGAGAAGTCAGCGAGCACCGCGTCCGGGTGCACGGCGGCGCCGTGCATGACGCAGACGCCGACACCGAGCGTCGCAAACGGCGAGACCCACGCAGTGGGGTGGATGACCTGGCGGACGACGCGCCCCTCGGCCTGCATCGCCTCGCCGAGCCGCACGCGCTGGCGCGCGTCACTCATCCCGACGATGAACTCGGCGCCGTGCTGCCGTCGCCAGTCCACCACCGCGCCGAGGACCGGGATGCCGAGGTAGTCCGCACGGCCGGAGTCGTCGAGCAGGCCGGTCACCTCGATGCCCGCGGCGAGGGCGGCGTCGAGCGTGACGCGCGCCTGTCCGCCCGGGCCCATGATGGCGACGACCGGCGCGCCCACGGCTAGCCTCGGACCAGCGTGGTGACGGCGCGCTGCACGAGGTCCGCGGGCACGTCGCCGCGGACGACGGGACGCCCGACACCCTCCAGCAGGACGAAGCGCAGCTTCCCCTGTACGACCTTCTTGTCGCGCTGCATCGCGTCGAGAATGACCGTGACGTTGAGGCCCGAAGCGACGAGCGGCAGCCCGAAGGCGCGCAGGAGGTCGGCCTGCCGGTGCAGGAGGTCCTCGTCGATGAGCCCCAGATCGAGTCCGATACGCGCCGCGCCCATCATCCCGATCGAGACGGCCTCGCCGTGGAGGTACTCCGAGTAGCCGGTGACCTGCTCGATCGCATGGCCGATCGTGTGGCCGTAGTTCAGGATCGCGCGAAGCCCCTGCTCCTTCGGGTCGCTCGATACCACGAGCGCCTTTACGCGCGCCGAGCGGGCCGTCACGTACGCCACGAGGTCCCAGTCCGGCGCTCCGGAGGAGAGCGCGGCGGCGTTCTCCTCGAGCACGCGGAGCAGCACCGGATCCAGGATCAGCCCGTGCTTGATGATCTCGCCGAAGCCCTCGATGAAGGACCGCTTGGGGAGCGTCCGGAGCGTGTCGATGTCCGCGACGACGGCGGAGGGCTGATGGAAGGCGCCGACGAGGTTCTTCCCGGCGGGGAGGTCCACCGCGACCTTGCCGCCGATGGCCGCGTCGTTCATCGCGAGCACGGAGGTGGGCACCTGGACCAGCGGCATGCCGCGGAGGTACGTCGCGGCCACGTGGCCGGCGAGGTCGCCGACCACACCGCCGCCGAGCGCGACGATCACGTCTCGGCGCTCAGCCTTCTCGGCGGCGAGCCAGGCGTAGAGCTCGTTGGCAACACGGACCGTCTTGGAGGCTTCGCCGCTCGGGATCACGTACGAGGCGCCGGGGATACCGGCGGCGCTCAGCGCGCGCGCCACGGTCTGGCCGTGGTGCTCGACGACGGACGAGTCCGAGACGAGGAACACGCGCCGGCCGTCCAGCCCCACCTGGCGGAGCCGCTCGCCGAGACGGGCCAGCTCGCCGTTGCCCACCCAGATCGGGTAGCGCGCATCGCCGGTGTCGACGAGCGCGGCGGGGCCGCGCGGCGGCGTCTCGGCGGCGAGCCGTTCGTGACGGCGGGGGTTCACGAGGAGCGAGGCTCCCTGCTCCGCCCAGGCGCGGAGGATGCGCGCGGCTGCGACATCGGGGTCCGGCAGCTGGACGGGCACCCAGAGGTCGGCGAGCAGGTACGCGGGGCGGCGCTCCTCGCCGAGCTCCTCGAGGCGCGCGGCGGGGTCGTCGGCGACGAGTGGACGGACGGGGCCGGTGGCGTCCTCGGCGAGGCGTCGGGCGATCTCGGGCGGGGTGGCGTCGAGGAAGCAGATGAAGCCGCGCTCGCCGAGGGCGGTACGGTTCGCGGGACGCTGGAAGGCGCCCCCGCCCGTCGCGATGACGGCGGGGACCCGCTGGGCCGCCTCCGCCACGACGCGCGCCTCGATCTCCCGGAACGCGGCCTCGCCACGCTCCGGGATCAGCTCGGCGGGGTGCTTCCCCTCGCGCTGGGTGATGAGTTCGTCGGTGTCGAGGAACGGCCAGCCGAGCCGGTCCGCGAGGATACGGCCGACGCTGGTCTTGCCGACCCCGGAGAGGCCGACGAGGACGATCTGGCGGGGGAACACGCTCGGCGAGTCAGCCATCAGGCCGGCCGCCCGGGGCGCGATGCTTCGAGCCGCTCGCGCGGGCCGACGGTCGCCTCGAACGCCTCGAAGTTGCGTCGCAACTCGGAGACGTGGTCGCCGCCGAACTTGTCGAGGATGGCGCCCGCGAGCACGATCGCCACCATCGCCTCGCCGATCACGCCGGCAGCCGGCACGACCGCCACATCGGAGCGCTCATAGAACGCGGTGGTCTCCTCGCCCGTAAGCAGGTCGGCGGTCTGGAGGCGCTTCGGCACGGTGGCGATCGGCTTGATGAAGCCGCGGATCACGATGTCCTCGCCGTTGCTCATGCCCGCCTCGATGCCGCCCGCGCGGTTCGTCGCGCGCTCCCACTTGCGACGCTCCCAGGCGTCCGCCGGGAGGATGACATCCTGCACCTGCGAGCCCGGCTTCGCGGCGTTCGCGACGCCCTCGCCGATCTCGCACGCCTTCACGGCGTTGATCGACATGATCGCCTGCGCGAGCAGGCCATCGAGCTTGCGGTCCCAGTGCACGTGGCTGCCGAGGCCGAACGGCACTCCCGAGGCGCGCACCTCGAAGACGCCGCCGATCGTGTCGAGGTCTTCCTTCGTCTGGTCGATGAGCGCCATCACTCGCTCCTCGTAGGAGCGGTCCGCGACACGGACGGGCGAGGCGTCTACCGCCGTCCAGTCGATGCGTTCGGGGGTGGGGATGCGCAGCTCGCCGACCTGGAGGGTGAACGAGTGCACCTCGACGCCCACCTGCGCGATCAGCGCGCGCGCGATCGCCCCGGCCGCCACGCGCGCCGCCGTCTCGCGCGCGCTCGAGCGCTCGAGGATCGGACGCACGTCGTCGAAGCCATACTTCTGCGTGCCGGCGAGGTCGGCATGGCCAGGCCGGAGCAGCGTGACGCGCTCGACTTCGACGTCGACCGGGTCGACGGCCATGCGGACGGCCCAGTTCTGGTTGGCGAAGTCGGCGTTGATCATCGTCAGGCCGATGGGCGAGCCCATGGTGAGGCCGTGGCGGACGCCCGAGATGATCTCCGCGCGGTCCTTCTCGATCTGCTGACGCTTGCCACGGCCGTACCCCTGCTGGCGTCGCGCGAGGTCCGCGGCGATGTAGTCCTCAGACAGCGGGAGGCCGGCGGGGACGCCCTCGACGATCGTGAGGAGACCCTTGCCATGGGACTCGCCGGCGGTCAGCCAGCGGAACTTGGAACTCATCGGTCCTCCCCTACCCCTCGTCGTCCGTCGCGGCGTCCCGGCCCGAGCCGGGTGGGCTGCCCGGGTTGATCGCGTCCTCGGCCGCGCGCAGTGCCTCCGCGGTCCACGCGTGAATGATCGCGTCCTGGGCCGGGTCGGGCCAGTCCTCGCCCTGCGCCTGGAGCGTCTCCCATTCCTCGAGGATCTCGTCCGCCGCGCCCTGCTCCCAGTCCGCGAACGCCGCCTGGTCGCGCGTGACGCGCGTGGTGAGGAGACAGCGTGACAGCGTGGGGCCGTCGGGGCTGCGGTACTCGGTGAGGACATCCACCTGCGCGTGGCTGAAGGAGACGTGGGGCACCTCGTACATCAGGCGCTCCACCATGCGGACGGCCGCGCGCCGCGCGACGATCTGCGCGGAGGACACCTCCACGCGCTCGCCGGCGACGACCTGCACGTCCGGCTCGGCGAGCAGCGAGACGCGGATGCGCTCGTGGTCGGCGGCGACGAGGGCGGCGGTATGCAGTGCGCGCCAGTCCGCCGGCGGCGTCCCACGCTTCGGCCGCTCGCGTCGCCAGGCCTCGAAGGTGTCGTCCAGCAGCTGATCCAGGGCGTTCCGGTCGCCGTCCGCGATGACGCGGCGCCAGTGCTTCGCGGCGAAGCGCGCCTGGAACACCATGAATCCGACGATCACGAAGATCGCGAGGCAGATCGCCATCGCCAGTCCGAGACCCATCAGGCGCTCCCGCTCGACTCGGTGGGGTCCGAGGCCCCGGGGGCAGTGTCGCCGGTGCCCGCAGCCCCCGTCGAGCGATCCCGCTCGGCGAGCGCGGCGCGGGCGGCATGGAACATCACCTCGAGGGGGGCGCGCTGGCCGGTCCACAGCTCGAACGCTGCCGCGCCCTGGTGGACGAGCATGTCCAGGCCACCGATCGCGACCGCGCCCTGCTCCGCGGCGTTCCGGAGGAACGGCGTGTCCTCGGGCACGTAGACGAGGTCGAAGGCCACCTGGCCGTTGCCCACCGCGTCGTTAGGGATCGGCGACTCTGCCTCGGCCGGGCCGTGGCGCATGCCGACCGAGGTGGACTGCACGACGACGTTCGCCGTGCGGAACGTCGAGCGGAAGGTGCCGTCCTCGGGGTTGAGCGGCGCGAAGCGGAGGTCGAGCTCGTCGCCGCCGAGGAACGCGAGCTCCTGCGCCCGCGCGGGTGTGCGGTTGACGATCGTGACGCGCGCCGCGCCCGCCTGGCGCATCGCGACGACGACGGCGCGCGCCGCGCCGCCGGCGCCGATGAGTGCGACCTGCGCTCCCTTGAGCGAGACGCCGGCGCCCTCGAACGTGCGGAGGATGCCCGCGACGTCCGTGTTGGTCGCCTCCAGGATGCCGTTGCGGTTCACGACGGTGTTCACGGCGCCCACGCGCTCGGCGAGTGCGTCCGGGCGGTCGACGAGCTGCATCACGGCGACCTTGTGCGGCACGGTCACGTTCGCGCCGAGGAGGTCGCCCGACCGCAGCCGCTCGACGGCGATCGCGACCTCGTCGGGCGGCACGTCCCACGCCTCGTAGGTCGCATCCACACCGAGCGCGTCGAGGGCGGCCTGCTGGAAGCGCGGGGAGATCGAGTGCGCCACCGGATGGCCGAGGAGCGCGATGCGCTTCCGGGAGGTGCTCACCTCAGTTGTCCTCGGCCGGGATCTCCTCGGGGATGCATCCCGAGTTCCGGAACAGCTCGACGTTGGCGTTGTGCTCGTCGAGCGTGCTGGCGAAGAGGTGCCGGCCGTCGCATTCGGGCGAGGCGACGAAGTAGACGTAGTCCACGTCGGCCGGGCTGATCACGGCGCGGATCGAGTCGATGTCCGGGTTGGCGATGGGGCCCGGGATGAGGCCGGGGTAGAGGTAGGTGTTGTAGGGCGAATCGAACTGCAGGTCGTCGATCGTGAGCTCGCCCTTCCACCAGCCGAACTCCTCCACGCTCGCCGGGCCGGCCTCGCCGAGCGTGATCGCGAACTGGACGGTGGGGTCGGCCTGGAGGGCGATGCCCTGGTCGATGCGGTTGCGGAACGCGGCGGCGATGGCCGGCTTCTCCTCCGGGTGGACCGCCTCGCGTTCGACGACGGAAGCGAGCGTGATCACCTCGTAGAGCGTCCAGTCCTGATCGGCCGCACGCCCGACGAGGCTCGGCGTCACGAGCTCCGCGAAGCGGTCCAGCATCTCCTCGAGCAGCGAGGCCGCCGTGGTTTCGTCGCGGATCTCGTAGGTGCCGGGCATGAGGTAGCCGAGGAAGTCGGTGTCGTCGCCCATGAAGTCGCGCGTCTGTGCGCCGGCGATCGCCTCGTCCCATTCATCGCGCGTGAAGTACCCCTCTTCCTCGAGGATGAGTCCGATCTGTTGGACGCGGAGGCCTGCGCGGAAGGTAATGCGCTCCACGCGCGGCGGGCCCTCCTGAAGCCGACGGACGATCTCCGCCGGCGGCGTGTTGAGGGAGAACGTGTACGCCCCGGCCTGGAGGCTGGAGCCGGCGCCCGTGAGCAGGATCAGGGTGCGCAGCGTCTCCGCGTCAGCCGCCACGCCGACCTCGGCGAGGCGATCCACGATGTCGCCCGGGGAGGCCCCCTGCGCGATGGTCACCTCGACGGTGCCCTCCGCCGAGACCGCACTCACGGTCACCTCGGACTCCTCGCGGAACCCGGCGGCGACCGCCTCGCCCGCCCCGAGCACGCGCAGCAGGGTGACGATCGCCACGATGAGCACGGCGGTGCCGAACACGGCGACGGCGATGGTGTGCGTGTCACGCTTCGGCATCAGGTCGCTTCCCGGCCGCGTCGATCGGGGGGTCGGCCGCACGCGGCGTCTGCCGGTCGAGGAACTGCTGGAGGATCAGCGACGCCGCGATGTCGTCCGAAGGGCGGGCTCTCGACCCCGTACCGCCCGCCCCGGACTCGGCCTGCCTCGCCTCGGCGGCGTGGGAGGTGAGCGTCTCGTCTTCGTATTCTACCGGCACGCCGAGGCGTTCCAGTCGGGCGCCCAGGCGACGCGCCATCCGGGCAGCCTCGCCCTCGTCGCCGGAGGGCAGCCGCGGCAGCCCGATGACGATCCCCCCGACGGCTTCCCGCTCCACGATCGCGCGGATCGCGGGGAACGCCGCGTTCGCGGGGACGACTTCGAGGGGAATCGCGAAGCGGCCGTCCGGGTCCGAGATCGCCACCCCCACGCGGGCCTCACCGGCGTCGACACCCAGCCAGCGTCCCTTGGGGTCCAGGCGGCTACCCGCCTGCCGCCGCTTCGGTCGGCGTGTCTGTGGGGTCGCCCTCGGTCTGCCCGTCGGCGTCTCCGGCGTCGCCGTCCGTGCCGGCAGCGCCCTCCTCGCCCCCGTCGCCCCCGTCCTCGGCGTCCTCGTCCTCGGAGGCCGACTCGGGGCTGCCGATGATGACCTCGATGCTGGAGGCGCGTCGTGGCAGCCAGAGCCACGGGACGAAGTTCGGGCTGATCTCGATGACCGGGGGCTCCTGGAGTTGCAGCTCCTCTCGGAGGAGGTTCCGCGCCGCCTCGGGCCGCATGCCGGTGACCTGGTTCGCGGCGACCGCGATGTTCGCGAGCGTCGCTGCCCGCCCGGTGGCCGACACCACCACCTGCCCACGCTCGCCGGCGGCCTCGACGGTGGCCGTGACCGAGCCGGGGATCAGCGCAAGCCCCGCACCCAGCTCGCCGCGGATGAGCTGCTCGCCGTACCGGGCGGCATCCTCCGAGGTCACGACGAGGCCGGACGCGGTGATCGTGTACTCGACCACGAAGATGTCAGACGGCTGCTCGAGTTGCTGGAGCGGGCGCTCGCTGAAGATCGCGGCCGAGACGGAGGCCGGGAGCAGCGTCCCCAGCTCCTCGTCAGCGACGAGCTGCTCCAGGGTCCCGATAGCGATCTGGTCGAGGATGCCGCCGGCGATGTCGCGCACGCGGTCCACGTCCGCCTGCGCCACGCCGGGGACGAGCTGGTTCGTACCGCCGCTCCCGGCGGTCGAGCTGTCGATCCGCAGCGAGGCCGGCAGGCCGCCCTCGATCGTCACGAGGCTGTTTGCCGCGATGTTCCCCGGTTCGCCCGGGAACTCCGCAGTCGCGCTGACCGTCGCGGTCTCGCCCGGGGGCACGTCGAGGTCCTCATCCGTGGTGAAGACGATGCCCTCGTCGTTCACGAGCCGCGTCAGGCGTGGCACGCCGACGATATCCGGGCCGTCGTTCGCGAATGTGACCTCGAGGAGGGCGCGCTGGTCCCCGACCTCGACCTCGCCGGTCGTCGTGGTCGTGACGGCGGTGAATACCTGCCGGCGGACGGTCGTCGCGAGGATCGTCGTGGTGGCGACATCGTTGTCGTCGGCCAGGGCGTTCGCGCGCGCCATACCCGAGGCGGAGACGGGTTCCGAGGGCGGGATGATGGTGATCGTCGCGCTGGGGACGCGGTAGCAGGCCATGAAGGTGATCGTGCTCAGCGCGACGACGATCATCGAGCCCTTCACCACCCGTCCCCACGGCACGGGCGGCACCTCCACCCGGCGTCCCATGACGTCGACGTACTCGACCGTGGGCCGGAGGCCGTTCGGTGTGCGGGCAGACTTGAGGCCGTTCACCTTCGCGTGGGCGCGCACGTCACTGCGCGGGGCGACGACGCCCAGCTCGATCCCCCGGCGCCGCACGTGGGCCGCGATGTGCGGCCAGGCAGACGCGCGCCGCAGCGCGCGCGCGTCCCGGCGGACGATGAGGATCACCTCCGGCGAGTCGGCGATGTCGATGCGTCCGATGACGGAGGCGACGTCGTCCTCGCCGGTAGCGACGACGATCGCGGCGTCGCTATCGAGACCGCGGGCGTCCGAGGACGCGGAGACGGGGTCGGCCTCGTCTGACCGTGAGCGGGCTCGGCGCTCGGAGGCGGTGGAGCGCGCTTCGCGCGCCGCGCCACCCAGTCGCGAGGTGAGGTCACTGACCCAGTCGCGGATGCGCTCGCCAACTATCGCCAGCTGACGGCGGAACTCGTCCAAGCGCTACGTCTCCCCGAGGCGCCCGAGGGCCGCCTCACGCGCGGCAGCGAGGGCCTCGTCGATCTTCGACGCGTCCCGTCCGCCCGCCTGCGCCAGCTGCGGCCGTCCGCCGCCCCCGCCGCCCGCGATGCCGGCGGCGATCTTGACTACCTCGTCGGCACGCGCACCGCGCGCCACCAGGTCGTCCGTCGCCGCAGCGATGAAGTTCGGCTTCCCGTCGATGTCCGCCGCCAGCACGATGAACGACGGTCCGAGCTGCTGGCGGAGTCGGTCGACCATCGGGCGGAGCGCGCCGGCGTCCTCCGCCGTGACGCGCGCGACGAGGAGCTTCGCCCCGCCGGCGTCGACGGCCTGGGAGACGAGGTCATCCGCCGCGTTCGCGGAGGCGCGCCGGGCCGCCTCCTGCGCCCGCTTGCGCGCCTCCTCCAGCGAGTGCTCGAGCGCGGTGATGCGCTCGGGCACCTCGTCCGCCGGGACGCGGAAGCGGCGCGCGAGGTCCTCCAGGACCGCGAGGCGGTCCTCGATGTGCTGCTCGGCGGAGACGCCGGTCAGGGCCTCGATGCGGCGGAGGCCGGCCCCGATCGAGGTGTCCGAGACGATCACGAAGGAGCCGATCTGCCCGGTGCTGTCGAGGTGGGTACCACCACAGAGCTCGCGGCTGTAGCACTCCGCTGTGTGCCGGTGGTCCGGGTCGAGGCCGCGCGAGTCACAGTACTCGACCATGCGGACGCGGTCCGTGTAGCGATCCTCGAAGAACGCGATCGCCCCGCGGTCCATCGCCTCCTGGTACTCGAGTTCGAAGGTCGCGCTGCGGATGTCGGCGCGGATCTTCTGGCTCACGATCGACTGGATCTGGCGCCGCTCGGCCTCCGTGGGCGCCTCCGGATGCGTGTAGTCGAAGCGCAGGCGGTCTGGCCCAACGTAGGAGCCGGCCTGCCGCACATGCGTCCCCAGGACGCTGCGGAGCGCTGCGTGCAGCAGGTGCGTCGCCGTGTGGTTGCGCGCGGTGTCGAGCCGGCGCGCGGCGTCGACGCTCGCCTGCGCGGTGCCGGCGGCGGTGAGGGTCCCGGAGATGGTCACGCCGAGGTGAACGATGGCGCCGCCGTACCGTTGCGTGTCCTGCACCTCGAACACGCCGGACTCCGTGCGGATCACGCCGCGGTCGCCCACCTGGCCGCCGCCCTCCGCGTAGAACGGCGTCTCCGCGAGGACGATCTCGCCTGCGTGGCCTTCCTCGATCGCCGGTGGGGTGACGTGCACGATGGCGGACTCATGGCTCACGGCGCCGTAGCCCATGAACACCGAGGAGAGGTCCATGGAGGCGTACCGCTGCGCGCGGTCATCCTCGCGGCTCTGGAACTGCTCCTCGCCGCGGGATCGCTCCCGCTGCGCCGCCATCTCGGCGTCGAACCCGGCGCGGTCGACCTCGTAGCCGGCGCCCTGGGCCATCTCCAGCGTCAGCTCCAGCGGCAGGCCGTGGGTGTCGTAGAGGACGAAGGCGTCACGGCCCGGGATCCGGCGTGACTCCTGTTCGCGCACCATGATCTCCTCGAGGAGGTCGAGGCCGCGCTCCAGCGTCTGGCGGAAGCGCGTCTCCTCCACCGTGGCGATGCGCTTGATGAACTCGCGCTGTTCCTCGAGCGCCGGGTTCGCCGCCCGCGAGTGGTCGATGGCGGCGCTGGCGAGCTGGGCGAGGAACGGGTCGCGGACGCCGATCTTGTGGGCGAAGTAGACGGCGCGGCGGAGCAGGCGGCGCAACACGTAGCCGCGTCCCTCGTTGCTCGGCAGCACCCCGTCCGTGACGAGGAACGCGAGCGCGCGGGCGTGCTCCGTCATGGCGCGGAGGGCGAACGCGACCTCGGGGTTCTCGTCGGGCTCGTAGCGGCGCCCGGAGAGGCGCTCCGCGACCGCGACGATCTGGCGCAGCTCGTCGGTCTCGTAGACGTTCTTGTTTCCGGTGAGGACGGAGGTCAGGCGCTCGAGGCCAGCGCCCGTATCGATGTTCGCCGCCGGGAGGTCGGTCTGTGAGCCGTCCTCCTCGCGGTAGTAGGTCATGAAGACGAGGTTCCATATCTCCAGGAAGCGGCCGCAGTCCTCGTCCGGGTGGCAGGTGCCAGCGGCACACGTCGCACAGCCCGGGGTCAGGCCCCAGTCGAAGAACACCTCGGAGCATGGCCCCATCGGGCCGGTGTCACCCGGCGGGCCCCACCAGTTCCCCTGCTTCGCCGTGTAGCGGTGGATCCGCTCGGCGGGGATGCCCTTCTTCTCCCACAGCCCGAAGGCGTAGTCGTCGTCAGTGAACACCGTCGCGTGGAGGCGGCCCGGGTCGATCCGCAGGACGCCGGTGAGGAACTCCCACGCCCAGTCGACCGCCTCGTCCTTGAAGTAGTCGCCGATCGAGAAGTTGCCCAGCATCTCGAACATCGTGAGGTGGTTCTCATCGCCCACCTCCTCGATGTCCGTGGTGCGGAAGCAGCGCTGGATCGAGGTCAGCCGCGGGGCCGGCGGATCCTCCAGACCCATGAAGTACGGCTTGAACTGGACCATCCCGGCCGTGGTGAAGAGCAGCGTCGGGTCGCCGTGCGGGACGAGCGACGAGGAAGGGATACGTCGGTGGCCCCGCTCCTCGAAGAACGCGAGGAAGGCCTGCCGGAGCTCGTCGACCTGCACGGTTCGGTCTTCCCGGTGCTGCGAGCCGGTGGCTCGGAAGCTGGTGAGTCGCGCCCGCACTGGCGAGGGCGCGCCCGAATACTGGAGAGTGAGCGGGGATCGAGTGTAAAATCGAGCAGATCGGTGGTCAATTTCGGCCGCGTTACATGCACTTCCGGCCGCGGGCCACAGCCTGCATCACCGCGCCGCCACCGGCGCTGAGGACGGCGCCCCATGACGACCCCGCACGGCCGCCCGGACGGCGCTTCTGCGGACTCCGCTCCGCTCGCGGGCTGGACGGCCGTCGTCCTGCTGTCCGGGGCGAGCGAGCGGATGCGCTCGGACATCCCGATCGCCCTCCACCCTGTGGCCGGCGTGCCGATGGTGCGCCTGGTCTGCGACGCCCTGCGCGCGGCCGGGTGCGACGATCCAATGGTTGTCGCGCCCGCGGACGTGCAAGAGGCAGTCGCCGCGGCCAGCGGCGACGTGCGCATCGTCGATGCCGCGCCCGCTCCGAGCGGACGGACGATCCTCCTGCCCGCCGAGCTCCCCCTCCTCTCCGTCGATGTCCTCCGGGACGCATTGCATGGCCACGCGGAGAACGACCGGCCACTCACGCTCCTCGATCGCGGCATGGGGGCGGCCGAGCTCCGGGTCGTCGAGGATCGCCTCGGGCTTGCCGAGGCGGAGGCGGCGCTGCGCGACCGCATCCGGCGGCGGTTGATGCTCGCCGGGGTCACACTCCAGGACCCCGCGACCACATACATCGACGCGACGGTGGAGGTCGGCGCGGACACGACGATCCTCGCCGGCGTGCACCTCCAGGGCCGGACGCGGCTGGGGGCCGGCTGCCGCATCGGGCCGAACGCGGTGATCCGCGACACCGACGTGGGCGACCGCGTCGTCATCGGCAGCAGCACGATCGAGGAGGCCACGATCCGGGACGGCGTGGACATCGGCCCCTACTGCCACCTCCGCCCGGGCGTGACACTCGAGCGCGACGTGCACCTCGGAAATTATGTCGAGATCAAGGCGTCTCGGATCGGAGCGCGGACTCAGGTCGGCCACTTCTCGTATATCGGGGATTCCGATCTGGGCAGCGACGTGAATTTTGCTGCAGGATCGATCACGGCCAATTACGATGAGGCGACCCGAATCAAGAGCCGCACCGAGATCGGTGCGCACGCTTCGATCGGGAGCGGGACGGTGCTGGTAGCCCCGGTCCGCGTCGGTGTTCGCGCGCGGACGGCTGCCGGCTCGGTGGTCACCCGCGATGTCCCGGACGGTGCCCTGGTCCAGGGCGTGCCGGCACGAGTCCGGCCCGGGGTCGAAGGAGGTCACTCGGCGTAGGCGTCCGTTGAGCCTGCGCCTCGTGGTTTTGGATACCGTCTCTCTCGTCTCCCTCTTGATCGCCGTGGGCGCAGGCCTCGTCCTCGCCCTGAGCGCCGCCGTCGAGGCGTCGAACATCGTGCTCGCGCGGCGTCGGCTGCGCGGCGTCACGGCGCCAGGCGTGGTGCCGCTCATGCGGACCTACGTGCGCGAACGCCAGCGATTGCTCCGCCACCTTCGCGCGGGCGTCACCGTCTCCACCGTCACGCTCACGGCCGCGCTCGTGGTGCTCTTCGACGGCGTCGAGTGGACACGCGTGGCCATGGCCGGCACGGTGGCGATCGTCACCATCTCGTCCCTCCGCAGTGCCTCGCGCATCGTGACGCTGAGCCGTCCGGAAGGCGCCGGTGCGCGCCTCGATGCTCCCGCGCGCGCGCTCCAATTGCTGCTCCGACCGCTCTCCTTCCTCCTCTCCGCCCCCACCGCCGTCCCGCTTCGCGCCCTCGGCCTCCGGGGTACCTCCGAAGCGATCGACCCGGCCGAGGAGCTGGTGGGCACGCTCGAGGCTGCCGACGAGGACGCCACCCTGATCGAGGAGCGCCGCATGATCCGCGGCGTGCTCGAGATGTCCGACCAGACGGTGCGCGAGCTGATGACCCCGCGGACCGACGTCACCGCCGTCTCCACCGAGGCGTCCTTCGGTGACGTCATGCGCCTCGTCTCGAAGTCGGGTTACAGCCGCATCCCCCTCTACGAGGAGTCCCTGGACCACATCGTTGGTGTGATCTACGCGAAGGACCTGCTGGCGTACGTCCAGAACGGCAACGTCACGCCGAACCTCGCGGACATCGCACGGCCGCCGTACGTCGTGCCGGAGACGAAACGCGCGAACGAACTCCTAGCGGACCTCCGCCGCGACCAGGTGCACATGGCGATCGCCGTGGACGAGTACGGTGGCACCGCCGGGGTCATCACGGTCGAGGACCTCGTCGAAGAGATCGTCGGCGCGATCGAGGACGAGTACGACGTCGCCGCCGTCGACATCACGCGCGTCTCGGAGACGGAGGCGGTGGTGGACGCGAGCCTCACCATCGACGAGCTCAACGAGCTATTCGAGACCCAGATCCGCTCGGACGACTTCGACACCATCGGCGGCCTGATCGTCACCGAGCTCGGCCGGCTGGCGGTCCCGGGCGACGAGGTGATCGTCCCGTCCCCCGACGACCTCGAGGAGGACGAGTCCGCCGTCCGGCTCCGGGTGATCTCGATCCTCGGACGGCGCATCAAGAAGGTGAACGTCCAGCGTTACGAGGCGTCCCCCGAGGGCGCCGCGGAGCGCGCCGCCGAGGCGGTCTAGGGCGCAGCGCCTCCGCCTCCAGGCAGCCTCAGCGCCAGATGGCACTCCGCTCCCGTTGACTGACTGCCTAGGCTGTCGCCTGTGACGACGACATCAACCGCTCCCGCGCAGGACGGCGCCCCCGGCGGCGCTCCGCCCGACCTCGCGTATCGCGTCGCCCTCCACCGCATTCACCGGCTGGGGAGCGTGCGCTTTGGCATCCTCGAGCGGGCCTTCCCCGACCTCCGCGAAGCGTGGCGCGCCTCCGAGGGCGAACTGGTGGCCGCAGGCCTGGATGCGCGGACGGCACACGCGATCGTCCGAGCGCGGGCCGAGGCCGATCCAGAGACGGAGATCGACCGCCTCGACTCCAACGGCACCAGGGCGTTCGCGCGGGTGGACCCCGCGTATCCCTCCCGGCTCCGGGAGATCGACGACGCCCCGCCCGTCCTCTACGTGCGCGGCACCCTCGCGCCCGAAGACGACTGGGGCGTGGCCGTCGTCGGGACGCGGCGCGCGACGGCGTACGGGCGCCAGGCGTCCGCGGAGCTGTCGCGTGGGCTCGCCGCCGCCGGCGTGACGATTGTCTCGGGCCTCGCGCGCGGCGTGGACACGATCGCGCATCGGACGGCGATCGACACGGGTGGCCGCACGATCGCGGTCCTCGCAAACGGCCTGGACACCATCTATCCGCCGGAGAATCGCCGTCTCGCCGAGGAGATCACCGAGCACGGCGCCCTCGTCTCCGACTATCCGCTGGGGACCAAGCCCCGCGCGGACTTCTTTCCTCGACGGAACCGCATCCTCTCCGGCCTTTCGCTTGGCACGCTTGTCATCGAGGGGGACGTGAAGTCGGGAGCGATGATCACCGCGAAGTTCGCCATGGAGCAAAACCGCGAGGTCTTCGCCGTCCCCGGCTCGATCTTCTCGCCCCAGTCACGAGGCCCGCTGAGCCTGATCCGTGACGGGGCGACGCCGATCAGCAGCGCGCAGGACGTCCTCGAGGCGCTGAACCTCGCCCGCCTCGGCGCCCAGCTCGACTTCGGCCGGGCGGCCCCCCCGGCGAGCGAGGACGAGCGCGCCGTGATCGGGGTCCTCACCCGCGAGCCGCAGCACATCGACGACGTGGCGCGGCGGTCGGGTTTGGCGGCAGCGATGGTGTCCGGTACGCTCGCTCTTCTTGAACTCAAGGGTCTCGTGCGTGACGTGGGCGGCCTCAACTTCGTCCGCGTCCGAGAAGACGACGCTGCATACAGCGTCGAAGAACCAGAGGACGGACGCGCGTCGTGACCACTGACGCCGCCCGCGGCACCCGCTCCCGCAGGCAAACCGGCACCGCCGATGACGGCAACGGCCGCGTTCGCCGGCTGGTGATCGTGGAGTCGCCGGCGAAGGCACGCACCATCTCCCAGTACCTCGGGAGCGACTACGTCGTGGAGTCCTCGATCGGACACATCCGCGACCTGCCGTCGTCCGCATCCGAGATCCCGGCGAAGTACAAGAAGGAGAAGTGGGCGCGCCTCGGCGTGAACATCGACGCGGGCTTCGAGCCGCTCTACGTCGTGCCCGCCAACAAGAACGAACAGGTGAAGAAGCTCAAGGCGCTCCTGAAGGACGCGGACGAGCTCTACCTCGCCACCGACGAGGACCGCGAGGGCGAGGCGATCGCCTGGCACCTCCTCGAAGTGCTGAAGCCACGCATCCCCGTCTACCGGATGGTGTTCCACGAGATCACCCGTTCCGCCATCGAGGAAGCGATCCGCAACCCGCGCGATCTGGACGAGTACCTCGTCCGCGCGCAGGAGAGCCGACGCATCCTGGACCGCCTCTTCGGGTACGAGGTCTCGCCGGTTCTCTGGAAGAAGGTTGCACCTCGGCTCTCCGCGGGCCGCGTGCAGTCGGTCGCCGTCCGCCTCGTCGTGGAGCGCGAGCAGCAGCGCATGCGCTTCAAGACCGCGGGCTTCTGGGACGTCGACGCGACGCTTGCGACGCGCGAGGGCGCACACGAGCCGTTCGGCGCCCGGCTCATCGAACTCGACGGCCGCCGTGTGGCGCAGGGGCGCGACTTCAACCCGGAGACGGGCGAACTGGCCACCGCCGACGCCGTGCTGCTGGACGAGACCCGGGCGCGCGGCGTCGCCTCCAGCCTCGAGTCCGCCACGTTCGCGGTCGCGGACGTCACCGAGCGGCCGTTCACGCAGCGTCCGCCGGCGCCGTTCATCACCTCGACGTTGCAGCAGGAGGCGGCGCGCAAGCTGCGCTTCTCAGCGCAGCGGACGATGCAGGTCGCCCAGCGCCTCTACGAGAACGGCTACATCACGTACATGCGTACGGACAGCCCCACGCTGTCCTCCCAGGCCGTCGACGCCGCTCGCCGCCAGGTGACCTCGCTCTACGGGAGCGACTACCTGCCGGAGCGCCCGCGCGTCTACACCGCGAAGAGCAAGGGCGCGCAGGAAGCGCACGAGGCGATCCGCCCGGCGGGCGAGACGTTCCGCACGCCGGACCAGGTGGCGCGCGAGCTCGACGCGGACGCGCAGCGGCTCTACGACCTCGTCTGGAAGCGCACCGTCGCCTCCCAGATGCGCGACGCCACCGGCCAGCGCACGCAGGTGCGCCTGACCGCCGACGCCGGCGAGCACGGCACCGCAACGTTCCAGACCTCCGGCAAGGTCATCACCTTCCCGGGCTTCCTCCGCGCGTACGTCGAAGGGTCCGACGATCCCGACGCCGAGCTGGAAGACCAGGAGCGCGTGCTGCCACCGCTGGCGACCGGGCAACAGGTGGACCCACGCAACGTCGAGGCGAAGGGTCACGAGACGCAGCCGCCCGCCCGCTACACCGAGGCGTCCCTGATCCGTGAGCTGGAGGAGCGTGGCATCGGCCGGCCCTCGACGTACGCGTCGATCATCCAGACGGTGCAGGACCGTGGATACGTGTGGAAGAAGGGCACCGCCCTGATCCCAACGTTCACAGCGTTCGCCGTCGTGAACCTCCTCGGGCAGCACTTCCCCGACCTGGTGGACTACGGGTTCACCGCGCGCATGGAGGAACGCCTCGACGAGATCGCGGAGGGCGAACGCCAGTACAAGCCGTGGCTGCACGCCTTCTACTTCGGCGACCCGGACGCGCCCGACGACGAGCCGATGGCTCGCAACGGCCTCCACCGCACGATCGACGAAGGCTGGGAGGTCATCGACGCCCGCGCCATCTCCTCGATCCGGCTCGGGACGGACGACGAGGGCCGCGAGATCGCGGTGCGCGTCGGGCGGTACGGGCCGTACGTCCAGATCGGCGACTCGGACGCGCGGGCGTCGCTCCCGCTTGAGCTGGCCCCGGACGAGATCACGCTGGACGAGGTCGAGCGGCTGCTCCACCAGGAGAGTCTGAGCGACCGTGTGCTCGGGAACGACCCGGAATCGAGGGAGCCGGTCTACCTGAAGACCGGCCGCTACGGTCCGTACTTCCAGCTGGGGGAGGACCCTGAGCCGAAGTCCAAGGAGAAGCCCAAGCGCGCCTCGCTCTGGCCCGGGATGACCATGGAGGACGTGACCCTCGAGGACGCCCTCATGGCGCTGGAGTTCCCGAAGACGCTCGGGCGCCACCCGGATACGGGCCGCGACGTGACGGTCCAGGACGGCCCGAACGGCCCGTACGTGAAGGCCGGTGCGGAGAGCCGCAGCATCCCGGGCGGTCACGCCGAGATGGCGGAGATGGACCTGGAGGGCGCCCTCAAGCTGCTCGCTCAGCCGAAGCAGTTCGGCCGGCGGCAGGCGCAGTCCGTGCTGAAGGACCTGGGCGAGCACCCGGACAGCAAGGCGAACGTGACGGTGCGGTCGGGCCGCTTCGGCCCGTACGTCACGGACGGCACGGTGAACGCCAGCGTTCCGAAGGGTCGCGACCCGCAGGCCCTCACCCTCGACGAGGCGATCGAGCTGATCGCGGCTCGCGAGGAGAAGCTCCGCTCCGAGGGCAAAGACCCCCGGGCAAAGAAGCCGGCCGCCCGCCGCGCCCCCACGGGCGGCACCCGTCGATCGACGGGACGCACCTCGACCTCCCGGGGTCGCCGCCGGAGTGCCTGACGGTACTTGACAGGGCGAAAGCGTGGCATGTGCTTGGCATATGCCACGAGGAGTCAGTGACCTTCACGGCTCGTACGAAGCCGGGCGCCCCGTCCGGCTCTTCCGCAACGGCCGCAACCAGGCCGTGCGGATTCCGCGCGACATGGAGCTACCGGGGGAGGACGCCGTGATCTACCGAGACGGAGACCGGCTCATCATCGAGCCCGCGCCGGCATCGTCGCTGCTCGCCCTCCTCGCCACATGGGAACCGCTCGACGAGGAGTTCCCGGCGATCGGGGATGCACCGCCCGAGGATGTCGAGCTCTAGCGCCGCGATGACCCGCTACCTCCTGGACACCAACATCATCTCCGACCTGATGCGGCACCCGTCCGGCCCGGCAGCCGAGCAGATCCGCCGGGTCGGAGAGGACGCGATCTACACGAGCGTCATCGTGGCGGGCGAGCTCCGCTTCGGCGCGGCGAAGCTCGGCTCGCCACGGATGACCGAGCGTGTGGAGGCGATCCTCGAACGCATCGAGGTGCTCCCGCTGACGCTGCCGGTCGACGAGCGGTACGGCGAGTTGCGCGCTCGCCTCGAGCCGAACCGCAACGTGCTCGGTTCGCACGACCTCTGGATCGCTGCCCACGCCCTGGCGGCGGACTGTTGCATCGTGACGGACAACGGGCGCGAGTTCGCACGCGTGAATGACCACCCTCGAGAGGGTAATAACGTACTTGACTCAGTAAACCATTCGTTCTAGACTGTCGTCAAGACAGGAGCGGACGATGGTTCCCGAGCCCGAGACTCTGATGCAGGCGATGCGCTACTTCCAAGACAAGGACGTGGCGCAGGAGTTCATGGTCAAGCTGCGCTGGCCGAACGGCGTGGCGTGCCCGACCTGTGGCTCGACGGACGTCCGCTACCTCAGCACTCGCCGCCTGTGGGAGTGCAAGGAGAAGCACCCCAAGAAGCAGTTCTCGGTCAAGGTCGGCACCATCATGGAGGGTTCGCCCATCGGCCTCGACAAGTGGCTGGCGACCTTTTGGATGCTCGCCAACGCCAAGAACGGCGTCTCGTCCTACGAGGTCGCGCGGGCAATCGGCGTCACTCAGAAGTCAGCGTGGTTCATGCTCTCCCGCATCCGTGCGGCGATGGAGGACGGCACCTTCAACAAGATGGACGGCATCGTGGAGGCTGACGAGACCTACATCGGCGGCAAGGCGCGGAACATGCACAAGGACCGACGCCTCAAGACCATCGGCAACGACGTCGGCATGGTCGGCAAGGCTGCTGTGTTCGGCGCTCTTGAGCGGCATGGGCCTGACGGCCACTCGCGCGTCCGCGTGCGCCCGATCTCGGACAACCGCCGCCCCACCATCGAGGCTGCCGTGCGCGAGCACATCCAGGCGGGCGCGGAGTTGAACACCGACGGCCTCGGTTCCTACCGCTTCCTCGGTGGCGAGTACGTCCACAACGTCGTTGAGCACGACGCCAACGAGTACGTGCGGGGAGCCGTCCACACCAACGGCATCGAGAACTTCTGGAGCCTCTTGAAGCGGTCGATCCGAGGCACCTACGTGTCCGTGGAGCCGTTCCACCTGTTCCGCTACCTCGATGAGCAGGCGTTCCGCTTCAACTCGCGGAAGGTCACTGACGGCGAGCGGTTCAAGGCTGCGCTGCGTGGCATCGTCGGCAAGCGCCTGACCTACGCCGAATTGACCGGCAAGACTCCCGCTACGACGCCTGTCTAAGCGTCAGGGGCGCGGGAAGCGCCGCCCCGATTAGAACGCCCATTCGCCAACTTGCGTATGTGAGTGAGCAGTTCCGTGGTACACTCTCGACGGCCTCGGACACGAGAACGCGGTGGCGCTAACCACCGCGTTGCTCAGTAGGCCTAACGGTCGGTGGATTCGACCGCGCCTCCAGTCTACCACGGGTAGATGCTCAAGCGCGTGAACAGAAACCCACCAGATCGTTAGGTCTGGTGGGTTCTTCGTTTCTGGGCCAACAAGCACGAAACCGGGGCACTCGGCCCCGGCTCGTTGATGGTAGGAGAGACACCCTGTTGCCCGTATCCGAGCGACTGCCTCTCGTCCGATGTGTAGCAACTAGGACTTTACAGGGGCAGTCAATACGGACAACAGGGTGGGCTCGAACCAAAGGAGTCCATCATGGACACGACGCGCGATGAGCGTTTCGTTGAGGTGGAGCTGCGCCCAGGCGTAGTCATCTACCTCCCCGGTGAGGTCGTGCGTGAGCGCGACGAGGAAGCGCGTCGGCGCGACCTCATGACCAAGGCGGCCTAGGCCGTCGGCGGTGCAGGGAGTGCGACCCTGCGCCGTCCTGTATCCTTGAGACATGACCGACAAGAAGCCAAAGCCCGACCAGGAGCCCGACACGCGCTCACCGTTCGAGCGGTTCCTTGACCTCGCGCAGCGCGTGGTCACCGTCCCTAAGGAACGTGCCGACGAGAAGCGCAAGAGCGCCTAGCGGCGTTGTAGAATCTCCCCCTCCCCGGCTTGGAGTCCCGTACGTGACCGACACCGACATCATCCTCTACCAGCCGGAGGACGGGCTCCCTGCTGTCCAAGTGACGCTGAGAGATGGCACCGTCTGGCTGGACAAGGCGCGGATGGCCGAGCTGTTCCAGCGGGATCGCTCGGTCATCCAACGGCACATCTCCGCGATCTACGACGCCGGGGAGTTGTCCCCCGAGGCAACGTGTGCAAAAAGTGCACAGGTTCAATACGAGGGTGATAGGGAGGTCTTGCGCGAGGTCACGACGTACAACCTCGACATGATCATTCACGTCGGCTACCGCGTTGGCGGGCACAGGGGTGTGCAGTTCCGAAGCTGGGCGACCGACAAGCTCAGCCAGTACGTCGTCAAGGGCTTCGTGATGGACGATGCCCGCCTCGCGGGCGAGGAGCCTAACTACTTCGATGAGTTGGTGGAGCGTGTCCGGCGCATCCGGACCTCGGAGCGGAACTTCTACGAGAAGGTGCTGGACATCTTCGCGACGAGCATCGACTACGACCGCAAGGCCGACTCCGCGAATGAGTTCTTCGCCACGATCCAGAACAAGTTCCACTTCGCGATCACTGGACACACCGCCGCTGAGATCGTGTCGGGGCGCGTGGATCACTCGAAGCCGAACATGGGCCTGACCAACTGGAAGGGCTCGGTCATCACGGCCAACGACGCCAAGGTCGCGAAGAACTACCTCGAAGAGATCGAGCTGCAGCGCCTGAACCTGCTCGTCGAGCAGTTTCTGTCCTTCGCCGAGTTGAGGAGCGTCGAGAAGACTCCCATGTACATGGCCGATTGGAAGCGCAAACTTGATGAGTTCCTGGTCCTGAACGACAAGCAGATTCTGACGAACCTCGGCTCGGTATCGCGTGCGGACATGGAAGCCAAGGTGCGCTCCGAGCTTTCAGCATTCAACGCAAAGCAAATCACCGCACCCGAGCGGCAAAAGACGAGAAGCGCCGCACGGCTTAGAGGTCACGGATCGATGCTGGCGCGAGGCTGTAGAACATCTCCTGCGCCTCATTGCGCCGACGCGGGTAGACGTGGCTCCGACCAATCGAGCGCGCTGTCAGAAGACCTACCCACTCGGTCAGGCGTTCTAACTCACCTCGGTAGCGTTCATCCGAGTAGCCCCCGGCGACCTCTGCGTAGCGACGAAGGATGAACGCTGCGGCGTCGGCAACCTGGATCAGCGGTAGGTCGTCCGACGCCCCGAAGTAGGGCACGTCGATGACCTGGTCGAGCGGTACGTCCGTCCGCTGATTGTCGTAGTAGCCGTCACTCCAGTCCGGCGGGCGCTTCACGAGGTCCGCGAAGCGCATCTGTTCGCGCTCCTCGTTGTCAAAGATGAACACTGTGTTGCCCTTGAGGTTCCGCTCGACGCCGAAGCGCCGCTGCACGGCCAACATCATGTGGAACCCCATGAACCTCCAGATGGTTCCGAGTTCATCCGGGATGCGCTGGAGCGCCCAAGCCTCCCGGTAGGCCTCCTTGTCGATAGCGGAGTAGACAATGTGATGCTTGCGATCCCCGATCCACCTGCAAATCTGACCGATCAACCAAGCGCGGGCGTTGCCATCCCCGCCGAACAGGTGCCGATATGGGCCGCGACCGTTGTAGAGATCGCGCATATGAACCTCGGTGACCGGACGGCCGGTGGCCTCAGTTAGCTCCGCGAGCAGCCCGCGCCAGTCCGCCTTGGTGTAGCGCATCCGTGTCGAGTCAACGACGAGGCCGATCATGGTGGCAACGGGCTCCTCGCCCATCCCGCTCTCGTCGCAGTAGCAGAACTTCATCGGACGGCCTCCGCCGAGGACGCGCTCACGCGGCCTACTAGTAGCGACGCTCATCATTCCCCCCCCCCCCCCACGTACTGAGTCAAGTACGTTATTACCCTCGAGAGAACTGGCTGCGCCCGCGCGTCTCCTGAGGCCCGCGGCTCGGGATGGTTCAGGCCCGGGACGGCTACGTCCGGGCCCCCGGGCAGCGATCGACAGACCCTTGAGCCTCCCCTCACCCCTTATGTAGAGTGACAGGACCCTCCGGGCGGGGAACCCCGAGGAGCCAACGTGGCCGCTGCACCTCGACGCGCCGAGGAGCCCCCCGCGCCGCTGCCCCGCGCGGCGCGCGAGGCGCTCGACCGCTACCTCGGGCACCTGGAGCACGTGCGCCGGCGTTCCTCGCACACCATCCGTAACTACCGCCACGACCTGGAGGCGTTCCTGCGGTTCCTCGCGGAGCGCGAGACGCCGTACGACGAGGCGGGCCGGTCCGACGGGCGCTCCTACCTCTTCGCACTGAGGAACGCCTCGGTCGCCGAGGGGTCCGTGAAGCGGATCGCGACAACGATCCGGGGCTTCTACGCCTGGCTCGACAACGAAGGTGTCGCGCTAAAGAACCGGCCAGGCGACTCGATGCTCCGGCTACGGTTTCCCCGCCAGACGAAGCGCCTCCCGAAGTTCCTTTCGACGACGGAGGCCGCCGCGCTCCTCGAGGCGCGGGATGACGCGACGCCGTCCGGGCAGCGCGACCGCGCGATCCTCGAGCTGCTGTACGGGGCCGGGCTGCGGGTGAGCGAAGTCGCAGACCTCGACGTGCGCGACCTGGACCTGGCGAACCGCCAGGTGCGCGTGACCGGCAAGGGCGACAAGACGCGCATCTGCCTCTTCGGTGGACCGGCGCGCGAAGCGCTCCGGCGATACCTGGATGACGGACGTGTGCAACTGGTGAAGGGCGCGCAGACAGCGCTGTTCGTGAACCGCGCTGGCGGGCGTCTGACGCAGCGATCGATCCAGGAGATCGTCCGTAAGTCGGGCGTCCAGGCCGCGCTGCGGACGCCGGTCCACCCGCACATGCTGCGCCATTCGTTCGCGACACACCTCATCGAGGGGAACGCCGATCTGCGGATCGTGCAGCATCTGCTCGGGCATTCGTCGCCGGACACGACGCAGATCTACACAACCGTGGCGCACCGGCGGCAGGCGGGCCTCGTCACGGATGCCCTTGCGCGGGCACGCAAGGTCGAACAGCGCTGAGCGTCATCCCCGACTGACGCCCGCCTGCCCCCTCGGTACTATCGGGTTCGAACACGGCTCGCACGGATCGAGGTCGCGCGATGCGTATCCTGGTGCTCAACGGTCCCACGCTGAACATGCTCGGCACCCGGGAGCCCGAGGTGTACGGCAGTCTCACGCTCGGCGACATCGAGGACCTCATCCGACAGCGCGCGGACGAGCTCGGTGACGTCGACGTCACGTTCCAGCAGACGAACCACGAGGGCGAGCTGGTGGACATGATCCTCGCCCATCGCGACTGGGACGGGCTGATCATCAATCCCGGCGCCTACACCCACACGTCGATCGCGCTCGCGGATGCGATCGCCGCGGTCCCCAACCTCGTGGTCGCCGAGGTACACCTGTCGAACATCCATCGGCGCGAGCCGTTCCGCCACCACTCGTATGTCGCGAGCGTCGCATGGGGGCAGATCACGGGCTTTGGCTGGCGCGGCTACCTGGCGGCGCTGGACATGATCTACGGCCGGCTGATCGAGGCCGGCCGGTCGTGACATCCACCTCGATCGCACGGATCGAGCGGCTCCGCGCACGGTTCGACAAGCTCGGCCCCGATGGCAGAGGGATCGACGGGCTTCTCGTCACGACGCCGAGCAACCGGCGCTGGATCTCCGGGTTCACCGGCAGCGCCGGCGTGGTCCTCGTCATGCGCGACGACGCGCGCTTCGCGACGGACTCGCGCTACTGGGAGCAGGTCGCGCAGCAGGCCCCGTCGTTCACGCTCGTGCGTGTCTCCGGCGCCAACACGTTCACGGCGCCGACGATCCTCGAGGGCACGGGCGGGAAGCGGATCGGCTTCGAGCCGGCGCACCTGTCCTACGCCGACTACGAGGCGTGGACGGCGAGCATCGCTGCCATGCCGGAGCACTCGCGTCCGCAGCTCGTCCCCGCCCCCCGGGCGATCGAGGACCTCCGGATGGTGAAGGACGCCGAGGAGATCGACGCCCTCACGCGCGCCGTACTGCTGGGTGACGCCGCCTTCAACCACGCGGCGGAGCGGATCGAGCCGGGCATGACCGAGCAGCAGGTCGCGTGGATCATCCTCGAGTTCGCGGTCCAGCACGGCGCGGAGGACCTGTCGTTCGCCTCCATCGTCGCGGGCGGCCCGCACGGGTCGCTGCCGCACTGGCGTGCCAGCGACGCCCCGCTCCAGGCGGAGACGGGCGTGGTCATCGACATGGGGGTGATCGTCGACGGCTACTGCTCCGACCTCACCCGCACGATCTGGCTCGGCGATCACCCGTCGGACCAGTTCAGGCGCATCTACGACATCGTCCTGACCGCGCAGGAGACGGCAGAAGAACGCATCGAGGCGGGGATGCTCGGCCGGACGGGCCACGAGATCGCGCATGAGGTGATCCGCCTGGCGGGGTACGGTGACGCGTTCGGCCACGGGCTCGGCCACGGCGTGGGACTGGACATCCACGAGGACCCTCGGCTGGCGCCCTCCGGGGAGATCCCGCTCGCCGACGGCCACATCGTGACCGTCGAGCCAGGGATCTACCTCCCGGGCTGGGGCGGGGTGCGGATCGAAGACCAGTGCGTGATGGAGGGCGGCCGGCTGCGGCCGATCTCGACCGCGCCCAAGTTCCGCCTCTAACCTGTGGGTTCGATTTCAACCGTCCGGCATCTGCGATCGCCGGAGCGGCTCAGGAGGAACGCATGATCTCGACTTCGGACTTCAAGAAGGGCGCCACCGTGGAGATCGACGGTGCGCTCTACAAGATGGAGGACGTGCACCACGTCAAGACCAAGAAGTCCGCGGTCTACCGCGTGAAGCTGCGTGACCTCCGCGCCGGGCACATCACGGAGCGCACCTTCAACGCCGGCGACAAGCTGCCGGTCGCGCGCGTCGAGCGCCGCAAGATGCAGTACCTCTACGGCGACGGCGAGTCGTACACGTTCATGAACTCCGAGACGTTCGACCAGATCATGGTCCCGCGCGCGACGATCACGGACGCGCTCCCGTACATGAAGGAGAGCGACGAGGTCCAGGTGGTCCTGTACGGGGACGAGGCCCTCGGCGTCGAGCTGCCGGCGGCGGTGGAGCTCGTGATCACAGAGTCTGACCCGGGCGTGAAGGGCGACACGGCGACTGGAGCGACGAAGCCCGCGACGCTGGAGACCGGCCTGGTCACCAACGTCCCGCTGTTCCTGGAGCCCGGCGACAAGATCAAGGTCTCGACCACCGACGGCCGGTACCTCGAGCGCGTGAAGTCCTAGGGGCCACGCTCCCCGCCCGCCCCGAGGGACCGAGAAGGCACGATGCCACCAGAGGTCCGCGCCGTCTGGCAGGTTGCCCGGTATCTGCGTGAGCGGGTCGACGGCGACCCGCACCTGCGCGACCTCTGGATCGGTGGCGAGGTCTCCAACCTCACGGTTGCGTCCTCCGGGCATATGTACTTCACCCTGAAGGACAACGGCGGGGCGCTGAACTGCGTCTTCTTCCGGAATCAGAACATGCCGCACCGGAAGCACATGCAGTCCGGTGTCTCGCTCGTCGCGCACGGCCAGGTCACGTTCTACGCCGAGCGCGGCAATCTGCAGTTCATGGTGGACTTCGTGCAGCCGGCCGGGGTCGGCGCGCTGCAGGCCGAGTTCGAGCGCCGCAAGGCGCAGTTCGAGGCCGAGGGCCTCTTCGACGCCTCCCGCAAGCGCGATCTGCCCCGGTTCCCCACCCGCATCGGCGTGGTCACGAGCGCCCGAGGCGCGGCGCTGCACGACATCCAGACGGTGCTGGAGCGCCGCTGGCCGATGGCGACGCTGATGCTCCAGCACGCGATCGTGCAGGGCGAGGACGCGGCGGTCGACATCGCCGATGCGATCCGCTCGATCGCGCCGAAGGGCCGGCCCGAGCTCTGGCCGGACGTGGTGATCGTCGGGCGCGGGGGTGGGTCCACCGAGGACCTCTGGGCGTTCAACGAGGAGCCCGTGGTCCGTGCCATCTTCGGCTGCCCCGTGCCGGTGGTCTCCGCCGTCGGCCACGAGACCGATACCACGCTCGCGGACCTCGTCGCGGACCGCCGTGCCCCGACGCCATCCGCCGCCGCCGAGATGGTCGCCCCCGACCGCGTCGACGTTGCCCGGCACGTCCAGTCCGTGCAGGCGCGCGGGCTGATGCACGTCTCCCGCCGGCTCGCCGCCTCGAGCCAGCTCGTGGACCGCACCATCACGCGGCTGGAGCGGCAGCTCCCGGACACGCGCCCCCTGCACCGAGGCGTCTCAGCGCGCGCGGACCGGATGCAGCACGCCGTCCACCGCAGCGTCATCGAGGCGCGCGAGCACACGGCGGCGCTCGCCGCGCAGCTGCGGACGCTCTCGCCGCTCGCCACGCTGGAGCGCGGCTACGCCGTCGTGAGCCGCGAGGACGGCGCGCCCGTGCCGTCGGCCGCGAATGCGCAGCCCGGCGACCGCGTGGTGATCCGCTGGCGGGACGGTATGAAGCCGGCCCGTGTAGAGTCCGACCAATGACCTCCAACGACGCGCAGCACACCGCCGGCCAGTCCGAGCTCGCCCTCGACGGACATTCGTTCGAGACGCTCTACCAGCGGCTCGAGGCCGTGGCCCAGCAGCTGGAGCAGGGCGACCTGACCCTCGAGGAGTCCGTGAAGCTCTACGAGGAGGGCATGTCCCTCGCCGAGCAGTGCCAGACGCTCCTCGGCGACGTGGAGCAGCGCATCGAGGTCCTGCGCCAGCGGGCCAACGGCAACTAGCGCCCGCCGCCATGACCCTCCGGATCGGCTGGTACACCACGCGCGGCCGTTCCTCGCGCGCGATGTTCGAGGCGGTCCTCGACGCGATCGCCGCCGGCACGCTCGATGTCCAGATCGCCTACGTCTTCTCGAACCGTGACCCGGGCGATGACCCGGTGACGGACGCATTCTTCGACCTCGTCCGCCGAGAGGGCATCCCCCTGCTCACGCTCGGCTCCGTGGCGTTCCGAAAGACGCACGGCGGCGAGCGCTCGAAGCCGGGTGAACCCCTCCCCGCCTGGCGCGAGGCGTACGACCGCGAGGTCGCGCGACTCGTCGACCGGCATCCGGCCGACCTGGGCGTGCTCGCGGGGTACATGCTGATCTTCACCGGCGAGTTCACCGAGGGGCACCCTCTGGTGAACCTCCACCCGGCGCTGCCGGGAGGCCCCGTGGGGACGTGGACCGAGGTGATCCGGGAGCTGATCCGCTCGGGCGCGACGGAGAGCGGCGTGATGCTCAACGTTGCGATCCCGGAGGTGGACATGGGGCCCGTCGTGGCGTTCTGCCGCTACGCGGTCGACACGGGGGATGCCGGCCCCGGCGCCACCGACGACGAGATCGAGGCCTCGATGGCGTTCGCGTCGATCCGCGCGGAGCAAGTGCGCCACGAGTCGCCGTTCCTGGTCGCTGCCCTCCAGGCGTTCGCGACCGGGCGCGTCTCCCTGCCCGCCGCCGAGGCGCTCGACCTCACCGACGACGTGCGCCTGCGGCTGACGACGGCGACGGACTAGCCCGGTGCGACCGGCGGCGACGCTGACGGCGGGGCGTCTGTTAGGCTGATGGTTCCAGCGCGCGACGGGAGAGCCATGGCTGCGTCGAGTCACCCGGTGAGCGTCCCCCCGGCCATCCCGGCAACGCCGATGAATGCGCGTCCGGCGCTGGCGCTGGCCGTGGCGCGTCGGGCGATGCCGCTCGTGACTGCCTCCGCCGGTGTCGCCCTCGCGACACTCGCCGCGGAGCGCGCCGTCGCTTCGCTGGCGCTCCGCGCCGCCGAGCGCACGGGGCTGCGCCGCACCGCTCACCCCACCCCGGCCGCGGACGGGGGGATCGTCCGGGTCACCGTCACGCGCACGACCGTCGTCGAGCGCATCACGACGCGCCGCTAGCCGCGGCCCGCGCATCTCATGGCTGAGGAACGCCTGCAGAAGATCCTCGCGCGCGCAGGCTTCGGCAGCCGCCGCGCCGCCGAGGAGGTCATCGCCCGCGGCCGCGTCACCATCGACGGCGTCCGGGCCGAGCTGGGCGCGAAGGCCGACGCGGACCGTCAGCAGATCGAGGTGGACGGCCGCCCGATCCGCATCGAGACCCGCGAGACGACGATCATCCTCCACAAGCCCACGGGTTATGTCGTGACTGCTCACGACGAACAGGGCCGAAAGACCGTGTACGACCTGCTCCCCGGCGCCCCGGCGCACCTCCGCTACGTGGGCCGGCTGGACATCGACACCTCGGGGCTGCTCCTCCTCACCACCGACGGCGAGCTGGCACACCGCCTGACCCACCCCAGCCACGAGGTGGAGAAGGAGTACGAGGCCTGGGTCACCGGGGTCGTCCCCGAGGCCGCCCTCGAACGGCTGCGCCGAGGCGTCCCGCTCGAGGACGGCGTGACCTCGCCCGCGCTCGTGGAGCGCATGCCGGGCGAGGAGCCACCGACCCGGGCGCGCCTCGTGATCCACGAGGGGCGCAACCGCCAGGTGCGCCGGATGTTCGAGGCCGTCGGGCACGCGGTCTTCCGGCTCCAGCGCGTCCGGATGGGCCCGATCGAGCTCGGCGACCTGCCGGTGGGCCAGTCGCGCGAACTCAGCGCCGACGAAGAGGCATCACTTCGCGAGATCGTGGGCCTGCCCGCGCACTTGTAGCGGCTCGGCGCTAAGCGGGAGCGTCGTTACCATCGCACGCAGTGTCTCCGCCCCGCGAGGGGCGCGTTCGAGCGGAGCCGACCATCACCGACGACTCGCTGGCTCGCAGCGTCGCCATCGACGGCCCCACCGCGTCTGGCAAGAGCGTCGTGGGACGCGCGATCGCCGAGGCGCTCAAGATTGGCTTCTTCGACACCGGCCTGATGTACCGCGCATGCACGCTCGCTGTGCTCCGCTCCGGGACTGACCCGGAGGACGCCGCCGCCGTGACGAAGCTCGTGCAGTCGCTGGACCTCGACATGCGCTGGGACGAGCCAACGGTGCCCCGCATCGTCCTCGAGGGCGAAGACGTCACGGCGCAGCTCCGCACGCAGGAGATCGAGCGCACGGTCTCGCTGGTCTCACGCATCCCCGAGGTACGCAATGAGCTGGTGCGCATGCAGCGCTCGATCGCCGGCCGCGAGCCGGTGGTCATGGCCGGCCGCGACATCGGGACGCGCGTGCTCGTCGAAGCGCGCACCAAGGTCTTCCTCGACGCGTCCGCGGAGGTGCGGGCGCGTCGCCGCCAGGGCGAGGAACAGGACCAGGGGCGCAACACGACGTTCGATGAGGTGCTGGTGGCGACCCGCCGCCGCGACGAGCTCGACAACACCGGGCACCGCGCGATCCGCCCCGAGCAGGCCGCCGAGGGCACGCTCATCATCGACACGGACGCGCTCGGCATCGACCAGGTGGTCGAGCGGGCGCTGGACCACTACCGCGCGGCGAATGGCGCTGCCTCCTAGGCCCTCGGATGCGTCGCCTCGGACTGCTACGCTGACCCACCGATGAAGTCACTGCGAGAGCGCCTCTCCGCGGCCGTCTACGGCGCGACCGACCTGTTCGCTCGCGCCGTGCTGTTCACGCTCGGGCGGTGGGAAGTCCGCGGCGTCGAGCACATCCCGCAGACCGGCCCCGTCATCCTCGTCGGCAACCACGTCCATCTGCTGGACCCGCCGCTGGTCGGCGCCTCAGCCAGCCGCCGCGTGCGGCCCATGGCGAAACGCGAGCTGTTCGAGACCCCGCTCATCGGCTGGTACTTCTGGGCCTACGGGGCATTCCCGGTGCGCCGGTTCTCAGGCGACATGGGCGCCCTCCGCGTCGCGAGGAACTACCTGCGCGATGGGCAAGTGGTGCTGATGTTCCCGGAGGGGACGCGCTCGCGGGACGGCTCGGGGATGAAGCCCGCCCTGCCCGGCGCGGCGATGGTCGCGCTCCTCGCGCGCGCGCCGATCGTCCCGGTCGGTATCACGGGCTCCAACGTCCCGATCCCCTCGGTCTTCTGGGCGTGGGCCCGCCGCGCCCGGCCTCACATCACGGTGACGTTCGGCGAGCCGTTCACGCTTTCGGACCTGGGATCCGATGGCCGCGCGGCCGAGGTCGGCACGGACCGGATGATGCGCCAGATCGCCGCGCTGCTGCCGGAGGAGATGCGGGGCGTGTACGGCGCCCAGACGGACGGCGAGGTCATCGTCGCGCGGCAGGCCCGCCCTCACAGCGACGAAGACGGAAGCGGCGACGAGTAGGCTCCAGCATCTCGCTCAGGATCACACGCGGCACCAACGGGTAACCCGCCGGTAACCTGCTCGGTAGCGTGTCGCCCTCGGCGGACGCTAAGATCGACGAGGTCGGGGGTTACGGAGCACGCCCATGTGCGGCATCGTCGCGTACACCGGCCAGCGGCCCGCGGGCCCGATCCTGCTCGATGGCCTGCGCCGCCTCGAATACCGCGGCTACGACTCCGCCGGCATCGCCCTCGTCGATGACGACCACCGGATGTACGTCGCCGTGGCGACCGGCAAGCTCGACGCCCTCGTGCAGCGTGTCGAGGGCAAATACCCGCCCTCGACCTCCGGCCTTGGCCACACCCGCTGGGCTACTCACGGGGAGCCCGAGGACCGCAACGCGCACCCCCAGCAAGACCCGGACGGCCGCGTCGCCGTCATCCACAACGGCATCATCGAGAACTTCGAGGCGCTCCGCGCCCGCTACGCGCGCGGCCCCTTCCGCTCCGACACCGACACCGAGGTGCTGGCGCACATGCTGGCGACGCACCTCGACGCGGGCATGGACCTCCTCGCGGCGCTTCGTGCGACCGTGGCCGAGGCGGAGGGCGCGTATTCCGTGGTTGCCATGGCGACCGACCAGCCGGGGCGCATCGTCGCGGCGCGCGCCGGCAACGCCGGCGGCATCGTGATCGGCGTCGGCGAGCACGAGCATCTCCTGGCCTCCGACCTCGGCGCGCTGCTCGCGCAGACGCGGCGCGTGACCTTCCTCGAACCGGGCGAGTTCGCGGACCTCACCGCGGAGGGCGTCACCTACGTCGACGCGGACGGGGCGCCGATCGCGAAGGCGGTGGAGACGCTGCCGTACGACCCGGTCTCGGCGACCAAGGGCCCCTACAAGCACTTCATGCTCAAGGAGATCCACGAGCAGCCGGACGCGGTCCTCGACGCGATCCGCGGGCGCTACCTCGCCTCGGGACGCGTGGACCTCGCCGCCGACCTGCCGCCCGAGCGCTTCACCGCGGAGTGGGCCCAGCGGCTGAACCGCGTGGTGATCGTCGGCATGGGCACCTCGATGCACGCCGGGATGGTCGGGCGCCACTACCTGGAGCGCTTCGCGCGGCTGCCCGCCGAGTTCGATAACTCGGCCGAGTTCCGGTACCGGCGTCCCGTCCTCGACGACCGCACGCTGGTCGTTTCGATCGCGCAGTCGGGCGAGACGGTCGACACCCTCGCGGCGATGGACGAGGCGAAGCGGGCCGGCTGTCCGCAGATCACGCTCTGCAACACGCCCGGTTCCCAGACCACGCGCGTCGCGGACGGCACCCTGCTCCTGCGCGTCGGCCCCGAGATCGCCGTGGCGAGCACGAAGACGATGCTCGCCTCCATGGTGCTGCTGCACGCGCTCGCGCTCTACCTCGGTCGGCTCCGCGGCACACTCAGCCCGGAGGCCGAAGCCGAACAGGTCGAGGCTGCGCTCCACCTCCCGGCAGCGCTGGGCGAGGCGCTGGACCTCGCGCCGCAGATCGAGCGGATGGGCCAGCACTACGCGACGCGGGAGGACTTCCTCTTCCTCGGCCGCGGCCTGAACTACCCGATCGCGCTGGAGGGCGCCCTCAAGCTCAAGGAGGTCTCGTACATCCACGCCGAGGGGTACGCCGCCGGCGAGATGAAGCACGGCCCGATCGCGCTCATCGACGAGAAGATGCCGACGGTCGCGATCGCCCTCCGCGACGAGGTCGCGGACAAGATGCGCTCGAACATCGAGCAGGTCCGCGCACGCCGCGGTGAGGTCGTCGCGATGGTCTCGCACGGCGATCGCGGCCTGGAGAACATCGCCAGCGATCTGATCGAGCTGCCAGAGGTGGACCCGCTCCTCGCGCCGATCGTGGCGACGGTGCCCCTCCAGTTGCTTGCCTACTACATCGGCACCAGCCGTGGCGCCGACGTCGATCAGCCGAGGAACCTCGCCAAGACGGTCACAGTCGAGTAAAACAGTCCTCTGGGATCTGTCACTGAGTCCGCCGACGCTCCCCAGGTCGTGCGGCAGGGGTACGACCGAGCGGCGCCGCCTCCCACCGAGGCCGGCGCCGCTCCATTTTCCGGGACTTCGCTGAACCCGGGACCTCGCTGACTCCCGGGCGTGTCGGGCCGGCGGCGAACGCTAGCTCGCGCCGCGGGCCGACGCGGGCCACGCGCTCGCGCGCAGCCACTCGAGCGTCGACGTGGCGATACCGGCGGGGTCCAGACCGCAGGAGGCCCGCTGTTCCGCCTGGCTCGCATGCGCGACCGGCTCGTCGGGGAGCGTGAGCGCGCCGAGGAACGTGGAAGCGAGCCCGTGCGCCTGGAGCAGATCAAGCACCGCCTCGCCGAAGCCTCCGGCGCGCACGTTCTCCTCGACGGTCACGATCGCGCCGATGGTGCGTGCCGTCTCGAGGATGAGCGCCTCGTCCAGGGGCTTCGCGAACCGGGCGTTGACGACGCCGGCACGGACACCGTCCGCGGCGAGACGGTCGGCAGCCTCGACGCACGCGGGGAGCGTGGAGCCGATGCCGATGAGCGCGACGTCTCCGCCCGTCCGGACGGTGATGCCCGACCCGACCGAGATCGGGCCGGTGGACTCGGCGATCGGGGCACGGCCGCGGGGGTAGCGGATGGCGAACGGGCCGCCCTCGTGCGCGAGGCCGGCGCGCAGCATCGCCCCGAGCTCCGCGGAGTCGGCCGGGGCCGCGACCACGGTGTGGGGCAGACAGCGGAGGTAGCTGATGTCCGCGAAGCCCTGGTGGGTGCGGCCGTCCTCGCCGACGAGGCCTGCGCGGTCGATTGCGAACACCACCGGTAGCTTCTGCAGCGCGATGTCGTGGATCACTGAGTCATAGCCGCGCTGGAGGAACGTCGAGTAGATCGCGACGACAGGCCGCATCCCCGCGGCAGCGAGTCCAGCCGCGGCGGTCACGGCGTGCTGCTCCGCGATGCCGACGTCGATCACGCGATCCGGGAAGCGTTCGCGCGCCTTCGTGAGTCCCGAGCCCTCGATCATCGCGGGCGTGAGGACGACCACGCGCGGATCCTCCGCGAGGAGCTCGGAGATCTCCTGGCCGAAGACATCGCTGTACGTCGGCGCGGCTCCGTCCACGGCGGCCTTGAGCCAGTAGGTGCCGCTGTGGCTCTTCACCGGGTCTGCCTCGGCCTCCGGGATGCCGCGCCCCTTCTCGGTCATCACGTGGATGAGCGCCGGCTTCCCGGTGAAGTGCTGGACCGAATGCAACGTGGACTCGAGGACCGCGATGTCGTGGCCGTCGATGGGCCCGTAATAGTCGAACCCGAACTGCTCCCAGAACCCCGCCTGCACGAGCAGATCGCGCGAGGTCCGCTTGATCTTCCGCGCCTCGTCCCACAGCCGCTTCCCGGCCGGGAGGTGCATCACCATGCTCCGCAGCTCGTTCTTGAAGTCCCGATACGCCGAGGAGACGCGGATGCGGTTGATGTTCCGGCTGAGCGCGCCGACGTTCGGCGAGATCGACATCGCGTTGTCATTCAGGATGACGATGACGTCCGACCCCATCGCGCCGAGGTGGTTCAGCGCCTCGAAGGACATGCCGGCGGTCATGGCGCCATCCCCGACGACCGCGACCACGTCGTAGTCCTCGCCGCGCAGGTCACGCGCGATGGCATAGCCCGTGGCGGCGGACAGCGCCGTGCCCGCGTGGCCTACGCCGAAGGCGTCGTGGGGGCTCTCAGAGCGCTCGGGGAAGGGCGAGAGGCCGTCGCGCTGGCGGATCGTGCTGATCTGGTCCATGCGGCCCGTCAGCATCTTGTGCACGTACGCCTGGTGCCCGACGTCCCAGATGATCTTGTCACGCGGCGAGTCGAAGACGCGGTGCAACGCCAGCGTCAGCTCGACGGCTCCGAGGTTCGAGGCGAGGTGGCCCGCGTCGCCGTTCGCGTGCACGGTCTCGACGAGGAGCTCACGCACCTCGTCCGCGAGGGCGTTCATCGCGTCGTGGTCGAGCGAGGAAAGGTCAGTCCCTCGACGCAACTGGTCCAGCACGCGGCCCATGCAGCCTCCCGATCGCACCGTGGCGGAGCGTCACCTACGAGGATAGGCACCAGCCCGCGTGAGCACACCCGCTGGCTCGTCGGACGCAGATCGCGTTCGCCCTCGTTTGACGCTCGGCCTCCCCGTCACGACGCCCCGGCAACGGTGGAGCACGTAACGTCACGGGATGAGGACTCCTGCGCGTCGCCGGCGCTCGTCGCTGCGCGGTGGGACGCTGCCGTGCTGAGCGCCGCCACGGGCACCTGGCCGCTCTGGCTGGCCCTGCTCGCCGTCCTCCCCGCGGCGGGCGCAATCGCCCTCCTCGGCACGCGGCTTGCGAAGGTGACCGACCGCCTGGCGGACCGGACCGGGATCGGCGAGGCGGTGGCCGGCGCGGTGATCCTCGGCGCGACGACCTCGCTCGCCGGGCTCATCGTCAGCATCGTCGCCGCTTCCAGCGGTGAGCCGAGCCTCGCCGTGAGCAACTCCCTGGGCGGGATCGCGGTGCAGACGTCCTTCATCGCCTGGATCGACCTGGTCCACCGGGGCGTGAACGTGGAGCACGCCGCGGCGTCCCTCACGAACATCTTCACGGCGTTCCTGCTCGCGCTGCTGCTCGGGCTCGTCGTGATTGGCTTCGCGACGCCCGAGGTAGCCATCCTCGGCGTCCATCCGGTCTCGTTCGTCATCGCCGGCGCCTACCTGTACGGCATTGTGCTCAGTCAGCGGGTCACCGACCGCCCGATGTGGCGTGCCGTCGAGACCGAGGCGACGGCGTCCTCGGAACCAAGCGCTGGTAACGAGCGCGCGCGTCTGACGCCGATGCTCCTGCGCTTCGCGATCCTCGCTGCTGCAGTCGCGGCCGCCGGCTTCGTGATCTCGCGCGCAGGACTCTCCCTGATGGCGGAGACGGGGCTTGGCGGGACCGTCGTCGGCACGCTCGTGACGAGCGTGAGCACCTCGATCCCGGAGCTGGTCACGGCCTTCGCGGCGGTGAAGGCCGGGGCGATGACCCTGGCCGTGGGCGGGATCATCGGCGGCAACACGTTCGACGTGCTGTTCATCTCCGCGGCGGACGGCTTCTACCGGGAGGGCGCCGTCTACGGCGCCCTCGCCGACGTAGACGTGTTCACGCTCGGCTGGTCGGTCCTGCTGACGGCCATCCTCGGCGCCGGCCTGGTGAGCCGCGAGCAGCGAGGGATCGGCTATGAAGGCGTCGCGATCCTCGTGGTCTACGTGGCCGGCGTGATCGGCGTGACGCTGCTCGGATAGGGCGGGCTACTGCTTCTTGCCGCCGCCATTGCCGTTCCCGTTGCCGTTGCCGCCAGCGTTCGAGTTGCCACCGGCATTCGACTCGCCACCGGCGTTCGAGCTGCCGCCAGCGTTCGAGCTGCCGCCAGCGTTCGAGCTGCCGCCAGCGTTCGAGTTGCCGCCGGCATTCGACTCGCCACCGGCGTTCGAGCTGCCGTCAGCGTTCGAGCTGCCGCCAGCGTTCGAGTTGCCGCCGGCATTCGACTCGCCACCGGCGTTCGAGCTGCCGCCAGCGTTCGAGCTGCCACCGGCGCCCGAACTGCCACCGGCGTTCGACTCGCCACCGGCGTTCGAGTTGCCGCCGGCGTTCGAGTTGCCGCCAGCGTTCGAGCTGCCGCCAGCGTTCGCGTTACCGCCAGCGTTCGAGTTACCGCCAGCGTTCGAGTTACCGCCAGCGTTGGAGCTGCCACCGGCGTTCGACTCGCCACCGGCGTTCGAGTTGCCGCCAGCGTTCGAGTTGCCCCCGGCGTTCGAGTTACCGCCAGCGTTCGAGTTACCCCCGGCGTTCGCGTTCCCATCCGCAGCGTCGTTATCGCCGTCTCCCGAGCTAGCGGCTGCGTCGCTGCTCTCGGACGAGTTCCCACTGCTGCCCCCGCTGCCGAACGCTCCCGAGGCGGCGGTGCCAGCCGCGCCAGTCGCGCCGGGCGTCGCTGCCGCCGCCGGTGTCGGAGCGGCCGCTTCCGTGCTCGGCTCGCCGCCGTCGCCGCCACCACCGAGGACCTCCGCGGGCGTCGTGCGCAACGGAGCTGCCTCGAACTCCGGTCGCACCGCCTCCGGCTCGATCTCGTCCAGGCGGACGGGCGACTCGGAGGCCGGGCCGTCCTCGAGGTCGTCGGGCGCGGTGGCGTCGACATCCGACGGCGGGGCCACCGGCGCCGTGATGAGCTCACCAGACCCGAGCGACAGCGGGCTAACGGTCGCCGGTGTCGTGACGGAGGTGACGAGGGCGCGATCTGCTCGCGCCTGGTCGACGACTCCCGCCTTCAGTCGCGCCGTCCCTCGCGCGGTGAACGAGGGCGGCGGCGGTGCATAGTCGGCGTGGAGGTTCGAGGTCAGCGCCGCGGAGTTGAACATCAGCGAGTCACTCGCCTGGGCTACCTCGCTCCCGAGCACGGATGCGCCGAGGGCTGAACCGACGACCGTCGCGACGATCGTCACCGAGCGGAGCGCTCGCAGATCTGCTGGCATTACGCCACCTCCATCAGCTGCCCACGACGAAGCGGGCGGATGCGATCTGCCTCGAGGCGGAAGCCGTCGAGGCTGGGGTCTGCGGCACGGCGCATCGCCCACTGGGGTTCGATCTCACGGAGCGCCGCCACCACTTCCCCGTCGATCCGGCCGCGGTTCACCTCCTCGTCGAGGATGGCGAATACCTCTTCCGTCGGGAGGGCCGCCCGGTAGGGCCTGTCCGTGATCAGTGCGTCGTACACGTCGGCGATGGTCACGATGCGGGCGTAGATAGACACCTCGGCGCCCGCGAGTCCCCCTGGATAGCCGCTGCCGTCCAGGCGTTCGTGGTGCTGCCCGATGGCGGCGAGCGTCTCTTCGGGCAGGCCGACGGGGCCGAGGATGGCGAGCCCGATCTCGGGATGGCCCTCGATCGCGCTCCGTTCCTCCGGCGAAAGGTTGCCCGGCTTGAGGAGCACCGCGTCGCGGACGCCGATCTTGCCGATGTCGTGGAGGTAGCCGCCGACGAGCAGGTGTTGTCGATCCTCCGAAGGGAGGCCCAGCCGATGCCCGATCGCCTCGGCAAGATGGCCGACCCGCACGGAGTGGCCGCGGGTGTAGGCGTCGCGCGCGTCGATGGCGGAGACCAGCGCCTCCAGCGTCCCCAGGTGGGTGCGCTGGAGCGCCTCGGCCATGTGGTCGAAGGAGACCGCGAGGTCACCGATCTCGTCGGACCGGCGGACGCTGGAGCGCGCGCTCAGGTCGCCCGCCCGGACCGCCTGCGTGGCGTTCACCAGCCGGGCGAGCGGGCGCGTCAGCGAGCGCGAGACGGCCCAGCCGGTCGCCAGCATGGCGACGGCGCCGCCTCCCATGAGTAGCGCGAGCCGTCGCGCGGTGGCGGCCTGTGCGAACGTGACGAAGTCCTTCGGCAACGCGACGGCGGTGAAGCCGACCGCGCTGCCGCGCAGCACCATGGGGCTCACGAGCAGCTCGTAGTCGCGGCCGGCGAGGGCGACCGTCGCGCGGTCGCCGGCCCTGGGCGTGGGGAGCTGGAGCGTCGACCAGTCACCATCGAGGGGTTCGGTGAAGGTCGTTGCGATCGGATCACCGGCGGCCGTGAAGTACGTGACGTCGGCCAGCGTCGTCGCCTTGATCTCGGGGAGGAACGTCGCCAGCGAGCTGCCGACGAGGACCGCCCCGACTATCTCGCCGGCGTAGGTCACGGGCGCGGACGTGTAGAGCGACGGGCCCAGCGGGCCGCTGCCGATCGCCACGTGACGGTCGCCGCGGTCATCCGCGACGCCCGCGAGCACGGAGCGCACGATGCTCCACGACGAATGGTCGGCCACCGCCACGGGCTGGAGGCGTCCGGAGATCACCGGGTACCCGGCGACCGACCGCCCTCCGGCATCCAGGACCTCGATCAGCTCGATCCCGTCGTTGGCTGCGACGGGGAGCACGATGGCCTCCACGCTGGCGAGGTCGCCTCTCCGGACTGCCTCCGTGAACCCCTCCGTGAAGACGACTGACCGCAACGTCTCAAGATGGCGCTGTTCCTGCCGCACGAGGCCGTCCGCGGCCACGCGGGAGGTCTCCGCCAGCTGGTTCTCGAACCGCTCTCCGAACGAGGTCGTGACGGCCCGAACGATCGTGTATGAGCCGAGGAACCCGGCCGCGACCACGACGAGGAGGAAGGGCGCCATGATCTGAAGCGCTACACGTCCTCGTGGTAGCGACAGCAGTCGGCGGCGATCGTGAGAGTCCGCGCTCATCCTGCTGTGACCATCGACCGTTAGGGAAAACCCTGAAGACAGGATCCTGCAAGAATTCCTGCCAAACGAAACAGGCCCGGGCGGCGCCCGGGCCTGTCGTCAGTGAGGAACGGGGTGCTACTGGGCGTTGGGCAGATTCGCGGACTCATCCTGCAGCGCCGCCTGAGCCGCCGCCAGGCGGGCGATCGGCACGCGGTACGGCGAGCAGGAGACGTAGTTCAGGCCCGCCTCGTGGCAGAAGTGGACGGACGGCGGGTTGCCGCCGTGCTCACCGCAGATGCCGACCTTCAGGTCCGGCTTCACGCTCCGGCCCTTCTCGATGCCGAGCTTCACGAGGCCGCCCACGCCGTCCCGATCGAGCTCCACGAACGGGTCGCGCTCGAGGATGTGCTGCTTGATGTAGGACGGCAGGAAGCGGCCGGCGTCGTCGCGCGAGAGGCCAAAGGTGGTCTGAGTGAGGTCGTTGGTGCCGAACGAGAAGAAGTCCGCGTGGTGCGCGATCCGGTCGGCGACCACGCACGCGCGCGGGAGCTCGATCATCGTGCCGACGGAGTACTCGACCTTCATGCCGAGCTCCGCGCAGACGCCATCCGCCGTCTGCTCCGTGAGCTGACGCAGCTCCTCGAGCTCCGCCTCCATCCCAACCAGCGGGATCATGATCTCCGGGTGGACCTCGACGCCTTCCTGCTGGAGGGAGCAGGCCGCCTCCATGATCGCCCGCACCTGGATCTCGTAGATCTCCGGGTAGGTGATCGCCAGGCGGACGCCGCGGTGGCCGAGCATCGGGTTGAACTCGCTGAGGTTGTGGACGCGGCTCTCGACGTCCGCCGCCTTCATGTTGAGCACCGAGGCCAGCTCCGCGATCTCCTGCTGCGTGTGCGGCAGGAACTCGTGCAGCGGCGGGTCCAGCAGGCGGATCGTCACCGGGAATGGGGACATCGCACGGAGGATCCCCGTGAAGTCCTCGCGCTGGTACGGGAGGATCTTCCCGAGCGCGACACGGCGCTCCTCCTCGGTCTGCGACAGGATCATCTGGCGCATCGCCAGGATGCGGTCCGCGCCGAAGAACATGTGCTCCGTGCGGCAGAGGCCGATGCCCTCCGCGCCGAAGGCGCGAGCGCGCTCGGCGTCCTCGGGGGTGTCGGCGTTGGCGCGGACGCGCAGCGTGCGCTCGCGGTCCACCCAGCCCATCAGCTCTTCGTACTCCGGCGGGAACACCGCCTCCGCCAGCGGCAGCGCGCCGAGCATGACCTGCCCCGTCGTGCCGTCGATGGAGACGAGGTCGCCCTCGCGGACGATCACGGTGCCGCGCCCCTCCACGTTCACGTGGAATTCGCGGTGCGCGTAGTCGATCTCCAGCTCGGAACAGCCGGTGATGCAGCACTTGCCCATGCCGCGCGCGACGACCGCCGCGTGCGAGGTCATGCCGCCGCGCGCGGTGAGGATCCCGCGGGCGTCCTTCATCCCCTCGATGTCCTCGGGGCTGGTCTCGTCACGGACGAGGATGACGTCCTCGCCCCGGGCGGCCCACTGCACGGCGTCGCCGGGGGTGAAGACCACCTTGCCGACGGCCGCACCCGGGGACGCGGCGAGGCCGGTCGCGATGACCTCGCGCTTGGCCTTCGGCTCGAACACGGGGTGCAGCAACTCGTTCAGCTGCTCCGGATCGAGGCGCAGGATCGCCTCCCGCTCCGTCAGGACGCCGGCGTGGTGCATGTCCGCGGCGATCTTCACCATCGCCTGGCCGGAGCGCTTCCCGTTGCGCGTCTGAAGGATCCAGAGCTTGCCCTGCTGGACGGTGAACTCGATGTCCTGCATGTCGCGGAAGTGCTTCTCGAGCGTGTCGCACGCGGCGACCAGCTGGCGGTACGCCTCCGGCATCTGGATCTCCAGCGAGGGCGGGTCGTGCGGAGCGCGGGCGGCCTCCGAGATCGGGCTCGGCGTCCGCGTGCCGGCCACGACATCCTCGCCCTGCGCGTTCACGAGGAACTCGCCGAAGATGACGTCCTGGCCCGTCGAGGGGTTACGGGTGAAGAGCACACCCGTCGCGCAGTCGTCGCCCAGGTTGCCGAAGACCATCGCCTGCACGTTGACGGCGGTTCCCCACCAGTCCGGGTAGCCGTGCATCTCGCGGTAGACCACGGCACGCGGCGTCTCCCAGGAGGAGAACACGGCGCCGATCGCGCCCCAGAGCTGCTCCTGCGGGTCCTCCGGGAAGGGCCGTCCGGTGCGCTCCAGGATGAGCGCCTTGTACTCCGCGACGAGCTCACGAAGGTCGTCGGCGGTCAGGTCGGTGTCGATGGTGACGCCGCGCGCCTTCTTCCTGGCGTTCAGGAGCACCTCGAACGGGTCGTGGTCGTGCTCGTTGAGCTTGCCCACGCCGAGGACCACGTCGCCGTACATCTGCACGAACCGGCGGTAGGAGTCGTAGACGAAGCGGGCGTTGCCGGAGCGCTTGATGAGGCCCTCGGCGGTGGTGTCGTTCAGGCCGAGGTTGAGGATCGTGTCCATCATCCCCGGCATCGAGACGCGCGCGCCGGAGCGCACGGAGACCAGCAGCGGGTTGTCGGCGTCGCCGAAGCGCGTACCGACGCGTTCCTCGATGAAGCGCAGACCGCCCTGGACCTGGTCGGAGAGCTCGGAGGGGAACTGCCGTCCCTGGCGGTAGTACGCGGAGCAGACTTCCGTCGTGATCGTGAAGCCGGGCGGCACCGGGATGCCGAGGCCGCTCATCTCCGCGAGGCCCGCGCCCTTACCCCCCAGGAGGGTCCGGTCCGTCGTCGTCGCTCCGCCGTCGCCGAAGAAGTAGACGAGTTGTTCGGACAGCCGAGCGTCGGTCTCCTGGGAGGCGAGGGTCATGACAGACCTTCCACTTCGAGGCGTCCGAAAGCGCACTGTGACGCGGCGGACGCCGAATGCAAACGGAGGCGCAGCCCGCGGGGACGCCCATCCGGTAGTTCACGCGAGCCAGCGGGGAGTCAGGGAGCGTCGATCAGGGGCTTAACAACCCCGGCGACCGCTCGCCAGATTATAGGCCCCCCAGCGGTGTGGGACAGGTTGAACGCGCGTGCCAGCCCGAAGGACGGGGTTTCCGTATCATCTTCTTAGCGTTTCATCGCGTCTGCGGGTCGCTTCGGTAACGCACCCGTGACCGACCGGCGAGAGCACACAGGACCAGGAGGGCCCGGACATGACCGACCGCCCGGCCTCCTCCCGCCTCGCGCACGTGCGCGCCGTCCTCGATGCGCGGGAGGCGGCGCTGCATCCCCTGGCCGCGCGCGAGGCGACCTCGCGAGGCCGCGCGACGCCCGAGGAGCGTGACGCGCTCCGTCTCGCGTTCCAGGTGGACCGCGACCGCATCATCCACACCCGCGCGTTCCGCCGGCTGAAACATAAGACGCAGGTCTTCGTGCACCCGGACTCGGACCACGTGGTGACGCGCATGACCCACACGATCGAGGTGCAACAGGTCGCTCGCACGATCGCCCGCGCCCTCAACCTGAACGAGGACCTGACCGAGGCGATCGCCTGGGGCCACGACATGGGGCACACGCCCTTCGGTCACGCTGGCGAGGAGACGCTCGCGGCGCTACTGCCGGAGGGCTTCCGCCACAACGAGCAGTCGCTTCGCATCGTTGAGCTGCTCGAGAACGGCGGCCGCGGCCTCAACCTCACCTACGAGACGCGCGAGGGCATCCTGAAGCACTCGAAGGTCCGCGAGTCCGTGGCGGCCGAAGCCTGGGGCTTCGCGTCGACGCTCGAGGGGCAGATCGTGAAGCTCGCCGATTCCCTCGCCTACCTGAACCACGACATCGAGGACGCGATCCGTGCCGGCCTGATCGCGGAGACGGACCTCCCGCGGGACGTGCATACGGTCCTCGGCCGCTCGCACTCCGACCGCATCACGACGCTCGTCGCCGACGTCGTCGATGCCTCCGCCGCATCGTTCGAGGACGACCCACGCGTCCGGCTCTCGGAGGCGGCGCTCCACGCGACTGACGAGCTGCGGGAGTTCATGTTCACCCGCGTCTACCTTCACGAGTCGACGCTGGAGGAGGCCCGGCGCGGGCAGGCGATCGTCGAGGCGCTGTACCGGTACTACGAGGCGAACCCGGACCGCATCCCCGGCTACTCCCTCCCCGCCGACCCGCCCTGGCGGCGCGCCGCCGACTACGTCTCCGGCATGACGGACGGCTACGCCGACCGCCGTGCGCGCGAGCTGGGACTGGCGCCCGAGGGATGAGCCAGCCGGCAGCAGCCGCCGAACCACGAGCGGAGTAGTCTGATCGCCGTGCGTCCGCCCACGATCGCCGGACTCCTCGTCCTTGCCATCGCCGCGCTCACGATCGGCGGCGTCTGGCTGTTCGGCGGAGACAGCGGTGAGGGGACCACGGACGGCGCCAGCCCCACGGCGACCGGCGCCGTGGAGGGGCCCCAGGCGCGGGTGGCACTCACCTCGAACATGTACGCGTCCCCGTCGCGGACCGCGGACCTCGTCGCCGTCGTGCCGGAGGACCGCGCCGTCCGGATCACCGGGCGCACGGACGACTCCTCGTGGCTGCGGGTGATCTACCCGGTCACGTCCAGCCTCGAGGGCTGGATCGCCGCGCCGAACTTCGTGGACGAGAGCCTCCCGGACCTCGTGGCGGTGCCGGATGTCGCGAGCGTCACCGAGGCCGGCGGCAGCGGGGAGGGCGGCCTCCTCGATGAGCCCGCCCTGCCCGACCTCAGCGTCTCCAGCGCGGACGTCGCCGGCTCCGGGCTGCTCACCGTCCGCATCACCAACCTTGGCCGCTCCAGCTTCAGCGGAGCCGTCACGGTGCGCGTCACGACGGCCGAGGGCGAGATCGTCGCATCGCTCGACGCGGACCTCAGCGCGTCACCCCTCGGAGCGGGACGCAGCGCGGCGGTGAACACCGGCTTCACGGTGGCTCAGACCGGTCTGTTCATCGTCGAGGTTGACCCGAGCAACGAGGTCGAGGAGTCGAGCGAGTTCAACAACTCGCGGCGTGTCCTGCTCGTTGGCACGGGCGGGGAAGCGCCGCCCCCGGCCGAGGGCGGCGACGACGCGGGCGCCGAGACGGGCGCCCAGGGCGAAGACGGAGCCGGCGAGTGAAGCTCGAGGATCCCCCCCAGGAGCGGCGACGCTTCGAGCTCATCGGCGCGGTGATGGCTGCCGTCATCGGCGCGACCGCGATCGGCTTCTTCGCGGTCGTGATCCTCTCCGCCGACGAACCCGGCGCCGAGGCTACCCCGGCTCCGACGATCGCAGAGACGCCGCCGCCCTCCACGCCCGTGATCGCGGGTGTCGCGGTCACCCGCCCCGTCGACGTGCGCTCGGGGCCGTCCTCGCAGTTCGCGATCGTCACCCGCCTGGCCGTGACGGACTCGATCAACGTCCTCGGACGCTCGCAGGACGGTCTGTGGCTCGTCGTAACCGCCGAGGACCGTCCCACGCAGACCGGCTGGATCCCGCTGGACGCGACCACGGGGGTCGACGTCGGGCCGCTGCCCGTGATCGCAGCGCCCGGAGCGACGCCGCCGGCCGGCCCCGCCACCCTCTCGCCGGACCTGCCGGACCTCGTGATCTCACGCGTGTTCGCACAGCAGAACACGCTCTGGGTGGAGGTCCTCAACCAGGGCGTCGCCGACGGGGCGGGGGAGTTCCTCGTCACGATCGACGGGGGCGAGCCAGTCGCGCTCGAGGTGGTGAAGCCGGGCGAACCGCTCCGGCCGAACCAGCGGGTCGCGGGCGCGGTGCCCGGCGTCTATCTCCAGCTCCGCCGCGAGCTCGAGGTCGTCCTCCAGCCGATCGAGGGGGTGCAGGAGGAGGACACGGCGAACAACACCTGGATCGGCCTCGTCGGCCCGGACGCGCCGAACGACGTGGAGATCGTGAGCGCGGCCGTCGAAGACGACGACGCGCACCTCGTGGTCACGCTGCGGAACAACTCACCCATCCCGGTCGTCGGTACGTTCACCGTCTCCGTCCGGGAGGCGCCCCCCGGGACGGCGCTCATCGGCCGCGAGCGCCAGACAGTCGAGATCGCGCCCGGCGGCACCGCGGAACTGGCGTTCGAGGAGATCACCGAGATCGACCTGACACGCGTCACCGTCATCCTCTCCACGGACGCGATCGAGGACGCCGTGATCGCGAACAACACCTACCCGCGATGATGGACGCACGATGATCGCTGCCGCGGTGCTCCAGGCACTGAACGACCGGCTCGACGCCGCCCGCGCGGACCTCCTCGCCGCGCTCGCCGACGTCACCGAGCGCGACTTCGCGACCGACCTCGGCGGCGTGACCGTCGTGCAGCTGCTCGCCCGCGTCGCCGGGGAGGAGCGCACGGCAGCCGCACGCGCTGCCGGTGGTGACTACACGCCGCGCCCGGTCGAGAAACCGATGCCCCCGCAGGTCGTCCACGCGCTCGCCGGGGCGCGCTATCGGACCCGCCGCTACCTCGAGAGCCCCGAGGCAGACGAGGCGACGGGCCGCGCGCTGGTGGAGGCTGCCGAGCGCCGGGAGGCGGACGCTGCGGCGCGCATCGCCGCCCGCCCGCCGCTGCCGCCGCTCCCGGAAGCCCCCTCGACGCCCGAGATCCCGATGATCCCGCCGGAGCAGGCTCGTCGGGCGTAGCTCGCCCCCGGTCCGACAAAACCTCGTGAATCGTGCCGCGAGCGCGTAACCATTCGCCGGTTCCGGTGTCTAACTAGGTGAATGACCACCATCGACGACGTGAAGTCCCGACTCGACATCGTTGATGTCGTGTCCAGCTACGTGCCCGAGCTCAAGAAGGCCGGCCGCACGTTCAAGGCGCCGTGCCCGTTCCACAACGAGCGGACGCCCTCCTTCGTCGTGGACCCGGAGCGCCAGACCTGGCACTGCTTCGGCGCCTGCTCGACCGGCGGCGACGTGATCGAGTTCGTGCGGCGGCGCGAGGGACTCGACTTCAAGGAAGCCCTCCGGCTCTGCGCGGACCGCGCGGGCGTGGAGTTGCGTCCGCCCACCCAGCGCGAGGTGCAGCAGCGCGAGCAGCACGAGCGCCTGCTCCAGGCGAACGAGGCGGCGGCGGTGTTCTTCGCCGCGCACCTGAAGGGGGCGGACGGCGCGCAGGCGCGCGCCTACTGCGACCGCCGCGGGCTGGACGACACGACGATCGAGACCTGGCAGCTGGGGTACGCGCCGGACGACTGGCGCACCCTGACGGATCACCTCCTCGCCCGCGGCTTCACCGAAGACGACGTGGTGGAGTCCGGGCTCGCGATCCGTTCCGAGAATGGCCGCGTCTACGACCGCTTCCGCAACCGCCTGATGTTCCCGACCCGGGACGCCCGACGCCGACTGATCGGCTTCGGCGCCCGCGCCCTCAACCCGGAGGACGAGCCGAAGTACCTCAACACGCCGCAGACGCCGCTCTTCGACAAGAGCGGGAACCTCTACGGCCTCGACCGGGCGTCCGACGCCATCCGGCGCGGCGACCGCGCGGTCGTCGTCGAGGGGTACATGGACGTCATCGCCGCCCACACCTTCGGCTTCACGGAGGTGGTGGCGTCGAACGGCACGGCGATCACCGAGAAGCAGATGGACCTGCTGAAGCGGTATTCGCACAACGTGGTGCTCGCGCTCGACGCGGACAACGCCGGCTCCGCCGCGACCCTGCGGGGCGTGGAGGTGGCCGCGGGTGTCGCGGACCGACGCGGCTCGGTGTCGCTCGGCTACGGCGGTCTGATCTCGTATCAGGAGGTGCTCGACGCGGACATCCGCGTCGTGGCGCTGCCCGAGGGCGAAGACCCCGACTCACTGGTACGCAAGGACACCGAGCGCTTCCGCCAGCTGCTGGATGGTGCGAAGCCGGTGCTGGACCACATCTTCGAGGTGATCACGGCGGCCGTGGACGCCGGCGACGCCCGCGGCCGCTCGAAGGCCGTCGAGACGCTCGTCCCCTACCTCGGGCGCATCGGCGACGAGGTGGTTCGTTCGAGTTATGTCCAGAAACTTGCGCGCTTCGCGCAGGTGGACGAGGCCACGATCCTGCGGCGCCTCGCCGAGCGCCGCGCGTTCGCGCAGGGGCAGCCAGCGCCCGGCCCTCGGCCCGTGGCAACGAAGCAGGAGGTCTCCCAGGCGAAGCGCGAGAAGAGCGCCCCGCCCGACGGCGAGGTCCAGCTCCTGCGGCTCGTCGTCCAGCGCTCGGAATCCCGAGGCGCGGGGCTGTCCGTGGACCCCGGGCTGTTCGAGGATTCACTGAACCGCGCCGTGTTCGACGCCTGGGTCGCGGACATCGACCTGGATGAGCACGCGGAGGACCTCGAACCCGACGTGAAGGAACGCTACGAAGCGCTCTGCGCGGCCCCGTTGCCCCTGTACGAAGCACGCCACGTCCCCGAGATGGTGACGGCGATGGCGCGCGAGCTGCGCACCCGGCGCCAGCACCAGCGACTGCTGGCGGTGGCGCGCGAGCAGGCGGAGGCGCTGAAGGGCGCCCGCCGCGGGCCCGCCTCGGACGCCGCCACCGGTGAGCCGGTGACGGTGGTCGGCGAGGTGGCCGACGAATTCATTGAGACGACCCGGCGTCAGCGTGCGCTGACCCGGTCATACCAGGTGGCGGCGGGGATTCGATCCGCAGAGGACGGAGACCTCGCCGGGCCTGGTGAGAGAGGTGAACCATGACGCAGGCATTCGAAGACACCGCGCTGGCCGACGCCGGCCTGGACGCGCTCCTCTCGAAGGGACGCCGCTCCGGCCACGTCACCGCTGACGACGTCATCGAGGCGATCCCCGAGGCCGAGCTGAACGCGGAGAAGCTCTCCGCGGTCATCGCCCAGCTCTCGGAGAACGGGATCTCCGTCCGCATCGACCCGGTGGGCCGCGAGGCCTCCGAGGTGGTGCAGGCCGCGAAGCGCATCGTGGACGAGGTCTCCGGGATCGACGACCCCGTCCGCATGTACCTCCGCGAGATCGGCAAGGTCTCCCTCCTCACCGCGGACGACGAGAAGCGCCTCTCCCGCGCCATCGAGGAGTGGATCCACGTCGAGACGATCGTGGAGGACTACCGCGAGGAGACCGGCGACGACCCGACCTGGTCCGAGGTGTTCGTGGAGCTGCTCAAGCAGTTCCACGGCGACCGCCCGATCTACCAGTTCATCTCGCGCTACCTCGAGCTGCCGCGGCAGGCCGTCTCCGAGCGGATCCTGGACCGGGACTTCCGCAAGGCGATCGACGGCGAGCTGGACGAGGCGCTGCACGCGGCGGTGATGAAGGAGTTCAAGTGGGACGCGGACAAGGCCCGCGACCAGATCTTCCGCCACTCGATCATCACCCACATCCTGCGGCCGGAGCACATCCGCTGGGCCGCGGACGTCGCGGGGAATGAGTCCAAGGTCTTCCCGCCGCCGAAGAACCTCGCCGAGAAGCTCGAGGCGGAGCACGGCGGCGCATTCCAGTACTACTTCCAGAAGATCATCTTCGACGGGAAGCGCAGCGAGCGGCAGCTGACGGAGGCGAACCTCCGCCTGGTGGTGTCGGTCGCGAAGAAGTACATCGGGCGCGGCATGTCCCTGCTGGACCTCATCCAGGAGGGCAACATCGGCCTGATCC